>NZ_LPWA01000185.1 GCF_001510895.1 Mesorhizobium loti | reverse complement strand
GGCGACAGAGTCGGTTCTACTGGGCGCGGCGCGGCAGATGGAGGTTGGCGCTCTGTGCGAGGCGACCCCTTCTGGCCTGCCGGCCATCTCCCCCTCAAGGGGGGAGATTTCAAGCTTCGGCTCTTTCGCCAATCGCCGCCGCCAACGAAAAAGGCCGGCTTAGCGGCCGGCCCTCTCTGATCTATCACCAATATATCAGGTGTATCCAACCTCAAATGAAAAGATCATTAGCCGGATAAATACCGTTGCGCCTCAACGCCCTATCGCTCGTCCTTCAACCGCCGGCAGAGCTCGTCGAGCTGCTCCAGCGTCCGGTAATCGATGCGGATCGAACCGCCCTTCGCCTTGTGCTCGATGGTCACGATCATGCCGATCGTATTGGTCATCAGCTTTTCCAGCGCCAGCGTGTCGGGATCCTTTTCCGGCGCGCTCGCCGCGGACTTTACCTTGGTCGGCGTCGGTCCGGCCGGCATCTGCGCCAGCGCCTCGGCCTGACGCACCGAAAGCCCTTCCTTGACGATGCGCTTGGCGAGGCCGGCAGGATCCTCGGCGGTGACCAGCGTGCGGGCATGACCGGCCGACAGATCGCCGTGAACCAGCATGTCATGGATGACATTGGGCAGCTTCAGCAGCCGCAGCGTGTTGGCGACATGGCTGCGGCTCTTGCCGATCACCTGGCCGAGATCGGCGTGCGTGTAGCCATGCTCGTCGATCAGCTGCTGATAGCCTTGCGCCTCCTCGACCGGGTTGAGGTCGGCGCGCTGCACGTTCTCGATGATCGCCAACTCCAGCGCCGTGCGGTCGTTGACGTCGCGCACGATCAGCGGAATCTCGGTCAGGCCGGCGCGCTGTGCCGCCCGCCAGCGCCGTTCGCCGGCGATGATTTCGTAGCGGCCGGGCTGCGACGGCGATGGCCGCGCCACCACCGGCTGCACCACGCCGTGTTCGCGGATCGACTGGGCGAGATCGGTGAGCTCGGCGTCGCCGAAATGCCGGCGCGGGTTCTTCGGATTCGGGCTGACGAACTCGATCGGCACCTTGCCGTCCGCCGCGACCGCGCTCGGCTTTTCCGGCGCCGCCGGACGGTCGATCTCGCCGATCAGCGCAGCCAAGCCTCGGCCCAGTCTTTTTCTTGATTGGTCTTCGCTCATTATTCTGTCCAGATCGTTTCGGAATCGAATTGGCTATTCGTTAAGGGAATTCGGCTTGGCCGCGCGGCTCAGGCCGCGCGCAGCTTGCGCTCGCGGCGGATCACTTCGGAAGCGAGCTGCAAATAGGCCTGGCTGCCGGAGCATTTGAGATCGTAGAGGATCGCCGGCTTGCCGTAGGAGGGCGCTTCGGAGACGCGCACATTGCGTGGGATGATGGTCTCATAGACCTTGTCGCCCATATGGGTGCGCACGTCCTGCACCACCTGGTTGGCGAGGTTGTTGCGGCCGTCATACATGGTCAGCACAATGCCCTGGATGGTGAGATCCGGGTTGATCGTGCCCCGCACCTGCTCGACAGTTTCGAGCAACTGGCTGAGACCTTCGAGCGCGAAAAACTCGCATTGCAGCGGGACCAGAACCGAATCGCTGCCGCCATGGAATTCAACGTCAAAAGGTTGAGCGACGGCGGGCAGTCGATCAGCACATAGCCGAAAGGCGCCGAACGCTCGGCTGCGGCGCGCAGTGCGTTGCGCAGGCGCAGCACCCGATCCGGCGCCGAGGCGATCTCCATCTCGATACCGAGCAGGTCGAGCGTCGAAGGGACGATGGACAAGCCCGGCACCGCGGTCGGCACCGCGGCCGCTTCCAGCTCGAGCTCGCCGGTCAGCACGTCATAGGACGAGACGGTGCGATCCTTGCGGTCGATGCCGAGACCGGTGCTGGCATTGCCCTGCGGATCGAGGTCGACGATCAGCACGCGCTCGCCGATCGCGGCCAGCGCCGTAGCCAGGTTGATGGCCGTGGTGGTCTTGCCGACGCCGCCCTTCTGGTTGGCAACGGTGATGATACGCGGTCCAGTTTTCATGGGTTTATGCCAGTAATTCATTGCGGGTCGCCGGGCACAGATCGGTGATTTCCAGGATGATGCCGTGAGGGTCGGTCATGCTTGGATGTTCTACCAGATCGAAGACCCAGCGGTGAGCGCTTTCTTCCACTTCGGCCCGGTAATCCCGGCCTTTGTGGAAAAGCGCGCGCGCCCCTTTGGTCAGCCAGGGCGCGGACAGATCAAGCAGGTCCGGTAGCGCGGCCAATGCTCGCGCCGTCACGATTTCCGGTGTGGAAACAAGCGGATAGCTGTCGTCGATCCGCCGCGCCAGGACCCGCGCCGGCAGGCCGAACTGGCCGATGACCGATTGCAGGAACGACGCTTTCTTGCGGTTGCTTTCGATGAGATCGATCGAGGCATCCGGACGCTCGGCGAGCAGGAACCCCAGCACCAGTCCGGGAAAACCGCCGCCTGAGCCTAGGTCGACCCAGCGTATCGCGGTGGGCGCGATTCGGGCGAGCTGGGCGCTGTCCAGGATGTGGCGTCGCCAGACGTCGTCCAGCGTCGACGACGCCGCCAGATTGATGCTGCGGTTCCATTTCAGGAACAGCTGCTCGAAGGCCTGCAGGCGTTCAAATGTTTCACGTGAAACCGGACCCGCCGCTTTCTGCAGGTCTTCCCAGGCGCTCACGCCACCGACCTTCGCGCAACGAGTTCGGCATTGCGGACATGGGCGACAATGACGGCAAGCGCTGCCGGCGTCATCCCTTCCATGCGCTGCGCGTCCGCAATCGAGCGCGGCCGGCGTGTCTTCATCTTCTGCTTCAACTCGTTGGAGAGGCCCGGCACATCGGAGAAGTCGATGCCCTCAGGAATAAGGCGCGACTCTTCATGCCTGATCTGCGCGACGTCGGCCTGCTGCCGTTCGAGATAGACGGAATATTTCGCTTCCGTCTCAAGCCGCTCCGCCGTCTTGGCGTCGAGTGCGCCGAAGCGGGATTCGACGCCGGTCAGCCAAGCCATGTCGACGCCCGGGTGCGCAAGCAGCTCATAGGCCGAGCGGCGCACGCCGTCCTTGTTGATCTCCAGCCCATGCCGCGCCGCTTCATTCGGCGTGAAGGTGATCGACTTTGCCAATGCGCGGGCATGATCGAGCTTGCTGGCAATCTCACCGAAGCGCTGCAGGCGTTCTGGCGAGGCAATCCCGAGCCGATCGGCCAGAGGCGTCAGCCGTTCGTCGGCATTGTCGGCGCGCAGCGAAAGCCGGAACTCGGCCCGTGACGTGAACATACGGTAGGGCTCGGCGATGCCGCGGCTGGTGAGGTCGTCGACCATCACGCCGATATACGCTTCGGTGCGGCTGAGCACGACCGGCTCGCTTGCAGCCGCCTTGCGCGCGGCGTTGATGCCGGCAAGCAGGCCTTGCGCGCCGGCCTCTTCATAACCGGTGGTGCCGTTGATCTGCCCGGCCAGGAACAGGCCGGCGACCCGCTTCGTCTCCAGCGTCGTCTTGAGCTCGCGCGGGTCGACATGGTCGTATTCGATCGCGTAGCCCGGCTGCAGCATCGCCGCCTTTTCCAGACCGGGGATCGTCTTCAGGATATCGAGCTGCACGTCTTCCGGCAGCGAGGTCGAGATGCCGTTCGGATAGACGGTGTCGTCGTCGAGCCTTCCGGCTCAAGAAAAATCTGGTGGCCTTCGCGGTCGCCGAACTTGACGATCTTGTCTTCGATCGACGGGCAGTAACGCGGACCGACGCCTTCGATCGAGCCGGAATACATCGCCGAACGCATCAGATTGAGGCGGATCAACTCATGCGTCGCCGGCATGGTGCGTGTGATGCCGCAATGGATCTGCGGGTTCGCGATGCTGTCGGTCATCAGCGAGAACGGCACCGGATCCTCGTCCGCCGCCTGGCTTTCCAACGACGCCCAGTCGATGGTGCGGCCGTCGAGGCGAGGGGGCGTCCCGGTCTTGAGCCGCCCGAGCTTGAAACCGGCACGAGCCATCGTCGCGGAAAGCCCGTGGCTTGCCTGCTCGTTCATGCGACCGGCGACGATCTTCTTTTCGCCGATATGGATCAGGCCGCGCAGGAAGGTGCCCGTGGTCAGCACCACGGCGCCGCAAGCGAGGCGGCGGTCGCCCGAAACCAGCACGGCCGCAACCCGCCCGTCCTCAATCTCCAGGTCCAGAACTTCGCCCTCGACCACGTCGAGATTGACCTGCCCGCCGATCGCGGCCTGCATGGCGAGGCGATAGAGCTTGCGGTCGGCCTGCGTACGCGGTCCCCGCACAGCCGGGCCCTTGCGGCGGTTGAGCAGGCGGAACTGGATGCCGGCGGCGTCGGCGACGCGGCCCATCAGTCCGTCCATGGCGTCGATCTCGCGCACGAGATGTCCCTTGCCCAGACCGCCGATGGCCGGGTTGCAGGACATGACGCCGATCGTGTCGAAACGCAGCGTCACCAGCGCGGTCCTGGCGCCGGCGCGCGCGGCCGCACTGGCCGCCTCGCAGCCGGCATGGCCGCCGCCCACCACCACCACATCATAGTGATTGGTCATATCGAGAATCCGGTTTCAGAGATCGACCGACACATGTCCCCACTCCCTCGCGCTGTCAAGGACGAAGGCCGGACTCGTTTCACGTGAAACATTTGTCCTACACATCCTGCGGGCGTTTCACGTGAATCAGGTTCGATCCAGCGTTTCACGTGAATCATTTACCGATGCAGAACTGCGAGAAGATGACATCGAGCATGTCCTCGACATCGACCGCACCAACGATCCGGCCCAGGCGATCGGCCGCCAAGCGCAGTTCCTCGGCGCGCAACTCCTGGCTCTGCCCCGACGCAGCCGCCGCGAGAAAGCCCCTCGCTTCCTTCAGCAGTTCGACATGGCGCAGCCTGGACGGCAGCACATCGCCGGCGTCGCCGATTGCCGCGGCGGCGCGGCGGGCGATCTCTTCCAGCAGCCAGGAAAGTCCGGAACCGTCCTTGGAGGAGATGACCATATCGTAGGCCCCTCTGTGTTCGCTCTGAAGGTCGGCCTTCGTGCCGATCTTCAGCAATGGCACACCCGTCGGGACCTCGCCCACAGACTGCGGATCGATCATATCCTCCAGCAGCAAAACCAGGTCGGCGCCGCCAGCCTTGGCGCGCGCCCTTTCGATGCCGATCGTCTCGACCTTACCGGTGGCTTCGCGCAGGCCCGCCGTGTCGACTATCCGCACCCGCATCCCCTTGAGATCCAGCACCACTTCGAGCAGATCGCGGGTCGTGCCCGGCTCGTCCGTGACGATCGCCGCCTCGCGCCGGGCCAGCGCGTTGAACAGGCTGGACTTGCCGGCATTCGGCGCCCCGAGGATGACGACCTCAAAACCGTCGCGAATGATCTCCGCGGCTTTGAACCCTTCGACATGCCGTCCGATCTCGCTGATCATCGCCGCAACATCGGACCAGACCATCTCCGAAACGGAACCCGGCACATCCTCTTCGTCGGCGAAGTCGATTTCCGCCTCGATCATGGCCCGGGCATGGATCAACCGGCGGCGCCAGCTCGAATAAAGCTCGCTCTGCGCGCCTTCGGCGTTGCGCAGGGCAAAGCGGCGCTGCGCTTCCGTCTCGGCATTGATGAGATCGGCCAGCGCCTCGGTCTCGGTAAGGTCCAATTTGCCATTGAGAAAGGCGCGCCGCGTGAACTCACCCGGCTCGGCATGCCTGACGCCGTCGAAGCCGGTGATCGTCTCCAGCATTTTCGCCGCCACCGCACGGCTGCCATGGACATGGAATTCGGCAACGTCCTCGCCGGTGAAGCTTCCGGGGCCGGGGAAGAACAGGACAAGGCCGTGGTCGATGACCGTGCCGTCAGCGGTCTTGAGCTTCCGCAACGTGGTGAATCGATCCTTAACGGTGCCCGCGATTGTTTCGACCACGAATCGAGTCTGCGGGCCGGAAATGCGGATGACCGCAATGCCGGCCGGCAGGCGGCCGCTCGAAAGCGCTACGATTGAATCTTTGGAAACCATTTGCCGGACCTGTTGAAGCGCCCTAGCCTTTACTCAAACCCATCGAGCCGAGCTGCCCATCGTGACCTTGCCCGTGCGAAACCTGCTTGCCGAAGAGGCCAGCCCCTATCTGCAGCAGCACAGCGACAATCCCGTGCATTGGCGGGCCTGGTCGCCGGCAGCCCTTGCCGAAGCGAAGGAGCTGAAACGACCGATCCTGCTCTCCATCGGCTACGCTGCCTGCCACTGGTGCCATGTCATGGCGCATGAAAGCTTCGAGAACGAGGCCGTCGCCGCCGTCATGAACCGGCTCTTCGTCAATATCAAGGTCGATCGCGAGGAGCGGCCCGATATCGACCAGATCTATATGGCGGCGCTCCATGCCATGGGCGAGCAGGGCGGCTGGCCGCTGACCGTGTTTCTCACGCCGGACGGCAAGCCCTTCTGGGGCGGCACCTATTTTCCGCGCGAAGCCCGCTATGGGCGGCCGGGCTTCGTCCAGGTGCTGGAAGCGGTCGACAAGGCCTGGCGGGAAAAACAGCAAAGCCTCGCCGAGAGCGCGGATGGCCTGACGACCCATGTCGAGCAGCGGCTTGCCGGCGCAAAAGGCAAGGCGGTGCTCGACCGCGGCACGCTTGCCGATCTCAGCAACCGCATCGACGGCATGATCGATCGTGACCTCGGCGGTTTGCGCGGCGCGCCGAAATTCCCCAACGCGCCGTTCATGCACAGCCTGTGGCTATCCTGGCTGCGCGACGGCCAGACCGAACACCGCGACGCGGTGCTGATCAGCCTGGAAAAAATGCTCGCCGGCGGCATTTACGATCATGTCGGCGGCGGCCTCAGCCGCTACTCGACCGACGCCGAATGGCTGGTGCCGCATTTCGAGAAAATGCTCTACGACAACGCCCAGCTCATCCGCCTGTGCAACTGGACCTTTGCCGCGACGGGCAATGACTTGTTCCGGATACGAATCGAGGAAACCGTTGCCTGGCTGCTGCGCGAGATGCGGGTCGATGGCGGCGCCTTCGCCGCCAGCCTCGATGCCGACAGCGAGGGCGAGGAGGGGCTTTTTTACACCTGGAGCAGGGAAGAGATCGAAGCCGGGCTTGGCAGCGATGCGGCCGTGTTCTTCCAGGATTTCGAGCTTGCCGCTCCGCATGGCTGGGAAGGCAAGCCGATCATTCGCCAGAGCGAGGCGCGGCAAAGGCAAGGCATCGCCGATTACGCCCAGCTCGCACCGTTGAAAGCAAAACTGCTGTCAGTGCGCGAAAAGCGGATCAGGCCGGGCCGCGACGGCAAGGTCCTCACCGATTGGAACGGGTTGATGATCGCCGCCCTTGCGGAGGCCGGCCGCTCGCTCGCAAGGCCCGAATGGGTTGGCGCCGCGGCAAAGGCTTTCGCCCATATCGTCACCGCTGGCGAAGACGGGCGCCTGCCGCATTCGATGCTCGGTGCGAAGAAACTTTTTCCCGCCTTGTCGAGCGACTATGCCGCCATGACCAACGCGGCGATCGCGCTGTTCGAGGCGACCGGTGATGCGGCTTATTCGGACCATGCCCGGCAGTTCGTCGGTGAGCTCGACCGCTGGCATCAGGACAGCGAAAGGACCGGCTACTATCTGACGGCATCCGACAGCGGCGATGTTCCGATCCGCATTCGCGGCGACGTCGACGAGGCGATCCCGTCAGCCACCAGCCAGATCGTCGAGGCGCTGGTGCGACTCTCCTCGCTCACCGGCGATCCCGATCTCTGGGAAAAAGCCTGGACGACCGCCGAGCACGCCATGGGCCGCGCCGCGCAGCAGACCTATGGCCAGGCCGGCATCGTCAACGCCTGCGCGCTGGCGCTCGAGCCGCTGAAGCTCGTCATTATCGACAACCCAGAGTCTCCAAGCCTCGTTCCGGTTGTGAATCGAAATCCCGACCCGCGCCGGGTCGATATTGTCGTGGCGACCGGTACGGAAGCGAATCGACCGCTCTTGCCGGGCGGCGTGCTGCCGCCGACGGACAAGCCAGGCGCCTGGTTCTGCAGCGGGCAGGTGTGCCTGCCGGCGGTTACGGATGCGGGAGAATTGGAGAAGCTGTTGCAGCGGGGGTAGGCGCCCACCTCCCCCTTGTGGAGGTCGATCCGCGGAGCGAGCGGGGTGGGGTCGAAAGACTCTTCCGCCTCGACCCCACCCCGCATACGATCTTGCTTGCT
>NZ_LPWA01000184.1 GCF_001510895.1 Mesorhizobium loti | reverse complement strand
CCCGGCGCCCGACGAGGGTTGTCAAAACGTACCGCAACGGTGACCAGAGCGCCGCCTCAGGCCCTCGAAAGCTCACCGCCGTGCATCAAGCGGGCTAGGTCGATTGCTTCCCCGCTCATGCTGCCTTCCCCGAATCTCAGCCAGGTCGGCATCCGCAACTTCACTTTCGAGGCCCACTCAGGCTTTACTCACATTACGGCCCGCTGGATCGCGCACAGCCCAAGGCGGCCTTCGTCACGTGGCTTCGACCCGGCCAGTTGCCCGACCAACACGCTCGTCAGCTACCAGACCTATCGACAACCATCTGCGTGGAACCTTCCTCCACTGGTGATACGCGTCATCTGGGCGCACTTAGATATTCAGGCTAGGTCCATGGTACTCCAATTTTTGTGGTCCCTGGAAGAGATTGAATCCAATGAGCAAAACAAAGCGCGCTCTGTGATATCGAACGGCGCTTTGGGGTCAGAAGAATATAAGAGATTTCTTCTTCAATTGCGGTTATTGATAATGGCACGAGTGTCTTTGCCCGCAGCTGTGATAATATTACACTTTTCGGCAATAGGGCGACACCTTCGCCGGCCAAACAGGCTGCCAACGTTAGATTCCCATCAGAAAAGACTCGACCTAAGCCGGCCCGACAGGGGGTGATTCGGATGTCATCCAGGGCCTTGGTGAACCACAGACCCCAATACTTCTTGTCTTGGTCGTGCAACAAGTTCAGCCTCGAGAAGTCAGCAGGACTTCTATAGTTCATCCGTTGCAGGTAATCGGGAGAAGCAACGGGCACGGCGGAACCCTCTAGCAGCGGCGCTGCTATGAAATCTGGAAACTCGCCAGGATTTCCATGCCGGATGGCGACATCGACCGATAGTGGGTCCAAAGCAATGGATGACCTGTCGTATTGGATTGCGACATGCACGTCAGGAAACTTTGCCCAAAAGTCATACATTCGGGGCATCAACCAGGCTACAGCAAACATCGGGAGGCACGAGACGCGCACCATTGCGGGGGCTGCGTCACGCCTGAGCAACTGCGTCTCAGCATTTATCCTTTCGAACGCACCACAGATGCTAGTCTTGTAGCGTTCACCCGCTTCAGTGAGGCGAATTCCTCTACCGATGCGTTCAACGAGCGATATACCAAGCCACTCCTCAAGCTTTCTAATTTGGTGGCTAACGGCTGAATGTGTGACGCAAAGCTCTTCAGCGGCCCGAGTGACGCTAGACAGACGTGCAACTACCTCGAATGACCGGAGCGCTTGCATGGGTGGCAGCTTCATATAATGTGTGTATCATTTTCACATATCCGTCGCAACGAGGACCTCTCCGAGATTGGAGCGAAGAAATCGTTTGGGTTCGTTCGACGTGGGCAATGTCTAGCGTAGGTGTTAGCCTCGCTGTCTGATCGTTTCCCTCCGGTGAGAGCCGCCTTGTAGGGTGAAGGGCGAAGGTCGGAAGTCCTGGGTAATCCTACGAGCAGCCCTATGACTATGCCGCGGGTGGAAAGGAAGGCGGTCGCTACCGGGCACTTGCGTTGATCCGGCATCGATGCCGCATCATGCCGCCGTCGACGGCATGACCAACGAGCGGATCAGTCACGTCAATCGCGTCACGGCATTCCGTTCAGCCGAGGCATGTTCGGCTACGAGTCGCTGTGCCACGACCGGTGTAAGTCAAAGGAACGTGACCCGGCGACGAGCGACCATTGCTCGCCCATTTGAAGGCGCGGGTCGGCCGCGAACTCGCCGATATACCTGCTCAAGCGACGCCACGACAAGGTGCGCTTTTTCCTCACGTGACCACCGCCGGCGCCTCTCAACTTGATCACCTGGCGGCGTTCGGATCGGATAGGGATCGGGCTCTGGACGCTGAAGGTAGTGTCCACGAGCGGGGGTTAATGGACACGATCGCGACCGATGAAGTGGCAGGCCAACATTCTCGTCGCCAGATGGCGCGCGCCCGCCGGCGCAAGTCATACGCTCTCGAAGAGAAGCAGGGCTGGTGGCCGAGAGCTATGAGCCTGGGGCGTCGGTGTCACTGGTGGCGCGGCGGCATGACATCAATGCGAATCTGTTGTTCACGTGGCGCCGGCGGATTGGCCCGCCGGCGTCGGCGGCTTCGCCGCTGGAGTTGATCCCGGTCGAGGTCATCAGCAGCGTGCCGGCTGCCGCACCAACCAGGATGGGTGGGGCGGAACACGGTGCGATCGATCGTCTTGATCGGCGGTATGCGAGTGCGGGTGGACGCCGAGGTCAGCGAGGCAGCGCTGCGGCGGGTGCTGTCGGCTCTAGAGGCGGCGGCATGATCGCGCCGGGGTCGGGTGCGGATCTATCTGGCGACGCAGCCGTACGATATGCGCAAAGGGATGGATGGCTTGGCCGCCCAGGGGGTCCAGAACGTGCTGGCCACTGATCCCTTCTTATGTGTCGGGCGAGATTATGCGGCGGAGCCGTCCTGGCCCCAGCCTGGCCTGTCCAATCGGGAATCTTCCGCCACATAACATTTCGAGCGCACCGCTACGCAGGCGCTTGAGCTCCCAACCATACGAAAAATAGAACTCGAGCGGGCGGTGAAGTTCTGGACCCGCGACAAGTTCAGGGGCACGGCCGCACTCAAGCGCAAGATCAACCCGACCCGGGTGCCGATCGAGACAAAGGAAAGCTATCGCTGGCTGGAAAACCTTCGCCAATCCGGCGCCTTGATCGGCGAGCCCGGGCGCTGTGTCCATATTGGCGATCGAGAGAGCGACATTTACGAGCTCTTCTGCCTCGCCTCGGAGCTCAGGACGAGCTTCCTGGTGCGCGTCCAGACCGATCGCCTCGCTGGCGCCGGCGACCACACGGTCGCGGCGGTGATGGCCAACGAGCCGCCCTGCGCTGCTCATGTGGTCGAGATTTGCAACGACAAAGGCGACGCCGTCACCGTGACATTGGACGTCAAGTTCCGAGCAATTCACGTCCTGCCCCCAATCGGAAAGCAAAAGCGATATCCGCCGCTCACGCTGACCTACATTCACGCCCGTGAACGCGACCAACCAACAGATCGCGATCGAGTGGAATGGCGACTGGTCACAAACCTGCCGGTTCGCTCCGCTGAGCAGGCGATCGAAAAGCTCTCCTGGTACGCCCTGCGCTGGAAGATCGAAGTCTTCCACAAGATCATGAAGTCGGGATGCCGCGCCGAAGAGGTCAAACTCCGCACAGCGGAACGGTTGGTAAATCTGCTGGCCGTGTTCTGCATCCTGAGCTGGCGCGTCTTCTGGGTCACCATGAGCAGCCGCGCTGCGCCCGAAGCACCGCCCGAATTGGCGCTCACGTCACTCGAGGTCAAAATCCTCGACCGGCTCATACCCGACACGCTGTCAAATCAGGGATCGCCGCGGGGCTTGGCGTTCTACACCAACAAAATCGCCAGGCTCGGCGGCTATCTCAACCGCACGCGCGACCCGCCGCCCGGCTACATCGTCATGTAGCGAGGGCTGACGCGCCTGACCGATATCGGGCTCGGCTTGAGCTTGGCCGCCGAACTTGTGGGTAATTGAAAGCATGACCGGACACTTACGGTGCTGTTGCTGGCCTTAATCTTATCAAGCACGTCTTCCACGGTCACGCTGTCGATGCCGCCAGCTGGGTTTCGGACGACCTATGCGCTTCGAGGCGAGGATGTCCTGGCATCCTCCAATACCCACCATGCCGCTCCATGGCTTGAAACCATGCGGCTTGGTCCATTTTGAGCTGCATCTCGGCGGCCATACATCGCAACAGTTTCTTCAAAGAAATTCATAGACTCTTAGCAACTCCAAATCGCTGTGGATGGTAGGCTTGTCTCAACGTCTGAGATCGTCAGGAGCCTAAAACTCGTTGATCCTTGCTATTCTGGATCGCCGCACTGCCCGCAATTCAAGCTTAAAAACGACGCTATGAAGAGCGTTCGTCATGGTTGTTCTAAATCATCGCGAGATGTCAAATAGTATTCGAGTGACTATAACTAATTTCGATCCTTCCGCCTGCGGAGAGTGTCAGACTCGCGAGACATACAACGACATAACGTGCTTTGAAAGATACATCCTCTGCGGAGGACGTCAAGAAACGACAAATTTAGTAAAACGGGGTCTCTGGTATTTCAATGTGGCTTGATGCTGAACAATGATGACACTGGTCAGTCGCCTGCGGACGGCCGCACATTTGGACCGTCTTCGAATCTTAGGCCTTTGCGCGCACGCGGCTCTAACAGTCTCCGATCTGGCAGACATTCTGGATCTGCGTCGCGATCGCGTCGTACGACACATCCGGCTACTCGCCAAAGCTGGCTTTCTTTGCTGCGACGACAACGCCCGTGGGGTTCCTACCATGTCAAAGCAGGAGGCAGGGATGGCGGTCTGGCACAGCTGTTGGTCGATCTCCTGCCTCACGCCGATGGCCATCATGAAAGAGACCTACAACGACTCGAAGCAATACGAGACGCAGGGCCGAAAGGGACGGCCTGCTTGATCGCGAAATAGATCAATTGGAGCGCGAACCCACGATGGACAACTCCGCCGATGATCTCGCCATCGCGCAGCCCGACACTTACCTCCGCACTGCAATTTGGGCACCGACCAATACATTCCGGTCATAACCGTTCAGATCATAACAGCACCGGCTTGTGGACTTCTCTGTGTCTAACATAACCGCATAAGCGGCAGAGACTGTCCGGATCGGGATCGGCGTGAACCTTGGCGGACGTCAGCCCCATGTGAGTTTAAGCAACAAACTAGAGTGGGAACACAATGAAGGGTGAACGGGTTACGGTCTGTGAAATCGTAAAACGCTTCGGATCGGTCACCGCGGTCGAAGGTGTTTCTGTCGATGTGAGGGCGGGGGAATTTCTCTCACTTCTAGGTCCTTCGGGTTCCGGCAAAACGACCCTTTTGATGATGATAGCCGGTCTTGAGCTGCCGACCGCGGGTCTCATCGAGGTCGCGCGACCGATGTGACGTATGTTGCTCCCAACAGGCGCAATGTGGGCATGGTCTTCCAGAAATATGCCCTTTTCCCCCACATGTCAGTGAAAGACAACGTCGCCTTCCCGTTGCGTATGCGCAAGATCGATCGCGCGCAGATCACGCGCCGGGTCGGCGAAGCTCTCGCCATGGTCCAACTCGACGCCTACGGCAGCCGGATGCCCACCCAATTGTCTGGGGGACAGCAGCAACGTGTTGCCCTCGCTCGGGCGCTGGTCTTCGAGCCCCCCGTGCTCCTGATGGACGAGCCCCTCAGCGCGCTCGACAAGAAACTTCGCGAACAGCTGCAGATTGAGATCAAGACACTTCAGCAGCGTCTTGGCGTTACCGTCATCTACGTGACCCACGACCAGGAGGAAGCCTTGAGCATGTCCGACCGGATCGCGGTCATGAGCGAGGGTCAAATTGCCCAGATCGGCAGCCCCGCCAGTCTCTACAGCCAGCCAGCCTCTCCGTTCGTGGCGGATTTTATCGGCAAGATGAACTTCTTGCCGGTCGAATATGTCGGATCCGAGAAGGTCGGTCACCAGATCAGAGTCACCGAAGCCTCGGTGCTTAATGTGACCCGGTCTGTCAATGGACATCCCCTGGAGGTTTGTCCCGGACTGTCGCTGCAGGCTGCCATCCGGCCAGAAAACATCTCCCTTGCCGCGCGTGGCTTGGGCGGCCCTAACGCCCTCGCCGGAACCGTCAACACATCGATCTATCTCGGCACGCACCAGATTCTACTAGTCGACATCGAAGGACGCACCGGCCCGCCTCTGCGTATTCAGGCGCCGACAAGCCGGGACCTGTCGACATTCTCACGCGGCGATGCGGTCGACATCCAGTTCGACGCCGATGCCATTCATCTGTTTTCAGGTAAGGGGGGTCGCCGATGAGCAGTCGGCATGTTTCTCCCATCAGTCCCGCCACCGCACCACGTTTTGGGCGGCTCTCAGTCACCGGAACCGGCGGGAGGTATCCCCCGCTCTTGACTTCTGTGGTGCTGCTGCCCCTCCTTCTGCTTTTATTCTTTAGCTTTCTATACCCGGTTGGCCGCATGTTGGTTGGCAGCTTGTTCAAGCCAGGCTTCGCCCTCGACAACTACATCCGAATGTTCACCGAACCGCTTTATCTGAAGGTTCTGCTACGTACGCTCTGGATCGCATTGGCGACGACGATCAGTGCCTTCGTCCTTGGATATCCGGTTGCCTTTGCAATGGCGCGGGCGGGCGGCAAGCTGAGCCTCTGGATTGCGGCCTGCGTCCTGGTCCCGTTATGGACCTCGGTTCTTGTGCGTTCATATGCCTGGATCATTCTGTTGCAGCGAAGGGGCGTCCTTAACGACATCCTCATTCGGACCGGCATCATCGAAGAACCGCTCAGGATGATCTATACCGAAGGCTCGGTGATAGTCGCCATGACACATGTCATGCTTCCGTTCATGGTCCTGCCGATCTACGGCGCCCTACGGACCATTCCAAAGGAACTGCCGCAGGCCGCCGCGAACCTCGGCGCCAGCGTCTTGACCACCTTTTTCAAAGTGATCCTGCCGCTGAGTCTGCCCGGCGTCTTCGCCGGCACGCTTATGACCTTCATCCTTGCCCTCGGTTTCTACGTTACGCCAGCCTTGGTGGGGGGCCCTCAGACCATGATGATGGCGACATTGATCGGACAACAGACGACGGTCTTACTCAACTGGCCGTTTGCCGGCGCGCTGGCGACGGTACTTCTTGTGGTTACCTTGGTGCTCACGTTCATGTTCCGCAGGGTCCTAGCCACCTCGAGAGGATTCGCTAATGTCTGAGACGATCGCCTCGAGCCAGACGCGCCCGTTTCTTACCCTCGTGCTTGGCAAACTCGCCGGAGGCGCTGTTATTGGGCTCATCCTGTTCTTCCTGGTTCTGCCCACGATGATCGTCATACCGATCTCGTTCGGAAGTGCCCCGTTCATAGAGTTCCCGCCCTCGGGGCTTACGCTGCGCTGGTACGAACAGTTCTTCACTGACCCCGACTGGATCGCAGCGACGCTTTTCAGCCTCCGCATCGCCTTGTTCACCATGATTTCAGCGACGATCATCGGAACTCTCGCTGCTGTCGCCCTAGTCCGAGGTGACCTGCCGGGAAAATCGCTTGTTTTCGGGTTAGCCCTCGGTCCCCTGATCGTTCCCCACATCATTATCGCGATCGCGCTTTATCTATTCTTCGCGCCGCTTGGCCTGACAGGAAAGTTCTTCGGCTTTCTATTGGCGCATACCATGCTGACCGTTCCCTATGTAGTTATTGTCGTCTCGGCTTCACTGCAGCGCTTTGATCCCATCCTCGAAATGGCTGCCCTTATTTGCGGGGCCGGGCGCGGCCGCGCCTTCTTCGAGATCGTCATGCCACAGATCACCCCTGGCGTGATCACCGGCGCGGTTTTCACCTTCGTAACTTCGTTCGATGAGGCAACCGTCGCTTTTTTCATCTCCGGCGTTGAGGGCAAGACGATAACCAGGAAGCTGTTCGAGGACATCGACTACAATCTCACCCCGGTCGTCGCAGTCGTCTCCACCGTCATGGTTGCCATCTCATTCCTGCTTATGGGCACGATACGCCTAGTCCAAAACAGAACGAAGACCTGACCGGCTTCCTGCACCTTGCGCTTCAGTCATGGGCAGCGCCTGGCGAGGTGACCTGGTCCCCGTTTTGTCCTCGTCTATAAGTTAGCTTATCGGTGCCGTTCTCCCAGAAGATGCGTGGCGAAGGAGTGCCTGAGCGTGTGAACCGTCACCCGCTTGTCGATGCCGTCACCCGCAAACCGATCCGCCAAATGCCGCGTTAGCGACTTCGTTCAACCCGTTACATGGACACAAATTCACAATTATCCTGATCGCAAAGCTTTATATCACCGCCAGTCTCGCTTCTTTCAATCCGCCAACTTCGGCTAGAGCAAGCCCGGCCAGTGCATTACGACATAATAGCTTCGGGGCCAAATCTCATGCCCGCAAAATGATGCGAGACGCCGCATAATAGTTCTTGCCTTCCCAGACTCTTCGTTTTCCTTGGATGGTAGCCGCCAGAAAAAACGAGGGAGCGCCCGATGCCTAACAGACGTGATTTCATCAGAAGCGCCGCAGCGCAAGCTGTTCCCGCCGTCACGATTAACCGGCCTATCCGCTGAGCCACACAGTCCAGGCCTCAATAAGGCCGCCTTCCTAACCTGGGCATTGCGGCCGCAGGAGCACTTCGCACGCCGATATGAAACTCGGTGGATTTGGTACCGACATAAGAAATAGCCTCCTAGCCCGCTTGATGCACGGCGGTGAGCTTTCGAGGGCCTGAGGCGGCGCTCTGGTCACCGTTGCGGTACGTTTTGACAACCCTCGTCGGGCGCCGGGGTTGA
>NZ_LPWA01000183.1 GCF_001510895.1 Mesorhizobium loti | reverse complement strand
ACGCTGTCGGTTCGCTCGTTGAGCTATTCTCCCCCGCCGAGTGCGAAAACTACTTCAGGGCCGCAGGATATGATCCGGATTAAGCCGGACGTGCTCTAGACAGTGCGAATGCAGCATTTTCCGACACGACGGGAACCTACCAGCTTGCGGCAGGACCGCCGTAGTTCACCGATGAGCTGGCTTATGCTGTATTCCGAAGTGAACCAGTTAGAACCCCTCACGCGAAAGGTCCGCGAGGCCTACGTCTGACAACCCCTCGATCCCGAGAGCAGGAAGAATATCGTTATCTGCCTTGAGATCGCGACCATAAGCCGCCGACAATATTGAAACTCCTGAATCATGGAGTATCGCCGGATTCCCGGTGATCTTCCCCAACAATACGGTCGGCAGCAGCCCGAACGGAACATCCTCGAGAATATAGCGACTTTCGATGGTTGCCGGACCAAAGCCACCGCGGCCTTGGCGGTCCATCTCCTGGTTCATCTCCGAAACAGTTCCCATCGGAACATGGAACGACAGTGAAAAATGCTCTTTGACGGTACGAACGGCGATACCGAAATGGGCAGCGATGGCCAACCTTTCGGCATCCAGAGCCTCGATAAAGCGGCCAACGGCAGGGGTGACGTTTCCCCCCTGGCTCCATTGCTCGGCTTTTTCCATACGTGTCAGATTGAGAAGAGCAATCCCTAGATGGTTTTGCGGATTGAGGTTGCTAAGCGCGATCGCAAGCATGCCGTCGCGCTTGACGAAACGATCGCCGAACAAGGTCGTGCAAAGCTCGTATCCTTCTTCCTGGGAGCTTAAAGGCACCGTTGCAACGTCAAGCTTCTGGCGAATGGTCGTGACCAGGACTTCGGTGGGTCCCAGTTGGCGACCGGTCAATAGCGTTGTACCCCAAACAACGATCGGCAACCTGACCTTGCGCTCGGCCAACCGCCTGGAGAGATACAGCGCCGCAAAGGAACTATGCGAAGAGATAATGACTGGGATTCCGTCAATCAGATGGGGGACGGCGGCATCCATCACCATCTTGTGGCCGTAGGCCGGGAGCGCGATCACCACCGCGTCCGCGTTGGCGACGGCATCTCTACAATCCTTGGCAATGCGCACCGGTACCGCCGCCTCGATATCCCCCGTCGCTCTCAACAATTCCCCAGCAGCTAACGTCTTGGTGCGCTGTCCCGATGGCGACCAAAGCGTTGGCCAATGTCCCGACTCTGCCAAATAGGCGGCAAGGCCATAAGCGATTGCTCCGGCGCCAAGAATACTCACGCGCATAATCTTCCTCCTTTTGCGGGCTTTATGGTTCGCCTTTGCTGTCGGTCGGTTTCAATTTTTCATTAGGTGGTTCCGCAAGTTGGGGCCGCGTCTGCCGTCATCGGCCGTTTCCGATCGGGATTCGGCTCTGAGCCGGCAAATGGCCAAACCGCAATGAAAGCCACTTGACATATATCAAAAAGGAATGAGACGATGTCAATCATACGGATTATGCATGTAGGAAGAGCATGGAAACCCGGGATCTTCAGACCTTCCTTGCGGTTGCTGCCAGCGGCAGCATCACCAAGGCGGCTGACATGCTCGGGCGGTCCCAGCCTGCGGTGACACGCACCATTCAAGATCTCGAGGCCGAGCTTGGCTTCGAATTGCTGCATCGCATCGGTCGACGAGTGCAGTTGTCTGAAGAGGGTGTTGCCTTCGAGGAGGAGGCGCGCCGCCTGCTGATGTCATTCACTGAGCTCGCAGCGCGAGCCAAGATGATCGCCGCCGGCAAGGGACGGATTCTTCAGATCGCTACAACCGCCGCAATCGGCAACGGTTTGATCCCGGCGGCCTTGGCAGAGCTGAAAAATGCGGAGCTTCCGCATGAGACACATGTTGGACATTTTCTGTCTTCGACCGTCGCCCAGGAAGTACGCAGCGGACGTGCTGAGTTGGGATTTTCAAGCCTGCCGCTGGATATCCCAGGATTGGATGTCCTAAGGCTTTATTCGGCGCCGGTCGTCGTCGCCGTACATGAGGGTGACGCGCTGGCTGAGTTCGACGTTGTGCCGCTATCGGCTTTCGCCGGTCGTCGGCTCGCTACGATTCTCAACCCACTGCGGTTTCAATCGCACATCTCTCGGACCCTCGCGGCTCGCGGCATTGAGACAGGCCCGGTTATCCGTACGAATACCGCCTCCAGCGCCCTGCTAATCGCGCACAAAATAGGCGCCGCAGCAATTATCGACCCTCTCACGGCCTACGGCCTGAGCCGCCCTAACGTCGTAATTCGCCCCATCGATATCACCGTTCCATTCTACTGGGGCGTTCTGGTAGCCCAAAGGCGGCCGCTGCGCGCAGTTCCGCAAGCGTTGATGGAAGCTGTCGAAGCTGTCGCGGAACGGTCGATCGCCGGTTTCAAAAGAATCGACCCGACCATGGCCGGCCAACTTGTGACCGGTCCAGGATCAAGCATAAATTACGGAACCGGAATATGAGGCATATTCTCACGCCGGCAGCGACGACGGGCCTTGCCGCACTCGAAGCACAGCTTGCGCAAGATCTCGAGTTTCTCGAGTTGCCCGCTAAGCCCTGGGTCCCTGAGCGTTGGCGTGGAGGCGCTCCGGTTCGTGACGCCGTTGTCATTGGCGCGGGCATGTGCGGACTTGCCGCCACGGCAAAGTTGGTGCTGACCGGGATCACCAATGTCGTCACCTACGATGCGGCACCGGCCGGGTTCGAAGGACCATGGGTAACGTTTGCCCGCATGCAAACGCTCCGGTCGCCGAAAACCCTGAACGGTCCATCACTAGGCTTGCCACAGCTGACGTTCCGCGCCTGGTTTACGGCACAGTGGGGCCTTGAGGCCTGGCAGTCGCTGGACAAGATTCCCAGGGGTCAGTGGATGGATTACCTGGTCTGGTATCGCAAAGTCCTTGCTCTGCCGGTGCGAAACAGCGTGCGCATGACCGGTGTTGCGCCCGTCGACGATCTGATTGCAATCGATGTCGAAGGCGCGGAAACAGGCCGGGTGCTCACCCGGCACCTCGTTCTGGCCACTGGTCGGTCAGGTCTCGGCGGTTTTGCCGTGCCCGATTTCCTCAAGGGCATCGATCGCACCTATTGGGCCCATTCTGCCGACGACATCGATTTCGATGCGTTGAAAGGCAAGCGTGTGGCAGTCATCGGCGCCGGCGCCTCCTCCATGGACAATGCCGCAACGGCGCTCGAGGCGGGCGCCGGCTCTGTCGACATGTTGATCCGGCGCAAGGAAATGCCACGCATCAACAAGCTGACCGGCATCGGCAGCCAGGGCGTTGTACACGGCATCTGTCACCTGCCCGATGCCTGGAAATGGAAATTCTTCGACTACACCGCCTCGACCCAGACGCCGCCACCGCGCTCATCGACGCTCCGTGTGTCTCGCCACCCCAACGCTCGGTTCTTTCTCGACTGCGGTATACTTGCGGTAAAGCAAGATGCGGGAGGCCTTCTGGTTGAAACCACGCAAGGGCCAATGCGCTACGATTTTCTGATCGCGGCGACCGGCTTCTCAAACGATTTCAGCGACCGCCCTGAGTTTGCAGCGCTCGCCCCGCATATCCGCACCTGGTCGGATGGTCGATATACGCCCGATATGGGGCCGCCCCGCGCCGAAATGTCGGAGGCCCCCGATCTCGGTCCCGCTTTTGAGTTTCGCGAACGCGTCTCCGGCTCCTGCCCGATGCTTGCGCATATCCACTGCTTCAACGATGCCGCCATGCTGAGCCACGGCAAAGTCTCCGGCGATATTCCGGCGGTCAGTGCCGGTGCCGACCGTCTCGTCCGCGGCATTACCACATCGCTCTTTGCAGAAGATGTCGAAACCCACTTCGCCAATCTGGTCGCTTACGACACCCCCGAACTTCTGGGTGACGAATGGGCCGATTCCACACCGCTGCTGCAGAAGGAGGCCGTGCAGTGATCGACGCAATGGATAAGGCCGCTGGTCTTTCCCCGGAAGATGCCCTTTTTGCTACGCGGCGGTTTCGACCGGAATTCGTGCAAGGGGCGGAGGAATGTCGGCTCTCTGTACTGCGTCCAGCAAACGACCAGGGGCTGGCGCCGAATTTGCGAGTTGCTCTGGCCCGTCGGATGGCCGCCCTGAATGCAGATCCCGTTCTGATGGCCGAATATGATGTGCAGCTGGCTCAGCTTGGTCCGACGGAGCAGCTGATGGCCTTGGCTCGGGGCGAAACGGATCTCGAGGAGCCATTGGCGACCATCGCGCGGCATGTCGACCTGATCACGCTGACACCCAAAATAGCGGAGGCGAGCCACATAGTGCTGCTGGCGCAGGCGGGGTTAAACAACCCTCAGATCGTCGCGCTCTCCGAACTGATTGCCTTTGTGAACTTCCAGACGCGGGTCGCGACCGGCTTGCGATTGATGAGGTCGGCATGATTTCCTCAGTTCGCCTGAAGCCTCTGAATTGGCATCCGTATATCGCACCGGTCGAACTCTCCGAGGCCACGACGGAACAGCTCGAAGCGATGAAGGTCACGCCCTCTGCCAAGAAAGTTTCGGAATATGTGCGCACCCTTGTGCACGATCCCGAGAGCTATCTTGCCCGCACCATCTTGTTCAACGCCATCATGTATGTCGAAGGCGGGCTTGCCCGTCCCGACCGCGAACTTGGCGCATTGGGTGCCTCGATCGTCAACGGCTGCAAATTCTGTGCCGTCGTTCACGCTCGCCGGCATGCGGAGCTGACCAAGAGCGATGACGTGGTCACTGCGCTGTACCTCGACAAACCCGAAAAGCTTGGGCCGCGCGATGCGGCAATCTACAGCTTTGCCCGCCGTCTGTCGGCGGCGCGTCGGAAGCGACGGCGGACGACATCGCCTCGCTGCGATCCGTGGGCATGGATGACGCCGAGATCATCGACCTGATCCACGCCATATCAATCTTCGGCTGGGCGAACCGGCTGATGCACGTTCTAGGCCATGCGGAGAGCGGGTGATGACGTCGCATATGGTCAAGCCAGTCCGTCCCACTCTTTGAAGGGCCAACCAGAAATGCTTGAACTCAAAGATATAAAGCTATCTTACGGAAGTACGCAGGTCCTGAACGGCGTCAACCTCTCGGTAAAGCGAGGTGACGTGGTGTCGATCATCGGCCCGAGCGGGACCGGCAAGACCACGCTGCTGAAATGCATTAACTACCTGGCCAAGCCGTCGTCAGGAACTATCGCTTTCGATCAGATTCGGATGGACTACCAGCGCGCCGACAAGACCGCTGTCCAGGCGATCCGGCTCCGAACAGCGATGGTCTTTCAGCAATTCAATGTCTTCAAGAACATGACGGTCCTCCAGAACGTGATGGATCCGCTTGTCGTCGTGCAACGCAAGTCCACGGACGAGGCGCGTGAAATAGCGCTGCGAGAGCTTGACCGGGTCGGTCTCTCAGCGAAGCGAGACAGCTATCCTTCCCAGCTGTCGGGTGGCCAACTCCAGCGCACCGGCATCGCGCGTGCGCTGGCGGTTCGTCCCGACGTGATGCTCTTCGACGAGCCTACGTCATCGCTGGATCCTGAACTCGTCGGTGAAGTTCTGAAGGTGATCAAGGATGTCACGTCGTCAGGGATCACTTCGCTGCTGGTGACCCATGAGATGCAATTCGCGAAGAACATTTCGAACCGGATCGTCTTCATGGATCGTGGCGTGGTTGCCGCCGACGGCAGTCCGGCTGAGATCTTCGATGCGCCTTCCAGCCCACGACTTGCTCAATTCCTGCAGTCAGAACTCGCTTTTCAATAGCTCAACAAGAAGGGAACCTAAGAAATGTCTGCAATCACACCCAATTTTTCCCGTCGCGCTGCCCTGGCCGTAGCTGGCGGCATCGCAATCACCCTTGCAACCGGGGGGATCAGCTACGGTCAGACCGTTCGGACGATCAAGATCGCGACGTCGGCGGAATCCAAGCCGCTGGCGTGGGGCGCGATCGGCGTCGAACCGCAAGGCTATGAACCCGATCTCCTGAGGGCGATCAACGCAAAGCTGCCGCAATACAAATTCGAGATGGAAGGCGTTTCGGATATCGCGCAGGAAACCGGCCTCGCCACAGGCAAGTACGACATCGCGGTTGGTGGCTACTACAAGTCGCCCGAGCGCGCCAAGCAGTTCTTCATTCCGGAAAGCCCCATGGGCGCCAGCCTGATGAAGATCTACAGCAAAAAAGGCAGCGGCATCAAGGAAATGAAAGACCTGGTCGGCAAGAGGATTGTACCGACCACGGCCGGCGGTGGAACTTACAAGTTCATTATGAACTGGCAGAAAGAGAACCCGCAATACAAACTCGATGTGACGGCATCCAGCGCCGGCATCCCGTACCCGAACCGACTGGACGAAGTGCAGAACGGCAAGTTCGACGCGCTGGTCCTGCCTTCGAATCTGGGTGAGCAGACCGTCATCGAGGAAAAGAAGCTCGATATCGTGGCGTCCGATCCGGTCTTCAGCAACAACACCTACATGCTGATTCACAGATCAGATGAAAACAAGGTTCTGGCTGACGATTTGAACAAGGTTCTCAAGGAATTGAAGGACGACGGCACGATTGAAAAGCTCTCGCAGAAGTGGTTCGGCGAGGACATCGTCAAGTACATGAAATAACACGACCGTTTCCGGCGATGATTGTTAGTCAGCGGCAAGGCTGAATTGCAAGAAGGAGCGCTTCAAAGTGGATGTTTCTGCTATGATCCCCGAGTTGCTATCGGCGTTGCCGCTGACGCTCGCCATCACGTTTACGGCCATGGTAGTCGGCTTTTGCCTGGCTCTCGTCGCGACAACACTCCGGGTCCGCCGGATACCGGCGGTCAGCCACCTCACCGACCTCTACGTGTCCTATGCCCGAAGTGTTCCCGTCGTCCTCCAGCTTTTCGTAGCGTTCTACGGGCTTCCCTTATTAGTGGCCCTGTTCGGCGCTGAAGATTTCTTCTCGCCGACGATCGCTGCAATGGTGGGATTGAGCTTTTACCACGGGGGATATCTGTCGGAGGTCATGCGGCCCGCATACCTGGCCGTAGATCGCGGCCAGCACGACGCGGCCGATAGTCTAGGATACACCTTCCGCCAGAAAATCGCTCGCGTCGTGGGTCCGCAGGCGGTGCACTTTGCATTGCCGGGCTACGGCAACTCGATCATCTACCTGATCCATAACGTTGCGCTGGTCATGTATATCGGGGCGGCGGACGTGATGGCGACCGCGCATTTGATCATGGAGCGCGACTACAACCAGTACCAGTTCCAAACCTACCTCGTCCTGGCCGTCATCTATTCCCTGATGTGCCTCGTCGCGTGGCTTATCGTGCGCTTCTTCGAGCTTCGCTCGCCGATGCAAGCGCCAGAGGCGACGACAACGGCTCAGATCAAGAACGCGCTCATCGCGAGCGCCTGACGTAAAGGGCATTCGACCGTGTTTGATAGCGATATTTTGCTCCAAGACGCGCAGGAAATCCTGGGCGCCGTACCCGTAACGCTTGGCATGGCGTTCACGATTTTCGTCTTGTCGACGATAGTCGGCAGCCTTTTCGCGCTCATCGAACACAGACGGATCCCGGTGCTGCGAGAGCTCATCATGGCCTACAAGATCGTCTTTAAGGGCGTTCCGATGGTGATCGTGATTTTCCTCGCCTATTTCGGCCTGCCTCCGGTGTTCCAATTCTTGTTCTCGCTGCTCGGGATCAACTTCAACGCCCACGAAACCCCCAACTGGGTTATCCTTGTCATTGCGGTGACCGGCTGTGTCGCCGCGTTTCAAGCGGAGATTATCAAGGGAGCCCTGAACGCCTTTGACACCGGCCAGTCAGACGCCGCCCATTCGCTAGGCTATACAAGCGGCCAACTGTTCCGGCGAATCCTGTTCCCGCAGGTAGCCTCACGGCGATTCCCGACCTGACAACCTCGATGATGGTCATCATGAAGGCGCTTTCTCTCGGATTCGCCATCGAGGTCGTCGACATCTTCGCCCAGTCCCAGCTGACCGCCGCGCTAAACTACTACTACCTCGAAGCCTTCGTGATTGCCGTCGTGATCTATATGGTGATTGCCTATATCGTCACGCAGATCGCCGACAGACTGGAGCGGGCCCTTAGGGTACGGACTTAAGGGTCCCGCCGAAGGGCGGCCGTGCGAAAATCGACAATTTCGAAGGTAATCGCGGTCTGTTCTCATGCAATCACAGCGTCTAGTAGGATCGCTATGCCCCTACAGACGACTGGCGACTATGCGGAGATCAGTTGCGTGAAATAGCCAACACTAGCTGTTGATCCCGGGCTTTGATGGTGCACCATTGTCGCACGAATCAAAGGATGCGCTATGGGCCAGGTTCTTCACGGGAGCGCCACGACGACAGAGGCGGTCCGTCGAGCGATACAGCATAGTCAAGAGAGCCTAAGA
>NZ_LPWA01000182.1 GCF_001510895.1 Mesorhizobium loti | reverse complement strand
GAGGCAGCGCCAACGAATATTGGGGAGGATAAAATGTCCGAACAGATCTATTCCGCTGACCTAGTCGCGAAACACAACGCCGCGCGCAAGGCCGTCCTCGAGCGCGATTACGCCTCGCTTGGCGAGCGCCTCGACCGCCGCGGCATCGCCATCGACGCGATCCGCGGCAAGGTCGAGAAATTCGCCGTGGCGATCCCGTCCTGGGGCGTCGGCACCGGCGGCACGCGTTTCGCTCGTTTTCCGGGCGCCGGCGAGCCGCGCGACATTTTCGACAAGATCGAGGACTGCGCCGTCATCAGCCAGCTGACGCAGGCGACGCCGACCGTCTCGCTGCACATCCCGTGGGACAAGGCCGATCCGGACCGGCTGAAGCAGGCGGCGTCCCGCTTCGGCCTCGGCTTCGACGCCATGAACTCCAACACCTTTTCCGACGCCAAGGACCAGAAGCTCTCCTACAAGTTCGGCTCGCTGTCGCATGCCGATGCTGGCACGCGCCGGCAGGCGGTCGAGCACAATCTCGAATGCATCGAGATCGGCAGGACGCTGGGCTCGAGGGCGTTGACGGTGTGGATCGGCGACGGCTCGAATTTCCCCGGCCAGGTCAATTTCGCCAAAGCCTTCGAGCGCTATCTCGATGCGATGCGCGAAATCTATGCCGGCCTGCCGGACGACTGGCGGCTGTTCACCGAGCACAAGATGTACGAGCCGGCCTTCTATTCGACGGTCGTGCAGGATTGGGGCACCAACTACATCATCGCCAAGGAACTCGGCGACAAGGCCTTCTGCCTTGTCGACCTCGGTCACCACGCGCCCAACGTCAACATCGAGATGATCGTGTCTCGGCTGATCCAGTTCGGCAAGCTGGGCGGCTTCCACTTCAACGATTCCAAATATGGCGATGACGACCTCGATGCCGGCTCGATCGATCCCTACCGGCTGTTCCTGGTCTTCAACGAGCTGGTTGATGCCGAGCTTTCGGGTGCCAAGGGTTTTCACCCGGCGCACATGCTCGACCAGAGCCACAACGTCACCGACCCGATCGAAAGCCTGATGCTGTCGGCGGTCGAGGTGCAGCGCGCCTATGTCCAGGCGCTGCTGGTCGATCGCAAGGCGCTGGAAGGCTTTCAGGAAGCAAACGACGCGCTGATGGCGACGCAGACCTTGAAAGCCGCTTACCGCACCGATGTCGAGCCGATCCTCGCCATGGCGCGGCTGAGCACCGGCGGTGCCATCGACCCGGTCGCCGCCTATCGCGAGGCCGGCTACCGGGCCAAGGTCGCGGCGGAGCGCCCGGCCGTCGCCAGTGGCGGTGGCGGCATCGTCTGACGCCCCCGACTTTTGACTTGATGACGCCACCGCCATTGGCGGTGGACCGTCTTTTCCGGCTAAGTGATGTGCTCGCCGATAAGGCCAAGGCGCAGCCCGCAATGCGCGCGAGGAGAAACCTCCTTGTGGCCGCGCTCACCGGCAAGTCCAGCTGAACTATTCTGCCGAAAGCGACGATATCAGCACATATCCACGGGTTCTGTTCTCGTTGTCGCTGTCGACCGTGTTCATTGCTCCGAACAGATCGGCCGTTTTCACCCACACCGGCGGGTATTTGTAGCGAGCCACGTCGAGGATCAGGAACCTGTCCGCCTTCTCGTCATAGGCGGCCAGCGGAGATATATGCCCGCCCTTCTCCTGGCCCATTGCCTTGCGCAGATAGTTGACGATGACGAAGTGTCCGGATTTGGAAAGGAAGGACCTGGCCTGCATCCGGAACTGCTCGAGGCTGGCGTCCGAAGCATGACGGACCTCGGCCTTGATCGGCTGCGTGGACAGAATGGCCCCGATCTGGTCGAGCGTCATTCCCTGCTTGTCCAGGACCTGGCGAGGAAGAATGGCCTCGGTACGCTCGTTCAGGACATTGTCCTGAGTGAACGTCTTATAGGGTTCATATTCCGGCACCGCAGGCGCAGGGACGTTGAGCGCGTTCAGCACCATGACGATGCTTGCCACACCGCAATAGGCCTGCGTCTTCTGTGTGAGAAAGTTGCTCGCTAGAGGGAAATAGGCTTCCTTCGCTGTGCTCTCGGCAAGAAAGCTCTCTCCCGATGGGGAACTGAATCCTGTCAGATTGTCCGGAAGCTTCAGCGTCTCCGAGAAGGCGCTGGGTGCAATCAAGAGAAAAGCGAGCAAGAGCGAAAACAAACGCACAGGCATGATGACCCCTCCGCCCAGCCAAAGAAAGCATCGAGGGATGCTACCAGCTTTCGGAAGCCATGGCACGTTCGAGTTTGATCCACCGGCATATCCGCCAGGGCGCGCCGACTAGCCAGCCGCCCGTGGTCAGTCGATCGGACCTGGGGCCAGGCGGCGGCATCCTGGTCGGCGGCAAGAGCCTGGCGGAGATCGAGAAGGGCGGCGGCGCGCGCTACAATAGCCGTCGACAGCCGCGCCGCTTCCGGCGAGGCGCTCGGTTACTAGAGCAATTCCAGGAAAAGTGTGTAACGGTTTCCGTCCGGAATTGCGTCAAAACAAAGAGACAGAGCGGTTCGCCGTTTCCGTGAAACGGTGAAACGCTCTAGTTGTCTAGATCACTAGCGTAAGGGTCGACCCAATCAGCAGCACGGCTGCGACACCGACGAACAGCGCATAGATGCGCGGCCGGTCGAGCAGCAGCGCATTGCCCGAAATCCAGGCCGACGTCGCGCCGCCGAGCGCGAACAGGAAGCCGTTGCGATGGCCCCAGTTCATGGACGCAGCCATCAGGCCGCCGATGATCAGCGCGCCGAACACGATGATGACGGCTACGGCATATTTCTCGAAATCGCTGCCGCGGCCCATCGCCGGCCCCATGGCGTTGAGATTCGGCAGATCGTCCGGATCGAAGGGGCTGGCCGAGCCGTATTCTTCTTGACCGAGGGATTCGCGCATCATTCGTTCTCCGCTGAGCGGCAACAAACCATCAACGCTTGCCAATGGCAACCGGCAACGCCGTCACGGTCATGCGTTCGCCGCCCGGCTGGTGCCAACGTGCCACGGTTTCCTGGACAGCCTCAACGGTCTGGGATTGGATCGGGTTCCACAAGCTTGATCTATCTGGAAAAATCGCTGCGCACGATGCCGTGCCGCTGCAGCTTGTCGTAGAAGGTCTTGCGCGGGATGCCGAGCGCCTCGATGGTGCGCCGGACATCGCCGTCGTTGCGACCAAGTGTCTCGCGGATGATCTCGGCCTCGTAGCGCTCCAGCCGTTCCGGCAACGGCATGGCGGCGTCCGAATCGGTTGGCTGCGGGGAAGGGCTGCCGCCGATCTCCTCCAGTCCGAGCACGAAGCGCTCGGCGAAATGGGCAAGTTCGCGGACATTGCCGGGCCAGTCATGTTCTCTCAGATGGCGCTGGACGGCGGCCGGCGCCGCGGGCACCGGGCGGTGGAAGCGAGCCGCGGCTCGCTCCGCGAAATAGCCGAACAGCAGCGGCACGTCGTCCCGGCGCTCGCGCAGCGGCGGAATCGAGAGCGTCACGACATTGAGCCGGTAGTAGAGGTCCTCGCGGAAAGCGCCGCGCTGGCTGGCAGTGCCGAGATCGACCTTGGCCGCGGCGACCACGCGCAGATCGACCGGCCGGACCTCGTTGGTGCCAAGCGGCGTCACCTCGCGCATTTCCAGCACTCTGAGCATCTGCACCTGCGTCGAGGCCGGCATGCTTTCGATCTCGTCGAGAAACAGCGTGCCGCCGCTCGAATGCTCGATGCGGCCGACGCGCTTCTTCTGCGCGCCGGTGAAGGCGCCGGCCTCATGGCCGAACAATTCGCTTTCGATGACCGTCTCCGGCAGCGTGCCGCAATTGAGCGCGACGAAATTGCCCTTGGCGCGGCGGCTCCAGCGGTGCAGCAGGCTCGCCACCACCTCCTTGCCGGAGCCGGTCTCGCCGGTCACCAGCACGTCGACATCGGTGTCGGCGATTTGTCTCAGCGTACGGCGCAGCCGCTCCATCGCCGGTGTTTGGCCGATCAGCGGCAGGCCCTCCTGCGCCTGCTCGGCCGCCTCGCGCAAGGCGCGGTTCTCCATCACCAGCCGGCGCTTTTCCGCCGCGCGCCACACGCTTTGCGCCAGCCGGTCGGCGGCGAACGGCTTGGTGATGAAGTCGTAGGCGCCGTCCTTGATCGCCTTGACCGCCATCGCGATGTCGCCATGGCCGGTGACCAGGATGACCGGTATGTCAGGGTCGAGGTCGACCACCCGGTCGAAGAGCTGCAGTCCGTCCATCTCGGGCATGCGGATGTCCGACACCACGACGCCGGCAAAGCTCGCGTCGAGGTTGGCGAGTGCCTCGCTTGCCGAGTCGAAGGCTGAGACAGCGAAGCCGGCGAGCTCCAGCGTCTGCTTCGTCGCCTTGAGCAGGTCGCTGTCGTCATCGATCAGGATGACCGGATTGCCGTTCATGATGCCACGCCAGTTTTCGAGAAATGGACGGTGAAGCGGGTGCCGCTCTCGCCGCTCGCCACCTCGATGCGCCCGCCATAGTCGGCGACGATATCTTTCGAGATGACGAGGCCAAGCCCGAGCCCTCTTTCCTTCGAGGTGTTGAACGGTGTGAACAGCGATTTCAGGATCGCCGGCGGGATGCCTGGTCCGTTATCCGACACCACGAGCACCACATCATCCTCTGTGTCTGAAGCGGATACCTCGACCCGCGCATCGTCACGGCCTTCCAGCGCTTCCAGCGCGTTCTGGAACAGGTTGATCAGCACCTGCTCGAGCCGCAACCGGTTGCCCATCACCTTGAGCGCCGGCGGCGGCAAAGTGATCGCAAGCGCCTCCAGCCGGCCGGCGAAGCGGCTTCTGAGCAGCACCACGGCGCCTTCGATGACGCTGCGCAGTTCGACCGGCTCGGCAGCTGTGCGGCCCTTGCGGGCGAAGGCCTTCAATTCCTCGGTGATCGAGCCGATGCGCTCGGTCAGCGCCGCGATGGCGCCGAGATTCTCCTCGGCAGGCGCCGTCTGCTTGCGCTCCAGGAAGACGCGCGCATTGTCCGCATAGGCGCGGATCGTCGCCACTGGCTGGTTGATCTCATGTGCCACGCCCGCTGCGACCTGGCCGAGCGTCGCAAGACGGTTCGCCTGCACCAGCTCCTGCTGCATGACCTGCAGCTTCGCCTCCGTGCTGCGGTGATCGGCGATCTCGGCCTGCAGCCGGTCGCGGGCGAGGCTCAGATCCTGCGTACGCTCGACGACGCGGCGCTCCAGTTCGGCACGCGCCGCCTGCTCGGCGGCGATCCGCATCTGAGCGGACTGCCGGCGCCACAGCAGATAGGCGGCTAATGCTAGGAGGGGCACGAGGACGCCGAGCGCCAAGAGCCGCATTTCGCGCTGAGCCGCCGCGATCGGCGCTTCGGCCGGAACGAGATAGTCGAGCCGCCACGGCGTCGAGGGGACAGCCGTGGATAGCCGCAGATACTCCGCATCGCTGCCGCCCGGCGTGATGGCATGGACCAGCGCGACGTCGGCGCTAAGCGGTTGCGGCTTGGTGATCGGCAAGGGCACCAGCGGCGCGTCACCGAACTGCTGGCTGCTGCGGATTGCGGCAAGCGTGGCACCGGCGAGTGGCGCCGTCGTCATGAAGCGCCAGGAAGGCACGCTGGTGATCAGCACCACGCCGTGTTCGTCGCTGACATAGGCGGGACGGCTTGCCTCGTGCCAGTCGGCCTCGAGTTGGTCGAACTCCATCTTGACAACGACGACGCCGAGCGGCGCGGCGGCGCTTCCGACGCGGCGCGAAATGTAGAGCCCCGGGCGCTTGCTGGTATTGCCGAGCGCGAAATATTCGGCCGTGCCGGACTGCATCGCACCTGAGAAATAAGCGCGGAAACCGTAGTCGTTGCCGACGAAGCTCACCGGCTCGCGCCAGTTGCTCGAGGCGATCGCAAGGCCGTCCGTACCGGTGACGTAGAGCACCGAGGCCTTGGTGCCCGACACCAGCCCTTCGAGCTTGCGGTTCAGCACGTCGATCGAGGCGGGGCTGCGTTGGGTGAGCGCGTCGTGCACCTGCTGGTCCTCGGACAAAAGCAGCGGCAGCGCGCGCGGATTTTCCAGCACCGCGCGCAGCAGCGCAACTTTGAGGTTGGCGTCGGTGCGGCCCTGCGCCGCCAGCGCCTCGACCTCGGTCGAACGGCCGTAGAGGCCCGCGCCGTAGAGAGCCGCGAGCACGATGAGCAGCGCCACCGCCGTAAACAGCAGCCAGGCGCGCCGCGCCGCCCGGCAAGCAGCTCAGGCGTTGGAGACAAGGCAGCGGCAGGGCGTTGCAGCATGCCGCATTTGTGCATGATTTCGCACAAAGCACAATTCGATCTATGCGGATCGCCGCACGGCACGCTCCAAATACGCAAAGCCAGGCCGAAAAAGCCAGCAAAATCAAAGAGGGCGGAATCTGGCACGCGTGTTGCAGATGCATTCGCAGCAGCCGCGAGGTTGTGCAGGTCAACTGCCCCTGGGAGGTCGAGCTTTCTCGATCGGGGCTGAACGGAGGATACGATGCAGACAGCAATCGCTGCCGCGGAACCGCGCGGCAAGGTTCCCTTTTACCGGCATCTCTACGTGCAGGTTCTGGCGGCGATCGCCGCCGGCATCCTGCTCGGCCATTTCTATCCCGATATCGGCGCCTCGCTGAAGCCGCTCGGCGATGCCTTCATCAAGCTGGTCAAGATGGTGATCGCACCGGTGATCTTCCTCACGGTGGCGACCGGCATCGCCGGCGTCTCCGACCTGCACAAGGTCGGCCGCGTCGCCGGCAAGGCGATGATCTATTTCCTCGTCTTCTCGACACTGGCGCTCATCGTCGGCCTCGTCGTCTCCAACGTCATCCAGCCGGGCGCCGGCATGCACATCAACCCGGCGACGCTCGACGCCTCGAAGGTTTCGACCTTCACCGAGAAGGCGCATGACACCACCATCGTCGGCTTCCTGATGAACATCATCCCCGACACCATCACCGGCGCTTTCGCGCAAGGCGATATCCTGCAGGTGCTGTTCTTCTCGGTGCTGTTCGGCGTGGCGCTGGCACTCGTCGGCGAGCGCGGCCGCCCGGTGGTCGATTTCCTGCAGGCGCTGACCGCGCCGATCTTCCGCCTCGTCGCCATCCTGATGAAGGCGGCCCCCATCGGCGCCTTCGGCGCCATGGCCTTCACGGTCGGCAAATACGGCATCGGCACGATCGCCAACCTCGCCTTTCTGATCGGCACCTTCTACCTGACGTCGCTGCTCTTCGTGCTGGTCGTGCTGGGCGCGGTGGCATGGTACAACGGCTTCTCCATCCTGGCGCTGATCCGCTACATCAAGGAAGAGCTGCTGCTCGTGCTCGGCACCTCGTCGTCGGAAGCTGCCCTTCCCGGCCTAATGGCCAAGATGGAACGCGCCGGCTGCAACCGCTCGGTGGTCGGCCTGGTCATCCCGACCGGCTATTCCTTCAACCTCGACGGCACCAACATCTATATGACGCTGGCAGCCCTTTTCATCGCTCAGGCGACCGACACGCCGCTGACCTTCGGCGACCAGATCCTGCTGCTGCTCGTCGCCATGCTGAGCTCCAAGGGTGCCGCCGGCATCACCGGCGCCGGCTTCATCACTTTAGCCGCCACGCTCTCGGTCGTGCCGTCGGTTCCGGTCGCCGGCATGGCGCTGATCCTCGGCGTCGACCGCTTCATGTCGGAATGCCGCGCGCTCACCAACTTCGTCGGCAACGCGGTGGCGACCATTGTCGTGGCGCGCTGGGAAGGCGAGCTCGACCAGAAGCAATTCGCCGCCGCCATGGCCGGCCAGTTGCCGGAAGAGGCGGACCTGTCGCTGTCCGGCGGCCTGCAGCCCGCCTGAGCGACCGAAGCAATTCCAGGAAAGTGTACTTCGGGTTTCCGTCCGGAATTGCGCAAACAAACAGACGCATCCTCCCGATGCCGAACGGGTCGCGGTGAACGCCGCGGCCTGTTCTTTTTACCGGACGCCGCATAGGGTGCGCGGGCCGGCGCCTTGCCGGTGCATTCAACCGTGAGGGGCCGGCGGATGAGCAGCGCTTTTCCCGAGATCTATCTTGTTCGCCATGGCGAGACGGAATGGAGCGCGTCGGGCAGGCACACCGGCCGTACCGACATTCCGCTGACCGCGAAAGGCGAGGAGGCCGCGCGCGGCGTCGCCGATCGTCTCAAGGGCCAGACCTTTCAGGCGGTCTGGTCGAGCCCGTCGCAGCGCGCCTTCGACACCTGCCGGCTGGCGGGCTTCGGCGAGCGCCTGGTGAAGAAGGCCGACCTGCAGGAATGGGACTATGGCGCCTATGAGGGCGTGACGACCAAGGAGATTCTTGCCATGCGTCCCGGCTGGCAGCTGTTTCGCGACGGCTGCCCGGGCGGCGAGGTGGCTGCCGATGTCGGCGCCAGGGCCGATGCGATCATTGCCGAAGTTCGAGCGGTGGACGGTAATGTGCTGGTCTTTTCGAGCGCGCATTTCCTGCGCGTCCTCGCATCCCGCTGGGTCGGTCTGCCACCGCAGGGCGGCGCACATTTCGTGCTTGACACCGGGAGCCTCAGCGTCCTCGGCTACGAGCACGACCTGACCGAGCCGGTCATTCGCAGGTGGAACCAGCGGTAGCTCCGGCGAGAACGCAGCGGCGCAAGGGTGAGGTCTGCTCGTGATCCTTCGCGCCCCCTCTGTCCTGCCGGACATCTCCCCACAAGGGGGAGATTGGCAGCTTCGGCGCCCCGCTCGATCCTGCGACGTTGGCGATTGGCGAAAGCGCGGTGACGTCCGATCTCCCCCCAAGTGGGGGAG
>NZ_LPWA01000181.1 GCF_001510895.1 Mesorhizobium loti | reverse complement strand
CCGTTTCACCGCAGCGCGGATGGAAGCCATAGCGGATAATCGATCCACGACCGTCCTGATAGCCGGCAGTATGAAGCTGTTTCGACTGATGCAGGCAAGGAGCATCTGGCGACGTACTCTTCCAAGCTGAAGGCGTTGGGCGAACCCCACCAACTCCTTGGCGCGGCCGAGATCGCTGACCTAACGGGCACAAATTCGTTCAAGTCGGCCCCTTCACGCCAGGCCGTCATTTCGACCACCCTTCTTATGTCTGCGCTTTCTGCGTATGCACACGACGAAGGCCACACGTTATGGCGCGCGGGCGTGGGCGGGCACTATGATGTGGTTGCCTAAAGGTCAGATGGGCGGCCTGCTGATCGGCGAGCTTGTCAACGGCCGGCGGGGCACTTGCATCCAGAGGAAGACTTCCGGCGCGACGGCGACGATCGCACCGATCGATGTAGTGGGCGAGCGCCTCGGCAACAGGCGAAACGAGCGGACAGATCTGCGGCTGAAAGCCGCAATGTCCAATGGGTCCACTCGATCTGATCAGGCGCAATGCCACTACCCAGCCGCTGCGCATTCCTAGACCGCAAGCAGCAGTAGGATTGCATGATCTCGAACGTCCCGAGGCTTGTCGGTCCAGGCATCGGCCAACACCCAGGGGGGTGATCCCGCCAAACTGTCTGCGCAAATCCCCGACTCTCCTGCCTAGCGCAGAAATCCGCGCAGAGCCGAAGCTCAATGCGACGCAGGACAATCGTCCCGTCGCACGGCGAACGGAGAAGCAGCTGCGCAGAGATGTGTGCCAATCCACAACAGCTCGCTGCACTTGGTTCTGAGAAGAAAGGGCGTGGCGGCGCCACGTAAAAGTTGCCGTTTAGCGCATATGTGTCGGCGTACGTGTGGTCACGATGCAGCTCGCAACTGGGATCTTCAGCGAGGCTCCAATTCCGTTGGCCAGGGTGAGGACAGGTTGGACAACTCTTACCCGGGCGGCGGAGCTGGAACGATCACACCGAAATGTGCGGCGTTTGGTGCGATGTAGGCTGCCGCCACCCGCGACCAGTTTCTCCGCAGCCTTTAGGTCGGCGCGGTAGTTCAGGCGCTAGAGCAACTCGCCGTTCCAGCTTGCCCGCCATCGCATCCTGCTGGCGACACCACCTCCAATCCTGTCAGATCATTCGTCAGCGCAATAGCAGTCCCCTGGTGGGACTTATTGTTGAACTTCGACGATGTCGGACATGAGACATCGACGCTACAGCGCGATCTCGTTGTTCCGAAACGATTTTCCTGGTTGGCACGGCATGTGCTGTCGTATGCGCAAACGCGTTGCTACACCGCGGACTGGGAGAATTTATCCGAGACCGTGTTCACTGAACATACCGGCGCGAAAACCAAGGTGTTCACAGCCGGAGGATCCTTGCGCTTGTTACCAGCCGACATCATCTCTCATGTTTTCCGGCCATGAAGGCATTCGATTTCCGACCAACGGCGGACGCTCCCGACGATGATCCCTATCTATGGCTTGAAGACGTCGAAGGCGATCAGGCGCTCGCCTGGGCCGCCAGCCAGTCAGCCAGGACCTTACGGCAGTTCGCTGGATCGCAGTTCGAGCGCGACCGGGACGCCCTGACGGCGATTTTCGATCATCCTGAGAAGATTCCATTCATCGCGCGCCGCGGCCAGCACCTCTACAATTTCTGGCGAGACGCCCGAAATCCGCGCGGACTCTGGCGTCGCACTACCCTTGCCGACTACCTAAAGGCCGATCCACGGTGGGAGCTACTGCTCGATCTGGACGCCCTCGCCGCCAACGATGGAGAGGACTGGATCTGGGGCGGCGCCTCCCTCGAGCCCGAGAGACGGGAAACTGCTGTTCTGCGCCTGTCGTGCGGCGGCAGCGATGCAGTCGTGCATCGCGAATTCGACCTGCGGTCTCTCAGCTTAGTCTCCGACGGTTTCAATCTCGCGGAGGCCAAGGGCGGGGTTGATTGGCTCGACCCGGACACACTTCTGCTTTTCAGTGCGCTTGGTGATGGCATGGCCACCCGCTCCGGCTACGCGCGCACCGTGCGGCTGTGGAAGCGTGACGCGGATCCGCTCACCGCGCCAGTAATCTTCGAGACCGGTTCCGAGTCCGTCAGCGTGTCTGGCTATCTGGACCGTACCGCCGAGAGCGAGCGCCTATGGTTCATCGAGACGCCGGCTTCCTATCAGAAGATCGGTCGGACAGGGGACAGGACCGGGCCGAAAATTCAGATCGACCTTCCCAAAGATGCCAGATGGAGCGTCTTCGGCGACTGGCTGGCGGTAAGGCCGCGCAGGCCCTGGACCGTGGAAGGGACGACCCATGCCGCGGACGCGCTGATTGGCATCTCCCTCTCCTCTTTCCTCGCCGGCGAGCGCAATTTTGCCTCGCTCTTTGAATCAGACGACAGTAGCGCCCTGCAGTCATTCTTCTGGAATGACGGCAAGCTCATCATCGCCTACCTTGTCGACCTCGTGCCGCGTTTCGATGTTTTTAGCCCCGGCCGCCAAGAATGGACACGCCGAGCCCTGGATACCGTGCCCGCCGAAGGGACCGTTCAAGTCTGGTCGCTCGATCCCGGAATTTACGAGACCAATGGAGAGGTCCTTGTTTCGGCTCAGGACCCGATAACGCCGCCGAAGCTTCTACTATTAGATCTCAATGCTACGCCTCCTCTCGACCATCCAGTGGTCCTGAAGCGCACTTTGGAAACTTTCGACGCGTCCGGGCTGATGATCACGCGCCATGAGGCAGTTTCGACCGATGGAGAAATGGTCCCGTACACGCAAGTCGGCCCAGCGAACGGGAACGGGGATGCTCCGGTTCACCTTACTGCCTACGGTGGCTTCGGCGTATCGCTCCTGCCCTACTACAATTCCTCCATTGGCAAGCTGTGGCTCGAACGCGGCGGCACGTGTGTGGTGGCGAACATCCGGGGCGGCGGCGAGTTCGGCACTCCTTGGCACGAGGCCGGGCGCAGGGAACGCAAGCGCCTGTCCCACGATGATTTCGCCGCCGTTGCTGCCGATCTCGTGCGAAGGGGCATTACGCAGCCGAGGCGGATTGCCGCCGAAGGTGGCTCAAATGGTGGCCTTCTAATCGCCAATATGCTCACCCGCTACCCTGAGCATTTCGGCGCGCTGCTCTGCACAATGCCGCTTATCGACATGCGCCGCTACACCAAGCTTTTGGCCGGCGCGAGCTGGACTGGCGAATATGGCGATCCGGACAAGCCGGAGGAATGGGCTTTCCTAAAGCAAATCTCCGCATATCACACCGCGACACCGGGACAGCCTTATCCGCCGATCCTGCTCGCCACGACCACGCGCGACGACCGCGTCCACCCAGGCCACGCGCGGAAGATGGCCGCAAAGCTGCAGGCTCTTGGCTACCCCGCTTACTTCTACGAACTCCGTGCGGGTGGCCACGGCTACGGCAAAGACAATCGGGAGCGGGCCGCATTCATTGCGCTCGGCAACAATTTCCTTCGCAGTGCGATCGGCTGGATAGCCGAGTGCGTTCGATAGCGGGCGGCCCTGAAGGTGACGTTTCAACACAGTGAGCACAGCTCGCTGATTTTGAGCAGGGCGCCAATCGTTCGGAGCACTGTCTCACGCAAAAAAGAAGCATGAGCGCTCCGTCTATCTCAATTGATTCGAGCAGAACCCGTCTTGGTGCAGTTACTTCTGAAGAGCAAGGAGAGAATATCATGGCGAGAATGCGATTGGGCGTGGTGCGGGGAATAACAGCGGCAGTCGGCTTCATGATTGTCGTGCAGCAGGCTGCCGCAGCCGATCTTGTGCAAGCCCCGGGCCTCACAAAGGCAGAAGTGTTGGTCACGCAAGCGCCAAGCCCTTGGCAGATCCGCCTGCGTGCCTTGGGGGTTATCACCAGGGATTCGGGCTATGTCAGTGGAGTGCCGGGCTCCAGTCTTTCCTATTCCGACACCGTGACGCCCGAACTCGATATCTCCTATTTCTTTACGGATAACATCGCCGCCGAACTCATACTCGGCGCCACGTACGCCAACATCGATGGCGAAGGAACGATCGACGAGCTGGGCAAGATCGGTAAGGCTTGGCTGCTGCCGCCCACGCTCACATTGCAGTATCATTTTACCAATTTCGGTGCCTTCAGGCCCTATGTCGGTGCCGGCGTAAATTACACGATATTCTATAACCAGGATGTCGGCAGTGCGGATGCTCTCGACGTAAAGAACACGTTCGGCGCCGCGCTGCAGGTCGGATTCGACTACATGGTGGATGGACACTGGGGCGTCAACTTCGACGCGAAGAAGCTTTTCCTCAAGCCGGACTTCGACGTCACGGTGAACGGCGCGAAGCTGACGGGGAAGGCCGCGCTCGATCCCTGGTTGATAGGCGCCGGCGTCACCTACCGCTTCTGAAAACGAAAACGACGGCAGCTTCCTAAGGCATATCAGAAATGAAGGGCGCCCGGCGCGCCCTTTGACCACCGCCTCCATGGTCGACTCGGATCATTCGAGAAGCCCCTTCTAGCTTTCATCTAGCAGCGACGACAGGCTGTCGGCCATCGTTGCAAATATCGCCACGTTGCCCTCAGCTGCCTGTGCACCATTCAGACCCGGGAGCCGAAATTGACTTTGCTTCTATTTGGGCGCGGCCTGATCAAATCGCAGGGATCAACGTTCATTGCGGCCGCGAGCCGGCCGACGACGCTAACGCTCGCAGAAACGCGGGCGCGTTCGATCGAGCCCACGTAACGCATGCTAAGCTCAGCGCGCGCAGCCAGCTCTTCCTGCGTCAGGTCCTGCTCATGGCGCAAACGACGCATATTAATCGCCATGATCTCCTTGAGATCCACAGCGAGATAGGGAACGATCGTTCTAGGAATGATCGTTCCTATTCGTTATAGAGGACCGATCGACAGAACTCTTTTGTGCAGATCTCCTCTGAGGCGCCCGCCTGCGGGCGCCAAAGCTTAGAGAGACTACGTTCGTCATGAAGCTGGAAATGTTAGATGAAGTGCCATGGTCGGACAGCCTGCCAGCCTACGACAAAGAGCATTTCACGACCTACATGCAGCTCCTCGACGCCTCTGCCGACGAAGCGAGCGAAGAAGAAATGGCTCACCTGATCCTCGGCATTGATCCAGCACATGAGCCGGAGCGCGCGAAGAAAGCCCTTCGCAGTTATCTCGATCGTGCGAACTGGATTGTGACAACCGGGCTATAAGGAATTTGTTCGCGAGCTGACAAAATGCCCAGTGCCTTTCGAGAAAAGGAAATCCCGCCTCAGCGACTCTGGGCGTGAGCTGCCGCGAAAATTGCTGTTCAATTGCCCGAGCCTGCGGAGTAGGGATCAGAGCATCGGCAATTCCGATGCCTCAAATGAACCGTAGAGTGGCCTGGAGCAGGAAAAGCAGGCCTTGGCCAGTCGGATCCAGTGGAAACAGGGCTTGCAATAGTTGGGCGTGTGGAGTCGGCCTGTTGAGCTATTCGACTGCGCTCGCGAGCGGCTTCGCTACCGCCAGGCTACACCACATCGCGGGGCACGACCGAAGACCGTGAGGAGGCCAACAGAGCAACAGCCTGATTTTGGGTACGCACGCCGAGTTTCTTCTTGGCGTTATCCAAATGGAAAGCAACAGTGCGCTGCTTCACGCCCAGGATGCAGCCGATAACCCAAGCGGATTTACCGCGCGCGGCCCACTGCAGGCACTCATATTCGCGAGGCGTCAACGAAATGCCGTCCACTCTTCGATCACTTGAGAGGTTGCGGCGGACGTAAATGTGAAAACAGGTCGCCATGTACTGGAGCGCCTGTTCATACCGCTCAGCGACCCGAAGAAATGTCGGATTGGGCTCGTCAGCGGCAAAAGTAACAGCGGCAATGCCCCCGCGGCGATCGACAATCGGAATGGTCAAACCGCAGCAGATGCTGAATTCGGCCGCCTCATCAAATACTTGCCGCTGGGCCGATGACATCTCAACGCCGCGCAGATTCGATCCCCATCGGAAGGGATGGCCTCCGCACTGCGCACGCAAGACCACAGGGTCAAGCTTGTGATATCGATTGTGCAGATAGTGGGTTGTCCAGCGATCCGGATAATTCGAGATCACACGAGGTTCACCCGAGCGGTGCGCAGGTAACGAGAGATACGCGAAAGTGGCCAGATCGAGGTTAGCGGTCGCGCAGCCCATGGCTTTCTGGAAATCTTGCTCATCGGCGCTTTCCGACAGCTTCTCCATGAATGTCTCAAAGACAATTTGCATGTCCTCTGTCATGCCGTGAGCTCAATGCCATAATGTGTGTATTGCCGAGTTGCGCAGGCCTCACCTGTCAGCGAATCGGCTAAACGGGGCGATCCTTGCGGGCATGCGTGCGCTGTGATCACTCTCATTGAGAACACTGCCCTGCCAGCGGGGAGGTACGCCGGCAGGGCACGCCGCGCTTGGGTCGCAGCCGCGTGGCGACCAGACAGCGGCAACAGGAATGTTGGAGAGCGAGTTCTCCTCTTTTCGCAATGTCTTTTTGTTCCGTTGTTTCGTTGGCGAACGCTCCACCGCCAGTCTCGTAGATGCAAGCGAAGGGCCAGTTCAGTCCTCCAGCACTCTGCGCGCGTGGCTCGGGGTCCGCCTGCCTGGACAGGCCGTCGAGCATCCGGGCCACGGCAATGCTACCACCAGCCGCCTAGATCAAATCGTGCCCTCGGCCTGCAGAGCGCGATAAACCGTATCTACCGATTTCGCAGTTGCACCGACGATAAGGTCGATCTCTTTTCGGGTTATGATCAAAGGAGGGGCAAAGCCGATGATATCGCCATGCGGCATAGCGCGGCCGATGACACCATTTTCAAACAGAGCGGCCGTGGCGCGCACGCCGACCTGAAGTCCGGCTTCAAATGGTACTCGCCTCTTGGGGTCTCGCATCAGTTCCACGGCGGATAGAATGCCGACGCCGCGGACCTCGCCAACGATGGGATGTCCCCCCAGTTCGGCTTTCATACGGGTATGCCAGTAGGGTCCGACATCCCGAACATGTTCCAAGATGTTTCTTTCCTTCAGCAATTTGATATTGGCAAGCGCCGCCGCCGCGCAAAGCGTGTGGCCAGAATAGGTCCAGCCGTGGCCGAGCGGGCCGTGTTTTTCAGTTCCTTGTTCCAAGACAGACCAGACGCGGTCGCCGATAATGGACCCGGAGATGGGTAGGTAGGCTGAACTTAGGCCCTTGGCGATCGTTACGAAATCCGGACGCATGCCATAGAGGTGGGAACCAAACTTCTCGCCGGTCCGCCCAAAGCCGCAGACTACTTCATCGGCGATCAGAAGGATGTCGTACTTATCAAGAACTCCCTGGATCGCGGTCCAGTATCCCTTTGGGGGCGGAACGATGCCTCCCGTCCCAAGCACCGGCTCCCCGATGAAGGCCGCAACCGTCTCTGGCCCCTCAGCAAGAATAAGGGCTTCGAGTTCGCTGGCACATCGCTTGGAGAAGGCTTCTTCACTTTCGCCTTCATGCGCTTGCCGATAATGGTGTGGCGTCGTCGTATGGCGCACCAAATTCAAAGGCAAGTCGAAGAAGTCATGAAAGAAGGGAAGGCCTGTCAAACTGCCGGTAACCAACCCGGACCCGTGATATCCTCGATTACGTGATATGATCTTCTTCTTTTCAGGCCGGCCGAGAATGTTGTTGTAGTACCAGACGAGCTTGACGTTGGTTTCGTTGGCGTCGGAGCCGGAGAGGCCGAAGAAGACCCTTTGCATGTTTTGGCCGAAATATTCGACCACGGCCTCTGCCAAAAGGGCGACTGGTTCGGTTCCTTGGCTCGCATATATGTGAGCGAAGGGCAACTCGTGCGCTTGCCGAGCGATGGCTTCGGCAATCTCTGTACAACCATATCCCAGGTTGACGCAGTAAAGCCCGCCGAAACCGTCGAGGCTCTTTCGCCCGTCCGTATCCCAAATGTAGACGCCTTCTGCGCCAGCCATCATCCGGTTCGGCGTCTCGCCGCGACTGTGCTTGGCCAAGTGGGTGGACGGATGAAAGACGAAGCTTCGATCTTTCTCCCTCAGTTGCTCGGTCCCCAGGTTGCTCAAGCGCATCGTTGCTCTCCTTACGATCAGTCGGCGGAGAACCCTTGGCCAGCCGCCCATTTGAAACCAGCATATCCACAAACATCTCTGGAGTTTCGCGGAAATGCACCCCTTTAGCCGACGAATTCGCGAAAGTCGGCCTCAACCGACGTGAAAACCAAGGTTTCTGGAGTTCACCTTCTCCTTGAGGCGGACAAGGGATCAGTGCGGCCGCTGCCGTGTTCTGTCCGTCGCCGGATAGCTGCGGAACCATCCGCGCTCCCGGGATGGTGATGCGCACGCTCGTGGCGTCACGACTTAGGGTCTTCGGCATTGCCACCCCTCTCAAGGCAGATCGCAGCGTTATGAAGGCGTTGGGATCGCTGAATCGCGCGGCAGGGTATGCATGCTCAAGAAGAGCGCCCGCAGCCTCCTTCGAGCAGCAAAGGCCCCGCCTTCACATCACGATCGACTTACGATCCCAGGACGTGCTCTAGATCCTTCTAATTTAGATTTGGATGGGCTCGCCAACACAGCAGTAGACGCTTCCATCTGTCCCGATTTCAACTGGCTGTCTTGATCTTCAAGCTCTGGGTGTCCATCATCACTCCGAAGAACTGCTCGATGAGCCAGCGCTGCTTGTAGTGACGACAATCCGCCAGGGCTCGACGAGCTGGTTACTGCATGGCGGTCGGGAGCAGCCAATGCAGCGGCTCCACGCCAGCGGGTCGGCCGTTTTGACGACCCAACCCGCTGCAGCCCAAACTCTCGGGCAGGATATTCCTCGAGCGCTTTTGCCAGCCGCCGAATCATCGCCTGACCGAAGCGGATGCCAGGTCATGCCCTTCATCAAGCCGCTGGGATCTGCGCGTGCGGAGATTTCAAAAGGGCCTTATACCAACGGTCTCGGGCGCTGACTCTTTCGTGATTTTGTGTCGCAGGCGCGCCATGATTCCCTGATGCCGAAGGAGATTCGGCGATGGGATCAGCGGTGGAATTGCGGACGGACTATTCGGCGGGCGAGCTTCGCCGACTTGCCC
>NZ_LPWA01000180.1 GCF_001510895.1 Mesorhizobium loti | reverse complement strand
ATGCGCGCTCGGCATGTGATCGGCAACGGTGGTGTGGCCGCGCCGGTTGGGCGCACGGGCGTGGCTGGCGATCCGCTGCCCCTTGTGGAAGATCTCGACAGTGTTGTCGGCGATACGCACATCGACGAGCTCGCGAATGAGGCGGTAGGGCGTGGAATACCAGTGTCCGTCGACCTCGACGTGGTAGTCGGGCGCGACACGGCAACGCTTCCAGCGCGCAAAGACGTATGGCTGATCCGGCAGTGCGCCCAGCTTCGGCCTGTCGATCTCGGCGAAGAGTTCGGCGCGGCTGGAGCCGAAGCCGCGCATCTGGCGGGCGTTGAGTTCGGCGACGAGCCGGCGGATGGCGCCGTTCAACTCCGCCAGGGAAAAGAAGCGCTGATTGCGCAGCCGCGCCAGGACCAGCGCTGGGCAATTTGCACGGCGACCTCGACTTTTGCCTTATCCTTCGGGCGTCTCGGCCTGGCTGCGAGAACTGCGGTGCCGTAATGGCTCGCCATCTCCGCATAGGTCCGGTTGAGACCGGGGTCGTAGCGATCGGGGTTGGTGACGGCGGCCCTGAGATTGTCGCAGACCACGAACTTCGGCACGCCATCTAGTCTAGAAATCGGAACAGATTGGTGTGAAGGCCGATCCAGTCGGGCAGGCTCTCGCTCGGGCACGCCTCGGCGTAGGTATAGTTCGACGCGCCCATCGCGGCGACGAACAGCTTCATGGGGCGCGCTTCGCCGGTGATGGGGTCGAAGACGTCGATGGTGTCGCCGGCGAAATCGACAAACACCTTCTCGCCGCCGAGGTGCGTCTGGCGCATCGTCGGGCGCGCGCGCCCTTTCCAGGCCTCGAATGTCGTACAAAACCAGGTGTAGCCAAAGCCGTCGGGATTGGCGGCGCGATACTCTTCCCATAACAGCACCCGCGTTACACTGCGGCGACGCAACTCCTTCTCTACATAGCTCCAATCGGGCACCGGCCGCCGGGGGCTATGCGATGCTGCCTTCGGCGCTGGGAAGAGCAGAAGCTCAAGGCCTTCGTCATCCATCCCCTCAGGCAGCGGCCAGCTCAGCCCGGCGAGACGGGCGCGCCGCAGATAACCATGCACGACGCCATTGCTCACCCCAAGCGTGTGCGCGATGGCGCGTTCGGTCAGGCCCTGGACATGCCTTAGACGTAAAACTTCTCTGATCCGGCGCATCGTCAATCTCTGGGTTGGCATCAGGCTTCCTCGTTTGAACGAGGCACCCTGTAGCTGAGTTGTCGGCCGAAGCGTCCCGCACCTCCGAAAAGGTGCTCACGATCATCTGAAATCGTTGCTCACGATCGTCTGAAATCGTTGCTCATGATCTCGTGAAATCCGTGCTCACGATGCGGTGAAATCTGTGCTCACGATCGCCTGAAATACGCACGTTACCCGGGTCGATACAGCTTGCGACACCTTTATACGTTGCAGAAGCGAGTAAGGGCGTGGCGACAACAAGCAGTGCAGCGGCTCATCGGCGAGGCCAGCAGCCTAGCGCCATATGCTGTTCCGAATCCCTCATGCCGGGCGAGCGGGTAACATTCTCGATGAGGCAAACGGTAACAAAATTACGTGAGGCAACACGACACGAACCACCGTGCCGTCGAGGACCAGGCGTACGATCGGCTCGTCGGCCAGAGAGCGGGCATTCCAGGCGTCCCAGTCCGTCTTCACCTTGCGCCAGGTGCGGCTGACGACGTCCTTGCCGATCGCGCCGCCGAACAAGGCGGCAAGCGCACGCCGCACGCGTCGCGTGTTCGTGCCGCCCGGTACCTCGACGCGATCAGCGCCTCGGCGGCCATCGTGCGCCGCTGATAGGCGCGCAGGGCCTTGCTCTTCCATTCCACCGTCTTGTCCTCGCCGGCCTCGAGGCGCGCCCGCGGAACCGTGATCTCGGTGGTGCCGAAGGTCCCTGTCAGCGTGCGCGTCCGACTGCCGTGGCGGTGACCGGCAATACCGGTGGTCTCATCACTGCGCGCCGCCGGCTGCCGGCCATAGCGGGGACGGGCAAGCACCGCGTCCGCCTCGGTCTCGAGCATCGTCTCTGTGAAGCCGCGCACCCGCTCGCGCAGGCCAGCTTCGATCGGATCAAACCAGTTGTCGAAAAGATAGCTCGTCGCCTCCCCCAGGATGAACGGCTTCCGCATTCATGGTAGTCCTTGTCATGGCGTAGTCTCCTGTCCGGCGCTCTAACGCCGGATGATTCGAGGTTTGACACCCCGGAGACTACGCCAACTTGTCGAGCGAAATGAGAAACTGCCCCCCTATTGCCTCATGGATCAATGTTACCGAGGACTGCGGTGGCGACAGTGCTCATTTCACCTGCCATCGCTGCGGCAGGTGATACGGGCAAGCTCGTGATCCAGTCCCCGTCGAGGATGACCAGCCCATTTCCATGCGCCTGACCTTCACCAGCCGTTGCACCATTCTGATGTTCTTTTCTTCGAAGCGAGCTGGATCGATGTCCTTCAGCCGTTGTAGCGCGGCGGCTGCCGAGAGGGCGGGTTGTTCCTTCAGCCATCCTTGATCCGGGCCTCAAGGGCTCGTACATGCTGGGTCTTTTCGGCCAGGGCTTCGTCCGCCGATAGGGTCGCCGATGCGTTGGCCGTGTCTCGCCGTTCTTCCAGGCTGTTTTCAAGTTCGCGGCGAAGCTCTGGAGATCGATGACCAACGGCTCCTCGATTTTCGCATTCAGGCCAGACGATCGACCCGCTTTCCAAGCTCTTCCTGTGCGGCGCGGATGCCGGCAAACAGCAGCACAGGGTCAGCTGTCTCCATTATTACCCGTAGCCAGGGGAACTGGCGGATGATAGCGCTTGATCACATCGGTGCCGATGCGTGTCTATTCCTGCAACTTGAATGACGGTTGAAACAGATTGGCGTTAAGCCGCACCACAGCGTAGAGGCGTTCAAGGGCAGCCGTCGCTTCGCTGCCGACAAACCGGCCACAGCCACAGCCTCCCACAATACGATGAGCGCCTCGCGGACATTGCTGCCGTAACAGCGGCTGTGGCTCTTGCCCGCAGACGGCCTCTGCTCACGACGGTTCATAACACGGATCGCGTGCTTGCGATGATAGTCGGTTACCGCCACGAACTCATCCAGAATGCGCCGCTTGTCATCTCGACACGCCGCTCGATAACGCACCACGATCGCCGCTGTCAGTTCCGACCGTGTCGCCATGCTGAGACCCGCCACAATTCGCGACGTTTTCAAACACAGGATCGCGCCCGCCAGCACCAGAGTACTGCACGTTCATCATGTCGCCCCAAACAATGGTTTCGTCGGCGAGGACCAGCCCGATGCTGAACGAAGATGTTGGAATGCGAATGGAATTGAATCCAGGCGTTTCCGGTTCACCGACATAGACGAAGCCGTCCTGGGTCGCGCCCGACCTGATGGCAGCCTGATCGTCATAGAAGAATGCGCCGTTGCCGGGCGCAAGGATGACGTCTTTGATCTGCAATCCGGTCACTCGACATATCTTGACGGGCTTGAATTCGTTCCGCTACCGGCACGCTACTTAGATCTTCAGCGGCCGCGCAACGTAGGCTACCACCTTGTTGGCGTCGACATGCGCTCCCGATGCGATGGCCAAGACGATGGACGTTTCAGGCGCGCGGATATCAATGGACTCAGCGGACAGCGAATTCATCGAATGCAGAATACCTATGAGATCTCCCTGCTTCACTTCATCCAGCACCGAGCAGCGAGGTTCGAAGATGCCCGGCGCAGGCGATTTCAACTCGTCGGAGAGACGCGTTTCGAGTGTCTGGGCGAAACTCTGATGTCGGAAGATCGGATAGTCGGCTTTGCCCTCGACCAGCCCGAGCGCGATGAGCGCGTTGCGGACTCCAGCCTCGTAGATCGCGAGATTGTCTGCGCCGACCGTGCCACCACCGAATTCACTGCAAACAAATACCTTGCCCTGGTTTTGAGCCGTGATATCAAACATTCCAGCCGTGTCGTTGTGTGGCCAAACCAATGTCAAAGGCAATTTGAACGCTTCCGCCATTCTCACCGTCCTGGCCATGAGATCAGGATCGGCAATGGGATGTGTCGTGGCCGCCGGTAGGCAATCCCACTTTGGTCCGAAGCTGTGCAGATCAAATACGGTATCGGCCATTGGCAACAATACGCGCGAAACCGCATCCGCAATTCGATGTGTTATTGACCCGTTGGCGCGCCCCGGAAAGACGCGATTGAGATTCAACCCGTCGAGCGGAGTATTGCGGCTCCAGGCCTCTAGGGCCAAAGGATTGAGCACCGGTACGACGATAACCCTTCCACACATTTGCGCTCCGGGCAGCCACTCAATAAGCCGGCGCGCGACAATTGGCCCCTCCAATTCATCGCCATGATTCCCACCGGTGACAAGAAGACGCGGCCCCTCTCCTTTATTGAGACTGAAGACTGGGAGCAAAAGCTCTCCATGGTCGGCACCTCCCGGGACAACGAGATGCCCCCTGCTCACGCCGGGCATATCGAGATCAAACGTAAGATGTGGTGCGTCGCTCATTGTGCAGCCTTTTCCCGGCTTAGGACAACTTTTGCGCGGTTGCGCTCTTCCCAGCCCTGGATGTATGCGCCGCGCGTGTGTAATTCGCCAATATAATGTCCGGGACGGCGCTATCGCTTTTTTAGATGACCCGGGTGTTGCTCGCGAACGATCGGTTTGCGCGGCAGGTTCGGGTTGAGCTTGCGCACCGGCAACACCCGGACCTTGTCGGTGTCAGCGACGATGGGCAGTTCGGCATCGGCTTCGTTGACGGCCAAATCGGTCTCGAGATCTTCGAGCTCGAGCCGCATCTGGCCGAGCTTCTCGGACGAGCGGTCGAAGGCCTTGCGGTTGAAGCGGTCGATCTGCAGCTGCAGGCGCTGGATGCGAAGTGCGGCCTCGGCGCGCTCGCTTCGCAGCTGCTCATCCCGTTCGGCGATGGGTCCCGGGCAGAACGGTCGCCTCCGCGATCCGGGCGAGGAAATCAGCGATTGAGGGAGCTTGTTCCGACACTCAAACTACATACCCGAAAGACATCCTTTACGGAAGCAAAATCGACACAAAATCAATGAGAAACGACCGAATTTAGCCGGCCAGACGGGGTCGATAAATCTTGTTCGGCCGGCGCCAGTCGATGCCCTCCAGAAGCAGCGAAAGCTGTGCCTTGGTGAGCGAAACGGCGACTTGGTCCTTCGCGGTCGGCAGGCGAAACAACCCTCGGAAAGGCGCTTTGTAAACAGACAGAACCTCTGGTCGTCATGTGCCAAAATCTTGATGATATGGTCGCCATTCCAAGCTCGACCCGCATCGTGCGTTCCTGCTTGGTTGTGTGGCCGAGAAGGACGACGTCACCATGCCGGAGCTTGCCGCCGAGCTGGTTACGGCTGGAGGCGTCCAGATGGCTCCCGCCTCGATCTCACGTTGGCTCATCAGGAACGGCTACCGCTTCAAAAAAACGCTGCTGGCCAGCGAGCAAGATCGACCCGACATCAGCAAGGCGCGCCAGGAGTGGCGGGCCAAACGCCAGCCGCGGATGCGGCTTGAGCCACATCGGCTGGTGTTTATCGACGAGACCGGAACCACTACGAAGATGACGCGCCTGCGCGGTCGGTGCCTGAAGGGTCGGCGATTGCGCTCAAAGGCACCGTTCGGACATTGGAAGACGCAGACCTTCATCGCCGGGCTGCTCACCTTCGTTGACACGCCGCTGAACCGGCGCATCTTCGAGACCTACGTCGAACCCCAGCTCGCCACGACGCTGGCAAAGGGCGATGTCGTCATCCTCGACAATCTCGCTCCCACAAGAGTCTGGCCGCCGAGGCAGCCATCCGGGCCAAAGGCGCATGGCTGCTCTTCCTGCCGCCCCCACAGCCCCGATCTCAACTCGATCGAAATGGCCTTCGCCAACCCTGCTCTGCAGGAGGTACAATTTCATCCAATGATCCAAGTCGACCAGCGCTCAAGCACCTTGTCACGGTTAGCGCTAAGCCAATCGGGGTCCACTTTTACGACCTTCGACAAATTGTCCGATGATATGACGAGTGTTGCTGCGAATTTAGGATCGAGAAGCGCCAGAGCATTCTTGTTAGGAACTGCATAGAACATCTTCCTCATAAATGCTGCGTGCGCTTCTGGATTCGTATACATAAAGTTAAGAAGAGCCTTAGCGGCCAATAAACTCGGTGCCCCTTTTGTGATGCCATAAGTCTGCGCTTGGTAGTTCGCTCCGTCCCAAGTAAAACGAACTGGAATGCCTTCTTCCTGCAAGCGAGACGCACGTCCGTTCCACATTGGGGAAGCAACTACTTCTCCATTACGGAACACCTGCTGACTTTGGTCGCCACTGGTCCACCAAACGGCGACATGTGGTTTGATTTCATCCAGCTTCTTGAACGCGCGATCAAGGTCCAGCGGAAACAGCTTTTCGCGGGGTACGCCGTCTGCAAGCAACGCGCCGTTAAGAAGATACCAGGGGCTGCCGTAGTTCGGGAGCGCTCGCGGCCCTGGGAATGCCTTGAGATCCCAAAATTCAACCCAGTTCGATGGCCCGCCTTTCGGGAATTCGCGTTCATCGTAAGTCAAGACCGTACCGCCCTGATCCCAAGCTACGGCGACTCCTTCAACACAAGATCCTGCGGACCCATCGGCACCGACGTTTGGCATTTCCTGACAGCTCTTCCCAAGGTCTTCGAAATGTGGCTTGAAGTCAGAAGACAAGGCCAATTCGCGACTGAGGTAGACAATGTCCCATTCCATCTTGTTCAATTGGATCATTGCCTGAAAGCGGGCGGTGGCATCGGGCCCTGAACCGTCGACTGCAATGACGGATATTCCAGTTTCCTTTGTAAATGGCTGAAAGAACAGTTCGTCCATCACCTCTCCGAAGTCGCCGGATCCCGAGGCGATTACGACACGATCTTGACCCGCGGCCTTGGCGGCCCCCACAAGAGAGGCGGCGGACTGTGCTAGTGCGAAGCGTGGTATGAGCGCGCTAGTCGCGGTAGTTGCACCCACCTGTAATAGACTGCGTCTGCTGATCATCGAAACCTTCTTATCGACGTGGATCCTTAATTCTGTGACATCACCAAGAGAGGAGCCTGTTGGCCACACCGGAATGTAATGCTCGGACCTAGATCGTTATGAACTAGCGCCTTTGAGGCTCAGCGTGACGTAGGCTCGCGTTAAGAGTCACAAGGCCAGCATCTCTCCATGGGACGACGTGCATGTCTGGGCCACCGGCTTGGACAATAGCCGTCCGAAGCCTGAGCGACCCTCACGTGCTTATGATCGAGGTTTCAAGCTAAGCGCTGCCCGTGTATCGGAAGCAGATAGAACCTTGGCACCCATATCCTCCACCATGCGCCGGGCTTTCGCTACAAGTTGTGCGTTGGTAGCTAGCACTCCGTGTTCAAGATAAAGATTGTCTTCTAATCCTACCCTAATATTACCTCCCATAAGAACAGCTTGGGAAGCCATTGGAAGCTGCATTGCCCCGAGGCCAAATCCGGCCCAGACAGCATTTGCCGGAAGAGCGTTCCGCATAGCCAGCATAGTATCGGGCGTTGCTGGAGCTGCGTACTTAACTCCGAGACAGAGTTGGAATAGCAGCGTTTGTGGTATTCTTCCCTCGCGAATAAGCTGCTTAGCGAGCTCAATGTGCCCTAGCTCAAAAACTTCGATCTCCGGCAATATCGATGCGTTTTTGTATTGATCCGCCATCGTTCGTAGCCAAGTCGGAGTCGTGGCATAAAGCGAGTCGCCAACATTCATTGAACCAATATCGAGGCTAGCCATCTCAGGTCTCAGCTCTACGATGTGCTTCACACGCTCGTGCGGGCCTATACAATCCGTCCCCTCTGCGAATTCCAAAGGTACGTCGTCTTGACCGAAGACAATTGCCCCACCCATTCCCCCGGTCAAATTGATAATCACGTCGGTATTGCGCCCGCGGATGATCGTGACGAGTTCTCGAAAGAGGCCGATATCGCGACTCCCGGCACCGGTTGCCGGGTCGCGAACATGCAAATGAACGATCGCCGCGCCCGCTTCGTGGGCTTCCAGTGCAGAGTCAGCGATCTCTAACGGAGTTACTGGTACGTGCGGGCTTTTGCCCACAATGTCTCCGCCACCTGTTACGGCACAGGTGATGAAGGGGGTACGGTTCATTGATAACTCCCGAAAGCGAGGATATCTCATAGCGCAGGCCGTCCTATTGCTCTGGCCCTCGCCGCTGAGCAAGTGAAATTTGATCAGAACAGTTGAATCTAATTCACATCGCTCTGCGCCGGAAAAGCTCTCCCGTGAAGCGCTTTGAATGCAGCCAAACCGCCACGTTATCGTTCGTTTTCAAGGCGACGGAATTCTAGCCCGCCTCTCTCACCGAATCTAGCGCCGGGCCCCACCGGGTCCCGCTGTGAGGCGGCGCAGCCATCTGGCGTGGCTGTGGAGTTCGCGGCCAGGCGCGATCGCGTCGCGGTGTGGCGACGGTCGGGTCTTCAGCAATGTATCCTCTCTTGTTTGTGAGAAGGGTTCAGGTCCGGCGGCGTCACAGGGCCGCTGCCGGTATTCGGGCGTGAGCCAGGGCGAACTCCTCGGCATAGGGATACTCAGGCCATCGCCACCTGATGCGAGGAACCGAGACAAACCTGGTGCGCCGATCTTCAGCAGTTTCAATCTGATCGTGCCCGCAGCTGGCGATCTCGGCCGGCGGCTTGTCGTGGGCTTCCAGGAACAGGTCCACGAACAAGGCCTCCAACGCGACTTTGCCGTAACTGATCTTCTGATGCCATGTCGTCTCCCCGACCCGGCCGTACTCCAGCCGGTTCAGCGTCACCGCACAATCTTCTCGCTTCGGCGTCAGGCGTTCCGACAAGCGCGAGCACCGGGTCGTGGCAAAGCGTGTCGTGGTCGTCGACGTCCCAAGGCGATCGCTGCAATGCTCTGTCCGATCAGCGTGCGCACGCTGTGAACAGTAAGATCCGGATCGCGACGGTCGATGAAGCACACAGCCACTCGAGCTCTGTCTCCGACGTGCCGTGCCCAATACCCCGGCGGACCGAACGGGTGCCTAGCCGGATAATTCATGGGGGTTGGCGGATGTGGTGCAAGCCGTTGAAATGACGTAGGATTTGGTTGCTTACGCCAATCCTAATCATTTCCGGAGACCACAC
>NZ_LPWA01000179.1 GCF_001510895.1 Mesorhizobium loti | reverse complement strand
AGCGGCCGCTCATGATCGCGTGAAATCCCTGCTCACGATCAAATGAAATGAGCGCTCACCATCGCGTGAAATGGCTGCTCACAATCAGCGAAATGCGCAGGTAACGGGCCTGGAACTCGACGAGCAGTTCGAGTGCGGTCTGATCCGGGCGTTCCTCAAGGCACTGTGCCACCAATCGTCCTTGAAGATATCGGGACGTCGGCCACGCGATTTGTCGCTGAGCAGACGATACGTTTTAGGCCCGATGACAACGCCACGCGCGCGAGCTGCCTGGCGCCAGACACTGACCCGTCGGGCGAACGTTTTGTATTGCTTGCGGGTAAATCGACCTGGAAACTGGATGCATAACTCTTCGAAGAGCTGCATGGCGTTGATGTTGGGGAATTCCTCCAATCGGCGACACGCGATCGGCCACGCCATGCGGAGCGCCTGGATTCGGCCTTGGCCAGGTTCGGCGTAAACCGGCTTTGGCTTCTCCGATGTCTTCGCTGGCGGTGCTGCGGTCGCGGGTGGGATCGCCGGCTTGGGCGCGGCGGACGGACTCGCAATAGGAGCTTGTGTTGAGACCTTTTGGAGGCTTCGCAGATAAAGCGGTTTTGCTTCGATGGAGAATGTCGGACGGATCATCGCCGGCGTGCCAGGCGCTTGACAGGCTTGCCATGAATGCCGCCAGGTTAGGCGGGTCGGATGTCGCCGGTGGCGGCATTTCGCCGTCCGCCAGCGCTGCCAGATAAGCCTGCACAGCACGCATCTCCTCCAGAAGCTTTAACGGATCGAGGTGGGCGGCGATCTCGCGCAACTTGTTCTTGGTGGCCATCGGGACACTCTCCGCTTGCAGGAGACGCTCGCAGGGCGTCTGTGGCGGATGATAGCGTTTGGCCACCTTTGCTCCGTCGCGCTGCTTGGCAGCCAGCTTGAACGAGGGCTGGAAGAAGTTCACGAACAGCCTGGATGCTCCGTAGAGACGCGTGATCGCCCTGGCCGCCGCCAGGCATTCGAAGCGCCGATAGCCCAAGAGCTTCCGCACAACGGCGCCATTTTTCTGTTCTATCCACGCCTGGTCGTTCTTGCGGTAAGGCCTCGCGCGAGTGAGTTCGATGCCGTGACCAAGACAATATTCGATCAGCTTGTTGTTGACGAACTCAGTGCCGTTGTCCACGTCCAGGGCCGTAAGAGCAAAGGGCAAGTCCAGGCGGATACGCGCAAGTGTCTCGACCACGCCTTCTCGCACGACGATGGGCGCGGCCTCCGTCCATCCGCTAGCGATATCGGTCAGAACCAGGCTATGAACGTAGCTGCCGCGGTTGACCTGACCGCAATGGGCCACCAGGTCCATTTCCATGCTGCCGGGAAGCGGCTCATTCCAGTCAGCAAAGGTGCGCATTTTGATGCGCCGCCGCGGCTCTGGAACAACTCTCGGCTTTTTCGTACGGCCCGTGCGCCTCGGCATCTGGAGCAAGCGGTCGATCGTGGCGGCGCTCATCGACAGGATTTTGTGGCGTATCTCCTCCTCGAGCTTCAAATGTCCGTTGCGTTCCAACACAGGCAGGAGAATAGGCAGCAATGCTTTCAGGCGCTTGCCGCAAACTCGATCAGACGCCTCCCACAGCACGATCAAGGCTCCTCGAGCGGCCTCATCATAGATCGAAGGCCGTTGACGGGTCTGCCGACGCTTCGGTTCCAACGAGCTGTTCAGGACACGGATCGCGGATTTTTCGTGATACCCTGTCGCCGCGATGAACTCCGCTAAGATCCTGCGCTTGTTCGCGTCCAAGGTCCACTTGCCCCATTTGCGGCTGGCTTTGGCGGCGAACTCACCCGACCCGGCTATACGCAGATTTCCGCTCGTCAGCAGATGCGGCTGGTGGCGCGATTAAGCTGCTGGCTTACATTGGAGGGCATGGGCGTGGAGGACTGTTTAGTCCCGGCATTTGCTGGAGCGGATTTAGCCTGAAGCGTTCGGGTTGAGTGGCCCACGCCTTGCAGATGAGCTCGTAGGGTGTGTGACCCTTGAGGGTCTTGAGCCTGCGGGCGAAGTTGTATGCCGCGACGAAGTCGGAGAGATGGCTGCGAAGCTGGTCGTGGCTCTCGTAGTAAAAGCGCTCGACGGTGGCATCTTTGATGGTGCGCCTGGCCTTGGTCGTGCGGTGCTCGATGTCGTTCCTGGCGCAGACGTACTCGAAGGCGTGAGCGCGGAAGGGCTCGCCGTTGGTGATCGCCTCCTTGATCAGCGGCACCGCCGAGCCACCGGTCCCGGGCGTGGTGAACTGGATGTGAGCACGGTATGGATCCTGTAGGGGACCGCCGCGATCAACCCCAGCAGGAACTCCCTTGAGATGGCGGTAGTGGCCTTCTCATGCAGTTCGACGAAGGCGAACTTCGAGGTGCGGTCGACAGCGACGAACATGTGCAGCTTGCCCTGTTCGGTTCGCACCTCAGCAACGTCGATGTGGAAGTAGCCGATCGGGTAGCTCCTGAACTTCCTCTTCGCTGGCCTGTCGCCCTCGAGCCCTCGACATCGGGCAGACGGCCAATGCCATGGCGCTGCAGGCAGCGGTGCAATGAAGATCGCGTCAGGTGCGGAATGGTCGGCTGCAAGGCATAGAGGCAGTCATCGAGCGGCATCAGCGTGTAGCGACGGAAGGCAACGATGACCGCCTCCTCCTCAATCGAGAGCACCGTCGATCTCGGCTCCTTCGACCCCGTCAGAAGGTCGGCTGTTGAGGTCCGCTCCCGCCACTTCGCGACCGTCTTCTGGTTGATCCCGTAGCGCTTGGCCAGGGCTCTCAGGCTCTCTTGACTATGTTGTATCGCTCGAGGGACCGCCTCTGTTGTCGTGGCGCTCCCATGGAGAACCTGGCCCATAGTGCCTCCTTCGAATCGGAGGACAAGGATGCCCCATCAAAGCCTGGGATCAAACATCTAGCCTCGACCGGGCCTTAAACGTCCCACAAGATGAGGTCATCGAGCGCTTCCGCGACCCTCAGGTTGCGCCCTTGGCCGACGGTAACCAATAGGAAGTATGCTGGCGATCAGCGTGCCTAAGTCCGCGGGTCTTGAAAAGGATCAAATCCCGCCCGTCGCTTGACCCAGGTCAAGGGCTGTGGCCTGAGGACACCGCTCTTATCTTGTGCCGCCGTTCCACCTCAGATTCGATAGGCGGGGTGGGTGTCATCGGTCACCTTTTCTTCAAGGCCGGGCAGAGCCGCCCGCACCGAATTGTTAGGTTCCAATGAGCATAACCGAGCGCATTTGGCGTAAGAACGCGATTACGCTCTGTGAGGTTATACGCCCTGTGCCCGGGTTCTCATTGCTCGGCCGATTTTGTATCGACATAGAAAAGTCGGAACTGTCGGATTTGACTTCCACAGTATGGGTGTTGAACACTAAACTTGGATCTGCCCAGATTTCCATCCGCGTCAGGTCCGCTCCGAGTCCTGCAAGGCTCAACGCAGCAGCGACATTCACATTGGCCGGGAATTCTTTCGCCACTTCAGTAACGGTTCCTCGCAGGATGCAAACCGCTTCTGTAAGGTTTTCCAGATCCAATCCGTTTCGAACAACGTAAGGTGCCGTTGCAAGGCTTCGTGGCGGCTTTCGGGTGAGGACTTTTACCTCATAGATCTTTCCAACAGCCACCGCCTTGATGGCATCAAGTCCGAGGATCGCTCCGGATACGATCACAATCCGCCCTCCAGTGCGGCGCGCCAACTCCACAAGGTCTTCTCGACCGAGTAGTTGGCTAGCTGACATCGCGATCAACGTTTTCCCCGCTCCGAGAACAGGCAGCGCAATGGCGTTAAACATTTGTGGAGGGAGGGCCTCCAAAACCGCGTCGCATTTAGTGGCCAATTCCTCAAACGAGACGCAGGGGACAATTGTTTTCAAGGTGGCATTGAATTCTTCCGCCCGTGCTTCGCTACGCGCCGAAATCGCGACCAATTCGCACCCAGAGATCTCAGACCGGTCCAAAGCCTGTGCCACTGCCGAGCCAATAGCGCCGATTCCGGCAATCCCAATCCTCATCTGAGTTCCGATCCTAATCCGCTGCTTCTCGTTTCGACGACAGCACGGGTCATCGACGGGGAAGAGCTGTTGAGACACTGATCCTGTATCTTTTAATCTTGATCTACTATCGCGTTTAAGGGCTGTGACGGCCGACGCCGCTTAACTCGTTTGCAATCCTCTATATCATCGATGGTCGGCCATTCTCTGTAAGCGCCGATCGCTCCACGCTCTTGCCTCCTCCATATCGCTTGCGATATGCCAGTCTGGTCTCCCCATCAAAAGCGACCGATTATCTGAAACTCGACCGGCAGCCAGAAGGCGCGCAGTCACGCGCAAAGGCGGGCGCTTGGTCACTGGACCTTCCATGAACCTCTTGGGATACTTAGGTCGACTTTCCTCCGTTCACGCGTCAGCCCGCCAGAGGTGCAACGCTGCCTCGACCACATGGACAGGCTTGGGGAGCACTCGCTTCCTTGCTAAGCTCCCACGCCCGCTACGTTAAGCTGGCGCTACTTATTTCGCCTCCAGCACGGCGCTGAGAAACTGGCGGGTGCGCTCGTTCTGTGGGTCGCCTAGGAGTTGCTCCGGCGGGCCCTGCTCGACTATCTTGCCGCCGTGGAAGAAACAAATACGATCAGAGAATTCCTTTGCGAAGCCCATCTGGTGCGTAACCATCAACATGGTCAGATCATGCTCGGCTCCCAACTTGCGGATGACGTTAAGCACCTCCCCGACCAACTCCGGGTCAAGGGCCGAGGTCACCTCGTCGAACAGCAGTACCTTGGGCCGCATGGCCAGCGCACGGGCAATCGCCACGCGCTGTTTCTGTCCACCGGAAAGTTGGATCGGGAAGTGCTTCTTCTTATCGCCGAGCCCCACCATGTCGAGCAGTTCGGCAGCGCGCGCCTCCGCCTCCTTCTTTGGAAGCCCCAGCACGGAAACCGGCGCCTCCATGCAGTTTTGCAACGCCGTCATGTGGGGAAAGAGATTGAAGTGCTGAAAGACCATGCCGATCTTGGATCGCACACGTCGCAAATGACGATCGCTTGCCGGCACCATCTGACCATGCTTCTGCATGTGCGTGAGCGGCTCGCCGTCGACTCTGATCACCCCCCCGTTGATGCGTTCCAACGTCATCAGCACGCGCAGAACCGTAGTCTTGCCCGAACCCGAAGGGCCGATGATGCAAACCTTCTCGTTGCGGGCAATGTCAATATCGAGCCCATCCAGCACGGTCAGCGCGCCGTAGCGCTTGATGACGTTCTCGAAGCGGATCATGGGTTCGTTCATGACCTTCTCTTGTCCAGCATGGCCCAGCGCTCCATACCGTCTGGTGACGTTCTCCAAAGAGATTCTCGGTTCGTTCATGACGGATTCCTATTCCAGATGATAGAGGCGGTTGAGCCATACGCTCACCGACTGCACGATCGCGGAGGCGACCAGACTGAACACTAGAAAGAAGAAGCCGGCCATGACGATCGGCTCGATATAGCGATAGTGCTCGGACCCGAAATTCTTTGCCTGCTGCAGCATTTCGAGGATAGCGATGGCCGCCAGGATCGGGGTTTCCTTGAACATCCCGATAAAGTAGTTGCCCAGAGCGGGCACCACTGGTGGGATCGCCTGCGGCAAGATGATGGCTCGCCAGGTGCGTGTCCGCGACAGATTGAGCGCTATGCATGCTTCCCACTGGCCTTCTTCCACCGCCAGGATGCCGGCACGGTATACCTCTGAGCAATAAGCGGCGTAGTGGATGCCCAGCATGCCGATTCCGGCGGTCCAGGCGGGGATAACGATGCCGAACTGCGGGCCGACATAATAAACAAAGAACACCTGTAGAAGCACCGGTGTCGAGCGGATGAATTCCACCATCTCAGCCATGGCTGTGGACACGTAGCGGTTCGGCGACTGACGGATTAGCGCAATAGCCAGGCCCAGCACCAGCGCGATCGCGAAGGCGAGCACGGTTGCCTGAACCGTGACCATTGCGCCACGGGAGAGATACGGCAAAGCCTCCCACACGTAGGACCAGTCCCAGATTTTCATGCCAGCGCCTCCCGCACGAAGCCCCTTGAGAGGCGGCGCTCTAGCCAGCGCACGAACGGCGTGATCATGACACGCGCGATGGTATAGTATCCCAAGAGCGCCACTCCAAAGAATAGCAGGTAGTTACCGGTGGTGTCGGCTGCCAGCTTTGAGGCGGTGGTGAACTCGGTGATGGTGATGAAGAATACGAGCGAGGTCGTTTTAAGCAGCTCGATCAACAGGTTGCCCCAGGGCGGCAGCATAGCCCGGATCGCCTGCGGCAGTACGATGCGACGTAACATGGTGACTCGCGGGAAGTTCAGCGCTGTGCTCGCTTCATACTGGCCCCGGTCTACGGCCTGAATAGCGGCGCGCACCACCTCGGCGCCGTAGGCGGCGTAGCTCATGCCGATGCCGAAGATGGCGACTGTCCACGGCGACATGACTAATCCGAAGAACGGTAGCACAAAGAACCATACATAAAGCTGGACCAGGAGCGAAGTGCCGCGGAAGAACTCAATATAAGTGATCGCCGCCCATCGCAGTGGCCGGCACGTCGAAACCCGGATGAGACCGACTGCCAGACCTAGCGCAATCGCCACTAGAGATGCCCCGAGGGTAACGACTAGCGTGGTCAAGACGCCGTTCAAGAGCGCCGCTATAGTGAAGTAGAGCATCTATTAGCCCCTTCCATTTGCGAATTGTCACTGGCCGCTTTCCGGTCAATCCAGCGATCAGACGCAGAAATGTCGTCTTGCCACCGTAAAAGCTCACGCCGAGGGTAATGCAATTTGAATCTCCTCACCGAGCAACCTGGTAGGGTAAGTTCGGAGATCCCGTTCCGGGGGTTCTCCCAGAACCCTTCCGGAACACACATCAAATTTGCCCCCATGCAAGGGGCATTCGATGACGTTCCCTTCGAACCAACCATCCGACAGAACAGCAAAGGCATGCGTGCAGATGTTATCTGTCGCGTAAAATGCGCCTTTAACATTGAATATTGCAATGCGCAGTCCTTCAATCTCTACCCCGATCATCTGACCGACGGGCAGTTCTTCCGCTAAGAGCACGGACACCCATTTGCAGTTGTCATCCTCAGGCATCACTAACCTCAGCGCTTCCTTTAAAAAAGCATAGGGCCTTAACCGACTGGTACCTTCGCGCTAACCGGACGGGAGCCTGAGATCACATCCAACGGCAGGTTGCCGCCGTTTTTGAGAACTCTTCGCATCATCAAAATGTCCCTGCCGCTGTTAAGTGCAATGACGCCGGTAGGTTCCGTCGCCGAATTCAGCGCAATTAGCGTCCACTGTTCCGAGTCTAGATGTCCGCGCAGAAGGAAGTCCTGGCTGTCGGCAATGTCGCCGAGTATCTGAAGGTTATGGCCGAATTGATCCGACCAAAGCCAGGGTATTTCGTCATAGACCAAATCGCGGCCGGTCATGCAAGCGGCGGCGACAAGGGGTTGCTTGTGGGCGACATTCCAGGATTCAAGGCGGAGCAGGGTCCCGGCTTTGCCCACAGGATGCTTGGTCACCTCGCCCGCTGCGAAAATTGCTGGATCTGCTGTCTGCAAGTGGCAGTCGACGACGATACCGTTGTCTACCTCCAGGCCGGCAGCGGCAGCTAATTCTGTGTTGGGGATCACGCCCACTCCCACAACCACCGCATCGGCCGGAAAAACCCGATGGGAGAGTTCAATGTTTATCGGCCCCCGCCGGGTCCACTCGATCCCTTTGGCCGTCTGTCCACAAACGATCTCGACGCCCCGAGATAAGTGAAGCCGTTGTATTGCATTGCTCACCAGTGGTGGCAGTCCACGAGACAAAACTGTACCGGCCGATTCGATGACACATACTTCGCATCCACGCTCCCGCGCAGCTGCAGCAACTTCCAATCCGACAAATCCCGCGCCGATAATCCCAATGCGCCGGCCGGGCTCGAGAACCGAACGTAGCCTGACGGCATCATCTAAGGTCCGTAGGTAAATCGCTCGCGCGTCGTCGATTTCGGGCAAGCGTCGCGGGCGCGAACCGGTCGCAAGTAAAAGCTTGTCATACTCAAATACCTCATTGCGATCGGTCATGATGGAGCGTTGGCCACGGTCGATGGCAACGATTCTCGTGGCCCGGTGGTGTAGAATGTCCACCGTGCCATAGCTTTGAACATCACTGAGCGTGAGCTGCCCCTCCTCTACCTTCCCAAGGAGAAAGTCTTTGGTAAGGGGAGGGCGGTCGTAAGGAAGGTGAGACTCTTCGCCAAACATGTGAATACTGCTACTAGGGTCGAAGTTTCGGAGAGCGATTGCGGCCCGATGACCTGCCAGTCCGCTTCCAACAATAGCGTAGCGTTTCATTTTGGCCTTTCTGCGCAGCTCCCTGCAGCTGCTCGGAAGCGCTTGGACTCGAATGGCGATGATCCAAACATAAGTTGCGCTGTCATGCCACGAGCAGAAATTGCCTAATTGCATCAGTACAGATGCGGCGGTGCGCCGGTGTCCTCGTGCGGCGCGACCTCGACTTCTCGTCCGTTTTGTCTGTTGACACAACTTCGAGGCGATGTCCGATGGTCCAGACTTCCATGATCGAGTTCCGGACCGTGCCCACTCCGCGACACGGTCCGGCGGGCGGGGTCGGCGACTCGTCTATGGTGGGTTCGACCTCCTGCTCAATGGGCTCACAGAGCCACGACCACCGTTCGCTTTTTTCCGACGGTGTTGAGCCCCATGATAGCGAACGCAGAGCTGGACCTGGTCTTCCAGGCATCGCGGACTGCTTTGGCTACCCGCGAACCGTAGCCTCGGGGCCTCGCTAAACCTGGCGGGATACGGGTAAGTCCAGGCCGCTTCGGCCAAGGCGCCGCGGACGCGTCAATTTCCGGCGAGTGTGCTCGAAGCTCTGATGGATGTGCCAGCGCTGGTGCGCTAATGCCGAATGACCGCCGCCCTCATAGAACCGACCATAGCAGCTGCTTAATTTGCGGCGCAGGTCGTCGGCTCCCGATACCGGAGTCCGAACCAGCTCGCGGGCCTGCTCATGGGTAAGCGTCGACCTGAGGCCGTTCCGGGGATAGCGATCGTTTGCCCCACGGCGAGTAAATGACGTGGATATCGATGGCCCGGCGATTGACGTCGATATCGCCGAATGGTGGGTTTTTTAAACTCA
>NZ_LPWA01000178.1 GCF_001510895.1 Mesorhizobium loti | reverse complement strand
CGCCCCGGCGACCCCCTCTGTCGCCTTCGGGCGACACTCTCCCCCTCAAGGGGGAGATCAGCCTCATTGGACTTCGCCCGACACAACCCCATATTGAATCCAAGGAGCTTTGAGCGTGAGACTCGCGCGGGTGGCCCTTCTGGCAGCGGCCTTCGTGGCCGCCCTTCTTTTTCCCTTCTCCCCGGCCGGAACGGCGGTGGAGGGGGTTGCCCTCAGCATCGCGGTCGACGGCGCCATCGGTCCGGCGAGCTCGCGTCAGCTCAAGGAGGCGCTCAAGGCCGCGGCCGAGCGCAACGCCGCGGTCCTCATCCTGCAGCTCGACACGCCGGGTGGCCTGGTCACCTCGATGCGCGAGATGATCGCCGATATCCTGGCCTCTCCCGTTCCGGTCATCGGCTATGTCGCGCCGGCCGGCGGCCATGCGGCAAGTGCCGGAACCTATATCCTCTATGCCACCCATGTCGCGGCGATGGCGCCCGGCACCAATCTGGGCGCGGCGACGCCGGTCGAACTCGGCGGGCTGCCCTCGCTTCCCGGCGGCGAGAAGGACAAAGGCCAAAAGGACGGCGGCGGGCAGCCGTCCGGCGACCCGATGATGGCCAAGGTGACCAATGACGCGGTGGCGCTCATCCGCTCGCTGGCCGAGCTGCGCGGGCGCAATGGCGACTGGGGCGAGAAGGCCGTGCGCGAGGCGGCGAGCCTCTCGGCCAGTGCCGCGCTGCAGCAACATGTCATCGACTTCGTCGCCCGCGACACGGCCGAGCTGCTGCAACTGGCCGACGGCCGCACCGTCGACGTGGCCGGCAAGAAGCAGGTGCTGGCGACAAAGGGCCTGACCGTCGAGACGCTGGATCCCGGCTGGTTCATCCGGCTTCTCTCGGTCATCACCGATCCGAACGTCGCCGTTCTGCTGATGCTGGTCGGCTTCTACGGCATCGTCTTCGAGGTCACGAGCCCGGGCGCAGTGGCGCCGGGCGTCATCGGCGCCATCTGCCTCGTGCTCGCCCTCTATGCGCTCGATCTGCTGCCGATCAACTATACCGGGCTCGCCCTGATGCTGCTCGGCGTCACTTTCCTCATCGTCGAGGCCTTCAATCCGACGGTCGTGCTGGGGGTCGGCGGCGCCGCCGCCTTCCTGCTCGGAGCTGCCATGCTGCTCAAGGTCGAGGGGCCGGGCTTCGCCATATCCTGGGCGGTCATCGGCCCCGCCGCCGCGCTGACGCTGGGGCTCGCGTTGCTTGCCGGCAGCTATCTCTGGGCGGCGCGGCGCAATCCGCCGCGCATCGGCGGCGATGCGATGCGCGGCCTGCCCGTGGAGATCCTCGACTGGCAAGGCAGTGAGGGCCATGTGCTGGCGCTCGGCGAACGCTGGCGGGCGAAGGCCGATGAACCGATCGCGCCGGGAGATCGCGCGGAGGTGACTGCCGTCAGCGACCTCGTGCTGACGGTGCGGCGGCGCAATGCCAGAAACGACCGCGCCGGAAACGAAGGGGCAGGTTACGACGGGGCGGGAAACGACGGAGCGAAACAATGATGGTCGGTTACGTGGCCTATCTGATCCTTGCGCTGCTGGTAATCATCTTCCTGTCGGCGGCCATCCGCATCCTGAGGGAATATGAGCGCGGCGTGGTCTTCACGCTTGGCCGCTTCACCGGGGTCAAGGGCCCTGGCCTTATCCTCTTGGTTCCCTTCATCCAGCAGATGGTGCGGGTCGACCTGCGCGTGGTGGTGCAGGACGTGCCGCCGCAGGACGTCATCTCGCGCGACAACGTCTCGGTGAAGGTCAACGCCGTGCTCTATTTCCGGATCGTCGACGCCGAGCGCGCGATCATCCAGGTCGAGGATTTCATGACCGCCACCAACCAGCTGGCGCAGACCACGCTGCGCTCGGTGCTCGGCAAGCACGAGCTAGACGAGATGCTGGCCGAGCGCGACAGGCTCAACAGCGACATCCAGGAGATCCTCGACCAGCGCACCGACGCCTGGGGCATCAAGGTCTCCAATGTCGAGATCAAGCATGTCGACTTGAACGAGAGCATGGTCCGCGCCATCGCCAAGCAGGCAGAGGCGGAGCGGCTGCGGCGCGCCAAGGTCATCAACGCCGACGGCGAGCAGCAGGCCGCAGCAAAGCTGGTCGAGGCCGGCCGCATGCTGGCGGCCGAGCCGCAGGCCATGCAGCTGCGTTATTTCGAGGCCCTGCACGACATCGCCGGCGAGCGCTCCTCCACGGTGGTGTTCCCGCTGCCGGTGGATTTGTTGAGGCAGTTCCTGAGGCCGGAGGCAGGGGGCGGCGAGGGCTGAGGCGCTCCCCCCTCGAGCGCCGGCGAGGAAAAGATCGGCAGCTTCGCCGTCTCGCATCGCTCTACTTCCAAGGCGGCATCGGCGCGAACCGCTTGCCGATCCAGTCGGCGAAGGCGCGGGTCTTCGCGGCCTGTCCCTTGGCCGAGGGCATGACGACATAGACGGCGCCCTCGTCGGCCAGCGTCCAGTCTTCCAGGATCGGCACGAGCCGGCCGTCGGCGAGCTCGCGGCCGACCAGCCAGTCAGTGCTCATCATCACGCCGACGCCTTGCACGGCGGCCTCGACCAGCACCTCGGCATCATCGGTGACCAGCGGCCCGGAAACCTCGACGCGCACGCGCCGGGCTTCGCTGTCAGTCATCTCCCAGGCCGGAAAGGTCTGGAAGCCGGAGAAACCGAGGCAGCTGTGCTGGAGCAGCGCCTGCGGTGTTTCGGGCCGACCCCGCCGGGCCAGGTAGGAGGGAGCGGCGCAGAGCAGCCGGCGCCGTGTCGCCACCTTGCGCGCTACCAGGCGCGAATCCTCCAGCGCTCCGAGCCGCACCGCGACGTCGAAATTCTCGGCGACCAGGTCGGCGAAACGGTTGGAGAATTCAGCCTCGATGCGGATATCGGGAAATTCGGCGAGAAACCGAGGCAACAATGGCCCGATCCACATGCGCCCGAATGTGCCGGGCAATGCCAGCCTGAGCAGGCCGCGCGGCCCGCCGGCTGCATGCGCCGACGCGGCCGCCTCGGCCTCGTCGACCGAGGCGAGGATGGCGCGCACGCGCGGCAGGAATTCCGCTCCGGCCTCGGTCAGCGAGACGCTGCGCGTCGTGCGGTGGAGCAGCCTGACACCCAGCCGCTCCTCCAGCGATTGCAGGCGGCGCGACAGGATGGTGGCGTCGCGCCCGACCCGTGCAGCTGCCCTGGTGAAGGAACGCGCTTCGGCGATGGCCGCGAAGGCGGCCATTTCCGCAAGCGCGGCCGGTTCATGCGATTGCTGCATATTGCGCAATACTCAATTGTAGAAGCCACGGATTATCTGCCAATATCGCAGCAGCTAGTTTCACTCAACCATCAATCGTCCCAACCGGAGTGAAAACCATGAAAGCTATCGAACTCAGCCAACCCAGGCTGGACGCCTTCCGCGCCGCCACCGTCGCCACGCCGGAACCGCAGCGCGGCGAGGTCCTGATCCGCCAGCGCGCGGCGAGCCTCAACTTTGTCGATGTCGCGGTGGCGAGCGGCAACTATCCCGGACCGAGCTTCCCACTCATCCCGGTCGCCGATGGCGCCGGCGAGATCGTCGCGCTCGGCGAGGGCGTCACCCGCTTCGCTGTCGGCGACCGCGTCGTCGCCCACGCCAAGCCGCGCTGGATCGGCGGTCGCCCGCGGCCTTACGAGATGACGCAGATGCGCGGCATTTCGCTCCCAGGATCGCTCGCCGAATATGTCGCGCTGCCGGCCAACTCGGTCGTGCCGATCCCGGCGCATCTCTCCTTCGAGGCGGCGTCGACGCTGCCAATCGCCGGCACCACTGCCTGGAACGCGATCCGCGCCGCCGATGTCGGACCGGGTTCGGTCGTCGTGCTGCTCGGCACCGGCGGCGTCTCGATCTTCACCTTGCAGCTTGCCAAGGCGGCGGGCGCCACCGTTGTCATCACGTCGTCTTCGGACGAGAAGCTGGGGCGGGCCAAGGCGCTCGGCGCCGATCACCTCATCAACTACCGTGCGACGCCCGATTGGGACGGCAAGGTACTGGAACTGACCGATGGCCTCGGCGCCGATCTCGTCGTTGAGACCGGCGGCACGGCAACCTTCGCGCGCGCCGTCAACGCCACCGCACCGGGCGGCACGCTGTTCACCATCGGCTTCGTCACCGGCGCCGAGGCGACGGTCAACCTCCTGCCGATCATCATCAAGGCGCTGAAGGTGGTTGGCAACAACACGGGATCGGTGTCCGACCTGCGCGATGCCGCCCGCGCCATCGGCGCGGCCAGGATCGAGCCAGTCGTCGACAAGGTCTTCAGCCAGGATGAGACGGTGGAAGCCTATACCCATATGGCCGCCGGTGGCCTGCATTTCGGCAAGCTGGTGTTTGGCTTGGAGTGGTAGGCTGGCCTTCGGCGGCATCTCCCCAAGTGGGGGAGATCGGCAGCCTCAATCCGCCTCGCCGCCCGAACCTTTCCCGCACTCGGCCAGCACCTTGCCGATCGCGGCGCCGGAGCCTTTCAGCGGAAAGTTCAACTTGCCGTACTTGTCGGCGAAAACCGTCACCTCGCCCTTGCTCCTTAGCAGGGCGAGCAGCGGGTCGCTCGCGCCCGACAATTCCAGTGTGAAGTAATTGTACATTGCCTCGAGCTGAAGCGTCTTGGTGACGCTCTTGCCGCCGGCCTTGAAGGTGAAGGACCCACTGATGCCCGGCTCCAACTGCCGCCCGCGGCGCCCAGATCGTAGCTCAGCACCGGCTTGCCGAAGCAGGCCAGCATCAGATGCGCATCGGCTTTCGGTCCGCCGCAGACCGAAGCCATCAGCACGCTGCCGCCTTCGTCCTCCTCCATCTTGGCCGACCAGGAACAGGATGCGGCATGGGCGGGGAGGGCGCTGAGCAGGATGAGTATCGGTAATGCGGTTTTCATGGTCGTTCCCCCCGCTGTTGTAGGGGATCATACAGAGATTGGCGAAAGCCGGCGAGCCGCCAATCTCCCCCCTTGTGGGGGAGATGTCCGGCAGGACAGAGGGGGGCGCTGTCCCGCCGGCGTCTCAGGTGATCGCTGCGCTACGCTCGGAAGCAGTTGGGCAGGCTGAAGTCGACAGAGAAGCCGAGTTCCTTCGCGCCCCCCTCTGCCTTGCCAGGCATCTCCCCCACAAGGGGGGAGATTGGCAGCTTCAGCGCTGGCGCCTAAATCAACTTCTCCAGCGTGATCGGCAAATCCCTTACCCGCTTGCCCGTCGCGTGGAACACCGCATTGGCAATCGCCGGCGCGACGCCGACGATGCGAGCTCGCCCACACCCTTGCCGCCGAGGGCGGAGGAGTGCGGGGTCGGGAATCCGACCGAGATCGTCTGGATGTCGGGGATGTCGGCATTGGTCGGCAGCATGTAGTCGGCGAGGTTGCCGTTGACGATGCGGCCGTGGCGGCGGTCGACGATGCCTTCTTCGAGCAGCGCCTGGCCGATGCCCATGATGATGCCGCCCTTCCACTGGCTTTCCGCCAGCTTCGGGTTGTAGAGCCGGCCGGAATCCAGCGCCGACACCACGCGCGACACGCGCACGGTGCCAAAATCCTCGTCGACGCGCACCTCGACGAAATGCGCGCACCAGGAATGGCGCGAATAGTCGCCCTCGGTGTGCGGGATCGACATGGCGATGGTGGTGTAGTTGTTGTAGCGCTGTTCCGGCGTGAAGCTGGCCGGAACGGTGTCGCCTTTGGCTTCGATCCGCTCGCGGCCAAGCGTTTCCATCAGCTCGGCGATCGACAGCTCCGGCCCTTCGCCGCGCGGCGCGGCGATGCGGCCGCCCTGCACGTGAAGCGTGTTCGCCTGCAGCCCATGGAAGGGCGAGCGCGGATCGGAGAGCGCGAGCCCGATCAGCTCGTCCAGCGCCTGGCCCGCAGCCTTGTAGACGGCCCCGGTCATGACGCCGGCAAGCCGCGAGCCGCCGGTGACGCCGGCGCGGGCGAGGCGCGAGTCGCCGAGCTTCACCGACACCTTCTCGACCGGCACGCCGAGCGTCTCGGCGGCCGTCTGGGCGAGGATCGTATAGGTGCCCTGGCCCATATCGATGGAGGAGCTTTCCACCTCGACCGAACCGTCGGAGAGGATTCTTACAACCGCCTCGCCATGAGCGCGCCGCACCGGGTAGGTGCCGGCCGCCACACCCCAGCCGATGAGCTGGCGGCCCTCGCGCATCGAGCGCGGCGCGGGTGAGCGCTTCGCCCAGCCGAAGGCCTCGGCGCCGGCGGCGAAGGCCTCGCGCAGCTGGCGTGTCGACCACGGCTTCTTCGCTTCCGGGTCCTGTTCGGCATAGTTGATCAGCCTCATCTCCAGCGGATCCAGCCCAAGCTCATAGGCGAGCTCGTCGATGGCGCATTCGATGCCGAAGGCGCTCGGGTTTTCGCCCGGCGCTCGCTTGGCGCCCGGCACCACTGTGTTCACGCGCACCACATTCTGCTTCGAAGAGAAGTTGGGCGTGGCATACATGATCGAGGTCACCGAGCCGAGCGGCTCGACCCACATGCCGTCGACGGCGGTCTCGTTGACGCCGCGATGCACGATCGACTGGATGCGGCCCGCCTTGTCGGCGCCGATCGCCACCGTCTGGCGGGTCGCGGCGCGGCCGCCATAGGAAGTGAAATTCTGCGGCCGGTTGAGCACCAGCTTCACCGGGCGTCCCAGCATTCTTGCCGCTGCCGCCGCCACCGCGCTGTGCGCCAGCGCCAGCGCCTTGGAGCCGAAGCCGCCGCCGATATAGGGAGAGACCAGCCGCACATTCTCGAAGGGGATGCCGAACCATTCGGCATAGGTGCGCGCCATGCCGTCGAGCCACTGGCTTGGCTCCCAGATGGTGAGCGCGTCGCCTTCCCAGCGCGCGATCAGCCCGTGCGGCTCCATCGCCGCCTGGAACTCGCGCGGCGTGTTGTAGGCCGCGCAGATCCTCACCGGCGCTTCGGCGAAGGCGGCTTCGGCGGTGCCCCATTCCTTGGTCATGGCGTCGATCGTGATGCCGTCGCCGGCCTTGCTGTCGCTGAGGTCGACGATAGCCGGCGTTTCGTCATACCAGACCTTGACGAGCGCGGCCGCCGCCACCGCCTGCTCGAAGGTCTCGGCGACCACCGCCGCGACATGCTGGCCGGAAAAGGTGATCTCGCGGGCTAATGGGCAGTAGGTTTCAGCGGACGGCGGTCTGCCGAACCAGTCCGATGCGCCCTTCAGCTCCATGATGGTTTCGGGTGTCAGCACGGCAAGCACGCCAGGTGCGGTCTCCGCCGCGCGGGTGTCGATGGCCGTGACCTTGCCGGCGGCAATCGTCGCGCCGACCAGAACGGCATGTGCCAGCCCTTCGAGCTGCTGTTCGACCGCGTAGTGGGCGGCGCCTGTGATCTTGGCCGGGCCGTCGACGCGCGACAGCCGGCCGCCGACCGCTTCGAGACGCGCGCTGTCCGACGCTGCGTGTTTCATGTCATGAACGGTCATGCCGTCTCTCCCAATTTGAGAATGGCGCGCGCGATCACGCGCGGCGCCAATGCGATCTTGTAGTGGTTGGCGCCGTGATCGACGGCGCCTTCCATGGCGAGCTCGCTCGCCTTGCGGACCGTGTCTTCGTCGAGCGCCTTACCCTTCAGCGCCTCCTCGACTTCGCGCGCCCGCCACGGTTTTGTGGCGACGCCGCCGAGCGCGACGCGGATGTCGCGGATGGTGCGGCCGTCGCCTTCGAGCTCCAGCCCGACAGCGGCGCTTGCCGCCGCGAATTCATAGGACTGGCGGTCGCGCACCTTGAGATAGGTCGAGCGTCTGGCTGCGGCCGAGCCCGGAATCTCGATTGCCGTGATCACCTCGCCGGGGCGGATGTCGTGCTCCTGCTCGGCGGTGGCACCGGGGGCGAGGAAAAAATCCTCGACCTTGAGCTTGCGCTCGCCGAGATCGATCTCGCGTCGAAGGCAACCAGCGCTATTGCCAGATCGCCCGGATAGGTGGCGATGCAGGCCTCGCTGGTGCCGAGCACCGCATGGCCGCGCGTCACGCCGCCGATCGCCGAGCAGCCGCTGCCCGGCGAACGCTTGTTGCAGGCGGGGAAGTTGGCAGGGTCGCGAAAGTAAGGGCAGCGCGTGCGCTGCATCAGATTGCCGCCGATGGTCGCCATGTTGCGAAGCTGCGCCGAGGCCGCCTGCCAGAGCGCTTCCGAGACGGCCGGGAAGAGGCTCTTCACTTGCGGATTGTCGGCGACATGGCTCATCCTGGCCAGCGCGCCGATGACCGCGCGATCGGCGGTGACGTCGATGGCGTTGAGCCCCTCGATATGGCTGATATCGATAACGGTCGAGGGTTCGGCGACGCCGCATTTGGCGAGGTCGACCAGCGTGGTGCCGCCCGCAAGCAGCATGGCGCCGGGAAGGGCGGAAGCGTTGCGCGCGGCTTCGACGCTGTCGGCGCGAAGATAGGAAAAGTCCTTCATGAGCGGAGCTCCCTGGCTGCCTGGCGGACGGCGGCGACGATGTGCGGATAGGCGCCGCAGCGGCACAGATTGCCGGCCATGTATTCGCGGATCTCCTCGTCGGAGCCGGCATGGCCTTCGCGGATACAGGCCACCGCCGACATGATCTGTCCCGGCGTGCAGTAACCGCACTGGAAGGCATCCTGTTCGAGGAAGGCGGCCTGCACGGCATGAAGCGTGCCGTCCTCGTCGGCCAGCCCTTCTATGGTGGTGATCGAGCGGCCTTCGACCTGGGCTGCCAAGGTCAGGCAGGCCAGCACGCGCTCACCGTCGACATGCACGGTGCAGGCGCCGCATTGGCCATGGTCACAGCCTTTCTTGGTGCCGGTGAGAGCGAGCCGGTCGCGCAGCGCGTCGAGCAGTGTCACGCGCGGCTCGACCTCGAGCGCATGGTCGCGGCCGTTGATGGTGAGGTGGAGGGAGAGGGTGGTTGGACTAGGTTGGGTCGTTGCGCTGTTCTCGGCGTCCCTGAAATGGCCGTCTTCGGGAGGATCGATGATGGTTTGGCTGCTTTGGCTGGTCATGGGGCGTCGGGCTCCGATTGCTGGACGCTAGGCGGATGGAAATGGGGCTTGGGAGAAGAGGGGCAAGGGCGAGCGCCGGCTTATCTCCCCCCTCGGGGGGGGAGATGGCCGCGGAGCGGCCAGAGGGGGTCGTCTCGCGTAGAGCGCCAACCTCGTCGGCCGTCGTAAAGGGCGCTGGCGCTCC
>NZ_LPWA01000177.1 GCF_001510895.1 Mesorhizobium loti | reverse complement strand
TGAGATTGTTGACCAACATCTGGTTCCCGGGTTCTTTCCTGAGAGCTTGGCGATATAACGCTTGTGCCGCGTCATGCCGTCCCCAAATGTCGAGGACAACTGCCTTCGCATTCAATGCGCGCAAGTTGCCTGGAGCCGCAATCAAAACCGCGTCGAGCACTTGAAGCGCCTCCTTCGGGAGTTTCCTTGCTAGTAGGGCGCCGTAAATGACCTCACGGGACGGGATGGACTCGTGGCCGCCGCGACTGTCGATCTAGTCAACGCCCTCAGGCTGCTCGATCAGATCGTCGCTCTGACTGCTGAAGAGGGTATCGGGTTCGGTCATGCCACGAAGAGGGTCTGCCATCGGATATACTCCTGATGATGGCCCCCATGGCACTTTTTTAACACTTTACTTTGGGTTCTTGAAAATCGATTGCTTGGATAGTGTTCATCCACGTTGCGGATGGATCGCTTTTCGCCTTCTACTTTGAGACCTAGCCGACTGCGCGCCAAGTGCGGCCCGCCAGACAGTTCTCCGGTATAGCTTACCTCTCCCCGGTGATGTGCGGGTGCTCCCACGGGTTCACCAATGTCGAGCACGCAAAGGTGAGCCGATCTGGCTTCGTTGGAACCGACAACCGGAAACTTGGACGTACGGCCGCTTGGCTTGTTACTCAGACGACGAACCGGCCAGGTAAGGCGTCGGTCCTGATCGGCAATCATCGTTACCAGGCACAGGATATGGCCGATCCAAGCCCAGAAAGCACAGAGTCCCCGCATGTGACATAGGTATCCGGAATTGGCCAGGCGGACTGGGCGCAGCCGCCACGCAAGCTGGAGCGCGTGGTCGGGTCGAAATGTGGCGCGGTGGCGTGATACGGTCCCAGGCGGGTGGCCAAGATCAGCGCAGTGGGACGGCGATTTTCATGCCGACCGGGTAAACTCCGGCAAGACAGACGCCGGTTAGAGCCCGCAGTAGGATCTGCACGTTCCCGCCTGGTGGTGTAACGACAAGAAGCGCGTTACTGCGAATACGGCGCGCGGATCGTAGCGATCCGAGCTGGTGTGGGTGGCCATTGCAAGGGCGCCCATTACGAATCCTAATTGGGCAATCCAATGCCTCCGAAATGTTCATCGTGCTGCTCCCCACTCAACACAGCCGATAAATCGACCACGAACTTGTATTGAGCTGCTCCCCATCTTTGGATCGCCCCGGGCCTGAACTTCCGGGTATCTGGCTCAAGGGCGGAAGCCGCCGAAAGCCTTTCATGAGCGATATCGGCGCTTTGTTGCCGATCGCGCTGCGGGGTCGGAACTCTTTATGGTCTCTACGCCTTGGGCGTACCTGAGACGTCTCTGTTTCTACGAAAACGGGTCATGGGAATCGCACTCGGGGCTCGCCAATTGGGACCGCGAGCAGCCTGACTTGACCATCGACGCTCGTTGACACCTATTGAACGGCCAGACGGACTGTTGTTGCATTGGAGGATTCTATCTTGGCGTTGAAGCATCAGATCATCGCACTTGCGATCGTCCCGCTGGTGATTGCCATCCTCGCAATAACAGCCTTCATCACCTGGCAATCGGCAAGCCTCACGCAGGACAATATCGCAACGTTCGAAGAGAATATGCAAAAAGCCAAGGAAACCGAGATCCTCAACCTGACGCATCTCGCCCTGTCGGCGATCCAGACGACCTATGGCAACGCGGCTGCGGATGACCAGGCAGCTAAGGACAAGGTCGCGGCAATCCTGACATCGCTCGACTACGGCCAGGACGGCTACTTTTTCGTCTACGACTACGACGGAAACAATATAGTCCATCCGCGCCAAGGTTTTCGCCACGGCCGCAACTGGCTCGATCTGACGGATTCCGACGGCGACAAGGTAATCGCGGAGCTGATTGCGACTGCGAAGGCGGGCGGCGGCCTGCATAAGTACAAGTGGCAGAAGCCGTCAAGCGGCGAGGTGGCGGACAAACTCTCCTTCGCGGCCGGCCTCGACAAATGGCGCTGGATGGTAGGCACGGGTATCTATCTGGACGACGTCTATGCACAAAGCACGGCCGCAAATGCCGCCATGGGCGCCAATATCAAACGAACCTTCATTATCGTGGCGCTGATCGCGGTGCCGGCCGTGCTCGTCGTCTTCACGACCTGTATGCTGCTCACATTCCACGAGCGCCGTCTCGCCGACGGACGGCTCAAGGCGCTGACGCAGCGGGTGATCGATACGCAGGAAGAGGAACGCACGCGGCTGGCGCGCGAACTCCACGACGGGATCTCGCAGAGCCTTCTCGGTGTGCGATACGCGATGGACCTCGCTAGTCGCAAGGTGAAAACCAATATTGACGAAGCTGCGGTTTCGATCGACCGCAGTGTCGAAGCCTTGAACGATGCAATCAAGGAAATCAGGCAGCTTTCCCATGATCTCCGCCCCCGGGTCCTAGACGACCTCGGATTGACCGCCGCGCTCGAGGCACTCTGCCATCATTTCGCGGAACGTACGGGGACCGAAACTGAGATCGATGCGTCGGGCTTTACCGACCGACTGAAGCCGGAAGCGAGCACGGCCCTCTATCGTGTCGCGCAAGAGGCCTTCAACAATGTCGAGCGGCATTCGGGCGCCACGCGATTGACCGTCAGGCTCTGGAGCGATGGCGGACGTGCCCGCATGACGGTGTCGGACAACGGGACGGGATTCGGTCAGGACGGAGAGCCCGGCAGAGCCGGGCTCGGTCTTCGGAACATGCAGGAACGTATGGCGCATTTCCGCGGCTTGCTTCTGGTCGACAGCGGTGCCGACGGCACCGTCCTCACCGCCATGATGCCGAAATCGGCCAATCTTCCGGCACATCCTCAGGCAGAAGCCGCATGACGGAGCGGCCAAAGATCAAGATTCTCCTGATCGACAACCATCCGCTAGTGCTGGATGGGCTGAAAGCCGTGCTCGAAACGTTCAGCCATATCGAGGTGGCCGGCACGGCGGGTTCGGCGCAGCTCGGCCTCGATATCGGCGGACAGGTCCGGCCGCAGGTGGTGCTGATGGACATCAACATGCCGAAACTCAGCGGCATCGATGCGATCGAGCTCTTCAGGAAGGAATTGCCCGATGCGCGGATCGTGATGCTCTCGATGCACGACAGCCGCGAATACATTTCCTCATCGGTGATGCATGGTGCAGCGGGCTATATCCTGAAAGATGTGTCGACGGACGAGATCGTGTCGGCGGTCGAGATAGTGGCGGCCGGCGGGACATATTTCTCCTCCGGTGTGCACGATAGGCTGATGGACCGGCGCCCCCATGATGTAGGCGATACGCTGACGCCCCGAGAACGCGATACGCTCGGCCTGATCGTCTCCGGCCGCAGCAACAAGGAGATTGCCGAAGTACTCGGCATCACGCCGGCGACGGCAGAGACACATCGCAAGAACCTCAAGAAAAAGGTCGGGATCGCCACGACGGCCGGCCTTATCCGCTATGCGCTCGATCACGGAATCGGCGGGAAAACGGAATGAAGCCGCCTACCCAGTTTTGGGTAGGCCCGAATATTTCACCGTTTTCACCGCCTTGAACGCGTGAAATCCGCGCAATAGGAATTCTCCGCGGCTTGCCGGGAGGAAGCCGTTGGGAGGACTTGAAATGCGTCACGCCTTCTTCCGTTCACGCGGATAACCCGTCGCCCGACGACGAGCCGGATACGCCTTGTCCGGCGACTAACGAATAAGCCTTCCACACCGACAACTGCAACTTGGCGCCCCATCACGGCGCCGGAGAGGTAACCGTCATGGAAAAATCAAGGAGCAAGGCAGCGCTCTGGCTGCTTGTCATTCCCTATATCGGCCTGCTCTGGCCACCCTTCTACAACATCCGCGAGCCGGCTCTGTTCGGCTTCCCCTTCTTCTACTGGTACCAGCTGCTCTGGGTGCCGATCACCGCGATGCTGACCTATATCGCCTATCGGAGCACGCGCCATGACGATTGAGATCAACCCGACGGCGCTCGGCGTCTTCATCTTCTTCTTCGTGCTCGTCACCGTTCTCGGCTTCGTGGCGAGCCGCTGGCGCAAGCCCGAAACGCTCGCTCATATCGATGAATGGGGCCTGGGCGGGCGCAGCTTCGGCACCTGGATCACCTGGTTCTTGGTCGGCGGCGATTTTTATACTGCCTACACAGTCATCGCCGTTCCGGCGCTAGTCTATACAGTTGGCGCTTACGGCTTCTTCGCGCTGCCCTACACGATCCTCGTCTATCCTTTTGTGTTCATGGTGATGCCCCTTCTCTGGAAACGTGCCAAGGATTTCGGTTACGTGACCGCGGGTGACGTCGTCCATGGTCAATACGGCTCCCGCGGCCTCGAGCTCGCCGTGGCAGCCACCGGCGTCGTCGCCACCATGCCCTATATCGCGCTCCAACTCGCCGGCATGACCGCCGTGCTCAAGGCGCTGGGCCTGCACGGCGAATTGCCGCTGGCCATCGCCTTCATCGTCCTGGCACTCTACACCTATTCCGCGGGCCTGCGCGCGCCGGCTTTGATCGCCTTCGTCAAGGACATCATGATCTATATCGTGGTGATCGCAGCGGTGGCGCTCATTCCCTCGAAGCTCGGCGGCTATGGTAATGTCTTCGCCTCGGCCGACGCGGCCTTCCAGGCCAAAGGCAAGGGTGACATCCTGCTCGGCGGCAGCCAATATGTCGCCTATGCGACGCTGGCCTTCGGCTCAGCACTCGCCGCCTTCATGTATCCGCATACGCTGACCGGCATCTTCGCCTCCAACAGCGGCAAGACGATCCGCAAGAATGCGGTACTTCTGCCGGCTTATACTATGCTGCTCGGCCTTCTCGCCTTGCTCGGCTATATGGGTCATGCCGCCGGCCTCAACCTTGACAGCGCCAACGATGTGGTCCCCGCGCTCTTCAAGACGCTGTTCTCCGACTGGTTCTCCGGTTTCGCCTTTGCCGCGATCGCCGTCGGCGCACTGGTGCCGGCGGCCGTGATGAGCATCGGCGCCGCCAATCTCTTCACCCGCAATTTCTGGAAGGCTTATGTCGACCCTCAGGTCAGCGATGCGGGCGAGGCCAGGGTGGCGAAGATCAGCTCGCTGGTAGTGAAGGTCGGCGCCCTGCTGGTCATTCTGTTCCTGCCGACGCAGTTCGCGCTCGACCTGCAATTGCTGGGCGGAATCTGGATTCTGCAGACGCTTCCGGCTCTGGTCTTCGGCCTCTACACCAACTGGTTCCGGGCACCGGCGCTGCTGACCGGCTGGTTCGTGGGCTTCTTCGGAGGCACCTACCTAGTGTGGGACGCCGGCTGGAAGCCGCTGCACATGATCAGCTTCGGCGGCGAACCCTTCACCGTCTACACAGGCCTGCTTGCGCTTGCAGCCAATATCGCCGCGGCCGTCGCGATAAACGTTGCGCTGCCGGTACGGAGACCTGTTGAGGCATAGCTCGTCCATGACCGAAGGCTCGCAAAGGCGAGCCTTCGGTTTTCAGAGCTTTGGGGCGAGGGAAGCCGAACCACCGCTGCCGTTATTTGAACGCCGTGACGCGAACCTTTGCCGACCGCTTGGACATGCTGGCCAACGTCCGCGAGAGCGGCATCAAGGTCTGCTGCGGCGGCATCGTCGGCATGGGTGAGGAGAAGGCCGACCGCATCGAGATGCTGGTGACTTTAGCCAACCTGCCGGAGCCGCCCGACAGCGTGCCGCACCATCGCGCTCGCCCGCCTCATGATACCGAAATCGCATGTGCGGCTCTCGGCCGGCCGCGCGGCAGCGAGCGACGAGATGCAGGCGCTGGCACTTCGTTCAGATAGCGTCGGGCTGCCGCCGCAGCCCGCCGACCGCATCGATGTTCTGCTGTGCGAAAACGATGTCCTGGCGTTCGGCGCTATGGATGTGTCTGACAGCACCTTCAACCCGTACGCGCTGCGGATGACGATTGCCGTGGCGGGCTTCGACAACACGCTGTTTGCTTCCGCCCCCGCCTACGATCTCACCACATATGAACAACCCATCGAGGCGATGGTCAAGGCGACAGTTTCCATGATCCTGGGCCGTAAGCCCAACGCGACGGTAATCCTATCCGGACGATTGATTGTGCGCGGATCCGCATAGCTGCGAGGCGACAGCGAGCTGCCGTTGGCTATAGGCGCGATCGCACGGCCCGAGAATGCGCTCGGCAATTTCGAGAGGCCACGCAACGTCGGGCCGGACCCGGACCTAATCCGGTGGAGGGGGACGAAGTGGGCCAGTAGGGCCCTGTCCTGCAGACGGCTTATCCGGTCGGGCCGCCATTCGTCAGCTCCAGCCGTGAGACCCTGGACCGGTGCGCGCGGACCTGGAGGTTGCCGACATCTTCCATGCTGCTGGCCCCGGATACCGGGTCGCCCATGCAGGGCATCTGAGCCAGCAGCAGCTCAAGGTGATGGATAGGCCGAGGCTCACTGGCAACCGCCGCCTTTCCGGATGCTCGAAGACAAGCACGATGTAGCTCGTTGCATGTTCTGGATCCTTAGCTGGCGCGTCTTCTGGATCACCATGAGCAGCCGCGCTGCGCCCGAAGCGCCGCCCGAATTGGCGCTCACGTCACTCGAGGTCAAAATCCTCGACCGGATTATACCCGACACGCGGTCAAATCTGGGATCGCCGCGGGGCTTGGCGTTATACGCCAACAAAATCGCCAGGCTCGGCGGCTATCTCAACCGCACGCGCGACCCGCCGCCGGCAACATCGTTATGTGGCGAGGGCTGACGCAATATCGGGCTCGGCTTGAGCTTGGCCGCCGAACTTGTGGGTAATTGAAAGCTTCACCGGATGGGTACTGCGGCGCGTCGGCTGGACCCATTCAGGCCGACGCGCTTTGCACAGGCATCCGGTGAGAAGGGGAGTCGGAGGGCGGGCCAGCTCGCAGATGGTGCGAGCCGTTGGCGCTGGTGCTCAACCCGCCGCAGGGTCTGCACAGGGCGTGAGCCACGCTTGCTGGCAGGGGTGCTCGGCCACAGGTGGCTGCTCATGTGTCAATGAGCGCGGCGATCAATTGCTTTTGGTCTCGTCAGCTTCTCGAAAGCTAGGCCTCTTATTGTTAGCAATGCAGAAGTCTGCGGCTAGCTGCAGCGATCCCAAACCTGCATCACCTGCAGATTTGGACGGAGATGTAAAATGGATAGAATCAATAACACTGCTCTGGTGGAAGACTCAAGTCCCGCCGGTGCATTACGCGCCACATGGCAACCCATGCAACACGCAGCCTTCGACCAGCACCTGCGCGAGGCAGCGCAGCATTGGATGCAAGAATCTCGTGCGGATCTTTCCTCCCACGTTGGTTCTGCCCATCAGGAGGACCCTCTCTGTGAGGCAGAGCAGCAACCAAAGCTTATCGTCATCTCAAACCGCGTTGCGGCTGTCGACTCCAAGCAACCGAAGACAGGCGGCCTTGCCGCAGCCCTCGAGCCCATCGTGGCGCGTTTAGGTGCCGTCTGGCTAGGGTCCTCGGGCGAGGTGAGCGATGACGATGCCGCGACTGTGCAACTCGTGCCATGTGGCGAGGGCCATGTGTCGAGGCTTGATCTGCCGAGCGCGCACTATCCTGGCTTCTATCGAGGTTTTGCGAACTCGACATTGTGGCCGGCGTTTCACTCGCTGCCAGACCGAATTTCGGGCTCGCCGCAACATTACGACAGCTATCGCGAGATCAACGACTTCATGGCGCGCGCGGCGTTCAACTTGAGGGATCGGGACGCATTCTGGGTACATGATTATCACTTTCTTCCGCTCGCCGATCGTCTCCACAGAGTCGGCATCGACCGGCCTATCGGCTTTTTCCTGCATACGCCATGGCCGGCACCCGATACCATCGAGCGAGTACCCAATCATCGTGAACTCATGAAATCGATGCTTGAGTACGACTTGCTCGGCTTTCAGACCAACAGGGACGTGAATAACTTCCTTGCTGGCCTCCGTTCTCATCTTGGACTGGAAAGCAAGGACGGCATCGTGATCTCGGAACGCGGGCGGACGCGCTGCCAAAAATTTCCGATCGGTATCGATCCGAACCAGTTTGCGGAATACGCGGCGGAGTCGCTTGCCAATCAGGAGGAATATATCTCCTCCGTGCAGAAGAAACTCGGGGGCGCGAAGCTTGCAATTGGCGTCGATCGACTCGATTACAGCAAGGGTATCGAGAACCGGATCAAAGCTTTCAATCAGGTGTTCGCAGCCGAGCCGCGCAGCATTTCGCTGTTGCAGATCGCCATCCCCTCACGCAGCGAAATTGAAGAATATAGGGAGTACAAGCGCAACGTTGACAGCTTGGTCAGCCAGGTCAATGCCGAGCATGGCACGGACGAGTGGAGTCCGATCCTCTATGAGAATGATGCTTTCACCCAGGCTCAACTCGCGGGTCTTTACCGCGCCGCGCGCGTCTGCGTGGTGACGCCCTTGCAGGACGGCATGAATTTGGTAGCGAAGGAATATGTCGCTGCGCAAGATCCCAACGATCCCGGCGTTTTGGTCTTATCGAAGTTTGCAGGTGCGGCCGAGGACTTCAATGACGATGAGGCGCTGCTGGTGGATCCGAACCGCCCTGACGAGATCACGGCCGCGATTTCCAGAGCGGCCAACATGCCGTGCGAGGAGCGCATCCAACGCTGGCGGCCGATGAAGGATAAACTCGAAGCTTATACAGTCCACGATTGGGCGGCGGACTTCGTTCGGGAATTGGACAAGAGCCGGATCACGGCGCCGGCGGACCACTTCCGGCACCTCGGCTTAGGCTGGATCAACGAGGCGCAAATGCCCTCGGTCCGGACCGCCGCCGAGTTAGACGCCTCGCTGAAGCGCGCAATGGATAGACACTGGGTCCGGCCAACGACCAGCGGTGCCATGCCGAATGCGTCTCTGGACGATTGATCAATGAATGCGTCGTCGGCAGGCGCTTGAGAATGAGTCGCGCGAGCAGATAGCTTTTTTCCGAAACGGAGTGTACGCACGCGCGCATTAGGCCGAAAGCCAGGCGCAAAAAGCGGACTAGTTCCACGTGCCGGTGCCAACCTGCCAGGAGCGCGCCTCGCAATGGTCGAGGCCGCGGTCATCCTAAGCCGCGCGGCGGCCCGCATTCCGCTCACCGTTGCCACGCTCTAAAACATCAAGGCGATTGGCCCTCTTGCGCAGCGCCTTCGCATAAACACTGCGCATGTCTTCGTAGCGGTCGAGGTCGAGCCATCGCGCTAGCCTCATCATGGTCGTGTGGGACACACCCGCTA
>NZ_LPWA01000176.1 GCF_001510895.1 Mesorhizobium loti | reverse complement strand
TGCTCATCTTCTTCCATCACTTGGTGTCCACCTATTTGGGTGGACACCTTGTGCATCAGAGCACTCAACGGCAAAAGGTGCGGCGAAATTCGCGCTTACGGTGCGGATCTAGTTGGCGGTCGGCCGGACCGATATTCGTCGCGGGATGCAAGATTGGATCAAGCCGACGATGTGGGTAATCGAAAGCTTCACTGGATGGGTACAGAGGCAAGCGGGTTATGCCGCGCCAGATGACCATGTAGCCCAAACCCGCAGGCGATCGGTGAGGCGCTTACGGCCTGGTCGACCTGCAGACAGCTGAAGCGGCGTCTTAGCAGCTCGGGCCGATCTAGGCTGATGTTACTCGCTTCGATTGAGATAGGGCTCAAGCTTCTTCGCCAAGATGCTCACATGCGGCGGAGCAAGCATGGTATAGTGGTCACCTGGAACCTCGTGAATTTCCAGGCGGCCTCGCGCGAAGTGCTTCCACCCAAGATCGCCATCAGGTTGATTGGAGGACAAGCGCAGGCCCTTCTTGGCCGCAAAAAGAATGGCCCTGCTGTCGTTGGGCCGAGGCGTATAATGACGCAGCGCAATTCTGTTAGCCTCGGCAATCGTGAGGATATGACCGAGCTGTGCGTCGCTCATCTTTGGGACATGGCCAGCTTGCCTTCCGAAATCGAATAAGGCCATCACCTGACGCTCACGTTTCGTGGATTTCAGCTTCCGCCAATGTTTTTTAAGCGCGGGAAAAAGCACGCTCATTATGATCGCTTGCTCGCTTAGCCAATCAGGGATGGAGCTGTTGCCGAGCAGCTGATTATACCGGCCGCTTGCAACCTCTTCATGCTCATGAATCGCTTTAGCATCGAGCAGCGCAAGGATAGCTACCTCGTCACCAGCATCGCGCAATTGACAGGCCATTTCCCAAGCAATGCTGCCGCCCATGGACAAGCCGGCGAGCTGATAAGGCCCGCGTGGCCGAACGCTTTTGATGGCTTCAACATATTCCCGCGCCATCTCCGGAATGGTCAGGTGAGGCTTTGCCTCACCGCTCAGACCACGTGCCTGGAGACCGAAGAGCGGCTGTTTCGGGCCCAGTGCTTCAGCAAGAGGCCTATAGAACAGCACATGCCCGCCAAAAGGGTGTGGGCAAAAAAGAGGCGCCCACGAACCGCCGGTTTGTATCGGCACCAATGCGTTCGGACGCGAGCTTCCTCGGGCCTTCGAGAGGGCCATCGCGAGTTCTTTCGGTGTTTGGTGTTCCAACAGCCAAGAGACGGCCAGTCTCTCTCCCGTGAGCTGCTCGACGCGATCGATTACGCTCAAGGCGCTCAATGAATCGCCTCCCAGATCAAAGAAGCTGTCGGTCAGGGTAACGTCATCCAAACCCAAAATATCCCGATAGACTTTCGCGATTTGGCGGTCCAAAGCTGCCTCGTCAGACATCTCAACCCTGATCGGACCGCGAGCTTGCTCGTTGCCAGCCGGGCGAGCGACCGATAGCGCCGCAGTATTAGGTTGATTCAAATCTGCATTTTGCCCCCGCCTCTTGTCTGCGGCCGCATCGAGCCAATGGCGCTTCCGGTCAAAAGGATAAGGCGGGAGGGGGATGCGCTGCGGGAGTTTTTGGTCGTGCAGGCCAGACCAATCAATGCGAACGCCGCAGGTCCAAAGCCTGCCCAGCATCTGCAACACTCTCGCGTGATCGCCTTCCCCATGATTGTCTCCTGGCATGGCTGGAAAGCCGATGGGGCTGCACAGGTCGCTCTTTGACTTGAACTGTTTGGAATATCTGGTCAGGGCTGCGCCAGGGCCCATCTCGACGAACAATTGATAGCCCGATTGCACTAGGCGATCGAAAGCCAGATGAAACTGCACCGTCTCACGCAGATTGCGGACCCAATAGCTGCCATCAGGCGGCACGTCCGCCTCAAGCCAGTCGCCGAGCACCGTCGACATGAAAGGCATTTGCGCCACCTGTAACTCGACTTGTTCAGCGTGAACCCTAAACTCCGGCAGGATTGGGTCGAGCAGGGACGAATGCACGGCATGACTTGCATGTATTCGTTTGCTCGCAATGGATCCAGCCTCCAATCGCTTTTGAAACGCTGCGATCTCGGTTGCGGCCCCCGAAACGACGCACCGACTCGGCCCGTTTATGGCCGCCAATGACAGGCGTTCATTCCAATATGGCTGGAGTTCTTCCGGCGACAGATGGACTGCAACGATCCCGCCGACAGGGACATGCGACGTTAACTGCGCCCTTTTGAGGGTCACTCGAATGGCATCGGGTAGCGAGATGATGCCTGCAATATGAGCGGCTGCATATTCTCCGATGCTGTGGCCGATCACCGCTGCAGGGAAAATGCCCCACGAGATAAGGAGCTTCGCCATTGCATGTTGCGTGGCGAAGATGACGGGCTGCATGACGGCTTCTAGTTGGGGCTCAAACTCGCCATTGGATTTACCTTCCCTGTAGAGCAGGGGGCGGAAATCAATATTTGTGAGCTCGTTAAGCCACTTTGCGCATTCGTCGATGGCGCTGCGGAATACCGGCTCTTGTTCGTACAGCTCCCGACCCATTCCAATCTGCTGTCCACCCTGGCCGGAGAACATGAACACGATGCGGGGTTCACTGCTTGACACCTCTCGCGTCGCACTGGCATGCAGTGCCGCCTGATCGAGTTGATCGGCTAGTTCCACCAGGTCGGATCCCACGAAACTTGTGCGATATCTCAGAGCAGCTCGACCCTTTTGCAGCGTGTATGCGATATTTGCTGCGCTATGCTGAATATCGCTTCGGCGCATAAAGCCGGACAGTTGCCGGAGCATTTCTGCCATTGCCGTTGTGCTTCCCGCCGACACCGGAAAAACGTGCAGCCTGCGACTGGCCTGCTCACCGGTTCGCGGCGGAGCCTCCTCGAGAATCGCGTGGGCGTTCGTGCCACCAATGCCAAATGAGCTAACCCCGCCGCGTCTTGGCGCGCGACCTTTGGGCCAAGCGGTGGGGATCTTGTTCACGAATACGGGGCTCTCATGAAAGTCGATATTTGGGTTGGGTGCATCGAAATGTAGGCTCGCGGGAATGACGCCCTTGTTCAGCATTGTGGCGACTTTGATCAATCCCGTTACACCCGCTGCAGCGTCAAGATGGCCGATATTTGTTTTTACCGAGCCTATTGCGCAGAATTGTTTTCTTGCGGTCTGGTCACGGAAGGCCTTGCTCAGGCCGGAGATTTCGATTGGGTCTCCAAGATAGGTTCCCGTACCATGCGCCTCCACATAGCCAATCGTATCTGCTGAGACGTCAGCATCGGCGAGGGCAGCTTGAATAACTGCAGCTTGTCCGTCGGCGCTGGGGGCGGTGAAGCCTACCTTGGCGGCACCGTCATTGTTGACGGCGGTCCCTTTTATGACCGCCCAGATATAATCTCCGTCTTTACAGGCATCGCTCAACCGCTTGAGAACGACGACCGCGGCTCCGCTGCCTCTCACCGTACCTTGTGCTTTGGCATCGAACGCACGGCAGTGGCCGTCAGGGGATAAGATGTGGCCCTGTTGATGGTGATAGCCTTTTCCGTGCGGCAGGGAAATCGATGCACCTCCTCCCAACGCCATGTCGCACTCATTGCTGCGCAGGCTCTGGCATGCGAGGTGGACAGCAACTAGCGAAGTGGAGCAGGCCGTCTGAACTGAGATGCAGGGGCCGGTCAAGTTGAGCTTATAGGCAATGCGCGTCGCTGTGAAATCGCAGCCATTGAGAACGCGAATCTGCAACTTCTCTGAATCCAGCAGTTCGCGGCTTGCTTCGCGGTCAGCGAGATAGTGGTTGGCCCCCACGCCGGCAAAGACACCGACGGGGCCACCATCTGTCTCGCGAAATCCGTATCCCGCATGGTCTAGCGCCTGATAGGCCGTTTCAAGCAAGATTCGCTGTTGCGGGTCCATCCACGCTGCTTCCTTAGGTGAGATGCCGAAAAACGCTGCGTCAAACAGATCAACGCCGCTCATAACGGCTTCGCGCCTTACATAATTAAGCTTGCCAAAAGTCTCAGGATCGACGCCAGCTGCCCGCAAATCCTGTTCATCCAGATCTGCAACTGACTCTACACCCTCGACCAGATTGCTCCAGAACTGATCGACATTCTCCGCCCCTGGGAACCTCCCCGCCATCCCAATAACTGCAACAGCATTGCGGTCCTGGTTATGTCCGTTTTTGAACGCGGCTAGGCCACTTGGCTTCTTTAGCTCCTCCGCGTGGTGAGCGCCTGGAATTGCAGCCAAGTGCGCAGCGAGCGTTGCTATGGTAGGATGCTCGAAGAGATCCAGAATCTTGCAATGAATGCCCAAGCGATCATGGATACGCGCCTGAACCTGGACGATCGCCAAGGAATGTCCGCCAACGTCGAAGAAATTGTCGTCAACGCCAACGGAATCCAGTTTCAGCACGTCCGTCCACATCTGGCTCAGTTCCGTCTGCAACCTGCCGGTCGGTAAAGTTGCGGCCTTTAATTTCGAGGAATTTCTCGGCTCGGGAAGAGCGAGCCGGTCGACCTTACCGCTGGGGTTTGTCGGCAGCTGCGGAAGGAACACGAATTGTGAAGGAATCATGTAGCTAGGCAGCGTGGTACGCAGAAAAGCCTGAAGTCCATCGATGTCCTCCGAACTCTCCCGTCGCCTGGCCACATAGGCTGTCAGGCTAGCATTTTCATCGAGACGGTCTGTCAGCGTAACGCAGCATGCCTTGACGTTGTCGTGCTTCATCAGGCGCTGCTCGATTTCGGCAAGCTCAACCCGCATTCCGCGTATCTTGATCTGTCCGTCCTTTCGGCCCAAGAACTCAATTGTGCCATCTGACCGATATCGGGCCCGATCTCCAGTTCTGTAAAGCCTGGACTGCGGATCATCATCGAACGGATTTGGCCGGAACACCTCGCGAGTGAGTTCATCGTGATTGATGTAGCCGCGGGCGATGCCGACGCCCCCGATGTAAAGTTCACCGCTTGCGCCGATCGGCGCTGGATTTGCGTGGCGATCCAATATGTAAGCCTTGGTATTACTGGCAGGGCGCCCAATGGGTGGCTTTCGCCCATCTGCTTTCACCTCGGTCCTTATGCAGTAAACGGTCGTTTCTGTTGGCCCATAGGAATTAATAATGCGGCGCTTTTCGCCCCATCTCTCTATGAGGCTCGACGGCAATGGTTCTCCGCCCGACTTGATTAAGGTGAGATCAGGAAGGTCAGTTGACGGCAAGGAGGTCCAACATGTCGGTGTAAGACCGGCGGCAGTGATGCGCTCACGGCGCATGAACTGGACAAGCTCTGCCCCAGGCAGCGACGCTGATGGAGGCGCCAAGCACAATCGACCACCAGAGGTGAAGGCCAGCATAAAATCAAACAGTGATGCATCAAATCCGCAGGAAGCGAACTGTAATACCCGGCTATCCGGTCCCAGTTGATAGACGCGTCTTAGATCTTCCGCCATGTTGCAGGCGCTGCGATGTTCAATCATCACGCCTTTCGGCTGACCCGTAGAGCCGGACGTATACATCACGTAAGCCAAATTGGAGGGGCCGGCGGGACAGTGAGGGGGCGTCACTGGCTGCAAAGCAATTTTGGGGTGGTCTTTGTCAAGGAGAACCACCGCGCATCCATTCGCGGCCTCGATGTTTGCCTCTGCCCCGTTTTTCCCGAGCGCATATTCTTCAACCTCAGTTTTGCTGATGACTGCGGTGGCGCCTGCGTCACGCATCATAAAACGCAGACGCTGGGCCGGGTGGCGCAGATCTAAAGGCAGATAGACCGCCCCGGCTTTCAAGATGGCTAGAAAACCCACAATGAGATCGCACGAGCGCTCGACAAGAACTCCGACGATGTCTCCAAAGCTAACACCTTTTGCAATCAGATGACGGGAAAGCCTGTTTGCCCTTTGCTCAAGTTCGGCATAGCTGAGCGCCTCCAGCGGACAACTGACAGCGATATTGTCTGGGTAAGTGGCAGCCTGCGCTTCGATCAGGTTATGTAGACAAATGTCGGAGGGAAACGGTGCAGCTGTGTCGTTAAAGTCATGCAGAACCTGACGCTCCTCCTCAGGGGTTAAAAGACTATAATCGCCTATCCGTCGCGATGGCGCGTCTGCAATGGCATCAAGCAACAAACAATAGTGCTTCGCAAGCCGTTCTATGGTGCTGCGATCCCACAAATCCGTATTATACAGGACATGAAGGCGGACGCTGTCTTTGCCGACGAGGATACGAAAATCAAGGTCGATCCAGGTCTCGGTCTCGCAAAATCGGACTCGCGCAGGCAAGCCAGAGAGATCGACGTCGCATGGCGTGAAGCCAAGAGAACTTACCGCCTCTGGCGTGAAGTTGAAAACTGCTTGGGCGAGCGGATTGCGATCAGGTGTTGGGGGAAGTTTGATCTTTTCCAGCAGCAGGGGAAGTGGAAAATACTCGTGGCTGCGCACGCAACGCATCAGGTGACGCAACCGCTGCAAATGGTCGAGGAAAATGGGGTTGCCGGACAGGTCCTGCCGTAGGGCCGCGAGGGTTACAAAATAGCCGAAGGTTTCCGAAAAATTCCCGGCCGGACGACCGAGACGTGGCACATAAAGGGTAATGTCGTCCTGGTCGCAATAACGATGCAGCAGGACGTACTGGCCAGCAAGCAGCACGGTGGCAAGCGTGACTTTTTCCTGATGCGCCAGTAGCTCTAAACGTGCGATCAGAGGCTTGTCGATATCCAGGGAAACGACTGATCCGGCGTGCGTGGCCAGTGCAGTTCGTGGTCTGTCGGTCGGAAGTGCCAAGTCAGGTTCATGATCAATAAACTGGCTATGCCAGTAGGCCCGCATGCGCTCACCGTTGTCACCGGCAAGGAGACGCTCCTGCCAAGCTACGAAGTCCGCGTAAGGAGCCGCCGTGGTCAGACTCGGCATGTCTCTGTCGCCGCAAAATGCCAGGTAGAGCCTGCCGAACTCGTGCAGGAACGTGCGAATGCTGTAGGCATCCGAAATGATGTGATGAAAATTGAGGAGGAGGATCTCTTCGGTATCACTTCGAACGAACAGGTGAGCACGAAACACTGGCCCATGCTCGAGATCGAATGGCGAGCGAGCCTCTGCCGCGATTGATTGATGGAAGTTGGCCTCTTTGACACCTTGCAGCCGAACGACACGAAAACTCAGGCAGGCTGTCTCATGGATGCGCTGAACCACCTTCTCACCTTCCTGATGAAAAGTCGTGCGCAGCATTTCATGGCGGTCGATCAGCGATTGGAGCGCACCGCAAAGAGCATCAGTGTCGAACGGCGCCTTGATGCGTAGTTCGACCGGCAGGTTGTATTCGCTACCAGTCGGTCGCTTTTGATGATGCATCCAAAGGCCCATCTGGCCATGCGACAGCGGACGCGTGACATAATCCATTGCCTTCTCCACAGATAGTTTAAGCCCGATGCTATACGCTATTGCTGGAAACAAGCTTTTAATTTATGTTAATTATTTTATAAAGCCACGTATACATCGCGCTAAATGAAAGTGTTCATTGGAAATTTAGGACAGGAAATAACGTTCGTCAGCGAGTCGTTTAAAAATCATTGCATATGTCTTCACAAAATTTTACACAGCGCAAGCGACCCGCAGTGTAGAACAGAGGAAAAGACGCATCATCTATACGGTTGGAGCGTGAACGGGAAAAGCGTGAACGACTTGGCCGTTGTGCTAATCGGGACAGGGATCGTGACGGAGCGATCCTTGTGAAGTGGCGGATGCATTCGAATAGGCAGATCAGCACAATCGACGTCTGGGTTTTTCGGCATTCACAGCTGACTATCCCGATATCGCATATGTTTGAAGTGCTAAGCCCGGTTGAGCGGGAACGAGCGGAGAAAATTCGCCCTCCGAATGCGCGGCTTTCATATCTTCAGTCAAAGTTCGCTTTTCGGACCATCCTTTCTACGCACTTACATGTTAAGCCGAGAGATCTCCAATTGACCGTTTCAAACCTCGGCAAGCCTCACTTGCCAGCACACGACATTGAGGTGAGCCAATCTCGTAGTCACGATTGGTCCGCAGTCGCCGTCACACCCTGTGGCTTGGTTGGGATAGATATTGAGCTCTGGCGCTCTTTTACGAATTGCCGTCAGTTGGCTTGCCGCATAATGGCCGAGCAAGAGATAAGGATGTTCGAAGAAGCTCCGGAAGAGTTGCTTGCGCGAAAGTTGCTTGAGCTATGGACGAGGAAGGAGGCCGTACTGAAATGCGCAGGCCTCGGCCTCCGCCAAGACCCGCAAGGCCTCTACGTGGGGTGGGATGCGCCGACGGTGCAATTTGACGGTCGCAAATATTGCCTCTGCCAGATTCCAGTCTGCGAGCAGTTAGTGGGACATATAGCGTCACATGATCCCCCACAGATCGTGATCCGCAGACTGCCGTCAGAATGTTACTACTCTTGAGCCGTATCGCGCCCTGGTCGTAATCGCAGCGGGCTAATCGAATTTCTGGTTGGTCGCCAGACGGGAGTCGCGGCTTAAAGCACGTCGCTCTTTAAAGGTTCGGGATTGAACGAAGCCGCTGACGCGGCATTTGCGGTCGGTTTGCGGGTGAAGCTTCTGTCTTGAAAGATCGCGGCTGTTGAAGCGCAATCTTGAGAACAGGAGCATGGGATGGCCGAGTTGAGCCCTCTTCGCCGGTGCATGATCGAGGACATGACGATCCGTAATCTGTCGCTGGCCGTGCAGCGATCATACGTGCATGCCGTGGCGAAGTTTCGCCCTGCTTTGGCCGTTCGTCAGACCGCTTGGTCTGGAGGACGTCCGCGCCTTCCAGGTACATCTAGTTTCGACCGGAATCTCGTGGCCAGCGCTGAACCAGACGGTGTGTGCGCAGCGGTTCTTCGTGAGCGTCACGATCAACTAGCGAGATTTGCCGCCCGATGTTGCGGGGAGCGCATGCTCATGGAGGTGGGACGGCCAGTTATCAAGACAGGCATGAAGACAGTGATTATCGCCGGGTGGAGGTGATCACAGGCCGACGGAAACGGGCGCAACTGGACGCGGACGGAGAAGGGCGCGGATTGTTGCGGCAAGTGCGGGAGCCGGGCGCCGACATCTCGGCTGTCGCGCGGCGTTGGGGGATTGTCGCGCGTCATGGAAGACGCCGGACGATGTGGCGGAGATGTTGCGTCTGAAGGCGTGCGGGTGGGGATTGAAGCGGATCGCGCGGCAATTGGGCTGCAGCCATCACACGGTGAAGGTCTACGTGGCGGCGGACGGCGTGAAGCCG
>NZ_LPWA01000175.1 GCF_001510895.1 Mesorhizobium loti | reverse complement strand
GGGAAGGGACCGGGCCATGCCACGGCCTGTCCGCAAGGACGACCAGGATCCACTCGGTCTCCTTCCCACTTCAACCATATACCGAAACCAACACACAGGATCCTGGGGTCTGCGCCGCGTCGCTTCGCTCCTTGCTCCGCCCCAGGATGACGAGCTGCCAGACGCTTCGGGCAATTTCCACAACGTATGATTTCGCCGATGCAGACACCATCCGATTCATCGGGAACTAGACGAACAACCCCTTTTCCCGCTCGACGGCCTTGGTGATGAAATTGGCGACGAGCTGGACGCGGCGCAGCGGCCTCACCGATTCGTGATAGACCAGCCAGTAGGCACGGCGGATGGGTGCGACGATGTCGACCGGCACGAGCTCCGGCATCGAGCGGGCGACGAAAGTGTGCAGGATGCCGATGCCGGCCCCGGAGCGCACCGCTTCCGCCTGGCCGAGCGCCGAGGAGATGGCGAAGCTCGTGCGCCAGTCGGGGCTGAACTCGGCGGCGTAGTCGAGCGAGGGGCTGACGATAAGGTCCGGCACATAGCCGATCAGCGTATGCCGGCCGAGCTCGGCCGCCGTCTTCGGCAAGCCACTGGTCTCGGCATAGGCGCGGGAGGCGAAGAGGCCAAGCGTGTAATCGACCAGCTTTCCCGCCACCAGCCGGCCCTCGGTCGGCCGCTCGACGGTGATGGCGATATCGGCCTCGCGTCGCGACAGCGAGAAGGAGCGCGGCACCGGCACCAGCTGGATGGTCAGCTCGCGATGAAGCGCTGTGATCTCACCCAGACGCTTGGCCAGGAAGGCGACGCCAAAACCGTCGGGGGCGCCGATGCGCACCGTGCCGGACACATCGTCGCCTTCGCCGGCAATCGTCGAGCGCGCGGCGATCATGTCGCTTTCCATGCGCTCGGCGATATCGAGGAAGCGCTCGCCGGCCGGCGTCAACTCGCTGCCGGTGGTCAGCCGGCGGAAGAGTTTTGTGCGCAGCGCCTCCTCGAGCGCGGCGATGCGGCGCGAGACGGTGGCGTGGTTGAGCTCCAGGCGCTTGGCCGCGCCGAGGATCTGGCCCGCACGCGCCACAGCGAGAAAGATGCGGACGCATCCCAGTTCATGGGGATGACCTTGATGACAATGGTCAAAGCCGCGTTCCTTCGCGCCCTCCTCTGTCCTGCCGGATATCTCCCCCACAAGGGGGGAGATCAGCGGTTCCGCCGTCTGCTCTTCCTTTGCAACGTTGAAGATTGGCGAAAGCAAAAATGAGAGCGCAATCTCCCCCCAAGTGGGGGAGATGGTCCGGCAGGACAGAGGGGGGCGCGACAAAGCTCAACCTGAGAAATCCTTGATGACAAGCACACCGGCCATTTGCGACAATTAATGCACAGCTTCTCACCGTTGTCTATTTTCCGCACAACGGTTGCGTTTTGGCTCGCGTTGCCATCGCCGCCGCAAAGGCGGACAATGCCTCATCACCAAACAGGGAGAGAAACCATGATCGAATACGGTCATTTCATCGGCGGCAAGCGTGTCGCCGGCACCAGCGGCCGCAAGCAGGACGTCATGCAGCCGATGGACGGCTCCGTGCGCGCCACGGTGGCGCTGGCCTCGGCGCAGGAACTGCGCGCCGCGGTCGAGAACGCCAAGGCTGCGCAGCTCAAATGGGCCGCCACCAACCCGCAGCGCCGCGTGCGCGTGTTGATGAAGTTCCTCGAACTGGTCCAGCGCGACTATGAAGAGCTCGCCGACATACTGGCGCGCGAGCACGGCAAGACCATTGCCGACGCGCGCGGCGACATCCAGCGCGGCCTCGAAGTCGTCGAGGTCTGCATCGGCGCGCCGCATATGATGAAGGGCGAGTTCACCGACGGGGCCGGCCCCGGCATCGACACCTATTCGATGCGCCAGCCGCTCGGCGTCGTCGCCGGCATCACGCCATTCAACTTCCCGGCCATGATCCCGCTCTGGAAGATCGCGCCGGCGCTCGCCTGCGGCAATGCCTTCATCCTGAAGCCGTCGGAGCGCGATCCGGGCGTGCCGCTGCGCATCGCGGAGCTGTTCATCGAAGCCGGCTTGCCGGAAGGCGTGCTGAACGTCGTCAACGGCGACAAGGAAGTGGTCGACGCCATCCTCGACGATCCGGACATCAAGGCCGTCGGCTTCGTCGGCTCGACGCCGATCGCGCAGTACATCTATGCGCGCGGCTGCGCGTCCGGCAAGCGCGTGCAGTGCTTCGGCGGCGCCAAGAACCACATGATCATCATGCCCGACGCCGACATGGACCAGACGGTCGATGCCCTGATCGGCGCCGGCTACGGCTCGGCCGGCGAGCGCTGCATGGCGATCTCGGTGGCCGTGCCGGTCGGCAACGACACCGCCAACCGGCTGATGGAAAAGCTGGTTCCGCGCGTCGAAAGCCTGAAGGTCGGTCCCTCGACCGATTCCTCGGCCGATTTCGGTCCGCTGGTGACGGCGCAGGCACTGGAGCGCGTGAAGGGCTATGTCGATCTCGGGGTCAAGGAAGGCGCAAAGCTCGTCGTCGACGGCCGCGGCTTCAAGATGCAGGGCTACGAGAACGGCTACTATATGGGCGGTTGCCTGTTCGACAACGTGACCGCCGATATGCGCATCTATAAGGAAGAGATCTTTGGGCCGGTGCTCTCGGTGGTGCGCGCGCCGACCTACGAGAACGCCATCAAGCTCGCCAACGACCATGAGATGGGCAATGGCGTCGCCATCTTCACCCGCGACGGCGACGCCGCGCGTGACTTTGCTTCGCGTGTCCAGGTCGGCATGGTCGGCGTCAACGTGCCGATCCCGGTGCCGATCGCCTATTACACTTTCGGCGGCTGGAAGGCGTCGTCCTTCGGCGATCTCAACCAGCACGGCCCGGATGCGTTCCGCTTCTACACCAAGACCAAGACCGTCACCTCGCGCTGGCCGTCCGGCATCAAGGACGGTGCCGAGTTCGTCATCCCGACGATGAACTGAGCGGACGGTCATCTAGGAGCCAATAGAGGAGGAGCGCGGCACAAGCCGCGCTTTTCTTTTTGGGCCTGCGAAGGAAGGCGATTTGGACCCCAGCACGCGCAACGCAACTTAAGGTCATGATTTTTCGACGCAGCGCGCCCAGAGAGCGTTCGCGCATTCTAATAATTCCACTGCTGTGTGATGGAACCAACAGGCGGCCATGCGCCTTAGGCTGTATTCCTGCCATGCGTGCAGGCCAATCAAACAGCGCCGGTGGCAGCCGGGGTTCTCGTCTGGCGCGAGGAGGTGTCAGATGACACGATTTCTTATAGCGGCGATAGTCCTTGCCGCGACTGCGGTGTCAGGCGGCGCCGGTCAGGCCAACGCGGCCGCGCAATGCGCACCACGCGCCGACATCATCAAGGCGCTCGGCGACCAGTTCCACGAGAGCGAGGCCGGGCGCGGACTGATCAATCCGAACGTCGTGCTCGAGATCTTTGTGTCGGACCAGGGCAGCTGGACCGTGCTTGCCTCCGACACCAAGGGCCAGAGCTGCATCCTGTCCGTCGGCGAGGGCTGGGACAGCCCTACGATCAGGGCAGCCATGCCGGGCGCTTGAACTCCCAAACGGGCTGGCCGAGCGCCCCGCTGCTCCTGAGCAAAAGCCGACCCAGGCGCTCCCCATTACACCCGCTTGTTTGCAGGGCGCAGGTTCACCATATCGAATCCAGGGAGTCATGATCTCCCTGCGACAGACCGGAAACCAGAAGGAGTGACGCGATGAAGACGTCCAATCCGGCCTGGAGCGTTCCGGCACACTGAGGCGGCCGAATGTGCCTCCCTTGCCGGAATGCGAAGGCAAAGGAGGTGCCCCATGGCACGCATATTTTCGTATCGATCGATCAAGCTGGCGGCTGTCGGCGCCGTGATGGCGCTGTCGGCATTCCCCGCGCAGGCTCAAGTCATCTGCGGCGGCCATGACTATCTGGTCGCAAGGCTGGCGGAGGCATTCGAGGAGAAGCGGCTCGGCTACGGCGTGGCCGGGGAAGCCGCGATCTTCGAGGTGTTTGTCTCGGCAAAAGGGACTTGGACCATCCTGATGACCGACGTTAAGGGCCAAGCCTGCATCCTGGCGGCCGGTGATGGATGGGAAGACACGCTGGCCACCGCGGTCAGGCAGCCGGGCGGCTGAGCCGGTAAGACGACCTCGACGCCGCCTGGACGACAAGAGGCCGTTCAGACGGTCGGGATTGTGCCGCCATCAATGACGTACTCGGCACCGTGGATTGCCGCTGCGCGATCCGAAACGAGAAAGGCAATCAGTTCCGCGACCTCTTGCGGCCATGCCGGCCGACCGATCGGGATGCCGCCAAGGGCATCCATGATGCCTTGACGCGCGGTTTCCTCGTCCGAGCCGGCATGAGCGGCGAGCCGCTTAACCATGGCCTCCGATGCAGTGGTGTGTATCCAGCCCGGCGCCACGGCGTTGACACGGATGCCCTTGGGGCCAAGCTCCTTGGACAATGCCTTGCTATATGTGGAAAGCGCCGCCTTCGCCGCCGCATAGGCGATGGTGGATTCATGCAAGGGCAGGCGGCGCTGAATCGACGACACATGAACGATCGAGCCCGAGCCTCGTTCCACCATCTGGGGAATGAGCAATCGGTCCAGCCTGACCGCGGCAAGCAGGTTGAGGCTGAACTCGTCCTGCCAGATCTGATCGGACAGTGCCGCAAATCCGCCGCCCGGGCTTTTCGATCCGCCGACGCTGTGGACGATGATGTCGATGCCGCCAAGTCCGTCGATAGCGGCTGCGGCGACTGTCATCGCACCTTCCAACGTGCTGACGTCGGCTTGCACGAACAGCTTCGACGACAAGGTCCCGGCCGCCGAGCGGGCGGTCGTCGCAACCGTCGCGCCCGCCACTGCAAGCCGATGCACGATGGCTTCACCGGTCCCCTTGGTGCCGCCAGTGACCAGCACACGCTTGCCCGCGAATTCCTGGTCATCGACCGTAAACTTCGGCTGGACGGTCATGCGCCGATCTCCAGCCTTGCGATCCGATCGCCCTCCAGCGTGAAATCGTAGTGAAGCGTTATCGGGCTGCCAGGGAAATTTCCCGAAACGACGCCGACGACCCGCCATGCGTTGGCGATCGCGCAGGCCTCGGCGACCTCGACTTTCGCTTGATATTCCTGAGTCGTCCATACCATCCATCGGCGGATAGCCGCGGAACCTCGATGGGTTCCGCCTTCGTCGCCGACTGCGGCGTCTGGCGAGAAAGGCGCGAGCATCGCATCGATGTCATGCCGGTTGTTGGCGGCAAAATAGTCTGCCAGCGGCAGGGGAAGGTTTGCGGTCACGGTCTATCTCCGGTGCGGGTTGCCGCCGCCCGTTCGAGACCGGCGGCGTTTGTCCGGCCTCTAAAATGAGATATGGTATGGAAATGACAAGAACCGACGAAAAAGTAAGGTACTTACCTGAAGGTGAGGTTGGAGCCTTGACGCCATCGTCCGCGGCAACCGGAGTGGAGAATGTGCTGCGCATCCTCGAAGGCAGATGGAAGCTGGTGATCCTGTTTCACCTCTTCGGCGGCAAGGTGCTGCGCTTTTCCGACCTCGAGCGGGCTATTCCCGCGATCTCGCAAAAGATGCTGATCCAACAGCTCAGGCAGATGGAGGCAGACGGCATCGTGCGCCGGATCGTGCATCACCAAGTGCCGCCGAAAGTCGAATACTGCCTGACAGACTGGGGACAAGCCCTGTGTCCCGCTCTCGACGCGTTGTTGAAGTGGGCGGCGCAAAAGGAGCCTGCCGAGGGCTGACCGGAGCTAAGCGCGCGGATTCAGGCGACGCGCTTTAAGTCCTTGGTTTGATGCATGTCGTTCTCCCAAAACCGCTGCGCACTTTTGGGCGACATGCATTAGCGCGTCGCGGCCACCTCGGCGTGGCCACGCAGCAGCGCCATCAGCTTCTTGGCATCCTTGGCGGCGGCTTCCTCGTCGCCGTCGAGGATCGAGCGGATCAGCGCGACATGGTGCTCGGCCGATTCGGCAAGCCCCGTATCGGCCTTATAGCGGAACCAGAAGCGGCGGCTGTGCGTCTGCAAGGGCGCCGCCACGCGCGCCGCGAAGGGATTGTCGGCGGCGATCGCCAGCGCCTCGTCGAGCTGCTTGTCGGCCTGGATGAAGGCAAGCACGTTGCCGGAGATCACCGCCTTCTGCATGGCAAGGGCTGCCTCGTGAAAAAGGTCGGCGGCCTCGCGGGTGACGAAGCGGGCGGCCGAGCGGGCGAGCACCACCTCGACGCCGCGCCTGGCGTCGATGACGCGTAGCCAGTCACCGGGGTGAAGCGGCGCGACCGCGATGCCGGCGCGGGGCCTGACATCGAGCAAGCCTTCCCAGGCCAGCCTCTGGATCGCCTCGCGCACGGGGGTGCGACCGAGGCCGAGACGCTCGATCAGCGCGCCCTCGGTGACAAAGCTCGCCGGCGCCAGTTCGAGGGTCACGATCATGTGCTCCAGCACGCGATAGGCCTTGGTCGCAACCGGCTCGAAGGCCGCGCTCGTCTCGAGGGATATCAGCGGGGATATCAAAGGCAGGCTCCTGATATATTTTTTATATATCATAATCGATTCAGCATTGACAGGCCAACTCTTAATAAATATACGGCTGATATATCAGTTGGAGAGTTAGCCATGTGGACCGGAGTTTTCCCCGCAGTCACGACCAAATTCACCGCCGACGACCGCCTCGACCACGCCGAGATGGAGCGCTGTTATGGATTGCAGATGGAGGCCGGCTGCGACGGCATCATCGTCTGCGGCTCGCTCGGCGAGGGTCCGATGCTGTCCTCTGACGAGAAGATCGAGGTGCTGAAGACGGCGCAGAAAGTCGCCGGCAGCAAGCCGGTGCTTTTGACCGTCAACGAGCCCGGCACGCGCGAGGCGGCGAGCATTGCGCGCCGCGCCGCCAAGGAGGGCGCCAACGGCCTGATGGTGGTGCCGAGCCCGATCTACCATACCGACCCGCAGGAGACGGTGGGGGCGCTGCGCGCCGTCGCGGAAGCCGGCGACCTGCCGGTCATGATCTATTCCAACCGCCTCGCCTACCGCGTCGACGTCACCGTCGACCTGATGGAGGAACTGGCGTCGGACAAGCGTTTCGTCGCCATCAAGGAATCCTCCGACGACATCCGCCGCTCGACCGAGATCATCAACCGCCTCGGCGACCGCTACGACCTCTTCACCGGCGTCGACAACCTCGCCTTCGAGGCGCTATCGGTCGGCGCCATCGGCTGGGTGGCAGGTCTGGTCACCGCCTTCCCGCGCGAGACGGTCGCCATCTACCAGCTGATGAAAAAGGGCCGCCGCGAGGAGGCGCTGAAGATCTACCGCTGGTTCCGCCCGCTGCTCGACCTCGATGTCTCGACCTATCTGGTCCAAAACATCAAGCTTGCCGAAGTGCTGGCGATCGATACCAATGACCGCGTTCGCATGCCGCGCCGGCCGCTGTCGGGCGAGCGCCGCAAGGCGGTGGAAAAGATCGTCAAGGATGCGCTGGCCGTGCGGCCGCAACTGCCGGCGTTTTGAGAGCTTTCTTCTCTCCGTTCACGGGGAGAAGATGACGGCAGCCAGATGAGGGGCAGCGCCGACGTGCAGGGTAGTTCCAAGAAAACAGAAGAGGGGCGCCGCCCCTCGTCCGCCCTGCGGGCACCTTCTTCCCGTTCACGGGGAGAAGGAGAAGATATCGCCATCGTCGGCGGCGGCATCATCGGCATCTGCGCCGCGGTCCACCTCGCAGAGGCTGGCCGCAGCGTGACCGTTTTCGACCGCACCGGCATCTGCGAGGAGACGAGTTCCGGCAACGCCGCCGCCTTCGCCTTCTCCGACGTGCTGCCGCTGGCGCATAAGGGGATGATCAGGCAGTTGCCGAAATGGCTTGCCGATCCGCTCGGGCCTCTGGCCATTCCGCCGGCCTATCTGCCCAAACTCCTGCCCTGGCTGATCCGCTTCTGGCGCGCCGGCGCCGCCAAGCACTACGAAGCGAGCCTCGCGGCGCAGGTCGGCATGATGAAGCTCGCCGAGGCCGAATGGATGGGGCTGCTCGACCGCTCCGATACGCGGCCGATGCTGCGCGAGGACGGCTCGCTGGAGCTCTACGAAAGCGAGGTGGAGTTCCGCGCCTCATTGTCCGGCTGGTCGGAGCGTGAGCGCTTCGGCATTGGCTTCCGCCATGTCGAGGGCCAGGAGATGGCGGCGCTGCAGCCAGGTCTCGCGCCGCGCTTTGTCAAGGGCACCTTCGTGCCGAGCTGGAAGACGGTCGCCGATCCGAAGCTGCTTGGCAAGGCGGTCTGGGCCTATGCGGATCGGCTCGGCGCCCGTTTCGAGCATGCGCGGATCGAGCGTATCGAGGCCGGACCAGCCGGCGCCACAATCATGCTTGCCGACGGCACGACCCGGAAGGCGAAGCAGCTCGTCATCGCCGCCGGCGCCTGGTCGCATCTTCTGGCCAGAAATCTCGGTGATCATATCCCGCTGGAAACCGAGCGCGGCTACAATACGACGCTGCCGGTATCGGCCTTCGACGTGAAACGGCAGCTGATCTTTTCAGGCCACGGCTTCGTCATCACGCCGCTGGAAACGGGCCTGCGGGTCGGCGGCGCCGTCGAGCTCGGCGGCATCGAGCGGCCGCCGAATTTCCAGCGCTCGAAGGCGATGCTGGAAAAAGCAAAACGCTTCCTGCCGGGGCTCGATCCGTCGGGCGGCCGCGAGTGGATGGGTTTTCGTCCATCGCTGCCGGATTCGCTGCCGGTCATCGGCCGGGCGCGAGCGCCGAACGTCTTCTACGCTTTCGGCCACGGCCATCTCGGTCTCACCCAGTCAGCGGCGACCGGCCGCTTGATCCGCGATCTCGTTCTCGGGCAGACTCCGGCGCTTAACCTCACTCCGTTCCGTCCGCAACGGTTCTGACACCCCCGGATTATGATATTTTAGGGAGCATCATGGCCAAGAAATCCTTCTTCTGCATCGACGGCCACACCTGCGGCAATCCGGTGCGGCTGGTCGCCGGCGGCGGGCCGCTGCTCGAGGGTTCGACGATGATGGAAAGGCGCGCGCATTTCCTCGCCGAGTATGACTGGATCCGTACCGGGCTGATGTTCGAGCCGCGCGGCCATGACGTGATGTCGGGCTCGATCCTCTATCCGCCGACGCGCGAGGACTGCGACATCGCCATCCTGTTCATCGAGACCTCCGGCTGCCTGCCGATGTGCGGCCACGGCACCATCGGAACGGTGACGATGGCGATCGAGCATGGGCTGGTGAAGCCGAAGACGCCGGGGATCTTGAGGCTCGACACGCCGGCCGGCCTGGTCGTCGCCGAATACAAACAGGTCGGCGAACATGTCGAGGAAGTGCGCATCACCAACGTGCCGTCCTTCCTCTACGCCGAAGGGCTGACGGTGGAATGCCCCGTGCTTGGCGAGATCAGCGTCGACGTCGCCTATGGCGGCAATTTCTACGCCATCGTCGAGCCGCAGACGAACTACCGAGACATGGCTGACCATTCGGCCGGCGATCTCATCGCCTGGAGCCCCGTGGTGCGCCAGCGCCTCAACGAGAAATACTCATTCGTCCATCCGGAAAACCCTGGCATCAACCGGCTGTCGCACATGCTGTGGACGGGCAAGCCGAAACATGCCGAGGCCGATGCGCGCAACGCCGTTTTCTATGGCGACAAGGCGATCGACCGCTCGCCTTGCGGTACCGGCACCTCGGCGCGCATGGCGCAGCTCCACGCGAAGGGCAAGCTCAAAGCCGGCGACGGTTTTGTCCATGAATCGATCATCGGCTCGCTGTTCAAGGGCAGGGTCGAAAAGGAGGTCAGCGTGGCCGGCAAGCCGGCAATCATCCCCTCGATCGGCGGCTGGGCGCGCATGACAGGGCTCAACACCATCTTCATCGACGATCGCGATCCGTTCGCGCATGGATTCATCGTCACATAACCGTCACGGCCTCACCCTGCGGAAGGCGTTCCGCGCAGAATCGACCACCCTCGCCGACGCAAGGAATCTTCTCATCAACTTATCTTGACGGCGATTTCTTCGAAACAGCGGACATGATACGGCTGAATCGTCAAAGACATTGCGTTGTGCCAATGATAGGGTCCGCGATAGTCCAGGGGCTGGATGCGAGAAAACGGGCAATCGGGCGGCGTGCTTCCAAACCACGCCCGGCGATTGAAAAAATGACGTTGCAATCCGGGCTCGAAACTTTACGACTAGGGGAAATACGAAAAGGAATGCGTCCTCGAAGGCGACATTCCAGGGGAGCCGCATAAATATGCAGTACTTCGTCCAGCAGCTTATCAACGGGCTGACGCTGGGATCTATCTATGGGCTGATCGCGATCGGCTATACGATGGTCTACGGCATCATCGGCATGATCAATTTCGCCCATGGCGACATCTTCATGGTCGGCGCCTTCACGGCCCTCATCGTTTTCCTGATCCTCGGCGCAATGTTCTATTCGGTGCCGGTGGTGGTGGCGCTCCTGATCATGATGATCGTGGGCATGCTGCTCACCGGCCTCTACAATTGGACGATCGAGAAGGTGGCCTACCGGCCGCTGCGCGGCTCGTTCCGGCTGGCGCCGCTGATCACCGCCATCGGCATGTCGATCGCGCTGTCCAACTTCGTGCAGGTCACGCAAGGTCCGCGCAACAAGCCGATCCCGCCGCTGGTCAGCCAAGTCTACACCGTCGACGGCATCAGCGTCTCGCTGAAGCAGATCATCATCGTGCTGGTCACCATCGCGCTGCTGGCGGTCTTCTGGTATCTCGTCAACAGGACGGCACTGGGACGGGCGCAGCGCGCCTGCGAGCAGGACCGCAAGATGGCGGCGCTGCTTGGCGTCGACGTCGACCGCACTATATCGATTACCTTCATCATGGGTGCAGCGCTTGCCGCCGTCGCCGGCACGCTGTTCCTGATGTATTACGGCGTGGTGGTGTTCTCCGACGGCTTCGTGCCGGGCGTGAAGGCCTTCACGGCAGCGGTGCTCGGCGGTATCGGCTCGCTGCCGGGCGCGGTGCTCGGCGGGCTGCTGATCGGCTTCATCGAGAGCATGTGGTCGGCCTATTTCTCGATCGACTACAAGGACGTCGCCGCGTTCTCGATCCTGGCGATCGTGCTCATCTTCCTGCCCTCCGGCATCCTGGGCCGGCCTGAAGTCGAAAAGGTCTGATCCTCATGGCCGTTACCGTGTCTCCGGAGCGCGACGTCGTCGCTACTCCAATCCAACGCGCTTTCCGTGAAGCGCTCTATGCCGGCGCCGTCGCGCTCGGGCTGTTCGTGCTGTTCATCGGGCTGAGGACCGACCAGAACATCAACAACGAGCTGATAGTGGTGCAGCGCTGGGGCCTGCTCGCCCTGGTGGTCATCGCCACCGCCGTCGGCCGCTTCGTCTATGTCGGCTACGCGCAGCCGGCGATGGAACGGTCCAAGGCTGAAAAGGCCAAGGCGCCCGCGGTCGCGGCGGAGCCGGGCTTCGTGCGGCGAAATTTCAACAAGATCGGCGCCGCGGTGCTGCTCCTATACCCGGTCGCGATCGTCATGGCGTTCGGCTTTCAGGGCTCGCTGAAATGGGTCGACAATTTCGGCATCCAGATTCTGATCTATGTGATGCTGGCCTGGGGCCTCAACATCGTCGTCGGGCTGGCCGGCCTGCTCGATCTCGGTTACGTCGCCTTCTACGCCGTCGGCGCCTATGCCTACGCGCTGCTCGGCACGCATTTCGGCCTGTCGTTCTGGATCCTGCTGCCGGCCGCAGGCTGCATGGCCGCCTTCTGGGGCGTCATGCTCGGCTTCCCGGTGTTGAGGCTGCGCGGCGACTATCTGGCGATCGTCACCCTCGCGTTCGGCGAGATCATCCGTCTCGTGATCATCAACTGGCGCGAGGTGACCAACGGATCGGCCGGTGTTTCCGGCATTCCGAAGGTCTCATTCTTCGGCCTGATGTCGTTCAACGTCTCGGACCCGAACTATATCGCCAAGGTGCTGCACATCGCCCAGTCGGGCGCCTACTACAAGATCTTCCTGTATTATCTGATCCTGGCCCTCTGCTTCATCACCGCCTTCGTCACCATCAGGCTTCGCCGCCTGCCGGTAGGCCGGGCCTGGGAAGCGTTGCGCGAGGATGAGATCGCCTGCCGTTCGCTCGGTATCAACACCACCACGACCAAGCTGACGGCGTTCGCCACCGGCGCGATGTTCGGCGGCTTCGCCGGCTCGTTCTTTGCCGCCCGGCAAGGCTTCGTCAGCCCCGAATCCTTCGTCTTCCTGGAGTCGGCGATCATCCTCGCCATCGTGGTGCTCGGCGGCATGGGCTCGCTCGGCGGCATCGCGGTGGCGGCGCTGGTGATGATCGGCGGCACCGAGATCCTGCGCGAGCTCGATTTCCTCAAGGCCGTGTTTGGCCCCGACTTCACTCCGGAACTCTACCGCATGCTTCTGTTCGGCATGGCCATGGTCATCGTCATGCTGTGGAAGCCGCGCGGCTTCGTCGGCAGCCGCGAGCCGACGGCCTTCCTGAAGGAACGAAAATCGGTCTCAGGCTCCTTCACCAAGGAGGGCCACGGCTGATGGATGTGCAAGCTTCCCAGAGCGACTTCATCCTGCAGGTCGAGCACCTGTCGATGAAGTTCGGCGGCCTGGTCGCCATCGGCGACCTGTCCTTCCAGGCCAGGCGCGGCGAGATCACTGCGCTGATCGGGCCGAACGGCGCCGGCAAGACGACGGTATTCAACTGCATCACCGGCTTCTACAAGCCGACCGAGGGCATGATCACGCTCAACAAACGTGACGGCTCGACCTATCTGCTCGAGCGCCTGCCGAACCACGAGATCCCGGCGCGCGCCAATGTGGCGCGCACCTTCCAGAACATCCGCCTGTTCTCGGGTATGACGCTGCTCGAGAACCTCTTGGTCGCGCAGCACAACAAGCTGATGAAGGCCTCGGGTTATACCTTCCTCGGCCTGTTCGGCTTCCCGAGCTATCGCCAGGCCTCGGCGGAATCGATCGAACTCGCCAGGCACTGGCTGGAGAAGGCCGATCTCGTCGACCGCGCCGACGATCCGGCCGGCGACCTGCCTTACGGCGCGCAGCGGCGGCTGGAGATCGCGCGCGCCATGTGCACCGGACCGGAGCTGCTGTGCCTCGACGAGCCGGCCGCCGGCCTCAATCCAAAGGAATCGGCCGCGCTCAACGAAATCCTGATGGACATCAAGGACAACACCGGCACGTCGATCCTGCTCATCGAGCACGATATGTCGGTGGTCATGCAGATCTCCGACCATGTCGTCGTGCTCGAATATGGCCGCAAGATCTCCGACGGCAATCCGCAGTCGGTCCGTACCGACCCGCGCGTCATCGCCGCCTATCTCGGCGTCGACGACGAACAGGTCGAAGAAGTGCTCACCGAAGTCGGCGACGAGGACGTCATCGAACAGCTCGATACCGGCCCCGATTCCGCGCATGGCCCGGGCAATTCCGCTTCGATGATGGCCGGCCCGGTTTCCGATAGTGTCGAACACGCGGACGAAGGCGAGCGGGTCACGGTGTCGAAGGGCGCCTCGAAGGCGGCGCAGGTCGATGCGCGCGCCGCCTCGATCGCCAGCAAGCCTACTGCGGCAGCCAAGCCGGCCGCGAAGTCCGGCACCGCGAAGACGGCGCCGAAGAAAACGGCCGCCAAGGCTCCGGCCGCGAAAGCCGACAGCGTTTCGAAGGGCCAGGGAGCGGCGGCAAAGCCCGCCTCGGGCAAGCGTGGAGGGCGCAAGTAATGGCCGGCACAACGCTGCTCGATATCAAGGGCGTGCAGACCTACTACGGCAACATCCGGGCGCTGAACGGCGTCGACGTCAGCGTCAACCAGGGTGAGATCGTGGCGCTGATCGGCGCCAACGGCGCCGGCAAGTCGACGCTGATGATGACCATCTTCGGCGCGCCGCGGGCGCGGGCCGGCACAATCACCTTCGCCGGCACCGACATCACCCAGCTGCCGACGCATGAGATCGCGCGCATGCGCATCGCCCAGTCGCCGGAAGGACGCCGCATCTTCCCGCGCATGACGGTGATGGAAAACCTGCAGATGGGCGCCAGCCTCGACAACCTCAAGCATTATGACGAGGACGCCGAGAAGGTATTCGCGCTGTTCCCGCGGCTGAAGGAGCGCATCAACCAGCGCGGCGGCACGCTGTCGGGCGGCGAGCAGCAGATGCTGTCGATCGGGCGCGCGCTGATGGCGCGGCCGAAGCTGCTGCTGCTCGACGAGCCATCGCTCGGTCTGGCGCCGCTGATCGTCAAGCAAATCTTCGACGCCATCCGCGCGCTGAACAAGACGCAAGGGCTGACCGTGTTCCTGGTCGAGCAGAATGCCTTTGGCGCGCTAAAGCTCGCCAATCGCGGCTACGTCATGGTCAACGGCAATGTGACGATGAGCGGCACCGGCAAGGAGCTGCTCGCGAATCCGGAAGTGCGCGCCGCCTATCTCGAAGGCGGGCATCACTAAGAAGGGGCTTCAACATGCAGGGCGTACTCTACGAAGAAGCCTCGATCTGGCAGTTCCTGTTCGTCACCTGCCTGCTTGGCGGCTGGGCGGCATGGATGACCGGCAAGGCGGCGGCGCAGACCTGGAGCAGCCACTTCCGGCTGTTCCTCTACATGCTCGGTCTCGGCATCGGCATAAGGTTCATCCATCACGCGCTGTTCGACGGCACGATGTTCTCGCTGCATTACTATATCATCGACACCATCGTGCTGATGATATTGGGCTTCCTCGGCTATCAATACACGCGGACCAACCAGATGGTCACGCAGTATAACTGGCTCTACGAAAGAGCTTCCTTATTGAGCTGGAAACCGAAGGGTTGAGGTTCATGATTAACGCCGTTTCGGGGCTGAATCGGCGTGGACAAGTGCCTGAAAATCGGCATTCTATGCTTTCTGCGATAAGGGTGGGCATCGCATGAAAGTATCATCCACGCCCACTCCGTAAATGGGAGCGTTTCAATGAAAAAATCACTCTTGTCCGCCGTGGCGCTGACCGCGTTTATCGCGTTCAGCGGCAGCGCGTGGGCTGCTGACATCCTGATCGGCGTCGCCGGCCCGATCACTGGCCCGAACGCCGCTTTCGGCGCGCAGCTGCAGAAGGGCGCCGAGCAGGCAGTCGCCGACATCAACGCGGCGGGCGGTATCAATGGCCAGCAGCTCAAGCTCGAGATCGGCGACGACGTCTCCGATCCCAAGCAGGGCATTTCGGTTGCCAACAAGTTCGTCGCCGACGGCGTCAAGTTCGTCGACGGCCACTTCAACTCGGGCGTGACCATTCCCGCGTCGGAAGTTTATGCGGAAAACGGCATCCTCGTCATGACGCCGGCTGCGACCAATCCGAAGCTCACCGAGCGCGGCCTGTGGAACACCTTCCGTACCTGCGGTCGCGACGACCAGCAGGGCAAGGTGGCCGGCGATTACATCGCCAAGAACTTCAAGGACGCCAAGATCGCCATCATCCACGACAAGACGCCTTACGGCCAGGGCCTCGCCGACGAGACCAAGAAGAACCTGAACGCCGGCGGCATCAAGGAAGTGATGTATGAAGGCGTGAACGTCGGCGACAAGGACTTCTCGGCCCTCATCGCCAAGATGAAGGAAAATAACGTCACCCTGATCTACTGGGGTGGTCTGCACACCGAAGCCGGCCTGATCATCCGTCAGTCGGCCGACCAGGGCCTGAAGGCGCCGTTGTTCTCGGGCGACGGCATCGTTTCCAACGAGCTGGCCTCGATCGCCGGCGACGCCGTCGCCGGCACGCTCAACACCTTCGCTCCGGATCCGCGCAAGAATCCGGCCGCCAAGGAAGTGGTGGAGAAGTTCCGCGCTGCCGGCTTCGAGCCGGAAGCCTACACGCTCTACTCCTATGCCGCCATCCAGATCATCTCTCAGGCCATCGCCAAGGTCGGCTCAGCCGACGATGCGCAGAAGGTGGCTGACACGATCAAGTCCGGCGGCCCGTGGAAGACGGCTATCGGCGAGATCGGCTACGACGCCAAGGGCGACATCACCCGTCCGGACTATGTCATCTACGAGTGGAAGAAGGGCGAGGACGGCAAGTACAGCTACTTCGAGAAATAAGCCGGCAAACAGAAGCCGACTTTCAGAGATGCCCGGCGCTGAGCGCCGGGCATTTTCATTGGTGCCTGCTAGAGCGCTTCACCGTTTCACGGAAACGGCGAAGCGCTCTATCTCTTTGTTTTGACGCAATTCCGGACGGAAAACCGTTCACACTTTTCCTGGAATTGCTCTAGCGCCGCTCGATCCCCCTTTCCACAATTGGGCGCGCCCGACGAACACTCTCCGAGCCGTTTGCGGAACGACAGCGGCGGGTCTTGGCGCAAACAGGTGATTTAAATCGTTTTAGGTGTCGCGCGATTTTGTTTGCGCTGCAGCATTTTCACGTTAATCATTGCCCGTTCATCTCACCTTCCGCTGCTGGAGCCCAGTCCTTGGCAATCACGAAGATCCTCGTCGCCAACCGGTCCGAAATCGCCATCCGCGTCTTTCGCGCGGCCAATGAACTGGGCCTCAAAACCGTGGCGATCTGGGCGGAAGAGGACAAATATTCGCTGCACCGTTTCAAGGCCGACGAGAGCTACCAGGTCGGGCGCGGGCCGCACCTCAACAAGGACATGGGACCGATCGAAAGCTATCTCTCGATCGACGAGGTGATCCGCGTTGCCAGATTGTCGGGCGCCGATGCGATCCATCCCGGCTACGGCCTGTTGTCGGAAAGCCCGGAATTCGCCGAGGCTTGTGCTGCTGCCGGCATCACCTTCATCGGACCGAAGCCGGAGACGATGCGCAGGCTCGGCAACAAGGTCGCCGCACGCAATCTGGCGATCGAGGTCGACGTGCCCGTGGTGCCGGCCACCGATCCGCTGCCCGACGACATGGACGCGGTGAAGAAGCTCGCCGCGAAAATAGGCTATCCGGTGATGCTGAAGGCTCGTGGGGCGGCGGCGGCCGCGGCATGCGCGCCATCCGTTCGGAGGCCGACCTCGCCCGCGAGGTGATGGAAGGCAAGCGCGAGGCCAAGGCGCCTTCGGCAAGGACGAGGTCTATCTCGAAAAGCTGATCGAGCGCGCCCGCCATGTCGAGGTGCAGGTGCTTGGCGACGCCCACGGCAACGCCGTGCATCTGTTCGAGCGCGACTGCTCGATCCAGCGGCGCAACCAGAAGGTCGTCGAGCGCGCGCCGGCACCCTATCTCAGCGAGGAATTGCGCCAGGAGCTCTGCGGCTATGCGCTGAAGATCGCGCGCGAGACCAGCTATATCGGCGCCGGTACGGTGGAATTCCTGCAGGACGCCGACACCGGCAAATTCTACTTCATCGAGGTCAACCCGCGCATCCAGGTCGAGCATACCGTCACCGAGATGGTGACCGGCATCGACATCGTGAAGGCGCAAATCCACATCCTCGACGGTTTCGCCATCGGCACGCCGGAATCGGGCGTGCCGGCGCAGACGGACATCAAGCTCAACGGCCACGCGCTGCAGTGCCGCATCACCACCGAGGATCCGGAGCACAATTTCATCCCGGATTACGGCCGCATCACCGCCTATCGCGGCGCCACCGGCTTCGGCATCCGCCTCGACGGCGGCACCGCCTATTCGGGCGCGGTCATCACCCGCTTCTACGATCCGTTGCTGGAAAAGGTGACGGCCTGGGCGCCGACCCCGGCCGAGACGATCGCCCGCATGAACCGGGCGCTGCGTGAATTCCGTATCCGCGGCGTGGCGACGAACCTCACCTTCCTCGAAGCGATCATCAACCACCCGAGCTTCGCCGACAATTCCTACACCACCAAGTTCATCGACACGACGCCGGAACTGTTCCAGCAGGTGAAGCGGCAGGACCGCGCCACCAAGCTGCTCAATTATCTCGCCGATGTCAGCGTCAACGGCCATCCGGAGACGCGCGGGCGGCCAGTGCCCAAGGCCGATGCCGCCGCACCTGTCGTGCCCTATCTCAACGGCAAGGTGCCGGACGGCAGCAAGCAGCGGCTCGATGCGCTGGGTCCCGAGAAGTTCGCGGCCTGGATGCGCGAGCAGGCCCAGGTGCTGGTCACCGACACGACAATGCGCGACGGGCACCAGTCGCTGCTCGCCACCCGCATGCGCACCTATGACATCGCCGGCATCGCCGGCACCTATGCGCGGGCGCTGCCGCAGCTCTTGTCGCTGGAATGCTGGGGCGGCGCGACCTTCGACGTCGCCATGCGCTTCCTGACCGAGGATCCGTGGGAACGGCTGAGTAGGGTGCGCGAAGCAGCACCTAACCTTCTGCTGCAGATGCTGCTGCGCGGCGCCAACGGCGTCGGCTACACCAACTACCCCGACAATGTCGTGCAGCATTTCGTCAAACAGGCGGCCGCCGGCGGCGTCGACCTGTTCCGCGTCTTCGACTGCCTGAACTGGGTCGAGAACATGCGCGTCGCCATGGACGCGGTGGGCGCCGAGGGCAAGCTGATCGAAGCGGCGATGTGCTACACCGGCGATATCCTCGATCCGGCGCGCGCCAAATACGACCTCAAATATTATGTCGGGCTGGCGAAGGAACTGGAAGCGGCCGACGCGCATATCATCGCGGTCAAGGACATGGCAGGGCTCTTGAAGCCGAGTGCGGCGCGGGTGCTGTTCAAGGCGCTGCGCGAAGAGACCGACCTGCCGATCCATTTCCACACGCACGACACGTCCGGCCTGTCGGCGGCGACAGTGCTGGCGGCGGTCGAGACCGGCGTCGACGCCATCGACGCGGCGATGGATTCCGTCTCCGGCAACACCTCGCAGCCCTGCCTCGGCTCGATCGTCGAGGCGCTGAAGGGCACCGAACGCGATCCCCGCCTCGATCCGCAGTGGATCCGCCACATCTCCTTCTACTGGGAAGCGGTGCGCAACCAGTACGCCGCCTTCGAAAGCGACCTCAAGGGACCGGCCTCGGAAGTCTATCTGCACGAAATGCCGGGCGGCCAGTTCACCAATCTCAAGGAGCAAGCGCGCTCGCTGGGGCTGGAAACCCGCTGGCACGAAGTGGCCCAGGCCTATCACGACGTCAACCTGATGTTCGGCGACATCGTCAAGGTGACGCCGTCGTCGAAAGTGGTCGGCGACATGGCGCTGATGATGATTAGCCAGGACCTTACCGTCGCCGATGTCGAGAACCCGGCAAAGGACATCGCCTTCCCGGATTCGGTCGTCTCGATGCTGCGCGGCGATCTCGGCCAGTCGCCCGGCGGCTGGCCGCAAGCGCTGCAGAAAAAGGCGCTGAAGGGCGAAAAGCCGATCACGGTCAGGCCGGGCTCGCTGCTCAAGCCGGCGAATCTCAAGGCCAGCCGCAAGGAGATCGAGGAGAAGCTGGAGCGCAAGCTCACAGAGTTCGAATTCGCCTCCTGGCTGATGTATCCGAAAGTCTTCACCGACTTTGCCGCCGCGCAGGAAACCTACGGTCCGGTCAGCGTGCTGCCGACGCCGACCTATTTCTACGGCATGAAGTCGGAAGACGAGATCTTCGTCGACATCGAAAAGGGCAAGACGCTCGTCGTGCGCTGCCAGGCGTTTGGCGATGTCGATGAAAAGGGCATGGTCACCGTCTTCTTCGAGCTCAACGGCCAGCCGCGCCGCGTGAAGGTGCCGGACCGCGCGCATGGCGCCTCGGCCGCCAAGGCGCGGCGCAAGGCGGAGCCGGGCAACGAAGCGCATATCGGCGCGCCGATGCCGGGCGTGGTGTCGGCCCTTGCCGTCGCCGCCGGCCAGGCGGTCAAGGCGGGCGACGTGCTGCTCTCGATCGAGGCGATGAAGATGGAGACGGCGCTGCATGCCGAGCGCGACGGCGTGGTCGCCGAAGTGCTGGTCAAGGCCGGCGACCAGATCGATGCCAAGGATTTGCTGATCGCTTTTGGTTGAGGTGTGCCGATATTCAGCTGAGGCCGGCCTGCAAACGCCGGCTTCCTGCGCTTCCGGCCTTCGCCGGCCGAAGCACTCATGAGTGGCGTGGCAGCTAATTAAGGCTACGGCCGGCATAGGCCGGTGCTCACGTACTTTAAGTACGCTCCGCTCCGGTTCTCAGAATCCATCGTTTTCGGCTCGGCCTCAGCTGATTCTCACCACACCTCAGGCGGCGCCAACCCTTCATGCCGCATCGATAATGTCTTGACCCGCTGCGCCTGCTCGGGCATCGAACCCGCTCCAATTTGCCGGCCTCCTTTGCGAGTCGCCGGCCAGCAAAAACGCGGAGAGAAAAATGGCCGACGAGATCACCGAGACCAGCCAGACTGTAGCCGCCGGCCAGCTGCGCGCCATCATCGAGCGCATCGAGCGGCTCGAGGAAGAGAAGAAGACGATTTCCGACGACATCAAGGACGTCTATGCCGAGGCCAAGGGCACCGGTTTCGACACCAAGGCGATCCGTACCATCATCCGGCTGCGCAAGAAGGACCAGCCGAGCGCCAGGAGGAGGAGTCTATCCTCGACCTGTACAAGGCCGCGCTCGGCATGGTCTAAGAGACTGTTTGGAAATTCTACTCCGGCGGCCATCTGATGGCGTTTTCTGCGCTTCCGTTGCTCACGGACCAAATGTCCGCTGCGCTACGGTTCTCGAAACCACCACCATATGACTCGCCGGAGCGAATTTCGAAACAGTCTCAGCCAATGCGTGACGTTAGCGTGAGCGTTCGGCGATGAGCGAGTTCGACTTCGGCGGCCGCCGCGCCTCGGAGTTCCGCCATCGCGGCTTCTGGGCGCTGTTCGCCGAACGGCACCCGTATGAACGGGCCAGGTTGGCGCGGCGCGGGCCGTGGTTCTGGCAGCGCGGACTGCCCGAATTCGGCTTGGTGCTTTCCATGTATGTCGCGCCGAGCGAGAACGTGGTCGGCGTCTTCTTCGGCCGCAACGAAAAGCTTGGCGCAACGCAAGTCTGGACGCGGCTGAGGCCGTTCCAGCCGTCGATCGAGGCGCGGCTGAAGCTCAGGCCGGAGCAGAGCGCGCAAAACCTCGGCATCAATTCGCAGTGGCGGGTCAATTGTTTCGCCGAGGACAACTGGCCGGCAATGGCCGATTGGCTGGTGACGGAATGCTCGCGTTTCGAGCAGGCTGTCCTCGCCGTGTTGGGGGACGAAGGCAGGCCGTAAAGCGCAGCGCCTTTGGTGCTCGTTTCAGCTCACTCGTGACTGATCGCGGCCAATCTCTTCGAGATGCTGCTGCAGCGCCATATGATCGAGCGAACTTATCGGCAGGTTTATGAACAGGCTGATGCGGTTGCTCATCATGCGGAAAGCCTCGGCGAAGGCCAGATGCTGCTCGGCGCCCGTTCCGCCGGCCTTGGCAGGATCCGGCACCGCCCAAAGCGCCGTCATCGGATGACCGGGCCAGACCGGACAGCTTTCGTTGGCGGTGTTGTCGCAGACGGTGAAGATGAAATTCATCTCCGGTGCGCCCGGCCTCGAAAACTCGTCCCAGCTCTTGGAGCGGGCGAAGGACGTGTCGTAGTTCAGGCTCTCCAGCAGCTCAAGCGTGTATGGGTTGACGGTGCCCCTGGGGTTCGCGCCGGCTGAATAGGCCTTGAAACGACCGGCGCCGAGCCGATTGAGAATGGCCTCGCCCATGATCGAGCGGGCCGAGTTGGCGTTGCAGAGGAAGAGGACGTTGTAGATTTGACCGCTCATTTCGAACCTCTCTGTGTTTGCTGGTGCAAATGACAGAATACGATGTGGGGGTCACAGATCCGTGATGATACACGTTTTGGCGGCCAGCTTCTGTTTCGTCTGCGTCGGATTTTGCGACATCCAGGTTCGTCGATGGGTTTGAAACTTTCGTTCGGCTCAATGAGGCCCGATTGATGGACAAGCCTGAACCCGCAGGTAGTGCGCCCGCGAAAGCCGACCATGGGGCCGGTTTCTTCCGCGCGCGCTGGCGAGGCGACACGCCGCTCGACCGGCTGTTCTGGCGCGACATGCTGCTTGCCGGCACGGCGATCAACATCGCCTCGTCGGGTCTGGCGCTGATGCTGCTCGGACTGAAGCTGCCGCTCTGGCTGGTCCTGACGGTGCATTTGCTCCCCGTCCCCTACAACATCTTTCTCGCTCTTGCCGTCTGGCGAACGGCTGAGAAGACCGGCAGCGCCGAGGCTTCGCTGATGATGCTGGGCTCGGCACTCTGGTTGATCGCGACGGTCGTTGTTTGAGGCGCACGTCAGGGCATGCGGAAAGGGCGGCCGAAGCCGCCCTTGGAAAGATCAATCGGGCGTCGTTCAGGCCGCCGGCTCGAACCGCAGCGCCACGCCATTGATGCAATAGCGCAGGCCGGTCGGCGGCGGACCGTCCTCGAAGACATGGCCGAGATGGCTGCCGCAGCGCGAGCAGTGGCATTCGGTGCGGACCATGCCGTAGCTGCGGTCGACGGTGGTCTCGATCGAACCCGGGACCGGATCGTTGAAGCTCGGCCAGCCGGTGCCGCTCTCGAACTTCAGCTTGGATTCGAACAAAGGCTGGTCGCAGCCGACGCAGAAGAAGGTGCCGGCGCGCTTCTCGTACAGCAGGGCGCAGCTTCCGGGACGCTCGGTGCCGTGGTTGCGCATGACGGCATACTGCTCCGGCGTCAGCCGGGCGCGCCACTCGGCATCGGTGCGGGTAACGGGGAAGGCGTGGGTGTCCATGAAATCTCCTCGGCCTTGGCGGCTCGTTGTTGGTTGCAAGCTGTATTCGCACGAACATAGGCATTTGTTACAGTCATATTCAGGTGAGGCCGACCTGCAAACGGCGGTCTCCTGCGCTTCCGATGCTCACGTACTTTACGTACGCTCCGCTCCGGTTCTCGTAGACCACCATTTTCGACTCGGCCTGGCCTGAATTTCAACCGCCGAGCCTATAGATCAATGCTTCCTTGAAAGCTGTTTCGTTGCCGCTTCAAGCCCGGCCAATGTCAGCGGGAACATGCGCCCGCCGAATATGTCGCTGATCATCGCGATCGAATGGGTGTAGCGCCAGTTCTTCTCGGCCTCAGGGTTCAACCACACCGCGTTCGGCCATTGCTGCAACAGGCGGGCGAGCCAGACGCTGCCGGCTTCCGGATTCCAGTGCTCGACCGAGCCGCCGGGATGCGCGATCTCGTAGGGGCTCATCGAGGCGTCGCCGACCACGATCACCTTGTAATCCAGACCGTATTTGTGCAGCAGGTCGAAGGTCGGGATCGTCTCGGCCAGTCGCCGTCGATTGTCCTTCCAGACGCGCTCGTAGAGGCAGTTATGGAAGTAGAAATATTCGAGCTGGCGGAATTCGGCGCGGGCGGCCGAGAATAGTTCCTCGACGCTCTTGATGTGATCGTCCATCGAGCCGCCGACGTCGAAGAACATCAAGAGCTTCACGGCGTTGCGGCGCTCGGGTCGCGTCTTGACGTCGAGATAGCCATGCTCGGCGGTGGCATGAATTGTGCCGGGCAGGTCGAATTCCTCCTCCGCACCCTCGCGCACCCAGCGCCGCAGCCGCTTCAGCGCCACCTTGATGTTGCGGGTGCCAAGCTCGACTGCGTCGTCGAAATTCTTGAACTCACGCTTGTCCCAGACTTTCACCGCGCGGCGGTGCCGGCTTTCCGCTTGCCCGATGCGCACGCCTTCCGGATTGTAGCCATAGGCGCCGAAGGGCGAGGTGCCGCCGGTGCCGATCCATTTCGAGCCGCCCTGGTGCCGACCCTTCTGCTCCTCCAGCCGCTGCTTGAGCGTTTCCATCAACTTGTCGAAGCCACCCAGCGCCTCGACCAGTTTTTTCTCCTCGTCGGTCAGGTGCTTTTCCGCCAAACGGCGCAGCCATTCCTCCGGAATATTGGCGACATCGACGGCGTCCGGTCCGGCCAGCGCCTCGACGCCCTTGAAGACATGTGCGAAGACATGGTCGAAACGGTCGATGTGGCGCTCGTCCTTCACCAAGGCCGAGCGCGCGAGGTAGTAAAAACCCTCGACATCATAGTCGACCAGCCCGGCTTCCAGTCCTTCCAGCAGCGACAGATATTCCCTGAGCGAAACGGGAACCCGCGCGGCCTTCAGTTCGAGGAAGAAGGGGATGAACATCTGCCCTTATAGCAGATCGTATTCGATGAAGCCCGTGCGGCGGGCCACATGATCATAGAGCCGGCGGGCGGTGGCGTTGGTCTCGTGGGTCATCCAGTAGACGTTCTTCACGCCGATCTTGCCGGCTTCCTGCTTCACCGCCTCGATCAAGGCCGCACCGACGCCCTTGCCGCGCACCTCGGGGTCGGCGAACAGGTCCTGCAGATAGCAGTTGTTGACCAGCGACCAGCAGGATCGGTGGTAGAGATAGTGGGTGATGCCAACGGCCTTGCCGTGAAACGTGGCGACAAAACCCTTCGGCTCGAATTCGCCCGCCGTGAACAGGCGCTTCCAGGTGACGTCGTAGACCTCGTCCGGCAGCTTGGTCTCGTAGAAGGTGAGATAGGCGGTCCACAGCCGCCGCCAGTCGGCGTGATCGGACTGCGCGAGCGGACGGACGTTGATCTCGGTCATTTTCTCCTCCAATGCATTGGCCCGAAGCTGTGGCAGCTGCGGCTTGCTGGCAACGGTCCACGGCGAGGCAAAGAGCTATTGCTGCCGACCTATTGCTGCCGTCTCGCCATGAAGGCCAGCCGCTCGAACAGGTGCACGTCCTGCTCGTTCTTCAAGAGCGCGCCGTGCAACTTCGGCAGCGCGTTCTTGGGATCGGCGCGCAGGTCCTCGGGCGCGATATCGTCGGCGACAAGCAGGCGGATCCAGTCCAGCGCTTCGGAGGTCGATGGCTTCTTCTTCAGTCCCGGCACGTCGCGGATCTCGTAGAACTGGGTCAGCGCCGCCCGCACCAGGTTCTGCTTGATGCCGGGATAATGCACCTCGACGATGCGGTGCAGCGTCTCGATGTCCGGGAAGCGGATATAGTGGAAGAAGCAGCGGCGTAGAAAAGCGTCCGGCAGCTCCTTCTCGTTGTTCGAGGTGATGATGACGATCGGCCTGAAGGCGGCGCGGATCGTCTCGCCGGTCTCGTAGACGAAGAACTCCATCCGATCGAGCTCCTGCAGGAGGTCGTTGGGGAATTCGATGTCGGCCTTGTCGATCTCGTCGATCAGGAGCACGACTTTCTTTTCGGCGGCGAATGCGTCCCACAACTTGCCGCGCTTGATGTAGTTGGCGATGTCGTTGAAGCGCTCGTCGCCGAGCTGGCTGTCGCGCAGCCGCGAGACGGCATCGTATTCGTAAAGGCCCTGTTGCGCTTTAGTGGTCGACTTGACGTTCCATTCGATGAAATCCAGCCCAAGTGCTGCAGCCACCTGGCGGGCGAGCTCGGTCTTGCCGGTGCCGGGCTCGCCCTTGACCAGCAAGGGCCGCTCAAGCGCGATCGCGGCGTTGACCGCAACCATCAGATCCCTGTCGGCGACATAGGCCGCGGTGCCTTCGAAACGCATTTGTTCTCCTGTCCGTGCGGCGGGGACCGTAAGGAGCCCTGTGGATGCGCGCAAGCTTTAACGGCCGCTCGTTTCCCCCATTCGTTTCTCTGGCGCTCGGCCAGGCCTCGGCCTATATTGGCGCTGGCGGTCTGCGCTTCCCGGCAGGAGAACTTATCCCCGGGGCCTTATCGATCCTTAGGGAGCTGTCCCTGGGAAGACCCGTGGGTTTTCTCACACGGCGCCCACCTACTTTGTAGGCACCCGGGATCGACCCTCCACCGGTTGTGTGGATCGCCACTCTCCCAATTTTGGGAACCATGCGGTAGAAAACGTCGCTCCTGCAACTTCGTCCAGTTCCGGCCTTTTCTAGCGTCTGCGCATGACACCTTCCAAAGACCTGAAAAAACATCTGCGCAAGGAAGCGCTGGCGCGCCGGGACGCGCTCGACGAGTTCTGGCGGGTGGAGATCGCGCTCGAAATGGCCGAGACGGCGCGCGACCAGATCGCCGTCGAGCCTGGGCAGATCGTCTCCGGTTTCTGGCCGATGCGCTCGGAGGTCGACGTGCGGCCGCTGATGTTCGCGTTGCGCGAAAAGGGTGCCAGGCTCTGCCTGCCGGCGATCCTCGACAAGACCACGATTGTCTTCCGCGAGCTGGTGCGCGGCGCGCCAATGGTCGAGATGGGCTTCGGCACGGTCGGGCCGCACGAGGAGGCCGAAGTGCTCGACCCCTCGATGATGCTGATACCGCTTGCCGCCTTCGACGCGCGTGGCCACCGCATCGGCTACGGCGCCGGCTATTACGACCGGGCGATCGCCAGGCTCGCCGACAAGGGGCTGACGCCTCGGCTGATCGGCATCGCCTTCGACTGCCAGGAAGTGGCGCAGGTGCCGGATGAGAACCACGACGTGATCATCCCGGAAATACTCACCGAGAGCGGGTTGCGCCGGTTCACGCCGGAATTGTAGAAAAGCGTTTGAGAAACGCATGATCTTTTGCGGAAAGTCATGCAGGTTTTGCTTGGCAGGCTTTCGGCTCGGGATCGTATGAGACTTCTCTTCCTTGGCGACATGGTCGGTAAAACCGGGCGCACGGCGGTGTGGGAGCAGCTGCCCGGGCTGATTTCCGACTTCAAGCTCGACTTCGTCATCGTCAACGGCGAGAACGCCGCCGGCGGCTTCGGCATCACCGAGGATATCTTTCGCGAAACGCTCGCGGCGGGCGCCGATGTCGTCACCACCGGCAATCATGTATGGGACCAGCGCGACGCCTTGATCTTCGCGCCGCGCGAGGAACGTTTCCTGCGCCCCTCCAATTTCCCCAAGGGCACGCCGGGGCGTGGCTCGGGCGTCTACATCGCCAGGAATGGCGCGCGGGTGCTGGTCGCCAACATCATGGGTCGCGTCTTCATGCATCCCGAGCTCGACGATCCGTTCCAGGCCGGCGAGCGCGAGCTTGCCGCCTGTCCGCTCGGCGAGCAGGCGGATGCGGCGGTGATCGATTTCCACGCCGAGGCGACCTCGGAAAAGATGTGCTTCGCGCATTTTGTCGACGGCCGCGCCAGCCTAGTGGTCGGCACCCACACGCACCAGCCGACCGCCGACCACCAGATCCTCAACGGCGGCACCGCCTATATCTCGGACGCAGGCATGTGCGGCGACTACGATTCCTCGCTCGGCATGGACAAGGAAGAACCGCTCAACCGCTTCCTGTCGAAAGTGCCGAAGGGCCGCTTCGAGGCGGCGGGCGGACCGGCGACGCTCTGCGGCATCGGCGTCGAGATTTCCGACCGCACCGGGCTTGCCGAGAAGATCGCGCCGTTTCGTCGCGGGCCGCGGCTGGAGGAAACGGCGCCGTCCTTCTGGTCGTGACATTGATATGGGTGTGCAGAGTACCTAACTGCCGGCGACACTGCTCTAGATCGTAGAGGGGACGACCTCCATGCAGCTTGTCGAATTCCTGGCGCCGCACTTTGCCTTCGTTTCCGATCCGACCGCGTGGATCGCGCTGCTGACGTTGGTGGTGCTTGAGGTGGTGCTCGGCATCGACAATTTGATCTTCATCTCGATCCTGACCAACAAGCTGCCCGAAGCGCAGCGTGCCCGCGCGCGCAGGCTCGGCATCTCGGCGGCGCTGGTGATGCGCCTGGTGCTGCTTGCGACCATATCGGTCATCGTGCAGTTGACGGCGCCGGTGTTCACGGCGCTCGGGCATGGCTTTTCCTGGCGCGACCTGATCCTAATCGCCGGCGGCCTGTTCCTGGTCTGGAAGGCGACCAAGGAAATCCACCACACCGTCGATCCGCAGGACCATCAGGACTCAATCGTGGGCGGCACGCTGCAGATGAGCCTGGCCGGCGCCATCTTCCAGATCCTGCTGCTGGACCTTGTCTTCTCGATCGATTCCATCATCACCGCCGTCGGCATGACCGACGAGATCGCCATCATGTACATTGCGGTGATCGTGGCTGTGAGCGCGATGATGCTGGCGGCCGGACCGCTTGCTGACTTCATCGCCAGGAACCCGACGATCGTGATGCTGGCGCTAGGCTTCCTGCTGATGATCGGCATGACGCTGATTGCCGACGGCATGGGCTACCATGTGCCCAAGGGCTACATCTATGCGGCAATGGGTTTTTCCGCCCTGGTCGAAGGCCTCAACATGCTGGCGCGGCATCGCAGGAAGCAAGGGTCTGGCGAAGAGCATTGAGCCGATACGGCATGACCAAGCAGAATCTTACACGGGAGCAACGAGACCAGCTCGCCAAGCTCGCCGATTTGCCTGACAGCGAAATTGATACTGCCGACATTCCAGAAGCGATCCCCCTTGGCGATCCTTCGCGCCCCCCCCTCTGTCCTGCCGGACATCTCCCCCACGAGGGGGGAGATTGGCAGCTTCGCGCTCCTGCCCGCCTTTCAGCGGCGATTGGCGAAAGCGGAGGTGATGGGTGATCTCCCCCAAGTGGGGGAGATGTCCGGCAGGACAGAGGGGGGCGCTGTCCCGTCGACGTCTCTGACTACAGAAGAACTATTCAGCCGGAATGCCCTTGGGGTGACGGTCGCCGATCAGGCCGAGCGTCAGGCCCTGTTCCAGCCACGCCTTGGCGCCGGCGAGCACCAGCGAGAAGCCGCCGGTCGTGTCGATTGCCTGCTTGACCTGCTCGTCGCCGCTGCCGGCAAAACCGAAATTGCGGACTTCGAGGAAGGTCGCACCGCCGGGCATTTCGGTGAAGATCCAGACGACGGTGGTCGGCGGGTCGCTCCACTGCATGACGATCTTTTGGTTGGGGACGATCTCGCTGACCTCGACCTTGGTCGAGACGCCATACATCCCGCCACTCCCACTGAACCGGCTTGCCCTCGTCGAGCCGGCCGCTGGAATGCGTGAACCAGAACTTCGTGGTAACCGCCGGATCGACAATCGCCTCGAAGACTTCGGCGATCGGTCTGCGGATCAGCATGGCGGTTTCGGCGGTGGGGGCTTCTTTGAGTTCCACGATTTCCTCCTGTTCGTCAGGGCAGATTGATCTGCCAGGAAACGCCGAATCGATCGTTGAGCCAGGCAAAACGGCGGCTGAAGCCGTAACTGCCGGTCGGCATCAGAAACGCGCCGTCCTTCGCCAGCGCCTCGACGATACGCCCCAGTTCCTCCTCGGACGAACAGTCGACGAGGAGCGAGACCGACGGCGTGAAGGTGAAGGCGTGATGTACTGGGCTGTTGAAGAACGTCAGCTCCGTGCCGCCGATCGAGGCGCGAGCCAGCTTGACAGTCCCTTCAGGCCCGTCCTCGCCCGCAGCATAGCGCGTGACGTCGAGGACGCGGCTCTCCGGGATGGTCTCGCAATAGAAGGTCATGGCCTCCTCGGCCCGCCCTTCGAACATCAGGAACGGCGTTACCTTCACGACAGGCTCCCTTCACTCAGATGTTAGTTTCGTTGGCCGGCTCGCCCCGCAGCTCGCTGCGATAGTAGCCGTCGCGCAGATTGATGCCGTATTCGAGATAGGCCTTCATGCAGGCCAGCATCTGCGACCAGCCTTCGCAATTGAGGTAGGATTTCTTCAGCCCGACCTCGCCCTCGCGCCAGCCTTCCTCGGCGATGGTAACGAAGGTGCCGCCGTCATCCAACGGCTCGAAATTCATTTCGATGCGGGTCTTGTAGGCCGGCTTGCCTTCGGCGTCGGTCGCATCCCAGCGCAGCACGATGCGCTTGTCCTTGGTCACCTCGTCGACTTCCACAGGTACGGTTTTCCACCAGGTCACGGTGGTGCCGGCCGCCAGCGGCGCTGAGGCGCCACCAATGGTGGTGAAGTAGCCGCTGAGCTTCGTCGGATTGACCACAGCGTCGAAGACCTCGGCGACCGGCTTGCCGATGCGTCCGGAAATCCTGAATCCAAGAGACATATCCACAGCTCCTTCCTTGCTCACCAGAACGATATGTTATAGAAATATAACATGTCAACTCAAACCTCGGACGATCATGTTTTCAAGGCCTTGGCGCATCCGCGCCGGCGCGAATTGCTGGACCGGCTGAAGGATCAGCCGCAAACCACCGGCGCGCTCTGCGAGGCTTTCCCGGACATGGACCGCTGCACGGTGATGATGCATCTCAAAGTGCTCGAGGAGGCCGACCTGGTCGTCGCAAGGCGCGAGGGGCGCGAGCGCTGGAACCATCTCAACGCGCTGCCGATCAAGCAGATCCACGACCGCTGGATCAGCCAGTATGCTGGCCACGCCATCAGCATCCTCGACCAGCTCAGGTCGGACCTGGAGGGCTGACGCAGCTCTCGCCGGCATTGCCCGGCTCACTTCGCGGCCGGCTCGATGGTCCGGCTGGACGAATTGAGCCGATTTATCTATAAGCCGGCCATTCCGACAGAGACGCCGCATGCCTTCGCAGGCATGCTTGCAGCGTTCTGAAATTTTGAATTCGAGCATTTTGCGAGATGCGAGGTGATGGCACCTCGCTTCGGGATGCTCTAGCCGAACACGACAGGGGTGCCATGGCTGGCCATTCACAGTTCAAGAACATCATGCACCGCAAGGGCCGCCAGGACGCGGTGCGGTCGAAAATGTTTTCCAAGTTGGCGCGCGAGATCACCGTCGCCGCCAAGACCGGCACGCCGGACCCGGCGATGAACCCGCGGCTGCGCCTTGCGGTGCAGAACGCCAAGGCCGTCTCGATGCCGAAGGACAACATCCAGCGCGCCATCAACAAGGCGTCCGCCGGCGACGGCGAGAACTACGAGGCGGTGCGTTACGAAGGTTACGGCCCGGGCGGCGTGGCGCTGATCGTCGAGGTGCTGACCGACAACCGCAACCGCTCGGCGTCCAATGTGCGCGCCGCCTTCACCAAGGCCGGCGGGGCGCTCGGCGAGACCGGCTCGGTGTCCTTCATGTGGGACCGCATCGGCGAGATCTACTACCCGGCTGCGGCCGGCAGCGCCGACAAGGTGATGGAAGCCGCGATCGAGGCCGGAGCAGACGACGTCGAGTCGGACGAGGAAGGCCACACCATCTATTGCAGCTTCGAAAATCTCGGCGAAGTGTCGAAGTCGCTGGAAGCCGCGCTCGGCGAGGCGGAATCGGTGAAGCCGATCTGGCGGCCGCAGAACAACGTCCCGGTCGACGAAGAGCGGGCGCAGTCGCTGATGAAGCTGGTTGCCACCCTCGAGGACGATGACGACGTGCAAAGCGTCTACGCCAATTTCGAGGTCGACGACGAGACGATGGCCAAGCTCAGCGCGGCCTGATCGGTTAGGATATGAGCATAGCTCAATCCGATATGAGCCCAATCCTGCATGAGTGAGAAGCCGACCATCCGCATTACCTACTGCACGCAATGCCAATGGCTGTTGCGTGCCGGCTGGATGGCGCAGGAGCTGCTCTCGACCTTCGGCACCGATCTCGGCGAGGTGACGCTGGTGCCGGGAACCGGAGGCATCTTCACCATTTCCTGCAATGATGTGCTTGTCTGGGAGCGCAAGCGCGACGGCGGTTTTCCGGACGCGGCGAAACTCAAGCAACTGGTGCGCGACGTCATCGATCCGGACCGCGACCTCGGGCATGCCGACCGCAAAACGCACAAGAAGACAGACCCCGCCTGAGGCGGGGTCTTTTGCATTCGCGGGCTGCTGACTTCAGATCAATGCCATCATGAAGCAGGCCATCGCCACGATGGCGGTGACGGTGCGGACGTGATTCCACATTACCCACTGGCTCAGATGGTTCGCCCACACGGCGGCGCCGTTGGCGCTCGCAGGATCGACGGCGGCGAGTGCGTCGTTGAGCGGCACGTTGAAGACCATGGTCACGATCGGATTGCCGACGAAATAGATCACGGCGCCGGCGAGCAGCCAGTATGAGCCTGACTGGCTCCAGCCCAGAAGAACGGCGGCAATCAGCACGAGGCAGATGAGGCCGGTGCCGAAAAGAGCGGTCATGAAGGTTGGGGTGATCACCGTGATGTTGATCGAATTCATCGCGGCGATGCCGCTTGGGACGGGCAGCCGGGCAAGGGCCGCCATGACGAAATTCGAGAAGGCGAAGAAGACGCCGCCGACAACGCCGGAGCCGATCGCGGCTATGAAGGTGAGGGTGGGAAGAAGTTTCATCATCTCAGTTACTCCAGATTCGGCTTGCGGCGGTTTCGGTTGCGTAGGCGGAGAAGTCCTTCGGCTGGCGGCCGAGCGCGCGCTGGACGCCATCGGTCAGCGTCTCGTTGCGGCCGTCGAGCACTTCGGTGAACAGCTCGTTGAGCAGCCAGGCGAATTCCGGCGGCAGGTTGTGCGCAGCCATGGCTTCGGTGAATTCGGCATGTGAGATCTGCCGGTAGCGGATGTCGCGTCCAGCGGCCTTGCCGATCTCGGCGACGGCCTCGGCGAAGCTCAGCAGCCGCGGTCCGGTGAGCTCATAGAGCTGGCCGACATGGCCGGGTTGCGTCAGCACGGCTTCGGCGACGTTGGCGATGTCGTCGGCATCGACGAAGGGTTCGCCGACATTGCCGACCGGCAGGGCGACCTCGCCCTCGAGAATGGACTCGATGAGGAAGCCTTCGCTGAAATTCTGCGCAAACCAGGCGCAGCGCAGGATCGTCCAGTCGGCACCGGAAGCCTTAACCATCTCCTCGGCACGCTGCGCCTCGGTCTCGCCGCGGCCGGAAAGCAGCACCAGCCTTTTGATGCCGCGCTCGACGGCAAGCCTGGCAAATGCCTCGACAGTTTCGGCGGCGCCCGGCACGGCGATGTCGGGATAGTAGCTGATGTAGACGGTGCCGGCGCCTTCGAGGGCCGGTCCCCATGTTCCCTTGTCCTGCCAGTCGAAGGGCGGGGTGCCGGTGCGCGAGCCGATCCGCACTGGGATTTCTTTGGCGGTTAGTCGCTCGGCGAGGCGCCGGCCGGTCTTGCCGGTGCCGCCCAGGATCAAAACCGGTTTCTGCGTCGTGTCAGTCATCTCGATCTCCTCGTTTTCAAAATATGAGAAATCCTCATATTTGCAAAACGTGATAAACCCTCGTATTTTATGAGTCAAGCCAGTCTTCGAAAAATCGTCCCCGGAGAGAGCCATGGAAGAAAGAGGCGCAGCGAAGGCCGATCAGGCCATTGCTTCACCGCGGCGGGCGCCGACGCAGCAACGCAGCCGCGAGCGGGTCGAGCGCATGCTTTCCGCCGCCTCGGCGCTGATTGCCGAGCAGGGCAGCGACGCCATGCGCATGGGCGAGGTGGCGGAGCGGGCAGGGGTGTCGATCGGCTCGCTCTACCAGTTTTTTCCGGACAAGCGGGCTATCGTCTGGGCGCTGGCCGAGCGCTACACCGCCGAAAGCCAGGCCTGCATTTCGGCGGCGCTGAAGGATGTCGGCGACGCCGAGGGTCTGAAGCAGGCTTTTTCGGAGCTGGTCGACATCTACTATCGGCTGTTCCTCGCCGAGCCGGTGATGCGCGACATCTGGTCGGGCACGCAGGCGGATAAGGCGCTGCGCGAGCTCGAACTCGCCGACAGCCGGGCGAATGCGGAGTTTCTCGTCGCGGTACTGAAGCGGCTGCGCCCCGGCGTCGATCCGATGGCGTTGGAGACGACGGCGTTCCTCGTCTGGCAGATGGGCGAGGCCGCCGTGCGGCTGGCGATCTCCGTCGACCGTGAGGAAGGCGACAGGCTGGTCGCCGCCTACAAGCGCATGGCGCTGAGGGAACTGCTGGCTGAGTAGAGATGACCTGACCTTGGTGGTCCCGCAGCGTCGGCGATTTGCGAAACCGTCAGCGGGAGCGCCCCTCTCCCCGTCACTATACGGGGAGAGGATGCCGGCAGGCAGGTGAGGGGCAGCGCGGGCCTATGATATTTGACGGCCGCTTTATCGCTGCAAGTGTACCATCGCGAAAAGGTGCACCGTCACCAAGCTTCTCAAACGGGCTCCATTTGCCAATGACCAATTTGCCGATGCTGGCGCTGCCCTCATCCGCCTGCCGGCACCTTCTCCCCCGTATAGTGACGGGGAGAAGGGAACTGGCCAACAAAAAAACCCGCCTCGAGGGCGGGTTTTTCAAATTCTGAAGGCGTACCCGGCTTAGAGGCCGAAACCCTCAAAACGCTTCTTGAACTTCGACAGGCGGCCGCCGCGGTCGAGCAGGGTCTGCTGGCCGCCGGTCCAGGCAGGGTGCGTGGTCGGGTCGATGTCGAGGTTCATCGTGTCGCCTTCCTTGCCCCAGGTGGAGCGGGTCAGGTACTCGGTGCCGTCGGTCATGACGACCTTAATGGTGTGGTAGTCGGGATGGATATCAGCCTTCATTGTCGTGTTCCTGGCTTGCCGGCGCTGGTGACGGGCCCATGGCCTGCGTCGATGCGCCCCTTTTTAAAACTCGAAGCCGCAGCTAATGAAAAGCCACGGCTTCTAAAACGGTCGGCGAGCCTATACATCAGCCGGAATTGAATCACAAGGCCGCGGCAAGCGCATATTGAAGCGCGTTACCGGCAAGCGGCCAGAGGAAATGCTCATGGCGGATATCGGTGTCAGTGGAGACGAGCGCAGGCGCTCGGTTCGACCGCTCAGAAGCCTTTTTCCGTACATTACCCGTTACCGGAAGCTGGCTGTCGGCGCCATCATCTCGCTGATCGTGGCGGCGGCGACGACGCTTGCCCTGCCGATGGCCGTGCGACGCATGATCGATCACGGCTTCCAGGCGTCCGGCGCCACTTTCATTGCCGAGTATTTCGCCGCCCTGGTGGCGATGGCGGCCTTGCTGGCGGCGGCGTCCGCCAGCCGTTACTATTTCGTCATCACGCTCGGCGAGCGGGTCGTCGCCGAAATTCGCCGCGACGTTTTCTCCCATGTCACGACCTTGTCGCCGGCGTTTTTCGATCGCGCGCAGTCGGGCGAGATCGTGTCGCGGCTTGCCGCCGATACCACGCAGGTGAAATCGGCGGTCGGCGCTACCGCTTCGGTCGCGCTGCGCAACCTCATCCTCGGCCTCGGTGCCGTGGCGATGATGGTCTTCACCAGTCCGAAACTCTCCGGCCTGGTCATTGCCGCCATTCCGCTGATCGTGCTGCCGCTGGTCGCCTTCGGCCGTTCGGTGCGGCGCAAGTCGCGCCTGGCGCAGGACACGCTGGCGGAGGCCACCGCCTATGCCAGCGAGCAGATCGGCGCGGTGCGCACGCTGCAGGCCTTCACCAACGAGAAGCTGGTCACGGGCCGTTTCTCGGCCGCCGTGGAGGCCGCCTTCGAGGCGGCGCGCACGTCGGTCTTTGCCCGCTCCTTCCTCACCTTCTTCGCAATCTTCATGATCTTTTCCTCGGTGGTGGCGGTGCTCTGGTTCGGCTCGCGCGACGTGCTTGCCGGCACGATGTCGGCCGGCACGCTCGGCCAGTTCCTGCTTTATTCGGTATTCGCCGCCGGCGCGCTTGGCGCGCTGTCGGAAGTGTGGAGCGAGCTGTCGCAGGCGGCGGGCGCCGCCGAGCGGCTGACCGAGATCCTGGCCGAGAAGCCTGCCATCCAGCCGCCCGTCGATCCGCAGCCGCTGCCAGCCAAGGCCAAAGGCGCGATCAGCTTCGACGACGTCTCCTTCTCCTATCCGGCGCGGCCGGACCGGGCCGCCGTGCATGGCCTCAGCTTCCAGGTGAAGCCGGGCGAGACCGTGGCGATCGTCGGCCCCTCCGGCGCGGGAAAGAGCACCGTCTTCTCGCTGATCCTGCGCTTCTACGATCCGGAAAGCGGCCGCATCGTCATCGACGGCGTCGACGTGCGCGAGGCGGATCCCGCCGCGATCCGCGAGCGCATCGCCATCGTGCCGCAGGACGTCACCGTCTTCGCGGCAAGCGTCCGCGACAATATCGGCTTCGGCCGGCCGGGCGCCAGCGACGCCGAGATCGAGGCGGCGGCAAAGGCGGCGCTTGCAGACGAATTCATCGGCAAGCTCGAAAAGGGCTATGACAGCCAGGTCGGCGAGCGCGGCGTGACGCTGTCCGGCGGCCAGCGCCAGCGCATCGCGATCGCCCGCGCCATCCTGCGCGACGCGCCGATCCTCTTGCTCGACGAGGCGACCTCGGCGCTCGACGCCGAAAGCGAGACGCTGGTGCAGACGGCGCTGGAGCGGCTGATGCGCGGCCGCACCACCATCGTCATCGCGCACCGGCTGGCGACGGTGCTGAAAGCCGACCGCATCCTCGTCCTGGAAGCGGGGCGCATCGTCGAGGAAGGCACGCATCAGAGCCTTGTCGGCAAGGGCGGCACCTACGCGCGGCTCGCCAAGCTACAGTTCGAGACCGGGGCGAGTGCCTTCAAGGGCGCGGCGGAGTAGAATCCCCAGCCCTGTGGCAAGCACTATGCTTCGCCGTAGCGCCTGCGCAAATGTTCGGTGAAATAAGTAGCGTTGAGCCTCTCGCCGGTGGCGCGCTCGAGAAGCTCCGGCGTCGACCAGCGCGATCCCTGTGACCAGATCCTCTTGCGGCGCCAGTCGTTGATGGCGCCGAAATCGCCCTTGGCGATGTCCTCGTCGGCGGACGGATGCTCCTTGGTCAGCGCTGCCCATTGCTGCGCCGCCATCATGGCGCCCAGCGTGTAGGACGGGAAATAGCCGAAGGCGGCGCCCGGCCAATGCACGTCCTGCATCGGTCCGTCGGCCGGGTTGTCGATGGTCGACAGGCCGAGATAGTCGCGCATCTTGGCGTCCCATGCCTCGGGCAGGTCGGCGGCTTCCAGCCGACCGTCGACAAGCTCCTGCTCAAGCTCGTAGCGCAGGATGACGTGCAGCGGATAGGTGACCTCGTCGGCGTCGACGCGGATCAGGCCGCGTTTCACATGGTGGACATGCGGCAGGATATCGTCGAGCGACCAGGCTTCGCCGAGATGTTTTTCGACCACCGGCAGCGCCCAGCGCCAGAAGGCCGGGTTGCGGCCAATCTGCTTTTCGACGAACAGGCTCTGGCTCTCGTGCACGGCCATGCCGCGCGCCCTGCCGAGCGGCCAGTGCGACCAGGTTTTCGGCAGGTTCTGCTCGTAAAGCGCATGGCCGGTCTCGTGCAGCACGCCCATCAGCGCCGACAGGAAATCGGAGGTTTTGTAGCGCGTGGTGATGCGCACATCGCTCGGCACGCCGCCGCAGAAGGGATGGTGCGACACCGACAGCGAGCCGTGGGTGAGGTCGAAGCCGACCGCCGCCATCATGGCAAGACCGAGCTCGCGCTGACGGTCGATAGCGTAGCTGCCCGAGAGCGGCTTCAGCGGATGCTTGGCCAGCCGCGCATCCTGCACGGCCAGTGCGTGCGGCAGGAAGTCCCGCAGGAAGGCCTTCAGCTCGGCAAACACCGGTGTGATGTCGGCGGTGCGGTTGCCGGGGTCGTACTGCTCCATCAGCGCGTCATAGGGGGCGAGGCCGAGCGCGTCGGCGCGCAGCGCCGCCTCTTCCCGCACCAGCGCCACCACCCCTTCCAGCGCCGGCAGGAAGCCCGCCCAGTCGTTCTTGGCGCGCAAGTCGCGCCAGAGCTGCTCGGAGCGCATGCGCGCCGTCGTCTGGCGCTCGACGAACTCGACCGGCAGGCAGGTGAGATTGGTGTACTGCCGGCGCAGCTCCCTCACCGCTGCCTGCTGCTCGTCGTTCAGTGGCTCGGCTTCGGCCGCCGAGATCCAGTCGCCGATCTCCGGCGCGGTCGCCTGGGCGTGCAGCATGCCGGCCAGCGCCGATGTCGCCTCGGCACGCTTCTCGCCGCCGCCGACCGCCATGTGGGTCGCCTCGTCGGCGCCGAGGATGGCTAAAGCATGTTCCAGCGCTTCGAGCTTGTGGCCGAGTTGGTCGAGTTTTTGGAATGACATGGACGGATTCCGGCTGCAAATGGGCTGGCGCGAAAAGATACCAAGGCATCGAGCTTGGCAACCCTGATCCGCCGGTTCCGGGTCAGCCCATCTTGCCTACCGATGGCAGCGCGTGATCAATGCTTGATGCGAATGAGAGAGGGGACAATGATCGGCAATATCCTGACCGGGCTGGTGGCGCTGATCCACTGCTACATCGTCTATCTGGAGATGGTGCTGTGGGACACGCCGCGCGGTCACAAGGCGTTCAACCTCAAGCCGGACTTTGCCAGCGCTTCAAAAGTGCTCGCCGCAAACCAGGGGCTCTATAACGGCTTTCTCGCGGCGGGCCTGATCTGGGGCCTCTATCTCGGCGCCGGCGGATTCCAGATCAAGGTCTTCTTTCTGCTTTGCGTCGCGATCGCCGGCCTTTACGGCGCGGCGACCGTCGGCCGGAAGATCCTGTTCATCCAGACGGTGCCGGCGGTCCTGGCCATAGTCACACTCTGGCTCGGCTGGTGACCTAAAAAGGACGCCCTCGGGGCCAGGTCCCTCGGCCGCCAGGCGGGCCCTTCCTTTGAAAAACCTCAGCCGTTCGGGTAGTGGCCGCCGTCGGCGCCGTCGCCCATCAGGAAGCCGCTGCCGGTATCGACCATCAGCTTCTGGTCGACATGGTCGAGACGGCGCAGCAGGTCGTGATATTGCGTGGCCGGTATCCTGCCGTGATCCGACGCGGCGACCTTCTCGGCGGTCTGGCTGATGTGAGCGGCGCGCATATGCAGCCGCTGCGCTTCGGCAGCCGAGATGGTGTTCGCTTCCCGCGCATCCTTGATGCCTTGATCCACACCCTGGACCTGCTCGATCAGGCTGGTCACGCGTGGTCCAGTCATGTCGGTTGGATCGGTTGCGTCGAGGGCGCCCTTGTGGTGTCCGGCGGCGTAGGCGCCGGCGAGCGGGGCGGCGATCAGAACCGCGGCGAGGGTTGCAGTCTTGAGAGATGTTGAAGCGCGCATGACGGCGCATCCTCCTGCTTGGGAAGGGAGCGGCCATTCGCTCCGCCTTCCAACCTTGCGGGCCGTCCGGTTCCGTCGCGTCGCGATGGGAGGCATCGCCGGCGGTCCCCGGCCCTGCGTGGCAAATTAGGAGCGTCAAATCGCCGTGGGTAATTAAAAAAAGATAATGTTTTCAGGGCTGCCGCTCGCCTTATGCGCCCTAGAGTTGAGCCGTCGAACAAATTCGCGTGATGCTGGATCAACGTTCGGTGAGCTTCAGTTCAATGCGACGGTTCTTGCTGCGCGCCTCGTCCGTATCGGCCGGGTCGAGCGGCTGGAACTCGCCGAAGCCGGCGGCGACGAGCCGGTTGGCGGGCACGCCGTTCTCGATCAGGAACTTCACCACCGATGTCGCGCGCGCCGTCGAAAGTTCCCAGTTGTCGCGATAGCGGCCGGTGCCGGACAGCGGCTTGTTGTCGGTGTGGCCGTCGACGCGCAGCACCCAGCTGATCTCGGGCGGAATCTCCTTCTGCAATTCGATAATGGCGTCGGCGAGCTTCTTCATCTCGACCTTGCCGGCATCGTTGATCACGTCGGAGCCGGTGGGAAACAAGACCTCCGACTGGAAGACGAAACGGTCGCCGACGATGCGGATGTTCTCGCGGTCGGCGAGGATCTCGCGCAGCCGGCCGAAGAAATCGGAGCGGTAGCGGTTGAGCTCCTGGACACGCTGCGCCAGCGCCACGTTCAGCCGGCGGCCGAGGTCGGCGATCTTGGTGTTGGAGTCGCGATCGCGCTGCTCGGACACGTTGAGCGCGTCTTCGAGCGCTCCGATCTGCTTGCGCAATGCCGCGATCTGCTGGTTGAGGATCTCGACCTGGCTCAGCGCCTGCTGGCTGATCTGGCGCTGGTTGCTAAGCTCGCCCGACAGCGCTTCCGCACGCTTGTTGGCGGCGTCGCCGGCGCCGGCGCCCTGCGAGAGCAACTGTTCCAGGCGGCTCTTTTCCGCTTGCGCCGCCGACAGCGAGGCCTGCAGGTTGGCGAGCGTATCTTCCTTGTCCTGGCTGTTCGACCGCTCCAGCGCCAGCAACTGGGTCAGCTCGTTGATCTGCGAGTTGAGGCGGTTGAGCACCGTGTCCTTGCCGGAAATCTCGCGGCTGAGCAGGAACTGCGCCAGCACGAAGACGGTCAGCAGGAACATGATCGCCAGCAGCAGCGTCGACAGCGCGTCGACGAAACCCGGCCAGTAGTCGATGCGGCGATCGGCGCGCCGTCTTGCCAGCGCCACGTCAGTGGACCCCTTGCTTCTTCAGCGCGTCGGCGATCTTCTCCAGCGTGTTGCGCATCGCCTTCTGCTCGTCGGACTGAGCCTCGACCCAGTCGCGCATGATCTGCTGTTCGGAGCGCATGTTCTTCACCAGGCCGGAAATGCCGTCGGCGAGATTGGCCATGGCGGTGGCGACGCGCGGATTGGAGCCGCCGCCGTTCTCCTGCAGGCTGCGCAGCCGTTCCGACAGCAGCCGGATCTCCTCCGACGGTTCGGCACGGGCCGAATCCGAGACGACAATGTCGGATGAGAGGTCGGTGACCGAGGACAGCCAGTTCTCGAGCTCGGTGTAGAAGCGGGTCTGGGCGCGGCCGGCCTGAAGGTCGAGGAAGCCGAGCACCAGCGAGCCGGAGAGGCCAAACAGCGAGGACGAGAAGGCCGTGCCCATGCCTGCAAGTGGCGCCGACAGGCCTTGTTTCAGCGCCTCGAGCACGGCGGCGGCGTCGCCGCTGCCGGGGTCGAGCGCCTCGATGGTCTCGCGGATCGAGGCGATGGTGTTGAGCAGGCCCCAGAAAGTGCCGAGCAGGCCGAGGAACACCAGGAGGCCGACGAGATAGCGCGAGGTATCGCGGCTTTCGTCGAGGCGGGTGGCAATGGAATCGAGCATGGTGCGCATCGACGAGGTCGAGAAGGCGATCGTCGACGAGCGGCCGATCATCGCCTTCATCGGCGCCAAAAGCACCGGCTCGGTGGTCTCGGAGCCGGCGCGGAAGGAATTGACCCAGCGCACTTCCCTGAACAGCCGACCGACCTGGACGAAAGCAAGCAGGATGCCGACGGCGAGCACGCCGATGATCAGCCCGTTGAGGCCGGGATTGCTGGAGAAGGCGGTGGAGATCTGGCGGGTGAGGATGGCGGCGATGAAGGCGACGATGATCAGGAAGATCAACATGGTGAGCAGGAAGACCTGCGGGCTCGATAGCTTGTGCGGATCGTAGACCAGGACATCCGAGCGCCTGCCGAAGGATTTGAGAAAAGCCATCCGTGCCCCGTTTCCGATGCCACCCGCCGCAAATTTGCCGCGACTCTAAACGGAATTGTGACCAAATTGAATGGCGCTTGGCAATATCGCCGCCGCCTAAAGCGCGTCGCGCCGAAAGGTATTCAGGCGACGCGCTTTAATTTTTTCGTTTGATGCATGTCGTTCTCCCAAAACCGCTGCGCACTTTTGGGCGACATGCATCAGTTCAGAACCGGCTGATGACCAGGCAGTCGACCATGGCGGCCAGATGCAGTCCGGCGCCAGTGACGACGAAGCCGTGCCAGACGGCATTGTGGAAGCGCAGACCCTTCCAGGCGAAGAAGACGACGCCCAAGGAATAGACGATGCCGCCGGCGATCAGCAGCACGACAGAGGCCGTCGGCAGCGTCGCGACCAGCGGCCCGGCGAGCACGACGCCACTCCAGCCGATGGCGAGATAGAAGACGATCGCCAGCCGGTCGTAGCGGCCGGGCAGGAACATCTTGATGGCGATGCCCATCGCCGCCGCGGCCCACACCAGAACGATCATCGGCAGGGCCAGCGACGAGGCTTGGAGCTGGGCGAGGAAAGGCGTGTAGGTGGCGGCGATCAGCAGATAGATCGCGGCATGATCGAAACGGCGCAATATCCACTTCGCCGGCCACGATATCGGCCAAAGATTGTAGGCCAGCGATACCGAGAGCACGGTGAGCAGGGACACGACGTAGAAGACCGCGGCGACATATTCACCGGGACCGGAATGAAAAGCAGCAAGCGCCAGAAAGGCCGAGCCGGCCGCGATCGCCAGCACGATGCCCACGGCATGGACGACGCCGTCGGCGATCATCTCGGCGCGCGAGTAATGCCAGCGGCCCACAAAGGGGATTTCGATCTGGGACCCGATTTCGATCTGGGTCTGTGCGCGCGCGTCGTTCATGAGTGATCCTGCACCCCTAATCTGGGCAGTCACGGACCAGTATTTCAAGCTTCGATTGCGGTTTTGCGACTACAGCGCCGCGCGTCCTTTCGACGCGCAAAGGACGCTGTAGCACTTTGATTTGCGCATGAATCTCTCCGAACCGAAGGTCAGCGAAGAAAAAATCGATTCCGATTTTCGGGGTCATGCGCTAGGGGCGCTTCAACGCGCCGCGCCTGTCAGCGCGGCCCGACCTGTCAGCGTGGCTGACCTGTCAACGCGATGCCAGCGGCTTCTTCACCGTCTTCAAGAGCGCGCGCTGGATGATCTCGTTGCCGGCGACGATGGAGCCGGCCTCCAGCATCTCCTGCCCACCGTCCATATCCGAAACGAAGCCGCCCGCCTCGCGGATGAGCAGCGTGCCGGCGGCGACGTCCCAGGCCGACAGGCCGGTTTCCCAAAAACCGTCCATGCGGCCGGCCGCGACATAGGCCAGGTCGAGCGCGGCGGAGCCGAGGCGGCGGACGCCGGAGACTTCGGCCATAACGTTGCGCAGCTCGATCAGGAAATTGCCGTGCTGGCCGCGCCCGAGATGCGGCACGCCGCAGCCGATCACGGCGTCGGTCAGCTTGGTCCGTCCGGCGACTCGCAGCCGGCGGTCGTTCATGAACGCGCCACCGCCGCGCTCGGCGGTATAAAGCTCGTCCATCGCCGGATTGTAGACGACGCCGGCGACGATCTGCCCCTGGCGCTCGAGCGCGATCGACACCGAGAAAATCGGGATGCCGTGCAGGAAATTGGTGGTGCCGTCGAGCGGGTCGACGATCCAGCGATGCTGGTCGTCCTCGCCTTCGACGGCGCCGCGCTCCTCCATCAAGAAGGCGTAGCCCGGCCGCGCCTTGGACAGTTCGGCAAAGACGATCTCCTCCGCCTTGCGATCGGCCTGGCTGACATAGTCGCCCGGTCCCTTCATCGAGACCTGCAGGTTCTGCACTTCGCCAAAATCGCGCGAGAGCGAGCGGCCGGCCTTCATCGCGGCCTGGACCATGACATTGAGGAGAGCGGAACGCGCCATTTTTTCTTCCTGCTTCTTGGCCGTTTAGTCTGCGCGGCGCACGTAAGTGATCTCGTTGGTGTCGACGATGATGCGCTCGCCGGCCGAGATGAAGGGCGGCACCAGCACGCGGACGCCGTTTTCCAGCACCGCCGGCTTGTAGGAGGACGCCGCCGTCTGACCCTTCACCACCGGGTCGGCCTCGGTGATGGTCAGCGTCACCTGGTCGGGCAGCGAGATGCCGATCGGCCGTTCTTCGTAGAGCTGGACCGTCACCATCATGCCGTCCTGCAGGAAGGCGGCGCGTTCACCGACGAAGTCCTTTGCCAGTTCGAGCTGCTCGTAGCTCTCGGTGTCCATGAACACCAGCGCGTCGCCCTGTTCATAAAGAAACGAAAAATCCTTCAGATCGAGCCGGATCTGCTCGACAGTCTCGGCCGAGCGGAAGCGCTCGTTGAGCTTGGTGCCGTTGATCAGGTTCTTCAGCTCGACCTGGTTGTAGGCGCCGCCCTTGCCCGGCTTGACGGTGTTGGTCTTGACCGCCACCCACAGGCCGCCATCGTGCTCGATGACGTAACCGGGACGGATTTCGCTGCCACTGATCTTGGCCATGATGAACTGATCCGGAATGAGATTTTTTCGCGCGGGAAGCGCGCTTTAGCGCCTCCAAGACCACAAATCGCCCGCAGAGGCAAGGGAGAGCGGAAAGGAGGCTCACGGAGCCGATTGCGGCGGTGAAGGCCTCAGGGCAGCCGGTTCGCCTTCTGCAGCGCCTGCTTGGTCTGATCGTCGTCGAGGCCCTGCAGGAAATCGTCCATCTCAGGGTCGATCAGCCCGGCGCGGCGGGCGACGATGTACCAGGCTCCGGCCAGGATCAGGTCCGGGTCGGTGCCGATGCCGCCCATATAGAGCTTGGCGAGGCGGTTCTGGGCGGCGACATTGCCGCCTTCGGCCGCGCGCTTCATCCAGGCAAAGCCCGACTTCAGGTCGCGCCCGCCGCCGCGCCCTTCGATCATCCAGGCGGCCAGATCGATCTGCGCGGTGTCGTAGTTCTGGCGGGCGGCCTGAGCCAACAGAATGCGTGCCTTGGCGTCGTCGCGCGGCCTGCCGCCGGCGCCATTGGCGTAGATTTGCGCCATCGCGTATTCAGCGTCGGCAAGGCCGGTCGCGGCGGCGCGCTCATAATAGATGGCGGCCTTGCCAATGCCGGCGTCGCCCGGATCCTGCTGGACGATCAATTGCGCGAAGTTGAACTGGGCCAGGCGGTTGCCGGCCTCGGCGGCGGCCTGCATCAGCGCATAGGCTTCCTTGTCGTCCTTTTTCACATAGCGGCCGTCGAGCAGCATCAGCGCATATTGGAACTGCGCCTCCGGCACGCCCTGCTCGGCGGCAAGCCCGTACCATTTCGCGGCCTCGGCCGCGTTGAGCGGTACGCCCAGCCCGCGCGACAGGATTTCGGCGACCAGCGTCTGAGCCGCGGGGTCGCCATTCTTGGCTCGCACCATGGCGAGGTTGTAGGCGGTCTTGTAGAGCCCGCGCTGGAAGGCGCCATAGGCGGCGTCAGGCGGCTTGGCGCCGAAGCGATCGGGATTGACGGTGTCTGCCGATGGCGGTTGAAGCGTCGCCGGCTGCGGCAGCGGTGTCTCGATCGGCTTGTCGGTATGGGCCGCGCCAGTATTCGGGGCGCCGGTATTTGGGGCGCCGGTAGTTGGAGCGCTTGTGCTTGGGGCGCCGGTACTTGGGACGCTCGTATCGGGCTCGCTCGTGTCCGGCCTGGGTTGCGGCACCGGCACGGTCTCGGCGCCCGCCGCCGCGGCCACCTGGATCGTCAAGGCGGCGGCCAATGCCGCGAAGGGAAGTCGGGGCCAGCGCAAGTCAGTCCTCGAAGCGCGGCGCGGTTTCGTCGAGCAGCGCGTTGGCGGCGGCGACCGCCGTGCGCGGATCGAGCCCGTCGGCGAAGACCGCGCTGGAGAGCGCCACGAACTCTGCCCCGGTGGCCGCTACCGTTTCCACCGAGCCGAGCTCGGATCCGGCCATCACGATGCAGGGAATCTGGATCATCTGCGCCCACCATTCGCCGAGCGAGAGGTTGCGCGGATGCGGCTCCGGCTTGTTGTCGTAACCGAAGCGGCCGAAGAACATATAGTCGGGCCGCTCCTCGCCGAGCTCCAGCGCGTCGTCGCGGGTCTTGGCGCCGCCGGCGCCGACCATCATCTTGTCTGCCAGGCGCTCGATCGTCTCGGCGAGCTCCTGTCGCTTGGCTTCGACATGGATGCCGTCGGCATGAACGCGGCCGGCGATGCGGCTGTCGCCGGCGATGATGACGGCGACGCCCGCGGCTTGGGCGATCGGCACGATCGTTTCCGCGAAGGCCTGGAAGGCGGCATCGTCCATGCCGTTATCAGGCAGGATCAGCGAGGCGACGTCGCCGCCCTCGAAGGCCGCGCAGATGTGTTCGGCCGTCGCAAGCGGCGGCGCGATCAGCACGATACGGCAGCGGTTGGGCGGCGTTAAATCGTTCATTGGTCTTCGATCCCGGTTTTCGCCTATGCCGGGCGAGATGGTTGCATTGCGGCATAAAGCAATGCGTCCGGCTTGAACAGGAGGCGGGCGAAGATAGCCGCCGAAATGCATCGCCGCGGAGGTGGCTTGCGCCAATTCTCGGGGACTGGCAGACGGCCTGTGGAGGCCCTGGTGGAAGCCCGCGACAAGTCCGCTGATTCGCGAGCGAAAGTACGGGAAGATCATGGCGCAAAACATCTACGACCAAGCTGATTTCTTCGAGGGCTACAGCCGCCTCGATCGTTCGGTGGAAGGTCTGGACGGCGCGCCCGAATGGCCGGTGCTGCGCGCCATGCTACCGGAGGTCGACGGCATAAGCATCGTCGATCTCGGCTGCGGCTTCGGCTGGTTCTGCCGCTGGGCGCGCGCGCAGGGAGCCAGGAAGGTTCTCGGCCTCGACCTGTCGGAAAAGATGCTCGCCCGGGCGCGCGCCGCCGGTGCCGATGCCGCGATCACCTATGAGCGGGCCGACCTCGACGAGCTTAGCCTGCCGAAGGCGCGCTTCGATCTCGCCTACAGCTCGCTTGCCCTGCACTATGTCGGTGATGTCGCGCGGCTGTTCGCGACGATTTACCAGGCTCTGGTTCCCGGCGGGTTCTTCGTCTTCTCGACGGAACATCCGATCTATATGGCGCCGACCAATCCAGGCTGGTCGGTCGATGCCGAGGGAACGAAGACATGGCCGGTCGACCGGTATCTGGTCGAAGGGCCGCGCACGACCGACTGGTTCACCAAAGGCGTGGTGAAGCATCACCGCACGATCGGCACCACGCTCAACAGCCTGATCCAGACAGGCTTCGCTATCGGGCGTGTGGAGGAGTTCGCCCGACGGATGCGCAAATCGCCGCCAGTCCGGAACTGGCCGAAGAGCTCGAGCGGCCGATGTTCCTGCTGGTTCAGGCTCGGCGGTGATACGTCTGTGGGATCGCCCTGCCGTGCGTTAAAGATCCAGCTTGTAGCCGATGTGGCTGGCCTTGAAGCCGAGCCGTTCGTAGAGGCGGTGCGCGTCGAGCCGGCTCTTGTTGGTCGTCAGTTGGACGATCCTGCAGCCGCGCTCGCGGCATTTCTCGATCGCCCATTCCAGCAGGCGCTGTCCAAGCCCTTCGCCGCGCCGGTTCGCCGCGACGCGCACCGCCTCGATCTGGCCGCGCCAGGCGCCCTGTAACGACAACCCCGGGAGAAAGCTGATCTGCAGCGTGCCGATCACATTGTCGCCGCCCGTCATCACCGCCAGGAACTGGTTCGGGTTGCCGTCGACCGCCGCGAAGGCATCCAGGTAGGCCTGCACCAAAGGCACGCTTGCATTCTCGCGGCCGCGGCCGAGTTCGTCATCGGCAAGCATCGCGACGACCGCCGGGAGATCGGCTTGTTGCGCGCGTCGGATCTGGACTTCGCTCATTGTCAAAACCTCGTGCTGGGCCGGTGACCTTATGGATGGCCCCGGCGCTTGCCGCAAACCGGGTTGCGGGACAGTTGATCTCGCCGGGGCGGCTGATTGGGCGCATCGGCTATCGCGCTCTTTCGCTTTTTGGTCTATTGCAGGTCTCCCGCCATCCCCACCCCCCGTTCTTACCATGTCAGGCCTGCTCAGCGATCCCTGGTTCTATGCCGCCGCCATTCCGGCGGTCATCCTCGTAGGCCTGTCGAAGGGCGGCTTCGGCGGCGCCGTCGGCTTCGTCGGCGTGCCGCTGATGGCGCTGACCATCCCGCCGGTGCAGGCGGCCGCCATCCTGCTGCCGATCCTTTGCCTGATGGACATCGTCTCTGTGTGGACGTGGTGGGGCGTCTATGACCGCAAGATGCTGGTCGACATGATGCCGGGCGCCGTCATCGGCATCGGCCTCGGCTGGCTGACCGCGGCGTCGGTGACCGAGGAGATGGTGCGGCTGATCGTCGGCGCCGTCGCGCTGATCTTCGTGCTGCGCTGGCTCTACCTGCAGTTCCGCCACGGCGCCGATCATGCGGCGGAGCCGAACCGCATGGCGGCGGCCTTCTGGGGCACGGTCGCCGGCTTCACCAGCTTCGTCGCCCATGTCGGCGGCCCACCCTTCCAGGTCTATGCGCTGCCGATCCGGCTCGATCCGAAGGTGCTGTCGGGGACGGCGGCGATTTTCTTCGCCGCCACCAATGCGCTGAAGCTCATCCCTTACTTCGCGCTCGGCCAGTTCGACACCACCAACCTGACGGCCTCCGGCGTGCTGATGCCGCTGGCGCCGCTCTCCACCATCGCCGGCGCCTGGCTGGTGCGCCGCATGCGGCCGGAAGTCTTCTATCCGTTCACCTATGCGACGGTGGCCGTGGTGGCGGTCAAGCTGCTCTGGGACGGTATTGCCGGCCCGTTTTGAAGGCGAGGAGGCCGCCAAGCCGCCCCGCCACTGACGATCAGGCGGCGCTCGGCACCATCTGGCGGCCGCCGCCAAGGGCGAGCGCCGCGCCGGCCGCCACCACCAGCACCATGCCGGCGAGGATGCCGATATCGTGCAGGGTGGGCTTCAGCACCATGTCGGCGACGATCACCAGCATCACCGCATAGTCGAAACGCGCCCAGCTCATCATGCGCTGGCCCATGGCGAGAACCGCCGGCGTCACGCCTTCCTTGGCGACCATGGCGCCCATGCGCTCGCCGGTCGCTTGAAGACGAGCATGCCGATCGAAAAGGTGGTGGCGTAGCCGACAAGGCCGATGACGATCCACAGCTCGGAAAAGCCGATCCAGAAGCCGCACATGATAAGGCCGAAGATCAGGGTCAACATCGACATCGGCGCGAAGAAGCGGCCGCCGAGCTCGCCGCTGGCGCGCATCGCCTGCAGCTTGTCCTCGATGTTGCCGGCGCGCTCGGCAAGCACGCCGAGCAGGAACAGGACGAAGCCGCCGCCGACCCACAGAATGGCCGAAACGACGTGAAGGAATTTGACGATCGAGTACCCGTCCATGCTGTGCTCCTGGGTGTCTTTCTTGATTGACGGCGGCGCCCGCCGCGCCGGCCGTTGAGAGGAGCGGGCGTTTAGCGCGGGGCGTGTTTCGGAACGATGTCGCGGCGGCATCTCCGATGTTTCGGCGCCGCAATATGCGTCGGAAGACCTGGTCGGCGGCGAGGGGGCGGCTGTCCCGTTTCGGCACAGGAAAGTCCGTTCGGTTAAAAATTCCGCCCGACGTTAAGACTTCATTAAGCTTTACAGGCGTTTACTACGCGCATCCAGTTTGTCTGGATTCTTACCGAGTGGTTGGAGCCACTTTGTTTGACGCCTCCCTGTTAAACTCCTGAGAGCCGCCTTATCCGCGGCTCTTTTTTTGCCGCCGATGGCCGCTGGCGTGCGCTCCGGCGTTAACCGTTTGTTAAACATGCGCTTGCCTTCATGGGCATCGAAGCGCATTTTCAAGCCTCAGTCGTTTAAGGGTGCAGGACGTATCGGCAAGGATGCCGAATCGGCTTGCGGCAGTGCAGGGGCGTACGATGACCGAGCCTTCGAAAGGCAGCGCGAAAACCATAAAGCTCGCGGAACGCCGGATTTTCTCCCAATCCTTCAAGCCGCTCTATCAGGAGGGCATGGGCCTGGTCGAACAGGCGGCCGAATATCTCGACGGCAAGGGCAGGCTCGAAGCCAAAAAACTGTCGCGCGCGGCTGCAACACTCTATGCGGCTGAATCGATGCGGCTGACCACAAGGCTGATGCAGGTTGCGTCCTGGCTGCTTCTGCAGCGGGCCGCGAATTCGGGTGAAATGACCCGCGACCAGGTCGCATCCGAAAAATCCAAGGTGCGGCTCGACACCGCTTCGGCGCATGACGAGGCGCTGGGCTGGAACGAACTGCCGAAGGATTTCTTGGATCTGGTGAGCCGGTCGCTGCGCCTGCAGTCGCTGGTGCGTCGCATGGACGAGGAAATCTATGGCGGCGCCATGAACGACACGCCGACCACCGCCGGCCGCGCCAACCCGGTATCCGACCAGATATCGCTTCTCAACACGGCCTTTGCACGCGGCTAGCCCAGCCTGTTTCTGGTTTGTTCACAATTCGCTGGCATCGCCATACGCCGAGGTTAGACTTGGCGCATGGGGGAAGCGATTCGCATCATCGGCATCGATCCGGGCCTGAGGCGCACTGGCTGGGGCATCATCGAGAGCCTCGGCAACTCGCTGCGCTTCGTCGCCTCCGGCACCGTGCGCTCCGACGACAAGGCGTCGCTGGCGACGCGACTCTGCCAGCTGCATGACGGGCTGGCGGAGGTGCTGCATCAGGCCATGCCGCACGAGGCGGCGGTCGAGCAGACCTTCGTCAACAAGGACGCGACGGCGACGCTGAAGCTCGGCCAGGCGCGCGGCATCGCCATGCTGGTGCCGGCGCGCGCCGGACTGGTGGTTGCCGAATATGCCCCCAACGCGGTCAAGAAGGCGGTGATCGGCGTCGGTCACGGCGAAAAGAAGCAGATCCACATGATGGTGAAGGTGCTGATGCCGAAGGCGGTGTTCGAGACCGACGATGCCGCCGACGCGCTGGCCATCGCCATCTGCCACGCGCATCACCGTCAGAGCGTCGCCTATCGGATGGCGGCGCTGGCTGGATAGCTTTGTTCTTGACATGTTCTCGTGGTTGGAATATTTCTTACTGGTAAGAATGGAGAAATCCAATGCGCGTGACCAGCAAGGGCCAGGTGACTATTCCGCGTGACCTGCGGGAGACGTTCGGCATCGATGCAAACAGCGAAGTCATCTTCGGCATCGAAGGCGGCAAGATCACGATCACGCCCCGGCACGACAGGGGACGGCAGGCAGATCGCGAAAGACTCAATCGGTTTCTCGCGGCGCTTGATCGCCTGGAGGGTAGCGGGGACCAGACGATGAATGCTGACGACGTCATGGCCTTGACACGAGATCGCTGACCTTGGCGACGCTTGTCGATACCAACGTGCTTATCGATGTCGCCGTTCGCGACCCTGTCTGGTTGAAATGGTCGCGGCCGAAAATAGAAGCTGCACGCAGGCAAGGTAGCCTGGTCATCAACCAGATCATCTATGCCGAGTTTTCGATGCGCTACGACGCAATCGATGAAGTCGACGACGTGTTGCCCGAGGATGAGTATCGGCGCGAAGGGTTGCCGTTCGAAGCTGCCTTCGCGGCGTCGAGGGCATTCTTGGTCTATCGTCGGCAAGGAGGTCCACGGGAAAAGATCATGCCCGATTTTTTGATCGGGGCGCACGCCGTCATTCGGGGCTATCCCATCCTGACGCGCGATCCGGCGGGCTTCAGAAAATACTTTCCCGACGTCGAGCTTATCGCGCCTGACACCCATCCTTAAGAAAGCTCTCGGATATGATCGGCAAGCTCAAGGGCACACTTGACGAGATCGATGAGGACTCCTGCCTGGTCGACGTTCATGGCGTCGGCTATGTCGCCCACTGCTCGGCTCGCACATTGGCATCCTTGCCGTCGCCCGGCGAGGCGGTGGTTCTGTTCATCGAGACCTATGTGCGCGAGGACATGATCCGGCTCTATGGGTTCCAGACCGCGCTCGAGCGCGAATGGTTCCGTCTCCTGATGAACAATGTGCAGGGCGTCGGCGCCAAGGTGGCGCTGGCGGTGCTGTCGACGCTGGCGCCGGCCGACCTCGCCAACGCGATCGCGCTGCGCGACATCGCCATGGTCTCCCGTGCCCCCGGCGTCGGCAAGAAAGTGGCCGAGCGGATCGTCACCGAATTGCGCACCAAGGCGCCGGCCTATGCGGGCGCCGCCACCGGCACGATCGGCCTCAAGCAGGAACTCGGCGAAGGCGTCGCGGCGGCGCCGATCACGGACGCGGTCTCGGCGCTGGTCAATCTCGGCTATTCGCGCGACATCGCGGCGAACGCGGTATCTGCGGCGCTGAAGTCGGCCGGCGATGGCGCCGATGCCTCGAAGCTGATCCGTTTCGGGTTGAAGGAACTGGCGCGGTGAGGGAGCGCTTGTCCCGCCATCGGCCATATGCGAGGAAGGCGGCATGAGCCTTTCGCCCCGCCTCATTGCCCCCGACAAGCGCGGCGAGGATGCCGACCAGAGCTTGCGGCCGCAGTCGCTCGACGAGTTCGTCGGTCAGGCGGCGGTGCGCGCCAACCTCAAGGTCTTCGTCGACGCCGCCAAGAGCCGCGGCGAGGCGCTCGACCATGTGCTGTTCGTCGGTCCGCCCGGGCTCGGCAAGACGACGCTGGCGCAGATCATGGCGCGCGAGCTCGGCGTCAATTTCCGCTCGACCTCGGGTCCCGTCATCGCCAAGGCCGGCGACCTGGCGGCGCTGCTTACCAACCTCGAGGAGCGCGACGTGCTCTTCATCGACGAGATTCACCGGCTCAATCCGGCGGTGGAGGAAATCCTCTATCCGGCGATGGAGGATTTCCAGCTCGACCTGATCATCGGCGAGGGGCCGGCGGCGCGCTCGGTCAAGATCGATCTCGCCCGCTTCACGCTGGTTGCCGCGACGACCCGACTCGGGCTTTTGACCAATCCGCTGCGTGATCGTTTCGGCATTCCGGTCAGGCTCAATTTCTACACGGTCGAGGAGCTGGAGCAGATCGTGCGCCGCGCGCCCGGATCCTCTCTATGCCGCTCGGCGACGACGGCGCGCTGGAGATCGCGCGCCGCGCCCGCGGCACGCCGCGCATCGCCGGGCGGCTGTTGCGCCGGGTGCGCGATTTCGCCTCCGTCGCCGGAAACGGCCATGTCGACAAGCGCATCGCCGATGAGGCACTGACGAGGCTGGAAGTCGACGGGCTCGGACTGGACGCGCTCGACCGCCGCTACCTGTCGATGATCGCCCGCAATTTCGGCGGCGGACCGGTCGGCATCGAGACGATCGCCGCGGGACTCTCCGAGCCGCGCGACGCCATCGAGGACATCATCGAGCCCTATCTCATCCAGCAGGGCTTCATCCAGCGCACGCCGCGCGGGCGCGTGCTGACCGCCAATGCCTGGCGGCATCTCGGCCTCGAAGCGCCGAAAGACCTCGCACAGCAGCAGATCAGCCTGTTCCAGGAAGAGTAACGGATATTTGTTCTCCTTTTGGGCAGGGAACGGCGTGTTTGCGCAGAATCTGCTCGCCTCGGCCTAGGTGAGGGCACAATTGCCGCCTTTAAGGCGAGGATCGCTTAATGGATCCCAGGGCTTGGGCTAAACGATGATCACCAGACGTGGCTTCCTGCGCCTCATTGGCGGCTCGGCCCTGTCGATGGTGTCGCTGAGTGCCTACGCGGTCGGCATCGAGCCGATGCTGCTCACCCATGTGAAGCGCTATGCCTTGACCCCGCCGCACTGGCCCACGGGGCTCAAGCTGCGTGTCGTGGCGCTGGCCGACATCCATGCCTGCCGGCCCTGGATGACTCCGGAGCGGATCGCCTCGCTGGTTGAGAACACGAATGCCTTGCAGCCGGACCTGATCGTGCTGCTTGGCGACTATGTCGACGGCATGCGCCTGGTGACGGCCGACGTGTCCGCACCGGATTGGGCATCCGCCCTGTCGGGGCTGAGGGCGCCGCTCGGCGTGCTCTCGATCCTCGGCAATCACGACTGGTGGCACGATTATGCCGCCCAGGTGGCCGGAGCCGGGCCGACAGTCGCGCGCGGGGCACTGGAGAGCGTCGGCATCCCGGTACTGGAAAACGACGTCGTGCGGCTGGAAAAAGACGGGCATGGCTTCTGGATCGCCGGACTTGCCGACCAACTGGCGATCCGGCCGAGCAAAGCCCTGCGCCGTCATGGCTTCAAAGGCTTGGACGATCTCGACGGCACGCTCGCCAAGGTCAGCGATAGCGCGCCCGTCATCCTGCTCGCGCATGAGCCCGACATCTTCCCGAAAGTGCCCTGGCGGGTTTCGCTGACGCTGTCCGGCCACACCCATGGCGGGCAGGTGCGGCTGTTCGGCTATTCGCCGGTCGTGCCGTCCGAGTTCGGCAACCGCTACGCCTATGGCCATGTCGTCGAGAACGACCGCAACCTGATCGTGTCCGGCGGACTCGGCTTCAGCATCTTGCCGGTGCGCTTTGGTGTGCGGCCGGAAATCCTGCAGATCGACTTGGGTTGAGCCACCTCAGCGAAGCGACCTGATCGCGTCCATCACGTTGGGCTCGGCCTTGTCGCCGTCGAAGGCATCGACGATGCCGAAGGCGCCGCCATAGCCCCACACCGACCAGGAGAAGCCATGCGCCTCGGCGCGCTCGATCATGTCCTTGACATAGGCGGCGCGGTATTCGGCAGGCATCACATAGGCATTGCCGTATTCCTGGCGGATCATGCCGAATTCGCCCAGCGTGATGTCTTGCGGCTTGATGCCGTTGGCCTTGGCCCAGTCCTCGACGGTCCTGAAAGGCCCATCCATCTGGCCAACGAGCTTGTCGGGTGTGTCCATGCTGGCGACCTGCTCGTCGAGGTAGGCAAGCATGCCGCTGCGGCGCGTCCATGGCGCCTCGGCCCTGATCCTGTCGCGGATCGTCTCCAGCGCCACGTCGAGCCGGGCGCGCGGCACCGCGGTCAACGGATAGGGCAGGCCGGTGACATAGCGGATGAAGTCGCCGGCCCAGGTTGCGCCCTGATGCGTCAAAAGGAACGGATCGTAGGAATGGAAAGCCCAGATGATGTTGTCGTCGGGGATCGCCTTCGGGTCGATCTTCGCCAGCGAGGCCGCGTTCGAATAGCAGCCGCCGGTGAGGATGAGCGTCAACCTGGTGGCGGAGGACCGCGCTGCCGCGAACAATTTCTTCTGGCGGTCCGGCCACAGGTTCGTGCCGTTCCCGTCACAATCGACGATCGGCTCGTTCATCAGCTCGAAGGCAACCTGGCCTGGGTCTTCTCCCGACAGCGTATGCGCCATCTTGCGTACGACCTCGACATAGGCGTCGAAAGTGGCCGGATCCTCCATCACCTCGCCCATGCCGATCTTGCGGTTGCCGCCGGCGGGGATGAGATGCAGGTCGACGATCACTTTCAGCCCGGCGCGGTTGATCATGCGCGCCGAGTCCCGCACGCTGGCATAGAGGTCGTCGCGCAGTGAAAGCGTCTCGTCGGACAGGAAGGGCGAGGGATCGACCGGCATGCGCAGGAAATCGAAGCCGGCATCCTTCAGCGCCTTAAGGTCATCCTCTTTCAGGAATTTGCGCCATTCCGGATAGGGCAGGATGGCGTTCGGATCGTTCCATTTCTCCTCGCCGGTCCAGGTCGTCCACTGGTCGAGATTGAGGCCACGCTTCATCGAGAAGGTTGCCGCCTGGCTGGGCAATGCCAAAGCGCCAAGCGCCAGCAATGCGGCCATCAAGGTCTTGATCATCGCGCCCAACAGTGCCATCCGGTTCCGGCGCACACACCTGCCTGTTCGGGTGAGAAAAGGAAAGCGCGATGGACGATCATGGTGAATCGGCGGCACTCGGCGCCGGGCTTTCCGGGGCGCTGACGGAGTTCGGCCACCGCCTGATGGCGCGGGTCTACTATGCCGACACCGATTTTCCGGCGTCGTCTACCATGCGCGCTATCTCGAATTCCTCGAGCGCGGGCGCTCGGATTATCTCAGGCTCGCCGGAGTCCATCACACCGAGCTTTTGGACGGCAAGCATGGCGAGCGCATCGTCTGGGTGGTCCGGCGCATGGAGATCGACTTCCGTTCGCCGGCCCGCATGGACGACATCCTCACCATCGACACGCGCACCGAGGACATTTCCGGTGCCCGCATCTTCATGGCGCAGCAACTGAAACGCGGCGGCGAAGTGCTGGTCGAGGCAAAGGTCGAGGCGGCGATCATCGGCGAGACCGGCCGGCCGCGCAGATTTCCGAAGGAATGGATTGCCGCCTTCATGCCGAAGGCGAGCGGCTGATTTCACCTCCCGCTGGCTTCGGCTTAGAGCATTAACCAGCCGCGCCCAGGCATGGCGCCGGGCGGGTGGGCGCGGCAATGCGCCGCGCTTCATATCCTAACCCATCCTTAACCATAACGGTTCATGAAGGAATTGGTGAAGATCGGCGCAATTCGTGCGCCTTCCTTTCACCAATATTTGCCTCGAAAAGGCCGCGAAACGGTGCATTCGGGGCTTGTCCCGCAAGCTTCAAGCTTCGCGCGATCGGACCAAAGGGATGCCCATGGGCCAGCCGCCAGCGATGCCCGGAAAATTCTTAAGGACGTAGTCATGGAAAACATTGCACTCGCCGACCCGGGCGCGCATTTGTCGATATGGGCCCTGTTCATGCAGGCCGGCTGGGTGGTCAAGCTGGTCATGATCGGCCTGCTCTGCGCCTCGATCTGGACCTGGGCGATCATCATCGACAAGCTCGTCGCCTACAGCCGCATGCGGCTGGCGCTCAACCGCTTCGAGCAGGTGTTCTGGTCGGGACAGTCGCTCGAGGATCTCTACAGGACGCTCGCCGACCGCAAGACCACCGGCATGGGCGCGATCTTCGTCGCCGCCATGCGCGAATGGAAGAAGAGCTTCGAGAAGGGCGCCAAATCGGCGCTGGCGCTGCAGACGCGCATCGACAAGGCGATGGACCTGGCGCTGACCCGCGAGATGGAAAGGCTGGAAGGACGCCTCGGCTTCCTCGCCACCACGGGCTCGGCCGCGCCCTTCATCGGCCTGTTCGGCACCGTCATCGGCATCATGACCTCCTTCCAGGCGATCGCCGCCTCGAAGAACACCAGCCTGTCAGTGGTGGCGCCCGGCATCGCCGAGGCGCTGCTGGCCACCGCCATCGGCCTGCTCGCGGCCATTCCCGCCGTCATCGCCTACAACAAGCTGTCATCGGATGCGAACAAGATCGCTGTGCGCATGGAAGGGTTCGCGGATGAGTTCTCCGCCATACTCTCGCGCCAAATCGATGAAAAAGTCGCGCAGAAGGCCTGAGGTACGATCATGGGTATGTCTGCTGCTAGCGCAGGTGGCATAGGGCGAGGCGGACGCGGCCACAGAAGGCGCGGCCGCCATCATGGCCTGATGTCGGAAATCAACGTCACGCCGATGGTCGACGTGATGCTGGTGCTTTTGATCATCTTCATGGTCGCGGCGCCGCTCTTGACCGTCGGCGTGCCGATCGACCTGCCGGAGACGAAAGCCAAGCCGATGAATGCCGACACGCAGCCGATCATGATCACAATCGGCGCCACCGGCGAGATTCACCTGCAGGAAACCGAGATCCCGATCGACGAGTTGGTTGCAAAGCTGCAGGCGATTTCCAAGACCGGCTATGACGAGCGCATCTTCATCCGCGGCGACAAGGCTACCAGCTACGGTGCCGCGATGAAGGTCATGGGCCTCATCCAGGACGCCGGCTACAAGAACATCGGCCTGATCTCGCTGCAGGAACAGGACCAGTAGACGCCAAATGCGGACCGGCCTCACCTCTTCGGTGATCTTGCATGCGGTGGCGCTGGCCTTCGGGCTGTTCACGCTGTCCTCGCCGCCTGCGATGCCGGCTTCCGACGTGGAGTCGGTTGCGGTCGACATCGTGCCGATGGAAGCAGTCGCGCAGACGCTGCAAGGCGACAAGAAGGCCGTGATGCACGATAAGCCGGCGCCGCTGCCGACCAAGCGACCGGATGTCGTTCCCGACGCGCAGAAGGTCGGCGAGAACACCGTCGACACCGACAAACCGGTGACGGACGAGGCCAAGCCGAAGCCGGTCGAGAAGACCTCCGCGCCGCCGCCGGCGCCGACGCCGGCTGAGAAGCCGGCAGTCGAGGACGTGCCGAAGCCGCAGGAGAAGCCGAAGCCCACTCCGGCGACCGAAGTGGCGCCGACGCCCGCGCCGAAGGAAGAGGTCAAGCCCGAGCCGGTGAAGCAGCCTGATCCCAAGCCGACGCCGGCCAAGGAGCCGACTCCGGCGCCGCCGAAGGACACGACCGCCGCCATCCAGAAGGAAGAGGTGAAGCCGGACGCCGTCGCCGAGGCGATCGCCAAGGAACAGCCGACCGACGAGGCCAAGCTCCCGGACTCCGCGCCGGCGCGGAGGCGCGGCCGAAGCCGCAGCCGGCCCAGGCCGAGAGCGCCAAGGCGCCGGAACGCAAGGACGCGGAAATGCCGGTGAAGGAGGCCTCCTCGAAGCGGAAGTCGGATGAGAAGCAGTTCAACGCCGACGAGATTTCGGCGCTGCTCGACAAGCAGAAGCCGTCCGGCGGCGGCGCCAAGCGCTCGACGCAGCAGTCCTCGCTCGGCGGCGACAAGAACCAGGGCCAGAAGCTTTCCAAGTCCGAGCAGGGGGCTCTCGAAGCTCAGCTCGGCGGCTGCTGGACCTTGCCTGTCGGGTTGGAAGGCTCGGAGAACTTCGTCGTCGTGGTCAGGTTCAATCTCGACACCAACGGCAAGCTCGACGGCCGCCCATCGGTCGAGCAGTCGAGCGGCAACCGGCAGTTCGACGAAAGCGCCGTGCGCGCGGTGCAAAAATGCGACGTGGCCGGCCTGCAGGTTCCCGCCGGCAAGCAGGACATCTGGAACGACATCCGGGTCACCTTCGATCCACGGGAGATGCTTGGCCTCTAGCCTGGCGTCTGAACCATCAAAGAAGAGAAGCGAGAAGACATGAGATCTTTCCTCAAGCCGCTCCTGGTGATTGCAGCCATGGCGCTGGGCATGACGGCCGGAGCCACCTTGCCGGCCTGGGCGCTCGTCGAGCTCAACGTCAACAAGGGCAATGTGGAGCCGCTGCCGATCGCCATCACGGATTTCCAGTCCAACGATGCGCTTGGCGCGCAGATCACCGAGATCGTCACCGCCGACCTGAAGCGGTCCGGCCTGTTCGCGCCGATCGACAAGAGCGCCTTCATCGAGAAGATCTCGGGCCCGGACGCCACGCCGCGTTTCGACGACTGGAAGGTGATCAATGCGCAGGCGCTGGTCACGGGCAGCGTCGGCAAGGAAGCCGACGGCCGCATCCGCGCCCAGTACCGGCTGTGGGACACTTTTGCCGGCCAGCAGATGGCCGGCGAGCAATTCTTCGCCAACGATGCCAACACCAGGCGGGTTGCCCATATCATCGCCGATGCGATCTATGAGCGGCTGACCGGCGAGAAGGGCTATTTCGACACGCGCGTCGTCTTCGTCGACGAATCCGGCGCCAAGAACGCGCGCAAGAAGCGTCTCGCGATCATGGACCAGGACGGCGCCAATGTGCGCTACCTCTCGGACGGCCGCTCGATCGTGCTCACGCCGCGGTTTTCGCCGAACCGGCAGGAAATCACCTACATGTCCTATGAGAGCGGGCAGCCGAAGGTCTACCTGCTGCAGATCGAGACCGGACAGCGCGAGCTAGTTGGCAACTTCCCCGGCATGACGTTCGCGCCGCGCTTCTCGCCCGACGGCCAGAAGGTGATCATGAGCCTGCTGCGCGACGACGGTAACTCCAACATCTTCGCCATGGATCTGAGAAGCCGCACGACCACCAGGCTCACCAACTCGGTCGCCATCGACACCTCGCCGTCCTATTCGCCGGACGGCTCGCAGATCGTCTTCACCTCCGACCGCGGCGGCGGCAGCGGCCGTTCCCAGATCTATGTCATGGGCGCCGACGGTTCCAATCCGCACCGCATCTCGTTCGGCGACGGCGTCTATTCCACGCCGGTATGGTCGCCGCGCGGCGATCTCATCGCCTTCACCAAGCAGTCCGGCGGCGAGTTCCAGATCGGCGTCATGAAGACCGACGGTTCGGGCGAGCGCATCCTCTCCTCCGGCTTCCAGCAGGAAGGGCCGACCTGGGCGCCGAATGGCCGCGTGCTGATGTTCTTCCGCGACTCCGCCGGCGGGCCGAAGCTGGTTTCGGTCGATCTCACCGGCCGCAACGAACAGCAGATCCCGACCGCGAATTTTGCGTCGGACCCGGCCTGGTCGCCGCTGCTGGAGTGAGGGGGGAGTGGAATTGAAGAATTGAAGAATTGAAGAAATGGAGAAGGCGGCAGGCTACGTCAGGCGCGCAAAGGATCTAGAGGTCTACAAGCGTGCCTACGCGGTTTCTCTTGATATCCATCGAACCACACTGACTTTTCCGAAAATCGAGCAATATGCACTAGCCGATCAACTGCGTCGTTCCAGCAAGGGGATTTGCGCCAATCTGGCTGAGGCTTCGCCAAACAGACTCACTCCAAGGCCGAATTCGCACGCTTCATTTCTATGGCCATGGGATCCTGCAGTGAGGTGGAGACGTGGGTCTCGTATGCGTTTGACCTTGACTACATCACACAAGCGCAACGCGACGAATGGCAGCAGTCCTACGTCCATATCTACGGTATGCTGGTGAACCTCAGAGAGAAGTTGAAGTGACCTCTCTGTTTCCTCAATTCCTCAATTCTCCAGTTCTTCAATTCCCCCTTTTTCATGTTTTGGCCGCATTTCCGCCTAGGGTCCGCGCGCATTGTCGATCTTGGTAAATGCGTGGACGCGTAACGGCCGAGGACGGCGGCCTGAAACCAAATATTAACCGTGTTTCTTGAATGCCGGTTAACCCAAACGTGGTTACTGGGTGATCAACGAAATCACTCGAATGCTAAGGAGAGGGCGGCATGGGCCGTATCGCAGCACTTACCAGAAATCCGGCGATGATCGCGTTGGTGGCGGCTCTTGCCATCGCCGGTTGCGCCTCCAAGAAGACCCCGAACAGCGCCGCCGATCTCGGCCTGAATGGCGCCGGCGCCGCCACGCCCGGCTCGGCGCAGGATTTCACCGTCAACATCGGCGACCGCATCTTCTTCGACACCGACTCTTCGTCGATCCGTGCCGATGCGCAGACGACGCTTGGCCGCCAGGCGCAGTGGCTCAACCAGTACAGGCAGTATGCCATCGTCATCGAAGGCCATGCCGACGAGCGCGGCACGCGCGAATACAATCTGGCGCTGGGCGCCCGCCGCGCCGCCGCCACCCGCGACTTCCTGGTTTCCAAGGGTGTCGCGGCCAACCGCCTGAAGACCATCTCCTACGGCAAGGAGCGTCCGGTCGCGGTCTGCGACGACATCTCGTGCTGGTCGCAGAACCGCCGCGCCGTCACCACGCTCTCCGGCGCCGGCTCCTGAGGCTCCGCCCCGAAAATCGATATCGATTTTCGGAAAGGATCATAAGCGCCACAGCGTCCTTTGCGCGTCTGACGACGCGCGGCGCTGTGGGCGGCAAAAATACAACATCGCGAAACGAAAGGCGGCCTCAGGGCCGCCTTTTTCGTATGCGACAGGTTGAAACAAAATTTGGCCGAAGTCTCGCGTCCTGCTATGAGCGCGAGGGCGCTTCCTCCCATTCCGATTTGGAAAGGCGCATCAGGCCAACAGATTTCACGGCGAGAGATAGAATGCATTTCAGAACGGTCCTGAGCGGCACGCTTGCGCTGCTGCTTGTGTCAAGCATATCGAGCGTTGCCGCCCCGGCGGACAGCGCGCAATCCTCGGACAGCGGGTTCACCTTCCATCTGCCGACGCTCGGCATCTTCGGCGACAAGAAGAAGACTGAGCAGGCTCAGATGGCGCAGCAGGACGGCGGCGGCACGACCGGTCTGGAAGATCAGTTGCGCCAGATGAACGGCAAGATCGAGGAGCTCAACTTCCAGATCCTGCAGATGCAGGAGCAGATGCGCAAGCAGCAGGAAGACAACGAGTTCCGCTTCCAGCAACTCGAAGGCGGCTCGCAGGGCGCGAAGCCCACTGGCCAGAAGAAATCCGAGGCCGCGCCGCAGGATGGCAATGCCAGCAATGGCAACACGAATCTGGGCGATGCGGGTGCCGGCGGCAGCGGCACCGACACCAACGTCGCCAATGCTCCGGCGACGCAAGCGCCGGCCGATGCGGGTGGGCAGGACGGCGGCGGCAAGAGCGTCGGCGAGGTCATCGTCGAGTCGCAGACCGGCGACCCTGGCAAGGTGATCACCGGCGCGCCGCCGAAGACCTTCGGCACCATCACGGTCGACAAGAATGGCAATGTCGTCAATGCAGAAAGCGATCCGCAGGCGGGCGCGCCAGCGCAAGCTCCCGCAGCCACGGCAAACGCAGCACCTTCCGCCGAGACAAGCACCAATCGCGGCAAGAGCAAGTCCGGCGGCACGGTGATGGCGTCACTGCCCTCGACCAACGATCCGGACGAGCTCTATCGCAACTCCTACCAGTTCATCCTGTCGGGCGACTATCCCACCGCCGAGCAGGGTTTCCGCGATCACATCTCCCGCTTCCCCAAGGACGCCAAGGCGTCGGACGCGCATTACTGGCTGGGCGAATCCCTGCTTGGCCAGCAGAAATACCGCGACGCTGCGGAGGTCTTCCTGGCCGCCAGCAAGGAGTATCCGAAGGCCAAGAAGGCGCCCGACATGCTGCTGAAGCTCGGTGTGTCGCTGGTCGGCCTCAAGCAGAACGACGTGGCCTGCGCCACCTTCAACGAGATCGGCAAGCGCTATCCGGATGTTTCCGGTACCCTCAAGGAACGCATCAAGCAGGAAAAGGCGCTGGCATCGTGCTAGCTTGCATGCCGCTGTCCCAAACCCGGGACCACCTTTGGGCGACATGCGCTGATGCTCGACACCGAGCCTGACCTTTCGGACCGCCTTTTCTCAAACTTCGACTTTTCCAACGGCGCCGTTGCAGCCGTGTCCGGCGGCAGCGACTCGACCGCCCTTCTCTTCCTCCTCAAGCATCACCTCGACCGAACCCTGCCCGCGGCAAAGCTGCTCGCGGTGACGATCGATCACGACCTCAGACCAGGTTCGGCAGCGGAAGCGCAAGCCGTTGCGAGCGTCTGCGCCGAACACGGGATCGCGCATCGCACGCTCGTCTGGTCCGGCCGCAAGCCGAGGACCGGGCTGCCCGCCGCCGCGCGCGAGGCGCGCTACCGGCTGTTGGCCAAGGCGGCCGAAGCGGAGGGCATCCGTGTGGTGGTAACCGGCCACACCGCCGACGACCAGGCAGAGACGGTGCTGATGCGGCAAGCCCGCGAAGAGGACGCGAGCGACGAGGATGCGCGCGACGGCCGCGGCCTCGCGGGGATGGCGCCCGCCACGCTCTACGACTGGCGCACATGGATCGCCCGACCGCTGCTCGGCACGCGCCGGGCAGCATTGCGCGAGATGCTGAAGCGCCGCGGTATCGGGTGGATCGAGGATCCGACCAATGTCGACCAGCGTTTCGAGCGGCCGCGCATGCGCATCTCGCTTGCAGGCGCCGACGGCGAGGCGCGCTTCGCGCAGGCAATCGCAAAGGCCGGACAGGCGGCCGCCGAACGCGAAGAACTCGGCCGCCGCGCGGCCGTGCTGATCGGCGCCTTTGCCGGCAGACCGGCTCCGGGGCTCATCCGCCTCGATCGCGATTTCACCAGCGCTGAAGACAGCGAAGCGGCCGTCTATGCGCTGCGCATCCTGCTCGCCACGGTCGGCGGCGTCTCGTTCCTTCCGGATGAAGCGCGCCCCCGCGCTCTGTTCGAGCGTCTGAGGTCCGAGACGCTTTGCGCCACATTGTCGCGGACCGTGGTCGATGCGCGCCGGTCCGGCATTTTCCTCCACCGCGAGGCGCGCAATCTGCCCGCCGCCGTTCCGGCACAGGACCAGGCCCTTTGGGACGGCCGGCGCGGGATCACATTGAGCGACAGGTCGGGCGGGTTGGTGATCGCGCCTGTGGGACCTGCCGCCGCCAAACGATCTGCCCAGGAAGCCGGTGTTTCGGCGAGCCTGCTGCGCAGGGCGCTGGCCGCCGAACCCGCGCTGTGGCGCGGCGGCGAACGCGTTGATTTTGTTGGCGGCGGTGATGCGCCGCAGCCAATGACCAGCGTCCCGGTGGTGTCGCCTTTTGCCCGCTTCCTGCCGTCCTTCGATTTGCTGGCCGCCGCGGCGGTCGCCGCGCTGATTGGCGCGCCGTCGCTGCCGCCGTTGCCTTTCCGCGGCCATGATCGCGGCGGAGCATGGGCGAAAGCTTAACCGAGGCGCGCTGTTATGCTTGGCAAGGGGAGGCGCTCTCCCTATGTTAGGCCCAAGCCTCCATCACCATCGTGGGTCCGCACGCGGACGCCAACAGGACAATAGATGAATCCGAATTATCGCAACCTCGCGCTCTGGGCGATCATAGCGGTCCTGCTCATCGCCCTGTTCAATCTTTTCCAGACGCCGCAGACGCGTGGCGCCTCCAGCGAGATTGCCTATTCGCAGTTCCTGCAGGATGTCTCGTCCGGCCGGGTCAAGAGCGTGACCATCGCCGGCGCCCGCATCTCGGGCAACTACACGGACAATGCCAACGGCTTCCAGACCTATTCGCCCGGCGATCCGTCGCTGGTCTCGAGGCTCCAGGACAAGAACGTCACCATCAACGCGCGGCCTGAAACCGACGGCTCCAACTCGCTGTTCGGCTATCTGATCTCGTGGCTGCCGATGATCCTGATCCTCGGCGTGTGGATATTCTTCATGCGCCAGATGCAGTCGGGCTCCGGCCGCGCCATGGGCTTCGGCAAGTCGAAGGCCAAGCTGCTGACCGAGGCGCATGGCCGCGTCACGTTCCAGGATGTCGCCGGCGTCGACGAGGCCAAGGAGGATCTCGAGGAGATCGTCGAGTTCCTGCGCGATCCGCAGAAGTTCCAGCGGCTCGGCGGCAAGATTCCGCGCGGCGTGCTGCTCGTCGGCCCGCCCGGAACCGGTAAGACGCTGCTCGCCCGCTCCGTCGCCGGCGAAGCCAACGTGCCGTTCTTCACCATCTCCGGCTCGGACTTCGTTGAGATGTTCGTCGGCGTCGGCGCATCCCGTGTGCGCGACATGTTCGACCAGGCCAAGAAGAACGCGCCCTGCATCATCTTCATCGACGAGATCGACGCGGTCGGCCGTCATCGCGGCGCCGGCCTCGGCGGCGGCAATGACGAGCGCGAGCAGACGCTGAACCAGCTGCTGGTCGAGATGGACGGCTTCGAGTCCAATGAAAGCATCATCCTGATCGCCGCCACCAACCGGCCCGACGTGCTCGACCCGGCGCTGCTCAGGCCCGGCCGCTTCGACCGCCAGGTGGTGGTGCCGAACCCCGATATCGTCGGCCGCGAGAAGATCCTCAAGGTGCATGTGCGCAACGTGCCGCTGGCGCCCAATGTCGATCTCAAGGTGATCGCGCGCGGCACGCCGGGCTTCTCCGGCGCCGACCTGATGAACCTCGTCAACGAATCCGCGCTGATGGCGGCGCGCCGCAACAAGCGGCTTGTCACCATGGCCGAGTTCGAGGACGCCAAGGACAAGATCATGATGGGCGCCGAGCGCCGCTCGTCGGCGATGACGCAGGCCGAGAAGGAGCTGACCGCCTATCACGAGGCCGGCCATGCGATCCTGGCGCTCAACGTGCCGACTGCCGACCCGCTGCACAAGGCGACCATCATCCGCGCGGCCGCGCGCTCGGCATGGTCATGCAACTGCCGGAAGGCGACCGCTATTCGATGAGCTACAAATACATGATCTCGCGGCTCGCGATCATGATGGGCGGCCGCGTCGCCGAGGAGTTCAAGTTCGGCAAGGAGAACATCACCTCCGGCGCCTCCTCCGACATCGAGCAGGCGACCAAGCTGGCGCGCGCCATGGTCACGCGCTGGGGCTTCTCCGACAAGCTCGGCCATGTCGCCTATGGCGACAACCAGGAAGAGGTCTTCCTTGGACATTCGGTGGCGCGCCAGCAGAACATCTCGGAAGAGACGGCGCAGATCATCGACGCCGAGGTGCGCCGGCTGATCGACGACGCCTATTCCACGGCCAAGACCGTGCTGACCAAGAAGAAGAAGGACTGGATCGCGCTGGCCGAAGGGCTGCTCGAATACGAGACGCTGACCGGCGACGAGATCAAGCAGCTGATCGCCGGCCACAAGCCCGCCCGCGACCTTGGCGACGACACGCCGCCCAGCCGCGGCTCGGCCGTGCCCAAGGCCGGCACCGGCGGCCGCCGCAAGAAGGGCCCCGAGCCCGAAGGCGGCATGGAGCCGCAGCCGCAGGGGTGAGTTAAGCAAGCGAACTGATTGGAAAAAACGCCGCGGATCAAACCGCGGCGTTTTGCTTTTGGGGAAGGGACTGCCAACCTTCCCGCGATCCTACACCTGCAACGTTGGCGATCGGCGAAAGTCGGCGTGACGACCGATCTCCCCCCTTGTGGGGGCGATGCCCGGCAGGGCAGAGGGGGGCGCTGTCCCGCCGGCATCTCAATGGTAGCTTGTATCGGAGAATTTTCGCTCGCTTTCAGTCTGCGGCCTTCGCGAGTCATCTCCTGAAGCTGGACTGAAAAGCCGAGATCCTCCGCGCCCCCCTCTGTCCTGCCGGACATCTCCCCCACGAGGGGGGAGATTGGCAGCGTCGGCGACCGCGCTTCCCCTCTTGTGCCGCAAACAAAAAAAGCCCGCGAACCTTGCGGCTCGCGGGCTTTTCTGGAGTTGTGACCTAAGCGATCAGCTCTTCAGCTTGGCATTGCAGAGGCTGTAGAAGCCGCCGCCCTTCTGGATCCACTTCAGGCCGTTCAGCGTGTTGGCGTCCTTGTTGGCGTAGTACTGCTCGAGGCAGGTGTGCATGCGGCCCTTGGCCGGGGTCTCGGTGGCGAATTTCGGCGAGATCGCGGTCGGGAAGGTCACGCCCTTCGGCGCGGCCGCGGTCGGCTTCGCCGGTTCCTTGGTGAAAGTCGCTTCCGTCGGAGCCGGCGCGGTGTCGTCGTCGGCAGCGCCGGCGCCGCACTCGGCCTTGCGGAAGTCGTTCCACTTCATGCCGTTGAGCTTGTTGGCGGTCTTCGCGGCCTGATACTTGGTGCTGCATTCGGCCATGCTCAGGCCTTTGCCGCTGTCGGCAGCCGCCTCCGTCGAGGTGGCGGTCTTGGTCGCCTTGGCGGGCTTCGTATCAGTCGCTGCCGCGGCAGTGGCGCCGGCCGCGCATTCGGTCTTGCGGAAGTCGTTCCACTTCATGCCGTTCAGCGTGCCGGCGGCTTTCGCGGCCTGGTACTTGGCGCTGCATTCCTTGGCGGTCAGGCCCTTGGCCGAGCTGTCGGCAGCCGCTGCGGTCGTCTCCTTGGCCTTCTTGGCTGGCTTGGTGTCGGCCGCCTTGGTGTCGGTCGTCGCCTTCGTATCGGTCGCGGCGGAGGCGTCGCTGCCGCACTGCGCCTTGCGGAACTGGTTCCAGGTCTGGCCGGCGAGCGTTCCGGCGTCCTTCGCCGCGTTGTACTTGGTGCTGCACTCGGCCATGGTCAGCGCGTTGGCCGGCGCCGCCAGGAACAAGGTTGCGACGGCGATGCCCGTCAACGTTGCAAGTCTATGAATAAGCATGGCGTTTTCTCCCTTGCTGCCGCCAGGTGGTGTCCCTATACCAAATCAATAGCTCTCAACTTCAAACTGCGCCAGATGCTTCCAGCGCGGATGCTCTCACAAAGTGTGTTCCTCCCGACAAGGTGATGAATTGCTTGGCGCAGGTCGCGCAAACAAGGTTTTGCCAGGCGGTTTTGGGCAGAAAAGCTCGCGCCGGCTGGTATATTGCCGCTACAGTGAGGGGTCGTGGTAGGCTGTCGAATCACTTGAACCGCCCGTGACAATGATTTTCTAAGGAATGGTAATATACAATCACGAAATGTGATGATCGGATGCGGCCCAATTGTGGCAATAGGGGCGGCTGAAAAACCGACGGGGACATTGGCAGGCATGGCAGGGCAGTATTTCGGCACCGACGGCATTCGCGGACGCGCCAACAAGTTTCCGATGACGGCCGAGGTCGCCATGCGGGTCGGGATGGCCGCCGGGCTTTCGTTCCAGCGCGGCAATCATCGGCACCGCGTCGTGCTCGGCAAGGACACGCGGCTTTCCGGCTATATGATCGAGAACGCGATGGTGTCGGGCCTGTGCGCCGCCGGCATGGACGTGTTTCTGCTCGGGCCTATTCCGACGCCGGCGGTCGCCATGCTGGTGCGCTCGCTGCGTGCCGACATCGGCGTGATGATCTCGGCCTCGCACAACCCCTACTACGACAACGGCATCAAGCTGTTCGGCCCCGACGGCTACAAGCTCTCCGACGAGATCGAGGAGCGCATCGAAGGCATGCTCGGCAAGGACATCGAGCTTGCGCTTGCCGATTCCGAAGGGCTTGGCCGCGCCAAGCGCGTCGATGGCGTGCATGACCGCTACATCGAATTCGCCAAACGCACGCTGCCGCGCTCGATGTCGCTTTCGGGCTTGCGGATCGTCGTCGACTGCGCGAACGGCGCCTCCTACAAGGTCGCGCCCGAGGCGCTGTGGGAGCTCGGCGCCGAAGTGGTCGCCATCAATGTCGAGCCCAACGGTTTCAACATCAACAAGGAGTGCGGCTCGACCCATCCGGCCGGCCTGCAGAAGAAGGTGCATGAAGTGCGCGCCGACATCGGCATCGCGCTCGACGGCGACGCCGACCGTGTGGTCATCGTCGACGAGAACGGCGCCATCGTCGATGGCGACCAGATCATGGCGCTGATCGCCGAATCCTGGCACCAGAGCGGGCGGCTGGCCGGCGGCGGCGTTGTCTCGACCGTGATGTCCAATCTCGGCCTCGAGCGTTTCCTCGGCGACATGAAGCTGCAGCTGCACCGCACCAAGGTCGGCGACCGCTATGTCGTCGAGCATATGCGCGCGCACGGCCTCAATGTCGGCGGCGAGCAGTCCGGCCATATCGTGCTGTCCGATTTCTCGACCACCGGCGACGGCTTGGTTTCGGCGCTGCAGGTGCTGGCCTGCATCAAGCGGCAGAACCGGCCGGTCAGCGAGCTCTCGAAGAAGTTCGAACCGGTGCCGCAACTTCTGAAGAATGTCCGTATCTCCGGCGGCAAGCCGCTGGAGGAAGCGCCGGTCAAGGCGGCGATCGAGGACGCGCGCAACCGGCTCGGCAAGTCCGGCCGCCTCGTCATCCGGCCCTCCGGCACCGAGCCGCTGATCCGCGTCATGGCCGAAGGCGACGATCCGCAACTGGTCGAGACCGTGGTCAACGACATCGTCGGGATCATCTCGGAAACCCGCAACGCTGCCTGACAGAGCCGCACACCGGCCCACCGCGTTCTGAAGCCCGCCGCCCGGCGGGCTTTTTTTGCGCGCGCCTGCAACGGCACCGACAACGGCATACCCTCTAAAATTGTATAGATTCGTGGTTAATCGGTACGGTTAAACGGCCTTTAACCTTTGCAATTCATTATCCACGCCGAGGTTCATCTTCGGGCGGTGTCGTCCCGAGGCTTCTTAGGGGTGACAGCATGTTCAATACAGCAAGAATGGCATTGCTTGCGCTGTTCGCGGGCTTGGCCGTACCGGCTTTCGCAGCGGACCTCGCCGAACCACCACCGGTCGAGGAGGCGCCGCCACCAGTCGTGGAGGCCCAGCCGGTCGACGTTGGCGGCTGGTATATTCGCGGCGACATCGACTATCACTGGTCGCGCTTCCGCGGTGGCGACTACATCACTTACGGGGCGGCGCCCCAGACCCAGGGTAGCTTCGCCAGCGGCAAGCTGAAAGGCGCCTTCTCCGCCGGCGCCGGTATCGGTTACCAGGCCAATCAGTATTTCCGCACCGACCTTACCGCAGACTGGATGGGCAAATCCAATTTCCGCGGCTCGACCGATGGCTTCTGCGGCGGCGGGGTGCCTTGTACCTCCGTCGATACCTCGTCCTATTCGGCGCTGCTGCTGCTGGCCAACGCCTATGTCGACATCGGCACCTGGCATGGTGTGACGCCTTACGTCGCGCCGGCATCGGCGGCGCCTGGGTCAAGTGGGACACGCTTCACAACAGCGACCTCGACGGCGACTTCTTCCATCAGGGCGGCAAGGGCTGGCGCTTTGCCTATGCGCTCATGGCCGGCGCTTCCTACTGCCTGACCGATCGCGTCAAGCTCGATGTCGGCTATCGTTACAGCCACATCAATGGCGGCAAGATGTTCGAATATGCCGCGGACAGCAATGTCGGCCCCGGCTATGATCGCGGCATCAACGTGCATGAAGTGCGCGGTGGCCTGCGCTATCAGTTCGGCAGGTCCGATTGCGCCCCGCCGCCGGAACCTTATGTGCCGGAGCCGGAGCCGATCTACACCAAGTAGTCGCCTGGAATATCCCGAAATCTGTCAAACCGCCCGGCGCCAGCCGGGCGGTTTTCGTTTGTGCGCGGTTGGTAAAATCGCATCGAAATCAATTCGGTAACCGCCTGTTATCCTTAACCGGCACTTAACCACTATGGTTAACAATGGCTCCTTGAAACGGCGCTCGCGTTCGCGGCTGGCGCCAATTTCGGGAGCCGGGGACCATGACACTCAAATCGCGTATTGCGTCAGCGCTTGCCGCAACCCTTTTGCCTCTGACGCCGGCGCTCGCGGCCGACTACGATCCGCCGATCTATGTCGACCAGGCGCCGGATTATCAGCCGGTCGAGGTCGGCTCGGGCTGGTACCTGCGCGGCGACGTCTCCTATCTGGCGCAAAAGAGCTTCAAAAATGGGGATTTCACATTCCCGGCAACGACCAACACCAACAAAAGCTTCAGCGAGAGCGAGGACGCGTATTTTGCGAGCATCGGCGTCGGATATCATTTCAATGACTATCTGCGCGCCGATCTCAACCTCGGCTATCTACCCGGCAACAAAGTCAGCTTCAGCTACGACGATACGGCAACCGTGGTAGCGCCGGCGACGGCGACGGTGGCATCCGGAAACCTCAAGAACTTCGCGGTCTCAGGCATACTCAACGGCTATGTCGACCTTGGCACCTATGTCGGCTTGACGCCTTATGTCGGCGCGGGCGTCGGCATCGTCCGCAGCAAATACGATCTTTCGGCGAGCTATTTTACCGATAACGGCGACGCTACTGACGATTTCGTCGAGCATAGCAGCAAGGCGAAATATTCGGTTGCCTATACATTGAATGCGGGTGTCGCCTACCAGGTCTCGAAGAATGTGCTGATCGACCTGGGCTATCAGTATTTCTCCGCGCCCGATGCGGAATACATCACCGCCGCGAGCCTGAATTCGTTCCCGGTCCACAAAGGCATCAGCAACCACCAGGTCAAGCTCGGCTTGCGCTACGATCTCTGGTAATCGGCATCGGCCAGGAAAATGTCGACGGCGGATCCAACGGTCCGCCGTTGTCGTTTCACCGTGTAGTGAAAAACCTGACGAATATCCCGCCAGCGACAAAAACTTTGCTCTTGACGCCGGAAGGCTGAAAGCATATCGCCGTCCGTGGGCCACCCCTCCCCAACGAGGGGCCACTATCTGGAAGGATAGACCACGATGACGACGCTTACCAAGCCCGGACTCCGTCCGGCAAATCCCAATTTCTCCTCAGGTCCTTGCGCAAAACGCCCCGGCTGGTCGGGCGAGGCGCTGAAAGCCGCCGCGCTCGGACGCTCCCATCGCGCCAAGATCGGCAAGAGCAAGCTCGAACAGGCGATCGAGCTGACGCGCGAAATCCTCAAGGTTCCGGCCGACTACCGTATCGGCATCGTACCGGCATCCGATACCGGCGCGGTCGAGATGGCGCTGTGGTCGCTGCTCGGCGAGCGCGGCGTCGATATGGTCGCCTGGGAAAGCTTTGGTTCCGGCTGGGTGACCGACGTCGTCAAGCAGCTCAAGCTCGCCGACATACGCAAGTTCGAAGCCGGCTACGGCGAGCTGCCCGATCTGACAAAGATCGATTTCGACCGCGACGTGGTCTTCACCTGGAACGGCACGACCTCCGGCGTGCGTGTGCCAAACGGCGATTTCATTCCGGCCGGTCGCAAGGGCCTGACCATCTGCGACGCGACCTCGGCCGCCTTTGCGCAAAGGCTCGACTTCGAAAAACTCGATGTCGTCACCTTCTCCTGGCAAAAAGTGCTGGGCGGCGAGGGCGCGCATGGCATGCTGATCCTCAGCCCTCGCGCCGTCGAGCGGCTGGAAACCTACAAGCCGGCCTGGCCGCTGCCGAAGATCTTCCGCCTGACCTCGGGTGGCAAGCTGATCGAGGGCATCTTCAAGGGCGAGACCATCAACACGCCGTCGATGCTGTGCGTCGAGGATTATCTCGATGCCCTTCGCTGGGCGAAGTCGATCGGCGGTTCGATGCGCTGATCGCCCGCGCCGACGCCAACGCCGCGGTGCTCGACCGGTTCGTGGACAATTCACCATGGCTCGGCCATCTCGCCGTCGATCCGGCGACGCGCTCGAACACGTCGGTCTGCCTGTCCTTCACCGACAGCCAAGTCGCGGCGCTCGACGCCGACGATCAGGCGGCGTTCGCCAAGGGCATCGTCTCGGCGCTCGACAAGGAGGGTGTCGCCTACGACATCGGCTCCTATCGCGACGCGCCGCCCGGCCTGCGCATCTGGTGCGGCGCGACCGTCGAGACCTCCGATCTCGAAGCGATGCTGCCCTGGCTCGACTGGGCCTTCGCCACGCAGAAGGCGTCGCTGAAGGCAGCGGCCTGAGATCATTTCACGGCGGCCTTCGGGCCGCCGATCCCCAAACGGATCATTTCCATTTTTGAAGGAGGCCGCCATGGCGCCCCGCGTTCTCGTTTCGGATAAACTTTCAACCACCGCCGTGCAGATCTTCAAGGATCGCGGCATCGAGGTCGACTACCTGCCCGATCTCGGCAAGGACAAGGAAAAGCTGCTCGAAGTCATCGGCCAGTATGACGGCCTCGCCATCCGCTCGGCGACCAAGGTCACCGAGAAGCTGATCAATGCCGCCGCTAGGCTCAAAGTCGTCGGCCGCGCCGGCATCGGCGTCGACAATGTTGACATCCCGGCGGCAAGCCGCAGGGGCATCATCGTGATGAACACGCCCTTCGGCAATTCGATCACCACGGCAGAGCACGCCGTCGCGATGATCTTCGCGCTGGCCCGCCAGATCCCGGAGGCCAACGCCTCGACGCATGCCGGCAGGTGGGAGAAGAACCGCTTCATGGGCATCGAGATCACCGGCAAGACGCTGGGCGTCGTCGGCTGCGGCAATATCGGCTCGATCGTCGCGACGCGCGGCGTCGGCCTGAAGATGCATGTGATTGCCTTCGATCCGTTCCTGTCGGACAGCCGCGCCGAAGAGCTCGGTGTCGAGAAGGTCGAGCTCGACGAGCTCTTCGCCCGCGCCGACTTCATCACGCTGCACACGCCGCTGACCGACAAGACGCGCAACATCATCGACGCGGCTGCGATCGCCAAGATGAAGAACGGCGTGCGCATCATCAATTGCGCGCGCGGCGGGCTGGTCGTCGAGGCCGACCTGGTCGCGGCGCTGAAGAACGGTAAGGTGGCCGGTGCCGGCATCGATGTGTTCGAGGTGGAGCCCGCGGAGAACAACGCGCTGTTCGGCATGGAGAATGTCGTGGCAACACCGCATCTCGGCGCCTCGACCACCGAGGCGCAGGAGAATGTCGCCCTGCAGGTCGCCGAGCAGATGTCGGACTACCTGATCAAGGGCGCCGTCTCCAACGCCATCAACATGCCTTCGATCACGGCCGAGGAAGCGCCGCGGCTGAAACCCTTCGTCAAGCTCGCCGAGGTGCTCGGCGCCTTCGTCGGCCAGGTCACCGAGGATCCGATCAAGGAGGTCGAGATCCTGTTCGACGGCTCGACCGCGACGATGAACACGCGCGCGCTGGTGAGCGCTACCCTTGCCGGCCTGATCCGGCCGCAGGTCTCGGACGTCAACATGGTGTCGGCGCCGATCATGGTGAAGGAGCGCGGCATCATCGTTGCCGAGGTCAAGCGTGACAAATCGGGCGTCTTCGACGGCTACATCAAGCTCACCGTCAAGACCGAGCATATGACGCGCTCGATCGCCGGCACTTGCTTCTCCGACCACAAGCCGCGCTTTATCCAGATCAAGGGCATCAACCTCGATGCCGAGGTCGGCCAGCACATGCTCTACACGACCAATGCGGATGCGCCCGGCATCATCGGCCTGCTCGGCACCGTCTGCGGCGAGAACGGCGTCAACATCGCCAACTTCCAGCTCGGCCGCAACCGGCCGGGCGGCGATGCGATCGCGCTGCTCTATCTCGATGCGCCCTTCCCGGAAAAGGTGCTCGACCAATTGCGGGCGCACGAGTCCATCGACTCGGCCAAGCCGCTGCACTTCGATGTCGGCGGCGTCTGAAGGGTCTGAAATGGCAACGCCCCACCTGCTGCAGCAAGCGGGGCGTTTTGATACATCAGATCTCTATCCGACGAGGCCGCTATTTCTGGGTGCTGCCTGACATATTCAGCGAAGGCGAGCGCGACGCCGGCACGGTTGCCCTTCTGCCACTGTATTCGGCGAGCGCGATGCCCCCGAGCACGAGCGCAAGCGCTAGACCCTGGTAGAACTGAAACTGCTCGCCGACGATCAGCACCGAGAGCAGCGTGCCGAAGATCGGCACCAGATTGATGAACAGCCCGGCGCGATTGGCGCCGATCAGTTCATTGGCCCTGATGTAGAAGATCTGCGAGACGACGGAGGCGCCGAGCGCGGTGTAGAACGCGACCGCCCATCCGCGCGCATCCGGGACGATGACGCGGCCCGCCGCCACTTCCCAGGCAAAGAAGGGCACCGAGGTCAAAAGCGCGGCGAACGACAAGGCCAGCATGAGGCTTTGCCAGCGGATGGCCGGCTTCAGGCGCAGCCCCACCGAATAGAGGCTGTAGCAGAGAACCGCGACGAGCATGATCGCGTCGCCGAAGTTGAGATCGAGCTTCAGCAACTGGCCGAGATCGCCGTGGCTCGCGGTGAGGGCGACACCGACGATGGTCAGCGCGACGCCGACGATCTGCAGTCGCTGCACGTGCAGCCGGAACAGCACGAAATTGGCAAGAATGATGACGATCGGTATGGCGGCCTGCTCGATCGAGACATTGATGGCCGTCGTGTAGTTCAATGCCGTGTAGAAGATGACGTTGAAGATCGTGAAGCCGCAGGCGCCCAGGCCGGCAAGCAGCCGCCAATGGCGGCGCAGCTCGGGCCAGTCCTCGCGAAACGTCCGCCAGCCGACGGGCAGCATGATCAGCACGGCCAACACCCAGCGCAGGAAAACCAGCGTCATCGGCGACACATGGCCGACGGCAAGCTTGCCCGCCACGGAATTGCCGCCCCACAGCAGCATGGTGGAGAGAAGGAACAGATAGGCGGCTCGATGCATCGCTTAATCCGGCGCGGAAGGCGCGTTCGAAGATCGAAGCCGGCCTAGTGCTGCGGCCAGACCAAGTAAATGATGCGAAAGCCGGAATTTGTTGTGCCTGGTCTGTTGCGCGCAGGGGTGGTTTCGACGTCAAAGAAAGGGTCGCATCGGCCCGCGCATGAGGCTATAGAGGCCTGTCGTTTCAAGCCGCCAAGGCGGCATCTCAAGGGAAAAGAACATGGCCAATGTGGTGGTCGTCGGCTCGCAATGGGGCGACGAAGGCAAGGGTAAGATCGTCGACTGGCTGTCGGAACGCGCCGACGTGGTCGTGCGCTTCCAGGGCGGCCACAATGCAGGTCATACGCTGGTCGTCGACGGCAAGGTCTACAAGCTGTCGCTCCTGCCGTCCGGCGTGGTCAGGCAAGGCAAGCTGTCGATCATCGGCAACGGCGTCGTCTTCGATCCGCATGCCTTCGTGGCAGAGGTGGCGAAGCTCAAGGAGCAGGGCGTGGACGTGATGCCAGAACGCCTGAAAATAGCCGAAAACACCGCGCTTATCCTATCGCTGCACCGGGAGCTGGACGGATTCCGTGAAGACGCCGCCTCGAATTCCGGAACCAAGATCGGCACAACCCGCCGCGGCATCGGCCCCGCCTACGAGGACAAAGTGGGCCGGCGCGCCGTCCGGGTGATGGATTTGGCGGATTTGGAAACGCTTCCCCTGAAGGTCGACAGGCTGTTGACGCACCACAACGCGCTGCGCCGCGGGCTCGGCCATGCCGAGGCGACGCATGAGGCGATCATGCAGGAACTGACCTCGGTGGCCGGCGAGATCCTGCCTTACATGGATCGCGTCTGGAAGGTGCTCGACGACAAAAGGCGCGCCGGCGAGCGCATCCTGTTCGAGGGCGCGCAGGGCACGCTGCTCGATATCGACCATGGCACCTATCCCTTCGTCACCTCGTCCAACACAGTAGCGGGACAGGCGGCCGCCGGCTCCGGAACCGGCCCCGGCGCGATCGGTTATGTGCTCGGCATCACCAAGGCCTATACGACGCGCGTCGGCGAAGGCCCGTTCCCGACCGAGCAGAAGAACGAGATCGGCGAGTTCCTCGGCACGCGTGGCCACGAATTCGGCGTAGTCACCGGGCGCAAGCGCCGCTGCGGCTGGTTCGATGCCGTGCTGGTGCGCCAGGCGGTTGCCGTCAACGGCATCAAGGGCATCGCGCTCACCAAGCTCGACGTGCTTGACGGGCTGGACGAGATCAAGGTCTGCACGGGCTATCGCCTCGATGGCGAGATGATCGACTACCTGCCGGCCAGCCAAGGCGCCCAGGCGCGCGTCGAGCCGGTTTATGAGACGCTCGAAGGTTGGAAGGGGACGACGGCCGGCGCCAGGAGCTGGAACGATCTGCCGGCGCAAGCCGTCAAATATGTCCGCTACATCGAGGAGCTGATCGGCGCCCCGGTCGCGCTGCTTTCCACCAGCCCGGAGCGGGACGACACGATACTTGTGACCGACCCGTTTCAAGACTAGTTTCACAGCCCTTCCCGGCGTAACGGCTGATTTGCACGCCGGGGAAAGAATGCAGGTCGACTGACGCATGGCAGATTTCGTTAGTGTTCTGAAAAAGCAGCTTGAGAAGCACGGCGAGCCCTCGTCCGAGCTTCGCAAGCGGATCTACGAGAACGTTCGTACGGCACTGGTGAAGAAGCTCGCGGAGTATTCTCCGCCGTTGGCACCCGATATCGTCAGCAAACAGAAACGCTCGCTGGAAGACGCGATTTCCAGCGTCGAGCGGGAGTATACCAAGCCCGCTCCGGCGCCCAAGCCCGTCCCTGCGGAAGATCCGCTGGCGGAGCTGGAGCACATCTTCTCGTCGATCGACCGCAACAAGAACCAGCCGAGCCATGTCCGGCAGCCGCCGGTGGCAAAGCCCGAAGATGCCAAGCCTGAGCCTTTTAAGCCGGCACCCGCACCGGTGAAGGCGGAACCGAGCTGGCAGAGCGCATCAAAGACGGAGCCAAGCTGGCAAGGCGCAACGAAGACGGAGCCCGGCGGCTGGCACAAAGTGCCTGCGGCACCACCGCCGATGCCTTCGCCGCGCGAGGACGATGTCGGCCTGCCCGGCATGAACGCCGCCGAGCCGGAGGACGGCAGCGATGTCTTCGCCAATGACGAGCAGCCGGCGGCAGACACTTTCCAGCGGCTGCGGCCGCCGCCGCGCAAGCGCAGCTATGGCGGGTTGATCGCGACGATTGTCGCGTTGCTGGTGCTGGGCGGGGGCGGTTACGGCATCTGGTTGAACAAGGATGCATTCAGCTCGATGCTCGGCCTGAAAGGCGGCGGCAGCAAGACGGTCTCGACCGAGCCTCTGGTCAAGCCTGCTCCGGCAAAGCCGGCCACCGAGACGGCAGCTACACCGCCCGCCGCGGGCAACAACACGGCTGCTGCCAATGAGCCAGCCGAAACAGCGAAATTCACCCAGCGCCTGACGCCTGAAGGCAAGGAGACCGATCCCGGTCCAGCCGGCGGGCAGAGCACCATCGGCGAGGGCGAATCCGTCGCCGCGTTGACCACGCCGCCGCCGGCCGCGCCTGCGACGGCGACCCCACCCGCCGCCGGCACGCCACCGGCTGCGCAAACGCCGGCCGCGACCCCGCCTGCGGGGGGAACGGCGCCTGCCGGGGCCGCCGCCAATCCGCCTGCACCGGCTGCCGGGACCACACCCCCTGTAGCGGGGGCTACGCCGCCGGCGGCTGGCACGACACCACCTGCCGCCGCACGACGCCGCCCCCCGCGGGCGCAACGCCGCCTGCATCCGGGACTGCGCCAGCGACGGCCCAAGCGACCGTGCCGGTCGGCCAGAAGGCGATCTTCTATGAGGAGCGCACCAGCACCCAGCAAGGCACGGCAGAGCCCGGCAGCATCGTCTGGTCGCTGGTGCAGGAATCGCCGGGCGGCGACCTGCCGCCGGAGCCGGCGATCCGCGCCGAGGCGACAATCCCCGGCAAGGACATCCAGCTCCGCATGACGATCCGGCGCAACACCGACCAGACCCTGCCGGCCAGTCACATCATCGAGATGATCTTCCTGACGCCGGAAGGGTTTGACGGCGGCGGCGTCGACAACATCCTGCGCATCGCCATGAAGAGTTCGGAGCAGGACGCCGGCAGCCCGCTGATCGGAATCCCGGCCAAGATCGCCGACGGCTTCTTCCTCGTCGCGCTCAACGACACCAAGGCCGACGAGGACGCCAACCTGACGCTGCTCAGGGGGCAGTCCTGGATCGACGTGCCGGTGGTCTACAAGACCGGACGCCGGGCGCTGCTCACGATGGAAAAGGGCATTCCCGGCGAGAAGGTCTTCGACGAGGCGCTGAAGGCTTGGGCGGCCAAGACGTCGGGCTGAGGGCGACGCGTCGCCGGTGGTTCAGAAGCCTTGAAATAGCATGTCGAGCGCCGCGACAATCTCGTCGTGATGGTTCGCGAGATTGGTTCTGTTCTCAGCGAGCTCGGTCGCGGCCACGGTGGCGATCAGATGGGTGGCCATGACCAGCTTCCGCCCGTTGATTTCGAAGACTGGGTGCAGCTTCCGCATAGGCGGAGGCGCTGACGAGAGCGGCAGAAGCGGAACGACCACTCGTGTCTTGAAGTTGTCGAGCAGATCGGACTGAACGTCGAGAAGGTAGGCGCCTTCTATGCCGCCGGCGGCGAAGACGCATAGCGCGCCATCAGAACTGCCGATGTTCTTTGAGCGGAATGCCATGCTTCTCGACATAGTCATTCCAGGCGTCCATGGTGGCGCGGTTTTCGAGCTTCCACAGGCGCGTCTTCTCGGCAGATACGGCTTCGGCAATCCCGGCTTCGGCAGCACGGGACATGTTCACATTGAGCCCCTTTGCTTCCTTCATGAGCTGCGAATCGATCGATAGGTTTGCCGGCTGACGGACCGCGTTTGCGGCAATCTTGCGCATGATGGCCTCCGCAATATGCGTATACTATATGCGCATTTCCTTGTCGCGACAACGAGCAGGCGCTGTTCGGCGCTCAGCCTTCCATCTCTTCCCGCAGCATTTCCAGTTCCAGCCACTCTTCCTCAAGCGCTGCCAGCGTGGTGCGCTCCTTGTCCAGCGCGGCAATGGTCTTCTGGAACGAGGCCGGGTCGCGTTCGTAGAAGGACGGGTCGGCGATGTTGTTCTCCAGCCGCGAGATCGAGGCCGTCACCGCCTCGATCTTCTTCGGCAGGGATTCCAGCGCGAATTTCTGCTTGAACGAGAGTTTCTTGGCCGGACCTTTCGAGGCGGCCTGTTCAGCCTTCGACCCGGCGCTTGCCTCAGCGGCTTCCGCTTTCGGCCTTGCCTTGCGGTCTGCCAGCCTGGAGCCGCCGCGCTGCGCCAGCATGTCCGAATAGCCGCCGGCATATTCGATCCAACGGCCGCCGCCGTCCGGCGCGATCACGCTGGTGACGGTGCGGTCGAGGAAATCGCGGTCGTGGCTGACCAGGATGACGGTTCCGGCAAAGCCGGCGACCAGCTCCTGCAGCAGTTCCAGCGTCTCCATGTCGAGATCGTTGGTCGGCTCATCCAGCACCAAAAGGTTCGCCGGCCGCGCCAGTACGCGCGCCAGCAGCAGTCGCGCGCGCTCGCCGCCCGAAAGCTCGCGCACCGGCGTGCGCGCCTGCTCCGGCTTGAACAAAAAATCCTTCATGTAGGAGACGACGTGGCGCTGCTCGCCATTGACCAGAAGGTTCTCGCCGCGTCCGTCGGTCAGATAATGCGCCAGCGTCTCCTGCGGGTCGACGGCCTCGCGCTTCTGGTCGAGCGTCGCGATCTCCAGATTGGCGCCGAGCCGCACTGAGCCTGCGTCCGGGACCAGCTCGCCGGTCAGCATTTTCAGAAGAGTCGTTTTGCCGACGCCGTTCGGACCAACCAGGCCGACACGGTCGCCACGCTGGATGCGGGTCGAAAATCCCTTGACCACGGTGAGGTCGCCAAAACTCTTCTCGATGGCCTTGGCCTCGATCACCAGCTTGCCGGATTCGGCGGCGTCGCTCGCCACCATGGTCGCCGTGCCTTCGGTGCCGCGATGGCTGCGGAAGCGCTGGCGCATGGCCTGCAACTCGCCGAGGCGGCGCATGTTGCGCTTGCGCCTGGCGGTCACGCCATAGCGCAGCCAATGCTCCTCGCGCACGATCTGCCGGCCGAGCTTGTGCTGTTCGCGCTCTTCTTCTTCCAGCACCTGATCGCGCCATTCCTCGAAATGCGCGAACCCCTTGTCGAGCCGCCGCGTCTGGCCGCGGTCGAGCCAGACCGTGGCACGCGAGACGCGCTCGAGAAAGCGGCGGTCGTGCGAGATCAGGATCACGGCGGACGAGGTGCGGGCAAGTTCTTCTTCCAGCCATTCGATGACCGACAGGTCGAGATGATTGGTCGGCTCGTCGAGCAGCAGGATATCGGGTTCCGGCGCCATGACGCGGGCAAGCGCGGCGCGTCTTGCCTCGCCGCCGGAAAGGTCGCCCGGCTGTTCCTCGCCGGTGAGGTCGAGGTGCTCCATCAGATAGGTGGCGCGATGCGGATCGTCGGCCGGGCCGAGCCCTGCCTCGACATAGGCGCGCACGCTGGCGAAGCCATCCATGTCGGGCATCTGCGGCAGGTAGCGGACGGTCGCCGAAGGCTGGCGGAAAACCTCGCCGTCCTGCGGCTCGATCAGCCCGGCAGCGATCTTGAGCAGCGTCGACTTGCCGGAACCATTGCGGCCGACCAGCGCGATCTTCTCGCCGGCGGAAGCGCTGAGCGCGGCGCCGTCGAGCAGCGGCGTGCCGCCGAAGGTCAGTTTTATGCCGTCGAGATTGAGGAGTGGCGGCGCCATGTCAGCTTTCGGGAAGAGGATAGGGGTGGGCCAGAAGCAGAGCCCGGCCGCGCTCCAGAGCGATCTCGAGCTGCCCTTCGACCTCGTTTGATATAGTGAGCGAGGAGCCGAACGCCACCTCGACACGGTCAAGCGGCCACTTGGCGCCGGTAACCGTCAAGCCGGCGAGGTCGGAGAAGCCGAGCACCGAGAACAGCGTGCCGTCGGCATAGTCGAAGCCCGCTTTGCCAGGCAGGATGGGAACGCCCTCCTGCGCGCCGCTGGTCAGCAGGATCGTGGTGCCCGCTTCGGCCAGTCGCACGCTTAGAGCCAAATGCAGGAAGGCGTGGTCGGCGCGCATGCCGCCGAACGCGCCGGCCAGCACCAGGCTGGTGGCGCCACGCGCAAGCGCCTCGGCGACGGCGAGCTCGCCGTCGGTCATGTCTTTTCGGCCGGAAAGATTTTTTGGGGCACAGCGGCCAGGTCTTCAGGCAGGTTCGGCGGCACCGAGTCGAAGTCGCCGACCCACAGCTCCGGGATCAGCCCCAGCATACGCGCATGGCCGATGCCGGCATCGGCGGCGATGATGCGCGAGCCTTCGATCTGGCGATCGAGCCGAGGCGTGCGGACGAGCTCGCCGCCAAGCAGGATGGTGAATGTGCCCATGGCCGTCGCCCTTACCAGCCTCACCAGCGAAACGGAAGCCGGGGCGGCCAAAGCGCGTCGCATGGAAGAGCTTCGGGCAGCGGCTTTATAGGCCAGCCGGGCATTGGATGCCTGGCAAACTTCCGCTTGCGCGCCGCATCGGCCGAGCCTATGTCTCGAAACGCTCTAACGGGGTGCCGGACGCTGACTTCGCGAACCGGCTGAGAGGCGACAATGCCAACCCGCTGAACCTGATCCGGTTTGTACCGGCGGAGGGATTAGACGTTTCGGACCATCCGACGCCTCAATTCCTTTAACACGAACGAAGGAGGCGCCGATGCGCTCATTGTTGTCTAAGCTTGTTCTCGCAACGGGCCTGGCTTCGCTTCTGGCAGGCGTCGGGCCTGCCGAGGCGAAAGACAAGCTCACCGTCTATACCTATGAGAGCTTCACCGCCGATTGGGGTCCAGGACCCGCGGTGAAGAAGGAATTCGAGGCCGAATGCGGCTGCGACCTCGAATTCGTCTCGGTCGCCGACGGCGTGGCGCTGCTAAACCGCGTCAAGCTGGAGGGCGCTGGCACCAAGGCCGATGTCGTGCTCGGCCTCGACACCAACCTGACCGCCGATGCCAAGGCGAGCGGCCTCTTCACCGCGCATGGCGCGGTGGCCGATTTGAATGTGCCCGGCGGTTGGAAGGACGACATTTTCGTGCCCTTCGACTACGGCTATTTCGCCGTCTCTACGACACCGAGAAACTGAAGACACCGCCGAAGAGCCTGAAGGAGCTGGTCGAGGGCAACGCCGCCGACAAGATCGTCATCCAGGACCCGCGCACCTCGACGCCGGGCCTCGGCCTGCTGCTCTGGGTCAAGTCGGTCTATGGCGACAAGGCGCCGGAAGCCTGGGCCAAGCTCAAATCCAAGGTGCTCACCGTGACTCCGGGTTGGAGCGAGGCCTATGGCCTGTTCACCAAGGGCGAGGCGCCGATGGTGCTGTCCTACACCACCTCGCCGGCCTATCACATGGTGGCCGAGAACACCGAACGCTACCAAGCGGCTTCCTTTGACGAGGGCGAATACCTGCAGATCGAGGTCGCCGGCATCACCACCACCGGCGCGAAGAACCCGCTGGCGCAAAAGTTCATCGCCTTCATGACCGGGCCGAAATTCCAGGACGTCATTCCCGAGACCAATTGGATGTTCCCGGCCGGCAAGACCGACAAGCCGCTCAATCCGGCTTTCGACAGACTGGTGAAGCCGACCAAGACCCTGCTGTTCAGCCCGGAAGAGGTCGCGGCCAACCGCAAGGCCTGGGTGGACGAGTGGCTGGCAGTGATGAGCAAGTAAGTCTGCTACCTATCGCAAGATGATCGCTCTACGGCGCCCCCCTCTGTCCTGCCGGACATCTCCCCCACTTGGGGGGAGATTGGAAGCTTTGGCGTCCCGCTCATTCCTGCAACGTTGGCGATTGGCGAAATCGCCGATGACAGCCAATCTCCCCCCTTGTGGGGGAGACGTCCGGCAGGACAGAGGGGGGCGCGAAGGAACGCGACATTCGCTAGTCTCCAACCCTACACCGGTGGTGCAGCGTGCAGTCCGCGCCGCGCCCTGACTCCCGTATCACCGCCGGCGTCATCGCCCTCGCGGCAATCGCGGTGCTCATCGGCGGCGCCTTCGCCGGGCTCATCGTCGAAGGCGCGCGCGACCCGTCCGGCGCCCTCGCTGCCTTCGACAGCTATCTCTTGCGCGTCGCCCGCTTCACGCTCTGGCAGGCGCTGCTGTCGACGTTGCTTTCGGTCGCGCCGGCGCTTCTGGTGGCACGCGCGCTGTCGCGGCATCCGACCTTTCCCGGGCGTCGGCTGATTCTGCAGCTCTTCACCGTCCCGCTGGCGCTGCCGGCCATCGTCGCCGCGCTTGGCGTGCTGGCGCTCTATGGCCGCGCCGGCTATTTTGCCGGCGTCCTCGCCAGCCTCGGCGGCGGGGAATGGCCCGGTATTTACGGTCTGTCCGGCATCCTCGTCGCGCATGTCTTCTTCAACCTGCCTTTGGCCACACGGCTTTTCCTCGAGGCGTTGGGTACCGTGCCCACCGACCAGTGGCGGCTGGCGAGCCAGCTCGGCATGGGCGTCCGGCCTGCCTTCCGGCTGATCGAATGGCCGGCGCTGCGCGCCGCATTGCCGGGTGTCGCCGGGCTGGTGTTCATGCTCTGCATCACCTCCTTCACCATCGTGCTGACGCTGGGCGGCGGCCCGGCCGCCACGACGCTGGAGGTCGCCATCTATCAGGCGCTGCGCTTCGATTTCGATCCGGCCCGGGCGGTGGTGCTGACGCTGCTGCAGATCGCCCTGACCTTCGTCGTGGTTGCCGTGCTGACGCGGCTCGGCGCCAATACCGTCGGCGATGCCAATCTGCCGGTGGCGCCGCGCCGCTATCTTGCGACGGGCAAGGTCGAGACCGTGCTGAACGCCGGGCTGATCGCGATTGCCCTCGTGTTCGTCGCCGGGCCGATGACGGCGACGGTATTCGCTGGACTCGAGGCGGATCTTGGCCGGCTGGCCGGCGAGGAGGCCGTGCGCCGCGCGACGCTCACCAGCGCCGGGCTCTCTTTCCTCTCGGCGCTGCTTTCAGTGACGCTGTCGCTCTCGCTGATAGCGGCCCGGCGCGCGCTGGCCTTGCGGCGCCGCGCGGCCAGCGCCATGTCGCTGCTCGAACATGCCACCGACACCGGCGCCGGTTTCGTGCTTGTCGTGCCGCCCATTGTCGTCGGCGCCGGCTGGTTCCTACTGCTGCGCGGCGTCACGGATGTTTTCGCCGTCGCGCCCGTTATGGTCGTTGCCGTCAACGCGGTGATGGCGATGCCGTTCGCCATCCGTGCCGTCCGTCCGGCCTACGACGCGGCAAGCGAGCGCCATGAGCGGCTTTGCCTGGCGCTCGGCATTTCGGGCTGGAACCGGCTGCGCCTGGTCGACTGGCCGTCGCTCAGGCGGCCTTTGGCCACCGGCTTCGCTTTCGCCATGGCGCTGTCGCTCGGCGATCTCGGCGTGATCGCGCTGTTCGGCAGCGATTCGGTGCAGACCTTGCCCTATCTTCTGCTCGCGCGGATGGGAAGCTACCGCACCGCCGACGCCGCGGGGCTGGCCTTGCTGCTCGGCCTCGTCTGCCTGATGCTGGTGGTCGCTGCCGATTGGCTGGGGCGGGAAGCAAAGGCATGAAAACGACCAACAGCGGCATTTTGGCGGGGAACGGGCTGGCCGTCAGGCTGGAAGACGTTTGGTTCAGCTATGGCGAGGCATCGTTCCGCTTCGATGCCGAATTCGCCGCCGGCAGGATCACCGCCATCATGGGACCGAGCGGTTCCGGAAAATCGACGCTGCTCAATCTGGTTGCCGGCTTCGAAACGCAAAGCGCGGGCAAGGTGCTGATCGGCGGGACCGACGTCGGCAGCGCCCCGCCTTCGGCGCGGCCGGTGTCGATGGTGTTCCAGGAAAACAATCTGTTCGCCCATCTTTCGGTGGAGGGCAATGTCGGGCTCGGCCGCTCGCCATCGCTCAAGCTCACCTCAGCCGACCATCATGCGGTCGCCGAAGCGCTGGCGCGCGTCGGCCTCGCCGGCAAAGAGAAGCGGCTGCCGCGCGCGCTTTCCGGCGGCGAGCGGCAGCGTGTCGCGCTGGCGCGGGTGCTCTTACGCGACAGGCCGGTGCTGCTGCTCGACGAGCCTTTCGCCTCGCTCGGCCCGGCGCTGCGCGACGACATGCTCGATCTTGTGGCCGGCATCCACGCCGAGCGGCGCATGACGGTGCTCTTCGTCACCCACCAGCCGGAGGATGCGCGCCGCATCGGCCACGAGATCGTGTTTGTGGACGAGGGCAGGATCGCAGCAACGGGGCCGGCCGCCGATTTCTTCGACCGCTCTGGACCGGACGCCTTCCGGCGCTATATCGGCGATCGAGGCGACAGCGTTGCCGGATCACAACACATTGCCCGGAAGCGGACATAATTTACGCCCAAACCGGCAACGGGTGATCCGGCGTTTGCTTGCCTTGTCCGGGGGAGTGTGGCTAGGTCCGGCCATGCTGGTCCGGGTGGGCCGTGATTTGCCGAAAGAGTTCGAAAGGAAGCCGATCTGCCGACCGGCGCGGAGAAAGTGTGGATGAAGCCGCTGACGCGATTTTTCGCGCTGGCCGGCTTTGCCTTGGCGCTGGCGAGCTGCCAGATGTTCACGCCGCCGGATGTCCAGGAATCCGGCTTCCAGCCCTCGGACAAGCCGATCACGGTCGACAATGTCGTCGCCAATGCCAAGCTCGCCGACATGGCGAAGGCGCAGCACCCGCGCATCCTGGCGACCTATGGCGGCGAATATTCCGATCCGAAGCTCGAGCGCATGGTGGCCAAGGTCGTCGGCAACCTGACGGTGGTGTCGGCCAATCCGACGCAGACCTATCGCATCACCATCCTCAATTCGCCCAACGTCAACGCCTTCGCGCTGCCGGGCGGTTATCTCTACGTCACGCGCGGGCTGCTCGCGCTGGCCAATGATTCCTCCGAGCTCGCTGCCGTCATCGCGCATGAGATGGGCCACGTCACCGCCAATCACGGATTGCAGCGGCAGCAGCTCGAGGCCGAGGAAGGTCTGGCGACCAAGGTGGTCTCCGATGTGCTCGGCGACAGCCCGACGGCTAAGGCAGCGCTCATCCGCGGTAAGCTGAGGCTGGCGCAGTTCTCCCGCAACCAGGAACTGCAGGCCGACGCCATCGGCATCAAGTCGATCGGTGAGGCGGGCTATGATCCCTACGCGGCCGGCCGCTTCCTGCAGTCGATGTCGGCCTATACCGATTTCCGCTCGGTCAGCGGCGCCACGGATGCAAGCCTCGACTTCCTGGCCACCCATCCCAACACGCCGCAGCGCATCGAACTAGCGCAGCGGCTTGCCCGCAACTTCGGCCCGCCGGGCGTCGGCACGCGCGACCGCGATGCCTTCCTCGCCGGCATAGACGGGCTGCTCTACGGCGACACGCCGGAAGAGGGCTATGTGCGCGGCCAGACCTTCCTGCATCCCGGCCTTGGCGTGTCGTTCTCGGTGCCGGACGGCTTTGTCATCGACAATTCGGCGGCCGCGGTGACCGCGACCGGACCTGGCGACATCGCCATCCGCTTCGATGGTGTGGCGATCGACAAGTCGGTGTCGCTGACCGACTACATCCGCAGCGGCTGGGTCGCCGGACTGGAAGACTCAAGCGTGCGCCAGGAAACGGTCAACGGCAACGAAGCCGCGATGGCGCATGCCAGTGCGCAGGGCTGGCAGTTCGATATCGCGGTCATCCGCGCCGGCGGGCAGGTCTACCGGCTGCTGACGGCAGCGCCATCGGCCAGCAGTGCGCTGGAGCCGGTCGCGCGCTCGGTCAGCGGTTCGTTCCGCACGCTGAGCGCGGCCGAGAAGGCGGCGCTCAAGCCGCTGCATATACGGGTGGTGACCGTCCAGCCCGGCCAGACCATGGGCACGCTTGCCGCGCAAATGGTCGGCGTCGACCGCAAGCTCGACCTGTTCCGCGTGCTGAATGCAATGTCACCCGGCGCGACCGTATCGGCCGGCGACAAGGTCAAGATCGTCACCGACAGGTAGCGTCGGCCGCGTTCACGCGGCTTCCGCCAGGATTTAGCTCGACGCGTGTATTCGGTCGGTCCTAGGCATGCCGTCGCTGCTGCTATCCGTCAGAGCCCGCTGACAGTGTCAAAGCCTCCGCTGCTGCCGCTGTCAGTACTGCCGGTGCTGCCGGTGTCAGTGCTGCCGGTGCTGCCGCCGTCAGTGCTGCCGGTGCTGCCGCCATCAGAGCCGCTGCTGCCACCGCTGCGGGGCGCGGGATGATCGCCGTTATTGCCGCGCCAAGGCACCGGCCCGGGATCGGTCTGTGCTGGTTTGGCCGGTGTCTTGAAGACCTTCGGCGTCGGTGTGCGGACCACCTTTATCTTCGTGATTGTCTTCGTGATTACCTTGGGCTTGCACACCGCGACTGTCGGGGTGGTGCGCGCGGGAAGACCGAGAATGCTCATTGAATACACGCCTTGCCGCTCGATGCCGGCCTTGAGGAAAGCCAAGGCGCGGGCCGGGTCGGCGGGCACGCCATTGCGGCCTTCCTTGAAGATCAGCGCGAGGTCGTTCATGGCATTGACATGCCCCATCGCCGCCGCCTTGAGCAGCAGGTCCAGCCCCTTGCCGGTATCGCTCTGGACGCCGAGACCATTGAACAAGGCGCGCCCCAAAGCGGCCATGGCGTAGGGGTCTCCCTTGTCGGACGCTTGCGAATAGAAGCCGTTCGCTTTCGTTGGATCTACCGCCGTTCCTATTCCGGACGAGGCGAAGGAGCCGAGCTCGAAGACGGCCCGGACATGTCCCTTGTCGGCGGCATCCTGAATGGCCTTCCTGGCCTCGTCGACCTTGCCGGCCGCCAGCAGCGCCCGCCCGAGTTCGTAGTGGAAGCGGGCGACGTTGGGATAAGCTTTCACCGCCGCCTCGCAGGCCTCCGCTGCCCCGCCCCCGATCTCGTTCGGCAGTCTGCCAGGGACGACGCCTTGCAGGTCGAGCGGTGCGCCCGCGGCCTGGTCGCAGGGGTCGAGGCTTGGCGACAGCTTCATCGTTGCCGGCTTGGACGAATTGCCGGCGCGGATTTCGAAGCCGACCTCGACAGGAGCTGCCGAGCCGATCTGCGGCTCGTAACGCAAATTGTCGACTTCATCGGCCGTCAGGCTCGATTGAGGCGACAGTGCGCGATCCGGCAGGGACAGCGTTCCGGTTGCCGGATAGCTCGCAAGCTTCAGGCTGACCGCGGGATCCTTGACCGGGAAATCGAGCTTCAGCGGAGCCGGGCCGACGCCGACAGGAATGCTGATGTCGCGGTTTTCGATCGCCTCGACGGCACCGGTGGGCAGGTTCAGCGCGACAGGCCCGACTCCCGACGGCTGGACTTTCTCCAGTGCCGGTTGGTCCGCACTGCGCACCAGCACCACGTCGTCGATCAGCGAGGAGTTCTCCCAAGGGACCTGCTTGCCGTTGGTGGCCTTGACCACGTCGCGGCGCACGGCCGCCATCACCGTGCGTATCTCCTGGTTCGGCGCCAGCGCGCGGCGGGAGAAGGCGGACGAGAAGGGGCTTAGGTTGCCGGTTCCGTCATAGGCGACAGCGCCGGGCTCGGTGGCGAAGGCAATCAGCGTGTTCAGCGAGCTTTTCACCTGCGCAAGGCCGGCGTCGCCGGCGACGATCAGCTGGTCGCGCAGCCAATAGTCCTTGCGCGGAAACGGATTGTTGCGGCAGGCATCGAGGATGATGACCTGGATCTTCGATTTGGAGCGCAATTGCTCCAGCACGTCGTCGAGCTTGATGGCCTGGACCTCGATGTCGGCCGGGGCCTTCAGCGAGGCATCGACCGGGATCAGGAAATTCTCGCCACCGATCTGGAAGCCGTGGCCGGAATAGTAGACGACGGCCACATCTGCGCCGTCCGCCGCGGCGAGATAGTTGCGGAACCGCTCCTCGAACTGGAGCTTGGTCAAGTCCTTGGCGACGAACACGTCGAAGCCGGCTAGGCGGAACATGTTCGCCACGTCCCGAGCATCCCTGTCCGGGTTCTTGAGAGGCGGAATTTCTCGGTATTCGGAATTGCCGATCACAAAGGCAACCCTGCGATCGGCGTGGGCTTCGAACGCCGTGAAGCCCACGAGGATCAAGGCTGCAAGGAACGCGTAGCACCGCAGCATGGCAAGCCCCATCCGCTCTGATCTGGTGCGTTTTAGGAAGACAGTTTACGACGCGGGGGTCTGTTAAAGAATTCACAATCTGCAGGTCGGATGAAGAAAACCTACTGGGATGGCTGACCGATGCCTTATTGCCGACTTCGAATCGCTGCGTCGGCTTTCAGGCAGCTTCCGCCAGGATTCCGGGTTCTGCTTGACCAGCGCCGCCCGCAGCTTTTCCATGGCGCGCGCTTCGATCTGGCGGACGCGTTCCTTGGAGATGCCGAGCGCCTCGCCGAGCGATTCCAGGGTGGCGCCGTCGTCGCTCAGCCGCCGTTCCTCGATGATCCGGAGCTCGCGGGCATTGAGCGCGCCGAGCGCGCTCTTCAGCCAGACCGCGCGGCGCTCGATGTCGATCGTTTCGCCGACCACCTCGTCGGGAAGCGGATCCTCCGAGACCAGGAAATCCATCCGCTCGGCGGCGCCATTCTCGTCGGCTAAAGGGGTGTTGAGCGAGCTATCGGGGGCGGAAAGACGCGAATCCATCATCGCCACGTCGGCTTCCGGCACGCCGAGCGCGGCCGAGACCTCGCGGTAGAGCGAGGCATTGGAGATCGGCTCGGCGCCATTGGCTAGCCGCGCGCGCAACCGCCTCAGATTGAAGAACAGCGCCTTCTGCGCCGAACTCGTGCCACCGCGCACGATCGACCAGTTGCGCAGGATGTAGTCCTGCATCGAAGCGCGGATCCACCAGGTGGCGTAGGTCGAGAAGCGCACCTCGCGAGCCGGCTCGAAGCGGGCCGCAGCCTCCAGCAGGCCGACATGGCCTTCCTGGATCAGGTCGCCGAGCGGCAGGCCGTAGTGGCGAAATTTCGACGCCATGGAAATCACCAGGCGCATATGGGCGACGGTGATCAGGTGCAGCGCGTCCTGGTCGTTCTTTTCCCTCCAGCGTATCGCCAGGAGATGTTCTTCCTCGCGCTCAAGATAGGGAGCCTTCATCGCCGCCCGGACCAGTGTCCGTCCTGCCACGTCCTCGATCATGCCGGCTCCTTTTGGCGGTCGTTACGCTGATGACGGTTGAAAAGACGCTGCCGCGCCCTACAACAGCCTGCAACGTGTCAGGCGCATGGATGGTTCCGTTGCGGCGGAGGCGCACGCCCGGTGCGCGGGCACGGTCCTGTTACCGGTCCGGCACGTTTGCCTGCCGTGATTTGCATTGATTTTGAGGATCGGATTTCTGGCTGAGCCAATTTTTGAAATCTGGTTCCTTATTTAGCGGACATCTATCTGCCAGTTTGCGGCTCTCACAATGCGCCGGGGCACCGGTCAAAACGGGATCACAGAAAAATGAAATGGCTCAAATCGCTTCTCGTCGCCGGAACACTGCAGGTTCTGGCGGTCACCGCCGGCCATGCCGGCGCCAATCTCGACCAGATCAAGCAGGCAGGCGTCATCAAGGTCGGCACGGAAGGCACCTACGCGCCCTTCACCTATCATGACGAATCCGGAGCGCTGGTCGGCTTCGATGTCGAGATCGCCAAGGCGATCGCCGAGAAGCTCGGCGTCAAGGTCGAGTTCCTCGAAGGCAAGTGGGACGGCCTGATCGCTGGTCTCGACGCCAACCGCTACGACGCCGTCATCAACGAAGTCGGCATCACGGATGCCCGCAAGGCCAAGTATGATTTCTCCGACCCCTATATCGCTTCCAAGGCGGTGCTGATCGTGCGCGGCGACGACAGCGAGATCAAGACCTTTGCCGATCTCAAGGGCAAGAAAGCGGCGCAGTCGCTGACGTCGAATTTCGGCAAGCTCGCTGAGACGAACGGCGCCGAACTGGTCGGCACCGACGGCTTCGACCAGTCGATCCAGCTGCTGCTCACCGGCCGCGCCGACGCCACCATCAACGACAGCCTGTCCTTCCTCGACTTCAAGAAGCACAAGCCGGACGCCAATGTGAAGATCGCCGCACAGGAAGAGAACGCCGACTATTCCGGCGTCATCGTGCGCAAGGGCGATGCGGATCTGGTCGCCGCGATCAACAAGGCGCTGGCCGACATCAAGGCCGACGGCACCTACAAGAAGATCGCCGACACCTATTTCGGCCAGGACGTCTCGCAGTAAACCATACGTATTTGCTTTTGAATTCCGGCGGGCCGTCTTTGACGGCCCGCCGGCTTTTGCATGATATTCGTTCGGGCATTGCCGGCCAGAGGTGGTCGCACGTCCGGAAAGGAGAAGGGCTCCGTGCCGCACTGGTTGCAACTGATGCTGGAGTCGCTGCCGACACTGCTGTGGGCGGCGTTGATCTTCACCGTGCCGCTGACGCTGCTGTCCTTCGCGCTTGGGCTCATTGCCGGGCTGGTCACGGCGCTGATCCGGCTGTTCGGCCCGAAGCCACTGGTGGCGCTGGTGCGCTTCTATGTCTGGATTTTTCGCGGCACGCCGCTCCTGGTGCAGCTCTTCCTGATCTTCTACGGCCTGCCGTCGGTCGGCATCCTGCTCGATGCCTTTCCCGCCGCGCTGATCGGCTTCACGCTCAACATCGGCGCCTATACGTCGGAGATCATCCGCGCCGTCATCGGCTCGGTGCCGAAAGGGCAGTGGGAGGCTTCCTATTCGATCGGCATGACCTGGAGCCAGGCGATGCGGCGCACCATCCTCCCGCAAGCGGGCCGGGTCGCGGTGCCGCCGCTTTCCAACACCTTCATCTCGCTGGTCAAGGACACTTCGCTCGCGGCGGCAATAACGGTGCCGGAGATGTTCCAGGCCGCGCAGCGCGTCGTCGCCACCACCTATGAGCCGCTGATCCTCTATGTCGAGGCGGCGGCGCTCTATCTCGCGATGAGCTCGGTGCTGTCGGCGCTGCAGGCGCGGCTGGAGGTGCGGCTCAACCGCTATGGCGGCTTCCTGGAGGCCAATGCATGATCGGCCTTACCAACATCGAGAAGCGCTTCGGCGACAATCTTGTCCTGAAGGGCGTCACGGTCAGCATCGACGAAGGCAGCGTCACGGCGCTGGTCGGTCCTTCGGGCGGCGGAAAAAGCACGCTGCTGCGCTGTATCAACCTGTTGGAAATCCCGACCTCCGGCACCTTGCGGATTGGTGACGAGACGCTGGAGTTCCGGCCGGGCGGCAGAGTGCCGGCGGCGGAAGTCCAGCGCGTGCGCCTGCAGACGGGCATGGTGTTCCAGAATTTCCAGCTTTTTCCGCATCGCACCGCGATCGAGAATGTCATGGAAGGGCTGATGACCGTGCTGAAATGGCCGCAGCCGAGGGCACGCGAGCGGGCGATGGCGCTGCTCGAGAAGGTCGGCATGGCGCACAAGGCCGATGCCTGGCCGGCGACATTGTCGGGCGGCCAGCAGCAGCGCGTGGCGATCGCCCGCGCGCTGGCGCCGTCGCCGCGCGTGCTGCTTTGCGACGAGCCGACTTCGGCGCTCGATCCGGAACTGGCGCAGGAGGTGGTCGACGTGCTGGGACAGTTGGCCCGCGAAGGCACGACCATGGTGATGGCCACGCATGATCTCAGGCTCGCCTCCAAGATCGCGCAGGAAGTGGTGTTCCTCGATGCCGGCTCGATCGTCGAAAAGGGCCCTGCCTCGATCGTGTTCGACAATCCGGAGCGCGAGCGGACCAAGCGCTTCATCGCCTCGCTGCGGCAGGAGGAGGCGCAGAAGGAAGCCGGCGGCGGGGCGTAACCACCTCCATCAGGTTCCAGGAAACAAAAAACCCGGCGCGAGGCCGGGTTTTTCATATTCGAATGCGTGACAAGCTCAGGCAGCTTCTTCCTGCTCGGCTTCCTCGTTGTCGGCCTTGGCGCCGCGCTTCGGGCCCTTGTTGAGGTTGACCTCGATGAGACGCACGGCTTCCGTCTCCGACATGCGGTTGACGGCGGCGATCTCGCGCGCCATGCGGTCGAGCGCGGCTTCGTAGAGCTGGCGCTCGGAATAGGACTGCTCCGGCTGGTTGTCGGCGCGGTAGAGATCGCGCACCACTTCCGAGATCGAGATCAGGTCGCCGGAATTGATCTTGGCATCATATTCCTGCGCACGGCGCGACCACATGGTGCGCTTGATACGGGCGCGGCCCTGCACGACCTTCAGCGCGCGATCGACATAGTCCTCTTCCGACAGCTTGCGCATGCCGATGGAGGTCGCCTTGGCGACCGGCACCTTGAGCCGCATCTTGTCCTTCTGGAAATCGATGACGAACAGTTCCAGCTTGTGACCCGCGACTTCCTGCTCGTCGATCGCGACGATCTGGCCGACGCCATGAGCCGGATAGACGATGAATTCGCCGGTCTTGAACCCGTGACGGGCCGCGGTGGACTTCTTCTGCGGGGTGATTGTTGCCATTACGCCCTGAACTCCTTAGTTGTAGCGCCGGCATGGCGGCGCCGGCTGAAACCCACGTGATCGGCGGAAGCCGACCTTTAGCCGCACAACAGATGAACCCACCGGAAAAACCGAGGCCGGCAAACCGCACGAATGCGACCCGCCTGCCCCAGATCGCTCTGGTCCGGATTTGAAAAGCTCACCTTTCAGTGATTTGGGGCGTTAGCGCCATAAATCGACGTTGTGTCACCGGCATGTTTCGTAGATGTAACACAAAAAGTCGGAAGAATCAAGGTTTTGCTGCGTTCGCTAACGTCAAGCAGCATCGCTGCCTGTCAAGACAGCAATTGTGTCGGGCCCGTTACCTTGCGTCATGCCGGCTTGGTCGGCCCGGTTGTCAGTCGCCTTCGCCGGGCTCGGGCGAGAAATATTTCTCGAACTTTCCGGTCTCGCCGTCGAAGGTCTTGGCGTCGGCCGGCGGCTCTTTCTTGGCGGTGATGTTGGGCCATTTCTCGGCGTATTCGGAATTGACCTGCAACCATTTGTCGAGGCCGGACTCGGTGTCCGGCTTGATCGCGTCGGCCGGGCATTCCGGCTCGCAGACGCCGCAGTCGATGCACTCATCCGGGTGGATGACGAGCATGTTCTCACCTTCGTAGAAACAGTCGACCGGACAGACCTCGATGCAGTCCATGTATTTGCATTTTATGCAATTGTCGGTCACGACATAGGTCATCGCAGGCTCCGGGACGTCCCGTTTTTGCTGGGCTTTTCAAGGTGAGGTAACGCCTTTGCCCGCCGCTGGCAAGGGCGGGTCTTGCCGCCTGAGCCAGCGTTGCGGAACAGAACTCCAGCCGGTTGCCGCAGCGAGGTCCGGTCGTATCTTTTAGTCCTCGCCGAGCAGGCGGTCGGTTTGCCGGCGCTCCCGCTTGGTCGGACGGCCGCTGCCGGTCTCGCGCAGCGCCGGAATGGCGTCGGGAACGGCCTCACCCTTGGGGGTGGGCGGGGGCGACATGTCCTCGTAGAGCAGCCGCGCCTCCTCCGCCGGGCCGCGCCGGGTTCCCGGTCCAAGCACTTTCCAGACCATGATACGGCGGTCGAGCGTGATGGTCAGGACATCGCCGGCCTTGACCAGATCCGAGGCCTGCGCTGCTTTGTCGCGATTGATGCGAACGCGTCCGGCAATGACGAGCTTCGCCGCCAGCGAGCGCGATTTCACCGCGCGCGAGAAGAACAGCCATTTGTCGATGCGCTGGCGGCCTTCTCCAACCATTGCAACCGGCCGTGGCTATTTCTTCAGCTGGTCGCGCAAGGCGGCGAGCTTGGCGAAGGGCGAATCCGGATCGAAGCGCTGCGGACGCTCCTCGCGCGGCTTACCCTGGAAGGCCGGCTTGCCGGCGGACGCATTGCCCTTGCCGCCTTGCCGGTCGCCTTTCCAGTCCGGCCGGCCATCGCGGCGGTCAGGACGATCGCCCTGCGGCCTGCCTTCGCGCCGTTCGCCGCCTTCGCGTTCCGGTCTCGGCTTGAACTTCGAGCGATCGAAGCGCGGTTTGCCGGCGCCGTCACGCTGGTCGCGACGGCCCTCATGGGCTGGCCGATCTCCGGCCTGGCCGCCTGCGGCGCCAGCCTGGTCATCACGCGTCGCTGCCTGGCCGCCGCGCGGACGATTGTCACGGCGGTTGTCGTGGCGGTGGCGCGGCCGCTGATGATCGAATCGCGCCTGCCGCCACAGAAGGATCGGCTTCGACTCTTCCTGCTCGGCCGGAGCTTCGCCGACGGTTTCCGAAGGGGCTGCCGCCGAGGCTCCGGGCTGGGCAGCGCCCTCACCAGCTTCCGCCGCCGGTGCAGCCTCGGCGGTTGGCTCAGTCTCGGCAACTGACGCGCTGTCGGCTACCGGCTCATCGGTCTGTTCCGCTGTGGTCTCGCTTGCAGCCACAGTTTCCGTGTGCGCCTGCGCTTCAGCGGTGGACTCTGCATCCGCTTCGGCAGCCGGCTCGGCCGTGGTTTCGGCTACTGCCGCGTCGGCGGCTCGCCCTTCGGCCGCCGGCTCCGAGCCCTCGGCGGACGCTTCGGCGGCATCGGCCGCCGGCGTCTCAGCCGCCTTTGCAGCGCGCGCGGCCTCTTCCGCCGCGAGCCTCGCGGCGGCGGCTTCGCGGGCGGCGCTATCCAGCGCGTCGAGCTTCGCCTTGACTTCGGCGGCCGGCTTCGGCTCGGCACGATAGCCGAGGCCTTTGAGGATCTCTTCCATGTCGTCGGCGGTCGCGCCGAGTATCGACATCATCGGCGGCGTCACCATGAAGGCGTGGCCGTCGTAAGCGCCGTCCGGGCGCTGGCCGAGGCCGGGCTTCCAGTTGGTTGCCGGGCGTATCAGGTCGGCGAGCCTTTCCAAAATGTCGACGCGCACGGCACGGCGGCCGAGATTGCGGTAGCCGGCGAGCTTGTAGAAGGTCTTGTCGAAGGCCGGGTCGATAACCACCGAGGTGCGGCCCGACGCCAGCGCGTGCACCACGTCGCCGAAGCCCGGCTTATCCTTGCCGTCGTTCTGCAGCGCCCAGAGCAGCGTGACCAGCCCGGCCGGCGCCGGCTTGATCAGCGTCGGCACGAAGACGTGGTAGGCGCCGAAGCGCACGCCGAGGCGACGCAGCGCGGCGCGGCCGTCCTGGTCGAGCGACTTCATTTCCTCGGCGATGTCGCGGCGGTTGATGAGGCCGAAATGCTCGACGAGCTGGAAGGCGATGCCGCGGGCGATGCCGGTGAGCTGTTCGGCATTCTTCAAATCGACCAGCGGCTTCAGCAGCGTTTCGATCTGGAAATTGACGAAACGCTCGGCGCGCGCCGCGACCTTGTCGCGGGCCTGTCCGGTGAGCTGTTCGTCGGCAAGCAGCACCAGCCGTGGCTTCAGCGCCTCGTCGCCGGCAACCAGCGTGCCAATCGGTGCGCCGATCCAGCGCAATATGCCATCCGAGCCCAATGCGAGATCCCCGTTCGCACAGGCGGCGAAGCGCTCCGAGCGCGCCTCGAATTCCGTGCTGAGCGCCTTCTGGGCGGCGGTGCGCACCGCCTTGGCATCCTCGCCGCCGGCGCTCTGGTCGGCGGTGAAACGGAATCCCTGCAACCCGCCGACATGATGGCCTTCGACGAGGACGGTTCCGGTTGGGCTGATTTCGGCTTCAGGCATGGTATTTTCTCTAAGGCGCCGCATGAGGACGGAAGTCCTGCGGTCTACGAAGCGTTTCGTCAACCGCTCATGCAGCGCATCCGACAATCTGTCTTCGATTTCGCGCGTCTTTTCCTGCCAGTGTAGCTGATCGGCCAGCCAGCCAGGTCGGTTGGAGACGAAGGTCCAGGTGCGGATCTGGGCGATCCGGTGCGACAGCGTGTCGATATCGCCGTCCGTCGTGTCGGCTCGCCGCACCTGCTCGGCCATGTAATTCTCATCGACATGGCCATGGCGCGCAAGGTCCATGTAGATAGACGCGATGAGGTCAGCGTGCTGGGCGGGCGCGATCTTGCGGTAGTCGGGCAGCGCGCAGGCTTCCCAAAGCAGCGCCACGCGATCCTTGCCGCTGGCGAGCGCGCGGATATCGGCGTCGCGCGACAGATGTTCCAGCGCCTGGGCGTCGACCGCCGGCAGCGCGCGCGTCAGCCCTTCCACCGGCGCGTTGGTCTCGATCGAGCGCTTCAACGCGTCGAGGCTGGTGAAATCGAAATCGGCGGTGCGCCACTGCAGCACCTTCACGGGGTCGAAGTCGTGCCCCTCGATCTTCTTGACCAGATCCTCGTCGAACGGATCGACCTGACCGGTGACGCCGAAGGTGCCGTCGCGCAGATGCCGGCCGGCGCGGCCGGCGATCTGGCCGAGCTCGGCGGCGGTCAGGTTGCGGTACTGGTAGCCGTCGAACTTGCGGTTCTGGGCGAAGGCGACATGCTCGAGGTCGAGGTTCAGCCCCATGCCGATGGCGTCGGTGGCGACGAGGTAATCGACGTCGCCAGACTGGAAGATCTCCACCTGGGCATTGCGGGTGCGGGGCGAGAGCGCGCCGAGCACGACGGCGGCGCCCCCCTGCTGGCGGCGGATCAGCTCGGCGATGGCATAGACCTCGTCGGCGGAGAAAGCGACGATCGCGGTGCGCCGGGGCAGGCGGGTGAGCTTCTTCGAGCCGGCATAAGCAAGATGCGACAGCCGCGGCCGCGTCACCACCGAGACGCCCTTCAGCAGTTTCTGCAAGATGCCGTGCATGGTGGCGGCGCCGAGCAGCAGCGTCTCCTGGCGGCCGCGCAGATGCAGGATTCGGTCGGTGAAGATGTGACCGCGCTCGAGGTCGCCGGCCAACTGCACCTCGTCGATGGCGACGAAGGCCGCATCGGTCTCGCGCGGCATCGCCTCGACGGTGCAGACCGAATATTTCGCACCAGCGGGGATGATCTTCTCTTCGCCGGTGATGAGCGCCACCTTGTTGGCGCCGACCTTCTCGCAGACGCGCGTGTAGACCTCGCGGGCCAGCAGCCTCAGCGGCAGGCCGATGATGCCGCTCTCATGCGCCACCATGCGCTCGATGGCGAGATGGGTCTTGCCGGTGTTGGTGGGCCCAAGCACCGCCGTCACGTCGCGGCCCGAAAGGATCAACGGCTGGGAGTGTTTCGGCTGGATGTTCATCGGCTGGGAAATGATGCTTTCTGCCGCTTGTTGTCCGGGAACATGGCGGTGCCGCCGCGTGTGACAGGCGACACATAGGGATTTCAGACGCGAAGCGAAAGCGGAATGTTCCCTGAAAGAAATGGCGCGCCGACAGGCAAGGTCAAAATCTGCCGTCGATTAACCGTTGGAACGAGTCTGGAACGAATCGGCGACGAATCGCTGACTCGCTCTGATTCAGGTTTTGTTCACGGCTATATGTGGGTTTTTTGACGCTGAGTCTCACCACATGCTGAATCCGGGAACTGGCCCGTTTCATGCTTGGCTCGGGCGCGCTTCGAACGGCCGTTAACTTTTGCCGGCGAACGGTGGCGGCTTAGCTGAGCGCGGTCGCCAAGGTTATGAAATGGTTGACCTTTCCTAACCGCCGTTAATCATTTCGGCGCCATTTCCGGCTCTCCGCGTTAACTTTCCGGCCAAAGCCGGAACGAATCGGCGACGAATCAGCGATCCGCGAATTTTCCCGGTTTGTTCACCCCTAGATATGGTGTTGTCCACAGCTTGCGCACCGAAAATTCACAGCTTGTGAACGGGGTTTCGCACAGGGCGGCGGGAAGCCGTTAACTTTTGCGTGCCGAATTGAGGCAAGCGTCACGCGGTCCCGCCGAGAGCGCGGACAAAAACAGGCGGTCCGATTGCGCCGGACCGCCTGCCGTCGGTGTCAAAAGATCTCAGGTGAAATATTGGCCGCCATTGGCGCTGATCGTCGAGCCGGTGATGAAACCGGCCTCGTCCGACGCCAGGAAGACGACGCAGCGCGCGACCTCTTCCGGCTCGCCGAGACGGCCGACCGGTATCTGCGGGATGATGCGCTCATTGAGCACCTTCTCGTCGATCGCCTTGACCATCTCGGTGGCGATGTAGCCGGGGCAGATGACGTTGACGGTGATGCCGGCGCGTGCGCCCTCCTGGGCCAGCGCCTTCGAAAAGCCGATGTCGCCGGCCTTGGCGGCGGAGTAATTGACCTGGCCGGCCTGGCCCTTCTGGCCGTTGATCGAGGAGATGGTGATGACCCGGCCGAACTTGCGGTCGCGCATGCCGCTCCAGAGCGGATGCGTCATGTTGAAGACGCCGGAGAGGTTGGTGTTGACAACCTCCTTCCACTGCTCGCGGGTCATCTTGTGGAACATGGCATCGCGGGTGATGCCGGCATTGTTGACCAGCACCGAGACCGGGCCGAGATCGGCCTCCACCTGTTTGATCCCGGCGGCGCAGGCGTCGTAGTCGGCGACCGACCATTTGTAGACGGGGATGCCGGTCTCGGCCTTGAATTTCTGGGCCGCCTCGTCGTTGCCGGCATAGTTCGCGGCCACCGAATAGCCTGCCCCCTTCAAAGCCACCGATATCGCCGCACCGATGCCGCGCGATCCGCCCGTGACGATTGCTACCTTGGTCATGTGCTCTCCTCCCTGTTGGTCGTCCGAGCGAATAGAGAGTAGCGAATAGCGAGTAGGGATCTGTTGTCCCGTCGCGCGACGCTTTCTTCCCTATTCGCTACTCCCTATTCGCTACTCGCTCAGCTTAGCGCTTCGACGCACATGGCGACGCCCATGCCGCCGCCGATGCAAAGCGTCGCCAGTCCCTTCTTGGCGCCGCGGCGGCGCATTTCATGGACCAGCGTGTTGAAGACGCGGGCGCCGGACGCACCGATCGGATGGCCGATGGCGATGGCGCCGCCATTGACGTTGACGATCGACGGATCCCAGCCCATGCCCTTGTTGACGGCACAGGCCTGCGCGGCGAAGGCCTCATTGGCCTCGACGAGATCGAGGTCCTTGACCGACCAACCGGCCTTTTCCAAGGCCCGCTTCGAAGCCGGAATCGGGCCGGTGCCCATGATCGCCGGGTCGACGCCCGCGGTCGCCCAGGAAGCGATGCGCACCAGCGGGGTGATGCCGCGCCTGGCGGCCTCGGCCTCCGTCATAAGCAGCGCGCCGGCGGCCCCGTCATTGATGCCGGATGCGTTGGCGGCGGTGACCGTGCCGTCCTTGTCGAAGGCAGGCTTCAGCTTGGCCATGGCGTCCAGCGTCGCGCCGTGGCGGATATATTCGTCCTGGTCGACGATGGTGTCGCCCTTCTTGCCCTTGATGGTGAAGGCGACGATCTCGTCCTTGAACTTGCCGGCCTTCTGCGCGGCTTCGGCCTTGTTCTGCGAGGCAAGCGCGAACTCGTCCTGGTCGTCGCGGGTGATCTGGAACTGGCGGGCGACGTTCTCGGCGGTGTTGCCCATGTGGTAGCCGTTGAAGGCATCCCACAGCCCGTCCCTGATCATGGTGTCGATCATCTTGTAGTCGCCCATCTTGACGCCGGCGCGCAGGTGCTGGGCATGCGGCGAAAGCGACATCGATTCCTGACCGCCGGCAACGATCACCCTGGCGTCGCCGGTGGCGATCTGCTGCATGCCGAGGGCGATTGCCCGCAGCCCCGAGCCGCAAACCTGGTTGAGGCCCCAGGCGGTGGTCTCCTTGGGCAGACCGGCATTGATCGAAGCCTGGCGGGCGGGGTTCTGCCCCTGGGCGGCGGTCAGCACCTGGCCGAGGATAACCTCGTCGACTTCACTCGCATCGACCTTGGCCCGCGCAAGCAATTCTTTGATGACCACGGCGCCGAGCTCGTGCGCCGGCGTGGCGGCGAAACTGCCATTGAAGGAGCCGACCGCCGTGCGGGCGGCGCTGGCGACGACGATTGAATTGGAAGCGGACATTTTCTTCTCCAGACTTCGAGGTGTCGTGTTTTAGGCTATCCTTGAAGACTTTCTTGCCCGTTCAAGGAGCCGAGTCAAACCGGAAATGGGCATGGCCGCCATGCGCGGCAAGCAGGTCGGGCGCCGATCGTAACGGCGCAGCCATCGGCGTGCGGCACAATTTGCTCCGCCCATTCCGCATTAAATGATGCCGCACTGCACAAACCACTTGGAATTGTGACGCTTTTGCGCATATCCTCGACAAATGGCGCAATCGTTACCGGCCGCTTACTCTGAACGCGCCGGTATCCTGGGGAGGATACGGATGGCCGCAAAAGACGACCCGATCGTCATCAAGAAATATGCCAACCGCCGGCTCTACAACACCGGCACCAGCACCTATGTGACGCTCGAAGATCTGGCCGAGATGGTCAAGAAGGGCGAGGAATTCACCGTGCAGGACGCCAAGACCGGCGACGACATCACACATCCGGTGCTCACGCAGATCATCTTCGAGCTGGAAAACAAGGATGGGCAGAACATGCTGCCGATCCCGTTCCTGCGCCAGCTGATCTCCTTTTACGGCGATCAGATGCAGATGATCGTGCCGAGCTTCCTCGAGCAGTCGATGATCGCCTTCTCCAAGGAGCAGGAGCGGTTTCGCGAGCAGCTGAAGGGCGCCTTCGGCAAGACGCCGATCGACATGATGAAGACGCCGATGAAGGCGCTGGAAGAGCAGACGCGCCGGAACGTCGAGATGTTCCAGAACGCCATGCGCATGTTCACGCCGTTCCCGTCGGCGGGGACCAATTCCTCTGCCCCGGCCGAGCCGCCGAAGAAGGAAGAAAAATCCGACGATCTGCAGGAATTGAAGGCGCAGATCGCCGCCATGCAGCGCAAGCTCGACACGATGTCCTGACGGCTTTGGCCGTCAGTCGCTGCCGACCGGCCCGTCATAGCGGGCGCGCGGCCTGATCGGCCTGTTGCTTGTCACCTGTTCGACGGCATGCGCCGTCCAGCCGACGCTGCGGCCGAGCGCGAACAGGCGGAAGGGCGCGTCAGCGGGGAGATGCAAGCTCCGTGTCAGCGCGGCCAGCGCGAAATCGACATTCGGATGCATGCCGGTCGCGGCAACGACGGCGTCGCGCAGATGCAGGAGCCCGTCATCGATCTCGACATCGGGCAGCAAGGCCTCCGCGCGCGGATCGCCTTCAGGATAGAGCTGGTGGCCAAAGCCGGGCAGCGGCCGGTCGTGGGCGAGCCAGCGCGCGATCGCCTCGTCCGGGCCCAGCCGTTCCGAATCCTCGACGAGGGCGATCGCCGCCGCGCCCGCGCCGCCGTGGCGCGGGCCGGTGAGGGTGGCGAGGCCGGCAAGCAGGCAGGCCGCGATCGGCGCGCCGGTGGAGGCCGCTACGCGCGCGGCAAAAGTCGAGGCGTTGAGCTCATGATCGGCAAGCAGCACCAGAGCCTTGCGGATGAGATCGGCGCCGGCCGCGTCGACCGACCAGGCGCGCGCCAACCTTTCATGCACCGGCTCCGATCCGAAGATCGCGCCGAGCGCGGTGGCGGTCACGCTTATCGCATTGGCGCCGTCCTGCTGCAGCATGGCCGGCCTGCGGCCGAGCGAGGGCCGGCCTTCGGCCGCAAGCGCCGAGAGTCTCGCAAATGCCGTGGAAGCGCCGCTCTGCCGCGCGGTCGAAGAGGTCAGCGAAGCGAAGGACACGGCAGCGCCAGAGGCCCATAACAGGCTGGCGGTTTCCTCAAGCGTTGCCGTCGCCGCAAGTGCTGCGGCATCCACGCCGCGATAGACGAGGCGGCCATGCAGAACCGTCGAGATGGCGGTGGTGATGGCCGGCTCGCCCCATGCGATGGCGCTCTCGGCGATCGCCTGCGGGCTGCGTCCGCGCGCCCGACGGGTGGCGAGCGCCGCGATGTCGTCGGCGCGATACTGGCTGCGCCGCGGGTCGGTCCCATCCGGCCGCATGCCGATGCGGCCGCGGCTGACATAGGCATAAAGCGTCTGCGGCCGGACATTGAGCCGCGCCAGCGCTTCCTCCCGCGTCAGCCATTCGGACATGCTGTTCTGCGCCTTACATTGATTCAGTTGATCAAGATTGATGCGTTGATTGCGCAGCATTAATTGCGATGCACAAAAGGTCAAGGAGACAAGTCATGGCAAACGGGCTCGATGATGTCGTGGCGGCGGACACGGTGCTTTCCGATGTCGACGGCGCCGGCGGACATCTCACCATCCGCGGCCATTCGCTGACGGACCTCGCCGGCCGCTGGCGCTACGGCCAGGTAGTCCACCTGCTGTTCGACGGCTTCTTCACTGATCTTCCTGGTGACGCCGAACTGGAAAAGGCGATCGGCGATGCGCGTGTCGAGGTCTTCGATCGGCTGCAACCGATGCTCGCCGAGCTCGCGCCGCTCGATATCTACAGCTCCATGCGCGCCGGCATCGCCCTGCTGCCCGACGGCGATGCGCTTGCCGATGCGCTGCGGCTGATCGCGGCGCCGGCAGTGCTGACGCCGGCCCTGTTGCGGCTCGGCCGCGGCGAGAAGCCTCTTCCTCCGGACGGCCGCGCCGATCATGCCGGCGATATGCTGAGAATGCTCGGCGGCACAGCATCGCCGGCGCTTGGCAAGGCGCTCGACACCTATCTGGTGACGGTCTGCGACCACGGGCTCAATGCATCGACCTTCGCGACGCGGGTGGTGGCGTCGACGCAGGCCGGCTTGACCTCGGCGATCCTGGCCGGGCTCGGCGCGCTCAAAGGCCCGCTGCATGGCGGTGCGCCGGGGCCGGTGATCGAGATGCTCGATGCGATCGAGGCCAGCGGCGACGCCGCCGGCTGGCTGCGCGACGAGATCGCGCGCGGCCAGCGTATCATGGGCTTCGGCCATCGCATCTACCGCGTGCGCGATCCGCGCGCCGACGTGCTGAAAGCGGTCGTGCGGCAGCTTGGCGCCAGGAGCGCGACCGGTAGCCGGCTTGCCTTTGCCGAGACGGTGGAGCAAGCCGCGCTCGAAGTGCTGCGGGTTGAAAAACCGCAGCGTTCGATCCAGACCAATGTTGAATTCTACACCGCGCTCCTGCTCGAAGCCGCCGGCTTCCCGAAAGAGGCGTTTTCCAACGTCTTTGCCGCCGGCCGCGTCGCCGGCTGGATTGCGCATGCGCGCGAGCAGCAGGCGACCGGACGGCTGATCCGGCCGCAGTCGCGCTATGTCGGACCGGTGCCCGATCTAGTTGCTTAATAAGCTCGGTTCCACGCCCCCGCAAAGCGGGGGAGAGGTGGCCCGGCGAAGCCGGGGACGGAGAGGGGGGCGCCGGCCGTGAAGCAGCGTCCCTTTCGGGCGACGCGCCGATGAACCCTCAATATGCTGGAATAGTTCCCACACAGCAAACTTCCGGCGGTTGCGAAGACCCCTCTCCGTCCCGGCTTCGCCGGGCCACCTCTCCCCACTTTCGTGGGGCGAGGAAAGAGCCCCCATGACCGAAATTTCAACAGATCACGCTTGTGTGTTCGTGTTCTTGCCTTGGTCTGCCCTTATATGCTGCACTGCAACATAAGCTGACTGCGCCGGTTCCGCTCCTGGAACGCGGGGCAGGCCGCCGCATCGAGACAAGGAACGCCATGGCGAAGAACGGCAAGGCGGAGGAAAACAAGAAGATCAACATCGCGCTCCAGGGCGGCGGCTCGCACGGCGCCTTCTCCTGGGGCGTGCTCGACCGCCTGCTCGAGGACGGGCGGCTGGAGATCGCGGCCGTGTCGGGCACCAGCGCTGGCGCCATGAACGCGGTGGCGCTGGCCGACGGGTTCGTGCGCGGCGGCGTCGAGGGGGCGCGCAGGAAGCTCGACGACTTCTGGCGCGCGGTGGCCTCGAAGGGCCGCTTCAGCCCGGTGCAGCGAATGCCGTGGGATGTCGTGTGGGGCAACTGGTCGATCGAGAACACGCCCGGCTATTTCTTCTTCGACACCATGTCGCGGGTGTTTTCGCCCTACGTCGCCAATCCGCTCGGCCTCAACCCGCTGCGCGACGTGGTCGAGAAGGAGATCGATTTCCGAAATGTGCGCGCCTGCAAGTCGATGGAGCTGTTCATCTCGGCGACCAATGTCGAGACCGGGCAGCTGCGCGTTTTCTCCGACGGCGAGATCGACCTCGACACGGTGATGGCGTCGGCCTGCCTGCCGCAATTGTTCCGCGCGGTCGAGATCAAGGGCGTGCCCTACTGGGACGGCGGCTATGGCGGCAATCCGGCGCTCTATCCGTTCTTCAAGACGACGGCGACCGAGGACGTGCTTCTGGTGCAGATCAATCCGGTGGTGCGCGAAGGCACGCCGAAGAGCGCCAACGAGATCCAGAACCGCATCGACGAGATCACCTTCAACGCAGGGCTTTTGCGCGAATTCCGCTCGATCGCCTTCGTCAAGGAGCTGATCGCGGCCGGCCGCCTGCCGCATGGCGAATACCGCGACATCCGCATGCACAGGATCGATGCCGACGAGGCGTTCAAGGACCTCTCGGCCTCGTCCAAGGTCAATGCCGAATGGGCCTTCCTCGCCTATCTGCGCGACCTCGGCCGAAATGCGGCCAGCGACTGGCTGGAGGAAAATTACGATGCCGTCGGCAGCCAGGCGACGTTCGATCTGTCGGGCGAGCTCGACGACGGCTTCAAGCCGATGCGCGGGCCGGCGCCGGGGCGTCGCGTCAAGGAATTCCTCGCGGCGCGCATCAAGCCGGAATCGGCGCGACGCCGCGCCTAATGCATGTCGCCCAGAAGTGCGCAGCGGTTCCGGGTCGAGACGTACATCGACCTGAAGCGCGTCGCCTGGATCCGTTTCAACGCGACGCGCTTTAGGTCATGAGACCATAAAGACCGGGATTGGGTGACAGCGGCCCTGTCCGGAAAGGACAAGCCGACTTCCCGTCGCGCTATTTCAGAGGCAGAAAGAGTTCGACGATGATCTCGGGCACCGCCATGTCCGGGGAGAAGGACAGCCGTCGTCGGCAATAGACCGGAAAGTCGCGTGCTTCCTCGCCGCTGGACGGAAGCCATTCACGATAAAGGTAGAGCGCGGCGGGCTCCAGATTGTTGGTATTGCCGGGGTAGCGCAGCGCCCGCCAGGGATCACGCCAGCCTTCATCTGCTCGTCGTTCGCCTCGATCGGCTGGTCGGTCCCGACACAAATGTCCATGCTGTAGTCGGCAGCGACCGCGGGACATCTATCGGAACGGAAAATGTTGAAGGTCGGGCTTGTTTCGGGCGACAAGCCGGCGGCCTTGCGCCAGGCGATGAACCGCTGGATGGTGGCGCCGAGCGTCGCCCGGTCACCCCGATGCTCCATGATCGCCACCGGGGTGGGGGGCACATCGCGGATCGTCACGTCGTCGCGGGTAAAAATTATCTGCATGAGCTTTCTCCTCGCGTTGTCGAGAGGCCCGAAGGCCATAAGCCACGACCCCCAGTCGGGAGACTTCCGGAACGACGAAGGCGATTGCCCGCACCGTTGCCGAAAGGCGCGGGCGAAGGCATCCGGTGCGTCGTAACCGGCATCCATCGCTATATCCGTGACGCTTTCGGCATCCCTGTAGCCTAGCCGGTATGAAGCGCGCTTCATGCGGGCGAGCTGGATATAGCGATGCACGGACAGCCCGAAGGTCGCCGTGAACTGCCGGTAGAAATGATATTTCGAATAGGCTGCGACGCTGCTCAGCGCGTCCAGGTCCAGATCGTCGTCCAGGTGCCGGTCTATGTGATCCAGCACCCGCTGCATCCGGGCATGGTAGTTTTGAAGCGCCGCCTTCATCGTTCTGTTCTCCGTGGCAGCACCAGCTAAGCCGTGCGGACAAGGGGCGCTCGACCGATCTTGCGGTTTGTCACGGGCCGCGCCAAGGGCTGTTAGCGCACGCCCAATTAAAAGGGGCGTTTGCGGACTGGTGGCTTTCATATCGTGCCGAACTCTATTTCAAGCCCGAAATGAGCCGATGATCCGACCGACTTCGAAATGGCGCGTGATCAACCAGCTGCGCCAAACAAGCCGAGGGCGCGTGCCCCGTGTCGATGATGGGCGTGTGCTAAATGGCATATTTTGGGCGCTTAGATAGGGACCGTTGCCGGCGCATTCCCCGACGGAACCGGCGCAATGCTGGATTCGATTGTCGGGGCGATGTAACTTACCTGAACGTAAACGGGAGGTAGCGATGCTGCAGACCAGACAGAACTCCCTCGGGGTCAGGTTTGAGGCGCAGTGCAGGGCCTTCGAGAAGGAGCCTTTTCCCAGCCTCGACGTGCGCAAGGATCGGCTTAAACGCCTGCTCGCTCTCACCGAAAGGCATGAGGCCGAGATTTGTGCGGCTATCGACAGCGATTTTTCCGGCAGGGCTCAGCAGGAAACGCGGCTTGCGGAACTGTTCGTCGTTCGCGCCGGCATCGGGCACGCCATTCGGCATCTGCGGGGATGGATGCGCGAGCGCCGCGTCGCCACCAGCCTGCCCTTCCTGCCAGGGCGCAATCGGCTTTTGCCGCAGCCGCTCGGCGTCGTCGGCATCGTCTCGCCCTGGAACTATCCGTTCCAGCTTGCCATCGCCCCGGCGACCGCCGCTTTAGCCGCCGGCAACCGCGTGCTGATCAAGCCTTCCGAGCTGACGCCGAAGTTCTCGGACCTGCTTGCCCGCTTGGTAGAGGAGCATTTTTCCCCTGATGAGATGAGCGTGGTGGTCGGCGATGCCGACGTCGGCAAGACGTTCGTGTCGATGCCATTCGATCATTTGCTGTTCACCGGCTCCACCGCGGTCGGCCGGCAGGTGGCGCTGGCCGCGGCCGCCAATCTGACGCCGGTCACGCTTGAGCTGGGCGGCAAGTCGCCGGCGATCTTCGATTCGTCCTGCGATCTCGATACGGCTGTCTCAAGCGTCGCCTATGGCAAGCTTTTGAATGCGGGCCAGACCTGCATCGCGCCCGACTATCTGATGGTCCCGCGAGGGCAAGGCGCCGCTATTGCCACAAAGCTCGCCGCCGCGATGGCGCGACTCTATCCTCGTCTGCGCAACAATCCCGACTACACGGCGATCGTCAGCGAACGGCACCATCAACGCCTAAACGATATGATCGCCGAGGCGCGCGAAAGCGGCGCCGATGTGGTCGAGGTCAACCCGGCCAACGAAAAGCTTGGCGTCACCGACCGCAAGATGGCGCCCGTTCTGGTCCGGAATGCCGGCGAGAATTTACGGCTGATGCGCGAGGAAATCTTCGGGCCGGTGCTGCCAATCCTCGAATACGGCACGGTCGACGAGGCCATCGAGCATGTGAACCGGGGCGAGCGTCCGCTTGCCCTCTATTGGTTCGGCAGGGACAGTGCCAGTCGCCAAAAGGTGATGCAGGAAACGGTGGCCGGCGGCGTCACGGTCAATGACTGCATGATGCACCTGGTGCAGGAACGGCAGCCATTCGGCGGCGTCGGCGAGAGCGGCATGGGCGCCTATCACGGCGAATGGGGTTTCCGGACCTTCAGCAAGGAAAAGCCGATCTTCGTCCAGTCCAGGCTAAGCGCCGGCGGTCTGCTCAGACCGCCTTATGGCAGGACATTCGAGCGGCTGTTCCGTTTGCTGAATTTGATCAGCTGACAGCATGTATTTTCGAGATGGGCGCGTCCTCTGCGCAGTCTCGTGCCAATGCATCTAGTCATTACGCAAAAAAATTCTTCACCATACTGACGCCTGCTGCCACTCAGGGTTCGATTGAGCGAAAAATCTATCCGGATTGAGAAAAGCCGGGCAGTCGAGCGCCTAAAAACTGGAAAAAAGCCGGCGCGCCACATCCGGTGGCGCATAACCCATCAAAGTTTCTGACTATTTTGCGCCACAGCTTTGCGGTAGAAGCGCGCGTCGCCGATCACGGCAAATTGAACATGGCTTTGCGCGCACCCATATCGGCCGCGCGCCCGAGAGTCGAAGCCCGACCTCGCCAAGCCTGCAACGGAAAAAGACGATGCCGAAAATCAGGTTTCACAAGCTTGCAGCCATTGCTGTGCTCATCGGATTCGCTGCCTGGATGGCAACGGGCGAGTTCTCGTCCGTAGGCAGCGCCGCCGATCATAAGAAGGCGGCAGATGCGGGCAAAGCCACACAATCCGGGGCCGAGAAGCCGAAGACGGCGGAGGCCGAGCCGAAGGCAGCATTGCGCACCGTCGCAGTGGTGACGCCGCCGCGCAAGACCTATGCGCGGGCGATACGCATCTCGGGCCTCACCGAGGCCGACAAGCGCGCGGTGCTCGCAACGCGCGTCGCCGGCGTCATCGACAAGCTGCCGGTCAAGCAGGGCGATCACGTCAAGACGGGCGACCTGGTGCTGATGCTTGCCGCCGAAGAGAAGATCTCCAACGTCGACAACGCCAGGCAGCTCCTGGTGCAGCGCCAGGCCGAACTCGACGCGGCGCTGCGGCTGATGAAGACCGGCAACCTGCCCAAGCTGCAGCTCGACACCGCGCGCTCGAACCTGACGGCGGCGCAGTCGATGCTGGAGACGGCGCAGGCCGAACTCGACCGCAATGAGGTGAAGGCGCCGTTCGACGGCGTCATCGACCGCGTGCCGGTCGAGCTCGGCAGCTCGGTCATGCAGGGCGGCGAGGTGGCCACCATCCTGAAGCTCGACCCGGTGATCGCGCGCGGCGAGATCAGCGAGCGCGACCTGCGCTACATCAAGATCGGCGACGAAGCCAATGTGCGCCTGGTCAACGACCAGAAGGTCACCGGCACGGTGCGCTACATCAGCCGCGATGCCTCATCGCAGACCCGCACCTTCCGTGTCGAGGTGGCGATCCCCAATGGGGACGGCTCCATCCCCGCCGGCATGACGGCCGAGATCACGCTCAGCGCCGAGCCGACCGATGCGGTGTTGTTGCCACGCTCGGTGGTGACGCTGGGCGACAAGGGCGACCTCGGCATCCGCGCCGTCGGCAAGGACGACAAGGTGGCGTTCTTCCCGATCGACCTCGTCGACGATACCCCGCATGGCCTGGTGCTGGGCGGCATCCCGCAGGACGCGCGCATCATCGTCGCCGGCCAGGAGCTGGTGAAGGAAGGCGATCCGGTGAAGCCCGTCGAGGCCGACCAGGCGACCTTCAACAAGCTGGTCAGCGAAGCCACCGCCGGCACGCAGTAGCGCGACCGGCAAGCCAGTCCCGCTGGCCAATGTCGCCGCTTCCAAAGAAACAGCAGGCATAAGTCATGGACATCGTCAGACTCGCCATTCACAACGCCCGCCTCACAATATCGGCGCTGATGTTCCTGCTCGTCGCGGGCTGGGTCGCCTATCAGTCGACGCCGAAGGAAGCGGAGCCCGACGTTCCGATTCCGATGATGTATGTCAGCCTGGTCTACCAGGGCATCTCGCCGGAGGACTCCGAGCGCCTGCTGCTGCGGCCGATGGAAACCAAGCTGAAGAGCCTCAAAGGGCTCAAGGAGATGCGTTCCGCCGCCTTCCAGGGCGGTGGCTACGTGCTGGTCGAGTTCCAGCCGCAGACCAATCTTGCCACCGCGCTGCAGGATACGCGCAGCAAGGTGCAGGACGCCAAAGCCGACCTGCCGCAGGCGGCCGAGGAGCCGACCGTCACCGAAGTCAACGTATCGGAATTCCCGGTTCTGGTCGTGACGCTGTCGGGCGACGTGCCGGAGCGCGTGCTGACGTCGGCGGCGCGCGAACTGCGCGACCGCATCGAGGAGGTGCCGGGCGTGCTCGAAGGCTCGCTTCAGGGCTCCCGCGACGATCTCGTGGAGGTCGTCGTAGACCCGGTGAAGCTCTCCTCCTATGGGCTGCAGCTCGACCAGGTGACGCAAGGGGTCGGCGCCTCCAACAGCCTTGTCGCCGCCGGCAATCTCGAAGGCTCGGAAGGCAAATACGCGGTCAAGGTGCCGTCGCTGATCGAGACGCCGGAGGATGTCGCCAATCTGCCGGTCGTCGCCACGCCGAACGCCGTGGTGCAGGCCAAGGACATCGCCACCGTACGCTCGACTTTCAAGGACGCCGAGACGGTGACCCGGCTCGACGGCAAGCCGGCGATCGCCATCGAGGTGAAGAAGCGCATCGGCGCCAATCTGATCGACACGCTGAACCATGTCAGGGAAGTGTCCGACGCCTTCGTCAAGACGATGCCAGAGGGCATGCATGTGACCTACACGCAGGACAAGTCGGTCTTCGTCAACCAGCTGCTCGGTGACCTGCAGAACCATGTGATGATCGCGGTGATCCTGGTGTTCATCGTCATCCTCTACGCGCTGTCGGGCCGCGCCTCGCTGCTCATCGGCCTCGCCATCCCGTCATCCTTCCTGATCGGCATCCTCTTGCTCGCAATGATGGGCTACACGATCAACATGATCGTGCTGTTCAGCCTCATCCTGGCGGTCGGCATGCTGGTCGACGACGCGATCATCGTCACCGAATTCGCGGAACGGCGCATGAGCGAAGGCATGCCGAAGGCCGACGCCTTCGCTTTGGCCGCCAAGCGCATGGCGGGCCCGGTCATCGCGGCGACGATGACGCGCATCGCTGCCTTCTCGCCGCTGTTGTTCTGGCCCGGCATCATCGGCGACTTCATGAAATACATGCCGATCACGCTGATCGTGACGCTGTCGGCCTCGATGCTTTATGCGCTGGTCTTTGCGCCGACGCTTGGCGCCATCTTCGCCAAGCGCCCGCGCATCACGAGGAGAGCAATCGCGACGGCTGGTACATGGCCCTGGTCAAGCAGGCGGTCCGCTTCCCGATTACCGTCATCCTGCTCACCGTCGGCCTGCTGGTCGGCGTCGGCTTCGCCTATTCGAAATATGGCGCCGGCGTCGAGTTCTTCCCCAATGTCGAGCCGGATTACGGCCTGCTCTATGTGCATGCCCGCGGCAACCTTTCGCTGGCCGAAATGGACGCTGCCACCAGGACGGCCGAGAACCGGCTGCTCGGCTGGCCGGGCGTGAAATCGGTCTATACGCGCGTCGGCAAGACGCAAGGCGGCGGCCAGGACATTCCGGAAGATGTCGTCGGCGTGATCCAGTATGAATTCGTCGATTGGCGCGAGCGCAAGTCCGCCAACCAGATCCTCGACGATCTGCGCGCGGTGATGGCCGGCATTCCCGGCGTCGACGCGAGGTGCGCGTGCCGGAAGCCGGCCCGCCGACCGGCAAGCCGATCCAGATCAGGCTGTCGGCCGCCGACCCTGCCGGACTCGACGACAAGGCGCGCGCGGTGGCGGCGCGGATCGCCAAGATCCCCAACGTCATCGATGTTTCGGACGGCCTGCCGCCACCCGGCGTCGACTGGGCGCTCGAGGTCGACCGCGGCAGCGCGCAATACGGCATCAGCCCGACCTCGGTCGGCACTGTGGTGCAACTGGTGACGAATGGCCTGAAGCTCAGCGAGTACCGGCCGGCCGGCGCCGACAAGGCGGTCGATATCCGGCTCCGCCTGCCTGAGGACCGGCGCACGCTATCGACGCTCGACGAGCTCAGGGTGCAGACGTCGCAAGGGGCGGTGCCGATCTCGAATTTCGTCATCCGTAAGGCGAAACCGAGCGTCGGTATCCTCAACCGCATCGACGGCGCGCGCACCGTTGTGGTGCAAGCCAATGTCAGCGCCGGCGCGCAGGTGGCGGCGGTGCAGCAGGAGGTCACTCAGGCCGTCACTGACATGGGCCTCGGCAGCGGCATCCGCTGGAAGCTGGCCGGCTCCAACGAGGATAGCGCGGAAGCCAGCGCTTTCTTGAGCAAGGCCTTCGGCGCCGCGATCTTCCTGATCTTCCTGGTGTTGCTTGCGCAGTTCAACAAGTTCACTAGCGTGTGGCTTGTGCTTTCCTGCGTGGTCATGGCGACGATCGGCGTGTTCCTCGGACTGCTTCTGACCGGGGAGGCCTTCGGCATCGTCATGTCGGGCATCGGGGTCATCGCGCTCGCCGGCGTGGTGGTGAACAACAACATCGTGCTCATCGACACCTATGACCGGCTGCGCGAGGAAGGCTGGGACAAGATGGACGCGGTGCTGCAGACCTGTCGCGAGCGCGCGCGACCGGTGGTGCTGACGGCCGTTTCGGCCATCCTCGGCGTGCTGCCGATCGCCTTCGGCCTCGGCCTCGAAATCTTCCATCACGAGACGACGATCAACGCGCCGTCGACGCAATGGTGGATTTCGCTATCCTCGGCGATCGTCTTCGGCCTGTCCTTCGCCACCCTGCTCACGCTGGTGGTGACGCCGTCGATGCTGATGGTGTTCACCCGCGCCAAGGTGAAGCCCGGCCAGCGGCGCGGCTGGTTCAGCCGCCTGTTCCGCCGTGGCAAGGGCAAAGGGTCACCCGATCAACCGGCCGTGGAAACTGACCTCGAACCGGAGGTTGCCTTCCCGAAAGCCGCGGAATAGCGCGGTTCACGACGTCAGACAGTAAAGCCGCCCGGGGAACAACCGGGCGGCTTTTTGCATTGTTCCCTCGAACTTCAACCAGACGGCGAGGGCTAACATGACGATCGGTACACTTCTCGTAATAATCTTGATCCTGATCCTGATCGGCGCCGTGCCGGCCTGGCCGCATTCGCGAGCCTGGGGCTATGGCCCATCGGGAATCGTCGGCGTCATTCTGATAGTGCTGCTGATCCTTTTGTTGATGGGCAGGATCTGACCTCAACATTGCGGTCGGACCTTCGGGACCGGCCGCTTCATTTCTGGATGCTCTCTTGTCGCGATCAGGCGGCCTGATGCGAGGGCGCAACGGCGATGCCGATATCCTGCATGGCTTCCGCAACAGCCCGATCGAGCAGGGTGTGCGGGATTTCGCCGATGACCTCTTCCAGCCGCGCCGAGACCAGGCGGTGCGCCTCGAAGCGCAGATAGGACATCGAGACGATCTCGCGCCACATGGCCACGAACGGGCTGCCGGCGCGCAGAACCCACCAGGGCATGAAGGAGAGCTTCAGCTTGTGGCCGAGCGCCTTTTCGGCCGCGGCCTTGATGTCGAGATCGGTGACGGCGTGGCCCGGGAAGTTGATCGCCTCGTAGAAGCCGAGCTTGTCGAGATTGCGTGCCAGGCCAACGAAGGCCACGGCGAAATCCGGCAGATAGGCCCATTCATGCGTCAGCTCGGCCGGACCGGGGGCGGTGTAGATGCCCTTCTCCATCTTGGCGGCGACGACGAGGTCGAACCAGCCACCGCTGCCGGTGCCGCCGAAGAAATCGCCGGCCCGCAGGACAATGGTGCGCACCCGGCCGGCATCGGCCTCGCGGCGGAACAGCTCTTCCATGGCGACGCGGATGCGACCCTTCTCGGTGGTCGGATGGAAGGGCGTTTGCTCGGTGATCACCTGCGGCATCGGCGAGCCGTAGTTGTAGACAGTGCCGGGGAAGAGATGCAGCGCGTTATTCGCGCGGCAGGCGGCCATGACGTTCTCGGCCATCGGCAGGCACTTGCCCCAGTCGGTGTAGATCGGGTTCAGGCCGTTAAAGATGATGTCGACGCCTTGGGTGGCGCTGATCAGCAAGGCGCGGTCCAGCGCGTCGCCGGCGACCGCCGTGGCACCCTTGAGTTCGGCCGGCACCTTGCCGGTGCGGGTGACGGCGCGGACATCGAAACCGGCGTCGATGAAGGCCTTGGCGACCACGCGGCCGAGCCGGCCATTGGCACCCAGAATTGCGATCTTGGTCATTGTTCGTCTCCGTTGCTTGCTTTTGCCCGCTTAATCTGGCCTCTCCGGAAACGAATGAAAATTGACTGAGAACGTCGATATGTTATTCAAAAATGAATGTTGGAATTCGACTGGAACCTGATCAAGAGCTTTGTCGCGGTTGCCGAGACCGGCAGCCTGTCGGCCGCCGCGCGCAGGCTGGAGGCCAGCCAGCCGACGCTTGGCCGCCACATCGCCGAGCTGGAGCAGACGCTAGGCGTGACGCTGTTCCGGCGCGGACGGCGCGGCTATGAGCTGACGGAGGCCGGCAGCGCGCTCTATGAGCGCGGGCAGGCCGTCAGCGAGCAGGCCAATGCGTTCTCGTTGCTGGCGCTGGGATCGGTCGAGGCGATCGAGGGCACGGTGCGCATCGCCGCCTCGGAAGTGGTCGCGGCCTTCGTGCTGCCGCAGATGATGGCGCGGCTTGGCGAGGAGGAGCCGGGCATCGAAGTGGAGATCGTCGCCTCGAACCAGGTCGAGAATCTGCTGCGCCGCGACGCCGACATCGCCATCCGCATGGTCAGGCCGGCGCAGAACGAGCTGGTGGCGCGCAAGGTCGCCGACATCGCGCTCTGCCTGTGCGCGGCGAAATCCTATCTCGACCGGCGCGGCCGGCCGGAGACGCCCGCCGAACTTGCCGACCACCCCTTGGTCGGCTTCGACCGCAGCGACGAGATCATTCGCGGCTTCACCGCCCACGGCATTCCGGTCGGCCGCAGCAACTTCCGTTTCAGGACCGACAACCAGATCGTGCTGTGGGAGGCGGTGCGGGCCGGAAACGGCATCGGCATCGGCCAGGAGCCGCTGGCAGACCGCGATCCGGACCTGGAGAAGCTATTGCCGGACGTGCTCTTGCCCAACCTGCCGGTGTGGCTTGCCATGCATCGCGATGTGCGCACCAGCATGCGCATCCGCCGCGTGGCGGATTTCCTGCACGAGGAGCTGAAACGTTATTCGGCCGGCGCCGGGTCGGCGGCGAATTCGGCACGGTGAGCAAGGCTGGCCATCAGCAGCACGATGACCAGCAGGCCGGAGAGCGCGATGAAGATCGGCCCGAAGCTCGAATGCTCAGCGACGAAGCCGATTGCCGACGGGGCGACCAGAATGCCGGAATAGCCCATGGTGGTGACCACGCTCATGCCGGTGCCGGAGGACATGCCTTCCTGGTTGCCGCCGGCCGAGAACAGGATCGGCACCATGTTGGCGATGCCGAAGCCGCAGAAGGCGAAGGCGGCAATGGCCAGCCAAGGTGAGGGCGAGAGGCCGGCCACGAACATGCCGGCGGCGGCGACAAGCGCCGATCCGCGCAGCGTCGCCACCGCGCCGAAGCGGTTGCGCACGCCGTCGCCCAGGAAGCGCATCAGCGCCATGACGCCGGAGAAGGCGGCGTAGGCGAGGCCGGCAATGGCAAGGTCGGCGCCGAGTTCCTGGTGAAGGTAGAGCGCCGCCCAGTCGAGCACCGCGCCCTCGGAGACCATGGTGAGCAGCGCCATCAAGCCGACCAGGTAGACGATCGCGCGCCGCGGCAGCGCGAATTTGTGATGCTCGGCAGCTTGAGGCTTTCCTTCCGCGATGAGGTAACGAATAGCAAAGGCGATGACGGCGAAAGCGATCGCGGTCACCGCGATCGCATGCGCAAGGTAGCCGTAGTTCTGGATCGAGTAGCCGCCGAGCGCGCCGCCGGCGAAGCCGCCGAGGCTCCAGAAGCCATGCGAGGACGACATGATGGCGCGGGACAATCTCCTTTCCACCACCACGGCGTTGGAGTTCATGGCGACGTCCATGCCGCCGATCGAGCCGCCGAAGAGAAGCATGGCGATTGCCGCCAGCGGCACGTTGGGCGCAAGCGCCACGACCAGCAGGCCGAAGCTGCCGCCCAACGTACCACGGTGCGCGAACCGTGCCTGGAAATGAGATGGCCGCACCAGGTCATCGCCATCACCGCGCCGACGCCGAACAACAGGATCAGCAGGCCGAGCGTGAATTTCGAGATGTCCAGCCGGGTGAGGAACACCGGGATCTGCGGCGCCCAGCTGCCGGTGAGGAAGCCATTGGCAAGGAAAATGCCGGCAACGGCCCAGCGGCCGTGGATCGCGGCCTGCATTTTGGTTTGCGCGCTCATGCCCTGAAGTCCGCTACGCCGATGGCTTGCGCGGCAAATTAGATCGATTCAATCAGCAGTCAAGCACTCCCGGTCGAAAGTGCTTGGGCCAAGCCGCGTCAGCGATGCGGCGCTTCCCGTCCGCACCAGAACGCGGCACAGTCGTAGCGCCCGTTCCCAAACACTCAGGACCCCGCATGACCGCTCTGCTTCCCGCCGAACTCGCCTGGTATGCTACCGGCCGCTTCTATCGCGCCAAGGATGGCGCAGTGGCCGACTACGGATATTTCCTGCATCTACCTTTCCTCGACGTGCCGCTGTTCGACGGCAAGCGCGCCGAGACGACCGCGCATTTCACCTTCGCCGCAAGGCCATTCAAGGCCCAAGAGATTGAGAACGGCGCGCTGTCGCTCGGGCTCGACCCGGTGGGGGAGTTCTCGCTTTATCTGCAGCGCCGGCCGATGGGGACATTCGACGATCCGGCTTCGTTCGAGCAAGGCGAACGTATCGCCACCTTCCGCCGTACTGGCCTGGTGGCGGGCACGACGGTCGCAGTCTCGGCTGGTACGGCTATGGTGCAACTGGTCGGCACCAACGTGTTCTCAGCGCGTATGGTCGGCAGCAGCGCATTTGAGTTCGGCGGCGGTCGCCACGATCTCGCGCACCATATCGGTAAGGGCATCACCCAGTTCGGCACCGCCGCAGCCACGCCCGTCGTGCCGCCGCCGACCGGTTATGATCTGGTGCTGCCGTTCACGGGGTCAGCCATAGCGCTGGGCCGAGGGTAGGGGCCTCAACGCGGGATCGAGGCCCCCGTTAGAGCATTTCACCGTTTCTCGGAAACGGCGAACCGCTCCATCTCTTTGTTTTGACGCAATTCCGGACGGAAAACCGTTACACACTTTTCCTGGAATTGCTCTAGTGATCCTTCGGCCGCCTCGCCTCGAACTCGGCCTTCTTGGCCTCGGACGCCTCGGTCTGGTTGAGCGCCTGCCATTCGGCATAGGGCATGCCGTAGATGATCTCGCGCGACTCGTCCTTCGACAGCGCGACGCCGTCGGCCTCGGCGGCCTCGCGATACCAGTTGGACAGGCAGTTGCGGCAGAAGCCGGCGAGGTTCATCAGGTCGATGTTCTGGACGTCGCCGCGCTCGCGCAGGTGATCGACCAGCCGGCGGAAGGCGGCGGCCTCGAAATCGCGTTTCTGTTCGTCGCTGAGTTCGGCCATTGCATGGAACTCCGTGGGCTTGAGGCCCGTCACACCGGCCCGGTGCGCGAGCCGAACATTTTCACCTGGTGTATATCGGCACGGCGGTCGATGGCGTCAACGATCGGGGCCAGCCGCTCCGCCCATGCGAGGGCGCCGGCGCGGTCGGCGATCAAGTCCTGGCGGATCTCGATCAGCGCATGGGCATAGCCGTTGACGATGGCGTGGCGGAACATGGTGTCGCCGCGCAGCGCGCCGTCATAGGGTTCGTTGTCGCCGACGACGAGCGCCTTGTCTTCGGCCAGCATGTCGATCAGCGGCCGTGCCACGCGGTCGTCCCGGTCCCACAGGATGCCGACATGCCAAGGGCGGATGAAGCCTTGCATGCGCGGGGTGAAGGAATGCACCGAGAAGATGAACGGCGCTTTGCCGGAGGCGTGCGCCACCGAAGAAATCATCGCGCCGACGGCGTCGTGGTAAGGCCGGTAGAAACCATCTAGCCGCTTCTCCCGCTCCTCGGCGGCCATGGGATAATTCCCAGGCACGATGGTGCCGTCATAGAGCTGGCGGATCAGCGTCGGGTCGTCCTCGCCGCGATTGGGGTCGATCAGAAGCCGCGAGAAGCCGGCAAGCACGGCCGGCGCATCGAGCGCCGCCGCGAGCTCGCGCGTCACCGTCTCGACGCCGATGTCATAGGCGATGTGGCGCTCGAACTCCGCCGCCGGCAGGCCGAGGCTGCCATACTCGTCCGGCAGGTCGCGGCGGGCGTGATCGGCCAGAAGCACGATGCCTTTCTTGCGGTCGCCCTCGACGATCTCGAAAGGCGCAAAAACTGTGGATCGGGTCATCGGCTGAAAACGGTCTGGTCGCTGGCATCCGGGCAGGAGTGGTATCGTCATTCCACGAAGAGGACGCAGGCGCAATGCCGTTGTTTGGCCACGGTTTCTGCAAAAAATCCCGAATGGGCGGCAACCCGCGCGCCTACAGCGCCGCGCGTCCTCTTGGACGCGCAAAGGACGCTGTAGCACTTTGGTTTTGGCGCATGATCCTTTCCGAAAATCGATTCCGATTTTCGGGGTCATGCGTCGGGCCTCTCTAAATCGATTGGAATTGAACAAAACGGCGCGTTGACATGCGCCCGGAGTTTGCTGAAAAGGGCTTCGAGAGATGCAGATGTGGTTCGCGAAGGGATTTGGAATGGGTTCTGCCGGCAGGCTGCGCAAGCGCCTGACCCCGCCGCTCCTGATCATGCTGGCGGGCCTGTGCGCGATTGCTGCGACCTCGCCGGCGCGCGCCGACTTCCGCGTCTGCAACGCGACACAAAACCTGGTCGGCGTCGGCATCGGCTATCGCGCCAAGGCCGGCTGGATCACCGAGGGCTGGTGGCACATCGAAGGGTCGACCTGCAAGACGCTGATCGAGGGGCCGCTGTCATCAAGGTTTTACTATCTTTATGCAGAAGACGCCGAGCGCGGCGGGCGTGGGACGGCCCGATCAACATGTGCGTGGCCGAAAAAGAGTTCAAGATTGCCGGCGTGAATGATTGCGTCGCCCGGGGCTTCCAGCGCGCCGGATTTCAGGAATATGACACGGGCGAGCAGGCGAGCTGGATGGTCCAGCTGACCGACGAGCCCGCAACGGGAGGCGCGCCAGCGACCCCCGCCCCGGGAACGAACAGTCAATGAGACGTAACCGCAAGGTCAAGATCCTCGCCACCATCGGTCCGGCTTCCTCGTCCGAAGAGATGCTGAAGAAGCTTTTCGAAGCAGGGGCCGATGTCTTCCGCATCAATATGAGCCATACCGACCACGAGCTGATGCGCACGCTGGTCGGCCGCATCCGCGCCGTCGAGGCGGCCGTCGGCCGGCCGATCGGCATTCTCGCCGACCTGCAGGGCCCGAAGCTCAGGGTCGGCAAGTTCGCCAATGTCAAGGAAGCGCTGACAGCCGGCCAAACCTTCACGCTCGACGACAATCCGGAACCTGGCACGTCGAAACGGGTCTATCTGCCGCATCCGGAAATCCTGAGCTCGGTCGAGGCCGGTCACCGTCTTTTGATCGACGATGGCAAGCTGGAGCTCAAGGCACTGAAGAGCGACGGCAAGTCGATCACCTGCACGGTCGTCGCCGGCACCAGCATTTCCGACAAGAAGGGCGTCAGCCTGCCCGACACCGATCTGCCGGTCGGCGCGCTGACCGAGAAGGATCGCGCCGATCTCGACGCGGTGCTGGCGGCAAGCGTCGACTGGGTGGCGCTGTCCTTCGTGCAGCGGCCTGAGGATTTGGCCGAAGCCCGCAAGATCGCGCGCGGCCGGGCGCTGATCATGGCCAAGATCGAGAAGCCGCAAGCGGTGGCCCGCCTGCCCGAGATTATCGAACTGTCGGATGCGCTGATGGTCGCCCGCGGCGATCTCGGCGTCGAGATGCCGCTGGAAGCCGTGCCCGGCATCCAGAAGCAGATCACGCGCGCGGCGCGCCGCGCCGGCAAGCCGGTGGTGATCGCCACCCAATGCTGGAATCGATGATCACCGCACCTGTGCCGACACGCGCCGAGGTCTCCGACGTGTCGATCGCCGTGTTCGAGGGCGCGGACGCGATCATGCTTTCGGCCGAATCCGCCGCCGGTGCCTATCCGGTCGAGGCGGTCGCCATGATGAACCGCATCGCGACCAAGGTCGAAACCGACCCCACCTATGCCGGCATCATCAACGCCCAGCGCTCCGAGCCGGAAGCGACCGGGGCGGACGCCATCTCGCTCGCCGCGCGCGAGATCGCCGAGACGCTGAAACTGTCGGCCATCATCACCTACACCGCCTCCGGCACCACCGGCCTGCGCGCCGCGCGCGAGCGCCCGCAGGTGCCGATCGTGGCGCTGTCGCCGATCGTCAACACGGCGCGCCGGCTGTCGCTTTTGTGGGGCACGCATTGCGTCGTCTCGGAGGATGCCACGGACCTCGACGACATGGTCGACCGCGCCTGCCGCATCGCTCTCGACGAAGGCTTCGGCAAGCCCGGCGACCGCGTCATCATCACCGCCGGCGTGCCGCTCAGGACGCCCGGATCGACCAACATGCTGCGGATTGCCTATGTCGGGTCGGAAACTCACTGAGGTGTGCCGATATTCAGGTGAGGCCGGCCTGCGAAGTGCGGCTTCCTGCGCTTCCGGTGCTCACGTACTTCAAGTACGCTCCGCTCCGGTTCTCGGAAGCCACTCTTCTCGGCTCGGCCTGACCTGAATCTCGGCACACCTCAAAGCGCTTGAGCTCAACCCGGAGCGAGCTCTACATCCGGAACTTTAAGGTCGGGACATCTGCCGGCGCCTTGGGCGTCGCCGGCGATGCGGCCTTCCACAATTCTCGCCATCGCCTGCAGGTCGACGGGCGCTCCGGATACCTTCTCGATCGCGCCGACGACAAGGTCGGGCGCGATCCAGTCGGGCTTGTGGCCGAGATTGCCGACCCAGACCAGTTCGGCGCCGGGAATGTCGCGTTCGAGACCAACGGAATGGACCGTGGCGTAGACCACCTTGTCGCGATCGCCGGAGATGACGACGGTTGGTGTCTTGATCTCGCGGTAGCCCGGCGAGGCCTCGCGCACATAGTCGTAGAGCTGGGCCACGTCGCGGGCATTGGCGCGGAAAGCATCCGGCCGCAGCACCAGCGAGATCGACGCGTCGTCGACATAGCCGTCCGGCACGCTGTTCGGCGAAAAGACGCAAGACGTGGCGCCGCCGATCTGCAACATGCCGGCGGCATAGGCCACAGTCTCGGAAAACAGCCAGCCGACGATCGGAGTGGCCGTCAATTTGTAATACCAGGCGGTCGCGCCGCCCGGCCACGGATGACTGACGGGTGCCAGGAAAACCAGGCCAAGCGTCTTGTCGGGATGCCCGCGGGCAAAAGCGGTGGTGACCGCGCCGCCGAAGGAATGGCCGACGATGATCGCCTTTTCGATGCCGAGCCGGTCCATCAGTGCTGCGATGGTGTCGGCCTGCGCCGTCAGCGTTTCATTGCTGCCCTTTCCGCGTTCCGACCAGCCGAAGCCCGGCCGGTCGAAAAACAGCATTTCGGCGCGGCCTTCGAGCAGGGGCTTCAGCGGTAGCAGCTGATCCTTGAGGTTGGCGCTGGCGCCATGGATGAAGACGACCGGCGGCAGGTTGGCGTGCGCGGGTGCCGGGACATGGACATAGTGGATGCGCGCGCCATTGGTATCGGCGAATTCGCCGACCGGCGGGTTGCGGCGCTCGATCAGCCAGGCACCGGCACGGGTGATGCCGGCAAGGGCGAAGAACAACGCGACGATGAAGAGGAGCACGGCGCAGATCAGGTTCATGCGGGAGAAGGGGAGAAGGGGAGAAGGGGAGTAGGGGAGTAGGGGAGGCATCTTCGAGCGTCGTTTTTACGGCACCCCAAACATACTCCCTTACTCCCCTACTCCCTTAACTATCAAATACCTTCGCCGGCCAGCTCTTCCGAAAGCGTCGAGACCTGGTCCTGGGCGCTGCGCATCATCGGATAGATGGTGAGCACTTTCTGCCAGGCTTCCAGCGCCGATTGCTTGTGGCCGGTCTCGGCCATGATTTGCGCGAGGCCCGAGAGGGCACCGAAATGGCGGGGCTCGAGGTGCAGCGTGTGGTCGATGTCCGACATCGACTTCCCATAATTCTTCATCAGGAAATGCACCGTGGCGCGGCGGTTCCAGCCTTCGGCATAGTCGGGCTGCAAGGTCACGACCTGGTCGAGGAAGTCGAGCGCGACGTCGAATTTCTGGTCCTCCGTCGCCTTCTGCGCCCATTGCATCATCAGGTCGATCGATGCGCTGCCGGACTGGTTCCACTCATTCCAGATGCGGCCGGCGATGCGCTCGGCGGCCTTTTCGTTGCGCTCGCGTTTGAGATCGGTGAAAAGCTGATCGAGGCGCCCCTGCCTGGTCGAGGCAACCGGCGGCGGCGTGATGGCCGGCGGCGGCGAGGCGGCGGATGGCTGCGTGGCCTGGTCCTCGGCCGAAGTAGGCGAGGCAACGCCGGAGAGCAGGATGGCGGCGAAAGAAGCAAAAAGAATCCGCATCGCCGGAATCTAATGCCGGACGGCGGATCGTCAAAATGATTTTAGCGTGAAAGGGCCGGCGAACCGGCAATCGACATCAGCAGGCGTAGCCTGTCCTTGCCTTGATGCATGTCGTTCACATGCATCAAGCCGCGTGCAAGTCTCAGCCCTGGCGCGCCTTGTAGCGCGGAGCGGTCTTGTTGATGATGTAGATGCGTCCCTTGCGGCGAACCAGCCGGTTGTCGCGGTGACGCGCCTTGAGCGCCTTGAGCGAATTCTTGATCTTCATGGTCTTGCCTGTTCGGTCGGGGCCCGGTCCCGGGCCGAATTTTAAAGGCGCGCCCGGAAAAGCGCGCCTTTGAACTTGCGTGGCTCATAAACGAGGAGCCTTGCCCATGTCAACCGCCAGCGCGGCTCGAATGCCGCAAATGGCGCGAGACATCAAATATTCGCCAGCTGTATCGCGCGGCATTGCGCGACTCAAGGGCGGCTGGGATGGTGCGGCCTGCGCGAAACGACCGGAGGGTTCCACATGCGCCGCCTGTTTCTGCCTGCCTGTCTTGTGTTGCTCGCAACGGCCCCGGCCGCCTGGGGGCAGGAGTGCGACCGCAATGACGACAGCCAGTCGATGATGACCATTTGCGCCAACGCCGACTATGAGGCAGCCGATGCCAAGCTCAACGCCGCCTACAAGGATCTCGTCGGCGACAATGACCAAAAGGCCAACAAGCTGCTGCAGACGGCGCAGCGCGCCTGGATCGCTTTTCGCGACGCCGAATGCGCCTATTCGACCGCCGACAGCGAAGGCGGCTCGATCCATCCGATGGAGGTTTCGCAATGCCTGACGGAGCTCACCAACCAGCGCACCAAGCAGCTCACCTCAGGCCCCAATTGCCAGGAAGGCGATCCGAGCTGCGCCAGCCCGGATGAGGACGAAGATCAGGACATACAGTAAGCCGTGTCGATATTCAGGTGATGCCGGCCTGCAAATGCTGGTTTCCTAAGCTTCCGGTGCTCACGTACTTCAAGTACGCTCCGCTCCGGTTCTCGGAAACCAACATTTTCGGCTCGGCCTGACCTGAATCTCAACACGGCTCAGCGCGCGGAGCCCGTGTCTGCTTTACGCAATTCCGGGCGGACAACCGCTACGCACTTTTTCCTGGGATGCTTCAGCGGCTGATGCGCGTGAAATGGCCCATCTTGCGGCCAGGGCGTGACTCGACCTTGCCGTAGAGATGCAGCATCAGGTCTGGCTCGGCGAGCAGCGCCGGCACCTTCCGCATGTCGTCGCCGATCAGGTTTTCCATGACGCAGTCGAAATGCCGGGCAGGCGAGCCCAGCGGCAGCCCGGCGACGGCGCGGATATGCTGCTCGAACTGCGAGACGATGCAGGCGGCCTCCGTCCAGTGGCCGGAATTGTGGACGCGCGGGGCCATCTCGTTGGCCAGCACAGAACCGTCGGCGAGGACGAAGAACTCGACACCGATGACGCCGACATAGCCGAGCGCTGCGAGAATTTTTGCTGCCGCGGCCTTTGCCGCCTCGGCCGTTTCGGGCTCGATTGAGGCCGGTAAGGTCGAGCTGCGCAGGATGCCTTCGCGGTGGATGTTCTCCGCCGGATCGTAGGCCGCAATCGATCCGTCCTGTCCACGCGCGGCGATCACGGAAATCTCGCGCTCGAAGGCGACCAGCGATTCGAGGATCAGCGGCACGTTGCCCATCGCCTCGCAGGTGCCGGCAAAGCCGCCGGTCTCCATGTTGCGAAAGACGCGCTGGCCTTTGCCGTCATAGCCCATGCGCCGCGTTTTCAAGACGCCGCTGCCGTTGAATTTCTTCAGCGCCACCGTCAGCTGGTCGTCATTATCGACAGGGCAGAATTCCGCCGTCGGAATGCCGATGCCGTTGAGGAAGCTTTTTTCGGTCACGCGATCCTGCGCGACTTCCAGTGCGCGGGCTGGCGGATAGACGGGAACGCGCGCGGCGAGCGTCTCTGCCGCTTGAACCGGGACGTTCTCGAACTCGTAGGTGACGACGGCGCTGGCGGCGGCCAATTCGGCAAGCGCCATGGCATCGTCATAGGCCGCGACGATCTGTCGGTTCGCGACCTGCGCCGCCGGGCAATCGGCTTGCGGTTCCAGCACGATTGTGCGGTAGCCGAGGCGGGCGGCTGCCATCGCCAGCATGCGGCCGAGCTGGCCGCCGCCGATGATGCCGATGGTCGTTCCCGGAGCGAGATTCACGGCGTGTCCGCCGGCTCGGCGGCCACCTTGGCGGTCTGGGCGGCGCGCCAGGCGTCGAGCCGCGCGGCGAGTTTTTCATCGTTCAGCGCCAGCACCGCTGCGGCGAGAAGCGCCGCGTTAGCGGCGCCCGCCTTGCCGATCGCCAGCGTGCCGACCGGGATGCCGGCCGGCATCTGCACAATGGAAAGCAGCGAATCCTGGCCGGACAATGCCTTGGATTCAACTGGAACACCGAAGACGGGCAGCGGCGTCATCGCCGCCGTCATGCCGGGCAAATGCGCCGCGCCGCCGGCGCCGGCGATGATCACCTTGTAGCCGGCGGCCTTGGCGCCCTTGGCGAATTCATAGAGACGGTCGGGCGTGCGGTGCGCCGAGACGATCAGCCTTTTGTGCGGAATGCCCAGCGCATCCAGCGTCTCGGCCGCCTGGCGCATCGTCGCCCAGTCGGACTGGCTGCCCATGATGATGGCGACGTCGGCACGCTGATCGGTCAAGGTTTTCGCTCCCGGCGGCAAAGGCGCGCCTTAGCGGAATTCGCTGACAGCCGCAAGGATCAGGTGCTGCGACAGCCCGGCTGCGGGCTACCGCCAGCCGCCTGACACGGCAACGCGCTCGCCGGTGACCCAGGCCGCTTCGTCGGAGGCGAGGAAGACCGCCACGCGGGCGATGTCCTCTGGTTGGCCGAAACGACCGAGGGGAGTCCGCTCGACGATCTGTTTCTCGAGCTCGCTTCCCATGATGCCGACACGTCTCAATCCTTCGGTGTCAATCACGCCGGGAGCAATGGCATTGACGCGAATGTTGCGGCGGCCGAGCTCCCTGGACATCGAAACCGTGATCGTATCCACAGCCCCCTTCGTCGCGGCGTAACTGAGCGAATTCGGCTGTGGATTTGAGCTGGCAATCGAGCTGATATTGATGATGCTGCCGCCGACGGGGCCAAAATACCTGGCTGCTTCCTGGATGGTAAGGATCGATCCGAGAACGTTGACGTCGAACTGTCGGCGGAATTGAGCTTCGGTCACGGCTTCCAGCGGCTCAAACTCGAATATTCCAGCATTGTTCACCAGAATGTCGGGTGTACCAAACGAGGACTTTGCCGTCTCGAAAAGACGGCGCACATCGGCGGCTACCGAGACGTCGCCCTGGACAGATATGGCTTCGCCACCCTGCTCCCTGATCTGGCCCACCACCTGATCGGCTTCGTTCCTCGACGAGGTGAAATTGACAGCAACTGCAGCGCCGGCTGCGGCAAGCCCCTTGGCGATGGCCGCGCCGATACCTTTGGAGCCGCCCGTCACGATCGCGACCCTGTCCGCCAGTTCGCTCATCAAATTTCTCCTTGTGCCGATGACAGGCGATATTTGGAGATGATTGATTGGCGTATTAGGGTCGATCTGGTGCGTTCTTTTTTGCCCGGAATTCTGGAATGACAACCATCCTTGAAAAAACCGCTGGCCTGGTCGCCTTCGCAAGGACCGTCGATGCAGGGTCGTTCCAAGCCGCCAGCCGCTTGCTTGGGTCAAGCCCATCAGCGGTTTCGAAGAGCGTGGCGAGGCTCGAACGACGACTGGGGGTGCGGCTCATCCGCCGTTCGACGCGCCAGCTTGGGCTGACGAGTGAGGGGGCCGCTTACTACGAGCGTATCGCGCCTCTCTTGAGGGCGCTCGACGATGCAGAAGATATCGTCCGCCTGGCCGACAAAGCGCGCGGCCTGTTGCGCGTCACCGCGCCTGTTGAGCTTGGACGCACCGTGATTGCTTCCTGGGCGCAAACGTTCCTGGCTCAGCACAACGAAGTGAAGCTTGAACTCAGTGTAACCGACCGTCATGCGGACCTGATCCGGGAAGGCTACGACGTGGCAGTGAGGATGGGGGAATTGTCGGACGTCGGCTTGCTCGCGCGAAAGATTGCCGATCTGCCGGTCGTGCTGGTTGCGTCCCCGCTTACATCGAGCGGGAGGGCAGCCCGAACTCAGTCGAGGATCTGCGAAATCACAGCTTTGTCCGTCATCAGATGTTGGGCCGCCCCTATCCCGTTATTTTCACCGACGGTAGCCACGTTGTGCCCAACGGTTGTCTCGATATCGACGACGCCGGTGCCATTCGCCAGGCGGCGCTCGCCGGAGCGGGAATCGCGCACCTCATGCAATTTGCAGTGCAGGACGATCTCAGCACCGGCCGGCTGGTCCGCGTTCTGGCGCAGGCGAGCATGCCCGCCAGACCTGTCCATGTCGTCCACGCATTCGGTCGGCAGGTGCCGGTCCGCGCCCGACTCTTTATCGACTTCCTGTCGAAGCAGATGGTCGCACTGGCAAGGCCGATGCAGCCAGGCAGCTGAAGCGGTGCTTCCGCTTCGTCCTTCCAGAGTGGCCACTCGGTGGCGGAGCGTGTCAGTCCGGCCAGCGCAGCGCGCCTGATGAATCCTTGCGTGCCGCTTTCATCGCATCGGCGGGCCGATCCTTGGCGGTCAGCACGGCATGCAGCCGTTCGGCCACGATCTCGGCCTCGCCCGGATGCAGGTTGCACGGGTCGAGGAAGAAATGGCCGCGCTCGACTTCGTGGTTGCGTACGATGACCGGCGGCGAGCCGGCGGCGAGCGCCGACGCCAGGCCGGCGGCGGTGAAGCGGCTTTCCGGCCGCACGAAGACCTGCAGGCGGTCGAGCGGGTTGGCGGTCGGATCAGGGATGATCTGGGCGCCAATGCCTGGAATGCCTTGCAGCGCTTCCTTCCACAGGTTGAGCGCCGCCTCCTCGCGCCGGCGGATGCCGGCGTGGTCGCGCTTCTCCCAGGCGTCGAGCGCCGCCATGGTGCCGGCGATGCTTTCCTTGCCGACCTTCATGGCGCGCGCGACGCCACGGTTCTGCAGATAGGCGGCGCGCACCAGATCCTTGCGGCCGGTGACGATGCCGCTTGTCGGGCCGCTGAGGAATTTGTGGCCGCTGTAAACGACGATGTCGGCGCCGCGCGCCAGGAAGCTGCGCAGATCATATTCCGAGGCCGCGTCGACGATCACCGGCACGTCCTTGGCGTGGCAGATCTCGCAGAACTCTTCCAGCGAAAGCATGCCGTACTGCACCGTGTGATGGGCAATGACATAAAGCGCTGCCGCCGTGCGCTCGTTGATCGCTTCGCGCACGTGGTAGTCCTGGGTGACGCTGACGGTGCCGGCGGGGATTACCCTGGCGCCGGCGACCCGGATCGACTGATCGATCGGCGCGCCGTAATTGACGATGTGGCCGAGTTGGATGACGACTTCCGACTTCAAGCCTTCCGTGTCGTCCGGCAGGCGTTCGATCGCCAGAAGGTTGGTGCCGGTCATCGCGCCGGCGATCGCCATGGTGATGCCTGAGGCGCAACAGGCGGTGATGAAGCCGGCCTCGCCGCCGGTCAGGCGCGCGACGACCGCGCTCGCGGCGCGCTGCAAATCGTCCATCTCCACCCATTGCGAGGCGATCTCGGCCATGGCGCTGATCGCCTCGGGGACGATGATCGAGGCGCCGAGCGTCGTCATCGTGCCGGAGACGTTGATGATCGGCCTCAGCCCCAGCCGCTCACGGATCGTGGTGTTGGAGCCGGTGTCGGAATAGGTTTTCATTGCGGTGGACTCCATGAAAGTCAGGCGGCGATCTCGACGACCGCTTCGATTTCGACAGTGATGTTTCCGGGCAGCGAGCCGACGCCGATCGCCGAGCGGGCATGGCCGCCGATCTTGTCGAAGACGTCGGCGAAGAGGTCGGAGCAGCCATTGACGACTTTTGGATGGTCGCTGAAGGTCGGCGTCGCGTTGACGAAGCCGAGCAGCTTGACGACGCGAACGATGCGGCCAAGGTCGCCCGCCGCCGCGTGCATGACGGCAAGCAGGTTGAGACCGGTGAGGCGGGCATGCTCATAGGCCTGCTCGACGGTCACGCCCTCGCCGACCTTGCCCGTGCAAAGCGTGCCGTCGGCACGCAGCGGCCCCTGGCCGGACAGGAAGATCAGCCGGCCGCTCTCGGCATGGGTGACGAAGTTGGCGATGGGCGTCGGCGGCTCGGGCAGCGTCAGGCCGAGTTCGGCGAGCCTGATGTAAGGCGTCATGGAAGAATGCTCCTTGGATGGTTTTATGCCATCCGATGTCAGAAATGCGAGGCGCGGAAGCGCGCCAAAAACGTGCGGAGGCGCTCGTTTGTCGTCTCCGCGGCGAGAACCTCCTTCGGCGGGCCGACGGCGCTGACGCCGCCATCGGCCATGAAGACGATGCGGCTGGACGCGTCGCGGGCGAAGGCCATCTCATGCGTCACCATAACCATGGTCATGCCGTCCTCGGCGAGGCTGCGCACGACGGCCAGCACCTCGCCGACGAGCTCCGGATCGAGCGCCGAGGTGATCTCGTCGAGCAGCAGGATCTTGGGCTCCATGGCAACGGCACGGGCAATGCCGACGCGCTGCTGCTGGCCGCCGGAAAGTTCCGCGGGCAGGCTGTCGGCCTTGTGGGCGAGGCCGACGCGGCCGAGCCAGTGCTCGGCGATCGAGCGCGCTTCGGTATTGCTCTTGCCGCGCACCTTGGTGAGGCCGAGCATGATGTTGCCGGCGGCCGTCAGATGCGGGAACAGATTGAAGCCCTGGAACACCATGCCGGTCTCGGCGCGCATGCCGGCAAGGTCGCGCTCGCTGCGCCGCTGGCGCGCGCCGCCGTCGCGGAAGCCGACCTCCTTGCCGTCGATGCGGATGGAACCGCTGTCATAGCTTTCGAGGAAGTTGACGCAGCGCAGCAGCGTGGTCTTGCCGCTGCCCGACGGGCCGATGACGGTGACAACCTCGCCCTTCGCCACCTTGAGGCTGACCGAGCGCAGCACCTCGACCGAGCCAAAGGATTTCGAGACCTCGGCAATGTCGAGAAGCGCTACACTGTTGTTCGAACTGTTGGCCATCGACTTAGTCCCGGATGAAGGCAAAGCGCTGTTCCAGTCGGCGGCTGGCGTATGAAAGCGCGTAGTTGACGGCGAAATAGATCAGGGCGCCGAGGATGTAGAGCGGCATCGCTTCGTAGGTGCGGCCGATGACCTGGTTGATGGCCTGCATCAGATCGGTGATGCCGAGCAGCGAGACCAGCGCGCTGCCCTTCACCGCGTCGGTGACGCCGTTGATCCAGGGTGGCAGGAAGCGGCGGAAAGCCTGCGGGAAGATGACATAGGCCAGTCGCTGGCGGAAGGTCAGGCCGATCGCCATCGCCGCTTCCGACTGGCCCTTCGGGATCGAGGCGACCGCGCCGCGCAGATATTCGACGACCTGGGCGGTCTTGAACAAGGTCAGCGCCAGCACGGCGGCCCAGAAGGACTGCAGGTGCACGCCGACGGCCGGCAGGCCGTAATAGACGAAGAAGATCAGCACCAGGATCGGGATGCCGCGGATGGTGTCGCTGAAGATGCGCACCGCCCAGCGCAGCGGCGCCGGGCCGTAGACGAGGCCGACGCCGAGGATGACACCGGCAATCAATGACAGCACCACGACCAGCAAAGACACCCAGAGCGTCAGTGCAAAGCCCTCGGCAAGGAACGGCAGGGCATAGGCGATCTGGCTGAGCATCAGCGCGCCGTCCTGTACCAGCGTTCGACCAGCCGCAGCGCGAAGAGAAGGGCGTAACCCGTCACCAGATACATCGCCGTCACCACGAGATAGACCTCGACGATGCGGAAGGTGTTGAAGTTGATCCATTGCGCGCCATAGGTCAGCTCGGGCACCGAGATGACGGACGCGACCGAGGTGTCCTTGAACAGCGAGATGAAGGTGTTGGAGAGCGCCGGCAGCGTGATGCGCATCATCGTCGGCAGGCGTACGTGAAGCAGCCGCTGCCAGGGCGTCAGCCCAATCGCCTTGCCGGCATCGATCTGGCCGCGTGGCACGGCTTCCAGGCCGGAGCGGAACACCTCGACCAGATAGGCACCGCTGTAGAGCGCAAGCGTCGCCACGAAGGAGGTCTGCGCGCTGTAGGCGACGTCGACGACGGTCGGCAGGCCGTAGAAGACCAGATAGACCAGCAGGATCAGCGGCACGTTGCGGATAAACTCGACGTAAGCCGCGATGATGCCGCGCACGACGCGTCCGGCCGAGACGTACCAGACGGCCAGCACCAGGCCGATGACGATGCCGATGGCGACCGAGATCAAGGCAAGCTCGAGGCTGAGCAGCAGGCCGCCCGAAAGCTTGTCGAAATGCCGCCAGATCAGGTTGAAGTTGAGCGTATAGCCCATGCGTCCGTCTCAATGGCCCGCAGTGACGGATCCAGGATCCGCCACTCGCCAAGCCCGTGTCGAGGAGAAACAGGCGGAAGGCCGTTGCCTTCCGCCGGCCATGTCCAGAGGGCTTTGTCAGATGACCGGGAAGCCCGGGTGGCGCGGCGGCGGCTCCTGGCCGAAATATTCCTTGAAGGCGGCATCGTAGAGCGCCGTCTCGTGGCCGAACATGGCGATGGTGAAGGTCTGGTCGACGAAGGTTTGCCAGTCGAGATCGCCTTGCCGCAGCGCCGCGCCGTAAAGCATCGAGTACCAGCTCTTGCCGGCGTCGAAATATTTGTCCGGATTGCGCGAGGCCAGCCAGCGCACGGTGGAGAGATCGACGGCGGCGGCGTCGACGCGCTTGGATTCCAACGCCTGCAGGACGTTGGCCTGGGTGTCGATCTGCATCACCTGCGCCTGCGGCAAGGCGTAGTGCACCGAGGTTTCGGCATCGACATTCTGCAGGATCGAGACGCGGGTGGCGGAACCGCCAGCAAGCAGCTTGTCAAAGGTCTTGTTCTCGGAGGAAGGCAGCGTCAGCAGCGCGACGCCTTCGACATAGTAGGGCCTGGAGAAGTTGATGAGCTGCGAGCGCTGCGCGCTCATGGTCATGAACTGGATGGTGATGTCGACCTTGTTGGTGGTCACGTTCGGGATGCGCTGCGCCGGATCCTGCATGACGAACTCGACCTTGGTCGGATCGTCGAAGAGGCCCTTGGCGAGGATGCGGCCCATGGTGATGTCCATGCCGACCAGCTCGCCGGCATCGTTCTCGAAATGCCAGGGCGCATTGGTGCTGCCGGTGCCGACGATCAGCTTGCCGCGATCGAGCGCGGTGCGCAGCACGCTGTCGGATGCGGCCTGCGCGGCGGCCTTCTCGGCGCTGGCCGCGCTGAGCGCGCCGGCGGTGGCCAATCCCGCCATTCCCAATTTCAGAAAATCACGTCTGCCGGATGTGTCGTTCACGGCGACCTCCTTTGATGGTGTGTTCCCCAATGAAGCAGCGATACATGCGCCGACGATCGGTATTGTCTCTTACAAGGGACGCATGTATCCTGTACAAGACAGATACTAGCATTAGGAATCGACAATGCAAGACGGCGAAACGCTGAGCGAGTGGCCAGCTATTGGCACGGAAGAAGCGAAGCCCGCGAACTCGCGCGAAAAGGGCCTCAACCGCGTTCTTCACATTCTGGAATTCCTGCACGCCACGCAGCGGGCTATCGGCATCGGCGAGTTGGCCAAGGGGCTCAACGCGCCGCGCTCGACGACCTATACGCTGGTGCGCGAACTGGTCGATGCCGGGCTGCTGGAGATGGAGGGCGACGGCAATCGCGTCTATTTCGGCAAGAAGCTCTATCTCTACGGAATGGCCTATATGCGCGGCAACGACCTGTTGCGGCGCGGGCGCCAGGAGGTCGACACGCTGTCGCGCGAGACAGGCGAGACCTCGGAACTGTGCATGCTGCAGAGCGACCGCTACACCATCGTCCATTCAAGCCCGGGCACCAGGCCGTTCCGCATCAGCTCGGCCACCGGCCTGCAGATACCGCTTCCCTGGACAGCGTCTGGAAGGCTGCTGCTTGCCGGCCTGGAACGGAGCCGCATCGAAGCCATGATCTCGCAGGACGATCTCGTGCTGCCGGACGGCCGCAAGATCGAGCTCGACGACTTCATCGACGACATCGCAAAAGCCCGCGTCACCGGCTATTGCGTGACGTCGGGCCTCGTCGACGCCTACACCAAATGCCTGGCGGCGCCGATCTTCTCGGCGCCCGGCAAGGTCGAGGCGACGATGTGCCTGGTGGTTCCGATCGACACGTCGGAAGAGCGGACAGGCGAACTGGTCGCGCTGCTGCGCGAACGCGCGGCGCGGCTTTCGATCTCGTAGGACGTCGAGCGAAAAGCTTCGCTTAAAGCGCGTCGCGCTTTAAGTCTTTGTTTTGTTGCATGTCGTTCTCCCAAAACCGCTGCGCGCTTTTGGGCGACATGCATTAGGCGATGATATCGGGGATGATGCGATCTTCGAGCGCCATCAGCCGGTCCTTCAGCAGAAGCTTCTTCTTCTTCATGCGCTGGATCTGCAACGGGTCGCAACCCGTGGCGATCATCGCGTTGATGGCGGCGTCGAAATCGGCGTGTTCCTGTTTGAGCCGGGAGTATTCTAGCGTATCTCAGCCTGTTCCTGTTCGGACATTATCTACCGTCTGCGTATGCGTCGCCCAGGGATGGGCCTTTGGGCGGGGCCGGTGGGGTTTGTGACCGGCGCGCCGCTGATATCACATTTCACATTGTCGTGGAATGCTACCACGCGGCATTCGACATCGAGATTGGTTGGTGGCAGACTGTCATTGTGTCGTCACAGTAGCGACCTGCGGTGGAAGTGGCTGCGACGGCTGCAATCGAGGAAACCATGAAAGGGAGAACCAATCATGTCTCTTGCATCCCATCTTGATGAGCTGCAGCGGAAGCACGGCGACATCGAGCGCGAACTCACCGATGCGATGACCCATCCTTCGGTGGACGACCTCGAGATCGCCAATCTCAAGCGGCGCAAGTTGGCAATCAAGGACGAGATTGAAAAGCTGAAGGCGAAACCGACGGCACACTGAAGCTCCTCTAGGCAACATCACGCGCCATTGCGGCGCAATCACCCTCCCGGTGGCTGTTATGCCACCGGCGCTTAGGTTTTTACCTGGATTTTGGCCAGTTTCGGCAGCGACGGCGTAATTTGGACGCCTTTGAAGCCGGGCTAGGGTCTTGTGGCGCCGGCAACCGATTTGCCCGATCGCCCGCCCATTGCCATTGACAAGCCTTCTTTGCTCCTCCACCTCATGCCCCGGACCCTTGAGCTCTTCCTGCTCCTAGCAAGAGGCGGCCGGCATGACCGGATATTTTTCTTCTCCTTTCCCGCGCCGGGCATCGGTCGGCGTCGACGTCGGCGGCGTGATGGTCGGCGGCGGCGCGCCGGTCGTCGTGCAGTCGATGACCAACACGGACACCGCCGATATCGACCAGACCGTCGCCCAGGTCGCGGCGCTCCATCGCGCCGGCTCGGAGATCGTGCGCATCACCGTCGATCGCGACGAGAGCGCTGCCGCCGTGCCGCGCATCCAGGAAAGGCTGTTGAGACTCGGCGTCAACGTGCCGCTGGTCGGCGATTTCCACTATATCGGCCACAAGCTGCTCGCCGATCACCCGGCCTGCGCCGAGGCGCTGGCGAAATACCGCATCAATCCCGGCAATGTCGGCTTCAAGGAGAAGAAGGACCGCCAGTTCGCCGCGATCGTCGAGATGGCGATCAGATACGACAAACCGGTGCGCATCGGCGTCAACTGGGGCTCGCTCGACCAGGAGCTTCTGACCCGGCTGATGGATGAGAACCAGGCCCAGGGCTCGCCGCTCACCGCGCAGGAAGTCACCCGCGAGGCGATCGTGCAGTCGGCGATCCTGTCGGCCGAGATGGCGGAGGAGATCGGCCTCGGCCGCGACAAGATCATCCTGTCGGCCAAGGTGAGCGGCGTGCAGGACCTGATCGCGGTCTATACCGAGCTTGCCACCCGCTCCGACCATGCGCTGCATCTTGGGCTGACCGAAGCCGGGATGGGCACGAAAGGCATCGTCGCTTCTTCAGCCGCGATGGGCATCCTCCTGCAGCAGGGCATCGGCGACACCATCCGCATCTCGCTGACGCCCGAGCCGAACGGCGACCGCACCCGCGAGGTGCAGGTCTCGCAGGAACTCTTGCAGACCATGGGGTTCCGCCAGTTCGTGCCGATCGTCGCGGCTTGCCCGGGCTGCGGCCGCACCACCTCCACCGTGTTCCAGGAACTGGCCCAAAGCATCCAGGCCGACATCCGCAAGAACATGCCGGTGTGGCGCGAGAAATACCCCGGCGTCGAGAACCTTAAGGTCGCGGTGATGGGCTGCATCGTCAACGGCCCCGGCGAATCCAAGCATGCCGATATCGGCATATCGCTGCCCGGAACCGGCGAGACGCCGACGGCGCGGTCTTCATCGACGGCAAGAAGGCGGCGACGCTGCGCGGCCCCTCGATCGCGCAGGACTTTGAAAAGATGGTCGCCGACTATATCGAGCAGCGATACGGACACGGCAAAGCCGCGGCCGAGTAAGCCGATGCCGCTTTTGCTGCGTGCGGCACTGATCCTGATTTGCGCGCTGATCACAGCCGATCAGGCGCAGGCCGATCCGCCGCAGTCGGCCGCCAAACGGCGGATCGGTCGCGTCTGCGACTTGATCGAGACCCAGGCCGAGCAAAACAGGCTGCCCAAGGATTTCTTCGCCAGGCTGATCTGGAAGGAGAGCCGCTTTGACCCCAATGCGGTCAGCCCGGTCGGCGCCGAAGGCATCGCGCAGTTCATGCCAGGCACGGCCAAGCTGCGCGGGCTTGCCGATCCCTTCGACATCGAGCAGGCCATCCCGGCTTCAGCGAAATATCTTGCCGAGATGAAGGCGGGCTACGGCAATCTCGGCCTCGCTGCGGCCGCCTACAATGCCGGCGAGAACCGGGTGTCGCGCTGGCTCTCCTCCGGCGGCTTCCTGCCGATGGAGACCGAGAGCTATGTCTTCGATGTCATGGGCGAGCCAGTCGACAAGTTCTCAGACACTGCTTACGCGGGCGCTGTCCAGCCGCTCGATCCGAAGACCAGTTTCGCGGTTTCCTGTCGCCGGCTGCCGGTGATCATGTCGCAGACCGTCGCCATGGCCTCGATCAACATAAAGCCGTGGGGCGTGCAGGTGGCCGGCAATTTCCGCCGTTCCGCCGCGATCGGCCAGTGGCTGAGAGTCCGCGGGCGGTTCCCGGCTCTTCTGGCCAGCCATGATCCGGTGGTGAGCCGCGTGCGCACGCCGATCGGCCGGCGCGGCATCTACGCGGTCAGGATCGGCGCCGACTCGCGGGCCGAGGCCAACGGTATCTGCGACAAGCTGCAGAGCGTGGGCGGGGCGTGCGTGGTGATGCGGAACCGGTGATGGGCACCGCAAAGAAATTCGGAGACGCTGGAGGGACAGCGCCCCCCTCTGTCCTGCCGGACATCTCCCCCACAAGGGGGGAGATCGGCAGTTTCGCCGGCGGCGCTCTTCCTGCAACGTTGGCGATTGGTGAAAGCTATCGCGACAGCCAATCTCCCCACCCGTGGGGGAGATGGCCGGCAGGCCAGAGGGGGGCGCGAAGGAACTCGGCGACAGGTCGTCGGGCGCGACCAGGCCCTCAGCCTCAAGCCGTCTTCGCCGCCACCGTCTCGCTGAGCCAGGTGCCGATCTTGGCGCCGAGGCGGTCGGGCGAGACCGGCTTCGGCAGGTAGTCGTCCATGCCGGCCTCGATGCATTTCTCGCGATCGCCCTTCAGCGCGTGCGCGGTGACGCCGATGATCGGCGTATGGCTGCCGTTCTGCTCTTCGATCGCCCGGATGGCGCGCGTCGCCTCATAGCCGTTCAGTTCCGGCATGGAGACGTCCATCAGCACCAGCCGCGGCCGCAGCGAGCGGTACATCTCGACCGCGGTGCGGCCATTGCCGGCGATGCGATAACTCAAGCCAAGCCCGTTGAGGATCTGGCCGAAGACCAGCTGGTTCACGTCATTGTCCTCGGCGATCAGGATATCGATCGGGCCGCTCGGCGCGGCGGTCGATTCCGGCGCCGCGGGCACCGGAACCGCCGGGCCGCGGATGACGGTGAAGGCGGGAGGTGCTGGCTGGGCCATGACCGGCTCGCGCACGAAATGCGCCTTGGCGCCCTGCATGCGCGCCTTCTGGATGGCGGAAATCACGGTGCCGAGCAGCACCGCCGAACGCGCCGGCTTGGTGAGATGCGCGACGATGCCGAAATCGATCACCATCCTGCCGAAATCGACCTGGTCGACCGAGGTGAGCAGCACGACAGGAATGGAGGAAAGGCGGTTGTCGGCGGCAATGGCTCTCGCGACATCGGCGCCGTTCATGCCGGGCATCTGGTAGTCGAGGATGATGCAGTCGACCGAGGCGCCGAGCTGGCAGGCACGGTCGAGGAAGGCGAGGCCGACGGCGCCGCTTTCGGCCGCGGCGCAGTCGAAGCTCCAGCTTCTCAGCTGCTCCAGCAGGATCTCGCGGTTGACGGGGTTGTCGTCGATGACGAGCACGCGCGCGCCCGTGACGTCGACCGGCACGACCTCGTCGCGCGTGTCTTGCTTGTGCACCGGCAGCGGCACAGCGAACCAGAAGACCGAGCCGCGGCCGATCTCGCTTTCGACGCCGATCTTGCCGCCCATCAGGTCGACGAGGCGGGCGGAGATGGCAAGGCCGAGGCCGGTGCCTTCGTGACGACGGGTGGACGAGCCGTCGACCTGGGCGAATTTCTCGAACACGCTTTGCAGCTTCTCGGCCGGGATGCCGATGCCGGTGTCCTCGACGCGGACCTTCAACTGGACCACGCCGTCGACGAGATCGCCGCCGACATCGATCAGCACATGCCCCTTCTCGGTGAACTTCACCGCGTTGCCGAGCAGGTTGGTGACGATCTGGCGGAAGCGCCCGGCGTCGCCTATGACGAAGCCCGGCAGGCGCGGATCGACGCGCACGATGAGCTCGAGGTTCTTTTCGGCAACGCGGGCCGACACCAGAGTGGCCACGTCCTCGACCGCTTCGGCGAGGCGGAAGGGAGCGGGGTCGAGCGTCAGCTGGCCGGCATTGATCTTCGAGAAGTCGAGGATATCGTTGATGATGGTGAGCAGCGCGTTGCCGGATTTGACGATGACGTCGGTGAAGGTCTTTTGGCGCGGCGTCAGCTCGGTCTTGGCGAGCAACTCGGCCATGCCTAGCACGCCGTTCATCGGCGTGCGGATCTCATGGCTCATATTGGCGAGGAATTCCGACTTGGCACGGTCCGCCGCCTCCGCCTTGAACAGCGACGCGGCGGTTTCGGCGAAGGCGCGGCGGATCGCATTCTCCATCGGCCGGAAGATCAGAACCGCCGCGATGGCGATCACGGCGATCAGCAGGCCGCTCGCCCACAGCAGCAACCGGTCGCTGGAGGCGTCGGCGAGATGCCGCTCGTCGTCGAGCGCGGTGCGCACGCGCACCAGCATCGGCTGGGCGAAAAGGTCGTTCTGGTTGCGGATCTCGCGGTAGCTCCATTCGTCGACTTTCTGGGCCACCGACATCACGTTGAAGTTGCGCACCATGTCGCGCGCCGACCAGAAGAGATCGCCGTTCACCGAAGCGGATTCGAGCGCGCTGAGGGTTTTCGCCGACAGGCTCGGCCTGATTGCCGCAAGCTGCGCGTTCAGTCTCTCGATCTCGCCCCTCAGCCGTTCGGAATGGCCGCGCGCGGCTGTGGTCAGCGCGTCGCGGGTCTCGGCCCGCCAGGCCGTTCCGGTCGTCTCGGCGAAATTGGTGGCATTGCGCAGGTCGCGGGAGAAGATGACGAAATTGCCGCTGAGAGCATCGACCTCGTGGCGATATGAATTCACGCGGTTGAGCGCGAACAAGACGGCGGCCGAGGCCAGCGCGAAGACAAGCAATCCCGAAAAATAGCGAATCCGGATCGACCGGATGAAGGAGGAATATTCCGGCATGCGCAACCCCAAACCCATACGCACGATTTTAACGGTCGGGATTACGCTTGATTTACATTAAGATTTCGTTGGTGCCGCCACGATGGCCCGGTGCCGGGGATCAAGTGAGGCGAGCCACGCAGCAGGCGGCCCGCCCCGGTTCAAATCAGGCGGTATCCTTCGCCCGATAGGCGTCGGGAAGAATGAAGACTTCGTCGGCGCGGCCGTAGCCTCCATCGGGAACTTCCTCGATCAGCACCATGGTGTGGGGACGCACACCCTCGCCGAAATAGTCGACGAACATCTGCGTTGTCCGGTGGACGAGGTCTTCCTTCTGCGCTTTTGTAAGCGCGGCCTGCGGCGTCTTGAAGTTGGCAAAGGGCATTTCCAGGTTCCTCTTCGGGTTGGGTTTCACGGCGCTGGATGGAGAAGGTCGGCGAGGCCGATGCGCTCCAGAAGCTGCGCCCGGACGCGGTCGGCAACGCCGTTGACGATGGCCGCGCCGTCATCGGACGGATCGATGTGGACACGCAACGGCCGGCGGCCATGCGGCATCTGGACGAGATCGACGATGGCGCGGGCGACTTCCGAGGGATCGGCATCGGCGGGTTCCAGTCCGGCAAGGCCGTGGAGCGCCTGGTCGTCCACTCCGGCATAAGGCCCCGACCAATAGGCGGCGGCGCGCTCGGTGTCGGCTGGTTTGCCGGAGTGGGCGAAATGCTCTGTGCCCTTGGTGAACGCGCCCGGCACCACGATGGTCGTCTCGATGCCGAACCGGGCAAGTTCCAGCGCGTAGCTTTGCGCCAGCGCATCCATGCCCGCCTTGGCGGCGAAATATGGCGCGAGGAACGGCGGCGTGCCGCCGCGCGTGCTGCTCGATCCGACCCATATCATTTGGGCTCGACCGAGCGAACGCATATGCGGAAGGACCGCCCGGTTGACGCGCTGGGTGCCGAGGACATTGACGTCGTAGAGCGCGGCCAGTTGCTCCGGCGTGAAGGCTTCGGTCGGTCCGAACACCATGTGGCCGGCATTGTGGATGACGACGTCGATGCTGGCGGCTTCCGCGAGGATGGTTCTCACGGCCGTCTCGATCGATGGTTCCGACAGCACGTCCAGCGCGACGACGCGGAGCGCCAATTTCTCCTCGCTCGCCAGCCTTTCCATTTCGGCCGCCGCGGCGCCGCCGCGCGCCTTAGGGTCCCGCATCGAGGCATAGACCCGGTGACCGGCTCTGGCGAGCGCCTTCGCCGTCATCGCGCCGAAGCCGCTCGATGCTCCGGTGATAAGAATCGTTTGCTGCATGACTGCCTCTATCTCTTTGTTTTTAAACAATTCCGGCCGCAAAACCGCTGCGCGCTTCTGCTGGAATTGCTGCTAGATCGCGCCGCCATTGGCGCGAATGACCTGACCGTTGACCCAATGGCTGTCCGGGTCGGCTAGGAAGGCGACAAGCCCGGCTATGTCGTCGGGCTGGCCGAGGCGGCCGAGCGGAATGAGTTTCGTTATCGCTTCGATCTGCGCGGCGCTTTTGCCGTCCGTGAACAGTTCCGTGTCGACCGGGCCGGGCGCGACGGCGTTGACCGTGATGCGACGCGGGCCGAGCTCCTTGGCCAGGATGTGCGTCATGGCTTCGACGCCGGCCTTGGTTGCCGCGTAGACGCCATAGGCCGGCTGGTAGAAGCCCACCACGCTCGAGGAAAAGTTGATGACGCGGCCGCCATCCTTGAGGCGGCGTGCAGCTTCGCGCATGCCGCGGAACGGTCCGCCGAGATTGATGGCGACCTGGCGCTCGAACTGCGCGTCGTCGGTCTCCGCGATCGGCGAGAGCTTCATCATGCCGGCGTTGTTGACGAGAATGTCGATCCCGCCGAAAGCCTTTTCGGCCGCATCGAATAAAGCGCCCATGGCGGCCGGCTCGCCGATGTCGGCCTGGACCGCCAGGGCAGTACCGCCGGCAGCCTCAATGGCGGAAGCGACCGCCTCGGCATCGTCCTTGCCGCGCGCATAGTTGGCTACGACCGCAATGCCGTCCTGGGCGAGCCGTTTGGCTATCGCCGCACCAATGCCTCTCGACGCACCCGTCACGATCGCCGTTCTTGTCCGCACGTTTTGCATGATTGGTCTCCGTTCGTTGTTCTGATGCGAATATAGATTGTTACGTCGGCCGGATAATCGACCCGCTATTGACAGCAGTATTCGGAGAGAGCGAACAATCCGGTATGGATCGACTCGACAGGATGCGGCTGTTCGTGCGCGTGGTGGACCGGCGCAACTTCACCGCGGCGGCGGCCGATCTCGGCCTGCCGCGCTCGACCGCAACCGAAGCGATCAAGCAGCTGGAAGATCATCTGGGCACGAGGCTGTTGGACAGGACCACGCGCCACGTCGCCACGACGCTTGACGGGCAGGCCTATTACGAGCGCTGCCTTTCGATCCTGGGTGAAGTGGAGGATGCCGAAGCCGGGTTCCGCAGCGCCGAACCGCGCGGCCTGTTGCGCATCGATGCGCATCCGCTGCTGACGCAGAGGTTCCTGCTGCCGGAGCTGCCTGCGTTCCTCGAACGTTATCCCGAGATCGATCTGCATATCGGCCAGGGCGACCGGCTGGTCGACCTCGTTCGCGAAGGGGTCGATTGCGTCATTCGTGCCGGCGAGCTGCAGGACAGCGGCATGATCATGCGACGGTTGGCGATGATCGGAGAAATCACCTGTGCGAGCCCGAGCTATCTGAAGCGCCACGGGGCGCCGGCATCGCCCGACGCGCTGGAGGGCCATCAGGCCATCGGGTTCGTCTCCTCACGCACGGGCGAGGTCCTGCCGCTGGAGTTCGCGATCGGCGAAAGGGTATATCGGATTGCGTTGCCGGGCCGGGTTAGGGTCAACAATTCGGACACCGCGGCCGCGTTGGCGCGGCTGGGCTTCGGGCTTTTGCAAGCGCCACGTTATCGGCTCGAAAGGGATCTGGCGGACGGGACGCTGGTCGAAGTGTTGCAGGATTTTCCGCCGACGCCGACGCCGCTGTCGGCGCTTTATCCGCAGAACCGGCAGCTCGCGCCGCGGCTGCGTGTCTTCCTGGAGTGGGCATCCCGCATCTTTGCCGCGGCAAGGCTGTAAGATCGGATCGGGTGTCGAGCAGTCATTGCCGTCGTCTGCCTGCGCCACGCATCAGCTGCTCCGCGTCGCTACGAAAGTCGCCGCGGCCTTCAGCATATCCGCCTCTTCGCCATAGGGCTCGAGCAGCGCATGCGCCTGATCGATCAGGCCGTGGAGCTGCTCGCGCGCCCAGTCCGGCCCGTGCAGCGCGGCAAGCGTCGCCTTGCCGGCGGCGGCGTCCTTCTTCGTCGCCTTGCCCATCCGCTTTTCGTCGGCCGTCAGATCGAGCAGGTCGTCGGCAAGTTGGAAGGCAAGGCCGATGGCCGAGCCGAATTCCGCCAGCCTTTCACGATCCGCAGCCGGCGCGCCGGCGACGATGGCGCCCGCCTCGCAGGCGAAGCGGATCAGCGCGCCCGTCTTCATCGCCTGCAGCCTGATGATGCCGGCCTCATCCGGCCGCTTGCGCTCGGCCTCGAGGTCGAGCGTCTGGCCGCCGACCATGCCGCCGGCGCGGCGGCGCGCGCCAGCGCCAGCACGAGTGCTGCCCGGCGCTCGGCCGGCAGCGCGGTCGCGTCGTCGGCGATGATGTCGAAGGCTAAGGTCAGCAGCGCATCGCCGGCAAGGATCGCGGTCGCCTCGTCGAAGGCCTTGTGCACGGTCGGCTGGCCGCGGCGCAAATCGTCGTCGTCCATGGCCGGCAGATCGTCATGGATCAGCGAATAGCAATGCACGCATTCGAGCGCCGCAGCGACGCGCAACGCCGCCTCGCCATCGGCGGAAAAAAGCGCGGCACTTTCCATGACCAGAAAAGGGCGGAGCCGCTTGCCGCCGTTGAGAACGCCATGGCGCATGGCCGCCATCAGGCGCTCCGGCCGGGCTATCTCGCCGGAAAGCAGGGGCGCATCGAGGATCTGCCGCAGCAGGACCTCGATTGCGGCGGCGCGCGCGAAAAGCGCGGTTTCGAAGGCCGTCTGGTTGTCTTTCATCATGGCCGGGACCGGTAGCCGACACTCAGACATTGCGCAAGAAGCCCGGCACCTTTATGCCGTTGAGCGCGTGGCACGGGTGGGGCGGCTTGACGGAACCGATCGTCGAACATGAAAGCGAAGGGCTGGACATGGCGCGACCGCGGCGCCTGAACCGCGCCGGTCTCAAGCGCCTTGGCCGGCGTTGCCTAACCGCGGCGATCGTGCTGGCGGCGATACCGGTCGTGCTCACCTTCCTCTATCTGCCATCGTTCGTGCATCCTATCTCGACGCTGATGCTGAAGGATCTCGCGACCTTCTCCGGCTACGACCGGCGCTGGGTGTCGATCGACGACGTGGCGCCGGTGCTGGCGCATTCGGTGATCATGTCGGAGGACGGGCAGTTCTGCTTCCACCGCGGCGTCGATCTCGGCGAATTGCGCGGCGTGGTCGACGATGCGCTGGCCGGCGAGGCGACGCGCGGCGCCTCCACCATCACCATGCAGACGGTGAAGAACCTGTTCTTGTGGTCACGGCCGCTGGGCAGCGTGCGCAAGGTGGTCGAGCTGCCTTTGGCCATCTATTTCGACGCGGTGATGTCGAAGCGGCGGATCATGGAGATCTATCTCAACATCGCCGAATGGGGGCCGGGCATCTACGGCATCGAGGCCGCGGCGCAGCATCATTTCGGCGTCTCGGCCAAGCAGTTGTCGCGCCGGCAGGCGGCGCTCCTCGCCGTCAGCCTGCCCAACCCGATCGCGCGCAATCCGGCCAAGCCCGGCCCGGGGTTGAGACGGCTCGCCAGTCTGATCGAGCGGCGTGCGGGTCGTTCCGGCGCCTATGTCGGTTGCCTTGACTAAGGCCGGTTGACGTTCATTCGCTCAAGGGGGATTCTTGCAGCGCTGACGGAGCGGCATAACGAACCTCGCGTCAGCCTTATCCGCGATCAGAAGGAGCGGATCGATGAGTACCGCCAACGATCTCGAACAGGTCGTCGAGCAATACCACCGGGCGCTCGGCGCGTTCATGCAGGGAGACTACGAGCCCGCCAAGCAGCTGTTCTCCGAACAAGACGATGTCACCCTCGGCAACCCCTTCGGGCCTTTCGCGTGCGGATTGACGCAAGTTGTTGAGACGATGAAGCGTGCAGCATCGAATTACCGGGATGGCGATGCTATCGGCTTCGACACCATCTCGAAATACGTAACCCCCGGTCTCGCCTACATCGTCGAAGTGGAGCGGCTCGAATCCAAGGTGAGCGGGCGCAAGGATGTCTCCCCGGTGTATCTTCGGGCTACGAGCATCTTTCGCCACGAAGAAGGCGGCTGGAAGCTCATCCATCGGCACGCCGATCCGATAACCACCGTGCAGCCAGCGGACTCTGTCCTGCGGAAGAGTTAGGGCGAAGCGGCGCCGGCTCAAAAAATTTCGCGAGCGGCGCTGGCCAAAACGGCGCAAGGCGTGTATAGGCACCCGACTTTCTCAGATTATGGCCTCGATGCGGCCCTTTCGCGAGGGTTGCCGGGGCATTTTGACCATGTAGTGGAGCATATCCATGGCCGTTCCAAAAAGAAAAACCTCTCCGTCGAAGCGCGGCATGCGCCGCTCGGCCGACGCCCTCAAGGCCCCGACCTATGTCGAGGACAAGAATTCCGGCGAAATGCGCCGGCCGCACCACATCGACCTGAAGACCGGCATGTATCGCGGCCGCCAGGTTCTGGAGCCGAAGGAAAGCTGAGCAGCTTCCACGGTTTGTGACGTTTCAAAAGACCGGCCTCTGGCCGGTCTTTGCATTTGGCGATTGCTGTGGGCGCCCGAGGAGACTTTTCGGATCACCTAACAACCGGCTGACATCGTTATTTCATTAGGTCTTAGAGCGTGTTCGCCGCCACTGCCGAAAATTCTTGACGGCGCGCCTGCCGCGGATTTTACAAAAGGGTGCCTCATTGGAGTCGCCCAGATGTTCGGTGCCATCCCGCTGCTGATCGTGCCCTTCGTCCTCTACAATCTCGGACTGCTCGGGTTGTTCGGCGGCGGCGACGATCCATGGGCGATCGAAATATTCTCGTTCCGCATGATGTCGGGCGGCGTGTTCTCGATGACGCTCGGCGACCTGATGGTGCTGATCGGCCTGGTCTTCCTGTTCATTGAAATCTCAAAATCGGTGCGCACCACCAATGCGTCGATCCTGGACCATCTTTTGTCGACGCTGGTCTTCATCGCCTTCCTTGTCGAGTTCCTGCTGGTGAAGGGCGCGGCGCACTCGGTGTTCTTCACGCTGATGATCATCGCGCTGTTCGATGTGCTCGCCGGCTTCTCGGTGTCGATGCGGTCGGCCAGCCGCGATATCAACCTGAATTGACCGGTAGCCGGGCTCGAAGCGGCTTCACGCCGTAGCAGCCTCGGCCTTGCGCGCGACCACCGCTTCATAGGCGGCCTGCAGCTGTGCCCGCACACTTGGCGTACCCGGCGGCGTCTTCACCGGCGCGCCGAGATGCTCGTGGCGCAGCTCGTCCATGAACTGCTCCCATAGCGGCGGGCCGCCCTGTTCGAGAAGCTCGGCGCGGATCGACAGTTCCTCGCTGACCGGAAGCCATACCCGCCCCCAGGCGCCGAGATGCGCCATGATCGGCACCAGCGTGATCGCCATCTCGGTCAGGCTGTAGATTGCTTTCTGCTTGTGGCTGGGATCGTCGGCCTTGGTGAGCAGGCCGAGTTCCATCAGCCGCCTTAGCCGGTCGGCCAGGATGTTGGAGGCGATGCCCTCCAGCGATCCGTTGAGCAGCTCGCGGAAATGGCGCCGACCGCCGAAGATCATGTCGCGCAGGATGATCAGGCTCCAGCGGTCGCCGAAAACCTCGAGCGACAGATTGATCGGGCAGCCGGACCGGTGCTCGGTGTTCATGGCAGTCTCCAAAAACTGGTTGCATTATGATATCGGTTTGATTATAGTGCAACTGATTGCAAAATGCAATCGGAATGAGGGAAGGAGGAGGACGATGACCGCTTTGCCGCGCCCTGAAATCGTCTCGCAGAGTTTCGGCAATCCGACCGATCCGATCCTTCTGGTCATGGGCGCCATGGCCTCCATGCTCTGGTGGCCGGAAGCTTTCTGCCGGCAGCTCGCCGAGCGCGGCCGCTTCGTCATCCGCTACGACAACCGCGATACCGGCCAGTCGACCAAATACAAGCCGGGCGAACCGCCCTATACGTTCGAGGACATGGTGGATGATGCTATCCGCGTGCTCGACGACCACGGCGTCCGCAAGACACATGTCGTCGGCATGTCGATGGGCGGCATGATCGCGCAGATCGTGGCGCTGAAATATCCCGAGCGCGTCAGCGCGCTCACCGTGATCTCCAGTTCGCCGCTTGGCGTCGATACGTCCGGCTTGCCGGGGGCAAGCCAGACCTACAAGGAGCATTCCGCGGAAGGCGCCAATGTCGATTGGTCGAACCGGGGACAGGTGCTCGACTTCATGGTCAAGGATGCTCGCGCGCTCGCCAGCACCCTGCATCCGTTCGACCGGAAACGGACACGCGCGGCGATCGAGGAGGATTACGACCGTTCCGGCGGCCTTGCCAGCGCCTCCAACCATTTCCTGCTCAAGGGTGGCGGGCCGGAGCGGCGGATAAAGGACCTGACGGTGCCGCTGCTCGTGATCCACGGCACCGCCGATCCGATCTTCCCGATTGAGCATGGCGAGGCGCTCGCCAAGGCCGTTCCCGGCGCCAGGCTGGTACGGATCGAAGGCGGTGGCCACGAACTGCACCGCAACGACTGGCCGCAAATCATCGAAGCCATCGCGACGCACGGTTGACCGCCGAGGGCCAGCCTTGACTCCGGCAGTCCATGAAAATAGTTAAGTGATTGCTTCAGTATTGCCTCGACGTCCGACGACAGGAGAAAAAATGTCCCTGACGCTGCATTTCCACCCACTTGCTTCCTTCTGCTGGAAGCCGCTGATCGCATTCTACGAGAACGGCACGCCCTTCAGGCCGGTGATCGTCGATCTTGGCGACGAACAATCGCGTGCGGCTTTCCTGAAGGTTTCGCCGACTGGCAAGATGCCGGCTTTGCGCGACGGCGCCAGGGACCGCACGGTGCTGGAATCGACCATCGTCATTGAATATCTCGCCGCCTATTACCCCGGGCAGATCGAGCTCGTCCCCGCCGACATCGACCTCGCCATCAAGGTCCGCCAGACCGACCGCTTCTACGACTTCTACGTGCAGGAGCCGATGCAGAAGATCGTCGGCGACCGGCTGCGTCCAAGGGACAAGACCGATCCGTTCGGGGTCGAGGAGGCGCGCGCGCAGCTGCGCAATTCCTACGCCATCATCGAACAGGAGATGCAGGCAAAGGAGATGGAGGGAAAGACTTGGGCGGTCGGCGGGAGCTTCACCATGGCCGACTGCGCGGCCTCGCCGGCGCTGTTTTATGCCAACAAGGTCGAGCCGTTCGGCGACAAATTCCCCGCCGTGAAACGCTACCACGATCGTCTGCTCGAGCGGCCGGCCTTCGCCCGCGTGATCGAGGAAGCGCAGCCTTATTTCAAGCTCTTCCCCTACAATAACGGTTAGCCGGCGATGCTGCACGATCCCGCCCAACTCGATCTGATGTTCCAGGCGCTCGCGGATCCAGCGCGGCGCCAGATGGTGGAACGTCTGTCGCGCGGGCCGGCCTCGGTCAGCCAGCTGGCCGAACCGCTGGCAATGTCGCTGTCGGCGGTCGTCCAGCACCTCAGTGTTCTCGAGGCGAGCGGCCTGGTGAGCACCGAGAAGCTCGGCCGGGTGCGCACCTGCCGGATCGAGCCGCAGGCGCTCAGGGCCGCCGAGCACTGGATCAACGAGCGGCGGCTGGCCTGGGAGCGCAGGCTCGACCGGCTCGGTGTTCTTCTCGCCGAAACAACCAAAGACCAAAACTGAGGAACGCCGTCATGACCGAACGATCCGTTGTCCATTCCACCTTCGTCATCGAGCGCGTCTATCCGGCGGCGTCCGAAAAGGTCTATTTCGCGCTGAGCGATCCGGCGGCCAAGAAGCGCTGGTTTGTCGATCCCGACAATCCGATGCCGAGCCGGCATGAAATGGACTTTCGTGTTGGCGGCAAGGAGGTGAATGCCGGTTGCCCCAGCGATGGCCAGATGCATTTTTTCAACGCTGTCTATCAGGACATCGTGCCGAACCGGCGTATCGTCTACAGCTATGAGCTTTTGTTCGGCGAAACCCGCGTGTCGGTGTCGCTTGCAACGATCGAGCTCATCGCGGAGGGCACGGGTACGCGACTGATACTGACGGAGCAGGGCGCCTTCTTCGACGGTCACGATACGCCGGCCACGCGCGAGCATGGAACAGGCGAACTGCTCGACGCGCTTGGCGCCGCACTGGCCTCCGGGATCTGAGGCTTCAGTTTCCTGGCGCGCCCAACTCCTCGACGTCCCAGAACTGATCAAGCCAGATGTTGAGCCTGAGGAAGCCGGCGGTGCTGACGGCATAGACACGTCTGGTGCCCTCCGCCTTGGCGTTGACCAAGCCGGCGTCGAGCAGGACCTTCAGGTGCTGGGAAACGGCCGGGCGTGAAACGGGCAACCCGGCTGCCAATTCGTTCACCGTCTTGGGGCCGCGCCGGAGCTCTTCCAATAGATAGCGCCGGTTTGGATCGGCTATCGCCACGAAGGCGTCGGAAAAAATCATGCCTTATTTGTGAGGCAAAGCTTTCCAAATCTCAACTATCGGTTTCAACCTTTCTGCGCGGATCGAGCCGCAAGGCTTCCGGCGTGACCGCACGGTCGGCCGGCTGCGTCTTAAAGGCATCGCGATTTTCGATCGGAACCGGCGCGCGGGCGCGGATGCGCAGCAACGTGTAGCCGGCAAGGCTAAGATGCGCCAGCGCGGTTGCGAGGAAGAGGCCCTCCGGACGCAGCCAGCCCATCAGGGCGGCGCCAAGCAGCGGCCCGATCATGGTGCCGAAGCCGTAGAGCAGAAGCAGGCCGCCGGAAACCTTGACGAAATCCTCCGCCCGCGCGTGGTCGTTGGCATGCGCGACGGCGATCGAATAGAGCGTGTAGGCGAAGGCGCCGTAGGCAGCGGTCAGCACGATGACGAAGACGCCCGCATGCGGTTCGATCAGGAAGATCAGCACCGCGAACAACGCCGCGCCGAAGGCGGCGCCGGCGAGCACGAAACGGCGGTCCGTGGTGTCGGAAAGCCGCCCCGCGGGAAGCTGCATGGCGGCGCCTGCGACGACCACCAGGCTCATCATCAGCGCGATCTCGGCGGTGGAGATGCCGATACGGGCGCCATAGACGGCGCCGAGCGTGCCCCAGGCGCCGTTGGCGATGCCGATCAGAAGGCAGGCCACCGCCGATACCGGCGAATTGGCATAGAGGCCTTTGACGTCGAGCTTGACGTCCTGCAGCGGCTTGGGGTGCGACTGCGTCGAAACGGCGGTCGGAATGAGCGACAGGCAGAAAAGGATGCCGGTGATCATGAACAGCGAGGCCGATCTCACGTCGCCGCCGGCGACGATCATCTGGCCGCCCATGATCGAGGCATAGGTGACCATCATATAAAGGCCGAAGACGGTGCCGCGATTCTCGTTGGTGGCCTTCTCGTTCAGCCAGCTCTCGATGACCATGAAGGCGCCGGCCATGGTGAAGCCGGTGAAGGCGCGCAGCAGGATCCAGAAATACTCGTCGATGACGAGGCCGGTGAGCAGCGCAATGATCGCCCCCGAGGCGGCGAAGGCGCCGAACGCCCTGACATGGCCGGCTCGGCGCACCAGGCGCGGCGCGAAAAAACAGCCGGTGACGAAGCCGCCAGCCCAGGCCGTGCCCATCAGGCCGAGCGCGGCGGTCGAGAACCCTTCCACCTGGCCGCGCAACGGCAAAAGCAGGCCGTGCAGTCCCGACGCCGCCAGCAGGAACGCGGTGCCGCGCAGCAGCGAGAGGATCGGTCGGTAGGTTGCGAACATGGGCTGATCCGGCTGGAAATTTCAGAGCGCAGCTCTGTTTCAGAGTACAGGTCTGGCAGTCGCTTTCAGGCTTTTCCGGGGCGGGCGGGCATGCCGCCCGGATTATCCTCGGCGAAACAGCGCGTCGGCGGCGGATTTGGTGGCGCCCTTGGCCGCCCGCTCGGCTTCCAGCCTGGCGATCTCGTCGCGCAGGAGTGCGATACGCTCGGACAATTCGTCGACGGACAGCAGCGACAGATCCTGGCCGATCTCGTGCGGGCGCGGCTTCTTCCTGGGTTCGTCGTCGAAGATCGCCATCGTCGCTCCTCCCTCACTTGGCCATTTGCCTGATTTGACAATCAGCATACATAGGGCAGGGGCGCTGATGCAAACAGCCGACCAATGGCATGAGGAGACGGGACAATTCATGGCAAGCGGACAGAAGATTCCGGCAAGGATGACGGCCATCGCGATCTCGCAGCCCGGCGGCCCCAGGGTGTTGAAGCCGGAGACACGCGACGTGCCTGCGCCTGGTCCCGGCGAAATCCTCATTCGCGTGCACGCTGCCGGCGTCAACCGGCCTGACGTGCAGCAGCGCAAAGGCGCCTATCCGCCGCCGCCGGGCGCCTCGGACCTACCGGGTCTCGAGGTGGCCGGCGATGTCGCGGCGCTCGGCGACGAGATATCGCGCTGGCGCATCGGCGACCGGGTCTGCGCGCTGACGCCGGGCGGCGGCTATGCCGAATATGTCAAGGTCCATGCCGGCAGCGTGCTGCCGATCCCGGCCGGCTTCACCTATTCCGAGGCCGCCGCGGTGCCGGAGAACTATTTCACCGTCTGGCACAATGTGTTCGAGCGCGGCGGGTTGAAGAAGGGCGAAACGCTGCTCGTCCATGGCGGCTCATCCGGTATCGGCACCACCGCCATACAGCTGGCGTCAGCCTTCGGCGCCTATGTCGTCACGACCGCCGGCAGCAAGGAGAAATGCGACGCCTGCCTGAAGCTCGGCGCCGACCGGGCGATCAATTACCGCGAGCAGGATTTTGTGGCCGAGGTGAAGGACGCGACTGAGGGCCGGGGCGCCGATGTCATCCTCGACATGGTCGGCGGCGACTATGTGGCGCGCAATTACGATGCCGCGGCGATCGAAGGGCGCATCGTCCAGATCGCCGTGCAGGCCGGCGCTGTCGCCAGCGCCGATTTCGCCAAGCTGATGGTCAAGCGCCTTGTCCATACCGGCTCGACGCTCAGGCCCCGCACCGTCGAATTCAAGGCGGCCATCGCGGCGGCTCTCGAGGCTCAGGTCTGGCCGTTGCTTGGCACCCGCAAGGTTGCTCCGGTCATGGATATGATCTTCCCGCTGACGGAAGCCTGGCGAGCGCATGAGCGGATGGAGGAGGGCGAGCATATCGGCAAGATCGTGCTCGACGTCGGCTAGGCTGGGTCGACATTCAGGTGAGGCCGGCCTACGAATGGCGGCTTCCTGCGCCACACAGCGACAGGTTCAACAAACCTTAATGCTGCAATGCACAAAATGCATTGCCGCCATGCAAAAGCGTCCGTTCAATTCGTGGGCAAGGGTGCCTATCTACGCGGCATCGAAACAATTGATCCCACGAATGGAGGACTGACATGAACCCGATCCGTGCTTACCGCAACTGGCGCCTGTACAACGAGACCGTGCGCGAGCTGAACCGTCTCAACGCCCGTCAGCTGAACGACCTCGGCATCAACCGCGCCGACATCGAGAAGATCGCCCGCCAGGCTCTTTGATTTCAAGCGTAACCCGGCCGCAAGGCCGGGCTGCGGCCTCGAAGCCAGAGCCGTCGCAGACGCTTGCTCGTCTCCGGTTCCGAACCCGCTGGACTCCGTCCAGCGGGTTTTGTCTTTTTAAGGTCGCAAACCTCTCCTTCCCAAAAACATTGCGAAATCGTGACGGAGCGTTTATACAGGCCGCGAATTTCCCATTTTGGTGGCTCTAAAACCACCGCCCGCGCGGGAACGCGGGCGAACGAGAAGGATTTTTAACATGGCCAATACGCTGCTGATGCCAAAGGCGACCGCCGTCTGGCTGGTCGACAACACCGCGCTTTCCTTCGAGCAGATCGCACAGTTCTGCGGGCTGCATCCGCTGGAGGTCAAGGCGATCGCCGACGGCGAGTCGGCGCAGGGCATCAAGGGCATGGACCCGATCATGACCGGCCAGCTCACCCGCGACGAGATCGCGCGTGGCGAGAAGGACCCGAACCACCGGCTGAAACTGTCCGATCCGAAGGTGCGGGTGCCGGAATCGAAGCGCAAGGGTCCCCGCTACACGCCGCTGTCGAAGCGACAGGACCGGCCGAACGCCATTCTCTGGCTGGTGCGCAACCATCCCGAGTTGAAGGACGCCCAGATTGCCCGGCTCGTGGGCACCACCAAGTCGACGATCGAGCAGATCCGCGAGCGCCGGCACTGGAACTCGGCCAATCTGCAGCCGATGGATCCGGTGACGCTCGGCCTGACCTCGCAGATCGACCTCGACTTGGAAGTCAACCGCGCCTCGCGTGGCCGCGAGCAGGCGCAGCCGGTCGCCGGCGACACGCTGCTGCCGGCGGCGCTCACCGAGCGGCTGGTGCCGGCTCCGGAGAAGCCGAAGGACGAAGATGCCGAGCTCGACGCCAGCGCCGTCTTCGCCAAGCTCTCCGCGCTGAAGTCGAAAGACAAGAACGAAGACGACGGCAAGGAGTAAGCTTCGCGTAGTCCAAAAAAAGCCGCTTCGAGCGGGCTTTTTTATCGGACAGTGGCTTGGGAGGAGATCACGTCCGAGCGGCGCGGTCGGGCGCCATGCCGTAGTCTTCGCTGCGCTCCACGGCGCGATAGAAGTCGGCGAGCTGCTTGCCGCGCTCCGGCTTGTAGATGCGGCCGGCGATGACGACCGAGGCAATGCGGTCGATGCGGAAGGCGCGAAAATCGTCGCGCATCTCGCACCAGGCGACCAGGGTCCAGACCTTGCCCCAGAACCACAGGCCCAAGGGCCGGATGTCGCGCGCGGTGCCGCGGCCGGCTTCGTCGGAATAGTCGATGGTCAGCACCTGGCGCTTCTCGATGGCGCGCTCGATCAGGTCGATTGCTTCGCGCGCGGCGTCGCTCACCACCCACATCGGCGTGTGGATCTCGGTGCGAGCAATGCGGTCCTTTTCGGTATCGGGCAGCACGGCGCCGATCTTGACCAGCGCTTCGTCGGCGGCCCTTGCCATGGCCGCGCCGCCGAAGGCGCGCACCATGCGGGCGCCCGCGACCAGCGCCACGATCTCGTCACGCGTGAACATCAGCGGCGGAAGGTCGAACCCCTCCCTCATCATGTAGCCGACACCCGCCTCGCCGTCGATCGGCACACCGGTCGACTGCAGGTCGGCTATGTCGCGGTAGATGGTCCGCTCGGAAACTTCGAGCCACGTGCCGAGCTTCTGCGCGGTGACCAATCGGCCCCCGCGCAAATGCTGCACGATCTGGAAAAGCCTGTCGGCGCGGCGCATCGTTTGACCCCTTGGTTTCGGCTCTACGCATGCCGCGGTCCCAAAACCGGTTCCGCAGGTTCGAGGCTGCTTCAATAACGCAAGCCTCCTGACAACATACTGTCAGGAGGCTGCAGCCAATCAACTGCGGGGCAACGGTGTCCGACCTGAAACCCAGCACTTCAACCGACCTTACATCTGGGCATGGCACAGTCGCTATCCAAGTCGCGAGCCGAAAAATCTCAATTCTCACGCACGCGGCCGTTATAAAGGTCCGGCCAGCCGATGTCCTTGCGGATGTCCGCCGGCAAAGTGTTCAGGAAACGCTGCGTGCGTATCTCGTTCCGCACGGTGCGGATCTTGCCGACATAGTTCTGCATGCTACGCAGGATGGTAAAACCGTTCATGGCCGAGCTCCTCTTTTTCGATGGTGTGAGTATCTCACACCCCTGCTGACAGCAGTCTGTCAGGAGCCTGGCAGGTAGCCGGAGCAGTCGCGGGAAAGCTTGGTCAAGCGCTGGGCAACCGGTCGTTTGTCAGGAGCGATGCGGCAGCAAGAAGCGCTTTGACAGCCACCAAAGATGCTGGTCAAAGGCGGCATGACGAAACTTCTCGCCCTTGTCATCATCGGCATCATGCTGATCCAGATCATCAAGCCGCTCGGCTGGCCGGGGCTGAAGCGACGCGGCGATTTCTGGAAGCTGGCGCTGCTTGCCATGGCCGCGATCTCGCTTGCGGCTATTCTCGGCCATTGGGTCTGAGGTACATCGACACTCAGGTGAGGACGGCCTGCGAATGGCGGCTTCTTGTGCTCACGTACTTCAAGCACGCCGCTTCGGTTCCCGGAGACCACAATTCGCTGCTCGTCCTGACCTGAAATCCCGACGTAGCTCAAACGGGAGTCAGGACCTCGTTTCCCAGCACAAAATCCACCATATGCTCCGCCCAGGCACGGTAGCCGGCCTCCGAGGCGTGGAAGCCGTCTGAGGCAAAACCGGCCTCGGGATCGGTGATCGGCAGGCGTGCGGCCGGAACCGCGCCGCGTTCGTTGCAGAGGCGCACGCCCATCCGGTTCATTTCGGTCGCGCGGATTTCGAGGATCTTGCCGAGCAGCGGCGGCATTGCCGGCGCGCGGGTGAATTCCAGCACCGGCGACCAGACCACGCGCGCTTCCGGCCATTTGGCGCGCAGCGCATAGAGCAGGCCGCCGAACTCCTTCTTGAAACGCGGCACCGAGTGAAAATTCTTGGTGTCGTTGGTGCCGATGGCAAGCACGATATGCGTCCACGGGTCGGCCGAGAAGTTGGGCAGGACGTAATCGCGGATCTGGCCGGACGTCGCCGAATTGAAGCCAGCGGCGCGCCAGCGCACCGTGCGGTCGGTCCGCTCGGCAATGAGACCGGCAAGCTGCGCGGCAAGCCCGTTTTCCGATTGTTCGATGCCCACCGACGCCGCAGAGGAGTCGCCCAGGACCAGCAATGCGATTGCCGGGGTCGTGCCGCGTATCTCATGCAGGACTGGACCTTGCGCCGGCAGCATGCGCGTGGTGCGGCGGCGCACGCCAAGACCCTGCCAGACATAGACCGGGAAGGCGAGCCAGGTGAGGAGGGCGAACAGGCGCTGCATGGCAAATCCGTTGCTTATTCCTACGCAATTCCGGACGGAAAACCGTTACACACTTTTCCTGGAATTGCTCCAGGCGAAAAGCCATTAGCGCATGTTTTGGCCGAGGTGAACGAGGGTAATCACGCGCAGCAGTCCGGCCGATCCTTGGTCCTGTCCTGGTATTCGTCGTGCAGGCGCACCCAGTCCATCAGGCCATGATAGGGCCCGGTCTCGTTGCGGCCCTTCGGCGTCATGTCGAGATAGTGGTAGGCGCCGATCAGCGCGTCGCCGCCGCGGGCGCGCGACATGAAGGTGAGGAAGATGTCGCCGCATTCGTCGCGATAGAAGACGCTGGTGCCCGGCAGGTCCTTCGATCGCAGCGGGCGCTTCTCGAAATTATAGACGGTCTCGCCGGCCGCGATCTGCCTGTCAGTGAAGGAGACCTGCATGTCGAAGTTGAAGTCCGACGCGTAGGACGACACCCAGTCGAATTTCCAGCCCATGCGCCGCTTGTAGGGCAAGAGCTCGGCCAGCAGCGCCCGCGAGATGGCGACCAGCGACACATCATGGTGCTTGAGATGCTGGTCAGCGGCATCGATGTGATCGGCCAGGAACGAGCAGCCTTCGCAGCGGTGGTCCGAGCCCGGCGTCATCATGAAATGGTAGACGATGAGCTGGCTCTTGCCGGCGAAGAGTTCGGCAAGGCGCTTCGGTCCCTGCTCGCTTTCGAAGACATAGTCCTTGCGCAGCTTGAGCCAGGGCAGTTGCCGCCGCTCGGCGGCGATGCGATCGCGTAATCGCGTCAGCTCCTTCTCGCGCTCGAGGTGCTTCCTGTGCGCCTCGAACCAGTCTTCGCGGGAAACGGCGGCGTTGCGATGCATGACTATCTCCTGTCCTCTCCTGCCAAGGACGTTCGACACAGGCGCGATCCGACATAAAGCGCGCCGCGCTGAAACCGATTCAGGCGACGCGCTTTAAGTCCTTGTTTTTATGCATGTCGTTTCCCAAACCGGCGCGCACTTTTGGGCGACATGCATCTGCGCCGCTATTTCGATGCATCAGGTAGGAACGCGGCCGGAAAAAACAAACCCGGGCCACGGGCCCGGGTTTTCGTCTGCTTTGAGAAAGCGAGATATCAGGCGGCTTTTTCCAGCGCCGGCCGCCATTTGCCGAGCGCCGCCAGATGGTTCATGTGGGCGCGATGGATGAAGGCCGCCTGGCCGGCGGCGACGTTCGACGCCTTGCCGCTCCAGGCCTTCTGCGCGGCAGCCTGCAAGGCGCGGCCGTAGGAGAAGGAGAGCTTCCACGGATGCGGGCCGATGGCGTTGATGGCATTGAGGTTGGCCGTCGCTTCCTCGTCGTCCTGGCCGCCGGAAAGGAATGCAATCCCAGGCACCGCCACGGGCACGGTTTCGCGGAACAGCTTGATCGTCTTCTCGGCGACTTGCTCGGGATTGTCCTTCTTGCCCGATTTCTTGCCGGAGATGACCATGTTCGGCTTGAGGATGGTGCCTTCCAGCACCACGCGCGCCGCATAGAGCTCGCCATAGAGCTTCAGCAGCGTCGCCTTGCTTACCTCATAGCAGGTGTCGATCGAATGGGCGCCGTCCATCAGCACTTCCGGCTCGACGATCGGCACGATGCCCGCTTCCTGGCAGAGCGCGGCATAGCGGGCAAGCGCGTGCGCGTTGGAGCCTATCGATGTCGCCGAAGGCACTTCCTTTGCGACGTCGATGTCGATCACCGCGCGCCATTTGGCGAAGCGGGCGCCGAGCTTGTAATAGTCGGAAAGCCGCTCGCGCAGCCCGTCCAGGCCCTCGGTGATGGTGTCGCCGGGAAAGCCGGCGAGAGGCTTGGCGCCCATATCGACCTTGATGCCCGGAATGGCGCCGGAGGCCTTGATGATGTCGACCAGCGGGGTGCCGTCGGCAGCCTTCTGACGGATGGTCTCGTCATAGAGGATGACGCCGGAAATATACTTGGTCATCGCCTCCTTGGCGCGGAACATCATCTCGCGATAGTCGCGCCGGTTGTCGGCGGTCGATTCGACGCCGATGACGTCGAATCGCTTCTTGATGGTGCCGGAACTCTCATCGGCGGCCAAAAGGCCTTTGCCATCGGCCACGATCGCGGCGGCAATGTCTTCGAGACGTTCGCTCATGGTGCTCTCCTTGACGGTGTTGGTTCCGCGCTTAACGGAACTCTACCGCCAATGGAATGGCGTCGAAAAGCGTGAATCGATTGAAAGTCCTCGATCCGCAAACGTTCTCGCCGAATGTTGATAGAGTCGGTTGTTTGACCGCAATTCCGGACGGAAAACCGCTATGCACGTTTCCTGGAATTGCTCTACCGCTTCAGCACCTCGACGCCGGGCAGCGGCTTGCCTTCCATCCACTCGAGGAAAGCGCCGCCGGCGGTCGAGACATAGGTGAAGTCGTCGGCGACGCCGGCATGGTTGAGCGCTGCCACCGTGTCGCCGCCACCGGCGACCGAGACCAGCTTGCCCTCTTTCGTGCGGGCCGCAGCGTGCTTGGCCGCAGCCACCGTCGCGTGATCAAAAGGCTCGATCTCGAAAGCGCCGAGCGGGCCGTTCCAGACAAGCGTGGCTGCACGGTCGATCCAGTCGGTGACGCTTTTCACGGTCTTTGCACCGACATCGAGGATCATGCCGTCGGCCGGCACGTCCGCAATGGCGACGGTTTCGCTCGCGGCACCCGCCTTGAACTCCTTGGCCACGACGCCGTCAGCGGGCAGGATGATGGCGCAGCCGGCTTCCGCCGCCTCGATCATGATCTGCTTGGCAGTGTCGGCCAGGTCGTGCTCGCAGAGCGATTTGCCGACATCGGTGCCGCGCGCCGCCAGGAAGGTGTTGGCCATGCCGCCACCGATGACCAGCGCGTCGACCTTCTTCACCAGGTTCATCAACAGGTCGATCTTGGTCGAGACCTTGGCGCCGCCGACGATGGCGACCACCGGCCGCACCGGATTGCCGAGGCCCTTTTCCAGCGCGTCGAGCTCGGCCTGCATGGTGCGGCCGGCGTAGGCCGGCAACCGGTGCGCCAGGCCTTCAGTCGACGCGTGCGCGCGGTGGGCAGCGGAAAAAGCGTCGTTGACATAGATGTCGCCATTGGCGGCGAGCTTTTCGGTAAAGGCCTGATCGTTCTTCTCCTCGGCCTTGTAGAAGCGGGTGTTTTCCAAAAGCAGGACGTCGCCGTCCTTCATGGCGGCGACGGCGCTCGCTGCCTTGTCGCCGACGCAGTCGGAGGCGAAGCCGACCGGGCGGCCGAGCACTTCGGCCGTCGCGCGGGCGATCGGTTCCAGCGAGAATTCGGCCGACGGACCGTCCTTTGGACGGCCGAAATGCGCGAGCAGGATCACCTTGGCGCCCCTGCCGGAAAGCTCCGAAATCGTCGGCGCGATGCGCTCGATGCGCGTGGCGTCGGTCACCTTGCCGTCGGCAACGGGCACGTTGAGGTCGACGCGTACCAGAACGCGCTTGCCGCTGACGGCACCGATATCGTCGAGTGTCTTGAAGTCGGCCATGGTCGATCCTTATCCCTCGAAAAACGCGGCGACCTTACCCGCCACCGGGGACGATGCAAGGGCTGCGTTGAAGCGCGCGCGCAAAAATGATGTCGCCGTGAGACATCAGCTTTCGGTAGTGGCTTTTTGCGCTACAGGCTCGGGCGCCGCCGTTTCGTTTGGCTCACTCTCGGCGACCTGCGTTTCCGCTGGTTTCCGCCAGTTGCGGATGAAGGCGGCAATGCGGTCGGCGATCTCGCCGGCACTCAGGAAAACCGGCACGCGCGCCACCGGCGCGGTCGGCTCGAAGGACAGGCCAAGCCCGGTGATCCGGCCTCTCTCGTCGACATCGCGCACGATCAGCTCGATCGGACCGATCATCACGCGGTCGGCATATTCGGCGTGGCCGCCGAGCCGCTCGGTGACAAGTGCGGCGACTGTGAGCTTCTGCTCGGCCTCGGTGAGACCCGGCGCATAGGCGGCTTCCAGCTCTCCTGCCGGGCGGGCCGGATCGACGGCGAAGGCGCCGAAGAAATCCGCATCCTCCGGGTCGACCACCGCGCGGCTGGCGAAGAGCTTGTCGAGCAGGCGCGGATAGCGGTCCGGCACGAAGATATACACCTGGTCGCCCGCGGTCAGCCTGCCCATGTCCTGGAAACGCATGGAGCGGCCATCGCGCAGCACCAGCGAAGGCCTCGCCCAGCGCGGAATGCGCTCGCCGCGCGCCACCGGGCTGCCTGGCGCCACGCGATAGGCGAGCAGCTCATGATGCGCCGAGCCCGGCAGTTCGAGCTCGACCTTGTCGAGCGGGCCGAGGCGGGCCGGCACGATGAGGCCGAGGCGGCGGGCCAGCGGTCCGACGGTCCAGCCCTGCACCACCAGTGACACAAGCACGATGATGAAGGCGACATTGAAGATGAGGCGGCCGTTCGCCAGCCCGCCGAGCAGAGGCGTGATGGCAAGCAGGATCGAAACGGCTCCGCGCAGGCCGACCCAGGAGACGAAGGCGACCTCGGGGCGAGGCAGGCGGAACGGGATCAGGCAGAGCCAGACGGCTAGAGGCCGCGCCACGAAGATCAGGAACAGGCCGAGCAGCATCGCCGGCACCAGGATCGCCGGGAACTGCGACGGCGTGGCGAACAGGCCGAGGATCAGGAACATGATGATCTGCGCCAGCCACGACATGCCGTCCTGAAAGCGCTTGAGGATGGTGACGGCGCGAATGTCGGAATTGCCGGCGACGAGGCCGGCGAGATAGACGGCCAGGAAGCCGGAGCCGCCGACGGCGCCGGCTGCCGCGAACACCATCAGCGAAAGCGTCAGGACGAAGATCGGCAGCAGGCCATGGTCGAGGTTCAGCCGCTCGACGAGGCGCACGATGGCGAAGCCGCCGAGCACGCCGATGGCGGCGCCAAGCCCCATATTGATGAGGAAGCCGAGCGCGAGGTTGGTGGCGAGAACATCCGCTTCCGGGTTTGCGTGGGCCGCAATGATCTCGACCAAAGTGATGGTCAGGAAAATGGCGATCGGATCGTTGGTGCCTGATTCCACCTCTAGGGTCGAGCGCACGCGCTCGCGCAAATGGATCTCGCCGGCGCGCAGCAGGAAGAACACGGCGGCAGCGTCCGTCGAGGCGACGGCGGCGCCGAGCAGCGAGGATTCCAGCCAGCTGAGGTTGAGCAAATAAAAGGCTGCGACACCGAAAATGCCGGTGGTCAGGATAACGCCGACGGTCGCCAGCGACAGCGCCGGCCCGGCCGCCTGCCGCAAGGCGTTGAGCGGCGTGCCGAAGCCGGAATCGAACAGGATGATGGCTAAAGCCAGTGAGCCGGCAAAGTAAGCCAGGCGCGCATTGTCGAACTCGATGCCGAGGCCGTCGACGCCGGTGGCAAGCCCGATGCAGAGAAAGAGGAGCAGCAGGGGGGCGCCGAAGCGGAAGGCGATCAAGCTCGAAAACGCGGCGGCAACGACAAGCGCGGTGCCGACCAGCGTTACAAGATAGATCGCATGCTCCATCCGGAATCGCCCCTCACATCCCCGTCCCTCCCGCTTTACGGCAGAGTGGGGCGAAGACATGACCAGTGCAAGGCGGCAGCGTGGTTTTTGACTCAGCCGACCAATAAAAAACGCCCGGCCGAGGCCGGGCGTCTTCATCCGTAAACGATGCCCCGGATCAGGCGATGGTCTTGCCGAAGGCAACCGCGGTGTCGCCCATGCGGTTCGAGAAGCCCCACTCGTTGTCGTACCAGGACAGCACCGAAACGAAGTTGCCGTCCATGACCTTGGTCTGGTCGAGCGCCGCGATCGAGGAGTGCGGATCGTGGTTGAAGTCGATCGAGACATTCGGGTGATGGGTGACCGAGAGGATGCCCTTGAGCTTGCCCTTGGAAGCCGCGATCAGCGCTTCGTTGATCTCCTGCGCGGTGGTCGAGCGCTTGGCGATGAACTTGAAGTCGACGACCGAGACATTCGGGGTCGGCACGCGGATCGAGATGCCGTCGAGCTTGCCCTTGAGATCGGGCAGCACCAGACCGATCGCCTTGGCAGCACCCGTCGAGGTCGGGATCTGCGACAGCGCCGCCGCGCGGGCGCGGTAGAGGTCCTTGTGCATGGTGTCCAGCGTCGGCTGGTCGCCGGTGTAGGAGTGGATCGTCGTCATCATGCCCTTCTCGATGCCGACGGTCTCGTGCAGCACGGCGGCCAGCGGCGCCAGGCAGTTGGTGGTGCAGGACGCGTTGGAGATGACGACGTGGTCCTTGGTCAGCTTGTCGTGGTTGATGCCGTAGACGACGGTGAGGTCGGCGCCTTCGGCCGGAGCCGAGACGATGACGCGCTTGGCGCCGGCGGTCAGATGCGCGGCGGCCTTGTCACGGGCGGTGAAGATGCCGGTGCATTCGAGCGCGATGTCGATGCCAAGCTCTTTCCACGGCAGTTGGGTCGGATCCTTGATGGCGGTGACCTTGAACTTTTCCTTGCCGACCGAGATCTGGTCGCCGTCGACCGTCACCTCATGCGGGAAGCGGCCATGCACGCTGTCATAGCGCAGCAGATGCGCGTTGGTCTCGACCGGCCCGAGGTCGTTCACAGCGACGACGTCGATATCCTTGCGGCCGGATTCATGGATGGCGCGCAGGATGTTGCGGCCGATGCGGCCAAATCCGTTGATGGCAACTCTGACGGTCATTTTTCTCTCCCTAAAGGGCTGGAAAAGCGGATGGGTCCCGCAGCTTCATAGCGGCGGGCGGCCAAAGAATCCAGCCGCCGAAATCCAAATTTAAATCGATTAGGTTGGTTCGACCCGACACAACCCCTTGAAAGGTTTCGCCCGACCGGGGCCTTCCTGCTTCTATATGTCGCTCAAAACCGCCATGCGCCTTTGAGCGACATGCTATGCTCACTTACCGTGCAGGCGCGCCTCCACGGCCTTCGCCGCGGCCTCGGCGGTGATGCCGAAATGCGGATAAAGCTGTTCGATCGAGCCGGAGGCGCCGAAGCCGTGCATGCCGATGAAGATGCCGTCGGTGCCGATGAGATGGTCCCAGCCCTGGCGGATGCCGGCTTCGATGGCGACCTTGATCCCGGCGTTGCCGATCGTCTTCCTGCGATAGTCCTCGCTCTGCTGGTCGAACAGCTCGAAGCAGGGCACCGAGACGACGCGGGTCGGATGGCCGTGCTGCTCGAGCAGTTCGCGGGCGCAAGCGCGATCTCGACCTCGGATCCGGTGGCAAAGATCGTCACCGCCGCCTCGCCATTTGCCGCGGCGAGCTCATAGGCGCCGGAGGCGCTCAGGTTCTTCTCGCTGAATTCGGTGCGCACGTCGGCAGGTTCTGGCGGGTCAGCGCCAGGGTCGATGGCGTCTTTTCGGACTCCAGCGCCAGCTGCCAGCATTCCGCCGTTTCGACCGCGTCGGCCGGGCGGAAGACATTGTGGTTCGGGATGGCGCGAAGTGCCGCCAGATGCTCGACCGGCTGGTGGGTCGGGCCGTCCTCGCCGAGGCCGATCGAGTCATGCGTCATGACGAAGATCGAGCGGATGCCCATCAGCGAGGCAAGCCGCATCGACGGGCGGGCATAGTCGGAGAAGCACAGGAAGGTGCCGCCATAGGCGATCAGGCCGCCATGCAGCGTCAAGCCGTTGATCGCGGCCGCCATGCCATGCTCGCGGATGCCGTAATGGACATAGCGCTGGCCGTAGTCGTCCGGCGTGATGTTCTTGGTCTGGCTGGTCTTGGTGTTGTTGGAGCCGGTGAGGTCGGCCGAGCCGCCGATCGTTTCCGGCACCGCGCCGTTGATGACTTCCAGCGCCATCTCCGACGACTTGCGGGTTGCGACCTTCGGCTTGTCGGCCGAGAGCTTCTTCTTGTAGTCGGCGATGACGGCATCGAAGTTGGACGGCAGCTTGCCGGCGAGGCGGCGCTCGAACTCGCCCTTCAGCTTGGCGTCTGCCTGGGCGAGGCGGCCTTCCCAGTCGGCGCGCGCCTTGGCGCCGACCTTGCCCGCGGTGCGCCAGGCGTCGAGGATGTCGGCCGGCACCTCGAAGGGCGGCGACTCCCAGTTGAAGAATTTGCGCGCGCCGGCGATTTCCTCGGCGCCGAGCGGCGAGCCATGCGCCTTGTTGGTGCCGGCCTTGGTCGGGGCACCGAAGCCGATGGTCGTCTTGCAGGCGATCATCGTCGGCTTGTCGGAATGGCGGGCGGCCTCGATGGCGTAGGCGATCGCTTCCGGATCGGTGCCGTCGATGTGGCTGGCGTTCCAGCCGCTGGCCTGGAAGCGGGCGACCTGGTCAGTGTTGTCGGCGAGCGAGACCGGACCGTCGATCGAGATGTTGTTGTTGTCCCAGAAGACGATCAGCTTGTTGAGCTTGAGGTGACCGGCCAGCGCGATGGCTTCCTGGGAAACGCCTTCCATCAGGCAGCCGTCACCGGCCAGCACATAGGTGTAGTGGTGGACGAGGTCGTTGCCGAAGGCGGCGTTCATGATGCGCTCGCCGAGCGCGAAGCCGACCGAATTGGCGAGGCCCTGGCCGAGCGGGCCGGTGGTGGTCTCGATGCCGGCGGCATGGCCGTATTCGGGATGGCCGGCGGTCTTCGATCCGAGCTGCCGGAAATTCTTGATCTGGTCGATCGTCATGTCCTCATAGCCGGTGAGGTACAGGAGCGAATAAAGCAGCATCGAGCCGTGGCCGGCCGACAGGATGAAGCGGTCGCGGTCGGCCCAGTGCGGGGCTTTGGCATCGAATTTCAGGAAGCGGGTGAACAGCACCGTGGCGATGTCGGCGCAGCCCATAGGCAGGCCGGGGTGGCCCGAATTCGCCTTCTCGACGGCGTCCATGGAGAGAAAACGGATCGCATTGGCCATCCGGTCATGTTGTTCACGCGAGGTCATGCTTCCTCCGGAAGTGGGTTGGAGCCTTGGGGGAGCCCTTGGAAAGGATGCCGCGACACATAGCAGGCGCGGCCTTTTAGTCAACAAATCCGGTCGGCCTTTGCCGGGCTTGTGAAGGGGTCGGGTGCTTTACATTAGCGTTAGCAGGGGACAGTCGCGAGAGCTTTATTGACGCGCGCTTCACCCGGCGCCTAATCTTTCCGACATAACGCGTTCTGAACGCGAGCGATTCGGTGACGGGCAGGGCATAGGACGAAGGCCATGACCGGGGAAACGACCCTCAAAGAAATCATCGCCAGGCTCGGCAAGGCCATGGAAGGGCTGGAAAACGCCGTGGCGGCGCGGCTCGAGCATGAGCGCGACTATTCGGAAGCCGAGGCCGAGGTGCAGCGCATGAATGCCGACCGTTCGCGGCTGGCGCAGGAGCTCGACAATTCCGAGGCCCGCGCCGAACGGCTGGAAGATGCCAACAAGGAAGTGTCGCGCCGGCTGGTGACCGCCATGGAAACCATCCGCGCGGTACTGGACAGGTAAGCCGATGGCACAGGTGACGGTTTCGATCGACGGCAAGCAGTACCGGATGGCTTGCGACGAGGGCCAGGAAGAGCACCTGATCGACCTTGCCGAGCGCTTCGACCGCTATGTCGCGCATCTGAAGGATTCCTTCGGCGAGATCGGCGACCAGCGGCTGACCGTGATGGCCGGCATCATGGTGATGGACGAGCTCTCGGAACTCAACAAGCGTGTCAAGGGCATTGAGAGCGAAGTGCTGACGTTGCGCAAGACGCGCGACGAGGCGCTGACCAAGGCCGACAAGAGCGACAGCGTGCTGACCACGGCGCTCGCGGCACTTGCCCAGCGCATGGAAGATCTGGCGACGACGCTGGTGGTGAAGAAGGCTTAAGGCGCGCCGCGTCCGGCCCCTAAAGCGCGTCGCGATCTTTCAGATTCGCTCCATGCGCTTCAGTTTTTGATTTTACGCATGTCTTTGTCCCGAAACGGTTCCCATTTTCGGGAGATGTGCTTTAGCGTCCATCGCGGAAGTTCCTGCTGTCTTTTCCAGGAAAAGACGAAATTTTTCCGCCGCTTCGATCACGCTTGCAGACACAAGCCTTTTGAACCGCGCCGTCCGGCGGTATAGAAGGCTGAGCCGCCGATGGGGTGGGCCCATGCCGGCGACATGTCACAGGGTAGAGGGAGCACGTCATGAGCCTTCGTATCAACGATATCGCGCCGGACTTCACGGCCGAGACCACACAAGGAACGGTGAATTTCCATCAATGGATCGGTGACGGCTGGGCAGTGCTTTTCAGCCATCCGAAGAACTTCACGCCGGTCTGCACGACCGAGCTCGGCACGATGGCCGGGCTGGAAGGCGACTTCAAGAAGCGCAACGTCAAGATCATCGGCATTTCCGTCGATCCGGTATCGAGCCACGACAAGTGGCAGGCCGACATCAAGACCGCCACCGGCCAGACGGTGAACTACCCGCTGATCGGCGACAAGGACCTCAAGGTCGCCAAGCTTTACGAAATGCTGCCGGCGGGCGCCGGCGAGACCTCGGAAGGCCGCACGCGGCCGACAACGCCACCGTGCGTTCGGTCTACGTCATCGGTCCGGACAAGAAGATCAAGCTGGTGCTGACCTATCCGATGACCACGGGCCGCAACTTCGACGAGATCCTGCGCGTCATCGATTCCATCCAACTGACGGCCAAGCACCAGGTGGCGACGCCGGCGAACTGGAAGCAGGGCGAGGACGTCATCATCACCGCCGCGGTCTCCAACGAGGACGCGATCAAGCGCTTCGGCGCCTACGAGACGGTATTGCCGTATCTGCGCAAGACCAAGCAGCCCACGGCGTGAGCCGTCCTTCTCCCCGTTCCACGGGGAGAAGGTGCCCGAAGGGCGGATGAAGGGGCGGCGCGGCGTTCGGCGATGAGCGCGCCCAGCTCCCTCGGACGCAATTATTTGGCGTGAAAACAACAACCTGGCAGCCTCGGCGCTGCCCCTCATTGCCCTGCCCGTCCTCCGCGGCAACTGCGCTGCAGCTGCGGAGGGTGGATCGGGCATTTCTCCCCGTGTAGTAACGGGAGAAAGGGCTGGTTCGCCGCTTTCGCCAGTCGCGGACATTAAAAAAACGGCGCCGAAGCGCCGCCTTTTTCATTCATGCCTCGAGCTGGTTAAGCCGCCGGCTGCGCTTCGATGGTGCGCAGCGCCTGGGCCTGGCGCTTGGCTGCGGCCTTGACCGCGTCCTGCACCTTCTCGAAGGCTCTAACCTCGATCTGGCGCACGCGCTCGCGGCTGATGTCGAACTCGGCCGACAGCTCTTCCAGCGTCAGCGGCTCTTCGGCGAGACGCCGCGCCTCGAAGATGCGCCGCTCGCGCTCATTGAGCACCGAGAGCGCGCCCGAGAGCATGGCGCGCCGGCTTTCCAGCTCGTCCTGCTCGATCAGCATCTCCTCCTGGCTTTCGTGGTCGTCGACCAGCCAGTCCTGCCATTCGCCGGACTCGCCCTCGCTCGCCCTGATCGGGGCGTTGAGCGAAGCGTCGCCCGACAGGCGACGGTTCATCGACACCACTTCCGCCTCGGAAACGTTGAGGCGCGTGGCGATCTCGGCGATCTGGTCGGGCTTCAAATCGCCGTCGTCGAGCGCCTGGATCTTGCCCTTCACCTTGCGCAGGTTGAAGAACAGGCGCTTCTGGTTGGCGGTGGTGCCCATCTTGACCAGGCTCCACGAGCGCAGGATGTATTCCTGGATCGAGGCCTTGATCCACCACATAGCGTAGGTGGCGAGCCGGAAACCACGCTCCGGTTCGAATTTCTTCACGGCCTGCATCAGGCCGACATTGCCTTCAGAGATCACCTCGCCGATCGGCAAGCCGTAGCCGCGATAGCCCATGGCGATCTTGGCGACGAGCCGCAAATGGCTGGTGACGAGCTTGTGCGCGGCGGAAGTGTCCTGATGCTCGGCGTAACGCTTGGCGAGCATGTACTCTTCCTGCGGCTGCAGCATCGGAAAGCGACGGATTTCTTCCAGGTAACGGGCGAGACCGCCTTCACCGGAAACGATACTGGGTAGTGACTGGGCCATGATAGCGCCCCCTCTCTCTTGGAGTGATGCCCCCGTAACGCGGCGGGCATGTGACGCGAATGCCAATCGGCTCATCCGCGGCAACTGCTGTATATAGGAACAAAACCAGAAGGGACAGGCATTTGTTCAACACGAAACAGTGTGTCACGCTGAAGTGAACAACGCCAGTCAGGTTTTTTGATGGCTGGTTTGAAGCGTCTTGATGGCGGTTCAGAACTTGCGGAAACCGCCGACGAGTTCCTCCATGTCCCTCGGCATCGGCGCCTCGAACCTCATCGTTAGATGGGTAGCCGGGTGGCGGAATTCAAGGAGCCAGGCGTGCAGCGCCTGCCGGGAAAATGCGTTGACCTCGCTTTTCAGCGGTTCCGGCAGCCGGTTGGCCTTGGTGCGGAAGGCCTGGCCGTAGTCCGGGTCGCCGATCACCGGATGGCCGATATGGGCCATATGGACCCGGATCTGGTGGGTGCGGCCGGTCTCCAGCCGGCATTCGACCAGGCTTGCGGTGGCGAACGCCTTCTGCCCTTCGCCGAAGCGTTCGACCACGGAGAAATGGGTGACGGCATGGCGGGCATCGTCGCGATCCTCGGGAACCACGGCGCGGCGGACGCGGTCGGCGGCGCGGCCGAGCGCGGCGTCGACGGTGCCGGTCGGCCGCTGCGGAATGCCCCAGACCAGCGCCAGATAGGCGCGCTCGAGGTCACCGGTGCGGCCATGGTCGGCAAAGGCCTCCGACAGCGCCTTGTGGGCGCGGTCGGTCTTGGCCACCACCATGACGCCGCTGGTCTCCTTGTCGAGGCGGTGGACGATGCCCGGCCGCCTGACGCCGCCGATGCCGGAGAGGCTGTCGCCGCAATGGTGGATCAGCGCGTTGACCAGCGTGCCGGTCCAGTTGCCGGCGCCGGGATGGACGACCAGCCCGGCGGGCTTGTTGATGACGATCAGTTCGTCGTCTTCGTAGAGGATGTCGAGGGGGATGTCCTCACCTTGCGGCTCGGCGGGTTCCGGCTCGGGCATGACGACCGAGACGCGCTCGCCGGCCGCCATCTTGCGTTTGGCTTCTTCGACCGGCTTGCCGGCGATCGAGACCGCACCCTGCTTGATCAGGGCCTGCACGCGGCTGCGCGAGATCTCCGGGCCGAGCCGGGCGGCGAGCCACTGGTCGAGGCGCTGGCCCGCGGCTTCCGCGCCGGCTTCCAGAACGACCGCTTCGCCTTCCGTCAATTCATTGTCGATCAAAATCGGGGCCCTATCAAAATCGGGGTGTCTTCGTTATGAGCGCTCATCGAAACCCGCTGCGGATTGTTTAGCCATGGCCCGGCCGATCGCCGAAGAAGAAGAGGAAAAGCCGCTCGATCCCGCGGCCGAGAAAGTGCGCCGGAAGCTCATCCGCTTCATGATCGTCAATCTCGGCCTGCTGTTCCTCGCCCTTATGGTGGTGATCGGAGCGCTTGTCTACAAAGCCCGCAATGCGCCCGGCGCCGGATCGGCGCCTGTCGCCGATGCCCAGGCCCCGGCCGGGGCGCCGCTCAGCGGCGACATTGTGCTTCCCGTGGGCGCCAAGGTGGTCAGCCAGGCGCTGTCCGGCAACCGGCTGTCGATCGACGCCGAGCTTGCGACGGCAGCCGTTCCATCTTTGTCTACGATATTGCCGAGCGCCGCATCATCGGCCAGTTCCCAATCCGTAACAAATGAGCCCGCAGCAAATGACCGGCTTCGCCGAAAACCGCGCCATTGCGACCGTGGCGCTCGTCGTCGGCAACTATGACGAGGCGATCGCCTGGTATGTCGAGCGGCTGGGCTTTGTGCTGACCGACGATGTCGACCTCGGCGGCGGCAAGCGCTGGGTGACGGTCACGCCGGCAAGCGGACGAGGCGCGCGGCTGTTGCTGGCGGAGGCTTCCGGCGAGACGCAGGCGAGCCGCATCGGCAACCAGACCGGCGGCCGGGTGTTTCTGTTCCTCGAAACGGACGACTTCACGCGCGACCACCAGGCGATGCTTGGCCGCGGCGTCGAGTTCCGTGAATCGCCGCGCCGCGAGGCCTACGGAACGGTGGCGGTGTTTGCCGATCTCTACGGCAATCTCTGGGACCTGATCGAGCCAAAGCGGCAGGGTTGACCCGGGCGCTCAGCAAAGTCTGCGAACAGTCCGAAACCCCAGTTGCTTTTTCGCGGCCGTCATCCTATGTAGCCGGTTCTTGAGTGCGCCCATCGTCTAGCGGTCAGGACACCGCCCTCTCACGGCGGGAACAGGGGTTCGATTCCCCTTGGGCGTACCAAGCTTTTCTCAGGATTTGCGCCAAGTCTATGTGCCGGCTTCGGTCCTTTCACGGGACGCTTGCTCCAACAACCGCGACAGGTGTTGGAGGTGCATCGATTGGGCATCTTCGAGCAGCTGCAGGAAGTTGGCCGCTTTCCCTCGCGGCAACCGGCGGTGCTTTAGTGCAGCGATGCGCGCGCGCTGGCGCTTGATGTGATGCTCGGCCTGCAGAACGTGCTGTTCCGCCATTTGGATGTCGTCGTTCAGTGCCATGAGCCGTAAACGGCCGGGCGGGCAGGGGGTTCCGTTGGGTAAGCCGTCATCTGAAAACGCGGCCCGGTAACTGGCTCCGACCCCAGACTATAGCTGCCGGCGACGGATCGTTTCGGCGAGCTCAGCGAAGGCTTCGATAACTCCCGCGCCGCTCTTGGCGCTCACGAACTTGACGCTCGAGCGCGCGAGCTGGCCGATCTGCTCGGCGCTTCCGGGGGCTTCGGCGAGGTCGATCTTGTTCACCAGCGCCCTGTAGGGCCTGCCCGGAAACCGCGCCTCGAAACTGCGCGCCAGCTCGACCATGCGCGCCACTGTTTGCGGGCGCGTCACATCCGACACGACAATCGCGGCCGAGGCGCCAGTGACATAAACGGTGTCGAAGATACGCATGCCGAAATCGCCGTCCGTGTCCCACAGCACGAGGCGCGTCGCTCCGTCCCCGCGAGCCGGATCGGCCGGAACGTCGTAGCTTAGAACCTCGACGCCGAGCGTGGATTTGTATTCACCGTCGAAACGATCGTGCACGAGGCGGTACATGATCGATGTCTTGCCCACCCCCATGTCGCCAAGCAGCATGACCTTTGCGGTAAACATCACTGGGGGCGCTCGGCTCGAAACACGGTTTCGAAGGTGACCCGGCGGTTCCCTTCGCTCGGCACATCGGAGATGGGCAGCGAAGACGAGCGCGAAACCACAAGCAACCGCGCAGGTTCGATACCAAGCGAGGTCAATTTTTGGACCACCTGGTCGGCCCGCTTGCGGGCAACCGCCCGGTTGGCGGATTCCGTTCCGGTATCGTCCGCATGACCGACTACACGGATTCTCAGATCGTTGCCTGCGAGGAGCCCGGCCAGATCGCGGATTTGTTGTTCCGCCTCCTTGTCATCGGCAAACGCATCGGCTGCGCCAAAGAAGATCGCCGTCGAAGCCATGAAGCGGCCGAGCCGCTCGGCAGGGCTGTCGGCTACCGACCGCAGGGCGTCGTACTCCTGTTTTCTGGCCCCGGTTTCCTCGGCGATCGCTGCGCGTATCTCGTCGATGCGCGACTGCAGGCTGGCAAGGGATTGCAGCTCCTGCGCGCTCGGCCCGCGCGGTTCATCAATGCGCGCCTGCAGGCCGGCGAGAGATTGTTGCTGCTCGGTGATCGCCTTGCCGGTCTCCCCGGCGGATTTCTGGAAGCTGGCCAAGGACTGCTGCAGCTCGGCGACCGCCTCGCGCGTTCCATCGATGCTTGCCTGGATGCCGGCCAGGGATTGCCGCAGGGCGTCGACATCGGCGCGCAGTGCCGCCGACTGTTCCATTCCTGGCACGACGCCGATCCGGTCGACGACCCGGTATGGAGCAGCCACCTTGGCCAAAGCGTCGACCAGTGGAGCCACCTCCACCTGGCTGGGCTCTATGCCGGAGACCGACACGCTGCGATTGCCATGGTCGAACTGCAGCCGCAGCGGAAAGGACTGCAGCAACGGCTCCTTGCCGACAAGTTCCTGCAGAGCATCATTCGTCCGCCGCTCCAGCATCGTCCGGGTCAGGTAGACGCTTGCCAGCCATGCCAGCCCGGCGGCGACGAGAGCAGCGAGCACGAGCAGGACGACCTTTCCGCTCCGGCGCGGCTTCCTGCCCAGGGCCGGATCGGCTTCGATGGAGGTGGCCAGCGATGCCAGCATGGCAGGGTCGCAGTCACGGCCGCCATCCATGCTCTCGATCGTGTCGAAGAAAAGCGAATTGATCCGGGCGTCGTCGGCGGGGCGCAGGGGACCGATGCACTCCGCCGCCAGGATGAACCGGGGCGAGGCGCGAAGCACGATCTCCCGTCCGCCGAAATCGAGGGTCTGCAGGTTGCCCTCGCCCGCGAGCGCCTGGACTGAAAATTCCAGGATCGCCGCGACCATGGCGCTGAGCAGATCCGCCCTTTCGTCGGAAATCTCCTCGCGCTTCCAGTCGGCGACGAGGCGTCCGTTGCCGCGCTCGATCATCAGCAGCCGGTTGACGCGCGGCGGGCTGGCGTTCGCCAGAACGAACTCGCTGATCGGGCGGCCGGTCGCCAGTGACTTGATGCGCCCGATCCACAGCTCCGTGGAGGTCAGGGCGTTGAGGCGCTGCTCCAGCCGCGCGACGAGTTCCTTGAAGGCGTTTGCCACAGCGGCGCTGACCAGGCGTCCGGTGATCGGGTAGAGCGCATCGACCATCAGGTCGCGTGAATTCCTGATCTCGCTCCTGATCGCGGAGACCACCGATGGAGCGATGACGTTGGCCAGTTCGCGTGGTCGGCTGACTTCCGCGCGCTCGAGTGCTGCGACCAGAATGTCGGCCGTCGCCGCTTCGAGGCGATCGGGACCGCCAATGTACTGCTGAAGGAGAGCGACATCTGCGCCCAGCGCCTCGAGACGCGCCGCCTCCGGTTGAAAGAGCAAGGTCTTGAGCTGCTCGATCTCACGGTTCTGGCCGACAGCGGAGGTCATGCTATCTTCCCGTGGCGGATCCCAGCCTGGTTATGGCTGCGCCAAGCTCGGAAATCGCGGCACCGACATCCCTGTGCGACGCGAGCCGTTTCTGCTCGGTGTCCTGCTCGAGCTCCTGCAGCCGGGTCTGCAGCGCTGCGACCTCCTTGGCAAAGTCCGCCTGCAGCTGTTTGAGAGATGCCTGGATCTCCTCTCGCAAACCGGCCAGGTTGCTCTCGATCGTTCGTTGCGCGCCTCCGAACAGGAGATTGCGGACCTGATCGATGGTCGCCTCGGGATGGACTGTCGCTTCCGATCCGTTGGCGGAAGCAGCTCCGCCCGCGGCTTTTCCAACTTGCTCGGCGCCTTTCATGTTCATTCCTCGCTTAATTCCACGCTACCGACACTGTCACGCCCGTTATATCAAATCCTAATTCATATGACAGACAATTGACTTGGTATCGATCGCGGGACTGGCCACAGACCAAGCGCGGCATGTGCGCTAGGCATATCCATCGTCACATACCGCAAATGACGAGTCTCATACCAGTCGCACCTTAGTCCCGGATGGTTAGCCCGGCCTGCCTGCTCCGCATGCCTGAAAAGATGGTCAACCAAACCTTGCAAAGAACGGTACCTCGCTAAGTAAGTGCGATCCGGCCTGCAGCGAATATGACTTTCGTCATCTTCGGTCCTGACCTTCGTCAGATGTCGCCACCTCACGAAACGTCCTAGACCAGCGCTGGCTGAACGTTGCGCAAACGGCGCGCGTGATTTTCGACGGGAGGTTGTCGATGGGATTTTTGGACAGTCTGCAAAGCGCGTTGCAGGGCGGGCAGCAGGGCGGCGGCTCGAACCCCTTGGCCGATGCGCTGGCTAGCGTCGGCGGTTACCAGGGTGTGCTCGCCATGCTGCAGAAATCAGGTCTCGGCGACCGTGTCGAATCCTGGCTGAGCACCAACTCCGCAAACCTCCCGATCGCGCCCGACGAGATCAAGGCGGCACTTGGCGATCCGCATCTTCAGCAGCTGGCTAGCCAGTTCGGGATTCCGCTGGATCAGGTAGCCGGCGTGCTGGCGCAGCATCTTCCGGCCGCTGTCGATCAGGCCAGCCCGGACGGGGTTCTTACGACGCGCAGCAGCTGACGCCTGAGGCAGCGAGACAGATCGAGACGAAACTTCGCGGCAACCGGCCGCGCGGCTCGACAGCAAGGTCGCCGTCGAGCCGGGAGCGAGAAAGGCAAGAGCGTGAGCAAGCAAGACGAACTGATCGGCAAATATGCGGCGGACCTGAGAGTGAAGTGCGGCCTTACGGCGGATATGGATCTTCTGACGAAGGTTACGAAGGGCTGCGGCCCGGCGATCTACGACAAGGATGCATCCACTGTCTCGGCCTCGGACAAGGAGGAGATGGAACGGGTCAAGAAGAACTTTCTCGTCAAAAGGTTGGGGCTGACGGCCGATGCCGGTCTGGACGCGGGACTCACCAAGGTCATCGACCAGTACGGCCGGACCAACCGCAACAAACATCGTGCGGTCTTCTACTATCTGCTCGTCAAGCATTTCAGGCGCGAGAGCGCGTTCGCCTGACGGCAGAAGTGGGCGGGTGGCCTTAGAGCGGTTCAGCGTTCGATACAATCGCCGATCCGCTCTAAGTATTTGATTTTACGCAATTTCGGGCGGAAGATCGCTACGCACTTTTCCTGGAATTGCTTGCTTTGTTGTCGCAATTCCGAACGGAAGACCGCTACGCACTTTTCCTGGAATTGCTTTAAAGGAGCTGGGGATGCTGAAAGAATTCCAGGAATTCATTTCCAAGGGCAATGTGATGGACTTGGCCGTCGGTGTCATCATCGGCGCGGCCTTCGGGAAGATCGTCGATTCGCTGGTCAACGACATCATCATGCCGATCGTCGGCGCGATCTTCGGTGGGTTGGACTTCAACAACTATTTCATAGGGCTTTCGTCGAACGTCCATTCGGCAGCGCTGGCCGATGCCAAGAAGGAGGGCGCGGTCTTTGCTTATGGCAGCTTCATCACCGTGGTGCTGAACTTCCTGATCCTTGCCTTCATCATCTTCCTGATGGTCAAGGCGGTGAACAGTCTGCGCAAGCGGCTGGAAAGCGAGAAGCCGGCGCCTGCCGCAGCCCCGCCGCCCGCCGATGTCCAGCTTCTGACCGAGATCCGCGACCTGCTGGCGAGAAAATAGCCCGTACAATACGCGGCAGCCGGGCCAGGCCCGACTGCCGTCCGGCGCCTGATGGCTCAGCCTTGCGTCGTTTCTCCATTCGCGAGCCTTCGGGGCCACACTTCAGCACTGCGTTTCGCCCTGAGGTCGCCTGCGCGAACTACGGGGCAGGGCCTCGGAAAATGAAGATCGTTGCAGAACTGCTCTCAAGGCTCGACGAAACCATGCGGGCCGTCAAAGGCCGGTTGGCCGAAATGGACGGCGAGCAGCTCGATGCGCTCTTGACCCTGCTCGCGCCGAAACCGTCGATCGGCAGTGCCGAAATGGTTCTAACCATCCTGGCGCTTCGCGAAATCGAGGCTCGAAATCCGGAAAAAAGATAACCGGCGAGAGCCGAGGTTTGTGCGGAGCCACCCCACAATCGCCTCCGTCTTTCCTCGACCTGCCGCGAAGAGCAGGAAACTCAGGCAACCAGACTGCCCGCGGCTCCCCCCACCCCTAAGCCGCGGGCTCTTTTCGAATATTCGATTCGCATCGCGCCAACGCCGGACGAGCCTGCAAGGACGCAACACGCCCCCGTTCTGGAAGGTCTGTTCAAGTTATTGTTTTTATGGCCAGTTCCGTCCGGTTCTTGGCGCCGCATTTCTCCAGGATCGTGCTTACATAATTCTTGATCGTACCCTCGGCCAAATGCAGTTGCGCGCCGATCTCGCCATTGCTCTTGCCTTCGATGATCAGTTTGAGAATTTCATTCTCACGCGCCGTCAGGTCGTCGCGAACCGACGCGCTCACCGGCGCGTGCCGTGGGCGCAAACGCTTGAACTCTTCGAGAATTCGCGCGGCAACGCCCGGTGAAAGCGCGGATTGACCCTTCGCCACCGTACGGATCGTCGTCGCGATCTCGTCGATCCTGGCGTCCTTCAACAGATATGCCCTGGCGCCCGCGCTGACGGCCTCGAAGATCAGGTCGTTGGTTTCGAAAGTGGTCAGGACGACGATCGAGGTCCCTGGAAACTCGCGCAGGATCCGCTGGGTTGCCGTGACGCCGTCGACACGCGGCATTTGCAGATCCATCAAAATGACGTCCGGCCGATAGCGGCGCGCAAACTCGATCGCCTGCTCGCCATCGGCGGCACCGCCGACGATTTCGAAGTCATCATTCTGCTGGCCAAGGAGCGTGGAAAGACCTTCCCGGATTAAGGTCTGATCCTCGGCTATCAGCACACGTATCCTTTCGGGTTGACGGTGCGGATCGGTCATCTTTTCGAGGCCTCCTCGGCTCCATGCCCGGATTCCATCGCCGACGCGGTCAGAGGAAGCGATACCCGAACCAGCGTGCCCTCACCGGGCGAGCTTTCCACCGTGCATTCTCCTGCCGCGAGCTCGGCAAATTCGGCCATGCCGATCAGCCCGAAATGCCCTGGCCTGGAAGTGGCCCGGTCAAAGCCGCGTCCGTCGTCCCGGATATCGACGATGAGCCTCCCACCGGCTTCAGTTCCTTCCACTGTCGCATCAAACCGGACCTGCCGTGCCTTCGCGTGCGCCTCGATGTTGCGCAAGGCCTCGCCGACGATGCGCTGAAGCGTCACCCCGTGGTCCCGCAATCCGGCGCGGGCTCCATCGTCGATGCGCACGGAGAGCTCGGCGCCGGTCTGGCGCGCGAAGTCCGAAAGCATCCCCTCGACATCCGAGCCCGGCTCCAGCTCGTCGGGCATCCTGAGCCGGGCGATGGCGTCACGTGCCCGTGCCAGGCCGTTGATCGCCGCTTCCTCGGCAATCGCGAGCCCGTCCGAAACGCGGGCAGGGTCGGTCGCCAGAAAATGCCGCGTCAGCCGGATCTGCGTCAGCAGCGCGATGATCGAATGCACCAGCGTGTCGTGGAGGTCGCGCGCCAGGCGAAGCCGCGTTCGGGCAAGCGAGGCGAAGCGCACTTCGGAGCTGGCCGCTTCGAGCTGCTGCTCCATCAGGCGTCGGGCGCGTCGCTCGCTTTCGAACATGATCTCGGCCTGGCGTGCCGTGAAGTCGGGCATCGCAATCACGACGTAGCGCGATTGATCGCTGTTCCACAGCACAACCGCCGTCACCGGTCGATCGAGCCCGGGCAGTTCCGCGCGCACACCCGACAATGCGATGAGATCGCGGCGTCCCTCGGACAGCGCGGCCATTTCGGCCTCCATCCCCACCAGCAGCGGGCACAGACAGCAGTCCGCTCCAATGGCCGGAAGCCATTCGACCAGGTGTCCCACTTTCTGCTGGACTGTTCTGTCGGCCCGTAAAACGGCAAGCCCTATGACATCGGCTTGCGCGGCCGGCAGTAATTCTGTGCCGAGATCGATCATTCGCTTCCACAGCCAGCCACGGGACACGGCCTTTCCACTTTGACGTAAGCCCGAACCGGTCGCAAACGAATATGACTTTCGTCATCATCGCCGATGACTTTCGCCAGATGTCTTTCCCTAACCAAAGGAACTAGATCGGAAGCCGTCAACATCGGCAACCTGTTGATGCGCTTTCGAAATGACTCATCCGGCCCGCTGCCGCAACGAGTCTGATCGAGGAGAGGTTTGGGTTGCCGCGATTTGAGCATTGGGAAAAGGAACCGTGGACGTGGAAACGGTTTCGGCGGCTGCCGGTCAGCTTTCAGATATTAGCGGTTCTGGCCGTATCGGCAGTGTTGTCGATACTGTTTCTGATCTTGGTGCTTTTGGCTTTCAAGTAATCCGAATTCGCGCCCTGAACCACGGCGCCGACCAAGCTGGTGGTCGACAGGCATGAAACTCAACGTGCAATTCATCAGGCATCCAGGCTCCCGGGAACGCATGGTCGTGTTGCCGGAATCCCAGTTCCGCATGCTTAAGCGAACGGCGATGGTGAGCTTGACCGACCTCGGCGACCTGGCCCACAGCGGTGCTCTGCCCAAGCGCGTCCTGGACAAGATCGCTGGTGGCGAGAACCCGGTTCGCGCCGTCAGGATTCTACGCGGCCTGAGCGGGAGGCAACTCGCGGCCCAGGCAGGGATAACGCCAAGCATGCTGTCGCAGATAGAGCGCAGCGGAAAGACAGCCTCCGCCAAGACCCTCAAGGCCATCGCACGCATTCTGGATGTGCCTCCGGATGTCATTTCGCCGGATCTGTCTGCCGGCGCCCAGGATATGCTGGCCGCTGCCAGCAGGCCGGTGGCCTGGATTTTAACCTGAGAGACCGCGATCACGCGGAAATTTCACCGTCGATCTCGGTTCCGCATTGCCAGCCGTCACCCCTGGTTCTGCATTTCGGTAGCGGGCCGGCCCATACGAGATGACTTTTGTCACCGTCGGTCGTGACCTTCGCTGGATGTTTCCAGCCCTGGGGCCGCGATAGCAAATTCTCCGCGCCGACGGTCGAGCATCGGTGCAACGGAACTTTGCGCATTCTTCAACACCGGCAAAGCAAAGCGCGGATGCGTTCGATGGGTACAACAGACAACCGCTCCTCGCGGTCGCCCGGATTCTTAAGGTGGGCAGCCATGCATCCAGCGATCACGGCCGTCCTGATCGCATGCGCCTTCTGCCTGCCACTTATTGTCGTCGGCTCGATGCCCATGCTGACGCCCTTCGCTCCCCGGGATGTCCCGGGGCCCGTCGTTGTGACAACCGCCGACAAAGGTCCGCGTATCGTTGCCAAACCGGGGATCGATTCCGCCTGCAAGGGGCAGAACTGGGGCCACGAATCGAAGGAGTGCCTGGTCGCGATCCTTAGTCGGAGCCGGGGCGGACAGCAGCGATCGATCCGCGTTATTGCCGACGGGAGCAGCGCCCCGGAGCCACGCTGAGATTTGTCTCGGCAGAATCGGTTGCTCCGGGACGGGATCCGTGCGGGGAATGTCTGATCCGCCAGCACTCCTGAAGCGACGGCGCTTCTGGCGCAACGCCTCGGATTGAATTAGCATCCGTTCATCAAAGCTCCGGCCGTCATCCAACAAGATGTGGAATGCGGAGCGCAGGGGAGCGAAGCCGGGCGGCGATCACGTGCCGAGCGCTGATCAAAATGCGACTGGGCATCTGAGACGCGTCCAGCGGCATGGCGCGGCGTGTCCGGGAGGAGCCAGATGCAAAAACTACAATCGCAAGGCGTCCATCACATCACGCTGGTTGGTGCCAATCGCCAAACCTCGATCGATTTCTGGGAAGGCATGCTTGGCATGCCCTTCATCTTCGAGCAGCCCAATCTCGACAAGGCGAGCGAAAGCCACCTCTATTTCGACCCCGGCGACGGCCGGCTGATCACGGTCTTCACCGACGAGAGCCGCGAGCCAGTCAAGCGGCGCACGCCGACCGATACGGGCTGCGTCCACCACATCGCGTTCTCGGTGTCGCGGGTGACCTTTCTGCAGGCTGTCGCCCGGCTCGACGAGCGCGGCATCAAGCACAGCGGCGTCAAGGATCGCGGCTTCATGGATTCGATCTATTTCGAGGATCCGCTTGGGCTTTTGATCGAGCTCGCCTCCTACCGCTTCGAGCCGCCGGCCGGTTTCAGCCATGCCGACGTGCTGATGGCGGCGCACAAGATCCGCGTCGCGCGCGGCGACTACAATATCGCCGAGGTGCATCTTGCCGACGCCATCCAGACGCTGGTCGAACGGTCGCGCGAAACATTGTCCGAGGACCGGGCGGCGAAGAATCCATACTAAACAACAGGTCAGAGGGAGGACCACGATGGCAAAGACAGCCGCAAAGGGAACCAAGAAGGTAACGGCCAAACCAGCAGCGAAGCCGGCGAAAGCCGCGGCAAAAGCAACAACCGCCAAGGTGTCGGCCAAAGCAGCCAAGGCCGCGCCGAAGGTTAGGGCGAAGCCGGCCAAGAAACCTGGCGTGAAGCTCAGCATGCTGAGGCCGAGCGTCAACAACATGACGGTCAGGGTGTTCGCGCGCGCGGCAGGGCTAGACCATGCCGAGACCGACGCCTGGGGCCTGACGCGCACCCCCGAGTTCCTGGCGCGCAACCCGGCGCATCTGACGCCGATGATCGAGGACAAGGGCCTGCCGCGCGGCGTGCTTTGGGAAAGCTGCGCCATCATGCAGTATCTCGCCAACAAGCATGGGCTGGACAAGTTCTATCCGAAGGCGCCGGCCAAGCGGGCGATGGTCGACAGCGCCATGTTCTACCTGGTCGGCACGCTTTATCCCTACGTGGCCAGAGCCACCTATCCGGCACTCGGCTTTCCGCAATATGCCGGCGAGGTCGGCCACAGCGACGCCCATCCCGACAAGAAATCGGAGGCACAGAAGGCGGCCGCCGCGGCAATCGCCGAGCCGCTGGAGGTGTTTCACAGCTTCTTCAGGGATGGCAAGCCGTTCATCGGCGGCGCCAACCCGTCGATCGCCGACATCCGTCTGGCGGCGACGCTCGAGTTCCTGGCCGTCATCAACTACGCGCTGCCCAAATGGGCGAAGGACTACATGGCCGCGATCGAGAAGAAGCTCGGCAAGGCCTACGCGGAGCCGGCCGGCGACGTGCGCGGTTACATCGCTCATGTGAAGGCGCAGGCCGCGGCTTAAAGCGCGTCGCGTTGAAACGGATTCCGGCGACGCGCCTTAAGTCCTTGTTTTGATGCATGTCGCCCAGAACCGCTGCACACTTCTGGGCGACATGCACGAGAGAACTTATGGGATTAGGTGTTCAGTCCCGGCATTTGATGGATTGGATCGATGGTGAATCGATCCGACTCCAAAGTCCATCGTTTGCAGATGAACTCATAGGGTGTGAGGCCCTTGA
>NZ_LPWA01000174.1 GCF_001510895.1 Mesorhizobium loti | reverse complement strand
GCGCAGGGACATTTCGTAGCCGCCGACAATCGCTGCAATCAGCTCCTTGCCGGAGCTGCCGACGTCTTCGGCGACAGCCAGGGCGGCCGGGATAATTGAGGCGCCTGGATGTCCAAAGAGGATGTAGGAATCGTCGAGGCTCAACATGCTGGCGCTATGCGCGTTGGCATGGGCCGCATTGGCGGGATGGAAGCGCAAGGACGTGCCGAACACGGTGCTGGCCCCGCCGGAATCGATGCGCCCGAGGCACGGCACCATCTGCTTGGCCCCGCGCGAAGTGCTTCCCGCAATCATGCAGCCCACGTGATCGAGGACAAGAAGCTTTGCCTTGTCGAGTACGTGTGCCGGCAGCTCGTCAAATGTGAGACTGGCGACCACATTGGCAACATCTTCTGTCAGCGACATGATACTTATCTCAATTAGGTACGGGAGCCACTCAAGGCAGGCCGACCGCTCTACACTGCTGTCGCTCCGGCGAGTCCGCTCAATTGGAGGTCGCTAGTTCTGAATCCAGGCGTTCCAACAAACAAATCAGCCGTGCTTTATCTGACGTCTTGCGGTTAGCAGCGCATGTGTCGTGCCAAGCAGAAAGTTATAACGAAACAGCATGATAGCCCTTTTACGATTTGTCGCATGTCCGACATCCTCTAACATCGGTCGGTGCAGAACGCGATGAACGACCCGACAAAAGCTACTTCGTGTTCCCGCATTGCCCACGTCAATCGTTCGCAGTCTCGCCCGGTATTGCCTCCTGCTTGTGCCGGTCGACCCGCTTACTGGCCTCACTACGGAAGCGCCGGACTGCATACTGGCTTCCTTTCTTTCTGCCGGTGCGGGGGTTATCGACCTATTGCGGGAGGCGCTGCGCCGCCTTCGAGGCCGACAGCGCACTTCTTCGGAACGTCACCGAGTTGGATCACCGAGTTGGCCCGGCGGCAGCTTCTGCCGGGTTGAAGGACCGCGGACTATTTCGAGTTCGCCATGGGTGGGAAATCTGTGAGCAACCAACCGATGGACTAACGCCTCGCAGAAGCATTGGGATCGTTCCGATGGTAACCCTCGGGATCGGCGCGTTCAGAGCAATTCATGATGATGGCTACTGCGACTGGGTCTGGTGTGCTTGATGAGTCTGCTTGACCGGATGCAATAGGCAAAGGACACCGCCGGCCTGTCGCCCAGCGCCAGCCCTAGGTCATGAAGGGTCGTCTCAAGGGGGCCATCCAAATGACGTCGCAATGACCGCCATCACAGAAAACGACGAACTGTTAATCGCAGGAACCGGGCGGCCGCCGTCGGCAGATTGGTGGCGTGCCCCAGATATCGGCTGTGGGTTCGGCGTAGCCGCGCAGCGTCGGCTTATATTAGATGTTTGATCCCAGGCTTTGATGGGGCATCCTTGTCCTCCGAATCAAAGGATGCGCTATGGGCCAGGTTCTTCACGGGAGCGCCACGACGACAGAGGCGGTCCGTCGAGCGATACAGCATAGTCAAGAGAGCCTGAGGGCGCTGGCCAAGCGCTACGGGATCAACCAGAAGACGGTCGACAAATGGAAGAACCGGACCTCGGTTGCTGATCGGCCGACCGGCCCGAGGGAACCGCGATCGACGGTGCTCTCGGTCGAGGAAGAGGCAGTCATTGTCGCTTTCCGCCGCTATACGCTGCTGCCACTCGATGACTGCCTTTATGCCTTGCAGCCGACCATTCCACACCTGACGCGGTCTTCCTTGCATCGCTGCCTGCAGCGCCACGGCATCAGCCGCCTGCCGGATGTCGAAGGCGACAGGCCGGCGAAGAAGAAGTTCAAGAGCTACCCGATCGGCTACTTCCACATCGACGTTGCCGAGGTGCGCACGGAACAGGGCAAGTTGCACATGTTCGTCGCTATCGATCGCTCCTCGAAGTTCGCCTTTGTCGAACTGCACGAAAAGGCCACCACGGCCGTATCGAGAGACTTCCTGCTGCGCCTGATTGCGGCCATCCCCTACAAGATCCACACCGTGCTCACCGACAACGGCATCCAGTTCACTACGCCCGGCGCCGGAGGATCGGCCGTGCCGCTGATCAAAGAGGCGATCGCCAACGGCGAACGTTTCTGGGCGCATGCCTTCGAATACGCATGCGCCACGAACGATATCGAGCACCGCACGACTAAGGCGAGGCATCCGTGGACCAACGGTCAGGTCGAAAGAATGAACCGGACCATCAAGGACGCCACGGTCAAGCGCTTCTACTACGAGAGCCACGACCAACTCCGTCGGCATCTCGCTGACTTCATTGCCGCCTACAACTTCGCGCGCAGGCTCAAGACCCTCAAAGGCCTCACACCCTACGAGTCCATTTGCAAGGCGTGGGTCTCACAGGCGGAACGCTTCCAACTCAATCCGCTCCAGCAAATGCCGGGACTAAACATCTAGCGCTGGGCGGGTGCGGATGTCGGAGCTTTATCAACGACACGCTGGAAGCCCTTGTGCGGGAAGTCCGAAGAAAATTCCATTGTTTGCAACCGCCCGCAGGCCGCATTCGACGCCTATGTCGATGCTTTGATCAGGGTGATCGGCCACCAGACCCAGCTGAGCCTCTGAAGTGATTATTGCCTCGGACTTCTGATGTCTATGGAACGCAACAGCTGAAGCGCCGTTGGCGGCTGTGCGGGCGCCGTCGCGGGTAGCAACCAAGCATCAGGCTCTGCTGCATTTCGTGGGCTAGGCACTGTGGTCGGACGCGGCCTTGCTAGCGCGGGTTTTGACTGGATTCTTCCGCGGATTGAGCAGCGTGGACCGTTCCAGGCGTGGATCGTCGACGGCTTTCCGCAAGGGTGGAAGCTCGAAATGAGCCGTCGCAAGCTGTCTACGCGTCGGAAGCCTGTGATCTATTCTTGCCGCACCACCTCGGTCGTTTGTTCATTTCCCATTGAGTGATGGTCGATAATCAGGCGCTGAACGCAGCTCGCCTCCAACACTGGGTCCGTAGGCGCTGCAGCCTTGGCCTTGCGGCGGACGGACGAGATGGAGGAGCCAAATGGTGCGAGGTCTCGGCCGAAACTGCCATGGCCTCGTCGCTGATTAGGTGCTCATATCACGCCTCCAACTAGGACCGACAGCGCCCGATCGCTGCGAAATACGAGTTTCGAGCCCAAAAGCGGAACGAGCTGACATAGCGCAGAGACACGAGCGGTCTTTGAAGGAAGTATGATGCCGGAACGCTTCAATTCGGTTCTCGAAAACGCGCTTACACGACTTACATGAAAAGATGGTGATGCATAAACTCGAGCGACTCCTCCGTCCGAAATCGATCGCTGTATTCGGCGGCAAACAGGCGGCTCGTACCGTCACCCAGTCCAGCAGGATTGGTTTTTCTGGCGAAATTTGGCCTGTGCATCCAAACAAGGCTGATGTTGATGGCTACAAAGCATACCGTTCAGTCGCCGAGTTGCCCGGTGCTCCGGATGCTGCTTTTGTGGGTGTCAATCGTAACCTCACGGTCGACGTGGTGAAGGCTTTGGCCGAGCGTGGCGCCGGTGGGGCCGTTTGCTATGCAGCAGGATTTCTAGAGACCGGCGCATATGACGAGGACGGTGAGAGGCTGCAGGCCGAACTCGTTGCCGCAGCCGGCCAGATGCCGATTATCGGTCCAAACTGCTATGGCCTTATCAACTATGCCGATGGCGCGCTTTTGTGGCCTGACAACCATGGCGGTGTCAGACTGGCAAAAGATGGCAGAGGTGTGGCCGTCGTCACGCAATCCTCTAGTGTAGCTATCAACATTACGATGCAGAAGCGCGGTCTTCCGCTCGCCTTCTTGATGACGGCTGGCAATCAGGCGCAGACCGGCCTTTCGGAAATGGCGCTCGGCCTGGTCGAGGACGAGCGCGTCACCTCGCTCGGCCTGCACATCGAGGCCTTCGATTCTGTCGCCGGCTTCGAGCGGTTGGCGGCGAGAGCCCGCGAATTGAAGAAGCCGATCATCGCCATGAAGGTCGGCCGTTCGGAACAGGCGCGGCAGGCGACCGTCTCGCACACCGCCTCGCTCGCCGGCTCTGACGCCGCCTCCGGCGCCTTCCTGAGGCGGCTGGGCATTGCGCGCGTCGATTCCATTCCCGCCTTCATCGAGGCGCTGAAGCTGCTCCACGTCACCGGCGCGTTGCCCGGCAATCGGCTGTCGTCGATGAGCTGTTCAGGCGGCGAGGCCTCCGTGATGGCCGACAGCGCCGAAGGGCGCTGGGTGCATTTCCCGACGCTGACCGCCGAGCACCGCGCCCATGTCGAATCGACGCTCGGGCCGCTGGTCGCGGTCGCCAATCCGCTCGACTACCATACCTTCATCTGGAACAACGAGCCGGCGATGACGGCCACCTTCACCGCGATGGTGTCGGGCGGCTTCGACCTCAACATTTTGGTGATCGATTTTCCGCGTCGCGACCGCTGTCTGAACGTCGACGAGTGGGGCTTGGCAACATTGCGTTCCTTTGAAGCCGCACTCAAGACCAACAAGGCGAATGGCGCCATTGTTTCTTCCATGCCTGAGAACTTGCCGGAGGAGTACGCAGACCGACTGATCGTTCGTGGCGTCGCGCCATTGTTCGGCATCTCCGAAGCCATGGACGCCGCGCAGGCCGCCGCCTTCATCGGCTGGGCCTGGCGCGAGCCGCAGGCGCAGCCGGTCGACACCACGGCCGCCGGTGTGACCGACGGCAGCCACATCACCCCGGACGAGGCCGAGGCCAAGGACAGGCTGATCAAGGCCGGTCTGCCGGTGCCGACGGGCGAGCGCGCCTCCAACGCGGTCGAGGCGGTGATCTCGTCCATGGCGCTCGGCTTCCCGGTAGCGCTGAAGGCGCTGGGCGTCACCCACAAGTCGGAAGTCGGCGCGGTGCGGCTCAACCTCAAGGACGCCGAATCCGTCAGCAACGCCGCGCATGACCTCTTGCCGCTCGGCACCGGGCTTTATGCCGAGCGCATGGTGCGCGACGGCGTCGCCGAACTGATCGTCGGCTTCACCCGCGATCCGATGTTCGGCGCGGTGATGACGCTGGGAACCGGCGGCGTGCTGGTCGAGCTGTTGCGTGACAGCGTGACGCTCATGCTGCCGGCGACGCGCGACGACATCGAGGCGGCGCTGCGCGGGCTGAAGCTCTATCCGCTGCTCGAAGGCTATCGCGGCCGGCCCAAGGCCGACGTCCCGGCAGCCATCGATGCGATCGCCGGCATTGCCGACTTCGTGCAGAAGAACGAAGGCGAGATCGAGGAGCTGGACATCAACCCGCTGATCGTCTGCGCCGAAGGCAAGGGCGCCTGGATCGCCGATGCGCTGCTGGTGCTTGGAGAAAAGAAGAATGGCTGACGTCATCACCACCCGCCGCGAAGGCACGATCCTCGAAGTCACGCTCGACCGGCCGAAGGCCAACGCCATCGACCTGAAAACCTCGCGGCTGATGGGCGAGACCTTCAAAGCCTTCCGCGACGATCCCGCCTTGCGCGTCGCCATCGTCAGGACCGCCGGCGACAAGTTCTTCTGCGCCGGCTGGGACCTCAAGGCGGCCGCCGGCGGCGACGCCGTCGACGGCGACTATGGAGTCGGCGGCTTCGCCGGCCTGCAGGAATTGCGCGACTTGAACAAGCCGGTGATCGCCTGCGTCAACGGCATGGCGGTGGGCGGCGGCTTCGAGCTGGCGCTCTCCTGCGACCTCATCTACGCCTCCGATCACTCCTCCTTCGCGCTGCCCGAGATCCGCGCCGGCACGCTTGCCGACGCCGCGACGATCAAGCTGCCGAAGCGCATCCCATACCATGTCGCCATGGACCTTCTGCTCACCGGCCGCTGGATGGATGTGGCAGAAGCGCATCGCTGGGGCCTGGTCAACGAGGTGCTGCCCAAGGAAAAGCTCGAGGACCGCGTCTGGGAGATCGCGCGGCTTTTGGCCAGCGGGCCGCCACTGGTGTTCGCGGCGATCAAGGAGACGGCGCGCGTGGCCGAGGCGCTGACCTTCCAGGACGCGATGAACAAGGTGACGCGCAGGCAGCTGCCGACGGTCGATATCCTCTATGGTTCGGAGGACAACATGGAGGGGTTCCGGGCGTTCGCCGAGAAGCGCGAGCCAGTGTGGAAGGGAAAATAATACCCATCCCTGCAATACTTATTTCCAGGCTATTCCTCCACGGGAAGGGGGGTGGCAGTTCGGAAAACGGCAACTAGTGTTTGGCAATGGAGTATAGCCCCATGGATCTTCTGTTCACAGAAGGGGATCTAACTTTCAGAGAGGAGGTGCGCAGGTTCTTAAATGACAATACGATCCCGGATATACGCCGAAAATTGGCCGAAGGTTTAAAATTGTCGAAAGACGAGGTCGCGGCTGGAACGCGAAGCCTTTACAAAAAAGGTGTGCCAACTTGGCCTCAGGAATATGGAGGCACGGGGTGGACCCTCCTGCAGCAGTACATCTTCGAAGAAGAGGCGCGTGCATTTCCAGCATTGGTCAAGTTTGGTATGGGCGAGGATTTGGTAGGTCCAGTTATCTACACGTTTGGCGATCTGGCACAAAAACGATACTATTTGCCCCGCATCGCTAACGCAACTGATTGGTGGTGCCAAGGCTTTTCGGAACCAGAAGCTGGCTCTGACCTGGCCTCACTTAAGACGCGGGCAGCTCAACATGGCGATCATTACGTCGTCGATGGCCAGAAGATCTGGATATCATCGGCGCACTACGCCGACTGGATCTTTTGTCTGGTAAGGACCAATCCAGATGTGAAGAAGCACCAAGGTATCTCCTTCCTTCTCATCGACATCAAGTCGCCGGGCGTCACTGTGCGCCCGATCCAACTGATCAATGGCGGTTATGAGGTTAGTGAGGTGTTCTTCGATGATGTGCGTGTCCCTCTTGCGAATCTAGTTGGAGAAAAGAACAAAGGATGGATGTATGCGAAGTATTTACTAAGTAAAGAGCGGTTCGACGATGCTGGCGTAGGCCTTTCCAAAGAGCGTATGCTGCGCGCGCTGGAACTTGCGGCTCAGACGTATGTGGGCGACGAGCGACTCATTGATCAATCCTCTTTTCGTGAAAAAGTCGCCGAGCTCGAAGTTCAGTTGAAGGCACTTGAGATCACTCAACTCCGCGCAATCGCAAATGCGTCAAAGCAGCAACAAGGAGTACAGGATCCCGCAAGTTCCATCCTAAAGCTCAGGGGCTCGGAAGTTGAGCAGGCCGCTGCGGAGCTCCTAATGGCTGTGATCGGACCTAACACATTGCCTTACATCCCGGACGAGGAGCTTGGGAGCTGGAACGAGCCTTCAATCCTTCCGCGATGGGCCGCGAAGATCGCCCCCATCTATTTCTATAGCCGTGCGGCATCGATCTATTCGGGATCCAGTGAGATTCAGAAGAACATCATCGCCAAAGCAATCCTCGGCCTTTGACATATCGTGGTGACTGGCAGCGCGTAAGTTTCGGGAGATATTTGCAGTGAACTTCGATCTATCGGAAGAGCAACGGCTCCTAACGGAAAGCGTCGAGCGACTTATGCTCGACAGCTACGGCTTCGGCGATCGTCGCAAATACGGACGTGAGGACCCCGGCTTCAGTGAGGCGATGTGGAAACGTTATGCCGAGCTCGGTCTGCTGGCATTACCGTTTTCGGAGGAATGTGGTGGCCTTAGCGGGGGTCCGATCGAAACAATGATCGTGATGGAGGCTTTCGGCAAGAGCTTGATCTTAGAGCCTTATTTCGCAACGGTAATCCTCGCCGGTGGTTTGCTTCGCCGTGGTGGGAATGAGGCACAAAGGACAGAGCTAATCCCCCTGATTGTGAACGGTAGAACCAAACTAGCCTTTGCATATGCCGAGCCACATTCGCGCTATGATCTTTTCCACGTTGAGACACAAGCAAAGAACCAAGGTAACTTTTGGGCTCTAAGCGGGGTTAAGACCCTCGTCCTTCACGGCGACGTGGCCCACAAGATAATAGTCTCGGCCCGGACAGCCGGAGGTACTCGCGAAAAGAATGGGATTGGCCTCTTCCTTGTTGATGTTGATGCGCCGGGCCTCACTCGCCGCCCCTTCCTGACACAGGATGGTCTGCGCGGGGCGGAAATTGCGCTGGAGAATGTGCGCGTTGACGAGGGCAATTTGATTGGCGACCCAGAAGGGTCCCTCCCAGCTATCTCGAGGGTGGCTGATGAGGCTATCACGGCACTCTGTGCGGAAGCCGTTGGCTGCTTCACACAAATGCAGGCTATTACGCTCAGTTATCTCAAGACGCGTGAACAGTTCGGAACGAAGATCGGCAGCTTTCAGGTGCTGCAGCATCGTGCTGTCGACATGCTTGTGGAGTTGGAGCAGTCTCGATCGATGACCCTGTATGCCACAATGATGGTAGGCGAAGACAACACGATTGAGCGCGAGCGCGCAGTTTCGGCGGCAAAAGTTCAGATCGGTCGCTCATCCAAGGCCATAGGCCATCAGTCAATCCAACTTCATGGCGGAATTGGAATGACTATGGAATATAGCATAGGTCACTACTTCAAGCGCGTCGTGATGATCGACACGCTTTTTGGTGATGCAGATCATCACCTGAGGCGACTGGCGGCACTTGGAGGGCTAAAGAAGAAGATATGAACTGAGCTCAAACGGCATGGCGCGAGTGAAGCGATTAAATTGGAGATGCGGCGATCTCCATGGAATCACATCTGCGTCTGACCACGCTGGCGCTGACGTCCGCCGCTTGCGCCAAGTTCGCCGGCAAGGCGGCCGTCCTCGGACGCGTACGACGCCGTTCAGCCGGTAGCGACGCTATGCTCTTAAGGTCATCTTTACGAGCATAGTTAGCAGCACAGCATGAGCCATGTGACGTTATTGACCGGCCTGAGCGGAGGCGTCGTTGGAGTGAAGAGGATCAGTGCCGGATACTGGCCGCGGCATTCGCGCCCGGAGCCATAGTGGCGGCGGTAGCGGGTCGTATGATGTCGCGACCAGCCTGATCTATAAGTGGCGCCGCACGATGAGAGCGCGCGATACGGGCTTTGCCGAAGTTGTCGTGGTTCCCGGTTGGGCCTGTCGCCGCTTTGGTGCCGGCGGCGCCACCAGCGCTGATCGAGCTGGAGATCGCCGGCAAGGTGCGGCTGCGGTTTCCGCTGACCACGCTGCCGACTCTGGCGGCGGCGATGGTGAAGGCGCTGAGCGTTTGATCCCGGTTCTGAGTCAGGTGCGGAGTAAGCGCTCATTTCCCCGCACGTGTGGCCCTTGCAACAGCTGATCGCTTTCAGACGGACGCGTCCGGGCTGATCAGGCTGCAGCGGTTTTGGCGAAGT
>NZ_LPWA01000173.1 GCF_001510895.1 Mesorhizobium loti | reverse complement strand
TCAAAAGGAATCTTCCGGTGGGGCGTTCTACGCCGGGCGAGGCGTCACTAAAACGCCGACGATTTCGCATGCCAAAGGCATCTTCTTCTGGGATACCGATGGCAAGCGCTATCTCGACGGATCGTCCGGCGCAGTCGCCGCCAACATCGGCCATGGCAACGAGCGCGTACGCGACGCCATGATCGAACAAGCGAAGCGCTTTAGCTATGTTGTCCGCACGGCGTTCACTAGCGAGGCGACCGAAACGCTATCCAGGATGATCGCGGAGCTTGCGGGCCCGGGATTTGACCAGACTTTTCTTGTCTCCGGCGGTTCGGAGGCCATCGAAGCCACCCTCAAACTTGCACGTCAATACGCCGTGGTCACGGGTCAACCGAAGCGCTCGAAGATCCTTGCGCGCATGCCAGGCTATCATGGCTCGACCCTCGGCGCCGCTGCGATCACCGGCGATCCGGATCGGGACCAGATGTTCGGCCCGATTATGCGGATAATGCCCAAGATCCCGGCACCATTGAGCTATCGCATCCCCGAAGTCCACTCCTATGCCGACCACTGCGCGGACGAGCTCGAAAGACAGATTCTAGCGGAAGGTGAAGACACGGTACTCGCTTTCATCATGGAACCGGTCGGCGGCGTCGCCACCGGCGCATTGGTCGCGCCGAACAGTTACTATTCCAAGGTCCGGAAGATTTGCGACCGCTACGGCGTTCTGCTGATCTTCGACGAGGTGATGTGTGGTGCCGGCAGAACTGGAACCTTCCTGGCGGCCCATCACTGGCCGGACGCCCTGCCCGATCTCGTCGCCTGCGCGAAGGGCTTGAGCGCCGGATACACGCCACTCGGCGCCATGATTGCCCCTAACTGGATCGTCGATAAGGTTGTCGAATCTGGAGGCTTTTTGCATGGCCACACCTATTCCGGCAATCCCCTTTCATCGGCGATCGGAGTTGCGGTTCTCAGGGAGTTGGTGAACCAGAATCTGATGGAAAATGCCCAGCGCATGGGCGTCATCCTTCGGCAAAAGCTAAACGCATTGAAGGACCGAAGCACAACTATTGGCGACGTGCGCGGCATGGGGCTTTTGAACGCAGTAGAGATCGTCGAGGACAAAGCCACTAAGGCTATTTTCCCGGCCTCCAGGCAGGCATCTTACCGTGTCGCCGAGATCGCCCGCGATCTTGGCCTCCATATCTATTCGCGCCGCGCGGCGAGCGGAAAGTTCGGGGAATGGTTCATGGCCGCTCCGCCGCTCACCATAACTGAGCCGGAAATCGACCTCTTCATGGAGCTTCTCAAAGAGACGTTCAATATCTTTGAGCGCGAGGTCCGATGAGGCCGGGGCTTAGCCAGCTTAGCCCGGCACAATCGATGTTGACTAAATTTGGCATGTGGAAACCCCTCCCTCTCCCGCACAGGTAGGCATCGACGGCATGACACCGGACAAGGACCTCATTGCAGCAGCGACCGCATGGCGCCGCGACTTTCATCGCTATCCCGAGCTTCTGTTTGATGTAGATCGCACCGCCGCACGCGTCGCCGACCTCCTCCGCAGCTTCGGATGTGACCAGATCGCGACCTGCATCGGTCGAAGCGGGGTTGTTGCGGTCATCCGGGGCGGAACCGCGCCGGCCAGTCGCACCATAGGCATCCGTGCCGACATGGACGCTCTGCCTATCCTTGAGACGACCGGGCTTCCTTATGCTTCGGCTACGAAAGAACGGATGCATGCCTGTGGGCATGACGGGCACATGGCGATTCTGCTTGGTGCTGTGAAGCATCTTGCCTCGACGCGCGCCTTTTCAGGCACCGTGGTGGCGATCTTCCAGCCTGCGGAGGAGGGGGGTTGCGGCGCCAAGGTAATGCTTGAGGACGGCCTCTTCGAACGCTTCGGCATCGAAGAGGTCTACGCACTCCACAACATGCCAGGAATGGATGTCGGCACCTTCGCCCTGTCGAGTGGTGTCATGCTCGCCGCATCCGACCGCTTTGACATCAAGATTCTCGGCAAGGGCGGACACGCGGCCCGGCCCCACGAAACCATCGATCCGATCTCAGTCGCTAACCACGTGATCAGCGCGCTACAGACGATCGTCTCAAGGAGCGTCGATCCCATTGACCCGGTCGTGCTCTCGGTCACGTCGATCCACGCTGGCGATGCCTACAACGTCATCCCGTCCGCGGTCGTACTGAAGGGCACTGCCCGCACATTGTCAGAGACCAACCGCGACAAGATCGAGAACCGCGTCCAAGCGATAGCTACCTCCGTCGCAAAGGTGTTTGGTGCCGAGGCCGAAATCGAGTATCGCCGTGGGTACCCGCCGACGGTCAATCATCCCGTCCAGGCTCGCATTTTAGGTGACGCGGCGGTACGCGTTGCTGGGGATGCCGGAGTGGAGCGCGACAACGCACCTATAATGGCTGCGGAGGATTTCTCCTACATGCTGAACGCCCGTCCCGGAGCCTTCATCTTTATAGGCAACGGCATGACCGCCTCCCTTCATCATCCCGAATACGACTTCAACGATAACGCCCTGCCAATCGGCATCGCACTATGGGTCGATCTGGTGACGGGTGGTACATTCAACAATGTAGACGTTTAAGGCCTGAGGAACGCCCGACTGTTGCCCCACATCTGCCTTACGATACCGAAGAGCGCACATAGGCGATTTAATTTAAGTGTTGCGGCTGATGCGACCGGAGGCTGGGATGCATTCCTTCCAAACGCCGTTTTGCGATGTGATTAGGTTAGGTCGGGGAATCGATGTGGATTTGCGTCTGCCAGACATATGCGCAGATCTTTCCGTCTTCGTTCCGCAGAACCGTTTGCCATACCGATGTCCGCTGGCCCAAGTGAAGGGGTCGGCATTCGGCGGCAACTCTGGCCCCAGCGAAGGATCGCACAAAATTCGTCTTGGATTCGAGCGTCGCCGTTTTCTGCCTCGGTCCGAGATTTTGCAGCGCGCCCATCGCGCCGAGGCTGTCCGCAAGCGACATAAGTATTCCGCCGTGCACCGCGCCGACAGAATTGACGTGCCGACTATCAATGTCGATGTGCGCGGTGATGCATTTTGGAGAAACCTCATCGAGCTCAATGCCAAGAGTCTTCTGAAACCCTCGGGTCGGCATGCACCTGATGTCCTCGTCGCTCCAGGGCCCTGGTACAGTCCGAATGGGATTGAAAGTCGCTTTCTCGGTCATTGGCCCTTTCCCTACATAAACGTTCAGCGTCAATTGCCGCGGCAAAACCAGCCGTAGGTCGCTCTCGGCAGACGAACCGCAAGCGTCGAACGAAGCTTCGCACCGCTCCTAAGTGTTCTGAATGGAGACAGTTTGATCGCCTGGCCGGGTTGCCGTTGTCCGATCGATAAGAAGGACGAAGGGGTGGCCAGAGGTCGATAGGACGGCTTCGGCTCTTGGGAGGCTTAGCTGTCTTTGGTGCCTTGGAAACTTTAACAGCATCCGTGAGCTCACGCGCGCAACCACCTCTCGCATCTCAGCCATTATCACGCGCCTGCCCGTTGAGTGCGAGCATCTGCCGGGCCTCGTCCGGTGTCGCGATATCGAAGGACAAAAGGGTCAGGATATCCCGCATCCGCGCCACTTGCTCCGCATTGGACCGGGCGAGCTTGCCTTTCTCAAGGTAGAGGTTGTCTTCTAGCCCCACCCGCACGTTGGAGCCCATGGTTGCGCCCATAGTGCACAGCCGGAACTGATGCTTTCCGGGTGCCAGCACCGACCAGCGGTAATCCGCGCCGAACAGCCGGTCGGCGACGTTGCGCATGTGAGTTATGTTGTCGGCATCGAGGCCGATCCCGCCGCTGAATCCGAAAACTGTTTGTATTATGAAGGGCGGCGTCAGCAAGCCCATTTCCGCAAAGTAGGCGACGTTGTACAAATGTCCGACGTCATAACATTCACATTCAAAGCGTGTGCCGCCAGCACCGACTTCCTTGATTGTCCGTGTGATGATCTCCTCGGTGTTTGGATAAACCCGAGACGGCGCGCCCATGAATAGCTCCTGCTCCCAAGGATGCTGCCAGAGTTCGAACTTGTCGAGGATTCTCTGCCGTCCGTAGGGAGAAAGCGATCCCATGTTGAGGGAGGCCAGCTCAGGTTTGAATCGCAGGGCCGCCGCGACCCGATCTTCGACGGTCGCCTTTGGCCCGCCACTCGTCGTGATGTTTATGATCACGTTGGACTCGCGGCGCACCCGATAGATAGCCGGCGCATATACGTCTGGATCCGGGGTCGGACGGCCGTCCTCCGGAATGCGGGCGTGGAAATGGACGATGGCCGCGCCCGCCTTCGCCGCACCGATCGCCTCCTCGGCGATCTGCTCCGGAGTGATCGGTAAATATGGCGACATTGTTGGCGTGTGCGCGGCGCCTGTCACCGCGCACGTGATGATGACTTTACCTCCAGCAGGCATGAAATCGCTCCAGTGATCTAACTGGATGAATCTAATCGGAATGCGATTCAGCGCGCGAGCCGCGAGAGTTATTCCAAGGGGCAAAGATTTATGATCAGGCTCCAATCGCCTAGATCATCTCTGCTCCGCCGGATACGGAGCTACATGTTTGGCCACCAAGCTCGCTGGTCGGAGGCCAAGATTGCGGTCGCCCCAGTTGCCCAGATGCCCTCGGCTCCGAACTTATGGTAAGGCTTTGTGTCGAACGGCCGGCCTTGCGGAAACGTTGGAGACTCGGTGGTTTTCGCTTCATTGACAGGCACTGGCTCGATTATGTCATGATCCATGATGAGCCCCAGCCGCACCACCCGGTCAAGGCCAGCACGGTCGATTTTTTGCGCTCGATCGACGTATACGGCGGGCCACAGCGGTGCGCGTAAATCAAAGAAGCTCCTGTTCTCTAGAGCCCGCGCGCGCCTTTTGGCGTAGTAGCAAATTGGCGCTTGAAAGCGGTGCAGAAGTTGGAGGTGTGAGCGTAGCCGACCTCGTAGGCGACCCGTTTGAGGGAGATATCGCCACCCTCCAGCAGCAACCTTGCCCGTTTCATTCTGCGCTCGGTGATGTATTGGGCGTAGCTGACGCCCGTTTCTTTGCGCAACTCATCCGATAAGTCCTGGGTGGACACGCCGAGAATAGTGGCGAGCTCCGCAAGAGAGGGCGGGTTGTTCAGGTTTGGGTCGACCATCGTCTTGACGTATTCGACGCGATTCAAGGCGAGGTCGGAACGAGACAGGAAGTCGCCATCGGACAGCAGCGTGCTCAGGCTTAGGCAGAGAAGCTCTTGGGACTTGATCGAGATATGGCTTTTCGAGAGCGATGGATGAATGTTATGGGTCAGCAACTGCTCCGCTGCTGACATAAGAGCATACGGCAGCGGTCGTGAATACCAGAATGCCTCGGCCTTATTACCGTCAAGGTTTGAAAAATTCGGAAAGCAGATCGGATAAAACCCGAACAGCGAGGTCAGCCTATCTGGCCAGACGCCGACGGACAGAGACAGCTCGTTGGCACCGCGGTTCCAGATACTTCGCTTGCTAAGTCCCGGCGGCTGATAAAAAACGGCGAGCGTCGGCGTGGTCAATTCATGGTGATGTGCAGTGCCAAGCTCGATCCGTCGCGATCCGGACAGGTGGAAGAGAAACACCATACGCCCAAGGCCTAGTTCGTCGTCGTGAAATTCGTCCTTGGCCTGCAGCTTGCGAATTGTCAAACAGGGCTTCTCGTAGTCAAAATAGCCAACCACCTGACCCAAGGCGTGCTCCACGGGAGGCAATAGTCGGTAGGTGCCGATCGCATCGCTTCCGTCGGCACGCTCGATGCGGAAACTGCTTCCGTCGTTCAGGCGGCGAACAAATTCATCCGTGTTGATCAAGCGCTGCCCTCATCGGCGGACCACGCGACGCGTCCGACAGCCGCTGAATGGTTGAAGAGGGTCGATGAAAACATCGCTCCATCCCATTATTCCAATAGCAGTATTTTTACGGCTAAAGTTTGGGAGCGTCAATGAGGACCCACAGCATCGTATCGGGCGGTACGTACTATCCGCCTCGGGGAGCGGCGGGGCCTCGCCGCGCGTCTCCCCTTCTTGTCGACGTGACAATGTTTCATACCGTGCGAGCGGCGCCATGCTAAGCTTCGTGTCGTTTGCGATGCACCCCAGCGTCGGATGACGCGCAGTCATTCTGCTTACGTGGCATAGAGTATTGAATTTGGCCGAGTTGGTAACGTTGGCCGTCGGCACGCGCGGTTCAGGGTGGATCGACGGGAAAGATCAAATGCACGGATCCGGAGGGTGGTGCTTGTGCTCTCATCTCCGGTTAATCTGGTAATTGTCGGTCTGGAACGAGGCGCTGGCAAAGCAGCCCGGTCAGTGGGTTAGGACAAAGGCTTCGGGCCCCAAATCGCATGCCCGCAAAATGATACGTGATGGCGCATAATAGTTCTTGCCTTCCCAGACTCTTCGTTTCCTTGGATTGTGGCCGCCAGCACAAAAACAACGCAGGGAGCGTCCCGATGCCTGACAGACGTCGATTCATTAGAAGCGCCGCACGCACAACGCTCCCGCCTGGCCTATCCGTTGATCCAGACAGTCCAGCGCTCAATCAATCCCTCCGGCCCGCCTTGCTTGTGCGGTACCGACGTAAGAAATAGCCGCCTAGGATTTATATCATGCACAAGAAGACCGTCGACACCCTAGTCGTAAACGGGGACATCTTCACTGGAGACAGGGACCAGCCGCACTATCGACCCGGTGCGATTGCTATTAAGGATAGCGTCATTGTGGGCGTTGGTCCCGAGTCCGAAATCTTGTCCTCTTACGAGAGTACCCAGAAGATCGATGCTCGGGGCGCTTTGGTGCATCCCGGCTTAATTGAGACGCATCTGCATATGACGGCCATGGCCTATCACGGCGCTCCTTTTTCACCTCAGAGCACAGCCGCAACAAAGGTGAACTATTCCACGTTGAAAAGCGCAACCAACCCAACAATTACCGCTGCGTATACTTCGGCAGCTGCATGTTCGATGTTGCAGCGTGGGTTCACGCTATTTTTCGAAGCTGGCACGGTTTTCGAGACGGATGCTTTTGCCGAATCTATGACCAAGTGCGGAGTCCGCGCGATGGTCTCAGCCCCATTCGCTTGGGACGACTTGTCGACTTACGAGGAACTCTGGCCTCACATGATGCCCGATGGGCTGAAAAAGCGCGCTCCCGCTGTAGCCCGCCGCGTCATTGATCAGTGGAAGCACGAGATTGCCCGAAACAAAGACGAAAACTCTCTGGTACGCGGATATGTCGGACTTTACGGAGAAGCTACAGCCACGGACGAACTTACGCGAGAAGCCGTGAAGCTGGCGGCCGAATCAAAAGCCATTTTTTGGCAGCACCAGTCATTCAATGCCGAGTTCGATGTCGAAGAAAAGAAAAAGTGGGGCGATACCGGTGCAGTACGGATGGACAGGCTAGGCGCTCTGAATCCCAACACTACGCTGGCGCATATGAACGTCCTATATGAAAAGGATATTGAGCTCATTCTACTAAAAAGGCCAGGATTGTCGTGGTGCCCCAACAACGCGTTAGGTTATCGAATAACGCCGCCCAATAAATGCTGGTTTCCGTATCTCTACAAGAACGGGGTAAGCGTGTCGCTTGGCGTCGATACAACCGTTATCCATCCGATCGGGATCGCTGGGCTTCTCAGTCTTTATCTTTCCGCGTCGTTCGGGGAACGACTAAACGACGCTGATCCATTCTACATGCAGACGATCGACGCAGCGAACAATGTGGGCCTGGGCGACAGGCTTGGCAGTCTAACGGTCGGCAAGCGCGCGGACGTGGTGATTAGGGAGGCTCGCGACATTACTCACTTGTCCTGGCGTGACGACACCGGAATCTTGTTGTCGCTGTCCTCATCGATGATCCCTGTCGATACTGTCATTATCGACGGTAGGATTGTGATGGAGAAGGGCCGCCTCACCACTATGGATCAGGATGCGATTTTGGCCGAGGCGGTGCGCCAGCGCGATCTTCTGGCAGCAAGTCTGTCTACCTGAGCTCTCAAAGGCGATCTTGAATAAGAGAACGAATCACTAGTGGGAGCACCGAAAGGTCCATGTCCAAAGTCTTTGATGCCATCGTAGTTGGGGCCGGCAATAACGGCCTCGCCTGCAGCTGTTACCTAGCGAAAGCGGGCCTGAAAGTGCTGGTACTTGAGCGTCGCCACCTCGTTGGTGGCGCGGCCGTGTCCGAGGAGATTATTCCCGGCTTCACCTTCTCCGTTTTCTCTTATGTCGCCGCCCAGCTTCATCCCAAGGTGGTCTCCGACCTTGAACTCAAGAAGTACGGACTTCGATCCTTCAAGGCAGATTATCGCATCTTCCGACCCGTGGACCGAAGGCGCTCCATGATGGTCGGTGGCGACATCGGACAGATGCAGGCGGTGCTGTCGCGATTTTCTGAGGCCGATGCCGCTCGCTACCCGGAATTCCGCAAGTATCTCTCGGGCGTTTCCGAGTTCGTCCACGAGCTGAAGCTGCAGACGCCGGTCGACCTCGTTGCTGGTTCGATAGGCTCACGGTTGAAGGCGGCAGGCTTTCTGTGGGAGCACCGTAATGTCGGCGAAAATTTTTACAAACTCATAGATCTCTTTACTCAGAGTTCCGACGAATATCTGAGCCGTTGGTTCGAAAGCAGTGAAGTGAAGGCCGCGTTCGCCTTTGCAGTGGGCGGGAGCTTGATTGGGCCCAAGAGCCCTGGGTCTGCGTGGCTTGCGCTGCACGGCGGCAGCACCGGCCACGCGGATGAGGATGCCATCAGCGGTCAGATCGTCGGTGGGATGGGATCCATCACCAAGGCCATGGCTCGGTGCGCGGAGGATCATGGCGTCGAGATTCGCCTCAATAGCGATGTAGCGCAGATCCAGACGCGCAACGGCCGAGTACATTCCGTCGTAACAAGTGGCGGAGATGAGTTCACCGCACGAACTATTGTCGGGAACCTCAATGCCAAAGTACTATTCGGAAAGCTCGTAGCGACAAGTGACCTCCCAAGTGACTTCGTCTCGGACATCGTGCAATTCAAGACGAACGGGGCCGCGTTCAAGCTGAATATTGCATGTGAGAAAGCTCCACAGTTCTCATCTTTCAACAAACAGGAAACGGGTATGGACAGCCCACCTATCGTCCAGATCGCTCCAGACATGGGATATCTCGAACAGGCCTATGAAGAGGCGAAGCCCGGCTGGTATTCTTCGCGACCGTCCATGATCATGACGATCCCGACCGTGCTCGAGCCGAGCCTGGCGCCGAAAGGAAAGCATGTTGTTCAAATCTATGGTGGACATACATCATACGAATTGACGAACGGTTCTTGGGGCCAGGAGCGCCCGAGATTCCTGAAGTCAGTGCTCGAAAGCATCGACGAATTAGCACCTGGGTTTTCCGACGGTGTGATCGACACGCAGCTTCTCCTGCCCAAGGATATCGAGGAGCAGCTTAACATTCCTAACGGCCATATCAATCACGGGGACATGTCCCTTGATCAGATGTTCTTTATGCGGCCCGTGCCTCACTATTCGGACTATCGATCGCCGATCAGAGGTCTCTATCAATGCGGAGCGTCGTGCCATCCTGGAGGCGGTGTCTCCGGCGTGCCCGGCCACAATGCAGCGCGGGAAATCCTGAAGGATCTCGGGAAACGTCCGGCGCACAAGGCATAAGTCGTTCTTCGCCAGACCAACTCCACCGGTAACGACATCCTACTGCATTGCGGGTTCCCTAAGACCCTAAGAGCCTTCTCTGATTGGGGTCGTTGAGGTCAAGCCACTCCTGCACTTTTTTCTGGACCGTCCCGCAGGTCACTCGCTTCTCTTCGCGGTCGGCGCTGT
>NZ_LPWA01000172.1 GCF_001510895.1 Mesorhizobium loti | reverse complement strand
GGCCTCGCCAAGTTTCACTTCGATAAGGACCGGAAGCTGGCGTTCCTTAGCACCCCCCTCTGGCCTGCCGGCCATCTCCCCCCGCAAGGGGGGAGATTGGCGCTCCATCGCCCCGCCTCAATACTTCGCCAGACTGCTCTCCGACAGCTTCGCCCTCAGCCAATCGCTGAAGGCATTGAGCACGGGGTGGCCCGCCTTGGTATGCTCGAAGACCAGGAAATAGGAGCGCGGCGAAGGCACCGTCGCCTCGAACGGCTTGACCAGCCGGCCCTCGCTCAGCGCCCGGCGGCCGGTCAGTTCATCGCCCAAGGCAATTCCCTGGCCGGCGATCGCCGCCGAAAAGACGAGGTTCATGTCGGAAAAGAAGATGCCGCCTTCGGTATCGGGATTTTCGACCTTGGACAGCGCCAGCCAGCGCGCCCAGTCCTCGGTGTCGCTGAGATGCAGCAGATTGGCGCGCAGCACGTCGGCGGGTTTGGAAAAGCCGCCGATCTTGTTGAGCAGCGTCGGGCTGCAGAGCGGCGTGAAGGAGACTTCGCAGAGCAATTCCACCGCCCGGTTCGGCCAGTTGCCGACGCCGAAGGCGATGAAGGCGTCGGCCTCCGGATTGGAGACGTCGTCGAGCCGCCGTGGCGTCAGCACGGAGAGCGCAACGTCCGGATACATCTGCTGGAACTCGCCGATATGGGTGCACAGGAACATCGAGGCGAAGCCCGGCGGACAGGAGATCGCGAAGGAGCCGTCGACGCCGGTGCCGCCGCCCTGCGTCACCGCGTCGCCGAGCACGGTCAGCGCCTTCCTGACATCGGCCGCGTAGCGCTGGCCGCGCGGCGTCAGCGCCACGCCCTTGCCGATGCGCTGCAGGAGGTCGAAGCCGAGGTCGCGCTCCAGCAGCCGGAGCTGATGCGAAACGGCGCTGCGGGTGAGGTGGAGCTCGTCGGCGGCGCGCCAGACGCTGCCGTGACGGGCAAAACTGTCGAGGGCGCGCAGCGCCTGCGTGGAAGGTATTCGCAAGAGGCCTCAGGTGAACCGAATTTGCACGAGCCGGGAAAACATATCACTTTTTGATGAGCCGCTTCACTGCTTTTCTTTACGGCATGGAGGAACCGGTGACGACTTCCGCGCAGGAAACAGCACTTGCCTGTATCGACGGCATCCAGCCGCTGCTGTCGGCCTGGACGCGCACCATCTTCGATTTCGGCGAGACCGCCTGGCGCGAGTATCAGTCGGCCGCCTGGTATGTCGACCGGCTTAAGCGCGAGGGCTTTTCGGTCGAGGAAGGCTCCGGCGGTATGCCGACCGCCTTCTGCGCCCACTGGACGAACGGGGATGGCCCCACAGTCGGTATGTATGCCGAGTACGACGCCGTGCCCGGCAATTGCCAGGACGCCACGACGGTGAAGCAGCCGCGCCCCGGTCTCGGCGTCGAGGCCGGCGGCCACACCGATCCGCATTCGGGTCTCGGCATCGGCAGCCTTGGCGGCCTGCTCGCCGCCAAGGCGGCGATGCTGGAGCACGGCATCAAGGGCACTTTGCGCTTCACCGGCGAGCCGGCCGAGAAGGTGAGGGGCTCGAAGCCGATCCATGCCGCCAAGGGTTATTATGACGGCCTTGCCGGCATGATCTCCTTCCACCCCTTCTACATGCTGCCGCTCTGCAACACCGCGCGTTGGGACACGCATTGCGGCGCGGCTTACGCGATGATCTACCGTTTTGTGTGCGACGAACCCGAAAATTGGGCTCGCGCAAGCGATGCAGCGCCGATCCCGCAGGCGCATTCGGCGGTCCGCGCCCCCGGCGCCAACGATGCGCTGATGATGATGTACATGGCCTCCAAGGCGCTGCGCGATTCCATGCTGACGCATCAGGGCGGCTGGTCGATCAGCGAGGCGATCCTGACCGCGGGGCAGGCGACCGCCGACAATCTGCCGGCGGGGCTGGCCGAGATCCAGTACATGATCCGCGTGCCGACCATTGCCATGGCCGAGCAGGTGACCGCCGTGCTCGACCGCAATGCGGAAGCCGCCGCCCGGATGAGCGGCTGCCGCTATGAGCGCCATTGGGTGTCGAAGTCGCGGCCGGGGCTGGCCAACCACGCCATGGCCGAAATCACCTGTGCGGCGCTCTCGACGGTCGGTCCACCGCAATGGAGCGAGGAAGCGAAAGCGATCGCCCGCGAGGTCCAGGTCAATGCCGGCGGCGAGGCGACTGACAATCCGTTCATCGACGAGCTGGAGCGACTGATCTCGCCACAGGAGGCCGAGGCGATCCTGCGCCGCGATCTGCCGCCCTCCCAAATCAATTCGACTTCGGACGACTACACCGACATGAGCTGGCATGCGCCGACATCGCGCTTCTATGTCGCCCGCCCCGCGCTGCGTTCTGCCAATGGCCATGCCTATCCGGCCTGGGTGATGAACGCGCTGGGCGGCATTCCAGCCACCATCGATCCGATGGTGACCTGCGCCGCGAAGACGGTCGCGCTCACGGCGCTGCGCCTGCTGGAAGACAAGACCGCGCGCGAGGCCGCGATGGACGAGTTCGTCGCCCGCACCGGCGGCGGCACCGGCGGCTCGAACTGGATAGCGCCGCTCTGCGACTACGAACCGCCGATCAACTTCCGCTGGCCGGAATATGTCACCACGCCGCGCGGGCGCGACTGGTGGATCCCGTCCGCTTCCACCGCATGACAACTATCAATCGAGGAGAACATCATGACCGTCCATGACCGCATCGTCGCCGAGCCGTTCTCGCTGCAGCGCCGCAATCCGGCCGGCGGCACCAAGCCGCTGACCGCCTGGGGCTTCGCCAACGAAACCGATGTGCTGACCGACGTGCTGCTCGGCTCGCCCAATTTCCTGCGCCACCTCTCGACCAGCTCGCTGTCCAGAAAACATCTGCGCGAGGCGCCCTGCAACATCCAGATCGCCCAGGCGCAGCATAAGGACCTCGTCGCGGCCTACGAGCATTTCGGCGTCAACATCCACTGGCACGAGCCGACCCCGGAACTGCCGATGCAGGTCTATTCGCGCGACTCCAGCGTCATGACGCCATACGGCGCCTTCATCACCGCCATGGCCAACTGGTGGCGGCGCGGCGAGAACTACGCCGCCATCCGCACCTATGAAAAGCTCGGCATACCGATCTACGACATGGTGACGGCCGGCACCTTCGAGGGCGGCGACTTCAACGTCATCGAGGAGGGCGTGGTGCTGATCGGCTGCGGCGGCGCCCGCACCCAGGAGGAAGGCGCGCGCCAGGTGCAGGCCTGGTTCGACAAGGAAGGCTGGGAGACGCGCATCGCCTTCATCGACGAATACTACGTCCATATCGACCTCATGGTGGTGCCGATCGCCGAAAAGCTCACCGCGGTCTGCCTCGCCTGCACCGAGCCCGGCATCGTCGACTGGCTGAAGGGCAAGGGCCACGAGATCATCGACGTGCCCTTCCAGGACACGATGGCGCTCGGCTGCAACTTCATGTCGCTCGGCAAGGACAGGGTGATCGCGCCGACCTCGAGCAAGACGCTGATCGAAAAGCTCAAGGCGCGCGGCTTCGAGGTCGCGGCCGTCGACATGAGCGAGATTTCAAAACCGGCGGCGGCATCCACTGCATGGCCCAGGCGCTGAAGCGGGTGAAGGCGTAGGGCGTTTTAAGGAGCGCCAATCGCCAAGGTAGCGATCCTTCGCCGCCCCCCCTGTCCTGCCCGTCCTCCGCAGCTGCTGCGGAGACGGGGCAGGACAGGGGGGGGCGCGACAGAATGCTAGCCTTCGGAGATTCGCCCGATTTTGTCTTTGTCAGCGCCGCCCGCTGCGCCGCTTCACCTGGACCGGCTCCGCGGCCGGCGGCTCGCCGGGCAGCCCCAGCCGGTGGCGTTCCTCCTCGGCGAAGGCTTCGGCTTCCGCGTGGATGTCGAACAGCTGGTGGGTCAGCCTGCCGCCTTCGACGACGCGCACCAGCCATTGGCCGTTGATGAACTTCACGCGGACACTGTCTGGTTCGCCTGCCACCATGTGCAGCTCCAGCTCGTCGCCCCAAGCATTGCATCCTCTAACAGCAATACGATTTAACGCACGAAGGGTTGCCGCAAGCAACCGCTTATTGTCCTCAGTAGGAGAATAGTTGCAAGACACGAGCACACTTGATGTCGAAAATACAGATTTCCGGTAGGGCCGTTCAAAATGGATAAAATCCCGATACTGAAACCTTGAGGGACGCCTTAGGCAGAATTCGACTTCCATGCGGCGCCTGGTCCTCGCAACGATACGGCAGCGCCTCTCGAGCGCCTGTCCAGCGCGGCAGTGGCGCTGGTTGCGGACCGGATCGGTGGTGTGGAGGGCTTGCTTGCGAGGCGCGCCGGCGGCCCGGCAGCCTGGGGGGGTGTATTGGGTTCGGCGGCCGGGCCTGACCGGAGTTTGCGAGCCTGCCGGCTACCTCGAACATGCGCTCGCGCTCATGCAAGGGCAAGAACGACCTAGGCCCTAGGACCAAAGCAGCAGGGGCGGCGCAAACGGCCGAAGCGGCGGCCTTGCTGATCCTGTTGCGGCGGCCCGCATTGAACTTGTCCGCTCAGGCGGGCGCGTAGCGCAGCAGCGTCACGCCCTGGGAGAGGCGCTCCGTGCCAAGCGGCGCCAGCGAGAGCGACAAACCACGCGGGAAATACGGCTTGCCGCCGCCGAGCACGACCGGATGCATGTAGAGCCGATACTCGTCGATCAGGCACGCGCGGGCCAGGTGCCCGGCAAGATCGGCGCCGCCGACACCGATCTGGCCGTCCGTCTCCGCCTTGAGCGACCTCGCCACCGCCACGGCGTCGCCATCAGCCAGCCGGGCATTGGCGCCGACCTCGCGGAGCGTCGTCGAAAACACGATCTTCGGCGTCTCGCGCCAGGCACGGGCAAAGTCCCGCTCGACCTCGGCTGCACCGGTCTCCCGGTCCGGACAGTCCCAGAAGCGCATCGTCTCATACAGGCGCCGCCCGCAGAGCATTATCGCCGTCCGCCGCATGTCCTCATTGAAATGCCGGTGCAATTCGTCCTCGGGCACGGGCAGGTCGATGCTTCCGTCCGGCCCGGCAATGTAGCCGTCCAGCGACATCAGCATGGAATAGACGATCCTGGCCATCGGCGCCTCCTTTCCGGCCCGTTAAGCAAAAGGATGCAAAGCTGATTGCATTTTGCAATCAGATTGCTGTACAAGCAAGGGAGGAAAGCGAAATCCCGAATCAGAAGCCGAAGAACTGCTTGCCGACGAGATAGCCGAGCACCGCGACCGCCAGCGGGAACAGCGTCGGCGCGATCCTGCCGGACAGCGAGGATTTTGTCTGCCCTGGAGGGGCGTTGGGCTTGGCGTTGCCGAGGTTCTTGGTCATGGGTCCGCCGCCGGAATTGTTGCCGGGTGACCTGCTATATTAGAAATCGCTGATTAATTTTCTCACAATTCGATCGGTGCAATTTGTACCTATCGTCGGTCGTCGCTAATCCGCTTGCTGGGTGCGTTCGGCGAGCGCGAAGGCTTGCAGGTTTCTCGATTTGCCGAGATCCTGGTCGGCATTGGCGATGATGGCGTGGAAGGCGGCGCGGGCGATGTCCTTCTTCTTGGCATCGGGATGCACCTTACGGACGGCCTTGACCAGTTCCTTCGGCGTCATGTCGGGGGTGACGAGGCGCATCAGCGTATTGCCTACGGCCTGCAGTTCGCTTGCATCCATGACCATGAACCCTGGTTCGGTTCCGTGAGCCAGGTATTTAGCCCCACCATCGCGTCACTTTTGTGATGCGCGCCGGCCAAATCGGAGCGGTCTCCCTAGAGGATCCTTGTGGCAAAGGCATCCAGCCGCGAATTCTCGCGATAGCCAAGCCGCACCGCCAGGGCGGCAGCGACCCCGGTGGCGACGCCGCCCACCACGTCGCCGGCATAGTGGATGCCGATATGGAGCCGCGACCAGCAGATCAGCAGCGCCGCGGCGAACAGGGCAAGCGTGCGGCGAGGCAGCGCCTGCATGGCGAAGCTGGCCACGATCGCCATGCTTGCTGTGGCATGGTCGGACGGGAACGACCAGTCGGCGCTGGGTGCGATGAGGAGATGTGTAACGCCGGCGTCGTAGGGCCTGATCCGGTGGACGAACAGCAGGATGATCTGGTTGACTCCAAGACCCAGCAGGAAGGAGAGGCCGGCGGACAGGCAGGCATGGCGTACATGGTAGCGGTCTGTTCCCGACCACCATTGCAGGGCGACCGCGAGCACCATCAGCGGCACGCCGATTTGTGAAATGGTGATCATTGCCCTATCAAGGAGCGGGCTGACGCCGGCAGCCGAATTGATCCAATGGGTGAGAGAAGCGTCCATCCGGCCTGATTTCCTTGGTTATCGCGAGGTCGATTCGTTGAAGCCCGCCGACGAGCATCGTATTCACCAGCTCTTTGAGGTCAGTGTATGGCTAAAAGGTGCCCATGCGTTGATCGAGTGCGTCGGCGGCATCCTGCTTTACGCCGTCACCACCGAAACCGTCGCTTCCTGGGTCAACATGTTCACCCAGGAGGAACTGATCGAGGACCCCAACGACTTCATAGCCAGCCACCTGTCGCGGATGGCCGCTGAATTCTCCGTCGCTAGCAAGGAGTTCTATGCCTTCTACCTGCTCAGTCACGGCCTGATTAAGCTGTTTTTGGTCGTCGGCCTGCTGCGCGGCAAGCTGTGGTCCTACCCGGCCTCGCTCGCCGCGCTCGGCGCCTTCATGGTCTATCAGGTCTACCGCTACTCCTATACGCATTCGCCCGGCCTGCTTGCGCTGACCGTCTTCGATGCGATCGTCATGTGGCTGATCTGGCAGGAATGGAAGGCGGTGCGCCGCCATATGGCCGGCTGAGCGTCGGGGCACCCACGTCTTCACGGTATGCTTCACCGGCCCTGGCGAGCCGCGATGCCAGCTTCTTTGCCTGAGACGAATAGTTGGAGCGGTTCAGCCATTATATCGAAAACTGCACCGCTCCGGTTTTTACGCGGGCACCAGGACGGCGATCCGATGCACGCCGACCTCCTTGCTTGTATTCGTCGCCTCGTCGGTCTTGCCCTTGGAGCAGGTGTAGACGTCGCCCACCTTGAGCTTGAACTCCTTGTCTACCTTCTTGATGGTGAATGCACCGGACGTAATCGTGCACACCATGTCGTTTGTCATCACGGTTGGAGGCACGTGTGCTCCGGGCTGAAACACGATGTCGACGATGGAGATGCTTTTGTAGGCGGGAATGTCGGAATTGCCGGTGCTGACCTCCACCATCCTGACGCCGGGGGCAATCTCCTTGCCTTCCTTCGGACCGTACTTCTTGGTCTTGGCGAATGTTGCCGTTGCGAACAGGGGCGCAATCGTCGCGGCCGCCACGCCGAGAGCGATTGCAGACCTGCGATTCATCGTTTTCATCGCTTCCTCCCTAAACCTGCCATGCACGGATAAGCATGGCTTCGCAACATTAGCACGTTCTGATTTAAATGTGCAGAACGGCGCCGGCCGATGGCAGAGCTGCTCGTGCGCGTCACTGCTGCTTTTGCCGGAATTTCGAATGGCAGCTCGAGCAATCCTGCAGCATGAGGTGCAGGAGATGTTCGGCCGGCATGCCGGCGGGATCGGCTTGCGCTGCGCCCGGGCGCTTGCCGAGCAGGCTGCCGCCATCCATTGGCGGACCGGTCATCCGCATGTCGGCGGTGATCCCGGCCGGCGCCTTCTCTGCTTTGGCGGCGAGCGCATCGGCGAGCCGGCCGATGTGGCGGGCGAGCGCCTCGAACTCCGGCCGGGCCTGGTCGATTTCCGATTTGGCAGCTGACGGCGCGCCCATCGTGCCGGCAGGGAACTCCGCGATCAGGGCAGGGCCGGTGCGGGCGCTGAGCGTGCCCGCCGCCGCCCTGAAGGCCGCCGGCTCATAGGCGCGCCTGCCGTCGAACATTTCGGCGATCGCCTTGGCGGCGGTCGCCATCTCCTTCATCGAGGCCTGGCGCGCCGCAACGATTGCATTGCTTGGACCCTCCGCCAGCGACGGAGCGGCGACCAGCGAGCCGGCGAGCGCCAGCATCGCCGCACACACGACGCCGGACTTCATGCCTGCACGTCGACAATGCCCATCATGCCGAGCTGCTCATGCTCGAGGATGTGGCAGTGATACATGCGCGGCCCCTGCCGCTCCTGGCGCAACTTGAGCCGCACCGTCTCTCCGCGCGCCACGTTGACGGTATCCTTCCATGCGAGGAAAGGCGGCTTCGAAATCTTGCCGTCGCGCTCGTGCTCGATCACCTGGAACTGTGTGCCGTGGACATGGAACGGGTGGTCCATGTCGGCCTGGTTGACGATTTCCCAGAACTCGGTCTCGCCGGCCCTGGCGACGATATCGACGCGCTCCATGTCGAAGGCCTTGCCGTTGATCAGGAAGCCCATCTCCATGCCGGTGGCGTTCATCGCCATGGTCTCGGTGAAGACGAGGCGGCGGCTGACCGTGGCAGCCCCAAGCGGCGCGATCGGCCTCAGCCGCCCGGGCAGCGGCGGCACTCCTTCCGCCGGCGTGTCGGAGACGTCGACCGTCAGCAGCGTCAGTCCCGCATCTTTGGGTCGGCCGGGACCCATCCAGCCGCGGTCATAGTCGAGCGTTGTGAGGCTGGCGGTGCCCGGCCGGTCGAAGGCGACGACCAGCTCGACGCGCTCGGCCGGGCTGATCAGGATCTCGTCGGTCGCTTCAGGCTTCTCCAGCAGGCCGCCGTCGCTGCCGATCACCGTCATCGCGGCGTTGGCGAAGGCAAGCCTGAGGAAGCGCGCGTTGGTCGCGTTGTAGAGCCGCAGGCGCCGCTTTGCGCCCATCGCCACCGCCAGCCGCGGGTTCTTCTGGCCGTTGACCAGCACATGGTCGCCGACGCGGCCGTTCATCAGGTCGGCCATGCTGTTGTCGGGCATCGAGCGTCGGTCGGCAAGGCGGAAGGTCGGTGAACATAAGCACCGTGTCGCCATAGGCGGGCGGGCACGGGATCGTCCTTGGCCTTGACGACGAAGGCGCCGGCAAGGCCGCGATAGACCTGCTCGGCCGTCTTGCCGTGCGGATGCGGATGGTACCAGTAGGAGCCAGCGCTGCCTTCCGGCAGCTCGAAGGCGTAGACGCGGTCCGCGCCGACCGCCACCGGGTCCATCGGATTGCCGTCCTGGTCCGCGGGCACCGGCATGCCGTGCCAATGGATGGTGCTTTGCTCGCCCTCGATCCGGTTGGCGAAGGTGATTTCGACGCGGTCGCCCTCATAGGCCTCGATCACCGGTCCCGGGCTCATGCCGTTATAGGCGAGGATCGCAGTATCCCGGTCGGTGACAAAGCGCGCCGTGGCCGGCCCGGCCGTCAGCCTCGCCCTGAACAGGCCGGGCGGCGGCCTCGTTGCCGAGCGGCGGCAGTTCGCGCAGCGCCTCGCCCTCGGGCAGCGCCGCCGCGCCTTGCGCCATGGCGCCCATGTCATGGCCGGCATGGCCGCCCATGCCCGGCATGGACTCCATGTCCGACATGCCGTCCATCTTCATCTGCGCTAGCGCGCGAGAGCCCGACAGAGCCGTTGCCAGGCCCGCCACCAGAAAGCCGCGTCGATGCATTTTTTTCTCCTGGATCGTGATTGGGAAGGACGCCGCCGGGACGACCTTTGTCTTCACGTAAGGGTTCCAGTAGCTGGAAGGTCAAGCGGGATTGAGCGGACCGATGGACGCGCCGGCGAGGACCTCGAGCGTCTCCGCCTCGCGTTCTCTCACCTAGAGGCCGCGGGCACTGGCCGTCATGCCCGCAGGTATTTGACGAGCGCGGCGATCGCGAGCACGAGCGCGACGACCGCAAGCACCCAGATGAGAGCCATGCCGCCCATCATCCACATGCCGCTTGAACCGTCCATCATTGCCAATCATCCTTACTGAGGCGAAGGCAGGCTTTTCGCTGATGCGCACCGTCGAAAACGGTGAATTAGCTCGTGGCGCATTTCCGTCAAGGCTGTTGCAGGCGAAGCGTCGATCCGCCACGTCGCGATCGTTGGCCAGATCGGCACCATGCCGGCGCAGGACTTCTGCGGATTGAGTTATCGCTTCGCCACCTATTCGCCGCCAAGCAGTTTGCGCATTTGCCTTGCGATGTCCGATGGGCTTGCCGTCGAAAGAAACGTCGAGGCATGGGTCCCGTCGGGCCGCACCACATGGACAGTGGACGTGTGGTCCATAAAATAGTCGTCGCCAATGACGCGCTTCGCGTAGTAGATG
>NZ_LPWA01000171.1 GCF_001510895.1 Mesorhizobium loti | reverse complement strand
GGCGATTAAAAGAAGATCGCCAGGCGCCCGCGATCCTTCACACCCCCCTCTGGCCCTGCCGGCCATCTCCCCCGCAAGGGGGGAGATCGGCAGCCTCATCGGCGGCGCCCATCATCCGACGTCGGCAATTGGCGAAAGCGGGAGCGACGTCCGATCTCCCCCCTTGCGGGGGAGATGCCCGGCAGGGCAGAGGGGGGTGCTGTCCCGCGGCGTTTCGGATTTTTCCGAACCACAGTGACGACGTCGTCGGACCGATCAATTCCTCAACCGATACCCGGTCCTGAAGATCCAGGCCACGATCGCGATGCAGACGGCCAAAAACACCAGCGTCATGCCGAGGCTGACGCCGACCGAGACATCCGCCTTGCCGTAAAAGCTCCAGCGGAACCCGCTGATCAGGTAGACGACCGGATTGAACAGCGTGATCGTCTTCCAGATGCCGGGCAGCATATGGATCGAATAGAAGCTGCCGCCGAGGAAGGTCAGCGGCGTGACGATCAGGAGCGGCACCAGCTGCAGCTGCTCGAAGGTCTTGGCCCAGATGCCGATGATGAAGCCGAACAGACTGAAGGTCACCGCGGTCAGCACCAGGAAGGCGATCATCCAGAACGGGTGCTCGATTCTCAGCGGCACGAACAGCGCCGCGGTGCCCAGGATGATCAGCCCGAGCATGATCGACTTGGTTGCCGCGCCGCCGACATAGGCAAGGATGATCTCCAGATAGGAAACCGGCGCCGACAACAGCTCGTAGATCGAGCCGACGAATTTCGGGAAATAGATGGCGAAGGACGCGTTCGAGATCGACTGCGTCAGAAGCGACAGCATCATCAGGCCCGGCACGATGAAGGCGCCGTAGCTGATGCCGTCGATCTCGGTGATGCGCGAGCCGATCGCCGAGCCGAAGACGACGAAATAGAGCGACGTCGAGATGACCGGCGAGATGATGCTCTGCAGCACCGTGCGGAACGCGCGCGCCATCTCGACCCGGTAGATCGCCCAGACCGCACGAAGATTCATGGTCGCGCGCAGGTTCATGGCTCTTGCCTCAGAAGATTGACGAAGATCTCTTCCAGCGAGCTGTTCTTGGTGTCGAGATCGCGGAACTGGAGGCCGGCGGCTTCGAGGTCGCGGATCAGCGAGGCGACGCCCGGCCGGTCGCTCTGGTTGTCATAGGTGTAGGTGAGCTGCCCGCCGTCGCTCGACAGCTCGAGCGCGTAGCGCGACAGGCCGTCCGGTATGGCAGCGAGCGGCGCGCGCAATTCCAGCCTCATCTGCTTGCGGCCGAGCTTGCGCATCAGCTCGGCCTTGCCTTCGACCAGGATGATCTCGCCGCGGTTGATGACGCCAACGCGGTCGGCCATCGCCTCGGCTTCCTCGATGTAATGCGTGGTGAGGATGATGGTGACGCCGTCCTCGCGCAGCCGCCGCACCATTGCCCACATGTCCTGGCGCAGCTCGACATCGACGCCGGCCGTCGGCTCGTCGAGGAACAGAACGCGCGGCTCGTGCGACAGCGCCTTGGCGATCATCAGCCGGCGCTTCATGCCGCCGGAAAGCGTGATCGCCTTGGCGTCCTTCTTGTCCCACAGCGAGAGATCGCGCAGCACCTTCTCGACGAATTCCTTGTTCGGCGCCTTGCCGAACAGGCCGCGGCTGTAGTTGACCGTCGCCCACACCGTCTCGAAGGCATCGATGGTGAGTTCCTGCGGCACCAGCCCGATCAGGCTGCGCGCGGCGCGGTAGTCCTTGCCGATATCGTGGCCGTCGACGCTGACGGTGCCCGAGGAGCGGTTGACGATGCCGCAGACGATCGAGATCAGCGTCGTCTTGCCGGCGCCGTTCGGCCCGAGCAGCGCAAAAATCTCGCCGCGCTCGATATCGAGGTTGATTTCCTTCAGCGCCTTGAAGCCGGTGGCATAGGTCTTGGTGACACCGGAGATGGAAATGATTGATGGCATGGCTGAAAACGGCTGCTGAAGGGTGCTTTGGATTTTTATTGCGCTGAATGTCGGTGCCCGGTGCGGGAAGTCAATGCCGCTCCTGACAATTCTGGACAGTCGTTCTCCGTCAGGCCCCCCGGCGCGGGTGACGGTTCCTGCCGAACTGCTGCGACAACGCGCCTCGCGTGACGCCGCGCCGCTTTGACCGGGGCGTGCTCGAGGCCTATCCTTCAAGCATAAATTGCAGCCGGAGCCCAGCATGGACCCGCTCGTTCTGTCGCGCATTCAGTTCGGTGCGAATATTTCGTTCCATATCCTGTTTCCGGCGATCACCATTGCACTTGGCTGGGTGCTGCTCTTCTTCAAGCTTCGCTACAACGCCACCGGCGACTCCGCCTGGATGCGCGCTTACTTCACCTGGGTGAAAATATTCGCGCTCTCCTTCGCCATGGGCGTGGTTTCGGGCGTCACCATGACCTTCCAGTTCGGCACCAACTGGCCGGGCTATATGGAAACGGTCGGCAACATCGCCGGACCGCTGCTCGCCTATGAGGTGCTCACCGCGTTCTTCCTCGAGGCGGCCTTCCTCGGCATCATGCTGTTCGGCTTCCGCCGCGTCTCCAACCGCATCCACACGCTGGCGACCGTGCTGGTGGCCGGCGGCACCACCGTCTCCGCCTTCTGGATCATAGCGCTGAACTCGTGGATGCAGACGCCGGCCGGCTTCGAGATGCGCGACGGCAAGGCGCATGCGCTCGACTGGTGGGCGGTCATCTTCAATCCGTCCATGCCTTACCGGCTGGTGCACATGCTGCTCGCCTCCGGGCTCACGGTCTCCTTCCTGATCGCCGGCCTGTCGGCGCTGCGCTATCTTTACGGCGACCGTTCGGAATCGATGTGGAAGGCGCTCCGCACCGGCGTCTTCACCGCTGCCATCCTGATCCCGATCCAGATCTTTGCCGGCGACCAGCACGGCTTGAACACGCTCGAGCACCAGCCGCAGAAAATCGCCGCCATGGAGGCCAACTGGAACACCGGCCCCAACGTGCCGCTCGTCCTGTTCGCGCTGCCCGACGAAGCGGCGAAGGAGAATAAATTCGAGCTCGCCGTTCCCGATGGCGCCAGTCTCGTGCTGCGCCATAGCGCGAGCGGCGTCGTGCCCGGCCTCAACGATTATCCGGGCAACCACCCGCCGGTCTTTCCGGTGTTCTGGGGTTTTCGCATCATGGTCGGCACCGGCATATTGATGCTGGTTGTCTCCTGGTCGGCCGCCTTCTTCCTCAAGCGCCGTCACAGCCTGCCGAAGCCGCTGGCCCTCATCATGGTGCCGATGGCGCTGTCCGGCTGGCTGGCGACGCTGGCCGGCTGGTACACCACCGAGATCGGCCGCCAGCCCTGGCTGGTCACCGGCGTCCTGAAAACGGCGGATGCCGTCGGCCCGGTCGCCGGCAGCCATGTCGCGCTGACCTTGGCCGTCTATCTCATTCTCTATGTGCTGCTCTTGATCGCCTATCTCGGCGTGCTGGTGCACCTGGCGCTGAAGGCGGCCAAGGACGGCGATATCTCGCCGCTGCCGGGCGTCATGAACGCAGCCCTTTCGCAGCCGGCCGCCGAAGAACTAGGGAGCGAGTGACATGAGCTTCGATTGGCCAACCGCGCTGCCGCTGATCTTCGCCGGCCTGATGGGACTCGCCATCCTGATCTACGTCATCCTCGACGGTTTCGACCTCGGCATCGGCATCCTGTTCAGCGTCGCTGAAAGCTCCGAGCAGGACACCATGATCGCCGCGATCGGCCCCTTCTGGGACGCCAACGAGACCTGGCTGGTCTTGGCGGTCGGGCTTTTGCTGGTCGCCTTCCCGATGGCGCATGGCACCATCCTCACCGCGCTCTATTTGCCCGTCTTCGTGCTTTTGGTGGGCCTGATCCTGCGCGGCGTCGCCTTCGATTTCCGCGCCAAGGTGCCGGCCGGCAGGAAACACCGCTGGAACCGCATTTTCTTTGTCGGCTCCGCAACCGCCTCGCTGGCGCAGGGCTATATGCTCGGCGTCTATGTGCTCGGCCTCGATGTCGGCCTCGGCGGCATGGCCTTCGGCGCGCTGGTCGCGCTCTGCCTGTCGGCGGCCTATGCCGCGATGGGCTCCGCCTGGCTGATCTACAAGACAGAGGGCGACCTGCAGAGGAAGGCCGTGCGCTGGCTGCGCACCACGCTGGTGCTGACCGCGCTCGGCATGGTGGCGGTGTCCTTGGCCACGCCCTTCGCCAGCCCGCGCATCTTCGACAAATGGTTCCTGTGGCCGGAGATACTCTATCTCTCGCCGCTGCCCATCCTGTCGGCGCTGCTGTTCCTGTGGCTGTGGCGGCAGACCTTCCATCTGCCGAACCCCGACGACCGGCATGCGTTGCGGCCGTTCCTGACTTTGGCCGCCATCTTCGCGCTCGGCTTCGCCGGGCTCGCCTGGTCGTTCTACCCTTATGTCGTGCCCGACAGGCTGACGATCTGGCAGGCCGCCTCGGCGCCGGAGAGCCTGGCCTTCATCCTGGTCGGCACTGTCGTCGTGCTGCCGATCATCATCTTCTATTCCTTCTACGCCTACCGCGTCTTCGGCGGTAAGGCGACGGACTTGACGTATGATTGAGGGTGATCTCCCCCCTCGAGGGGGAGATGGCCGGCAGGCCAGAGGGGGTCGGTCCGACCAGGCTCGGCCTCCCGCCACAAATTGAGGTTGGCGCTCCACGCGCGGCGACCCCCTCTGTCGCCTTCGGCGACATCTCCCCCTCGAGGGGGGAGATTGGGCGCTCAACTCTTGCTGCTCGCCAGCACCAGCACCGGCTTCTCGCTATAAAGCTGCGGAAACAGCGCCTTCAAATTCTCGATCTTGGGCAGGTCGTTGTAGACGATATAGGGGTAGGTCGGGTTCAGCGTCAGGAAATCCTGATGGTAGTCCTCGGCCGGATAGAAGGTCTTGCCGGTCTCCAGCGTCGTGACGATCGGCTTCGAAAACACCTTGGCCTTGTCAAGCTGGGCGATGTAGCTCTCGGCGAGCTTCTTCTGCTCGTCGTTCTCGGCGAAGATCGTCGAGCGGTACTGCGTGCCTGAGTCCGGTCCCTGGTAGTTCAACTGCGTCGGATTGTGCGCGACCGAGAAATAGACCTGCAACAGCTGGCCATAGGTGACCTTCGACGGATCGTAGGTGATCTCGACCGATTCCGCATGCCCGGTGCGGCCGGTGCCGACGGTCTCGTAGACGGCGTTTTCGGCGCTGCCGCCGGTGTAGCCGGAAACCGCCTTGCTGACGCCCTTGACGTGCTGGAACACGCCCTGCACGCCCCAGAAGCAGCCGCCGGCGAAGACGGCCTTTTCCGTGTCGCCGGCCGCTTTCTCATCCACGGCCGGCGGCGGGATCACCACCGCGTCCTCGGCCGAACGTGCCGGCGTTTGCCAGAAGGCAGCGGCCGCCGCCGTCAGCACCAACGCCGCGAGCGGGGCGAGCAATGGCGAGCGCCGTTCGGTTTTCTTCTCGATCCCGGTCATGTCTGACCTCCTTGTTGTTGTTCCAATATATACGACGGAAATCGCCGCGGGGTTCTCACTTTGCCGTGCGGCGGCTTGTGGCGCCGGCGCCCTTTGCCATTGTTCGCCGAGGCCGGAACCGCAGGACTTACTGCGCCGGAGCCATCGCGTCGGCCGGCTTCATCGCGTCCGCAGGCTTCATGGCGTCGGTGGCCGGCTTCATCGCTTGTGTCGCCATCGCATCGGGCTTCATCGTATCGGCCGGTTTCATGGCGTCCGTTGCGGGTTTCATCGCATCCGTCGCCGGCTTCATGGCGTCGGTCGCCATCGCATTGGCGGGCTTCATGGCATTGGTCGCGTCGTCGGCGCGGGCGCCGGCGGCGAAAGCCGTGGTTGCGAGCGCAAGCGCGAGCGCCGTCAGGAATTTGGTCATAATGGTCTCCTTGGGTTGTGGCGCGCGGAAGCGGGCCAGGTGATGCGCTGCCGCTGCTGGCGGCCCCGCGCGAAGAGAAAGAAAATCAGTCTGCGGCCGCGGCCAGGATCGGCCCGCCCCCCGGCGCCTGCACCAGCACCGCGGTGCTAAGGCCGCCTCCGGCCGCGGGCAGCGGCAGCGTCGCCGCCTTGCCGTTCCAGCGGCCGAGCCTCTGCAGAGAATGCACGACATTGGCATGCGGCAGCGTGCGCCCGGTGTTCTCGCCGCGCGCCACCGGCACCTCGACGACGCCCTTCGTGTAGCGCACCAGCCAGACATCGGCCGCCCCGCCCGGCGCCGTGCCGGCGCCGATGCTCACCTTGCCTTGCCCGAGCGAAAGCGCCGGCCCATCGCGCGCGGGCTTGCCGAAATCAGCCGCTCGATCTCGCCGGGCTTGGCGCCGACGGCGTCGGCGCTGCCGTTCACCACCACCTGCGGCGTGAATGGCCCGTCATGGCCGAGCGGCGGCTCGTAATTGACCTGGCGTTGGGTGAATTCCTGGCGGCCGAACGTATCCTTCCAGCCGAGATAGTCCCAATAGGTGACGTTGAAGGACAGCGCCAAAACGCCCGGCCGGTCCTTGACCTTGATCAGATTGGCATTGGCCGGCGGGCAGGACGAGCAGCCCTGGCTGGTGAACAGCTCGACCACGGTGAGCGGCTGTGCGGAGGCGGCGCCGAGAGTGGCGGCAAGCGCCGCGCCGGCGAGTAAAACCTTGCCTAGTCTTGTCTTTGATCCGGTCATGAGAAGCAGTCTCCGTTGCGGCGATGCTTCCATTTTCGCCGCCGCGGAAGACTTCGTTACAGCTTCACCGGTTTGTGATTGGGAGGCCCTCAGTGCCGGAGATTGGCGAAAGCGCTCGCGACATCTGATCTCCCCCCAAGTGGGGGAGATGTCCGGCAGGACAGAGGGGGGCGCCGTAGAGCGCCAACCTTTAGTCAGTTCTACAAGTCTTGCTTGATGATTCCGAAGGTGCGTCGGGGCTTTCCATTTCCCAAGGCCGGCGGGACAGCGCCCCCTCTGGCCTGCCGGCCATCTCCCCCACAAGGGGGGAGATCGGCTGTCACTGCGTCAGCACGGTCTCCGACGGCCGCTGGTTGAAGGCGCACTTGCCGGTCACGGTGTAGAAGAAGTCGGCTTGGGAAGTGCCCACCGACGCCGCTGTCGGCACGGCCGACCCGCCGTCTTCCCAGGCCTGGTAGCCGGTCTGGCCGCAGGGCACGGCGGTGAAGATGTCGACCTTCTGCCCGGTCGCCACCTCGGGCATGTTTGTCTGGCTCGGGCCGATATAGAGCCGGTTAGAGGTGCTGGGATCGTTCGACTTCAGCGTCTTCGGGTTGCCCGAAGGCACGTCCATCTGCAGATAGAGCTGGTCCATCTGGCTGACGTCGATCACCGCGCCGGAGCCGTTTGCCGGGTAGAAGGTGTCGGCGCAGGTCGTCACATATTTCTTGCCGTTGCCGGTCTGGGTGATCGCGCCGCTCGGCAGGTTGTTGAAATTGGCGACGGTCGAGGTCGTGCAGACCTGTTTCTGGACCACCGTGGTGGTCGATCCGTTGATGGTGGTCACCGTGGTCGTGCCATAGCCCTTCGGGTCGCCATAGCCGTTGTATTTGTAGCTGATCGTCATCAGCGGCTTGGCCGTCGTGCTTCCGAACTGGGTGCCGTAAAGCGTCATCGTCTTGTTCCAGTAGCCCGACACTTTCGTCACCCTGAAATCGGCCTGGGTCAGCGCCGGCGTCTTGCGCACCGAGGAGCCGACGCCGACATTGACCGTGTTGATCCTGGCGATCGACATGAAATTGGTCGGCATCGGATAGCTTGCCGTGGCTCTGAAGCTCGCCGTGCCGTCGGCGGCGACGTCGACGCTGGTGAGCGCTGCGGTGCCCTGTCCGCTATTGGCGACATAGGCCTGCTGCAGCGCCACCTGGCGATCGGCCTTGGAGGTCGTCGTCGGCATCGTCGTGATCGAGATGACCGCGGCGTCCAGCGCGTTCTGCATATTGCTCCTGGTGGTCGTCGCCGAGGTGTAGTCGACGGAAAAGCCGACCGCGAGCAGCAGCGGGATCGTCAGCAAGACCATGAGCGGCATCATCGAGCCGCTTTCCGAGCGGACGAAATTCCTTGCGGACGAAAACATTCCTTGACCCCCAACAGCACCGGCAGCGCAACCTGCCCACCACCCAAGGGTAGAACTATGCCCCAAAGGGGTGCATGAAAGTTTAAGCGGATTTGAATGTCTTGGGCGGGCGCCAGGTACAGCCAATCTCCCCCCTTGCGGGGGAGATCGGCAGCTCCTGCGCCGTGTCCGAAGTCCCTGCCCCGCTTGCCCCTTAAACCCGCCCCTGCTAAAGCGCGCCGCATGACGACCCCGCTCGACCACATCCGCAATTTCTCCATCGTCGCCCATATCGACCATGGCAAATCCACGCTTGCCGACCGGCTGATCCAGCTCACCGGCGCGCTGGAGGAGCGCGACATGAAGGAGCAGGTGCTGGATTCGATGGACATCGAGCGCGAGCGCGGCATCACCATCAAGGCCCAGACGGTGAGGCTCAACTACCGCGCCAGGAACGGCGAGGATTATGTGCTGAACCTCATCGACACCCCCGGCCATGTCGACTTCGCCTACGAAGTGTCGCGCTCGCTCGCCGCCTGCGAGGGCTCGCTCTTGGTGGTCGACGCCAGCCAGGGCGTCGAGGCGCAGACATTGGCCAATGTCTACCAGGCCATCGACAACAACCACGAGATCGTCGTGGTGCTGAACAAGGTCGACCTGCCTGCCGCCGAGCCCGAGCGCATCCGCGAGCAGGTCGAGGAGGTGATCGGCCTCGACGCTTCCAACGCCGTGCTGATCTCGGCCAAGACCGGCCTTGGCGTGCCGGACGTGCTGGAGGCGATCGTCCACCAGCTGCCGCCGCCGCGCGAGGGCGACATCGCAGCACCCTTGAAGGCCATGCTGGTCGACAGCTGGTACGACGCCTATCTCGGCGTCATCGTGCTGGTGCGCATCATCGACGGCGTGATGAAGAAGGGCCAGACCATCCGCATGATGGGCACCGGCGCGAAATATCTCGTCGAGCGCACCGGCGTGTTCAAGCCGGCCCGCGTCAATGTCGACGAGCTCGGCCCGGGCGAGTTCGGCTTCTTCACCGGCTCGATCAAGGAAGTGGCCGACACCCGCGTTGGCGACACCATCACCGAGGACCGCCGCCCGACGCAAAAGGCGCTGCCCGGCTTCAAGCCGGCGCAGCCGGTGGTGTTCTGCGGCCTGTTCCCGGTCGACGCCGCCGATTTCGAGGATCTGCGCGCCGCCGTCGGCAAGCTGCGCCTCAACGACGCGTCGTTCTCCTACGAGATGGAGACGTCCGCCGCGCTCGGCTTCGGCTTCCGCTGCGGCTTCCTCGGGCTCTTGCATCTGGAGATCATCCAGGAGCGGCTGGAGCGCGAGTTCAACCTCGACCTCATCGCCACCGCGCCTTCCGTCGTCTACCGCATGAACCTCATCGACGGCACGACGAAGGAATTGCACAACCCGGCCGACATGCCCGACGTGGTCAAGATCGACTCGATCGAGGAACCGTGGATCCGCGCCACGATCCTGACCCCCGACGACTATCTCGGCGGCATCCTGAAGCTCTGCCAGGACAGGCGCGGCATCCAGGCCGATCTCTCCTATGTCGGCAAGCGCGCCATGCTCACCTACGACCTGCCGCTCAACGAGGTGGTCTTCGATTTCTACGATCGCCTGAAGTCGATCTCCAAGGGCTATGCCTCCTTCGACTATCACCTGACCAACTATCGCGAGGGCGACCTGGTCAAGATGTCGATCCTGGTCAATGACGAGCCGGTCGACGCTCTATCCATGCTGGTGCATCGGTCAGCGGCGGAGAAGCGCGGCCGCGCCATGTGCGAGAAGCTGAAGGAGCTGATCCCGCAGCATCTGTTCAAGATCCCGATCCAGGCCGCGATAGGCGGCCGCATCATCGCCCGCGAGACCGTCTCGGCGCTCAGGAAGGACGTCACCGCCAAATGCTATGGCGGCGACGTGACCCGCAAGCGCAAGCTGCTCGACAAGCAGAAAGAGGGCAAGAAGCGGATGCGGCAGTTCGGCAAGGTGGATATCCCGCAGGAGGCGTTTATTCAGGCTCTGAAGATGGGTGACTAAGCGGTCCGGCCTTCGGCCGGACGCATCGACTCGGTGGGTCGATGCGAGCGCAAGTCCAGGTGGGAGCTGCCACAGGCAGCCAGAGCGGCTCTGGCCTATTCATGCAAACTCGTACGTGCATTCGTTGATAGACTTCTGACGAATGGTGGTCGGCCGAAAGTTCGCAGTCGAAATGCGGTTAGCCAAGCCAAGGCCGAATTCTCCCACGACATATTATAGACGCTTCAGCAGCTCGCTATCGTGTTCTCGTTGACATTCTCGCCAGATATACCTTCAATGTTATGGGGCTGGGAGGTTATTGTGGACGAACTGGCGGGGGAAATAGAAATTGCAGAAGCATGGTGCAGATCGAAGGGTGGTGGCTGGTCGGTAGCTGGGCATGCTGGCACAGGGGGGACGGCAACTACGTTCTTCTTAAAATCTCCCAAAGGAGATTTGGCCTTTAAGCTAATAAACGCGGATTTTTCGAGCGGGAAACGAGAGCGAGAGACAGAGAACCGCATTAATGAGCAGTTATCTCTCGGCGAGCACGATTGCCCATATCTAATTCAAACTTATAGTGGCGGAAAGTTCCAAGGCAGGTATTTTCTGTTAATGAATCGCGCGCCGGGTCACGAGCTAGCAACCAAGCTTCGGGCGGTGCCAAGATCAGCGATAAGGGATATTGTATCTCAAGTTGCTACCGCCTGCACTTACTTACGATCGAGGGAGCTCGTTCACCGAGACATAAAAACAGCTAATATATTTATTTCAGATGATTTTAAAATCGCTACTCTGCTAGACCTATCAGTTCTTCGTGACATATATGATCCTATTGGCTTGGGAACAGACCATGATGATCAGTTGCCGGTGGTAGCTACATCTAGGTACTCACCACCAGAATATCTATTTAGGTTGGAGCCTCCAGGAGCAGACCTCTGGCATGCGCTAGACGTATACCAACTCGGAGGTGTTCTTCATGATTTAATCATGCAGGAGCAGATGTTCCATCAAGAATATCAGTCTTCAAGCGAAAATAAATACCGGTTCGCTTGGCTGGTTGCCACGCAAGATCCGCCTGTGAACGCGCTGGACGTAGATCCAGATTTAATACTTTTGGCACGTCGCGCGCTAGATAAGGATTGGCGCCGGCGGTCACAACTAACGTTGGATGACTTCCGGATAGAGTCTAGGTCTCTCAATACTATTGCACTTCAGCTGTTGGGGTCGAACAGTTCGATTCACAAGACGAGAGAAACGCCGAAATCTACTTTGCGGAGTCGCCTGTCGACCATAGTTTTAGATTTGGAGGCGCAACTCGCGTCCCGGCTGCTGGGCATGGAAATTCAGGCGACGCACAGCATCGAAGACGTTGGCGAGTTGCAAAAGACGGTCGTTCTTCGCTGGGATCGTCCGTTAAGTGACGGATTGCAAGCCGCATCTTTCTCCCTGCGAGTCGAGGTGCAACTTCTGCATCCGCCCACTACGATAGGGCTCCGGGTCCTTCTTCAGATGCTGGAGGGCAATGACAGGCTGGAAAAGCAGGCGGCCTTGGCGGACTGCCCCGACTCTGAAGGAATAGAGTCGAGGCTTGAGCAGGATGTAATTCAGCTATTCATCGATATGGCCAACAAGCTTACGCGGGAACGGGCAGGATGAGTTTGTGGTGGACGGGAAAAGAGCAGCTTGATGACACACAGCTCGCTCTGATTGAAGATTTGCCGCTTAGAGAGAACCACATGGTTCTAGGTCCTCCCGGATGTGGAAAAACAAATGTCTTGCTTCGGAGAGCCCAATTCTTGCGTAGCCAGAATATGCCGAGTGTTATGGTCCTGACCTTCACGCGCCCTTTGGTAGAGTTCGTTAAGACGGGGTGCTATGACGGCAGACGCGAAATTTTTCCCCCCGCGTTGATAATGACTTTGGAGGGCTGGATACGAGGCTTGTATCGATCGCATAAGGTGGCTCTGCCAGAGAGAGCCCAGGGTGAAGGCTTGGCGCAATGGAAAAGAAGGCTGGCCAACGGAGCCCTTGGGTTTTCGATCGACTCGCTAGTGCCTAAGTTTGACGCAATTCTTGTCGATGAAGGTCAGGATTTGTACGAGGAGGAGCTGAAACTCATAAAAGAATGGGCGGATGTCGTGTTTTTCGTCGGGGATAGTCGGCAGAAGATATATACAGACTCCGATGGATTGACCGCCGTAGAGGCGGCATTTCCTGGTATAAATATCAAAAAACTGAAGTTTCACTATCGACTTGCAACCGAGCTTTGCCGGGTGGCTGACAAGATACTCAACTCCCAATCAGGTGAAACCCTCGCATCGACTTCTTTGTACAAAGGCCCCAAACCGGGGCATGCCGAGACACACGGACCGCTGAGTCAGATGGGGTGATTGGGGTCTCGACCGAGCCAGATGATGGCGGCTGCTCCTGTCGAAATGTGAAAACGTGGTCGATGTGAGTCGCCACAAACATTTGGA
>NZ_LPWA01000170.1 GCF_001510895.1 Mesorhizobium loti | reverse complement strand
GCAGCCTCCTGACATTTCCTCCCGACACCAATTGGCCAAGTGCAATCAATCAACAAAACAAAACCCCGCCGAAAATCGACGGGGTTTGTCAGCGGTCTGGCCCCGGCTTCGCCGGGGTTTTCGCATCTGGCTTCCCCCCGCCGATGGACCTACCGGCGAGGGATTCCCGCGCCGAATGTCCGTCCCAAATGAAACGTCCAATGCAATTTCCACGGTGGGCGCATCAAAAATTCCACGCTCGCACCCACTCCCGTTCAAACGCTCGACCGCCAAAAAGAAGGCCGTCACGGCAACCAAGCCGCAAAACAACCTTGGGAGTAGAGAAAATGCAACCCAACACCAAGCCGGCCAACACCAAGCCTGCAAGACTTCCGCTCAACGGCGTCGACACGCCGAACCTCATGGCGACGATCAATTTCGTGGCGGGCCAGCCGGAGCTGGCGAAGTTCCAGTTTCGCGCACACAACGAATGGATCGAGGGCACGCACAGCAAGAGCGTCATGCATGGCTTCTTCGGCGCCGGCCAGGAGCAGAAGCACGAGAAGCCCTATTATGCCGACAGCGACCATCCGGCCATTCTGTGCGGCGCCGACAATGCGCCGACCCCGGTCGAATGGCTGCTGCATGGGCTGGCGAGCTGCCTGATGGCGGGCGTCGCCAACATCGCCGCGGCGCGCGGCATCAAGCTAACCAAGGTCAAGTGCTCGGTCGACGGCGACATCGATCTGCGCGGCATCCTCGGCATCTCCGACGAGGTGCGCAACGGCTTCCAGAACATCCAGGTGTCGTTCGAGGTCGAAGGCGACGCGCCGGCCGAGAAGCTCACCCAGCTCGTCGAACAGGCCCGCGCCCGCTCGGCGGTCTTCGACGTGCTGACCAAGGGCGTGCCGGTCACGGTCGGGATCAAGACCATCCAGTGACCTGAAAAAGCGTCGCGCCGAAACGGGCTGAAAGACGGTCCGGGCAAAGGTCCGGACCGTCCCGCGAAACCCAACGGAACAGATCAATGAGACATGCAGACGTCGTCATCATCGGCGGCGGGCAGGCTGGCCTTGCGCTCAGCCATTGCCTTGGCCGCATCGGCATCGACCATGTCGTGCTGGAGCGCGGCCACATCGGCGAGCGCTGGCGCACGCAGACCTGGCACTCGCTCAGGCTGTTGACGCCCAACTGGCTGAGCACCCTGCCCGGCTCGCCCTATGCCGGTCCGGATCCCGACGGCTTCAGGACCAAGGACGTGTTCATCCGCGACCTCGAAACCTATGCAAGCCATTGGCGGGTGCCGATCGAATGCGGCGTCGAGGTCGTCTCCTGCCGTCGGGCCGGCGGCGGCTTCGCGCTCGATACCAGCGCCGGCGACTGGTCGGCCAGGGCGGTTGTGGTGGCGACCGGCCATTGCGACCGGCCGCTGATCCCGTTCGCGCTCGACGGCGCGAAGCGGCCGCAGAGCATCCACGCCTCGCACTATCGCAGTCCCGGCGAACTGGCGCCCGGCGGCGTGCTCGTGGTCGGTGCCTCGGCGTCAGGCGTGCAGATCGTCGACGAGCTGGCGCGCGCGGCCGGCGCGTCGTGCTGTCGGTCGGCAAGCACACGCGGCTGCCCAGGCGTTGGCGCGCCAGGGACATCTTCTGGTGGCTCCGCGAGATGGGCCATCTGGCCGAGCGCCTCGACGACCTCGCCGATGCGGAGAGCGCCCGGCGGCAGCCCTCACTGCAACTCGCCGGGCGGCCGGACAGGACCGATGTCGACCTCGCCACGCTGCAGCCGCTCGGCGTCGAGCTGACCGGGCGCGTGCAAGGGATCGCCGATGGCGCGATCGCCTTTGCCGACGACCTCGCGGTCAGCGTCGCGGCGGCGGACGCCAAGCAGGCCCGCCTGCTCGCCGAGATCGACCGCTTCGCTGGCGCCGCGCGGCCGATCTGGCGCGACCCGGTGGCGGTGCCTTCGACCTATCGGCGACGCTTATCGTTGACGGACGCATCGATCGGCACTGTCATCTGGGCGACCGGCTATGCAAGGTCGTTCGCTTGGCTCGAGCCGTCGGCGCTGGGGCCCGATGGCGAGTTGGCGCACCGCGACGGCATCACCGGCGTCCCCGGCCTCTACGCGCTCGGTTTCCGCTTCCTGCGCAAGCGCGATTCCCACTTCATCGGCGGCGTCGGCGCCGACGCCGAGGCGATCGCCGCCGAGATCGCCCGCCATCTCGACCGCGATGGTCGCAAGGCAGCCTGAGGACCAGACCATGCCGACCATCGCAAACCGCCCTCACCCAGTTGTGCCGAAGCGCGCCCATTACGATGCCATCATCGTCGGCGCACGCTGCGCCGGCGCCTCGACGGCCCTGCTGCTCGCCCGCGCCGGCCTCAAGGTGCTGGCGATCGACCGCAGACCCTATGGCTCCGACACGCTGTCGACACACGCGCTGATGCGGCCCGCCGTGCGGCAGCTCTCGCGCTGGGGCCTGCTCGAGCCGCTGCTCAGGGCCGGCACTCCGCTGATCGAGGCGACGACGTTCCACTATGGCGACGAGGAGATCACCATTCCACTCAACGCCGGACCGGACCTGCCCGGCCTGATCGCGCCACGGCGCACCGTGCTCGACCGCATTCTCGTCGATGCCGCGCGCAAGGCCGGCGCCGAGTTCCTGCACGACATGGCGGTCGGCGACCTCTTTGCCGACACACGCGGGCGCGTGCGCGGCGTCGAGATCCGCGTCGCCGGCCGCGCGGCACTCAGGGCGAGCGCCGGCATCGTGATCGGCGCCGACGGCATCGGCTCGCTGGTGGCGAAATGCTGCGACGCGCAGGTGCTCAGAAGCGGCACGGTCTCGGCCGCCCATGTTTATGGCTACGCGCCGGTCGAGCCAGGCGCCGGCTACCATTGGTATTTCCGCGACGGCATCGCCGGGTCCCTCATTCCCACCAATGACGGCCAGGCCTGTATCGTCGCCTCGGTGCCGACAAAACTGTTCGACCAGCGCTTCCGCCTCGGCCACGGCCCCGCCCGCATGGAAGTGCTGGGGGCGCTTTCGCCGGCGCTTGCCGAACAGGCGGACCGGGCGCCGAAGGACGTCCGCTTACAAGCCTTCCGCGGCGTGCCGGGCTATATCCGCCAGGCCCATGGCCCGGGCTGGGCGCTGGTCGGCGACGCCGGCTTCTTCCGCGACCCGATCACCTCGCACGGCATTTCCGATGCGCTGCGCGATGCCGCGAGCCTGGCGCGGGCGATTCTCGACGGCTCGGAACGCGCCTTCGCGGCCTGGCAGCAGGAGCGCGACCTCTTCGCCAACCAGATCCTCGACACCACGGACGCCGTTGCCGGCTTCGACTGGACGCTCGCCGATATCGGCGAGCGGCATCGCCGCTTCAGCGCCGTCATGAAGGCCGAGGTGCAGGCGCTCGCCGCACAGCCGATGCCGATCCGCAGCGCCTCGCCCAGCACAGGCCGGCCGACGCCCTACCGAACGCCGGCGAACCAGGACGGGCCGCAGGCCACGGGCGGCGCCTCCGGCGCCTCGAACCTTTATCGCAACGGAACGGAAGCAAGACCATGACTGTGCATTTGACGAAGGACGGCTGGATCGGCGTCATCAAGGGGCAGCCGCAAGTGGGCGCCGTCGCCGAGCGCTCGCGGCGCACGCAACCGCAGGATATCGACGCGTTCGCCGACATGACCGGCGACCGCAACCCGCTGCATTGCGACAAGCGGCTCGCCGAGGCCTCGGTGTTCGGCAAGCTGATCGTGCAGGGCGGCGTCACCTCGGGCATCCTCAACGCGGTGGTCGCGGAAGACCTTCCCGGACCGGGCTCTGTGTTCCTCGAAGTCTCGTGGAAGTTCGTCAAGGCGGTCGGCGTCGGCGAATTGATCACCGGCCGCGTCGAGGTCAAGGAGGTGCGCGCCGACAAGCCGATCACGAAACTGGAGACATCGGTGCGCAACGAGGCGGGCGACGTCTGCCTAACCGGCACCGCGACGGTGTTCACCGTGCCGCTGGCCAAGGGCTGAATGCGCCTGGCCCGGATTGCCCGTCGGTTTGATGCCGCATGCTTTGGAGCATACATACTTACCGGAGGCATGGAGCGGCAATGCTAATGCTCGAAGCGACCATACCTGTCCCGAGTGTGGACATCGCGAAAGAGAGACGATGCCCACGGATGCCTGCGTTCATTTCTACGAATGCCGTGGGTGCGGAACGCTCTTGAAGCCTCGCGCGGGTGACTGCTGCGTTGTTCTGCTCCTACGCCGATCGACCGTGTCCGCCAGTTCAGCAGATGGGGGCAAGCCGCCGGGGCTGAAGGCCAGAAGCGATGACGGGCGCCTATCGGCCCTACGACCCCGCCGTCTCGGCGACGAAGGCCCGGACATGGGCGATGAACTCGTCGAAGGCGGGCTCGCCCTCGAGCAGGATGTGGTTCTGGCTTTCCAGTTCGAAGAAGCGCGCGCCGGGAATGCCGGCCGCCATGGTGCGCCCCGACTCCACCGGCGCCACGTTGTCCTCCCGCGCGTGCAGCACCAGGGTCGGCACCCGCACCTTTTCCAGCAGGTCGCTGACATCGATCACGGAAAAGGCGCTCTGCAGGCGCCAGGCGTCGTCCGGCGACACGGTGCGCAGCATCAGATCGTCCATCCAGGCGAAATGTTCGTGCGTGGCACCGGGGATGAACATCGAGCAGAACGCCTGGCGGAACATCGGATTCGACTTGCCCCAGCTCTCGCGCATCAGCGTCGCCACCGCCTCGCGCGTGGCGATCTCGCCGGCATCGCCGCGCGCCCGCCAGCCTTTGACATAGCCGCCGTAGAGGATCATGCCCGACACCTTCTCGGGATGGCGTATGGCATAGGCGATCGAGACCGCGCAGCTCTGCGAGAGGCCAAGAAGGGTGAAACGATCGAGTCCGGCCGCCTCGACCACGCATTCGAGGTCCGAGACCATGGTGTCGAACGAGACGTCGACCACGTGGCGTTGCGACAGGCCGTTGCAGCGCTCGTCGTAGCGCACCAACTGGTTCTCGCGCGACAGTTCCGACATCCAGTGCCGCCAGATCGGGCTGTCCCAGTCGAAGGTGAGATGCGACATCCAGTGCGCGGCGCGCAGGATGGCCGGGCCGCTGCCGGTCTTGGCAAAAGCAAGCCTCGTGCCGTCGAGAGCCCGGCAGAAATGGACGGCGCGGCCGGGGTCCTGCCCGGCTGTCGGATTTTTTCCGGGTGAAGGCGAAGGTGATTGCGCCGGGACCACGGCATTCGCGCTTGGATGCGGCGAGCGTGCCGTCGGCTGGGCGGCCGCCGCCCTGACTTTCTCGTCCAGCGCCTCGATCTCTTCCGCCAGGCCGACATCCTCCGGCAGCAGGCGCGCCAAGCGCCGGGCAAGCGGCAGCGCGCGCCTCGGCTCGCCGGCCAGGCGCTCGACCAGCTCACGCAAAATGCCGAGCTCGACGATCTCGACCTCGCTGGCGACACCCGTGCGCCAGGCCTGGTATTCGAAGCAGCGCTCGAGCGAGAGATCGGCGAGGAAATCGCCGCGGATCGAACCGGCGGCCGCCTCGAGCTCCTCCGTCGACGCCAAGGAAAGATCACTCTTCACCAGCGGCAGCAGCCGGGCATAATCCGTTTGGAGCTTGAGCGAGACGCTGTTGCGGTCGGCGACCAAGGCGGATTCATCCTCGCCCAGCACCTGGCGGATCTTGGACAGGCTCCAGCGCAGCGCGCCGCGCGGATCGTCGGGAATGTCCCAGAAGATCTCGCAGAGCCGCTCGCGCTGGTGCGGCTTGCCGGTGACGGCGAGATAGGCGAGCAAGGCCCTCGTCTTGCGCGACGGCGGCAGGTCGATGAGTTCGCCGCCACGGGCCACCTGGAAATCGCCGAGCACGCAAAGGTCCAGCAGCCCGGCTTGCGGACTGTCGATCATGCGGCCGGGCACCCTTCCACTGCCATATACCCCCTAGCTTCTCGCGGCGGGAGAAGACCGCACCGCAATATCAAAATCGGCTAAAATGCGGAAGTCACGTTTGCCGGTGCAGGGAAAGGCGGATACCGCAAGATGGCCGTAGGGACTGTGTGATGGGTTACATTGGCTTGGGTCTGATCTCCCCCCTTGAGGGGGAGATGTCGCCGAAGGCGACAGTGGGGGTCGCTGCGCGTGAAGCGCCGGCGCTTTGGCAGCGAAAGATGACGCCGGAGATTTACGTGAGACGACCCCCTCTGGCCTGCCGGCCATCTCCCCCTCGAGGGGGGAGATTAAGCGCTCCACTGCTTTCGCCAACCGCTGACCACCGCAACCATGACCGCTACCAGCACCAGCCCCGCCGCCACCGCGAAGGTGACGCTCATGCCGGTTGCCACCGCCTCCGGCGCCGCCCCACCGATATCCCTCGTCCCCACCGCAAAGGCGAACACCGCGCCCATCACCGCCGTGCCGGTGACCAGCCCCAGATTGCGCGACAGGCTGAGCATGGCCAGAGGGGAGCGAAGGATCCGGGAAACTTGCTTCTCGCCGCCGCTGGCGCGCTTGCGTCGCCGCGTAGTTATTACCATCTTCGCAGAAACGGTAATAACTGGACGCGTCACACAGGCGGATTGAGGCGGCGCGGTTCCGGACGCGCATTATAGCAATCGTGACGAACCCGTGTTATTACCGTTTTCGCGAAAGCGGTAATAACATGCAACAGATTCCCCACCCCTATCAGACTCTCTATTCCGAACTCGCGCAACGGTCGCTGGATGCGTCCTTCTCCAGCGAGTTCAACGTCGGCGGCCGCTTTGTCGCCGCTGAAGTGAAGGGCCGGCGTTACTGGTACTTCGACTTGCCGGATGCCCATGGCGGCAAGGCACGCACCTATGTCGGCCCTATCGAGGATCCCGAAATCACCAAGCGGGTCGAAAACTTCAAGGATCTGAAAGCCGATATCAGGCAACGCCGCAAGCTGGTCTCGACGCTCGTTCGCGAAGCTCACCTGCAGCGGCCGGAAGGCAAGACCGGCGACATCATCCAGGCGCTGGCGGAAGCCGGATTCTTCCGGCTGCGCGGCGTCCTGGTCGGCACCGTCGCCTATCAATGCTATCCGGCCGTTCTCGGCATTCGCCTGCCCGGCACGTCCATGGTGACGGGCGATGCCGATTTCGCGCAGTTCCACTCGATCTCGGTGGCGGTCGACGACAAGATGCCGCCCGTGCTCGATACGCTGAAGAGCGTCGATCCGACGTTCCGCGAGATTCCGCATCCGGCCGACGGCCGTCTCTCCACGCAATTTTCGTCCCGCTCCGGATACAAGGTCGAATTCCTCACCCCCAACACCGGTTCGGCCGAGTATGAGGGGCATCCTACTCCCATGCCCGCGCTTGGCGGCGCTTCGGCGCAGCCGCCACGATTTCTCGACTTCCTGATCTACAATCCGATCCGCGCCGTTCTGCTTCATGGAGCTGGCGTGCCGGTGACCGTGCCTTCGCCGGAACGATTTGCCACCCACAAGCTTATCGTCGCCAGCCGCCGTCGGACGGACAATGACGGCACGGCCAAGAGCCGCAAGGACAAGGCCCAGGCCGCCGCCATCATGCAAGCCATGATCGAACAGCGGCAATCGGAAGACCTCGCCGAAGCATTCATGGAGGCCTATGAGCGCGGCCCCGCCTGGAAGGACGCCATCCGCAGGAGCCTGTCCGAGATCGACAAGCGCGCTCGCGACATTATCGAGCCGGCGCTGGCGCGCGCCATCGCCAAGCTGGAAAGAGACCCAGCGGAGTTTGGTCTCGAAGGCCAGGCCTGATCATCACGGCCCTGCCCGCACCGGCTCGGCCTGGCCGCGGACCCGCGCCAGGCAGCCGGCGAAGTTCGGGTTGGTGGCGCATTTGAAGGTCGGCGAGAGCGGATAGGCGTTGAAGGTCGCCACCCTGACCGTCTCCACCTCCTGCGCGCTGGCGCCGCCCATTAGACCGGCGATCAGCGTTGCGAGAAAGATGAGCAGCCCCAGCGCTACCCTGTCCAGCCAGGACTTGCGCCTGGCAAGCACTTCGAGCAACCGATCGCCCATCGCACCATCCTCCATTCGCTCAGCGCATTGTAACATACCGGCATGAGGACATTATGAACCGGTTCACAGTGAGGCAGCACGACCTCGGTAATCGGCGAAAAGCGGCTGCGACGTCTGATCTCCCCGGAGGGGGAGATTGGCGGTTTTCGGCGTCTCTTCCGCCTCGAATGTTGCGTTGCGGAAATGCACCCAAAAAAAGTCAGATTGAGAACCCGGCCCAAAACATCTCGGTCGGTGAAAAACGAGCTTATTCAAGCGGATAGGCATATAGGCCCGTGCCGCCTCGCGGGAGGGCTGAAAAGCCCGGAAATCCGCCATTTCCGGGGTTGCGGCAACCGCAATGGCGCGATCGCGGGAGAACGATTTCGGCCCTGCACAATGCGAAAAAGCGCCTCGTGCAGGGGCGTTGACAGCAGGTCCGGCCAATGGCACTCCGCAGTGACTGGTCACGCCATGACCGTTGCTGTTGGGGACGGACGGGGTTTCAGCAGCTTGGCGGCGGCGCCGGACGGGCGGGTACCTGCGCAGTGTACCGCCCGCTCCTGGCCGCAGTGACGCCCTCTCATCATCCAGGTCGAGCAAAGCGGATATGTTGGCGGGACAGCGCTCCCTCTCCGATTGCAGCGGCATTGTCGCCGGGCGTGGTCCGGCTGACCTCAGAACGTGAAACCGGAAGGCGGCGCGGTGGCGGCCGCCGCGGAGAGCTTGCCGCGCTTTTGCAGTCTGGGCTTCTCATAGGTCTTCTTCATCGTCCGGTCCTTGCGCAGGTCAACGACCGGCGCAGGTGAGCGCGATGCGGCGGCCCTGTCAAGTTCGCGTCCCAGTGCTGTGCGCGCGGTTCAATGCGGACTGTTCAGCCCGCCCCCTGCAGCCAGTGTCGGTCGAACACGTCGAGGATGGCGCGGAAATCGGCCGGCGGGATCTGGTTGGCGCCGCCGCCGCTGTCGGCGCCGAGGAATTGCTCGAGCTGCCGGTCGACCGTTTTCGGATGCTCCATGGCGATGCCGAGGTCCGCCAGGTCGACGGTGATCGAGCCGTCGGCCGGCAGATACCCGCCCCATGTTTCGGCGCCGAATGCTGCATCGCGCAGGCGCACCAGAAGGATCCTCGTGATCGATGGCTGCGCCTCCGGCCCGATGATGGCGGCGCCGCACATATAGCCGCCGAGCACGCTGACCGGCTGTGTATGCGGGAACAGGCAGAGGAAGAACTGGGCGTCGCCGCCGACCTCCTTCAGATGCACGTAGAGGCCGCGCTTCGCCGGGTTGACCGGACCGCCGAGCTGCAACTGGCCGGTCGGCAACGTCTCGCGGTAGGTGGCGGTGAGCCCATGCGCGCCGGGTCCGGCCTCGATCGCCAGGCGGCCCTTGATCAGTTGGCCGCGATAATAGGGCGACCAGGCGCGCGAATAGCAGGCATAGATTCCGGCAAGCCCGGAGCCGAGGCCGCGCTCGTCATGCGCGGAGGCCTCGAACTGCATGCCGGCGCGGCGCTCCAGCTCGGCGATGTCGATGCCGTGGCGGGCCGCTATCGTGGCGGTGAAGCTCGCCAGGTCGCTCTCGGCGATCCAGGCGCCGGGCTGCTCCAACTCGAGCAGCCTTGCCCAGTCGTCATAGACGCTCATCTGGCGCGGCCGGGCGCGGCCCTGCAGCCATTTGTCGGCGCGGCCGAGATCGAACGCCGTCTTCGGGTTGACGGCGCGGAACGCCGCCGCCAGATCCTTGCGGGTGACCGTCCCCAGCAAGGCCGACGTCAGCCTTAGTTTTTGCGCGATATGCTGCGCCATGCCACACGTCCCTCAATGCTTGTGCCGCCGGAGCAATCCGCCTTCGGCAGGAATCGTCGAGCTGTCCAACTATCTGCTTTAGCACGCCTGCATTCAGTCTCTATTCCCGGTCACGCCGATTTTCCACCGTCTAATATTCCAAGAATTCCAGAGAATTCCACGGCCTTCCGCGTGCGCGGCCTTTGCAGCCGGGCGACCGGCGCTAGGGTCGCCACGGGGTGGGCGCAGGGGAGCTGTCATGAAAGTCGTTCTATTCGCGCTTAGCCTGGTGCTTGCACTGTCGCAAGCCGCTGAAGCCAAAACGAAAATTCCGGCAACCGAGACAAAGACCAGCACCGAGAAGACCCGGCCGCCGCTTGATCAATCAGCCACCGGCGGCATCGTGCCTTCGGCCGGGCCGACAGCGAATGCGGTCGACCCCGGCCAGGCCTATCCGTCGGCACTGGATCTGCATTTCTAGCGCGGCACCGGGGCGTCGCGCGACGGCCCCGGTCCGTGACAGGCGAGGAAAAACTAGATCGGCCAAGCAGAAGGGCCGAACCGCCAGAGCCACCCGGCCAACCCGAGGGTTTGGGAGGCTTGGCGCCGCCGCGGGGGCAGGCGCCCGCCCGCGCGACCGCGAAACGACGCGGTCCGCGCGGGCCATGCCCGGCCCGCCATTCTCGACCTGCTTGACGAAAGAACAGCAAATCGGAAAGCTCGACGCCGTCGCGGCCACGGCGCCGGAACAGCGCCACGCGACGGTGCTTTGAGGGAGGCCTTGCCATGCCGGGTGCCGAAGAGAAGCTTGCCGCGCTCGGCATCGTCTTGCCGCCGCCGCTGAAACTGCCGCCGGGTATGGTGCTGCCCTTTCCATGGGTGAATGTGCGCGGCGACCGCGCCTACATCTCCGGTCACGGGCCGCAGGAGCCGGACGGCTCGCTCGCCGGCCCGTTCGGCGCCGTCGGCGACAGCGTGTCGCTGGAAGAGGCGCGGGCCTCGGCCCGCAAGGTGGGGCTCTCGATGTTGGGCAGCCTGCAGCGCGAGCTCGGCAGCCTCGACCGGATCACCGGCTGGTGCCGCGTGCACGGCATGGTCAATTCGGCATCGCGCTTCACCCAGACGCCGGCGGTGATGAACGGCTTTTCCGACCTTATCCTGGAAATCTTCGGACCCGAGGTCGGCCGCCACGCCCGCACGGCAATCGGCGTCGCCGCCCTGCCCTTCGATCTCCCCGTCGAGATCGAGGCGGAGGTGATGATCAAGGAGTGATGTGTCTCGCTTAAGCGGTCTCTGCAGTTGGACTGGCCCGCAGCTCCGCGGCAATGTTCCCCAAGATCGCCACCAGGACCAATGCGCCGCCCACGAAGGTTTCCGTCGCAGGCATCTCATTGAAAAACAACCAGACCCAGAGCGGAGCCATCGGCATTTCGGCAGAGCTCAGCAGAGTGGCCTGGGCGGCGGGCAGGCGCCGCGCGCCCATCGCGTAGACGCCGAGGGCAACGCCCTGCGTGACGATGCCAAAAAGACCGAGCAGCGCCACCTCGCCGATGCGGACATTGAATGGATCAGCGAAAAAGGACGCAGAGATGGCCGCGACGAAGCAGGCGATAGCCACGGATTCCAGCATCGGCGTGTCGCGATAGCGGCGCATGATGACGGTCATCATCGCGATCGCGAAGGCCACGTAGACCATCGCAAGGTCGCCTTTCAGATGCCCGCCGCCCGCGGCAATCGTACCGCTCACGGTCACGACGACACCCACAATGGCGGCGAAAGCACAAAAAATCGTACTGGCACCGGGCCGCTCCCGGAACCACACCCAGGCAAGAATGGCCGCTATGAAAGGGACAGTGGAGTAGATGACGCCGCCATTCGCGATGGTGGTGTTCTGCATGGAATAAATGGAGGCAAAAAGGCCGGTGGCGATGAGCGCAGTCGTCGCGATGCCGGCCGGCGCCATGGTTCGCCGCCAGTCGAACGACCAGCGCCTGCGTTCGATCATGGCGAGAGCGACGATCGACGGCCCGCCGAAAATGCAGCGCCAAAAAACGACATTCCATATGTCGACGTCAGGCACCATTCGCACGAAGAGGCCCATGGTGCTCCACGCCAGCGCGGCGCTGAGAACAAGCAGGATGCCCAGCCGCGTGTCACGACGGCTGCCCGTATTGACATCCACCGCACCGATCAAGGACGACCCCGGCTGGATTTGCACGCCCTGCGCCACCGCGATACTGCGCCTCGGGCGCCATCAATACAAGCAGAGTCTAATATAACCAAAGACCGAGGGAGCGCTCGGCGGCTTGACCGGGCCGGCGCCGGCGCGATAGGCGGGAGCAGGCCATCCAACCAATGAAAGATCCGCCCGATGAAGGAGTCACCATGACAGACGACCCCGTAAGAGACAGCAACGGCACGCCGCTCAATGACGGCGACTCCGTGACCCTGATCAAGGACCTCAAGGTCAAGGGCACGTCCGAGACGATCAAGCGCGGCACGCTGGTGAAGAACATCCGCCTCAACGGTAATCCCGGCGAGATCGAATGCAACACCAAGCAGGTGAAGGGCCTGGTGCTGAAGACGGAGTTTTTGAAGAAGGCGTGATTTGCGGGGCCCCTCCTTGTGGGGAGCCAATCGCCAACGTGCAGGAAGAACGCCGTGGACGAGGCGCCGATAATCTCCCCCCTTGAGGGGCAGATCGTCGCCGAAGGCGACAGAGGGGGTCGCCGCGCATGAAGCGCCAGCTTTCTCTTCGCTTTGCAAGGCGTCCAGCTTTCTCTTCGCTTTGCAAGGCGTCGGC
>NZ_LPWA01000169.1 GCF_001510895.1 Mesorhizobium loti | reverse complement strand
CATCCCCTCGACAAACCTATCGCCAGCAAAATGCGAAGGGCAAACTGGAGCAAAGACTTCTTCTATGAGCTCTTTACTCATATGCGATAGCCCTGCCCTCAAGGGGGGAGATTGGCTGTCATATCGGCCTTCGCCAATCGCCGACGTTGAAGGTTGGGCGCCATCATCGACGCTGCTGATCTCCCCCCTTGAGGGGGAGATGCCCGGCAGGGCAGAGGGGGGCGCCTCGCGATGACGCATTATCCAGTGTCCGCCAACAACCGTGGCAACGCGCGCAAGATGCGCAAGCAAATGACAGATGCCGAATTGAAGCTCTGGAACGAGATCAGGGCTCACCGGCTTATGGGTCTGTCATTTCGACGCCAAATGCCCATTGCAAGTTTTATCGTCGACTTTGCTTGTCCGACCAAAAAACTGATCGTCGAAATTGACGGCTCTCAACACGCTCGTGCCGAAGCCTCGGCATCCGACGCTGCGCGAACCGCCAAACTCGAAGCCCTCGGCTGGACCATCCTGCGCTTCTGGAACGACGACGTGATCCGCGATATCGACAATGTCTGCCAGCACATCGTGGTTGCAGCCGGTGAGGCCTGCGCCGACGTGCCGGAACCAGCAAGGGAGGCAGTTCCATGATCGACCATCTCGGCATCAGCGTTTCCGATTTCGAAAAATCCAAGGCCTTCTACGACAAGGCGATGGCGCCGCTGGGCGCTTCGCTGCTGTACATGGTGCCGCAGGAATATACCGGCGGCGCCAAGGTCGGCGGCTATGGCCGCGACCGGCCGGTGTTCTGGGTAAGCGCTGGCAAGGAGAAGCCGAGGGACCGCCAGCATGTGGCGTTCACCGCGCGCAGCCGCGCCGAGGTCGACGCCTTCCATGCAGCGGCCTTGGCCGCCGGCGGCAAGGACAATGGCGGACCGGGCCTGCGCCCGCATTATCACCCGAACTATTACGGCGCCTTCGTCTTCGATCCTGACGGCAACAATGTCGAGGCGGTCTGCCATGATCCGGAGTGAGTCCCTCAATCGGCCGAGGAACCGGCCCATGAATTGGAGCAAGTCATGAGCCTCGACAACCGGCCGGTCTATACGGGTGGTTGCCAGTGCGGCGCGGTGCGCTTCCGCGTCGAGGGCGCGCTTGGCGACGCATCGGTCTGCCACTGCCGCATGTGCCAGAAGGCGAGCGGCAATTTCTACCTGCCGCTGGTCTCTGTGCGCGGCGCCAGGCTCGACTGGACGCGCGGCGAGCCGAAGCGCTTCCGCTCCTCCAGCGCGGCTTGGCGCGGCTTCTGCGCCGAATGCGGCACGCCGCTGACCTTCGAGGCGCCGGACGGCATCGCGCTGGCGATTGCCGCCTTCGACGATCCGGCCGGCATCGCGCCCACCATCCAGTGGGGCGTCGAGGCGAAGCTTCCCTATGTCGACGCCATCTCGAAACTGCCATCCGAGGAAACGATGGGCGATGTCTCGTCCGCGCCTTATCTCGCCGAGCTCGTCTCCTATCAGCATCCCGATCACGACACTGACCAATGGCCGCCGGAGGAAAAACCATGACCGATCAAGTTCGAACGGGCGGCTGCCAGTGCGGCGCCGTGCGCTTCCGCATCAAGGGCAAGCTTGGCCGCCCGTCTATCTGCCACTGCCGCATGTGCCAGAAACAGTTCGGCAATTTCTTCGGTGCGCTGGTGACGGTGCCGAAGGACGGCGTCGAATGGACCCATGAGGAGCCGAGCTATTTCCAGTCCTCGGTCAACATCGACCGTGGCTTCTGCCGCCGCTGCGGCACGCCGCTGACCTACCGCCAGCCCGGCGCGCTTGAGATCGCCATCGGCGCCTTCGACGACCGCTCGGACCTGGCGCCGCAGATCCAGGTCAATTACGCGGTGCGGCTGCCCTGGGTGGAAAAGATCTTCGAGGCGCCGGTCCACGATGACCCCGACTATTATCGACGGCAGGAGCAGATCATCTCCTTCCAGCATCCCGATCACGAGACGGCCAACTGGCCACAGCAGGGCTTGAAACTATGACGATCCACAGCGGTTCCTTGCGCACGCACTATCCCGAGATCGAGCCGTTCGAGAGCGGCATGCTCGATGTCGGCGACGGCCACACTGTCTACTGGGAACGCTGCGGCACCAAGGGCGCCAAGCCCGCGGTGTTCCTGCATGGCGGCCCGGGCGGCGCCATCTCGCCCAAGCACAGGCGGCTGTTCGACCCAAAGCTCTACGACGTCATCCTGTTCGACCAGCGCGGCTGCGGGAAGTCGACGCCAAACGCCTCGCTCGAGGCCAACACCACCTGGCATCTCGTCGCCGACATCGAACGCCTGCGCGAGATGGCGGGCTTCGACAAATGGCTGGTGTTCGGCGGCTCCTGGGGCTCGACATTGGCGCTCGCCTATTCCGAGACGCATCCGGAGCGCGTCAGCGAGCTGGTCGTGCGCGGCATCTACACGCTCACCCGCGCCGAGCTCGAATGGTACTACCAGTTCGGCGTCTCGGAGATGTTCCCCGACAAATGGGAGCGCTTCCTGGCGCCGATCCCGCAAGCCGAGCGCGGCGATATGATGGCCGCGTACCGCAAGCGGCTGGTCGGGTCCGACCGCAAGGCCCAGGTCGAGGCGGCCCTTGCCTGGAGCCTCTGGGAAGGCGAGACGATCACGCTGCTGCCGGAGCCCGAGACCAGCACGCCGTTCGGCCAGGACGACTACGCGGTGGCGTTTGCCCGCATCGAGAACCATTATTTCGTCCATGCCGGCTGGCTGGAGGAGGGGCAGCTGCTGCGCGACGCCTGGAAGCTGAAGGACATCCCCGGTACCATCGTCCACGGCCGCTATGACATGCCGTGCCCGGCGCGTTATGCCTGGGCGCTGCACAAGGCCTGGCCGAAGGCGGATTTCCATCTCATCGAGGGCGCCGGCCATGCCTATTCGGAGCCCGGGATTCTCGACCGGCTGATCCGCGCGACGGACCGGTTTGCGGGGAAGAAATAGTCGATGTACGGCGTTCCTTCACACCCCCCTCTGTCCTGCCGGACATCTCCCCCGCAAGGGGGGAGATTGGATGTCGCCGTCGCTTTCGCCAATCGTCGACGCTGCAGGAAGAGCGCCGTCGGCAATGCTGCCGATCTCCCACCTTGCGGGGGAGATGGCCGGCAGGCCAGAGGGGGGTGCTCAAGCGCCTTGCCATTATGAAAAAACAACGCCTCTACCTCTTCGACACCACCCTTCGCGACGGCCAGCAGACGCCGGGCATCGATTTTTCCGTCGAGGACAAGATCGCGATCGCAAAACTGCTGGACGAGTTCGGCATCGACTATGTCGAGGGCGGCTACCCCGGCGCCAACCCGACCGACACCGCTTTCTTCCAGAAGAAGCGGACGGAAAGCGCGAAATTCGTCGCCTTCGGCATGACCAAGCGGGCAGGGGTGTCGGCTTCCAACGATCCGGGGCTGGCTTCACTCGTGCAGTCGAAGTCCGACGCCATCTGCTTCGTCGCCAAGAGCTGGGACTATCACGTGCGTGTCGCGCTCGGCTGCACCAACGAGGAGAACCTGGAATCGATCAGGACCTCGGTCGAGACGGCGGTCGCTTCGGCCAAGGAAGCGATGGTCGACTGCGAGCATTTCTTCGACGGCTTCAAGGCCAATCCCGAATACGCGCTGGCCTGCGCCAAGACCGCCTATGACGCCGGTGCGCGCTGGGTGGTGCTGTGCGACACCAATGGCGGCACGCAGCCTTCGGAAGTGCGGGCCGTCGTCGAGAAGGTGATCGCCGGCGGCATCCCGGGGGATCATCTCGGCATCCATGCCCATGACGACACCGGCCAGGCAGTGGCCAATTCGCTGGCCGCCGTCGAGGCTGGCGTGCGCCAGATCCAGGGCACGCTGAACGGCATAGGCGAGCGCTGCGGCAACGCCAATCTGATCTCCATCGTGCCGACACTGGCCTTGAAGGCCGCCTTCGCCGACCGTTTCGAGACCGGCATTTCGGCCGAGGCGCTGACGGGAATATCCAGGCTTTCCCGCGCGTTCGACGAACTCTTGAACCGCGCGCCGGAGGCGCAGGCGCCCTATGTCGGCTCCTCCGCCTTCGCCACCAAGGCCGGCATTCATGCCTCCGCGCTCGCCAAGGAGCCGGCGACCTACGAACACGTGGAGCCGCAAGCCGTCGGCAACCGCCGTCGCGTCATGGTCTCCGACCAGGGCGGCAAGGCCAATTTCCTCGCCGAGCTGAAACGGCGCGGCATCGACGTGCCGAAGGACGACCACCGGCTCGACGCGCTGATCGCCGTCGTCAAGGAGCGCGAGGCCGAGGGCTATGCCTACGAGGGCGCCGATGCATCGTTCGAGCTCTTGGCGCGCAAGATGCTGCACGGCCTGCCGGAATTCTTCACCGTCACCTCGTTCCGCTGCATGGTCGAGCGCCGCTTTGACGCCAACGGCAATCTGAAGACCGTCTCCGAGGCGATCGTCAAGGTCGAGGTCGACGGCGAGGAGAAGATGTCGGTGGCTGAAGGTCACGGCCCGGTCAACGCGCTCGATATCGCGCTGCGCAAGGACCTCGGTAAGTATCAGAGCGAGATCGTCGATCTCGAGCTCGCCGACTTCAAGGTGCGTATCCTCAATGGCGGCACCGAGGCCATCACCCGCGTTCTGGTCGAATCGCACGATTCCACCGGAGCCCGCTGGTGGACCGTCGGCGTGTCGGAAAACATCATCGACGCCTCCTTCCAGGCGCTGATGGATTCGATCATCTACAAGCTGATGAAGAATCGCGAGATGGCGGGGCTGGTGGCGGCGGAGTAGGTTGAACCATCAGCGGAAGTCCATTGATCCATCAGAAATTTGCGATGGTCTTGGACGGTCGGCTGGGCCATAGCGTTGGGCCATGGTCACCGCAACTGCCGATCTCGATCAAGACGCCAAGGCCCGCCGCGGCTTCCTGCTGGCGCTTGGCGCCTATTTCCTGTGGGGGCTGTTGCCCTTCTACATGAAGGCGGTGGCGCATCTGCCGCTCGCCGAGGTGATCGCCAACCGAGTCGTCTGGTCGGTGCCGATCGCCGCGGCTGTATTGATTTGGGCGGGCCGCACGGCCGATTTCAAGGCGGCGATCCGCTCGCCCCGCAGCATCGCCATGGCGGCGCTGACGGCGGTGCTGATTTCGATCAACTGGGGCATCTATGTCTGGGCGATCGCGGTCGACCGCACTGTCGAGACGGCGCTCGGCTACTACATCAACCCGCTGGTCAGTGTCGTGGTCGGCGCCGTGCTGCTCGGCGAGAAGCTCGACCGCCTGCAGATCGCCGCGGTGGTGCTGGCCGCGATCGCGGTAGCGGTGCTCACCGTCGAGGCCGGCAAGCTGCCCTGGGTGTCGCTGGCGCTCGCCTTCTCCTTCGCCGCTTACGGCTTCTTCCGCAAGACGCTGCCGATCGGCCCGAGCCAGGGTTTTCTGCTCGAAGTGCTGCTGCTCTCGGTGCCGGCGCTCTGCTACATCGCCTACCTGATCGCCACCGGGCAGGACCATTTCATCTCCAGCAATGCGAAAGACACCGCGCTCTTGATCGGCTGCGGCCCGATCACGGCGGTGCCGCTTCTGCTCTTTGCCTTCGGCGCAAGGCTGCTTCGTCTCTCCACCATCGGCATCATGCAATATATCGCGCCGACCATGGTGTTCCTGATCGCCGTGCTGATTTTCGACGAACCGTTCGGCACGATCCAGGCCATCGCGTTTGCGCTGATCTGGACCGCGCTGGCGATGTATAGCTGGTCGATGTTCAGGGGCCGCGAGGTCCGGGCGACAGCGCCGGCGACACGGTAGATCGTCAAACCCGCCCCAGCCGCCGCACGATCATGTAGACGATGCCGGCGATGACGATCGAAATCGCCGTCACCACCCAAAAACCCATCGGCGTGTCGACCAGCGGCAGCCCGCCGACATTCATGCCGAACAGGCCGGAGATGATGGTCATCGGCAACAGCACCGCCGTCATGACCGAGAGGATGTAGAGCAACTGGTTCGACTGCTCGGTCAGCTTGGCCATCAGCTCGTCCTGCAGCAGCCGGGTTCGCGCCTGCAATTGCTCGCCGTCATGATGCAGCGTGTGCGCCCGGTGCGAGAGGCGTGTGGCCATGTCGTTTATCGGGTCCGGCAGCTCGTTGCGATGCGAGTGGTCGAGATGGCGGAAGAGGTTGGTGAGCGTCGCCATCTGCCGATGGATGATCACCAGTTGGCGGCGCGCGTCGACCAGCGCCTGCCGCTCATTGTGCCATGCGTCGCAGACGATGCGGTCCTCGATGCCGTCGAGCGTATCGCCCATCTTGTCGAGCTCGCCCGACATGCCGTCGAGCGACTGGCCCATCACCGCCTCGATCAGCTCGGCCGGCGATCGGAATTTGCGCGTGCCGCTCTCGACCAGCTTGCGAATCTTGTCGACCGATTCCAGCGGCTGCTTGCGGGCGCCGATCAGCATCGTCTCATTGAAGGCGAAGCGGAAATGCGTGAGCCCGCGCGCCTCGGCGAAGTCGTGCCTGAGGTCGGGCAGGTCGCCGTACAGGAAATCATCCTCGAAATCGATGTGGCAGCCGTGGCTGGGAGACAGGAAGGCCTCGCGAACCGGCGCCGGCAGGGCCGGCTCGGCGCCGATCTCCTGGCGCGCGCGCATGTCGGTGATCTGATAGCTGCGCCACGTCCAGTGCGCTTCGGCCGGGTCCTTGGTGCGCAGACCCTCGGCGCTGAAATGATAGACGAAGAACAGACCATGCTCGTCGGGCAGGTAAGGCGAGAGGTCGGTGCCTTCGTTGGGGACAGCGATGTTCATGGCGGCTTCGCCGGCTCTTGATGCGGTCGGGTCGCGGGGGCGACCAAGGGAAGCTAATAGCACGCACAGGCCAGCATCCGTGTGACAGTGCCATGACGCGTGGTGCATGCAGCGCGACCGGCCTCGGCAAGAGCACGGTGTGGAAAATGTCGGAGAGTTATGTTCGATCAATTCCGTGCGGAAAGCCGCTGCGGGTTTTTGTAGAAAATCCTACCCCGCCGCCAGCCATCTGCGCGATTGAGCGAAGGCGGCGAAGGTGTCGGTGTCCATCGGACGGCCGAAGGCGTAGCCCTGCAGGATGTCGCAGCCGAGTTCCCTGAGGATGCGCGCGTGCTCCATCGTCTCGACGCCTTCCGCCACCACATCGATGCCGAGCGACTTGCCGATCTCGATGATCGACGACACTAGCCGCCGCTGCGCCGTGGACCCGGTGATCGGAGTGACGAGCTGGCGGTCGATCTTGAGGCGACGCGGCTGCAGCCTTAGCAGGCTGACAATCGATGCATAGCCGGTGCCGAAATCGTCGATCTCGATGTCGATGCCGAGTTCCTTGATCTGCTCGATGTTCCAGGCGACGAGATCGTCGCTCTCGTCGAGGAAAATCGACTCCACCAGCTCGAACGAGACGGTTCCTTCCTTGATCGCGAGCTTGCGCAGGCCCTCTATCAGGTCCTTGTCCTCCAGGCGTCTTGCCGAGACGTTGACCGACACGCGCGGAATGTTGAGGCTGTCGAGCGACCAGCGCTCGAAATTTTCCAACGCCTGTTTGAGGATCATGCGGTCGATCAGCGAGACGACATTCAACTCCTCCGCCACCTTCAGGAAGACGTCGGGGGCAAGGATGCCGCGCCCCGGATGCCGCCAGCGTGACAGCGCCTCGACGCCGACAATCTCCAGCGTCTTGGCGTCGAACTGCGGCTGGTAGTAGGCAACGAACTCGTTGTGCTCTAGCCCGCCGAGGATCTCGTCGGCGGTCTGCTTGGTCGTCACGATCTCGCTCTGCAGCTCTTCGTTGAAGAATTCATGGCGGTTGCGGCCCCGGCTCTTTGCTCGGTACAGCGCGAGGTCGGCATTGACCAGCAGTTGCTTCTCGTCGAAGCCGCTGTTGGCCGCAATACCGATGCTGACGCCGAAACGGCACTGGTGGCCATGATAGTCGACGGGCTGACGCATCTCCTCGATAATGCGGTCGGCGAGCGATGCGAGTTCCTGGTCGCTGCGCCCATGGCTTAGCACCACGAACTCGTCGCCGCCGATGCGTGCGACGAAATCGGATGTCCCGGCCTTGGTCTTGATGACTTTCGAGGCATGCGTCAGCATGGCGTCGCCCGCCCCATGGCCGAGCGTGTCGTTGATGTGCTTGAAGCGGTCGAGGTCCAGATGCAGCAGCGCCGTGCGTCCGCCAGCTTCGGCGCTTTCGGCCAGCATCTCGTCGAGATAGCGGCGGTTGGGCAGGCCCGTCAGCGAGTCGTGCAGCGCAACATGTTCGATGCGGGCCTTGGCGATTTCCAGCTCGGCGTTCTTCGATTCCGACAGCTGGCGTTCGCGCACAAGGTTCTCGTTGAGAAGCACGTCACTGGTCACGTCCCACTCGGCACCGATCATCTTCGGCGTGCCGTCGCCGTCTTGGAAGTAGCTTGCACGGGCGCGCACATGGCGGACGGTGCCGTCCTGGCGAAGCAGCCGATACTGCGAGGAATAGGGACCCTTTGCAGCCACGGCCAGGGCGAACTCACGCCGCGCCCGTGCGACATCCTCGGGGTGGATCGCCAGCACCCAGTCGTCATAGCTAGGCGGCTTTCCGTCGTCAGGCTTGCCGTAGATCTCATTGAGGCGATCGTCCCACACCAGCTCGCCGGTAACGAGGTCTTGCTCCCACACGCCGATGCCCGAGGTTTCCAGCGCCAGTTCCAGCCGCCCGGACAGGCGCCTCAATTCGGCATAATTCTTCTGCCTTTCGCCGAACAGCCGCCCGGCTATCAATATGGGCACCACCACCAGCACACCGGCGAGCGCCACGAGCGCCAGCAAGGCCCATTCGTTCTTCGGCACGGTTGGCCAGCCGCCCTTCGGTATGGCGGAAATCTGCCAGGAGCCTGAAGGCAGCTCCACGTCGGCCGTCACGGGGTCGCCGCCTGCGACATTGCCGCCACCGAAGAAACGTTCGCCGCCACGACCGAGCGCGTCCTTGCCCGTGAGCGCGACATCGATGTCGAGACTGGGGTCGTCGAGACCGCTCGCCGCGTAGAACCGGTCGACATCGATTACCGCCGAGACGATGCCCCAGAAGCGCTCACCACCGCCCGCCGCCGGCACGAAGACGGGGATGCGGGCGATGAAGCCGCGTCCGCCCTGCCTAAGCTCGACCGGACCGGCAAGCACCAGCGTCCGCTGGTCGCGCGCCCGAAGTGTCGCCGTGCGCTGTGCCTCGTTCTTGCTGTAGTCGAGCCCGATTGCCTTCTCGTTGCCTTCCACAGGATACATCAGCGAAATGACAAGATCGGGGGCGCCGGCAATATTGCGCAGTTGCGATTTCTGCTTGAACAGATTGGCGGCGAGAGAGGCAAATCTCTGCTGCCCCATATAGGGCTCGGTGACGACGGTCGAGACGAGGCCCTGAACCAGCTGAATATTGCCGTTTATGTTGCCTTCGAGCTTTGCGCGGATGATGTTGACCTTGGCCTGCACGTCTGCGCGCGCCAGCTGATCGGACACCTTTCTGTTCTGCTGGTCGGCAACAGCGGCGCAGACCAGAAGTACGACGAACGCAAACGCCGCCGGCAAATTGGCGGAAGAAAAGACGGCCTGTCTGACGCGGCCGAGATTGAAACCCGTTTTGGCCAATTCGACTCGAATACCTTCTTGGCAATGATCCATGGTCGAAGCTAGTGGAAAGTGCTTAAGCTAAAACTTCCACGTTCGGCGGAAGTTTTCAGCATCGGCATGTGTCCATGCCGGCATTTCGACCCGCAAAATTGAAGCCATGCTTAACGCCCGCTGACCGGCGTGAGCTGCGAGTTCTTCGTTCCTCCAAAATTCTTCGCCGGCCTGGGAATAAAGCCGGAGCCTCGCGGGTCTTGCTGTGTAGCGAGGCCAAAACCGGCTCCGGACGCGAATGCTCACATGGGCAGAGCCGGCGAGGAAACAGGAAACCACCGCAACCGCAGTCACTAGAGGAGACCTCTGATGTTCAACATGACACGCCGCATGATGCTCGGATCCGCCGCTGCCATGGCCGCCTTCGGCATTGCCGGCAAGCTGGAATTCGCGCCCGCCGCCTTCGCGGAGACCCCGGTCGAGCCGCTGGTCGGCTTCTACAAATACAAGGTAGGCTCGCTCGAGGTCACCGCCGTCTATGACGGCATCTGGCGCAAGCCGCACGACCCGGCCTTCATCAAGGATGTCTCGGTTGATGACACCAAGGCCGCGCTCGCCAAGGCGGGGCTGACCACCGATTTCATGCCCATTCCGCTCACCGTCGTCGTTCTCAAGATGAACGGCCGCACCATCATGATGGATGCCGGCTCCGGCGTCGGCCAGTGGCAGGCCAACGCCACGCATCTGCCGGCCAACATGAAGGCCGCCGGCATCGACTACAAGGCGATCGACACCATCATGATTTCGCATTTCCACCCCGACCACGTCTGGGGCCTGATGGAGAAGGGCACCAACGCGCCGGTGTTCCCGAATGCCGAACTGATCGTCAACGCCACCGAATACAATTGGTGGACCGACCCCAGCCGGCTGGCCAAGCTGCCCGAAGGCCGCAAGCCGGCGGGCAAGCGCATCGCCGAGAACTTCCCGAAGTGGAAGAACTGGAAGCTGGTGGACGACGGCACGGAAGTGGTGCCCGGCATCCGCATCATGGCCGCACCCGGCCACACGCCAGGCCACTCCGTCTACCATGTCGATGCCGGTTCCGAGCAGTTCCTCGTCTCGGCCGACACCATGTACGTGCCGGCGCTGCTCGCCCCGCATCCCGAATGGCAGGGCGCCTACGACCAGGACGGGCCGATGGCCATCACCACGCGCCACAAGCTCATCGACCAGGTGATTGCCGACAACGTTCGCATCTGCGGCTCGCACTTCCCGTTCCCCGGCACTGGCAGCTTCGTCAAGGACGGCAACGCCTACGCCTTCACCCCAACCCAGATCTGAATCGGATTCTGAACAGAAAGAGCTAACTCCCATGAAACATGCACTTTTCGCGGTGCTCGGCGCCGTTGCGGTGCTGACCGCGGCTCCCATCGCCATCGCCGTGCCGGCATATGCCGTGGACGACATCGAAGGCGCCGACGCGCCCGACCTGACGGCCGTGAAGGCCAAGATCGACGCCAGGGACTATAAGGCGCGCTGGCCGACCTGCGCGACCTCGCGCAGGACAACCAGCAGGCCGACGTCTACAATCTGCTCGGCTTCACGCTGCGCAAGACCGGCGACTACCAGACCTCGCTCACCTACTACAGCAAGGCGCTCGAGCTTAAGCCCGACCACAAGGCGGCGCATGAATATCTGGGCGAGCTCTATGTCGAGACCGGCGACATGGCCAAGGCCAAGGAACAGCTCGCCTCGTTGCAAAAGCTCTGTCCGGCCGGCTGCGAGGAGCTTGCCGACCTCAAGCAGGCCATCGACACCAAGGTGACGAAGTAGAGTGACCCCCGAAGTGGGAGGGGGCCGCGAAAAGAGCGCGTTTGAGAAGCGCAGCCAATCGCAAAAGGCCGGCGCCGCCCCTCATCCGCCTGCCGGCACCTTCTCCCCGTATAGTGACGGGGAGAAGGAGGCTGGCCGCGACCTCGGCGCACCTTTCCTGCCACGTTTGCGATTGGCGAAACCGTCGGCGAGCGCGTCCCTCTCCCCGTCACTATACGGGGAGAGGATGCCGGCAGGCAGGTGAGGGGCGGCGCCGACGCCCGGAGGGGGAATCGATTTCCTTGCCCCTCGTGGAAGTATGCCTCGCCTCGGACAGACGTCTTAAATTTCTCGCTAACGAACAGCGCGACTGGAGCCGACCATGACACCGACCGAAATCGCCGAGAAGCTTCACGCCAGGGACGTGGTCTTGCTTGCCGGCCGCCTGCTCCTGTCGCTGATCTTCGTGCATGAGGGATTGCAGCTCGCGACCCATTTCGAGGGCGCGCAGAAGGCGATGGCCGTGCTCGGCGTCGGCACGCCGCTGCTCATTGCCACCATCGCGCTGCAGCTCGGCGCCGGCCTGTCGGTCGCGCTCGGCATCCTGGCGCGGCTGGGCGCGCTGGCGCTCGGCCTGTTCTGCCTGATGACGGCGGGCCTCTTCCACACGAATTTCGCCAGCCAGAACGAGCTGCTGCATTTCGAGAAGGATCTCGCCATTGCCGGCGGCATGTTCATCCTGGCGCTCTGCGGTGCAGGCAGGCTGTCGGTGGATAGGGTGATCGCAGGTTTCGTGAAGGGTGCCGAGATCGATACGCCCATCGAGCAGCATTCGTCGACGAGCGAGACGAGCCTGCCGGTTTGACGGGCGCCTACAACACGCTCGTTATCCCGCCATCGACCAGCAGCGTCTGTCCGGTCACGAAGCTCGCGGCGTCGGATGCCAGGAATACGGCAGCGCCGGCGAGTTCTTCCACGTCGCCCCAACGCCGCATCGGCGTGCGGCCAGCGAGCCAGCCCGAGAATATCTCGTCCGCCACCAGCGCGGCGTTCAATTCGGTCTTGAAATAACCGGGCGCGATCGCGTTGACGCGCACGCCGTGCTGGCCCCATTCGCCGGCCATCGATTTGGTGAGCATGGTGATGGCCCCCTTGCTCGCCGCGTAAGGCGCGATCGAGGGGCGGGCAAGCACGCTCTGCACCGAGGAGACGTTGATGATCGCGCCATTGCGGCGCTCAATCATGCCCTTCACCACGGCGCGGCTCACCTTGAACACGCCGTCGAGGTTTGTGGCCATCAGCGCGTCCCAGTCGGCGTCGCTAAAAGTTTCCAGCGGCGCCCGGCGCTGGATGCCGGCATTGTTGATGAGGATGTCGATCGGGCCGGTGCCCGCCTCCACCGCCGCAATCGCCTGGTCGACCGACCGCGTGTCGGTCACATCGATCACCGCTTCCGCAATGCTGTGGCCCTCGGCGCGCAGGCGGTCGCCGGCGGACTTCAGCTCTTCAGCCTTGCGGCCGCCGAGCGTGACCCGCGCGCCGGCCCCGGCAAGCGCTTCGGCGAATGCAAGCCCCAGCCCGCGGCTGGCGCCGGTGATGAAGGCATGCCTGCCTTCGAGGCTGAATAGGCGGCCGAGATAGTCAGTCGAACGCAATTTGCACCTTCATCGATTGTCGCGGGCGATCTCGCCGGTCACCAGCGTGCCGCGCGGCTCGATGAAGTGCAAGGGCGCTCGCCACGGTGGCGCCGGCCGGGTCAAACCACCTAGGTGTTCAGTCCCGGCATTTGATGGATTGGATCGATGGTGAATCGATCCGACTCCAAAGTCCATCGTTTGCAGATGAACTCATAGGGTGTGAGGCCC
>NZ_LPWA01000168.1 GCF_001510895.1 Mesorhizobium loti | reverse complement strand
TTCGGAAATCCGCCGCGCGGCAGCGACCGGCATCTATGACATCCGCGGCGCCGGCGCCAAGCGCAAGCTGCCGCATTTCGACGACCTCCTGTTCCTCGGCGCCTCGATCTCGCGCTATCCGCTGGAAGGCTATCGCGAGCGCTGCGACACCTCAGTGGTGCTGGGTTCCCGCCATGCCAAGAAGCCGATCGAATTGAAGATCCCGATCACCATCGCCGGCATGAGCTTTGGCTCGCTCTCCGGTCCGGCCAAGGAAGCGCTCGGCCGCGGCGCTTCGCTCTCCGGCACCTCGACCACCACCGGCGACGGCGGCATGACCGAGGAGGAGCGCGGCCATTCGCAGACGCTGGTCTATCAGTACCTGCCGTCGCGCTACGGCATGAACCCGCGCGACCTGCGCCGCGCCGATGCGATCGAGGTCGTCGTCGGCCAGGGCGCCAAGCCGGGCGGCGGCGGCATGCTCTTGGGCCAGAAAATCTCCGACCGCGTCGCCGAGATGCGCACGCTGCCCAAGGGCATCGACCAGCGCTCGGCCTGTCGCCACCCCGACTGGACCGGGCCGGACGATCTCGAGATCAAGATCCTGGAGCTGCGCGAGATCACCGACTGGGAAAAGCCGATCTACGTCAAGGTCGGCGGGGCGCGGCCCTATTACGACACCGCGCTTGCGGTGAAGGCTGGCGCCGACGTCGTCGTGGTCGACGGCATGCAGGGCGGCACCGCCGCCACCCAGGAGGTGTTCATCGAGAATGTCGGCCAGCCGACGCTTGCCTGCATCAGGCCGGCGGTGCAGGCGCTGCAGGATCTCGGCATGCACCGCAAGGTGCAGCTGATCGTCTCCGGCGGCATCCGCAACGGCGCCGATGTCGCCAAGGCGCTGGCGCTCGGCGTCGACGCTGTCTCGATCGGCACCGCAGCACTTGTCGCGCTCGGCGACAACGATCCGCGCTGGGAGGCGGACTACAACGCGCTCGGCACGACGGCCGGCGCCTATGACGACTGGCACGAAGGCAAGGACCCTGCCGGCATCACCACGCAGGATCCCGAGCTGATGAAGCGGGTCGACCCGATCGCCGCTGGACGGCGGCTGGCGAACTACCTCAAGGTCATGACACTCGAAGCGCAGACGATTGCCCGCGCTGCGGCAAGAACAGCCTGCACAATCTCGAACCCGAGGACCTCGTCTCGCTCACCATCGAAGCCGCCGCCATGGCCGGCGTGCCGCTCGCCGGCACCAACTGGATACCGGGGAAGAACGGCTTCTAATCAATGAGGGCCAAGGCCGTGGGCCTTGGCCGACAAAAATGGGGAACTGATGTGACTAAAGATCTTGCAGAATTCGCAAGGGCGAAAAACGTCAAATATTTCATGATCTCCTACACCGACCTGTTCGGTGGGCAGCGCGCCAAGCTGGTGCCGGCGCAGGCGATCGCCGACATGCAGAAGGACGGCGCCGGCTTTGCCGGTTTTGCCACCTGGCTCGACCTGACGCCGGCGCACCCGGACATGCTGGCGGTGCCGGATGCGTCCTCGGTCATTCAACTGCCGTGGAAGCCGGACGTCGCCTGGGTGGCCGCCACCTGCGTGATGGACGACAAGCTCGTCGACCAGGCGCCGCGCAACACGCTGAAGCGGGTGATCGAAGAGGCCGCCCGCGACGGCATGCATGTCAAGACCGGCATCGAGGCCGAGTTCTTCCTGATCTCGCCGGACGGCAGCGCCATCTCCGACCAGTACGACACGGCATCGAAACCCTGCTACGACCAGCAGGCGGTGATGCGCCGCTACGACGTGATCGCCGAAATCTGCGATCATATGCTGGAGCTCGGCTGGGGGCCCTACCAGAACGACCATGAGGACGCCAATGGCCAGTTCGAGATGAACTGGACCTTCGACCACGCGCTGGCGACCGCCGACAAGCACTCCTTCTTCAAGTTCATGGTCAAGTCGATCGCCGAGAAGCACGGCCTGCGCGCGACTTTCATGCCGAAGCCCTTCCAGGGCCTGACCGGCAATGGCTGCCACGCCCATATCTCGGTGTGGGACGAGACCGGCAAAACCAATGTGTTCGCCGACAAGTCGGAGGAGCTCGGCCTATCCGCCAAGGGCAAGAACTTCCTCGGCGGCATCATGAAGCACGCTTCCGCGCTTGCCGCGATCACCAACCCGACGGTCAATTCCTACAAGCGCATCAACGCGCCGCGCACGATCTCGGGCGCAACCTGGGCGCCGAACACGGTGACCTGGACCGGCAACAACCGCACCCACATGGTGCGCGTGCCTGGCCCCGGCCGCTTCGAGCTGCGCCTGCCTGACGGCGCCGCCAACCCTTACCTGCTGCAGGCGGTGATCATCGCCGCCGGTCTCGACGGCATCCGCTCGAAGGCCGATCCAGGCAAACGTTACGACATCGACATGTACCAGCTCGGCCATACGGTGACGGATGCGCCGAAGCTGCCGCTCAACCTGCTCGACGCGCTGCGCGAGTTCGACAACGACAAATCGTTGAAGACGGCGCTGGGTGAGGAATTTTCGTCGGCATATCTAAAGCTGAAGCAGCAGGAATGGAATTCCTATGCTTCGCACTTCACGCAGTGGGAGCGCGACCACACGCTGGACATCTAAAGCATCGGACGGGTGAATCCGATGCGATAAGAAAACCGGCATGGGGCGAGCGCCCTCGGAATGATTTCATGAAATACTCGATCTTCTCGCTCGCCCGCGCCGCCCTGTCCGGCCATAAGAATTGGAAGCCGACCTGGCGCGATGCCGCGCCCAAGGATCGCTACGACGTGGTGATCATCGGCGGCGGCGGCCACGGCCTGGCGACGGCATGGTTCCTCGCCAGCGAGTTCGGCATCCGCAACGTCGCGGTGCTGGAAAAGGGCTGGATCGGTTCCGGCAACGCCGGCCGCAACACCACCATCATCCGCTCCAATTACGGGCTGCCCGGCAACACCGGCTTCTACGAGCTTTCGATGAAGCTCTGGGAGCGGATGGAGCAGGACTTGAACTACAACGCGATGGTCAGCCAGCGCGGCGTGATAAACCTCTATCATTCCGACGCGCAGCGCGACGCCTTCGCGCGGCGCGGCAACACGATGCGCATCAATGGCATCGACGCCGAGCTGCTCGACCAGGCAGCGCTCAAGAAGATGATGCCGTTCTTGAACTTCGACAATGCGCGTTTCCCCGTACAAGGAGGACTGCTGCAACGGCGCGGCGGCACGGCGCGGCACGACGCGGTGGTCTGGGGTTACGCGCATGCGGCAAGCGAACTCGGCGTCGACATCATTCAGAATTGCGAAGTCACCGGTTTCGTGCGCGACGCCGGTGGCAAGGTCACCGGCGTCGAGACCTCGCGCGGCAGAATCGGCGCCGGCAAGGTCGGCATGGCGGTCGCCGGCTCCTCGTCACGCGTCGCGGCGATGGCGGGGCTGCGGCTGCCGATCGAAAGCCATGTGCTGCAGGCCTTCGTCTCGGAAGCGATCAAGCCGCTCTTGCCCAATGTTATGACTTTCGGCGCCGGGCATTTCTATGTCAGCCAGTCCGACAAGGGTGGGCTGGTCTTCGGCGGCGACATCGACGGCTATAATTCCTATGCCCAGCGCGGCAATCTGCCGGTCGTCGAGGATGTCTGCGAGGGCGGCATGGCGCTGATCCCGATGATCGGCCGCGTGCGGCTCCTGCGCCAATGGGGCGGCATCATGGACATGTCGATGGACGGCTCGCCGATCATCGACAAGAGCCCGGTCGACGGTCTCTACCTCACGCCGGCTGGTGCTACGGCGGCTTCAAGGCGACGCCGGGCTCCGGCTTCGTCTTTGCCCATCTCATCGCCCGCGATCAATCGCACAAGGAAGCCGCGCTGTTCCGCCTCGACCGGTTCCAGCGCGGCGCCATGATCGACGAGAAGGGCCAGGGCGCCCAACCGAACCTCCATTGAAGACCCGACCATGCGCATAGTCTGTCCCTTCTGCGGCGAACGCGAACTCGGCGAGTTCACCTATCTCGGCGACGCCAAGCCGCAACGCCCCGCAGCCGATGCCGGCGAGAACGCCGTCTATGATTACGTCTATCTGCGCGACAACATTGCAGGCGACATGAGCGAGCACTGGTATCATGGCGGCGGCTGCCGGGCCTGGCTGAAGGTCACCCGCAACACGCTGACGCATGAGATTTCTTCCGTCGAGCCGGCGGCGGGCGCCGGTGCCGCCAAGGTTGGTGCGTGATGCGCGGCAATCAGGCAAACCGTCTGACTGCCGGTGGCCTCGTCGACCGCTCGGAGGAGCTCAGCTTCCGCTTCGACGGAAAGACTTTTGTCGGCTTCAAGGGTGACACGCTGGCCTCGGCGCTGGTCGCCAACGGCGTCAAGCTGGTCGGCCGATCGTTCAAATACCATCGTCCGCGCGGCATCCTGACGGCGGGCTCGGAAGAGCCGAACGCGCTGGTCGAGCTGCGCAGCGGGGGCAGGCGCGAGCCGAACACCAAGGCGACGACAGCAGAGCTCTATGAAGGCCTCGAAGCCGCCAGCCAAAACCGCTGGCCGTCGCTCAATTTCGACGTCATGTCGGTCAACCAGCTGTTCGCACCGATCTTCGTCGCCGGCTTCTACTACAAGACCTTCATGTGGCCGGCGAAGTTCTGGGAAGCGATCTACGAACCGGCGATCCGCCGCGCCGCCGGCCTTGGGCGTGCTGCCGGCGTTTCCGACCCCGATCACTACGACAAGGCCTGGGCGCATTGCGATGTCGTGATCGCCGGCTCCGGTCCGGCGGGTCTCGCGGCCGCACTTGCCGCCGCGCGCTGCGGCGCGCGCGTCATTTTGTGCGAAGAGGATTTTGTCCTCGGCGGCCGCCTGCTTGCCGATGGCGGCACGATCGACAGGCTGCCTGCGGCCGAATGGATCGGGCGCACGCTCGGCGAGCTCGCCGCCATGCCGGATGTGCGCATCATGACGCGCACGACGCTGTTCGGTGTCTATGACGGCGGCACCTATGGCGCGATCGAACGCGTCAACGACCATCTGCCGGTTCCGCCGGAGCATCAGGTGCGGCAGCGGCTGTGGCGCATCGTGGCCAAACGCTGCGTGGTCGCGGCCGGCTCGCTCGAACGTCCGATCGTCTTTGCCGGCAACGACACGCCGGGCGTGATGATGGCGTCAGCCATGCGCAGCTACATCAATCGCTACGCCGCCGCGCCGGCCAAGCGCATCGCGCTCTTCACCAACAATGAGGATGGCTGGCGCACGGTGGAGACGGCGATCGCCGCCGGACTGCAAGTCGCGGCGGTGATCGATGCGCGACCCGAGATCTCGCCTGCGCATCGCTCGCTTGCCAGCAAGGGCGGCTTTCCGGTGCTCAACGGCTCCGTCAGCGGCGTCGACGGCGGCAAGCATGGCGTGCGTAAGATTTCCGTGTCGCTGACCGGCGGCGCGCGCGCTGAGATCGAAGCCGACGGGCTCGCGGTCTCCGGCGGCTGGAACCCGGCGGTCGGGCTCACCTCCTATCATCGCGGCCGGCCGAAATGGCGCGACGACATCGCCGCCTTCGTGCCGGGCGACGCACCGCCCGGCATGGTGGCGGCAGGCGCCGCCAACGGCGCGTTCGGACTTGGCGCCTGCCTGCGCGAAGGTTTTGAGGCCGGCGCCGCCGCGGCGCGCGATGCCGCACGGGGCGGCAATGCGGGGTCTATGCCGGTCGCAGATGACGAGGCCTTTTCGGTGACGCCGCTCTGGCATGTCGCCGGCAAGGGCAAGGCCTTTGTCGACCAGCAGCACGACGTGACCGCTTCCGATGTCGAGCTGGCGCAGCGCGAGGGCTTTCAATCGGTCGAGCATCTGAAGCGCTACACCACGCTCGGCATGGCGACCGATCAGGGCAAGACCTCGAACATCGCCGGCCTCGCCATCATGGCGGCGGTGAGCGGCAAATCCATTCCCGAGACGGGCACGACGATCTATCGGCCGCCTTACGTGCCGATCGCCATCGGCGCCTTCGCCGGTCACCATCGCGACGAGAATTTCCACGCCACGCGGCTGACACCGTCGCATCACTGGGCGGCCGAACAGGGTGCGGTGTTCGTCGACACCGGGCTGTGGAAGCGCGCGCAATGGTACCCGCGCGCCGGCGAGACGGATTGGCTGGAGTCGGTTACCCGCGAGGTCAAGGCGGTGCGCGGCGGCGTCGGCTTCTGCGACGTCTCGACGCTCGGCAAGATCGATGTGCACGGCCCCGATGCCGGCGCCTTCCTCGACCGCGTCTACATCAACGCCTTCTCCAGCCTTGCCGTCGGCAAGGCGCGCTACGGGCTGATGCTGCGCGAGGACGGCATCGTCTATGACGACGGCACGACCTCGCGGCTGGCCGAGGACCACTATTTCCTCACCACCACCACGGCCAAGGCCGGGCTGGTGATGCAGCACCTCGAATTCTGCCGCCAGGTGCTGTTCCCCGAACTCGACGTGCAGCTGACCTCGGTCTCCGACCAGTGGGCGCAGTTCTCCATCGCCGGGCCGAAGACCCGCGATCTGCTGAAGGAGATCGTCGATCCGGTGGAAGATCTTTCGAACGAAGGCTTTCCGTTCATGGGCGCGCGCGGGGTCAAACTGCGCGGCGGCGTCAAGGCGCGGCTGTTCCGCATTTCCTTCTCCGGCGAGATGGCGTTCGAGATTTCGGTGCCGGCGCGCTATGGCGAAGCGCTGGTGCGCAACCTGATGATCGCCGGCGCGCCATTCGGCGTGACGCCTTACGGCACCGAGGCGCTGGGTGTGATGCGCATCGAAAAGGGCCATGTCGCCGGGCCGGAGCTCAACGGCACCACCACCGCGGCCGATCTCGGGCTCGGCAAGATGATGTCGACCAAGAAGGATTTCATCGGCCGCGTCATGGTCGGCCGCGAGGCGCTGGTCGCGCCGAACCGGCAGGTGGTCGTCGGCATCAAGCCGACCGACAAGGCGCGTCGCCTCCGCTCCGGCGCGCATATCATTCCGAAGGGCGAGATCCCCGGCCCCGGCAACGACAAGGGCTATGTCACCTCGGTCTGCTTCTCGCCGGTGCTCGACCAGTGGATCGGGCTCGGCCTCGTCGAGCGCGGCCGCGAGCGCATCGGCGAGATCGTGCGCGCGCATGATCCGCTGCGCGGCGAGGAGTACGATGTCGAGCTCTGCAATCCCGTCTTCTACGATCCGGATGGAGGGCGCCAGCGTGGCTGATTTTTCCTGGGACGTCCGCAGCCCGCTCGACCGCGCGCTGGTCACCGGACTTCATGGCGCGCCAGGCGAAGCCGGCGTATCGCTGACCGAGATCCGCAATTTCGACCTCGTCCAGGTGATGGCGCGGCGCGGCAAGGCGGCCGAGATGGCCAAGGCGGCGAAAGCCCGCTTCGGCGTCGCCGCGCCGGAAACGCCGAAGGCGCTCGGTACCGCGGACGCCATGTTGATCTGGTCCGGGCCGGATCAGTTCCTCGTGCTGTCGAAAGGCGGCAAGCACACGATGGAGGCGCTTGACCCAGCCTTCGCAGCCTCAGCTTCGCTTTCCGATCAGTCGCATGCGCGGGTTCTGATCGGCGTCTCCGGCGCTAAGGCGCGCACGATGCTCGCCAAGCTGTCGTCGATCGACCTTCACCCCGAGATGTTCCCGATCGGCGCGGCCGCCGCCACCTCGATCGACCACACCAGCGTCACGCTTTGGCGCGGGAACGACCGTGACGGACAGGCCGTGTTCACCTTCCTGGTGTTCGCGACGTTCGCCGAAAGCCTGTGGCACACCATGCTCGATGCGGCCGCCGAGTACGGCGTTGCGATCGCGCATTCCGAGGAGTTCGGCTGAGGGCCGTCAGCCCGGCCTTCATCCGCGGTCACCCGAATACGCATCATCCGCCACCGGCTTGCGCCGATGACGGATGATCCGAGGTTGCCACCTTTTATTCGGCAGTCCTTTATTCCGCAGCCAGGGCCAGCTGCGGTCTTTCGATGCCTTCGATCTGCTCCGGCTCGAGCGCCTGCTCGTCAATCTTGGCCTTCTTGGGCTCGCGGCCAAAGAACAGCGCATAGCCCGCCGGCAGCACCAGGATGGTGAGCACGGTGGCGACCAGGATACCGCCCATCATGGCGTAGGCGAGCGGTCCCCAGAACACCGCGCGCGAGATCGGGATCAGCGCGAGCACCGCGGTGAGTGCCGTCAGCATGATCGGCCGGAAGCGGCGGACGGCGGCGCCCACGATCGCCTCCTTTCGCTCCATGCCCGCCGCGATGTCCTGGTCTATCTGGTCGACCAAGATGATCGAGTTGCGCATGATGATGCCGAGCAGCGCGATGACGCCGAGGATGGCGACGAAGCCGAACGGCGCGCCGCTGATCAGAAGCGCTGCCGCGGCGCCGATGATGCCCAGCGGACCGGTGGCCAGCACCAGCATCGACTTGCCGAAATGCTGCAGCTGGACCATCAGCAAGATGACGATGATGGCGAGCATGATCGGCGCCTTGGCCGCGATCGAAGCCTGGCTTTCGGCCGAGTCCTCCGCGCCGCCCTGGATCTCGATCTTGTAGCCGGGCGCAAGGCCGGCGCGCAGGTCCTTCATATCGTTGTACATCTTGGTGACGACGTCGTTCGACTGCACGCCGTCCGGCAACGTGCCGCGCACTGAGATGGTCGGCAGACGGTCACGCCGCCATTCGATCCCCTGCTCCATGACGGGCACGACCTTCGCCACCTGCGACAGCGGCACCGAGCCGCCGAAGTCGGTCGGGATGTAGACGGAGTCGACCGATGAGAGCAGATGACGGCTCGCCTCCGGCTCGCGGGCGACGATCGAGACCGTCTCCTCGCCGTCGCGGAAGTCGTCGAGCGGCGCGCCGGACATGGTGGCCTGCAGCGTCTGGCGGATGCGTTGCGAGGTGACGCCGAGCGCGCGGGCACGGTCCTGGTCGATCACCAGCTTCATCGCCGGAACCGGCTCAAGCCAGTCGTCATGGACGGCGCCGAGCAGCGGGTTGGCCTGGAACCTTGCCTTCACCTCATCGGCGATGCGGCGCACTTCCTTACGATCCGGACCCATGATGCGCATCTGCACCGGCCAGCCGGTCGGCGGACCGAGGAACAGGCGATCGACCTTGGCGCGGATCGAGGGGAAGTCCTTGGCGAGGATAGAGCGCAGCTTGACGATCAGCCGCTCGCGCGCCGGCTCGTCCTTGGCCATCACCAGGAGCTGGGCGAAGTTCGGATTGCGGAGCTGCTGGTCGAGCGGCAGGAAGAAGCGCGGCGCGCCTTCGCCGACGTAAGTGGCAATGAAGCGCTTGTCCTGGTCGTCCATCATCCTTGATTCCAGCGCCTTGGCCTGCGTCTCGACCTCCTTGATCGAGGTGCCTTCCGGCAGCCACAGATCGACCAGGATTTCCGGGCGCGAGGATTGCGGGAAGAAGTTCTGCGGGATGAACTGGAACGCCCACAGGCTGGTGCCGAAGGTGACGAGCGTCATCACCAGCACGATGATGCGGTGGCGCACGGCCCAGGTGACCGTCGCGCGAAGGCGTCGGTAGAAGCGCGTGTCGAAGACATCGTGATGAGTGCCGGCATGCTTGCGCTGCTTCAGGATCATGTAGCCCAGCCACGGCGTGAAATAGACCGCGACGAACCACGACACGACCAGCGCGATGCCTACCACATAGAACAGCGTGCGCACATATTCGCCGGCGGTCGAGGCGGCGAAGCCGACCGGGATGAAGCCGGCGGTGGTGATCAGCGTGCCGGTGAGCATCGGGAAGGCGGTGGACGAATAGGCGAAGCTTGCGGCCTCGATCTTGACCAGGCCCTCTTCGAGCTTTCGCTCCATCATCTCGACAACGATCATTGCGTCGTCGACGAGGAGACCCAGCGCGATGATCAGCGCGCCGAGCGAGATGCGCTGCAGGTCGATGCCGATCTCGTACATGATGGCGAAGGTTGCGGCGAGCACCAGCGGGATGGCGATCGCGATCACCAGGCCGGAGCGCCAGCCGATCGACAGGAACGAGACGACGAGCACGATGAGCAACGCTTCGCCGAGCGCCTCCATGAACTCGTTGACGGCGTCCTTGACGACCTCGGGCTGGTCGGAGATCTGGTCGACGGCAACGCCGTAGGGCAGGCCTTCCTCAAAGCGCTTGTAGGTCGCTTCCACATCCTTGCCGACGTCCCTGACGTTAAAACCCTTGGCCATGACGACGCCGACCTGGACGCTCTCGTGGCCGTTGAAGCGGTACTTGCGCTGGTAGGGATCCTCGAGACCGGAGGTGACGGTGGCGATGTCGCCGAGGCGCGTCACCTGGTTGCCGGCGCGCAGCCTCAGCTCGCGAATGTCGGCGGCCTTGGCGACGTCGCCCTCGACCGAGATGCGGACCGAGCGCAGGCCGGTGTCGACCGAGCCGGCCGGATCGACGGCGTTCTGGCCCTTCACAGCGTTCTGCAGGTCGACAATAGTCAGGCCGCGCTCGGCGAGCGCCTTGGACGAGACGTCGATGTAGATCTTCTCAGGCTGGTCGCCAATGATGACGGCCTTCTCGACGCCCGGCGTCGCCAAAAGCATGTCGCGCGCCTGGATGGCGAACTTCTTCAGCTCCGGATAGGTGAAGCCGTCGCCGCTGATCGAATGCAGCGTGATGAAGGTGTCGCCGAACTCGTCGTTGAAATAGGGACCGAGCAGACCCTGCGGTAGCTCGTTGGCGATGTCGCCGACCTTCTTGCGCACCTGGTAGAAGGCGTCCTTCACCTCCTCGGCATTGGTGTCGCCCTTAACCTGCAAGGTGATGATGGCGCTGCCGGCACGGGTGTAGGAGCGCACGAAATCGAGATGCGGCGTCTCCTGCAGCTTGCGCTCGATCTTGTTGACCACCTGGTCTTCCATGTCCTGGATCGAGGCGCCAGGCCACACCGCTTGCACGACCATGACACGGAAGGTGAAATCCGGATCTTCCTTCTGGCCCATGCGCATCAGGCCGAGCGCGCCGGCCAGGATGATCAAGCCGAACAGAAAGCGCGCGATGCTCGGATGCCCGATCGCCCAGCGCGAGAGGTTGAAGGGCCGCTTTTCAGTGCTGCTGTCGGTGGTCATGGCGCAAGTCCAGTCCATTTGGCCGGCAAGCCACGCTTGCCATGCTGCTCATGAATTCTCGGTCGGGCTTCCGGGCGGCGAGCACCTCAAGCGGAGAGAGACTCGCAATCGCGTTTGAAGCGGCACTGCTGCGGGGGATAGCCAGTTGCCGGCATCTCACGATCGGGCGCCTGCCGCCCGGAACCCATGCCCTCCCCGGCTCGCGGCTCGCGCAGCGAGAGCGGGAAAGGCGTTCTTTCGCCTGGTTAGCGCAGGCTGCTGGTGGTGGCGATGTCACCTTCCGCCGAGGCGGACTGCTGGGCGACGTCGCCGGAAAACTTGACCTTCAGGTTTTCGGCCATGAACTGCGTGCCGGCGGCTACCACCACATCGCCCTGCTTCAGGCCATCGGCCACGGCGACACCGTCGGCGGTGAAATTGGCAATTTTGATCGGGCGCGGATGGACGGTGTCGCTAGCGCGGTCGACCGTCCAGACGATGTGCTTGCCGTCCTTCTCGGCCATCGCGGTCAGCGGGATCGACACCAGCTGAGCCTTGCTGCCGACGGTCGCCTCGACATTGGCGGTCATGCCGAGCAGCACGCGCGGATCGTTGGGCAGCGAAACACGGACCGCGAAGGTGCGCGACTGCGGGTCGGCGCTGCCCGCCACTTCGCGGACCTTGCCGTCTAGGGTCAGCGCGTCGTCGGACCAGAAGCTCGCCTTGACCTCCTTGCCCGGCCGGAAGCCGGCGATGTCCGTTTCGGGCACCGCGATCAGCACTTCCTTCTCGCCGTCGACGGCAACGGTCATCACCGGGGTGCCGGCGCCGACTACCTGGCCGATGTCGGCCGAAATGGCGGTGACGATGCCAGCCTTGCTGGCCTTGAGATCGGTGTAGTGGACCTGGTTCTGCGCCTGGGCCAGCGTCGAGCGGGCGGCATCGCGCGTCGCCACCGCCTGGTCATAGCTCAGCGCCGCCTGATCGAGCTGCGACTTCGGCGCGAAGTTCTTGGCGTAGAGTTGCTCGGCGCGTTTCCTGGCGAGATCGACGGTCTCGACCTGACGCTCGGCGGCATCAAGACTCGCCTCGGCGCTCTTCACCGACAGCTCGTAGTCGGACGGATCGACGCGGGCAAGCACGTCGCCCTCGTTCACATGATGGCCGATGTCGACGAGACGCTCGGTGACCTTGCCGGCGATGCGGAAGCCGAGATTCATCTCGGTGCGGGCGCGCACCGAGCCGGAATAGTCGAGCTGGCGGGTGGTCTCGGCCTTGCCGATCTCGACCACTTTCACCGGGCGGATGACTTCCTGGACGACCTCTGCCTTCTCCTGGCTGCAGCCGGCAAGGCCGAGCGCCGCGATGACGAGGCCGGCGACTGGGAGGCCGGCGGCTGGCAGCCTGCGGAGGATGGAACTGGACAAAGACACCTTAGCACTCCCGAACTGGAGATGATCGTCGACCGGCACCCGGCGGGCGGCGGCTATTTCAAGGCTCTGATTGCGTAATCGATGAGATCGTCGGGCATCGCCCGATTGGTCTTGGCAAGGCACTGCGCGACCATCTGCGGATGGCACAGGATGACGGTGGCGGCGCCGAAGCAGCGCGAGGCGATCACCGGGTCCTGCTTCCTGAACTCGCCGGCTTCGATGCCCTCGCGGATCACGTCGGCGAACAGGTCGTGGATGCGGTCGATATGCTTGTCGATGACGCCCCAGTCGCGCTCAAGCGCGACGATGACCATCTCGTGCACCTTCTGGTCGTCGAGCATGACTTCCAGCGTCATCTTGTACTGGGCGTGAACGTAGCGGCGAAGCCGCTCCTCGGCGCTGAGCGGCAGGCGCGATATCTCGTAAGCCATCGCATAGCTGGCGCCGAGCATGCGGCCGCAGACGGCCTGGTGGATTTCGACCTTGGAGGCGAAGAAGCGGTAGATGTTGGCCGGCGACATGCCGAGCTCGCGGGCGATGTCGGCGACATTGGTCTTGCCGTAGCCGTAATGCCGGAACAGGCGCTCGGCGCAGTCGAGAATGCGCGTCACATTCTCCTGTCTGGCGGGGTCGGCCACGATTTTGGCGGCTTCTGACATGGCGCTTTCGTTTGACGAGTGACGAATTTCAGTTTTCGTCAGTCGTAAATCGAAAGGAGCGAAGAGTCAACGCGAAATCGATATACGCGTACGAGTTGGTGACAGATGGTGACAGTCGCAAAGCGACCGCTCCACCGCGAACATCGTCATCCTAGGGCGGAGCAAGGAGCGAAGCGACGCGCGCAGACCCTAGAATCCATTCCGTGACATCGATCGAAGAATGCAATGGGATCAGGAAGTTACACCGGCCAGCACCTGCCGTCCGGGCTTGGCTGTTCTCGACCGCCGGAGCACTGCCGCGAGGTCACGGCATGGCAACTGTGTTCATGCGAATGCAGTTTTGTCGCGGATGATGGCATTGAGGACGACCAGGAGCTTCCTTGCGACGGCGATGATAGCG
>NZ_LPWA01000167.1 GCF_001510895.1 Mesorhizobium loti | reverse complement strand
CTCGCTATCATCGCCGTCGCAAGGAAGCTCCTGGTCGTCCTCAATGCCATCATCCGCGACAAAACTGCATTCGCATGAACACAGTTGCCATGCCGTGACTTCAAAGCGTTGCAACGGTGCAGAATGCTGCTCCGCTGCATTCTCCGGCAGGGGTAACGGCATGGATCCTAGGGTCTTCGCTCCGCTTCGCGTCGCTACGCCCGAAGATGACGACGTCGGTGAGGCTTCAGCCAATTCCGAACGTTTGCGATCAAATATCAGTCAGCATCGAGCACGAATGAGTTCACAACCTTCTCGGCTGCGTCGGCGAGCGGCGCCCACATCCGGGCTGCTTCGTCGGCGCTGTTGCCCATCAGCCCGCAGGTGACGAAGCCATAGCGGCTTTCGCGTATCGAAATCGCGATCTTGGCATGGCCGTAGAAGCCGGCATTGCCGTCGCCGAGGTGGAAATCCATATCGGCCACCCGCACCGGATAGCCGTCCGGGAAATGCGCCAGCCTGTCCATGCTGAAACTGGCCGAACCGAAGGCCGCGCCGATTAGCGTCTGCCAGCTCTCCAGCGACCAGTCCTTCTCGACGAAGGCCCTGGGATCAGGCGGATTGTCCGGGGCGGTGCCGGCGCGCAGATCAGATATCCGGCCGCCGCGGCCAAAACAAAAGCGCGCATCGCACCACCCTCCCACCGCGCCGACGATAGCACAACCGGCGTGCAATGCCGCCTTGCGCTTGCCACAGAGTCGGCGAGTGTGGCACGACGCGACGCGCTTTAAGGCTTGACGTAGCGATCGGGGCTGAGGTCGAGCGCGTTGATCTCCGGCACCCGGTTGGACATGATGTCGGAAAGCACCTTGGCCGAGCCGCAGGCCATGGTCCAGCCCAGCGTGCCGTGGCCGGTGTTGAGATAGAGGTTGGACAATTCGCTCTGGCCGACCAGCGGCGGCCCGTCCGGCGTCATCGGCCGCAAGCCGCACCAGAAGGCGCCGCCTTGAGGTCGCCGCCGCCCGGAAACAGATTGCCGACCGAGTGCTCGAGCGTGCGGCGGCGCGATTCATGCAGGCGAAGATCGAAGCCCGAAATCTCCGCGGTGCCGCCGACGCGGATGCGGTCGCCGAGCCTGGTGATCGCCACCTTGTAGGTCTCGTCCATGACGGTCGACACCGGCGCGGCTTCCGCATTCGTGATCGGCACGGTGATCGAATAGCCCTTGACCGGATAGACCGGGATCGGCCGCTTCAGCTTGCGCATGAAGGGCGCCGAATAGCTGCCCAGCGCCATCACATAGGCATCCGCGGTCCGCCAGCCCTTGTCGGTGCCGACCTGGACGACGCGGTTGCGGTTCCTGACGACGCGCCGGATGGTCGTGCCATATTCGAAGGTGACGCCGCGCGCCGCGCAGAGGTCGGCCAGCCTGCTGGTGAACATATTGCAGTCACCGGTCTCGTCGCCGGGGAGTCTCAGGCCACCGACAAATTTTTCGCGCACGCCGGCGAGCGCCGGCTCGGCCGCGATGCAGCCGTCGCGGTCGAGGATCTCGTAGGGAACGCCGTATTTCTTCAGCACCTCGACGTCGCCGCCGGTGCCGTCGAGCTGCTTCTGCTTGCGGAAGAGCTGCAGCGTGCCCTTGGACCGCTCGTCATAGGTGATGCCGGTCGCGGCACGCAGCGCCTTCAGCGTGTCGCGGCTGTATTCGGCGACCGGCACCATGCGTGACTTGTTGAGCGCATAGCGCTCCGCCGTGCAGTTGCGCAGCATCTTCAGCAACCACGTCCACATATGCGGATCGAAGGCCGGCCGCACCACCAGCGGACCGTATTTCATCAGCAGCCATTTGACCGCCTTGACCGGGATACCGGGCCCGGCCCATGGCGAGGCGTAGCCCGGCGACACTTCGCCGGCATTGGCGAAGCTGGTCTCCAGCGCCGGCCCTTGCTGCCGGTCGATCACCGTGACTTCGTGGCCGGCTTCGGCAAGGAAGTAGGCGGTGGTGACCCCGATCACGCCGCCGCCCAGCACCAGGACTTTCATTCTATGCTCCCTCAAAGCCGATCATGCCGCCGAGGGGCCCGGATCGTCCCCTTCTGTCTGCCGGATTTTACCGTGCCCGCCAAGGGGCCAATGATCGGCTGTGGCACTGTAGACCAGCCTGAGGCCATGCGGTCGCTGTCCGGCGGCCCGTGCCGCCCGCCGCGCGGCTTCCGGCTGATAGGCCACATCCTCGAGAAGGATGCTTTCTCTGCTACCGTCGGGGCGCTCTATCGGTGCCGACTGACCTGACCTCATGCCAAGCAGGCAGAGGCCGCGCCAGGTGCCGACCGGCAGGCCGTATCCCACCGGAGCGGAGCTTTCGCCTAGCACCAGCGTTCGCGTCTCGGCCGGACCATCGTCGACGCGGAAAATCACCCGGCTGTTCACCGTAGCGACGTCAGGCTCGACCGCGCCGATAGGGACAACGCTGCTCTCGGCGAGCTTGCGTTCGAGCATCGGCACAGCCGGATCGGCAAAGGCGCGCCGCCGCATCAGCATCAGTTCGAGAACCGCGAAATCCTTCGTCGTAAGACGATACATGGTCCCGGTCATGGCGCTCTCCTGGGCGAAGATTGCTCAACGGCATGGATCGTCGCCGAAAGGACGCGGCCGTCGCGGCTTCGCCAGGAGACCGGCCGGCCGGCACGGGCGCCGATCAGCGCCGTTCCGAGCGGCGTCAGCACCGAAATGCGTTTTTCGGCGATGTCGCTTCCGCCGGATAGACCAGGGTGACGCGCTGAACGGTCCCTTCTGCGTCGTGAAGCGTCACCGTCGAGCCCATCCGTACCACGTCGGCAGGCATCGACGCTTCGGCGGCGATCCTGGCGCGGTCCATTTCGGCGAGCAGGCCCTCGGCCATCTCGGGCGTACGCTCGAGAAAGGCTCTGGCAAGGCCGCTCAGCCGGTCGTGATCCGCGTCGCTGACGACGATCTGATTTCTGGGACGCGATTGCGATGTTGCATGCATGGCAAACCTCATTGACTGGCGCATGGATGAACCAATGCGCGTTGCCGCCTTCAAAGGCGGCGGACAAAGCCAGCAGCCGCAACGGGCTGGCTGGCTCGATGACGATGTCAGGAATTCAAATGCCCCGGCTCGGCGGCCGCCACAGCGGCCGCGCCGGGGCTACGCTCCCGCGATGGGGCAAACCCTGAAAAAGGTCCTGCTATGGGCGAGGGTGCTCATGTCCGGAACCTTGCCGAGAAGCACCGGCTTGTCAAGCAAGGCAGTAGCCTTCAGACCCCGACATAGCGGCGGTGAAAGCGCGCACCCAGGCTGGCAAGCACCTCGTAGCCGATCGTGCCGGCGTGCGCGGCCGCGTCGTCGACGCTTTGCGACGGGCCGATGAGCTCGACGAGGTCGCCTTCGCTCAGCCGGCCGGCGGGAAGCGCTGAAATGTCCACGATGATCGAATCCATCGATACCCGTCCGACGAAAGGCAGCCGCACGCCCTCGAACCAGGCGGCCGAAGCAGCGCGCCGGTGCCAGCCGTCGGCATAGCCGAACGAGATCGTCGCTAATCGAAGCGACCCGCGCGCATGGAAGGTGTGGCCATAGCCGATGCCGGCGCCTTCTTCGACGCCGCGCGTCTGCGCCACTTTCGCCTGCAGCCGCACCACCGGCAGCATCGGATTGGGCTCGCCCGGCGTCGGGTTGATGCCGTAGAGCGCTGCGCCCGGCCGGGCGAGATCGTAGTGGTAGGGCGCTCCGAGGAAAATGCCGGACGAATTGGCGAGCGAGGCCGCCGCCTTGGGCAGCATTCCGCGCAACCGCTCGAACGCCAGCCGCTGCGCTTCGTTCGCGGGATTGCGCGGCTCGTCGGCGCAAGCGAGATGGCTCATCACGAACCGGATGTCGATGCCGTCGAAAGCATCCTTCGCGAGCGCCTCGAGTTCGGCCGGCGGCATGCCGAGCCGCGACATGCCGCTGTCGACCTGGATGGCTGCCGGCAGCTTTCGGCCGATGGCTCGCGCCGCTTGGCGCCATGCCTTCAACTGAGCGACGCTGTTGATGACGGGATGAAGTCCGGCCGCGATCGCCTCCGGTTCGGAGCCCGGCGGCAGGCCGTTGAGGACAAAGATGTCACGTCCAGGCCCGAGCGCCTTGCGCAGCGCGATGCCCTCGCCGAGCAGCGCGACGAAGAAGATGTCGCAACCGTCCTTGATCAGCGCCGACGCCACCTGTGCGGCGCCGAGACCATAGCCGTCGGCCTTGAGCACGCCGGCGCAGCGCACGCCCGCCAGTCGCGCCTTGAGCCGCCGGTAGTTTTCCCGGATAGCGCCTAGATCAATCGTCAGGATCGCGCCGGCGGCCGCTTCGCTGACCGTCGCACCGCTGGCGACAGCCGTTGGCGGTAAAGGCGCCTTGGCATCACTCATCGAGGCGATCGCATCGGACAAAGGGGTTTGCGGTTGTTCCGAAGACGCCCGGTTGTCGCTGTCGGCGCTGCCCCTCACCTGCCTGCCGGCATCCTCTCCCCGTATAGTGACGGGGAGAGGGGCGTTGTCGCCGCCGATTTCGCCAATCACCAGCGTTGCAAGAACGGCGCCGAGGCTGCGGCCAGCCCCTTCTCCCCGTCACTATACGGGGAGAAGTGCCCGGCAGGGCGATGAGGGGCAGCGCCGGCGCTCCGTTAAAGTGCACTTGCCATGCGTCGTTCATGTATGCCTCTTGGCTGCGGCGCATCTGCATCAACAAAGCATGATCCCGACTACAGTGCCAACCTCTTCGCTAACCGAACTTAGTCGGAAGCGTACCTGCGCCTAACGAACCAGATGCTCGAAGACGCCACCACCTGTTCGTAGACCTTACGCTTGAACGGCACGATCAGGTCCGGCAGTTCCTGCATCGGCCGCCACGCCCACTGATCGAATTCAGCCTTGTGGTCGCCCGGCGGCGGGTTGATCTCGATCTCGCTCTCGTCGCCCTCGAAGCGATAGGCGAACCATTTTTGCGTTTGGCCGCGATAGCGGCCCTTGAAGGCGACGCCGACCAGATGCGGCGGCAGGTCGTAGTTGATCCAGCGCGGCGCCTCGGCGAGCAGCGACACGCTGCGCATGCCGGTTTCCTCGTAAAGCTCCCGCTCGGCCGCCGTGAGCGGCTCCTCGCCCTTGTCGATGCCGCCCTGCGGCATCTGCCAGAGTTTCGTCGTGCCGGAGAACTCGCTGTCCGGTTCGGAGATGCGATGCCCGACCCAGACCAACCCGGCGCGGTTGAGGATCATCAGCCCGACGCAGGGGCGATAGGGCAGCGTCTCGGGATCGATCATTTTCTTGGACATCCGGTTTTCCAGCCGTTTTGAGAATTCGCTCCGGCGAGGCAGGTGGCGAGTGGTTTCGAGAACCGGAGCGGAGCGTACTTTAAAGTACGTGAGCAGCGTATGACCCCGAAAATCGAAAAAAGCTACAGCGTCCTTTGCGCGTCCAAAGGGCGCGCGGCGCTGTAGAAGCGCAGAAAACGCCGCCGGAGCCCGCCGGAGTAGAATTATCAAGACGGCTGTCAGCCTTTCTGCGGGTCGATGGCGACAGCCGAAATCGGCACGATCTCTATGCCGCGCTTCTTCGCCTCGGCGACCCAGGAGGTCACCGTGTCGACGGTGATATCGAAAGCCGAGCCGATGCCGACGGCCGTGCCCTTGGCGCGTGCCGTGGCTTCCAGACTGTCGAGCTTCTTGAGGATCTCGCCACGATCCTGCACTGCGTCGATCGCCATGTCGCCGGCCACGAACGGCACGCCGTCCTTCAGCGCGAGGTCGGGCGCCAGGCTCCGCGCGGACGAGCCGTCGTCGACATAGGCCAGCCCCCGCTTGCCGAGCTCGGCCATGAACGGCCCCATCGCGTTTGCATCGGCCGAAAAGCGCGCGCCCATATAGTTCATGACGCCGGTGTAGTTGGTCGTCCTGGACAGCGCCCAGCGCAGGCTCTTCAGGTTCTCGTCCGGGCTCGCCGAAACCGTCAGCGTGTTGCGCCCCGGATTGACGTTCGGATAGTCGAACGGCTCGAGCGGAATCTGCATGACAATCTCATGCCCGCTCTGCCGCGCCGCCTGCATCCAGCGGCCAATGCTGTTGCCCTGCGGCGCGAAAGCCAGCGTCACCTCGGCCGGCAATTTGGCGATCGCCGCCTGTGTGCCGGTCTGCGAGACGGCAAGTCCGCCGATGACGATCGCCACGCGCGCGCCGCGAGCGCGCGACCATGGCCGCGCGTAGACGTCGAACGGCCGCCTGCCGTCAGCGGAACGGATCGGCAGCGGACCCGTATCGCTGGCCTCGATCAATGCCCTGTCGGGAAGGTGCGCGACTTTGAGATTCTGCCCGAGCGTCGAAGGATCGCGGATGACGATACCGGCTTTGGGTGGGCCATCGCCCTCTTCGGTCTCGACATGGATGATCTGCGGGCCGCCGCTTTTCATCGGCGTGCCCGCATTGGGGCTCGCCGCTGCCGCTTCAGCCGGCGCTGGCGCCAGTGCCGGGGTTGGCGCCACGGTCTCCTTCGGCGTCGACACGGCTATTTCTTCCGGCTTGCGGAAAGGTTTTTCACGCAACGCGATCGCCCCGGAAACGCCGATCACGGCAAGGACGGCAAACGTGGCGACAAGCGTGCCGGCGCTGACGCCGCGCGACGCAGGGCGCTGGGGCCGGAGCGTCTGTCCGAGCGGGCGTTCGATATCCTTGCCGATGTCAGCCAAGCCGCATCCCCAAGCCCGTGGCGCGGCTGATGGCATTGTCAGCGCTCACGAGCGAATTCAACCCTCGGCGCCCCGGCGCCTCATCCCCGAATCAAACTGCCGGAACCTCGCGGTCCCGGCAGCATCGCATCGCTTCCATCGGCCGGCCAGAGATTTACCCCGGCCATACCCGCATTACTGGTTCAACACGGCCTTGTCCGGATTCGGCGGGAACGACGGATCGGTCTTCTGGCCGCGCAGCAGCTGTTCGGCATAGATCAGCTGCAGGTCGTCCTTCGGCTCCGGCGGCACATAGGCGGCCGAACCGGAGCCGGTGGAGCTCTCGTCGGCACCCTTGATGTGGCCCTTGAGGTCGGATTCGCCACGAGTCAGGTCCCTGCCCTGCAGGTCCGGCGGCAGCGGCTGGTCGACCTTGATGTCGGGCGTGATGCCCTTGCCCTGGATCGACTTGCCCGACGGCGTGTAATAAAGCGCCGTGGTGAGCCTGAGCGCGCCATTCTCGCCAAGCGGGATAATGGTCTGCACCGAGCCCTTGCCGAAGGACTGCGAGCCGACGACGGTGGCGCGGCGCAGGTCCTGCAGCGCGCCGGCGACAATCTCGGACGCGCTCGCCGAGCCGCCATTGACCAGCACGATCAAGGGCTTGCCGCCAATGTCGTCGTTCTGCTTCGGCTTGGCGTCGAAGCGGGTGACGTCCTTCGGGTCGCGGCCGCGGGTCGAGACGATCTCGCCGCGCTTCAGGAAGGCATCCGACACGCTCACCGCCTGGTCGAGCAGGCCGCCCGGGTTGAGGCGCAGGTCGAGCACATAGCCCTTCAGCTTGTCGTTCGGCACCTGCTTCTTGATGTTCTCGATGGCGTTCTCGAGATCGTCATAGGTCTTCTCGGTGAAGGAGGTGATCTTCATGTAGCCGACGTCGTTCTCGACCCTGTATTTCACCGCCTTGACCTTAATGATGTCGCGCACCACCGTCAGCTCGATCGGCTTGTCGGCGCCCTGGCGAAGAATCGTGAGCTTGATCGGCGTGTTGACCGGGCCGCGCATCTTCTCGACGGCGTCGTTGAGGGTGAGGCCGCGCACCTCCTCGCCATCGATCTTGGCGATGTAGTCGCCGGCAAGCACGCCCGCCTTGGCGGCCGGTGTGTCGTCGATCGGCGTGATCACCTTGACGAGGTCGTTCTCCATGGTGACCTCGATGCCGAGGCCGCCGAACTCGCCCTTGGTCTGCACGCGCATGTCCTGCGCCTGCTCCGCGTTCATGTAAGAGGAGTGCGGATCGAGCGAGGCGAGCATGCCGTTGATGGCGTTCTCGACCAGCGACTTGTCGTCCGGCGGCGTCACATATTGCGCGCGCACACGCTCGAAGATATCGCCGAAGATCGCCAGCTGCTTGTAGGTCTCGGAGCCCGCAGCGTTCGCCGCCGAGCCGGGTGCGCCGTAGACCAGGCTCATTGCCGATGCGCCCATCAGCGCGCCGGCAAACAGAAGCGACAATTTCCGCATCATTTCACGTCCTTCCAGAAAATCGGTCCGCCCACCAGGGTGCCGGATCGACGGGTTTTCCATCCTTGCGGAACTCAACATAGAGTTCCGGCGTCGCATTTCCATTCTGCGAGGCCGAGGTGCTCGCCACCCGGGCCTCTCCCATCGCGCCGACCGGTTCTCCTGCGAGCACCGACTGTCCGGTCGCGACGCTGATTCTGCTCATCCCCGCCAGGACGACATGATACCCGTCGCCGGCATTGAGGATCAAGAGTTGACCATAGGAGCGAAACGGCCCCGCATAAAGCACGTTTCCGTCCGCCGGCGCGGTGACGATGGCTCCCGATTGTGTCGCAACCATGTCACCCTGCATCATGGCGCCATTGCCGTCGTCGGTCCCGAATCGCCTTTTGATCTTGCCGATGACCGGCAGCGCGATCTGCCCCTGCAGCGCAGCGAACGGTGCGGAAGCGGTCAAACGGTTGCCCTCCGGCACCGGCAGCGCGGCGGGTTCGGTCGTGGAGGCCGTCGTATCGCCATCCGCCGATTTCCGCTCGGCCGCGCTGGCCTGATCGGCCGCCTTGCGCGCCTTGTCGGCCTCGAGCGAGGCGATGAGGTCCTTGAGGCTGCTGGCCTTGGCCGCCAAGTGCTGCGAGCGCTGCTGCTCGGCCGCGAGTGCCGCTTCGGTATCGGCCTGCAGCTTCTGCTTGGCTTCCAGCAGCATGGTCAGCCGCTTCTTTTCAGCCGTCTGCTCGGTGACGGCGGCGGTGAGCCGCCCCCGTTCGGCCTCGATCGAGGCCGTCACCCGGGTCTGTTCCTTGAGATCGGCGAGCAGCCGGTCGGTCTGCTGGCGCAATTCCGGCACCACGGCGCCGAGCAGGATAGCGCTGCGCACCGACGACAGCGCGTCCTCCGGCTTGACCAGGATCGCCGGCGGCGGGTTGAGTCCCATGCGCTGCAAGGCGCCGAGCACTTCGGCGAGCACGTCGCGGCGCGCGACGAGCGAGGCGTGCAGCTTCTCTTCCTCCGCTTTCAGCCCTTCCAGCTTGGCGCCGATGTCCTCGATGTCCTGACCGAGCTTCTGCTCGGTCATGGCCGACTGGATCAGCGCCGCGCTGATAGAGGCATGGTCCTTCTTGACCGTCGCGACGTCGGCGGCGAGCTTGGCCAGCCGCTCGGTCGACAAGGTGATTTCCTTGGAAACCTGCTCGTATTCGGCCCGGCTCTGGTCGGGATCGGGCGCGCGATCGAGCGTGTTTTCCGCAGCCCTGGCCGGCCCGAGCGCGACCAGCGCGGCGACAAGTGTCAAGCCGCAGCGGCTGCGCCAGGCGCGCGTTCTCGAATTCCAGCCTTCAGACATCAGGCATCGACTCTATCCGCCGCTTCGTTAAGGAACCATCAACCATGTTGGAAGCACCGCAACAACTGTGATGTCGGGCCATTGAGGCGGAAATCCGGGCAGGCGGACGTGATCCCCAGCTTTCGGCTGGTCATATCGCGAACGACGACTCAGGAGCGATGGTAGGGGTGCCCGGACAGGATTGTGGCGATGCGATAGAGCTGTTCGCCGAGCATGACGCGCGCCAGCTGATGCGGCCAGGTCAGCGCCCCGAAGGACAGCACCAGATCGGCCTCTTCGCGCAAGGATTTGTCATGGCCGTCGGCGCCGCCGATCGCGATGACCAGCGCCTTGCGGCCGCTGTCGCGCAACTGGCCGATGCGGGCGGCCAGGTCCTCCGACGACAGCGCCTTGCCGCGCTCGTCGAGCAGGATGAGCACGGTGCCCTGCTGCAACTGGGTCTGAAGCTTCAGGCCCTCCTCGCGGCGGCGCTCGTCGGCGCTCTGGCCGCGGCTCTCGGGTGTCTCGACGATGCCGGCAAATTCCAGCCCGACCGCGGGTCCGCTTTTGGCGAAGCGCTCGAAATAGCGGTCGGCCAGTTCTCTCTCGGGGCCGGTCTTCATCCGGCCCACGGCATGAACGGTAATCTTCATCCTCGCCTCGACGAGCCGTCGATCGCTACCGGACCGCAACGGTCACGGCATGCGATACGGTTCAGTGCAAGGTCTCTTCCTCGAGGTCCGGCGCCTGCCACATCTTTTCGAGATTGTAGAATTCGCGGACTTCGGGACGGAAGACATGGACGATGATGTCGCCCGAATCGATCAGGACCCAGTCGGCGCTGGCCAGCCCCTCGACGCGCGCCATGCCGAGGCCGGCATCCTTGAGCGCCTTGAGGAGGTGATCGGCGACAGCCGAGACATGACGGTGCGATCGGCCTGAGGCGACGACCATATAGTCGCCGAGGCTCGATTTACCCTGGATGTCGATTGAGACGATGTTTTCGGCCTTGGAGTCTTCCAGACTGGCAAGGACTGTCTTGATGGCGAGGGAGGCAGCATCGCTTCCGCTGATCCCGGCCGGCGAAGGCACGATGTCGGCCTTCTTCCGCAGTGCTGTTCTCAGTGTGTTTCCTTTCCCAACAAGAACAACCAAATCACCCGCCAAATCAGGTGACACCACTTAGATAGGCAGAGTTCCATTGCAGTTTCAAGACGGACTGCCCTACGCGCGCCAACGCGGTCCGCTTCGGCAGGTTCCGTAATCCCGAAAAAATCGGAACCCTTTGCACTTGGCACGGTTATCGGCTCACCGACCAATGGGGACTTCATCCATGCCGACCGACCCGCAAGACGCACTTCTCACCGTCCAGGCCGGACTTGCGCAGCTCAGCACGCTCATCGTCTCCTATTCCTTCTCGGCGATCGGCGCTGTCATCCTTCTGATTGTCGGCTATCTCTTCGCCGGTATTGCAGAGCGCTCGATCTTTGCCGCCCTCGGCCACATCCGCGGCTTCGACGCGACGCTTCGCCACTTCTTCTCGAAGATCGTGCGCTATGCCATCCTGACGCTTGTCGTCATCATGGTGCTCGGCCAGTTCGGCGTGCAGACGGCCTCCATCATCGCCGCCATCGGCGCCGTTGGCCTAGCCATCGGGCTGGCACTGCAGGGCACGCTGCAGAACATCGCCGCCGGCATCATGCTCCTGGCGCTGCGGCCGTTCCGCATCGGCGAATCCGTCGAGGTCGGCTCGGTCGCCGGCACGGTCGAGGAGATCGGGCTGTTCGCGACCAAGCTGCGCACCGTCGAAGGCGTCTACATCCTGGCGCCCAATTCGACGCTATGGAACCAGCCGGTGCGCAACTTCACCCGCAATGGTGTCCGCCGCACCGACATCACGCTCAGCATCGGTTCGTGGAACGACATCGACCGCGGGCAGAAGACGCTGCTTGCCGCCGCCGGCACCGAGAAGCGTATCCGGCGAGAGCCCGCGCCGATCGCCTTCGTGGCGAGCCTGGGTGAGACCACGGTTTCGCTGACCTTGCGCTACTGGACATCGGCGGCCGACTACTTCGCCACCCAGATCGACATGACCAAGCGCGCCAAGCAGGCCTTCGACAGCCAGGGCATTTCGATCCCGCTGCCGCCGCCCGAGGCGCCGCCGCCGGAGGCACGCAAGCAGTAAAGCAATTCCAGGAAAAGTGTGAAGCGGTTTCCCGTCCGGAATTACGAAAGAAAAACTGGTCAGTCGTTGGTCGGGCCTGTCGACTCGTCCGGCCCAAAGGCAAGCTCCACCGGCAAGGGCGTCTGCGCCGACATCGGCGCGAAGCTGCCGGTGGCGGCCGCTGGCGTTGGCCGCGCGGCAAACACGCGCCACAGCACGAACAGGCAGAACGCCGAGGCGATTGTGATGCCGACATAGATGAAGGTCTCGGTGCCGAAGACGGCGGAAAGCACCGTCACGATGCCCGGCACGACGAAGCCGGACAGGGACCAGGCAAAAAGCAGCGAGCTCGAGAGCGCCAGCAGCTCGTCCTTCCTGGCGCGGTCGGCGGCATGCGCGCTGGACAGCGAATAGATCGATTCCGATGCCCCGTCCCAGATGAGATAGATCACCACCAGCGCCATCAGCGCGCCGCCATCGAAGGCAATGGCGAGCAGGCTCGCCACCACAGCGAGCGCCGCCGCCCCCGCCAGCACGTAGCGCCGGTCGGTGCGGTCGGAGAGCCAGCCGAGCGGTATCTGCAGGATCAGCGTGCCGACCGGCATCGCCGACAAAAGCAACGCGACATCCGCCTGGCTGTAGCCCTTGGCGGTGGCGTGGATCGGCGCGAAACCGGAAATGATCATCGACAGGCCGCCGACGGCGAGCATGCCGACGACACCGACCGGCGAGATTCGCCAGGCTTGGCCGAGCGCCACCGACGCCGCCTGCGGCGCGGGCGGCTGGGCAAGTCGCGTCATGCCCACCGGGAGGATCGAGAGCGCGGTGAAGGCGATGCCGATCAGCGGCACCGCCGCCGTATGGATGTCGACTGCGGCGAGCGTCGCGTAGCCAACGCCCAATCCGGCGATGTAGGCGACGTAGAACACCGCCATGATCCGGCCGCGTATGGCATTCGGCAAGGCATCGTTGAGCCAGCTCTGCGCGACGATGAATAGGCCGCAAATAGCAAAGCCGTAGAGCGCTCGCGCCGCGATCCAGAGCAAAGGGATCGGTCCGGCGCCGATCGCGACGTTGGAGAGCGCGATCAGCGCCGAAAGCACCATGAATGCACGGGCGTGCCCGACTCTCCTGACGAGCGGTCCTGTCAGGATGCAGCCGGCGAGCCCGCCGGCCGAAAGACCGGTGACGATCAGTCCGGCCCAGGTCGGATCGAAACCGTCGGCGCCGAGCCGCACGGGAATGAAGGCGAACATCAGCCCGTTGCCGATCGCGATCAGCGCCATCGACACGATGACGCTGGCAATGGCGATCAGCGGCGCCGATTGTGCGGCCTGTCCCGGATCGGTGGTGGCGCGGCTCTTCTCCAGCATGCTCCAGCATCGCCTACCGGCGGGCGAAAAGCCGCCGTAAAAGCGACATGGCCCGCGCTTCCCTTCTCCCCTTGTGGGAGAAGGCAAGGCGCTAGCCCTTCCCTGCGTTGCGGATCGCGGTGGAGGAGAGCGACGAGCGCGGGCCGTGGATGAAGGTCCAGGCCGGTGCCCGCATGCGGGCAAGCCGCGGCGCGTCGCCCTCGTCGATGCGGGCATAGTCGAAGGTTTTGGCGACCACCGAGGACAGGAAGGAGAGCGTGGCGCCCGGGCGGTCGATGACCGCGATCGGGAAAGTCAGCACGATCTCGCGCCAGCGCTGCCAGCGATGGAAATCGCGCAAACTATCCGCGCCCATGATCCAGACGAAGTCGACACCTGGATTGCGCGCCTTGATCAGCGCCAGCGTGTCGGCGGTGTAGCGGACATGATGCGCCGCCTCGAATGCGGTGACCTTGATCTTCGGATTCCTGGCGATCTTCTCGGACTGCACGATGCGCGAGGCGAGCGGCGCCAGCTCGCGTGCGCTCTTCAGCGGATTGCCGGGCGTCACGATCCACCAGAGCTGATCGAGCGCGAGGCGTCTCAGCGCGATCTCGGCCACCAGCGCATGGCCGGCATGCGGCGGATTGAAGGAGCCGCCGAACAGGCCGACGGCCAGCCCTTTGCCGGCATGTGGCATTTTGAGGTAGTGGGCGGGGACGGCGAGCCCACCCTCCCCCTTGTGGGGAGGGTCGATCCGCGTAGCGGAGCGGGGTGGGGGTGATCGTGGAATTCGAGCGTCGTATCCCCACCCGGCTCGCAAGGCTCG
>NZ_LPWA01000166.1 GCF_001510895.1 Mesorhizobium loti | reverse complement strand
CTCAGCAGCACGCCGCCTGAACTTGCGCCCTTGCATCGTAGCTCAGTTCAACATCGCGCGCGCGTCTCTCGCCCGCGTGACTGCTCGGATGCTTACTTTGTTGCGTGCAGCAGCACCGGTATTGTTCAACCAACATCCCCAGCCGCAGCCCAATTCCACAACGCGGAAACGCTCCAAAGCCAAGTCGACAGCCCTGAGTGCGGCCGCCCACTCGGCAATGTCGGCATGCCAGTTGGCCGGGATCGGTATGGGCTCGATGGTTCCCGCCTTGCCGTCCAGAATGCCCGGGAAAAACTTAGGGGCAACTCTGACCCCAAGAAAGCTCGTGACGTAGGATGGTTGTGCTGTCAGGTCGGTCCGAGCATGCCTGTTTATTGTGCCGATCGCGTCGAAGCTGCAGTTGTAGTGGAAGAATACACTGCCTGAATCCGCACCCTCCGATCGCAACCGTTGGTTTCCCGCTGAAGCAGATCACGCTCCGCCAAAAGATTGGCGCGATCCTGCCAAAGCCTCTTGATCTGCGGTATTTTGAGCGCAGCGGTCTTAAGCATTGTTGTTGCACCTAGAGACGCTGGAACGCCCACCCGATAGAATCGACCGGCGATCAGCCGGCCGGCAAAAAAGACAAGATCGAAGCTGCCTTGAACCGCGCCAACCTTGTGGCCGATCCGCTTCGCTCTTGTCTTCACCAGCTCGACAGAGCGCACATCGTCGCGTCCGATCATCCTCTTGCCTTCTGTCCACCCCAGGACACCGACGATCCGGTTTTGAACCGCAACCGAGACATCCGAGTCACTCGCCTACAAAGCCACGCGCAGCGGGCTGCCGAACCAACTCACCCCCTCTTGCAGGAGTTCGAGGTCGACGAATTCGGCGCCGCGCTCTTTCCACGATCGGAGAACATTGACGGCCAGATAAATCGTGTCGCCCGGCACCAGCGCAAACGGAATGTTCGTGCGCGCATTGTCGTATTGCAGTTGCCCGCCGGCGCCGTCGAGCACATGGTAGCTTAGCGCGACGCCCATACGCCCGTCGGTGGAGCCGAGACTCGACCACACCGTGCCGGAGAGGTTGGTTACACTGACAACGATCTTCACCGCGGCGCCATCATCGGTCGCGTAAGGGCCTTCCACGTGCTGGAGACGATGGGCGCGCTGCTCTGCCTCGAGGGCCGTCGTCATCCGCGTCACGCCAAGGTCGGTCAGCGGCGAGAAAGGCCTCGGAAATCTCGGCTCATAGAACTTGTACCATTTCTGCCCGACGACGACGCTCTCCAGCTGCGCCAGGCTTTCAGACCAGGTCGGCCATGACGGACTGTCGGGCCTAGCTAAGGCGGTGCGCTTCAGGAAGCTCTTGACCGTCGTGGCCAGCGCCACGGAAGAGCCGACCTCGAAGAAATGCGCTCCGGCCGCGCCCTTGCCCACCTCCCGGAACACCGGAATGTCGCTGGCAAGCACCGGCTTGCCGAAATGCCCCGCCTCTACGATGGGCAGGCCGAAACCTTCGGCGAAAGAGGCCGCGATCAGAGCGTCGCAGCCATCGTATAGAGCGCGAAGATCGTCATCGCCGACGTTCGCATGCATATGCAACCGTTTGCCAAACTCGACATGGTGCCTAATGCGATCGGCAAGATATGAGGTTCCCCACCCGATTTTCCGACAATAGTGAGCTCGATGTCAAAGCCGTCAGCCCACAAGGCCTCAAAGGCATCCAGGGCAACGCGGTGGCCCTTGCGAGGCTCCAGCGTTCCGACCATCAGGAAGTGGGGACGCATCACTCCCTTACCCTGCTGAATCGACTTGGACGCGCCATTCGCGAAATCCGCGCCGAGCTGCCAGTAGCCGACTTTCATCCGGCGCGGAAACTGGATGCCTGCGAGCAAATCGAGCAATTCATCGGCGACCGCGCGAGAGATACAGACGAAACCTGTCGAATAAGCGAGCGCTGTTTGAAACCATGCGCTGAAAATGGGTGGCATGCCTTCATGGCAAAAGGCGGCCGAGCGCAGGGGAACCGTGTCGTAAAGGCAAGAGATGACCTCGCCGCCCTTGATCAACGCCGGGCGAAGAAATTGTGGATGGAGAGTGTGAAAAGGCCACGAACTGTCCAGCATCAGGATCGTATCGCCGGTTTGGGGCCGCAGTCGGGTCGACGACTGTTTCAGCGGCGGCCGTCCCGTCCACTCCTTGGCGAAATACCAACCGGATTCGTCGTCGCAGAACGAAATATACTTTCCCCCGTCCTTTGATCGGCTCCGGAACATGCTTTCGCAAATCCGCCGAACAACGCGTTGGATACCCGTCCGGTGATCGGCGATCAGTGTGGAGCTCGCATCCACAAGCAGTCGCGGTCTTATAGTCTCGGGCTCGGCGAGAGCCATCAGGGTGGCTATATCCTGTTCATCATTCTTGTTGACACCAAGCGCCTGGGCCGGCTTGAACTCCAGTGGAGGAGTCGAGCGACGGTCCAACGCATGCAGTCCTTGAACGACGCGGTCGGAAACTTTGCTCCAACTGAACGTGTCTATTCTATCCCGCGCCAGCTCCTTCAGCTTGCGCGCGTCGAGCTTGCCCGCTGCTACCGTTTCGATTTTCTCCGCGAGGTCGATAGGCGACGTGGGATCGAAAAGCAGCGCATCGTCCCCTACGACCTCAGGAAGTGCACCTGCTCTGGCTACCAAAGCGGGAGTTCCGCAAGCGATTGCCTCCAGCGCGGTTAGTCCGAAGCCTTCCATCAAGGAGGGCTGGATCAAGGCCTGCGCTCCTTTGTAGAGGCGAACCAGCGTCCTGTCGTCGACCGCGCCTGCGAAAATGATCCGATCGGCCGGCAAACCATGAGCTTGCCAAATTTCATGACATCGAACTATTTCTCGAGCATCGACATCCCCGGCGATGACCAATTTAAACTGGTCAGGCGAATCATTTGACCTTAATTGAAATGCAGATGGGATTATCTCAAAGTTCTTTCGCCAATCCATGCCTCCCACATAAAGTAAATACGGATCATCATATATTTTCTTACTTGCTCTATTTTCGTCTATAAGCTCAATAAATTTTTCCGATATACCAGTCCCTATGCAAATTTCCCATGAAGATTTCATAAAATGACGAAATTCACCGGAAGTAAAATTTGAAATGGTAAATGAAATGTCGAAATTTTTATAGTTCGCAAGGCGCCTATGAAAATAATCTTTCTGGCGGATATTTCTGATGTACTTGTCGGGAAATCTGAACGGAATTGCATCATAAAAGATGGCTGCCGTTCTGACCGCTGCCAACGGGCCACCAAGATACGGAACGGCGGGGTCCACGGAACCCTCGAAAGGACTGGCCGACAACGCAATGTCTGGGTTGAGTTGATTGACGTGATGGATAAGGGCGATTTCGCTTCGGCTGCGCCATGGCGTATATCCGAAGTCTGCTTCACCTCCTTCGACCTTGCCGTGCCAAACATGGACATGGTCCGGCGGAACGATGCCCGAAAGCTGCGATCGCGCGGCAATTGCCGCGTCAGGCATCGCGGCATTGAGCGAAACCAAGAGCTCTATGCCGCTTTCGTGAGTAGAAAGAGCGCGGAGCAAATCCAGAACATAGCGTCCAATTCCCCGCGAACGGCTCTGCGTTTGCAGACATTGACCATCGACCCAAAGTTTCAATGGTTTGGTCATGTCGTCTTTCCAGACTTGAGGCGCTTGCGCCACGCGTCAAGAGCAAAAGGATCCGGCTCGAGCGCCCACCCCGTGTCCATGACCATGAGGCCGCCGCTCGTACGTGCGAAACTCAGCAGACGACGTTCCAGCGGTGGCGCGAGCCGCACCACGCGTAAGACAACAGCGGCTGCGCGAGGTCGCCTGCGCAACCACAGCAGGCCGTGCTGCATCACAAGCTTAGCATTAGCCCTTGCAGATCGCCTACCTGCACGAGATCCGTCGGTAAGGTTATTGCCCTTCGGCCAACCGAAAGCCGCCCGGTACAGGTATTTCATTCCCCGGAGCGGGGCGGCAAGTTTCCAGGAGCTCGAATTTCTGTATGCGTCTGTCAGGGCCGACAATTGCTGAACCTGATGGGCAAGCGCGGCCAGAGTTTCATTGAGGCGCGCGATCTCGGCATCCCGCTCCCGGATGGATGCTTCCTTCAGGGCAACCTGCTCACTGCTGGCCATTTCATTGCCGGCAATCTGTCGGCGAAGGCGATCGATCTCGCTGTCGCGGGCGGCCACGGCCCTGTCCTTGATGATGTCCTTCAATTGCTTGCCAAGGGAGGCCACCGTGTTTGTCAGCGCCGCATTTCCCTCACGCATCATCTCGGACTGGGCCGCGAGATTGTCGGTCAATTGGCGAAGCTGATCCGCGTTGGAGGATATGGTTGCCTTAACCTCTTCCGATATGCCGACGATCTCGTCGTCGGCCGAACGGAGCCATTGCTTTATCTGCCTCGTGTCGGTGGGCACCTGTTGAGATGCGCTTCCGACAAATGCTGACAGGGCATTGGAGCCGTCGGCAGCACGCTTTCGTGCCAGGCAGGCATAGTCACGCGCCACCTCGAACATGAGGTGGACGCTGCGCTCGATCGGTCCTGCCTCGATCATCGGAGCACCGTTCAGCCTCAGGATCGCCGTTTCCTCAAAGCCAGCCTGGCCCACCAGGAATTCGAGCAGATCCGGTGGCAGGGGGCTTTTATGGGTCGGATCCAGATGGAAAGTATGAGTGCCGACCGAAATGTTCTCCGGATTGGGCGTTTCCAGGATCAGCAAGCCATCGTCGGCTAGCGCTCTGTGGCATTCATCCAGAAGCCCGATCAGGTAATCGGTCGGCACGTGCTCGACCATATGAAAGGCCGAAATGACCGCCACGCTGTTGTCCGGCCTGCCGCTGAGATGCTCGAGCGCGTCCTGCAGCTCGATCTTGAGGCCGTTCTCGGTGGCTTCCTGCGCCATTCGCGCATTGGTGTCCACGCCCAACGCTTCCAGTCCGGCCTCGGTAAGTATCTCCAGCCATTCGCCGCGCCCGCAGCCGAGATCGATGGCCAAGGTCGGGCCCTCGGCCTGTCTTGGCACCTGCGCCAGCAACGGTTGGTAAACCTGAAGCCGCTCCTTGACGAGTTCCCTCGATCCGCGAAAGCGGTCCTCGAAGGCCTTGTACAGATCATCAAAGCTCTTTTTCATCGGACGATTTCAAACGCGTGTTCAAGGCGGCTCGTCCCGATAAAAAATGGATCGGTCGAATTGATGACGTCGAAAACCTCCACGTTTTCTATCCAGTCGAAATTGCTGTCGATGTGGACATCTCCAGTGTGGAGCGCGATCGAAAGACCATACGAGCCCGGGCCAAGGGCGCAGGATAGGCGCAGGCGACATTCGACCTTGTCACCCGGTTCGAGTTTCGAAAGAACCTGGTTCGTGTGCCACGTGTTGGTTCCCCAGACAACGTGACCCGCGCGATCCTTGAGCATAAACCCCACCACGAGCTCCGGGACTGCCTCCTTCGCCGTGATCCTGGCCCGGATCGTGAGGCTCTGCCCGGAAAGCGCGGTCTTGACAGAGGCCCCGCTGCCGCTGTCAGTCAATTCGATCGACTCCACCATCACGGCCTTGTTGCCGCTGCGGGTGTAAAGCCATTGGTCCTTTTCGCGCCGCTGCTCCACGGTCAGTTTTTCGTTCTCTTTGGCCGCGATCAGGGCATTGTAGTAGTCGATCACCTCGTCGGGAGGTCCGTCCTTCAGCACATGCCCCTTGTCGAGCAGAATCACCCTGTCACAGAGCGTTCTCACGTCGCCCATGGCATGGGTTACGAGGATGATTGCGGTGCCCGCCGCCTTGAAACTGCGTATCCGGTCGAAGCTCTTGTGTTGAAAATAGCTGTCGCCGACGGAAAGCACTTCGTCGACGATCAGCACCTCCGGCCGATCGGCGGTGGCAAGGGCAAAGGCCAGCCGCGCATGCATGCCGCTCGAATAGGTCCGTAGCGGCCGGTCGAAGAATTCGCCGATCTCGGCGAAGTCCTCGATGTGGGGCATAAGCTCTGCCAAGCGGGATTGCGAAAGTCCCATCAGACCGCCGGCATGAAAAGCATTCTGCCGCCCGGTAAACTCCGGATTGAAACCTAGTCCGAGTTCGAGAATGGCGCTGATGCGGCCTACCACCTGCGCGGCGCCTTCGGTTGGCCGCACGGTGCCGGTGATCATCTTCAGAAGCGTGCTCTTGCCCGCGCCGTTCTGGCCTATCAGGCCGAGTGCCTCTCCCGCCGTCACGGAAAAGGAGACGTCCTTTACTGGCCAGAATTCCTCGATCGGCTTGACTGGCGCGCCAAACCAGCCGGCAAACCGTTCGAGGCTGCTTGCATAGTTCGCATAGCATTTCGACAGGTGACTGACGGAAAGCACGGTCATGGCTACAGCACATCGATCAGTTCGGGGCTCGCGCGCCGGAAGAAGACGATCGCGAAGGCCATGCTCACCAGTCCCAACGCCGCAGGCATGGCCAGGCTTTCCGCATTCGGCCAGCGGTCGAACAACAACGCGTTCTGGTACAACGCCGCCAGAGGCGCGAGCGGGTTCAGGTTGAGCAGGAAGGCGTATTGTTCCGGCAGCACGTTGGCCGGATAGACAATCGGTGTCAGCCAGTACCAGAGCTGCAGCACGATTGACATGACCTGGGCAACGTCGCGGACGAACACATTGACGACGCCGAGGATGACGCCCAGACCGAATCCGATTGCCGCGATCAGAACGATCCCGATCGGCAGCAGGATCAATGCGCGGCCCGGCATATGTCCCAGGAAAATAAAGATGACGAAGATGGCAAAAAGCAGCAGCAGGTGGTTGATCAGCGCCGTGCCTCCCACGATGATCGGCAGGCACAGTCGCGGAAATGCGATCTTCTTCATCACAGGCGCCTGTTCGATGAAGACGGTCATGCTGCGCGTCAGTATCTCATTGAACAACGACCAGGCGGCCATGCCGGACAGAAGATAGATCGGATAGGCGGCCGGGCTGTCCGTATCTGGAAGCCTTGCCTTGAGCACCTCCGACAGCACGATCGAGAAGATGAGCGCCTGCGCTAGCGGGTGGAGAATGAACCATAGGCCGCCCAGGCGCGAGCGCACGAAACGGCCCTTCAGATCGCCCCTGATCGAAGAAAGGATGAAATGGCGGTATTGCCACAAGCTTCGGAACATATTGCTCGACCTTTTGCGTACCGCGTCGTCAGCGGGGGCTGCATATCCGACGCCAATATCCTAAAACGTCGGCCAATATTTGATCGAATGGCACCAAAGGTGTCCAGTTCAGCCTTTCGCGTGCTTTTGACGCATCACCGCAGGCTACGGGAATCTCGTTCGGTCGAAGCCTTTCCGGGTCTGCGCGCACTTCGATGTCGATGCCCGACCGGGCAATAAGCGCATCCAGGATAGCTCGAATCTTGCGAGGCTGCCCGGAGGCGATGTTGTAGATACAGTCAGGCCCGGTCTCAGAGTCCCGGATCGCGGCGATCACATAGGCGCGCACGACGTCACGAACGTCGAGGAAGTCGCGCTCGGCTTCGAGATTTCCGACATGAATGACCGGCTCGCGCTTGCCCGACAGGATCTCGGCGACCTGGCGCGCGAAATCGGAGACCACATAGGTGTCTGACTGGCCAGGGCCAGTGTGATTGAACGGGCGAAAGCGGATGGCGCGCAGGCCGTCATAGGACATCTGCCCGATCATAAGGTCTGCGGCAGCCTTGGTGGCACCGTAGACATTCATCGGCCGGAGCGGCGCGTTTTCCGTCACAGGACCGGTCGCGCTCTGGAAAGAAGCCCCATAGGCTTCCGAACTGCCAATATAGACGAATCTGGCTTCCGGAGCATGGCGCATCACCGATTCGGCCAGATTCATCGTTCCCGTCACATTGACATCCCACGCATGCCGCGGCTCGTTGCGCGCATCGGAAGGAGCGGCGACCGCAGCCAGATGGACAAGCGCGGTGGGTTGGATTTCGCGGACGGCGTCATCGATCGCGTCCCGGTCGCGCAAATCGATCGGGTTTCGCCGCCCTTCGCCATGGCCGAGCGCGAACACCTCGCAGCCGGCGTGCTCCCGCTCCAGCAACTGCAGCAGCGCCGTGCCGACAAACCCGCTGGCCCCGGTTATCAGGATGCGATGCGTCAACGTACCGACCATGTTGGCAAAAAGGGCTTTCTGGTCACCCGCGCCTCGGCGGGTTGGCATGCCGTTCAAGATCCGCATCCACCATTTCGCAAATCATCTCTTCCAGCGAGATCGTCGCCTCCCATCCCAGCTTTGCCTTAGCCTTGGCCGGATTTCCCAGCAGCACCTCGACCTCCGCCGGCCTGAACAGATCGGGATCAATCGCAAGGTGATCGTCCATCTTCAGCCCCACATGCTCAAACGCAATCCGGCACATGTCGCGCACGGTCGTCGTCCTCCCGGTGGCGACCACATAGTCGTCCGGCTGGTCCTGCTGCAGCATCAACCACATGGCGCGGACATAGTCCTTCGAGTGGCCCCAGTCGCGCTTGGCATCGATGTTGCCGAGCCGCAATTCCCTGGCCATGCCCTTCTTGATGCGCGCCACCGCGTCGGTGACCTTGCGGGTCACGAACTCGATGCCGCGAAGCGGCGATTCGTGGTTGAACAGGATGCCGCTCGAGGCATGCAGGCCGAAGCTCTCGCGATAATTGACGGTGATCCAGTGGCCATAGAGCTTGGCGACCGCATAAGGGGAGCGCGGGTAGAAGGGCGGTGGCCTCCGACTGCATCGGCTCCTGGATAAGGCCGTACATTTCCGACGACGAGGCCTGATAGAAACGCGCCTCGGGGATTTCAAGGCGCAGCGCCTCCAGCACGTTGGTCACGCCCATGCCGGTGACGTTGCCCGTCAGGATCGGCTGCTGCCATGAGGATTTGACGAAGGATTGAGCCGCAAGGTTGTAGACTTCATCCGGCCTTACGTCGCGCATCGTCCGCGCCAGCCCGGACAGGTCCGTCAGATTTCCGTCTACGATCCGGACATGCTTCTCGATGCCCAGCCATCTCAGGCGCGTTGTGTTGACGTCGGCCGTGCTTGACCGCCGTGCAAGTCCGTGAACCTCGTAACCCTTTTCAAGCAACAGATCCGCTAGATAGGCGCCGTCTTGCCCGGTAATGCCGGTTATCAATGCTGTCTTTGTCATCAATGCTCTCGGTGTGTCTGATGATTGCTACGCCCAAGCTCCGCGAGCCCTGAAGTGTCAGGCGCGGCCGTAAACATCGTCGAAGCGCACGATGTCGTCTTCGCCCAGATATTCGCCGCTTTGCACTTCGATCATCACGAGCGGAAGAATACCCGGGTTTTCCAGGCGATGCTTGTGGCCGCAGGGAATATAGGTGGACTGGTTGGTCGTGAGCAGGATTTCATTCTCCCCATTAACGACTTTCGCGGTTCCACTCACCACCACCCAGTGCTCGGAGCGGTGGTGATGCGCCTGAAGGCTGAGGCGGGCGTTCGGCTTTACCTCGATCCGCTTGATCTTGAAGCGGTGCCCCTCCTCCAGGACGGTGTAGGTACCCCATGGGCGATGCACGGTGCGATGCAGCGTCGCGGTCTCGTGCCCGTCCGCCTTGAGGCGGTTATAGAGGTCCTTCACTTCCTGTGCCTTGTCCTTGTGAGCGACCAGAAGCGCGTCCGGTGTGTCGACGATCAAAAGGTCCGAGACGCCGACAAGGCCAACCAGCCGATCTTCGCTGTGCACGTAGCAATTCGCCGCGTCGTGCAGGATTGCTTCGCCGGTGGCTCGGTTGCCCCTGTCGTCGGCCGAAACAAGTTCCGACAGCACGGACCATGAGCCAATGTCCGACCAATCGAATCCACAGGGGACGAGACCCACGTTCGTTGCCTTCTCCATCACCGCATAGTCGATGGAAACGGCGGGAACGGCCGCGAAGCTGTCCCTGTCTATCTCAACTGTAAGCCGATCCCTCGCGTCGCTTGCCCTGCCCTTCTCGAGTGCCGCGCGCGCCCTGGACAAGACATCCGGGCACAGGTCCTGCATGGCTTCGATCATCGAGCCAGCGGTAAAACAGAACATGCCCGAGTTCCAAAAGAAACGGCCGCTGGCGATAAATTGGGAGGCTGCGGCCGCATTCGGTTTTTCCACGAACCGAAGGACCCTATCCCCCTCGGCCTCGACATAGCCAAAGCCAGTTTCAGCGCGATCAGGCTTCACCCCGAACGTGACGATCTGGCCCGAAACCGCAAGCGTCGCCGCTCTCGCCACGCTCGCGCGGAAGCCATCTTGATCCAATATCAGATGATCCGCGGGGAGCACCAGGAGAATGGCATCCGGATTCTGCCCGGCGACATGCAATGCCGCGAGCGCAACCGCCGCCGCGGTGTCGCGGCCGAACGGCTCCAACAGAAATGTGTTCTTCACGCCTAGCGCCGCCACCTCCGCATATTCATCGGCGGTGAGAAACAGCAGATCACGGTTGGTGACCGTCACAACATGATCGACGCCATCGATCTCCACGGCGCGGGCGTAGGTTTTCCGAATGAGCGTCCCGCCCTCCGGCAGAGGGATAAAGGGCTTCGGATGCGAGGCGCGGGAAATCGGCCAGAGACGAGAACCCACACCACCGCTTATGATGACAGGAACGATCTTGATCAAATTTCAACTTTCCAGGATTTGAGCTCGGCCAAGGGCGAGGCCCCAATCGAGCAATTCATTTGCACGGGGTTCGGCTTTTGCTTCGACGTAGCACCGCAATTCGGGCGCGTTACCCGAGGCGCGGAAGTGTACAACTTCTCCATTACGGGCGGTGATACGCACACCATCCTGGTTGTTAATGTTCGCGACGCCCCCGAGAGCCGCGAAGATAGTGTCGGCATATACTGCATCAGCCGCCATCTTGCCAAGAAAGGACGCGCTGTTTTCGGTCGGCACGCCTTCAAGCCGACCACTTGCACCGGCAAGAAAGCGAAAATCTGCCGCTATCTCGGCAAGTGGGCGGCCGGTCTTTGCAATTGCTGAAAGCGCGCAGAGAATTGGCAATACCGAATCCCGCGTCTGCAAAGCTGGAAGGATGCGCCCCCCTCGCTCGACGGACGAACCCAGGAGAACGCCGCCATTCGCCTCGAAGCCCACGACACGTCTTCCGCCCTCGGTAAGAGCGCCGGCGATGCCCTCAATGACGTAGGGTGAACCCACGCGCGTGCGAACGACCCTTGCGAAATAACCGCAGCGCTCTAGGCCAGAGTTGGAACTGACCGGTGTGACAACGCAGTCGGCGCCCAGAAAATGCGCGGTGATTGCGCCTACCAGATCGCCGCGAATGAAAAAGCCGCTAGCGTCCGCCACGAGCGGCCTGTCGCCATCGCCGTCGGTGGACACAATCGCATCGAACGGCTGCATCGCCGCGAAGTCCTCGAGAAGTGCCACATCCTCTTGCCTGAGCGCTTCGGTATCGACCGGAATGAAATGCGCGGCCCTGCCCAGAGGTATCGCCTCGGCGCCCAGCCCGCGAAGAATATCGACAATGATGTCTCTTGCCACGGACGAATGCTGGTAGACGCCGACGCGCAGCCCAGAAAGGCTACCTTTTCGAAAAACCCAGAAAACGGTCTATGTAGCCTCGGGATGGCTCGGCGCTCACCCGCACTGGGTCAACCGGCGAAAATGACGGAACGGCATTCCCCATGGCCGCGTGGATTTCGACGATTTCGCGTTCGTCGCGCTTGTCGATCTCTCCGTCTGCCCGGTAAAATTTAAGCCCATTTCTGTCGTCGGGAATATGGCTGCCGGTGACCATTATTGCCGGAGCGTTCTCGCTGTTGGCATAAAGCGCGAGCGCTGGCGTTGGCAAGGCTCCGCAATCGACCGGTACCAGCCCGACTCCGGCGATCGCCGCATGAACAAGCTGCGCGATGTCGGGACTAGACGAGCGAAGATCAAGTCCGACATAGACCTTCGAGCCTTCTTTCAGCGCGCCCCGATCCATGAGCATGCGCACGAAAGCGAGGCTATATGTGGATGCCGGCGGCCCTCGAAGCTCGCTGACGAGGCCGCGCAGGCCACTGGTACCGAACTTCAAAGTCACTTTCTGCCACCTTCTCCGAAGAAATTTGGCCCGCCACAACTTAGGCAAATCAACATCGCCTTTGCGCGGCCTGTGACAACATTATGGCGGGTGCGTAGCATCGGATAACGCATCACTTTAAACTAAAGCTACCAGAGTGGCTTGCCGTGTATATCCATATTATATTATGTACCTCTAATATTAATGGACAGGGGAACATTCCTCTGACCTCAACAAGGATAGCGCCCTTCAAGAAGGTCTCCTTGAGTTGCCGAGCCCCTCGACCCCTGCAAGCTGCCCGTGCTTAGGTTTCGCAAAGTGGCTTGTCAATCTCCGGCTGAACCAACGCACAGCTGGATCGCAAATAACGCGAGGCCGAGACAGCTGATACGCGGCCTTCCTGCTATTTGGCAGGGTTCCAGGTCTCTTCGATCGGCAAATCTTGTACCACCGCCCCGACCGACGATCGCCATTCCGGTGCCTGCCATCCGAACACAGCGGCGAATTTCGCCGTCGACAGGCGCGAATTGCGGGGGCCTGGCGCCTTGGCTGGATAGTCACGGCTGGCAATGTCGCGTATGCGCGCGTGGCGACCTCCAAGCGCCTGGCTGGCCTCCATGACCCGACGGGCAAAGCCGCTCCAGTTGGTCTCGCCGGTTCCCACCAAATGGTAGACGCCGAAGGCGTCAAAAGCCTTGTCACGATCGAGCATGGCCGCCGCAAGCAGGATAGCGGTAGCTATATCCAGCGCGGATGTCGGATTTCCCCATTGATCGGCGACGACCGAAATCTCGTCGCGGTCGCTAGCCAGCCTCAGCATCGTCTTGACGAAGTCTTGCCGAAGGGCTGTAGACCCAGGCGGTGCGGAGGATGAGGTGGCGCGGATTGGCTGCCGCCACGGCTTGCTCGCCGGCGAGCTTGGAGGCGCCGTAGATGCCGAGCGGCGCGGTCGCGTCGGTCGCGATATAGGCGCCGTCCTTGGTGCCGTCGAAGACATAGTCGGTCGACAGATGGATGACGGGAACGCCGAGCCCTGCTGCCGCCTCGGCCACTTGCCGGCGCCGGTTGCGTTCACCGCGAAGGCCAGGTCCTGCTCGTCCTCGGCCTGGTCGACGGCGGTGTAGGCGGCGGCGGAGACGACGATATCCGGCCTTGCCGCCTTGAGTGCCGGAAACACCGTGTCGGGCCGCGCCAGATCGAGTGCCGGCCGACCGACGGCGACGACTTCCAAATCCCTGCTACCCCGCTCTAGCAGGCTGGCGGCGGCAACCTGGCCTTCGCGCCCGGTGACGGCAAGCCCCACGTGGCTACCTTCCTGCTCGCGGCCTTGCCGTTCTCGATCGGGCTGTTTTCGATTGGACCTTGGCCCAGCCGCTCACCATTGTAGCACTGCTCGCGGATCGGCCCCCACCACCATTTGTTGTCGAGATACAGGTTGACGGTCCTTGCCAGGCCCGCTGTCGAAATTCTCCCGCGGCGCCCAGCCGAGGTCGCGCGCGATCTTGGAGGCGTCGATCGCGTAGCGGCGGCCATGGCCGGGGCGATCCGGTGACGAAGGTGATCAAATCGCGGTAGCTCGCGCCGCCAGCGCGCGGCCGCTTCACGTCGAGAAGATCGCAGATCGTCTCGACGACGCCGAGATTGGTGCACTCGGAATTGCCGCCGACATTGTAGCTCTCGCCCGACCGCCCCTTCGTCGCCACCAGCTCCAGCGCGCGTGCGTGATCCTCGACGAATAGCCAGTCGCGCTCATTGGCGCCGGCGCCGTTGACCGGCAGCGGCTTCTCGTCGAGCGCACGCTCAGCGGGGTGATAGATCATCGGTTTGTCGTAGATCGGCAGGATTTGCTTGGAAACCGCAATTTTGAGCGGATAGAGGCGTGTTCCACTTCCCCCCAGCCAGGATTATTCCCTTCAACAGGCTCTCCGTCGAGCTGCCCGCGGCCGAGTTTCGCGTTTATACCCTGGCGTGTGCTATATCGGATTTAGCCGCCACTTGCAGTCACGTCGGTTCGGGGACGATTCAATTGGGCGCACGCGGACACAAAAAAAGCCGGCGGGTGTTCAGCCCGCCGGCTCAGATTGCTGACAAACCCCTGGCATTTGCCGGGGGTTTTTGATTCACTGGGTCATGTTGAAGCGACCCGCCCCCGAACAGACCGCGCTTGAGATGGTAACGCTGGACCAACTGGTCCCGGCGGACCATT
>NZ_LPWA01000165.1 GCF_001510895.1 Mesorhizobium loti | reverse complement strand
GGCCCGGCTGGCCCAAATTCACCACGCGAAACGACTATTTCCAGGCAACATTGTACAGAGGATCGTCGAGCGAACTTTCGCCTGGCTGGGTCGCTGTCGTCGGCTCGCCAAAGACTTCGAGGCGACCATCGCCAGCGCCGAGGCGTGGATCTTCATCGCCTTGCTGCGCCGTAGGGCTGCTCCGCGTCGTGCATGACCCAGTTTCGAGTCAGGCTCTAAACACCCGGCATTATTGGAGCCAGCAACCGACGCGTTCCAAGCACCTTCCCCATCGGATTCGAAAACGAATGAGACCATTACACTCCAAACCTGATTGACGGCGAATGGGTGAGTGGAGAATCCATACTGCGGCGCGCTCTCCTAGATTGATGAGGTGGAACGGCCCGCTCCGACAGCATCAAAGTGGTAAACGTGGTCGTTGTTTCAAGCCAAGGAGGGACCGTTCCGTGATGCAGATTAACACCATCGGGCTGGATTTGGCCAAGCAGGTTTTCCAGGTTCACGCGCAGACGCCGAAGGCAGCCGCTGTTCAACAGGCGGTTGCGACGGGCCGAAGTGCTGCGCTTCTTCGAGAAGCAGCCCCCCTGTCTTGCCGGCCTCGAGGCCTGCGGCGGTGCGCATTACTGAGGCACGTGAGATCGCAGCCCTCGGCCATGACGTCAGATTGATCCCGCCGGCCTACGCCAGGCCAGGCATTGCCGCAGGAGTGGCCCGTGAGCTCCTCGTAGCGGTCGCGATAGTCCCTTTCGATCGGCTCAACCGACGGCTCGGGAGCCGGCATGCCGAGCAGGTCGCGGCAGCGGGCGAGCTTTTGCGCGCGATGGCGATGCCGAGAAGCCGTAATAGCGGATGCGATGGAAGCCCTCGGGTAGGGCGTGAAGCAGGAAGCGGCGGATGAAGTCGTCGGCCGAGACGGTCATGACCTTCTGCCGATTGTCGTGCTGGCCACCATCGCCAAGATGTCGCCCGCGGTGTCCCTAGGACGCCCACTTGGCGTTTAGCACATTTGCCGCCACGCCTTGCATGGGATGGCGTTCGGCAGGCGATCGATGCGATCGGCGCAACGACGCCGGTTGACATCCGCGATCGAGCCGTCCTGCTGCTCGCCACCACGGGCATTCGCAACGGCGAGTTACGCGCCATTCGGCTGCAGGATATATCGACTGGCGCACTGGCGAGGTTTTCGTCCGGCGCACCAAGGGCAAGCGTGATCGGGGTGGTGCCACTCCTCGAGGAGACCGGCGCCGCACTCGCCGATTACATCCTGCGCGCTCGACCGAAAGTGGATAGTCCGTATCTGTTCCTGTCCTTCGCGCCGCCGCTGGGGCCGTTCAAGTGCGCGTCGCCTGTTTCGAGGATCGTGCGGAAGCGGTTGCGGCATGGCGGGGTCGAACTCGGGCGGGTCGCAGGTGCGCATCTCCTGCGCCACAGCCTTGCCACCCAGCTCGTCAGACAGCGAAGGCCAATCAACGAGGTCGCCGATCTCCTTGGCCACCGGAGCATCAATACAACGGCGCTGTGCGTAAAGGTTGCGGCCTCGCAACTCGCCGAGGTCGCACTCCCCTTTCCGGGAGGCGGGCATGACCGCCTTTACCCAATTCCTCGGCGAGAAGGCTGAGCGTTACATCGAACTGCGCCACTCGCTCGGCTACTCTTTCAGCAAACAAGCTGGCACGTTGCGGGCTTTCGTCCGCTACGTTGAACGCGCTCAGTTCGATGCGCCCGCCACCCGGACGATGGCGCTGGATGTAGCGCGGCATATGTGGAACGGCCACGCGGGCAAGCGCTCTTTTAGACATTTCATCCAGCGGGACAGGTGCGGTCATATGTCCGGCCTTTCAGCGCGGTCTAAGACCGCTGGCCTCGATGAAATTCGCGATGCGAGGGGCTGATCAATCTGACGCGCTGTAAGCGCATTGTCGCGCCGGCCTCTCTCGCCTCGGGATTTCGTCCCGTGGGTCATCGTCTAATTGTGCACCTCGCCTCTGCCCGGCCTCACGCCGGCCAGTCCTTTCCTGGTCGTCATTCGGCGCAGGCGTGTGCTGCGCCGCTTGCCGCACCAGTATTTCGATATGTCCCGCCCTTGGTGAGCAGCGCCCAGATAATCCTCGCCATCTTGTTGGCGAGCGCGATCGCGACGACCTTGAAAGGCCGCCGCGCTAAAAGGGCGACTAGCCATCGCGGCGCTTTGTCGTTTCCCTTAACGCGCCGCAAGACCGACGTCGCGCCACAAACGAGCAGCGAGCGGAGCGTCGGGTTGCCCATTTTCGATATGCCGCCGAGCCGCTCCTTGCCGCCGCTCGAATGGGGCTTTGGCGTCAGTCCCAGCCAGGCGGCGAAGTGACGGCCGGATTTGAACCCGTCGGGATCCGGGATCAGCGCTTTGACGGAAGCCGCCGTGATCGCTCCGACGCCCGGAATTGTGGTCAGCCGTCGCATGTCCTCGTCGCGCTTCGCCTCGCCGACGATCCCTCGTTCGAGTTTGTCGATTTGACGCGTCAGCGCCTCGATCTGATCGGCGATTTCAGCCAAAGCCAATCGAGCGGCTTTTGGCAGGCAAACGTCCTCCTCGTCCCGCACGATCTCGATCAACGCAGCCACTTTAGCCGTGCCGAGGGCGGCAATAACGCCCAACTCCGACAAATGCCCTCGAAGCGCGTTAATCGCCTGAGTTTGCTGGCGGATCAAAAGGGCGCGCGTCCTCAGCACCATGGCCGCCGCTTGTTGATCAGCCGATTTGATCGGAACGAAACGCATGGTCTTGCGGGTGACGGCTTCGCTGATCGCTTCGGCGTCGGCGTCGTCCGTCTTGCCCCGTTTCACGAAGGGCTTCACATAAATCGGCGGGATCAAACGCACGTCGTGACCGAGCGCCGCGATCTCGCGCGCCCAATAATGCGAACCGCCGCACGCCTCCAAACCAACCAGACACGGCGGAAGCTTTTCGAAAAAGCCCAGCAGCTCGGCTCGACGCAGTTTGCGATTGAAAATCGGCGCGCCCTCGGCGTCGGCGCCATGAATTTGAAAAACGTTCTTGGCCAAATCCAGGCCGATGGTGCTAATCTGCTTCACAGAACGGCTCCCTTCCTTGTGGCGTTGCTCGCAACGACCACGTTTTAGCACTTAGATGCTGTCGGTAGCGGGGCCGTTCCACACCATCAATCTGGGAGAGAGGTGCGCGGCAATCTGGATGAGAATCTGGTGTCGCGATGATGTGATGATCGCGGGTTTGGTTGACGCGCACAAGTACTTTGTCAGGTTGATTGTCGCGGCGCGTCAATCAGGGGCGATGTTGGCGGGTGCGTAAGAGGCGGGCCGCCCTGGCCCGTTTCTGCGCTCGACCGCCTGGCGGCGCCTGTAGCTCTCCACATTCATCTCGAGAATGGCGGCAGCATTTGGTGTTTTGGTGATCCCACCTACGCCCATTGTCAGACGCCAGACGTTTTCAGGATGGAAGCCGTCGACATCCTTGTGCGGCGCGACCGCCTCAATGACTCGCATCATGTCGATATGGGGCGGCATCGGTAGTGACGAGAATACCGTGGGCCGCGCGATCTTTGTTCAACCCGGCGACGAGATCGACGACCTCGCCCTCCTCGGCATCGACCAGCAGCTCGTGGACACGAAAAAACGCGGTGAGCCTCGGCCCGCGCCTTCGACCGCACGTAATATCGCTCGCAGGATTCCTCACCGATGACGATCACAGCTAGGTGCGTAGTTACCGCCTTTTCCGCTATGAAATCCGTGTTCGGCTGCTCACCTCTTCCACGGCTGAGTGCCCTCGCTGACTAAATGTGCGCCCGGCACTCGGAAGTGGTTTTCATCACAGCGTCTCAGTCAATTTGAGAATACGATGGTTTTGTTTCCGCTGAGCATAATCCGGCGCTCCAGATGCAGCTTGACAGCCCGTGCAAGGACCCGGCTTTCGATGTCGCGGCCCGTTGCCACGAAATCCTCCGCGCTCATCGCATGCGTTACGCGCTCGGTCTCTTGTTCAATAATTGGACCTTCATCGAGGTCGGGCGTCACGTAATGCGCGGTCGCCCCGATAAGTTTTACTCCGCGTGCGTACGCCTGATGATATGGCTTTGCGCCCTTGAAGGAGGGCAGGAAGGAATGATGGATGTTGATGATCTTGCCGAACAGACGAGTTGACAAGTCGTCGGACAGTACTTGCATGTATCGGGCCAGGATCACGAGCTCCGTGCCAGTTTGTAGCACGAGATCCAGCACCTTTTTTTCCTGCGCTGTCTTGTTGGCCCTGCATACCGGCCAGTAATGATAAGCGATCCCCTCCCTCTCGGCGATCTCACGGCTGTCTTCGTGGTTCGAGACGATCGCGACCACATCCGCGTTCAGCCAACCAACCTTGATCTGGTAAAGCAGATCGAGCATGGCATGGTCGAATTTCGACACCAGGATGATGATCTTCGGCCTACGTCGCGCATCGACAGTTTGGACCCACAAACCGAAGCGGTCGGTTGCCGGTTTAAGCGCATCCTCAATTGAGGCGCTCGAGAGTGACTCGTCTCCTTCAACGGCCAGACGCATGAAGAAGCGATTACTGGTGCGGTCCCAAAACTGGCTGCTCTCGGAAATGTTGGCGCCGAGCGCAGTCAGTCCGGTTGCGACGGCCGCGACTACGCCAGGACGGTCATCGCAGGTTAGAGTTAGAACCTGGAGTTGAGACATTGTACCTTCGGGTCAAAGGAAGCTGGATAGCTCGGGCAGGATGACAAAGAGATCGCCGACGAGGCCGTAGTCGGCAACCTGGAAGATCGGTGCCCCCTCGTCCTTGTTGATGGCGACGATCACCTTCGAATCCTTCATGCCGGCAAGATGCTGTATGGCGCCGGAGATGCCGACGGCGATGTAGAGTTCGGGAGCGACAACCTTGCCGGTCTGGCCGACCTGCCAGTCGTTCGGGGCGTAGCCGGCGTCGACCGCTGCGCGGGACGCGCCTACGGCAGCGCCCAGCTTGTCGGCGACGGGCAGGATGACTTCCTGGAACTTCTCCGACGAGCCCAGCGCGCGGCCGCCCGAGATGATGATCTTGGCCGAAGTCAGTTCCGGACGGCCCATCTCGGACAGTTTGTTCTCAACAAAGGACGATACACCGAGGTCGCTGCCGCCGAGACAATCTCGACGGCAGCCGCATTGCCTTGGGAGGCGACGGCAAAGGAAGCGGTGCGCACGGTGATCACCTTCTTGGCATCGGTCGACTGCACGGTCTGGATGGCGTTGCCGGCATAGATCGGCCGCTTGAAGGTGTCAGGCGAGACCACTTCGATGATCTCGGACACCTGGGCGACGTCGAGCAGGGCCGCGACGCGCGGCGCGATGTTCTTGCCGGCGGAAGTCGCCGGCGCGACGATCGTGTCGTAGCCGCCTGCGAGCGACACCACGAGAGCCGCCGTCGGCTCGGCGAGACGCTCGGCAAGCTCGTCGGCTTCGGTGAGCAGCACCTTGCGCACGCCCTTCAGCTTGGCGGCGGCGTCGGCGGCGCCCTTGGCGCCCTTGCCGGCCACCAGCACGTCGACGTCCGCGCCGATCTGCAGCGTCGCCGACAGCGCCTTGGCGGTCTGATCGGAAAGGCTGGCGTTGTCGTGTTCGGCGATGAGGAGAATTGTCATTTTCGTGGTTCCTTTCCCGATCGCTTAAAGCACGCCGGCTTCGTTCTTCAGCTTCTCGACCAGTTCGGCCACCGACTTCACCTTGCGCCCGCCTTGCGGCCGCCCGGCTCCTCGGTCTTGATCACTTTCAGGCGCGGCTTGACGTCGGCGCCGTAATCGGCCGGGCTCTTCTCGTCGAGCGGCTTCTTCTTGGCCTTCATGATGTTGGGCAGCGAGGCATAGCGCGGTTGGTTGAGGCGAAGGTCGGCGGTCACGATCGCCGGCATCTTCAGTTCTACCGTCTGCAGGCCGCCGTCGACCTCGCGCGTCACCTTGGCATGATCGCCGGCAAGCTCCACCTTGGAGGCGAAGGTGCCCTGCGCCCAGCCAAGCAGCGCCGCCAACATCTGGCCGGTCTGGTTCGAATCGTCGTCGATCGCCTGCTTGCCGAGGATGACGAGGCCGGGCTTCTCGGCCTCGACCACGCCTTTCAGCACCTTGGCGACGCCAAGCGGCTCGGTCTGCTCGTCGGTCTTGACCAGGATGGCGCGGTCGGCGCCCATGGCGAGCGCGGTGCGCAGCGTTTCCTGCGCCTGCTGCGGGCCGATCGACACGACGATGATCTCTTCCGCCTTGCCGGCTTCCTTGATCTGGATCGCTTCCTCGACCGCGATCTCGTCGAACGGGTTCATCGCCATCTTGACGTTGGCAAGCTCGACGCCCAGTCCGTCGGCCTTGACGCGAACTGTAACATTTGAATCAACGACCCGTTTCAAGGGAACTATGATTTTCATTGGGTTCTCCGTCAGATGTGCGCACTGCCATGCCAGCGCCGAAAAGATCAGAGGCGACATGCTGGCGAACAGGCTCGTCACCTTCTTGTGGAAGTCGGCGATGCCGTTGTGCTCCAGTGTCTTGTGCACAGTAGCCGGTCCAGCTCGTCTCTGAGGCTAGGACCCTAACGCGCCATCAGACTGAAAGCCTTTGCCCCGTTTTTGGATCGAATAGATGAACTTTATTAGGATCGGCTCTGATCCGAATGATGTCGCCGGGGCGGGCTTGAACGCGCTCGCGAAAAAGACAGGTAAACTCCTGTGCGCCGGCTCGAACAACGACCTGAGTTTCCGAACCAGTCGGTTCGACAACACCAACCTCAACCACAAATCCATCATCATCAATCCGGATATGTTCAGGGCGGAACCCACAGATAACTTCTCTGCCTTCAGACCCCATCGGCGCGAAGTCGACCGGCACAACTAGTCCGCCGGCCAACACTGAGGGAGTGCCATTGATACCAATTTTACCGGGGAATATGTTCATCGCCGGTGAGCCAATGAACTGCGCGACGAACAAATTTGCCGGCCGGTCGTATAATTCTAGAGGGGCACCGCTCTGTTCGATCAAACCATCGTGCATGACGACGATCTTGTCCGCCATTGTCATCGCCTCGATCTGGTCGTGGGTTACATAAACCGTCGTTGTCTTCAGTCGCTGTTGCAGCCTCTTGATTTCTGCACGCATAGCCACCCGTAGCTTGGCGTCGAGATTGGAAAGAGGCTCATCGAATAGAAATACCTGTGGATCCCGTACGATGGCCCGCCCCATCGCAACGCGCTGACGTTGACCGCCAGAGAGCTGCCTTGGATAGCGGCCGAGTAGCGGCATGAGATCTAACGCTTGGGCCGCAGCGTTCACACGCGTTTCGATCTCCGATTTTGCAGTTCGCCGCAGACGCAGTGAGAAGCTCATGTTCTCAGCGACGGTCATATTCGGATAAAGCGCATAATTTTGGAAGACCATGGCGATATCCCGGTGCTTTGGCGGGACGCTGTTTACAACTTGGTTCCCAATCCGGATTTCCCCATCCGAGATGCTCTCAAGTCCAGCGAGCATCCGCAACAGCGTCGTCTTCCCACAACCTGATGGCCCCACCAGAATGACGAACTCGCCATCAGCAATATCGATTGACACTCCATGCAGAACATTCACAGCACCGAAACTCTTACTGGCTTCGCAAATATTTACCGTCGCCATCTATCTTGTCCTACACTTCATGACGTTCTTTGCAGATGAGTATTGCCTAGGTTGGCACCCGCAAGCGACTGGCTTCGGTGTGTCATCCTGCCCTTCGCTCGGAAATGTGGAGCGGGAGGTCAGCCACCGGGGTTGTCGTGAGCTCTTTTGGCAGCGTGAACTTAGCCTTGCGGTACGGCAGCGCACGAAGGTCCCAGGTTGAGAGGCCTTTCGTACCAACCACGACGGACGTGCCTACATCCCGGAAATTTAGCTTGAAATGCGCGGCCGACTTCACGACGAGAAAATCAAGTGAGCTCACATCGATTCCAAAGGATTCGTAGGCAGCGCGATCCTGGAGCATCGGGGAGTCGCTTGTGACGACTATTGAGAGTCGCCCGACATCGATTCGGGCCGAGGTGCCGAATGACATGGGCAATCCTGCCATATACGGTCCGCGGTTGACAAACGTGCCGTCGGTTAGGCGAGCAACACGCCCGGTTACGTTCACGGGCAACATCTTTGGCGTGACACGGCCACCGAGACTGAGCGAAACTGTCGCCCCTTCACCCGCAACTTGGCACTGTGCTACGGCGTCTGGATCAAAGACGACGATAGCGCCGGCGAGATCTGCTCCCTCATCCAATGCATAGCGAATGATGTCAGTGGAGTCGCCGGGAGCACCCGCCAGCACACGGTCGCCGAAATCTCCGAGGACAAAGGGCCGATTTGCCGGCTCCTGGCGGATACGCTCGAAGACCACGGCAAGCGGCGGAAAATCCTCAACAAAATCACCCGCGTTAGCGATAAATGCCTGCTTGAGTTCCTCACAAAGCGCGGCCGCCCTATCAACAGGGCCGCGAGACGTTGCAACAATGGCCTGACCCGAGCCCGCAATATCGAGGTAGAGGTGACCAGTGAAAATTGACACGTCGATCAGGTCCGGATCGTCCGCAACAGCTTTTGCAGCGCGTGCGTAAATCTCTCGAAGTGGCCATACCGATGTCACTGTCCGGCCTTGAAGGAGAAGCGGAACCTTCGCGAGAACCCGCACGGTTCGCCATCGTTGCTTCACCATTTCTGCAAGTTCCGCCAGCGCTTTCTCGCCGGTCTCAGGAATATCGGAGTGAGGATTGGTCTTATATCCGACGAGAATGTCGGCTGCATCAACCATCGCCGGCGTGGGCTGCCCGTCACAGTCCAGCGCCACGGAGAGCGGAAGAGTTGGATAGGCCTTCCGGATCGAAGAAAGCAGGTCACCCTCGCAATCGTCGATCTCGGTCGAAGCTATCGCTCCGTGTAATTCAAGGCATACGCCATCCGGCTGGAGACGCTCGATATCGTCGAGGATGGTCTGCTTAAGGAACAGGAAAAAATCATGATCAACTGGTCCGCCTGGGCGCGCACGGGCGGCAATTGACGGTACCAGATCAACAGAAAGTTGCGGCGCGACGCGGATCATCCCGCCGAGACAGGTCGACTGGCCGGCGCTCCGCTCTAGCAATTCGGTGCCGCGTTCGATCGCAAAAGCCTCGCGTCGCGTAACACATGGATTGAAAGAATGAGTTTCTTGGAAAAACTGACCGACCAGAAAGCGCAGATTCGACATGACAGGCACCCCAGGAACTAAGATCGTCAGCTGTTGCGAACGGGAGGCGGCGTCACGCCGCCTCCCAAAATCGTGGCGTGCGTTCAACGCGAGCGAGCCAGCTTCTCTTCGTAGTTCTTCACAACTTCGGTATAGGCGTCCTCGGGTGAACCGTCCTGCAGGATCATACGCTGGAAAGCTTCGCCCACGATCTCATTGAATTCGACTTGGACGGGGCTATACGTTACCAATTGACCCCGCTTCTTAACCAACTCGGCCCAGGCCAGCTGATTGGCCGCATCTGGCTTCGTGAAGTATTTTGCCTTATAGGCTGAAGCCCTCGCAACGACCTCACCACCCTCTCCTTGGATCGCCTGGCCTTCAGGACTTGTCATAAACGTTACGAACCGCCAAGCCGGCTCAATGTTTTTGGAGGAGCGATTGATCGCGAGTTGAAACCCGTAAATCGTCTGCTTGCCCGTCGGCGTATATGCTGTTGGCGGTGCCCACCCCAAATCGTCGCCCGCACCCTGCGCACGAATGGTGTTGAACCTGTACAGGCCAAACAGAGTCATCGCTACGGTCCCGGCTCTCAACCCGTCGTGGATCTCATTGAACCCCATCTGCACGCTCTGCTGCGGGGCGGCCCCACAGCGGCCGAAAAGGTCCTTGATGGTCTGGGCAGCACGCAAAAAGTTTTCGCGCGGGAAGGCTATCTCGCCACTTGTTGTGAAGTAGTTGCCGCCATCGCCGGGAAGCATCGTGTCGAGATAGAACTCTCCGAGTGCTTCGGCGCCGCCATGGCCGCCCCCAGCGCCGATCGGGACCGGATAGCCCATCACCGATCCGCGATTTGCCTTTTTGCCCTCCGTACAGGCCTCATCCCAAGTCGTAGGCGGCTGGGTGACGCCGGCCTTCTCCAGGAGCGACTTGCGATAGATCAAAATCGGAATGCGATAGTCCTGCGGCAGACTATAGAGCTTGCCATCGACTTTATTATCATCCAATGGCCGCAGCCAGTCTGTCTGGTCAATCTTGTCGCGTTTTAGCAGGTCATCAATCTCAAGCACGTTTCCGGTAGCGACGTATTCACGCAGGAAGTTGGTTGTTATTCTTACAACATCCGGCTTGTCCGCGTGCGATCGCATAGCCCGCATCTGCGTTTGACCGGTCGGGTCGACGACAAGCTTAACTTTGATGTCGGGATTCGCCTTCTCGAATGCCTCAATCATGTGAGTTTGAGCGGCGGCACGCGGATCACGCTCGTTCGTCGGGTCGAGGAACGTCGAGTAGACAATCTCCGTAGCCGCGGCCTGTGCGCCGTGCGCGAACACGCCTGACAATGCGGCAGCGCTCGCAAGAACAATTGAAAAACTTCTGCGGTTAATCCTCATGGCTTTTCCTCCCTTTCTGGATTTGCACGAGTGACGTTATTGTTATCCCTTGACACTTCCTGCTGTCAGACCAGCCACAAACCATTTCTGCGCCAGCAGGAACAGCAAAACGACAGGTATTGAGGAGACAATTGCAAATGACATCAGATATGTCCAAGATATACCGATCGAGTCGAATACTTGATTAACCAGAGCAACTTGCAGTGTTCTTCCAAGTGTATCTGGGTAGAACACAGCGACTATGATGTAGTCATTCCATGTTATAATAAAACCGAGTACAAATATTGCCGCAAGACCTGGGCGGATCAAGGGGAAAATAACCTTATGCAAGATCGTCCACGTGCTTGCTCCATCAATCATTGCCGCCTCGTCTAGTTCGCGCGGCACAGTGTCGATGAAATTTTTCATGAACCAAACGCTCTGCGGCGCGAAATAAGCTGCGGAGATCACGATTACAGCCAATCTGCTATTCAGCAGGCCCGAATGATCGAGCAGCAGGTAGAGTGGGATCAGAATCGCGACGCCGGGGATCATGGCTGTCGCTAGGATGAGCATCATCAGGCGATCGCGATCAGGCGAGTCAAAGCGCGATGCTGCGTAGGCGGCTGGCAGGCTAACCAAGATAGCTAGAAGGGTTGCTGCTGTGGAATAGAACAGCGAGTTCACGAGTTCAAGCGGGAACGTATCGTTTCTAAAGACTGCCAGATAATGCTCTAGGGTCCAGGTTCTCGGCAGCAGATTGGGCGGAAACGTAACCGCCTCGGCCTCGATACGCAAAGATGTCGAAAGCGCCCAGAACATCGGGAAAGCCACGATGCCGCATATCATGAACAAAAGGGCCGTGGACAGGCGGGCCTTGAACGTAGTTGTGATCATTGCGCTACCCCTTTGCCCGACTAGTGAGCTTAACTTGGGCAACGCCCATCGCGACGTTGACTAGCAGCACTATGATGGACATGACCGCCGCCGGCCCAACGTTTGTGGCACTCGCCGTTTCTCGAAAGATCCAGAAGCTCCAGGTGGTTGTGGCTCCGAGTGGCCCCCCGCCTGTCAGCACGATAATCATCGTCACTAAAGTCAGATAACCGATGCCAAGAATAAGACCGGCACTACAGAGCGTCGGCAATACATGCGGCAAAGTAACGTGCCTGAAGCTATGCCAAGCAGATCCGCCGTCTATTGCCACTGCCTCGTAGAGTTCTTTCGGCACCGACTGCAGTGCTGCGGACAGGATCACCATTGCGTGCGGAAACGACCACCAGGCAGTAGAAATGATCAGAAGAAGCAACGCGAGATTAGGATTGCCAAGCATCAGGCCCGGCTGAATTCCTACAGCCTTCATGCCAAGCGGAATGAGCCCGAACGATGGGTTGTAGAGCCAAAGCCAGAAGGTGGCCGCTACAGACAACGAAAACGTCCATGGTAGAAGAAGTACTGTCCGGAATAAGCCACTTCCGCGCGAAGCTGATTGGAGCAGTATGGCGGAGCCGAGACCCAGCGACAGCGCCAGCGCCAATGTTGCGGTGACATAAATGAGCGAATTGCCCGCCCAGAGCGCGAAATCGGGGCGGTCAAATAGGTAACGGAAGTTGTCCAGTCCCACAAACTCGCGAATGTCATAGAAGTGTGTCGAATGCACCGCGATCCAAAACGCGGTCATCATGGGCACTAGGGTGACCGACAAGACAAGTGTAAGCGCGGGCAAGTACCACAACCAATGACGTGCGCGATCGCGCCATGGCATAGGATAGGACACACGTGCCCCGCGTATGACGGCAGCTGGCATTTCCTCTGCTGGCGCGGCGAGATCAGCAGTTCTCATCGAGCACACTCCGTTCCTTTCCGATCCGCAGCAGTAACGAAGTGGCGAGACAAGCGGCGAAGTAGCACTTGAAACGCCGTTCTGAACAGAACACTGTTTCCGCAATAGCACCTTCGTTACCTCCGGTCAAGTCTATGTCAAAACCGGCACGGGGTGGGTTAGGTGCGATGTTCGCAAGCGGCGCCTAGCACAATCCGGGCGTTGCGACGCATCACCCACCTAGAGTCGAAGCGACGTCGTATGGCAGCTGAAATCGCGTGCTCGCCGGCGCGCCACTTATGCGAGATGCCACAGTAGCCGTAGTGGCCGCGCAGGACGCTAGAGTGTTGATCGGCCAGCGGTCAGCCGCCGCGTCCTGGCGCGTCAGGCGCTCGGTGTGCGTCTTGGGCGTGAGGATGAACCTGCCGTTCCGGGTGCCCCGCAGTAATGGATGAAACCAAGAAGGCGAAGGTTTCCGGATGTCGCTCACCGCGTTTTGGCGGGGGTCAGGGCCGCGAAGCGCGCCGAACTCAACAAGCCGCGTCGTGTCCTCGTGGAGCAGCAGGCCCCACTTGGCGCCGTCATAACTGGTCTCGACCCAACCCGCTGCACACTATTTGGGGGTGGCCACGGTGGGGAATTCCCGTCGCTATTTACGTGGTCAAGCCGATGCACCGACGCCCGTCCTCTAGAGACTGAGGACAGCCCCCGAGACGAAGACACGGAAGCCCGGTACCCAACCCGCGGACGAGAGTCTGATCAACCAAGGAAGCCGGCTTCGTAAGTGGCGCTCAGTGTCTCGACACTGCTTCCTGGACGATCATGTCCTCCAAGCTTACCACGCCGAGCATCGTCGCCTGCCATCGGCTTTTGAGATATAGACGCCCCGGACGCGCTGAGGTCGTAGCGTTGTGACCCGTGCGCAGCTTCTGGCCTGTTCACGTCGCTTGTTCGCCGACACTGCAACCCCCATCGCTTCGGCATCCAGCGCTACCCGACGCCGGAAAGCACTAGCCGCGTCGCTGAGAAGCGCATGGCCACCTTCCTCGCCAAAACCAGTATTGCGGCCGACGCTGCGTCGCTGACATTCTGGGCCAGGTCCGTCTCGCTCCCAGCCCCAACAGTCGCGGAAGCCGAGGCCGACGCCAAGGACTTCGTGCGCACTATCGCCAGCGCTCTCGAAATGTGACGGGAGCAACGCCGGCCTCTGCGGCAAGGTGATCCTCGCCCTGGAAGCGGGCGCGCACATGGCCCAGCTCGGCGGTTGTATGGGGCGATGATTTGTCAAGCTTAATCCCGGTTCGTTTTCCTCATCTCCTTGCTCGGCCGATTGGCGACCATCTCGTCGTCCCGGCCTACCCTGGCCCTCGCCGCCGCGCGCAGTGACGGTCACGGATGGCTGCAGGCCATCGCGAAGCGACTTGTCTTTGACGGTCACGAGCACGGCGGCAGGCTTGCCTGGCCACGGGGGGTAGGCTTCCTGCAGGAGCCGACGATGGATTCCGAGGCGAGCTCGCCATGAGCAGGCGCGGAGGTCGCGCGGCAGACTTTGTATGCGGTGGATCCCGATGATCCGACCATGATGCAGCATGCGCATCGGTGGCGAAGCTCCGGGCGGCGGGCCCATTCTGAAACGCGGCTCAAAGACCATGTAAATCCTCGGGTTGCCGCCACCTCGGATCGTCATCAGCAGACCCTGCTAAGGGCCTCGCCAATTGGGGGGTGCGTTATTCTCCTTTTCCACGTGCCCCTCATCACGCCAGACGAAGACGACGCCGTTCGGCACCTCGCCCGCGGTTGACGAGACGCCACAGCGCGATCAAAAGCTTGCGGGCGAGCGCCACTATCATCGTCTTGCGCGTGGTTTTGCGGCCGTCGCTCGTGCGCGCCTGGAAGCATTGGGCGAGGTTGCTGTCCTTCTGGAAGCTCAGAAACCGCTACGCCAGTTGGATCATTCCGCGCCGCACGCGGGCGTTGCCGGCGCGTGCCAGCCCCTTCTCGCGGCGGCGCTGGCCGCTCTCGTCCGGCGACCCGGTGAGGCCCGCATAGCACGCCACGGCGCGGCGATCGCGCAAGTCGCGTGATAGGATCTCGTGGACCAACATGTCCGCCGTCTCGACGCCGATGCCGATGATGCGTGCGATAAGGCGAACCATCGCGTTCGGGGCGTTTTCCGCCACCGGGGCGGTGGCGAGCTCCCGTTCCTGTTCGATGGCGCGGATGTGCTGGCGCACCAGGCTGAGCCGCTCGAGGAACGGTGGAGCTCGGCGCGGGTGTTATGCGGCAGCGCCGTCCCCTCAGCCGTGCGGACGGCCTCCAGCCTGTTCGCCGCCTGGCACAGGCTCAGCCGGAAGCTGCGGACGCCTGAGCGGGCGAGGATGGCCTTGATGCGGTTGACGAGCCGCGTCTGCTCGCCGACCAGGCGCTCGCGCTCGCGGCTCGGTCGCCGCGCGTCTTCCTCTTCCATGGTCGGGATCGCCGCCATGGTACAATGGCGCTTTTCGCCGCGCAGCCAGCCGACAAAGGCGCGCATCAGAAGCTCGGTGTCGAGCCGATCAGTCTCGGCGCGCCGGTGCTCACGCGACACCGCAACGCTGGCGGGGTGGATGGTGTAGGCCTCGATAGCTTGTCCCCGCAGCCAGCGCGCCAACCAGAAGCCGTCGCCAGCCGCCTCATAGGCGACGGCGATGCGCTTGATCGGGTGCCCGGCCCGGCCGGCTTCGTCGCGCCAGCGCTGCAGCAGTTTCAACAGGGCTGGCGCATCGGCATCGAGCTTCTTGAGCGGCTGGCGCTTGAAGCCCGGAACCAGCGCCGGCGACCAGCCACTTCGCCTTGCTCATTTCGATGACGGCGATGATCGTGTTGTCTTGTTCGAGCGCGGTAAGGGACTGGCTTGCGTCAAAAGATTGCGACATGCGGGCGCTCCTTCTGATGGTGGATCTTTAAGCGCCGAAGAATGCCACACCTCGCCGCTCGCCCATATCATCTGAAACGCGCACTTCGAATCCCGCGCTACTGCGACCATTCCCATCAGGTCGGGGTCGGCGAGCTAGGGGTGGCTGGGCGCCGGCGTCATGATTGCGTCGGCCCGCGCCGGGCCGCTCGCAAGACTCGGTCTTGCCTGCGCGCCTTGGCTTTGGCCAGATGAGACTTTCATCATGGGCATCCACCAGCTTGGCATGGGGCCCTCGTAGATCCAGTCGATGCGCCCTTCGCGGTTCGAGTGTAGAAGACGATGCCATGCGTTTTGCCGGCCCCCCGGCTTTTGGTGATTGGCTCAATGTCGGCCAACGTCGTATATTTCGTGGATATGCCACTGGCGCCCGCCTAGCAAATTGAGGTTGGAGCCATTGGCGGTCATGGCGTTTTCCGAAGTTTTGGGAGGAATTGGCCCGTGCCATCGGCGAGGGCTTCGTAGCGCTCGAGGAG
>NZ_LPWA01000164.1 GCF_001510895.1 Mesorhizobium loti | reverse complement strand
CCGGACATCTCCCCCACTTGGGGGGAGATCGGGCTGTCGGCTCGCTTCGCCAATCACTAACGTTGGGGGGAGAGCGCCGGCGGCGAAGCTGCCAATCTCCCCCCTTGTGGGGGAGATGTCCGGCAGGACAGAGGGGGGCGCGAAGGAACGCTGTCATTTCCACGCTACCCCCATCCTCAAAACACCGTCCTCGAACGCAGCGCGGCGGCGAGCGTGCCTTCGTCGAGATAGTCGAGCTCGCCGCCGACCGGAACGCCATGCGCGAGCCTGGTCACCTTGACGTCGAAGCCCGAGAGCTGGTCGGTCAGGTAGTGCGCCGTGGTCTGGCCCTCGACGGTGGCGTTGACGGCAAGGATGACCTCCTTCACCTCGCCGCCGGCGACGCGATCGACCAGCGAGCGAATGTTGAGCTGGTCGGGGCCGATGCCGTCGATCGGCGACAGCGTGCCGCCGAGCACGTGGTAGCGCACATTCATGGCGGCGGCGCGTTCCAGCGCCCAGAGGTCGGAGACGTCCTCGACGACGATGAGCGTGCCGGCATCGCGGCGCGGGTCGGTGCAGATCATGCAAGGGTCGGAGGTGTCGACATTGCCGCAGGTCGAGCAGATGCGCACTTTGTCGACCGCCTCGCTCATGGCGGCGGCTAAAGGCTGAAGCAGCTGCTCCTTCTTCTTGATGAGGTGAAGAGCGGCGCGCCGTGCCGAACGCGGTCCGAGCCCCGGCACCTTGGTCAGGAGCTGGATCAGGCGTTCGATCTCTGGACCGGCGATTCGTTTCGACATCGCTCTGATCTAGAGCAATTCCAGGAAAAGTGCGAAGCGGTTTTTCGTCCGCAATTGCGTCAAGAGCGGTTTGGAACAGCCCGCAATCGCGCAAGATCCGCCATGCTGCCATGGCGGATCATCGAGTTGGCGGATCAGAGCGGCCGGTTCTGGCTGACGATCAGCGCGCCGATGGCGTCGGTGTTCTCAGGTGTCGACTCGAATCCCATCGCCGCTTCCTGCGGAGCGCTCGGAACGGAGGTGATATACTTGCCCTTCAGCGTGCCGCCGAAACGGGACGCATCCGGCTCCTCCATCGGCTCCTGCATCGCCACCACCACCGGCTTGGCCGTGACGCGGCCTGACTTCTGCGCGGGCGCTGCGGAGGCCGTCACGTAGGTCTGCTCCGCCGGAACAATCACGGTCCTGGCCGGTGCAGCAGCCGCGGTCATCGCGGCCTGCTTGGCCGGATCGGCATGAACGATGGTCTTGACCACCGGCTCGGCGGAAGCAACGAGCACCGGAGCGGCAGGGTCGATCTTCTGCGACTTGCCGGAGGCCATGGCGACCATCGGCTCATCGGGCAGCGGCTGCCAGTTGCGGCCGCGCTTCTCGTAGAAGGCGTTGCCGCCGGCCACCATGGTGTAGTGCATGTTGTTGTAAGGGAACCGCAGGCCGGCGGTGTGGAAATACATCGTGTTCTTGAGCCTGGCCTTGCGCTCGCCCTTGAGCACCGCCTCGGCGGCCTCCTCGACATCGGGTAGCGCCCGCGAATTCATCGGCCGCGTCATCACGCCGGGGGCGAACTGGCCCCTCTCGCCGACGACCTCGCAGATGGTGTTGCCGTGCTGGCCCGAGCGCAGCCGGTTCATCACGACCGTGCCGACGGCGATCATGCCGTCGCGGCTCGACCGGTTGGACTCGAAGAACATCGCCCTTTGCAGGCATTCCTTGTCCTTCATCGTGTATTTGTAGGAGCGCGAGCTGAGGAAGCTCGGCGTAACGGCGTCGGTCAGGCTCGCCACCGACATGCCGTGTGAAGCGGTCTGGCTGCAGCCGGCCAAGAACAAGGGGGAAGCGGCGATGCCGATAAGCAGCAGCGGCGTCTTCCATCGCGTCGCGATCAACAAAAAAGCCTCATTTCCAGATGCCAGCCCGCCCCGAGATGTGGCAAGAATGAGACTCTTTCAGGCAAAAAGATGGCTAGATGGTTAGCAACCTCTGGACTTGGGTAAAACTTTATGAATGTCGCGAAATGAGCCCGTGAGCATTGCCGGCAAAATAGTTAATATAGCGGCCCGGGCTCGATTTTCGTTCACAATCAATTAACTGGCGGCAGCGCCTCAGAACGGCAATTTCATTCCGGGTGGTATAGGCAGACCCGCCGTCAAGGCCTTGGTCTTTTCCTGCATGACCTGCTCGACCTTATTTTTGGCGTCATTGTGCGCGGCCAGAATGAGGTCCTCGAGGATTTCGACCTCGTCCGCCTTGATGAGCGACGGATCGATCTTCAACACCTTCATTTCGAACTTGCCGGTCAGCGTCACGCTGACCAGGCCACCACCTGCCTGCCCGGTGGCTTCCAGCGTGGCGATCTCGTCCTGCATGGCCTGGAATTTGGCCTGCATTTCCTTCGCCTTGCCCATCAGGCCGAGAAGATCCTTCATCGCAAACGTCCTTTAGTTTCAATCTATCTTAGCGAGAGCATGATCTTGACCGAAAAACCGGTTCCCACTTTTCGGGATCATGCTCTAAATTTCGTCGTCGTCAGCGGCCGGCTCGACCGGCAGGTCGGCCTCGCTCTCTTCCATTTCCGGCACATCCGGGATACGCACGTCGATGATCTTGGCGCCGGGAAAGCGGGCGAGAATGGCGGCGACCGTCGGATCGCTCCTTGCATCGGAGAAGGCGTTCTCGCGCTTCGTCGTCTCCATCTCGGTCAGCGTCTGGCCGCCTTCCTCCTTCGACAGCGAGACCAGCCAGTTGCGGCCGGTCCAGGCGCGCAGCTTCGCGGTCAGGTCGTTGAGCAGCATCTTCGGCGCATCATCGGTCAGGCTGACGTCGAGGCGGCCGGGCTCGATGCGCACCGGCCGCACATAGCGCTTCAGTTGCACCTTGAAGGCGATGTCGCGATTGGCGTCGGCAAGTGCTGCGATATCGGCCAGCGACTTCACCGGAACGGCGGGCGTTTCGACCACCGGCTCCGGAGCCGGGACGAAGGCGGCCGGCACGGGCTCAGCCTCGACCAGCCGCATCGTCTGGGCGCCGCCGGTGGAGGATGGCATACGCGCCTGCGCCACAGCACTTGCGCCGCCGCCATTGCCGGCCGGCGCTCCGTTGGTGCGGGGCGCGCCATTCGGCATTGGTGCCGCGCCTTCCAGCGATTTCAGTGCCTCGTCCAGTGTCGGCAGCTCGGCGGCGTGTGCCAGCCTGATCAGCACCATCTCGCCGGCGCTGACCGGGCGGTTGGAGGACTGCACCTCGGGGATGCCCTTGAGCAGCATCTGCCAGGTCCGCGAGAGCACGCGCACCGACAGCGTGTTGGCGAAATCCGCACCGCGGCGGCGTTCGTCCTCGGAAAGCGAAGCGTCGTCGGCCGCGGCCGGCACGAAACGCAGCCTGGTGACGAGGTGGTTGAATTCGGCGAGATCGGTGAGCACGGCGGCCGGATCGGCGCCGGTGTCATATTGCGCGCGGAATTCGGCGAGTGCCGCCGCGACATCGCCCTTCATGACGTATTCGAACAGGTCGATGATGCGGGCGCGGTCGGCCAAGCCCAGCATGGCGCGCACCGCCTCGGCGCTGACCGCGCCGCTGCCATGGGCGATCGCCTGGTCGAGGATGGAGAGCGAATCGCGTGCCGACCCCTCGGCGGCACGGGCGATCATCGCCAGCGCCTCGTCGTCGACGGAAATGCCTTCCTTGGCGGCGATCGACGAAAGGTGCGCGACCAGCGCGCCGGCATCGATGCGCCTCAGGTCGAAACGCTGGCAGCGCGACAGAACCGTGATCGGCACCTTGCGGATCTCGGTGGTGGCGAAGATGAATTTGACATGCGGCGGCGGCTCTTCCAGCGTCTTCAGCAGGCCGTTGAAGGCCTGGGTGGAGAGCATGTGCACTTCGTCGATGATGTAGACCTTGTAGCGGGCCGAGACCGGCGCATAGCGCACGCGGTCGATGATATCCCTGATGTCGTCGATGCCGGTATGAGAGGCGGCGTCCATCTCGATGACATCGACATGGCGGCCTTCCATGATCGCCTGGCAGTGCTCGCCGGGGACCGACAGGTCTACCGAGGGCTGATCGACGGTCGCGGTCTTGTAGTTGAGCGCCCGCGCCAGGATGCGCGCCGTCGTCGTCTTGCCGACACCGCGCACGCCGGTCAGCACCCAGGCCTGGGCGATGCGGCCGGTGGCGAAGGCATTGGTCAGCGTGCGAACCATCGGCTCCTGGCCGATCAGCTCGGAGAAATTCGAGGGACGATATTTGCGTGCCAGCACGCGATAGGCGCCGGCCTTTTCAGCCTCCGGATTTTTTGGCCCCAAATTTCCGGCTTCGCTCATTCGCCGTCAAAAGCTCCAAGGACTGCAGGCGGTCGATTCCTGCGCATAGTCTCGCCCGCACGGCTCGGCGCCGTCAACGTTGCGGGAGAAAGGCGAAGAGGCGGGAGGCTGGAACAATGACCCGTTCCGGGCTCGTTAGGGCTGCTTCCTTCCGGACCTGACCCGGTTGGCGAGTGGATCGTCCACCACCAACCTCCCGCGCTCCATATCGGCAATTCGGCGGCGAAATGCAAGGGTAGAGGTGAATGACTGGCCAAGCCATGCAGGAGAGGAAGCCTTCAAATCCACAATAGCGGTCAATGATTCGCTTGCAGCCATCTTGCCGCCGCTCTAGCGTTCCCCGGTTTGGAAAAGTCTACAAAAGCGAAGGAAACGCCCATGCTGCCTGGCCTCAAGGCCGGATTCACGCTGGACGCCCGATTGGAGGCGGACAGTGAGCAGCTCATGTGGCTCGGCCTTTGCGAGCTTCGGCTGATGAATGATCGCCGCTGGCCGTGGCTGGTCCTGGTGCCCCAGCGGCCTGGTATCGAGGAGCTGCACGACATGACGCCGCTCGACCAGGCGATGCTGACCTTCGAGACCAATATGGTGGCGCAGGCGCTGAAGCGGATGACCGGCTGCACCAAGATCAACACCGGCGCCTTAGGCAACATCGTGCGCCAGCTGCACGTCCATGTCATTGCCCGCACCGAAGGCGACCCCGGCTGGCCGGGGCCGGTCTGGGGGCACGGCATACGCGAGCCTTATGAGCGCTCCGATATCCGCCGGTTTGCCGAAACGATCAAGGCAGCGCTATAAGCCGACCAGTGTCCATCCTGCGCCCTGAGTCCTCATGAGCTTTCGCCTGTTTGATGCGCCGTTGCGCGAGCCGAGCCAGTTCGTCGGTTTCGCCGGCAACCGGATCGACCGGCAATCGGAAAACCGTGCCGACGACGCGGTCGAGAAGGCGCTTGCCGAGCGATCGGCGCGGCTGATGCTGATGCATGGCGGCAGGCTCTATCTGAAACTGGATGACGGCAAGTTCGACCCCTGGTTCGGCGCAGAGGACAGCCAGCCCTTCGAGGCCTCGCTAGACCGCGGTGTGCTGCTCGGGCTTTCCGACTGCGGTCCGGTGCTTGCCGTGCCCGCCGGCATCGAGCCGGAAAATCTGCCGGAAACGGTCAAGGCGATCGACTACCGCTCGGTCTACATGCAGGGGCTGGTCGACGAGGCGGCGGCCGGGGCGCTGGCGCAAGGGGCGGCGCTGCTCGCCTGGCACGCCAGCCACGCCTTCTGCTCGAAATGCGGCAACCGTTCGGAAATGCGCGCCGGCGGCTACAGGCGGCATTGCTCGGCCTGCGGCACCGACCATTTCCCGCGTACCGATCCGGTGGCGATCATGCTGACCGTGACGCGCGAGAAATGCCTGCTCGGGCGCGGCCGGCATTTCGCGCCCGGCATGTATTCGGCGCTTGCCGGCTTCATCGAGCCCGGCGAGACGATCGAGGCGGCGGTGCGCCGCGAGACGCTGGAAGAGGCCGGCATAAGGCTCGGCCGCGTCGTCTACCACGCCAGCCAGCCCTGGCCGTTCCCCTATTCGCTGATGATCGGCTGCTTCGGCGAGCCGCTCAACGAGGACATCCAGGCCGACCTCAACGAGCTTGAGGACTGCCGCTGGTTTTTTCGCGATGAGGTGGGCTCAATGCTGGACAGGACGCATGCCGGCGGCTTGATCACGCCGCCGAAGGGGGCGATCGCGCATCACCTCATCCGCGCCTGGGTCGACGGCGAATAGGAGCAGGAAATGATCCGTCATACCGTCGTGTTCACGCTGAAGCATCCGCCACATTCGCTGGAGGCGAAACGGTTCCTCCATGATGCCAAGAAGATCCTCACCGGGATCAAGGGCGTCACACATTTCGAGCAGCTGCGGCAGGTCAGTCCCAAGAACGACTACCAGTTCGGCTTCTCGATGGAGTTCGCCGACCAGGCCGCCTACACCAGGTACAACGATCACCCCGACCACGTCGCCTTCGTCCGCGACCGCTGGGTGCCGGAGGTCGAGGCTTTCATGGAGATCGACTATGTGCCGCTGGGATGGGGTTAAAAAGAGCGGTTCCGGCGCCAACGTCAGTTGTCGATCCCGCGCCCGCCTCCGCCGCTCCCTTTCTGCGGCGTTGACGATTGGCGAAAGCGCCGATGACAGCGCCCCTCCCCCCGTCACTATACGGGGAGAGGATGCCGGCAGGCAGCTGAGGGGCGACGCAGACTCTGGATAGGGCAAGCCGAGGCCTCAGGCCTCGACCGGAAACCGGAGGCGTTAACAGTCGAAGTCAGCGCCGCCCCTCATCGCCCTGCCGGGCACTTCTCCCCGTATAGTGACGGGGAGAAGAAGCTGGCCGCAGCGCCGGCTCCCTTCCTGCAACGCGCGGGAAAAGCTAATCCGCGACCTTCCACTGCTCGCGCGAGGCACTCGCCGGATAGACGCCGAGGATGCGCATCTCGCGCGAGAAGAAGCGCAATTCATCCAGCGCCAGCTTGACCAGCGGATCGTCGGGGTGGCCCTCGATGTCGGCGTAAAACAGCGTCGCGGTGAAGGCGCCGAGCTGGTAGCTCTCGAGCTTGGTCATGTTGATGCCGTTGGTGGCGAAGCCGCCCATGGCCTTGTAGAGCGCGGCCGGCACGTTGCGAACCCGGAAGATGAAGGTGGTCATCATCTTGGCGTCGGGCGAAGGCCGCTCGGCCCATTGCTTGTTCTTGGTCAGCACGACGAAGCGGGTGACGTTCGAGTCGGTGTCCTCGACATTCTTCTCGATGATGTCGAGCCCGTAGAGCTCGGCCGCGAGCGCAGGCGCGAGCGAGGCCATGCTGCGGTCCCTGACCTCGGAAACCATCTTGGCCGACCCGGCCGTGTCGCCGGCGACAATCGGCTTCCAACCGTTCTTGCGGATGTATTTGCGGCACTGGCCGAGCGCATGGATGTGGCTGTGCACGGTTTTGATCTCTTCGCGCTTGACGCCAGGCAGCACCATCAGCTGGAAGTGGATCGGCAAAAAAACTCGCCGACGATGTGCAGGCGCGATTCCGGCAGTAGGTGATGGATGTCGGCGACGCGTCCAGCGATCGTGTTCTCGATCGGGATCATGGCGAGCTCGGCCTTGCCGGTCTCCACCGCGTTGAAGGCGTCCTCGAAGGTCGGACAGGGCAACGGCTCCATCGACGGGAACATGTTGCGGCAGGCGGTGTCGGAATTGGCTCCGGGCTCGCCCTGGAAGGAAATCCTGTTGGTCTTTTCAGGCATTCGCCAAAGTCTCTCTGGATATCTCAGTTTGAAAGGATTTGCCTGGCGCGCTCGAGATCGTCCGGCGTGTCGACGCCGAGCGGCAGCGACCGGACGATCTCGGCATCGATGCGCATGCCGGCTTCGAGCGCCCGCAATTGCTCCAGCCGTTCGCGGCGTTCCAGCGGCGACGGCTTCAGCGCGACGAAGCGTTCGAGCGCGGCGCGGCGATAGGCGTAGAGGCCGATGTGGTGATAGAGCGGGCCCTCTCCCCACGGCGCGGTGGCGCGGGTGAAATAGAGCGCCCTCAGCTTTGTCGCGGAGAGCGGCGAGCCGACGATCTTGACGACGTTCGGATTGGTCTTTTCCTCGTCGCGCACGATCTCGACGCCGAGCGTTGCGATGTCGACCGACAGGTCGGCGAAGGGCCGCAGCGATGCGCTGATGATTTCAGGATCGATGGTCGGCAGGTCGCCCTGCACATTGACGATCGTCTCGACCTTTTTCTCGGGATCAAGAACCGTCAGCGCCTCGAAAATGCGGTCGGAGCCCGATTCGTGATCCGCGCGCGTCATCACCGCCTCGAAACCATGCTCCCGAACCGCTTGCGCCACGGCCTCCGTGTCGGTCGCCACCACCACGCGGCCGAGCCCGGCCTCGGCGCCGCGGCGGGCGACATGGACGATCATCGGCGCGCCGGCGATGTCGGCCAGCGGCTTGCCCGGCAGGCGCGTCGAGGCCATGCGGGCGGGGATCAGGATCAATGTCGACATGGGACTTTTGGGGCAGCCGGGAAAGCTTATGGAAAAGTGGCAAAACGTCTCACTGGAAGCGCCCTTATATGTGTTGCAACGCCGAAGCAAAAGACCTAGTTTCCGCCCGATTTGACTGGCCCCTCCGGGCCTTTGACGATACCGACGGACGGAGTGGACGGGACGGTCCGCCGGAAAAGGGAGCAAGGGGCGTATGGATTCCAACGAAGTCAACAAGCTGCTCGCCGGATTCCTCGGAACCGTCTTCATCGTCTTTTCGGTGGGCATCGTCTCGAACGCGCTGTTCGCTTCGCCAGCGCCCGAGAAGCCCGGCTTCGCCATCGAGGCGGCCGAGCCGACCGAAGGCGGCCCCGCAGCCCCCGCCGCCGAAGCCAAGCCGATCGCAGACCTGCTCGCCACCGCCAATGCCGAGGCGGGCGCCGCCATCTTCAAGAAGTGCCAGGCCTGCCACTCCGGCGAGAAGGGCGGCCCGAACAAGGTCGGTCCGGATCTCTGGGACATCGTCGACCGCCCCGTCGCCGAGCATGAGGGCTTCGCCTATTCGGCCGGCATGAAAGGATTTTCCAAGGGCGGCGCCGAGAAGTGGACCTACGACAACCTCAACCACTTCATCACCTCGCCGAAGAAGTTCGTGAAGGGCACGGCGATGGGTTTCGCCGGCCTGCCGAAGGATGAAGACCGCGCCAATGTGATCGCCTATCTGCGCACGCTGTCGGACAATCCGAAGCCGCTGCCGCAGCCGGGCGCTTCAGCAGAGGCTAAACCCGCCGAGGGCGCCAAGCCCGCAGAAGGTGCCGCGCCGGCGAAACCAGCCGAAGGCGCCGCTCCGGCCAAGCCGGCGGCCCAATAAACAATTCGTCATAGACGCAATCTCAGAAAAGCCGGGTTCGTCCCGGCTTTTTTGTTAGGAAAACCGCATATACGGCGACAAAGACGCTCCTTGCGGTTTTCACCGGCGTCAAATGATCTAGATTGCCGGTGAGTATTGTTCGCGACGAGGAGAACGCATGACGGTTGGCCGCTCCCGGACACTTTTCGCATCGATGCTGGCGGTTGCTTTCGCCGCCAGCCTTGGGGCCAGCTTCGCCGACGAATGGCACACCACCTCCTCGCTGATCGGCCCGTCCAAATACGGCGAGAATTTCCAGCGCTACGACTACGTCAATCCGGATGCACCCAAGGGAGGCACGTTCAACTCCGTCGTCGTCGGCACCTTCGACAGTTTCAATCCCTATATCGTGCAGGGAGCTGCGGCCGCCGGCTTCGCAGAGTTCGGCGGCGGCTTGCTCTACGACACGCTTATGGACCAGGCGACCGACGAGGGCAGCGTCAGCCATCCGCTGATTGCCGAGGCCTACAAATACCCGTCGGACTATTCGTCGGCGACCTACCGCCTCGACCCGCGCGCCAAGTGGCATGACGGCCAGCCGATCACCGCCGACGACGTGATCTGGTCGTTCCGGGTGCTGAAAGCCAACAGCCCGATGTACAGCCGCTATTTCGAGAACGTGATCGAGGCCGTGGCCGTCTCGGACAGTGAGGTCGAGTTCCATTTCAACCAGAAAGGCAACCGCGAACTGCCCAAGATCCTCGGCGACCTGGTCGTGCTGCCGAAGCATTGGTGGGAAGGCACGGACGCCAGCGGCAAGAAGCGCGACATCACCAGGCCGACGCTCGAACCGCCTCTGGGCTCGGCCGCCTACAAGATCGCCAGCTTCAAGCCGGGCTCGGAGATCGTCTGGCAGCGCGTGCCCGACTATTGGGGCGCCAAGCTGCCGGTAAAGATCGGCCGTGAGAATTTCGACACCCAGCGCTTCACTTACATCCTTGACGACAATGCCGCCTGGCAAGCTTTCACCAAAGGTGGACTTCAAGATATCAAACCGGAAAACAGTTCGCGGCGCTGGGCGACGGCTTACAACTTTCCAGCGGTAACAGCCGGCGACGTGGTCAAGAAGGAATTCAAGACGACGTCTCCCGAGCCAATGCAGGCTTTCATGCTCAATCAACGGCGGCCGCTGTTCCAGGATCGGCTCGTGCGCGCCGCGCTGACCTATCCGTTCGACTTCGAGACGATGAACCGCACGCTGTTCTACAACTCGAACACGCGCACTCAGAGCTATTTCCAAGGCACCGAGCTGGCGTCGAGCGGGTTGCCGCAGGGCAAGGAACTCGAAATCCTGGAGAAGTATCGCGACAAGCTGCCGCCGGAGCTGTTCACGCAGGAATTCAAGCTGCCGATCTACGACTCGCCGCAAGCGGAACGGAAGAACCTCAAGACGGCGGTCGACCTGTTCGCCAAGGCAGGCTGGGTGATCAAGGGCGGCAAGATGGTGAATGCCAAGACCGGCGAGCCGTTCAAGTTCGAAGTCCTTGGCGCGGCCGACACGGATCAGGTGATTTCCAGCCCCTGGATCGCCAATCTGCGCAAGATCGGAGTCGATGCGACGCTACGGATCATCGATCCGACCCAGTACATCAACCGCCGCAATAACTTCGACTACGACGTCATCATCGGTCAGCTCGGTCAGTCGGAATCGCCCGGCAACGAGCAGCGCGACTTCTGGAGCTCGAAGGCGGCGGACACGCCGGGATCGCGCAATTATTCCGGCATCAAGAACCCGATGGTCGACGCGCTCGTCGACCGCATCATCTTCGCCACCGACCGCGACGATCTCGTCGCCGCTACCCATGCGCTCGATCGGGTGCTGTTGTGGAACTTCTATGTCGTGCCGCAATACTACCGCGCGGTGGTGTGGCTCGCCTACTGGAACAAATTCGGCATGCCAGAGAAGCAGCCCAGCTACCGCGGCGCCGACATCGATTCCTGGTGGGTCGACACGGCGAAGGAAAAGGCGCTGGCCGCGAAGTATAAGGGCGTCAATTGATGAGGCGGCAAACAATGCTTCCTCGTCGCGACTTCCTGGCGCTCGGCGCGGCGACGGCGGCCATGGCACTGCTCCCTGGCCGAGCCTTTGCCGCCATTCCGACCGGCGTCAAGGTGCATGGCCTGTCGGCTTTCGGCGACTTGAAATACAAGCCTGACTTCGCGCATTTCGACTATGTCAATGTCGATGCGCCGCAAGGCGGCACCTTCAACTTCTCGCCGCCCAACTGGGGCCAGAACCAGAGCCCGCTGACTTTCAACACGCTCAACTCCTTCGTGCCGAAGGGCGATGCGCCGCAGCGCATGGAGATGTGCTTCGACTCGCTGATGGTGCGGGCACTTGATGAGCCTGACGCGATGTATGGGCTGATCGCAGACGGCGTGACGATCTCGGACGACCGCAACGGCTTCACCTTCTCATTGCGCCCACAGGCCCGTTTCCATGACGGCACGCCGCTGACCGCCGACGATGTCGCCTTCACCTTCAAGCTGCTGAAGGACAAAGGGCACCCGGACTATTCGCTATCGCTGACGCATTTGGATGATGCGGTGGCCAAGGATGCCCACACGGTCGAGCTCATATTTTCCGGCAAGCAGTCGGCCCGCACCATCCTTAACGTCGTCGGATTTCCGGTGCTGTCGAAGGCCTTCTTTACGGCCAATCCCTTCGATTCCTCGCAGCTCAATCCGCCGCTCGGCTCAAGCGCCTACAAGGTCGGGCGCTGGTCGGCCGGGACCTGGATCGAGTATGAGCGGGTGGCCGACTATTGGGGCAACGACCTGCCGGTCAATCGCGGGCAGAACAATTTCCAGCGCATTCGCATCGAATTCTACCAGGACCGCACCGCCGCTTTCGAAGCCTTCAAGAAGGGCGAGATCCTCTATCGCGAGGAATTCACCTCGCGCGTCTGGGCAAAGCAGTACGACTTTCCCGCATTCACCGCCGGCAAGGTGGTGAAACACGAATTTCCGGCCGAAACGGTGCCCTCTATGCAGGCCACGGCCGTCAACCAGAGACGCCCGCAGTTCCAGGACCCACGCGTGCGGCGGGCGATCGCGCTTTGCTTCGACTTCGAATGGACTCGGCGCAATTTCTTCTACGGCTCCTACGAGCGCTCGCAATCCTGCTTCGAGAAATCCGACTTTCGCGCCGAAGGCACGCCATCGCCGGAAGAACTGGCGCTGCTGGAGCCGCTGCGCGAAAAGCTGCCGCCGGAAGTCTTGGGCGAAGCGGTGACGCAGCCGGCCTCGGACGGTTCGGGACGCGATCGAAAGCAGCTCGGCAAGGCGGCGAAGCTGCTTGCCGAGGCCGGCTGGAAACGCTCGGGCGATTTCGTCGTCAACGATAAGGGCGGGCGGCTGCCCGCGGAGTTCCTTGTCGAAGACGAGACCTTCGTGCAGGTCTATTCGCCCTGGGTCGCCAATATGAAGGCGATCGGCATCGATGCCTCCATCCGGCTGGTCGATTCCGCTCAATACCAGCTCAGGCAATCGACATTCGATTTCGACCTGATCTCGGCCGCTTTCTCCTTCAGCGCCACGCCGACCCGGGACGATCTCGAAATCTTCTTCCATTCGCGAAGCGCGTCCGTTTCGGGCTCGCGCAATCTGCCGGGGACATCGAGCCCCGCGATCGACATGCTGATCGATGCCGTCGGCGCTGCCAAGGATCGCGAAAGCCTGACGGTCGCGATGCGGGCGCTCGATCGGGCCTTGCGCGCGCGGCGCGATTGGATTCCAAGTTGGTATCTGGCGAATCACCGAAGCGCCTATTGGGACATGTTCGGCTTTCCCGGGCAAAAACCCGATTTCGGCTTTCCGGTCGAAGCGCTGTGGTGGATCGACAAGGGCAAGGCGGCAAAAATTGGCAAAGCCTGACATTCCCCTTCGCGCAGGGCCGGCCGCCTGATGGGCGCTTATATCCTGCGCCGCATCCTGTTGATGATCCCGACGCTGTTCGGCATCATGGCGATCTCCTTCGCGGTCATCCAGTTCGCTCCCGGCGGTCCGGTCGAGCAGGTCATCGCCCGGCTGACCAACCAGGGCGGCACCGATCGCCTCGGCGGCGGCGGTGGCGATGCCGGCGCCACCAATCTCGACGTCGCAGGCAACGTCAGCTCGAAATATCGCGGCGCGCAGGGGCTCGACCCCGAATTCATCAAGAAGCTGGAAAAGCAGTTCGGCTTCGACAAGCCGCCGCTCGAGCGCTTCGGCATGATGCTGTGGAACTATAGCCGCTTCGATTTCGGCGACAGCTATTTCCGCGACATCTCGGTGCTCGACCTGATCCTGGAAAAGATGCCGGTGTCGATCTCGATCGGCCTATGGATCACGCTTCTGTCCTACTTGATCTCGATCCCGCTCGGCATCCGCAAGGCAGTACAGGACGGCTCGACCTTCGACGTCTGGACCAGCGGCGTGGTGATCGTCGGCTACGCCATCCCGGGCTTCCTGTTCGGCATCCTGTTGATGGTGCTGTTTGCCGGCGGCTCGTTCTGGGACTGGTTCCCGCTGCGCGGCATCGTTTCCGACAATTGGGACCAGCTGTCCTGGCCGGACAAGATCATCGACTATTTCTGGCACATGACGCTGCCGCTGACCGCACTTGTGTTGTCGGCCTTCGCCACGACGACGCTGCTCACCAAGAACTCCTTCCTGGAAGAAATCCGCAAGCAGTATGTGGTGACGGCGCGGGCGAAGGGCCTGTCGGAGCGCAAGGTGCTCTATGGCCATGTCTTCCGCAACGCCATGCTGATCGTCATCGCGGGCTTTCCCGGCGCCTTCATCTCGGCCTTCTTCACCGGCTCGCTGCTGATCGAAAACATCTTCTCGCTCGACGGCCTCGGCCTGCTCGGCTTCAAGTCGGTGATCGACCGCGACTATCCGGTGGTGTTCGCCAATCTCTACATCTTCTCGCTGCTCGGCCTGTTCGTCGGCCTCCTGTCGGACCTGATCTACACCTGGGTCGATCCGCGCATCGATTTCGAGCGGAGAGACATCTGATGACGGTAGTCTCGGCCGAAACAAAGCCGGCCCGCGCCGCCCGGCCGCGGCTCTCGCCGCTCAACCAGCGGCGGCTGCAGAATTTCAAGGCGAACCGGCGCGGCTACTGGTCGCTGTGGATCTTCCTTCTGCTGTTCGTGCTGTCGCTGTTTTCCGAGCTGATCGCCAACGACAAGCCGATCATCGCTTCCTACAAGGGCGAGATCCTGTTTCCGGTGCTGGTCGCCTATCCGGAAGAGAAGTTCGGTGGCTTCTATGCCGTCACCGACTACCGCGATCCGGTCATCCAGGACGAGATCAATGCCAATGGCTGGATGATCTGGCCGCCGGTGCGCTACTCCTATCAGACGGTCAACAACGCCATCCCCGAAGCGGCCCCCGCCAAGCCGTCCTGGCTCTACGACAGGAAGGCGCGCTGCAGCCAGTATCCGCAAGGCGAGACCGACCCCAACTGCGTCGTCGGCAACTGGAACTGGCTCGGCACCGACGACCAGGCGCGCGACGTGCTGGCGCGGGTGCTTTACGGCTTCCGCATCTCGGTGCTGTTCGGGCTGATCTTGACTCTCGGCTCCTCGCTGATCGGTGTCGCGGCCGGCGCGGTGCAGGGCTATTTCGGCGGCTGGACGGACCTTTTGTTCCAGCGCTTCATCGAAATCTGGTCGGCGATCCCGGTGCTCTATCTGCTGCTCATCGTCTCCGCCATCCTGCCGCCGGGCTTCTTCATCCTGCTCGGCCTGATGCTGCTGTTCTCCTGGGTGGCGCTGGTTGGCGTGGTGCGGGCCGAATTCCTGCGCGCGCGCAACTTCGAATATGTCAACGCGGCGCGGGCGCTTGGCGTGCCCAACCTGACCATCATGTTCCGTCACCTTCTGCCGAACGCGATGGTGGCGACGCTGACCTTCCTGCCCTTCCTGCTCTCAGGTTCGATCTCGACGCTGACCTCGCTCGACTATCTCGGCTTCGGCCTGCCGCCGGGTTCGGCCTCGCTCGGCGAATTGCTGAAGCAGGCGCAGCGCAATCTCAACGCGCCCTGGCTCGGCATCTCCGGCTTCATCGTGATCTCGCTGATGCTGTCGCTGCTGGTCTTCATCGGCGAGGCGACGCGCGACGCCTTCGATCCGCGCAAGACCTTCAAATGAGCGAGCCGCTGCTTTCCGTCCGCGATTTGAGCGTCGCCTTCGCGCAAGGCGGCACACAGTCGGTTGCCGTCGACCACATCTCCTTCGACATCGCCAAGGGCGAGACCGTTGCGCTGGTCGGAGAATCCGGGTCCGGCAAGTCGGTGTCGGCGCTGTCGGTGCTGAAGCTTCTGCCCTACCCGGCGGCCAGCCATCCCTCGGGAAAGATCCTGTTCCATGGCGCCGATCTCCTCGCCGCCAACGAAAAGACCTTGCGCGGCGTGCGCGGCAACAAGATCACCATGATCTTCCAGGAGCCGATGACCTCGCTCAACCCGCTGCACACGATCGAGCAGCAGATCGTCGAGGTGCTGAAGCTGCACCAGGGACTGGGCGACCGGCAGGCCCACGCTCGCACGCTGGAGTTGCTCACCGAGGTCGGCATCCGCGATCCGCAGAAGCGGCTCGATGCCTATCCGCACCAGCTCTCGGGCGGCCAGCGCCAGCGTGTCATGATCGCCATGGCCTTGGCCAACGAGCCGGAACTGCTGATCGCCGACGAGCCGACGACGGCGCTCGACGTCACCGTGCAGGCACAGATCCTCGAGTTGCTCGCGGGCCTGAAAAGCCGCAAGGGCATGTCGATGCTGTTCATCACCCACGATCTCGGCATCGTGCGAAAGATCGCCGACCGCGTCTGCGTCATGACCAAGGGCAGAATCGTCGAGACCGGACCGACCAAGGAGATCTTCGCCAACCCTCGGCACGCCTATACCAAGCACCTGCTGGCGGCCGAGCCGAAGGGCAAGCCGCCGGCGGCGAATGCTGATGCCAAGGCGGTGATGTCCGGTAAGGAGATAAAAGTCTGGTTCCCGATCAAGCGGGGCTTCTTCCGCCGCACCGTCGACCACGTGAAGGCAGTGGACGGCATCGACGTCACCGTGCGGGCCGGCCAGACGCTCGGCGTCGTCGGCGAATCCGGTTCCGGCAAGACGACGCTTGGCCTGGCGCTTGCCCGGATGATCTCCTCGACCGGCACCATCAGTTTCAACGGGCGCGACATCAACCAGCTCTCCTTCAGCGCCATGCGGCCGCTGCGGCGCGAGCTGCAGATCGTCTTCCAGGACCCGTTCGGGTCCTTGAGCCCGCGCATGTCGGTAGCGGAGATCATCGAGGAGGGGCTCAAGATCCACGAGGGGGGACTCTCGCCCGACCAGCGCGACGCCAAAGTCGTCGAAGTGCTGAAGGAGGTCGGTCTCGATCCCGAAACGCGCCACCGCTATCCGCATGAATTTTCCGGCGGTCAGCGCCAGCGCGTCGCGATCGCGCGCGCCATGGTGCTCAACCCGCGCTTCGTCATGCTGGACGAGCCGACCTCGGCGCTCGACATGAGCGTGCAGGCGCAGGTGGTCGACCTTTTGCGCAGCCTGCAGGCGAAGCACAATCTCGCCTATCTCTTCATCAGCCATGACCTGAAAGTCATCCGCGCCCTTGCCAATGACGTCATCGTCATGCGCAATGGCCAGGTCGTCGAGGCCGGCCCGTCCGAGCAGATTTTCGGCAGCCCGCAGACCGACTATACAAGGGCGCTGATCTCGGCCGCCTTCCGGATAGAGACGGCGCCGACCGGCGTGGTCAGCCAGTAGCTCGCCGGGTTTCAATAACAGGGAAGAACATCCGCGAATGGAAAAAGGCAAAGTCCTGCTTGCCCTCACCGGCTTTCACCCGCAGCATTGGCGCGAACTGCTCGCGGCCGAGCGCGAAGTGGTGCTGGAGCCGGACGGCCCCAGCGATCCCTCGATTGCCTATGCGGTGGTTTGGAAGCAGAAGCCTAATCTCTTGTCGAGGCTGCCCAATTTGCGCGCCATCTTCTCCATCGGCGCCGGCGTCGACCATATCTTCGCCGATCCCGGCCTGCCCGACGTGCCGATCGTCAGGGTCGTCGCCGACAATCTCACCCAACACATGACCGAATATGTCGTCTGGCGGGTGCTCGACCACCATCGCCAGAGCATGCTCTACCGCGCGCAGCAGCAGAAGAAGATCTGGCGCGAACTGCCGCAGCGCCCGGCGGAAGACATCTCCGTCGGCATCATGGGTCTCGGCAATCTCGGGCGCGCCGCGGCATCGGTGCTGCTCTCGCTCGGTTTCGCGGTCAATGGCTGGTCGCGCACCGAGCGTCCGATGCAGGGGGTTTCGACCTATTCCGGCGAGTCAGGGCTGATCCCCTTCCTCAACGCCACCGACATCCTGGTGGTGCTGTTGCCGCTCACCCCCAACACGCAAGGCATCATCAACTACGGCGTGCTGAAGGAATTGCGCAGGCGCAACGGCCTCGGTGGGGCGGTGCTGATCAATGCCGGGCGCGGCCGGCTCCAGAAGGACGCCGACATCCTGCGCGCGCTCACCGACGGTACGCTGAAGGAAGCTAGCCTCGACGTGTTCGAGGTCGAGCCGCTGCCGAAGACGAGCCCGCTGTGGAGCCATTCGAAAGTGTTCGTGACGCCGCATGCGGCGGCGACCTCGGACCCGGCCCATCTGGTGCCGATCATGCTTCGGCAGATGGACGCGTTCGAGCGCGGCGAAAAGCTGGAAAACCTGGTCGACCGCGAAGCGGGCTATTGAGCCGGCTTCGCGCCGGGCAGCTCGAACTTGTCCTTCTTCTTCGGCTTGCCGCAGTCGCGCCGCGCGATCGAGCGGCTCATGGCGTCGATCTCGCCGCTCGCCTTGTCGCTGTCGCGCTGCGCCTTGGAGCGCATGTCCGGCATGAACGGACCGAAGCCCATAGCTGGGTTCGAGAAGGTCGGCTTGGCCGTGACCGGCAGATTGTATTGCTGCGCCAGCGCATTGCGGTTGGCGAGCAGTTGGTCGCAAGGCACGCTGTCATATTGCAGCGAGGACTGGACATTCTCGTCCTGCCGTTCGGCCATCGAGGTGCCGCCGACACAACCGGCCATCACCAGGCAAGACGCCAACACCACCATGGTCCAGCGCATGGTATCCCTCCGTGCGGTATCCGCCCCACCCGGTTTTACGCAATTCCGGACGGAAAACCGTTGCACACTTTCCTGGAATTGCTTCTCACAACCCCGCCATGCGATTCGGGCTTTTTCGCGAGCAGAGGATCAATACAAATGTCGGCGGGACAGGTGAAGGATCAACGCGTCGACGAACCTTCAAGGCGAATGGCCTTCCCAGCTACGACGGCGAGGCCTTCCATAGGCTCGCCCCGCTCATGCCTGATGACCGTGCTCTCCAGCGACAGGATGGAAAGCGCGCTGGCGGCGAGGACGCGCCGCACATAGCTCTCGGAATGCGCGTAGCGGCGCGACGGCCGCAGCGCGAAATCACCGCCGCCGGCAAACGTCTCGACCGAGAATGCGAACACGCCGTCATCGACCAAGCTGTCGGCAACCGCCCCGACAATACGTTCCAGCGCGCCAACATAGATGAAGACGTCTGCGGCAATCACCAGGTCGGCTTTCGCACCGGCGTGAACGAAATGCTGAAGGTCGACTTTAGCGAGCCGGTCGTAGATGCCCTTGGCGCGCGCCTTGCGCAACATGCGGGCCGAAATGTCGTAGCCCTCGAGCCGATCGACGATCGGGCGCAGCCTTTCGCCCATCAGACCGGTGCCGCAGCCGAGATCGAGAGCCAATCGGAACCGACCCGGCCTTGCCGCACGAATGGCCTGGTCGAGGAAATCCGGCATCCGATAGCCGAGTTTCCCGACCAGCGCTTCCTCGAAACCGTCGGCATAATGATCGAACAGGGTCTCGACGAAGGCGCTGGGCGGGGCCGCGGCCGCCGGCGCATGGCCGATCAATTGCAGCTTGAGCGAAGCGCCCAGCCGGTCCGGGGGATCGAGCTTCAGCGCCATCGTCCAGGCCTGGGCAGCCTGGTTGGAAAGACCGGCGGCCTCCTGCATCTCGCCGAGGCGGAACCAGCCGGCCGCCCATTGCGGCGCCAGTTCCAGCGCGCCGAGCAAAAGCTCCGCGCCTGCGCGGGCTCGCCGGAAGCCAGCAGCATCTCGGCGAAGTCGGCGCGGCGGTCGGCGTTGAAGTCACCGGACGAGGCCTGGAGCGGTTTCATGGTGGAAGGATCCGACCGGCAAGGCGAACCGGCGGCCGGCTGTAGGACGAGTCAGCAGTCTCTTGCAACAGGCTTCCCGCGCAGAATTTAGTCATTATCTTCAAGCCATGCGTGCCAGCGACCTGCTCAAGCCACGACCGGAAGGGCTCTATTGCCCGCCAGGCGATTTCTTCATCGACCCGGTGCGGCCCGTGAACCGGGCGCTGGTCACGCATGGCCACTCCGATCATGCCCGCTCCGGCCACCGCTCGGTGCTCGCCACGCAAGAAACACTGGACATCATGGGGCTGCGCTACGGCGAGGACTTTGCCGGCAGCACACAGGCCGCCGTTCTCGGCGAGACGATCGATCTCAACGGCGTGTCCATCACTTTCCATCCGGCCGGGCATGTGCTGGGTTCGGCCCAGATCGCCGTCGAGCGCCAGGGTTTGCGCATCGTCGCCTCAGGCGACTACAAACGGCAGAAGGACGCCACATGCCGGCCCTTCGAGCCGGTGCCGTGCGATGTCTTCATCACCGAGGCGACCTTTGGCCTGCCGGTGTTCCGGCATCCGCCGGACAGCGAGGAGATCGCCCGGCTGCTCAAATCGGCAGCGCAATTTCCCGAGCGCTCCCACCTGATCGGCGCCTATGCGCTCGGCAAGGCGCAACGCGTGATGCGCCTGTTGCGCGACGCCGGCTATGACAGGCCGGTCTATATCCACGGCGCGCTGGCCAAGCTCAGCGAGTATTACCAAAGCCGGGGCATCGATCTCGGCAGGCTCGAACCGGCGACGGTCGAGAGCGGCGGCAAGGCCGATTTCACTGGGGCCATCGTGGTCGGCCCGCCGGCTGCCTTCGCCGACCGTTGGGCGCGACGCTTCCCCGACCCCATCTCCTGCTTCGCCTCGGGCTGGATGCGCATCCGCCAGCGCGCCAAGCAAGGCGGCGTCGAGCTGCCGCTGATCATTTCCGACCATGGCGACTGGGACGAGCTCATCGCCACGATCAAGGAGACGGGCGCCGGCGAAATCTGGGTGACGCATGGCCGCGAGGAGGCCCTTGTGCGCTGGTGCGAGCTGGAAGGCATCGCCGCGAGACCGCTGCATCTGGTGGGGTACGAGGACGAGGGGGATTGATGGTGCTTTGTCCCCCGCCAATCGCCAGCGTGGTGATCCTTCACACCCCCCTCTGGCCTGCCGGCCATCTCCCCCGCAAGGGGGGAGATTGGCAGCTTCAGCGCCGGCGCTCACCCTTTAATGTTGGAGATTGGCGAAACCTATCACGACATCCGATCTCCCCCCTTGCGGGGGAGATGTCCGGCAGGACAGAGGGGGGTGTGCCGGAGCACTGGCTTTCGCTATTGGCATGGTGCATCCAGCCATGAACCGCTTCGCCGAGCTCCTCGACCGGCTGGTGCTGACGCCGTCGCGCAACGGCAAGCTGACGCTGCTCACCGATTACTTCCGCGGCGTCGAGGACCCCGACCGCGGGCTGGCGCTGGCGGCGATCACCGGCGACCTGTCGATCGCGGCGGTGAAGCCGGCGATGCTGCGCGCGCTGGTCACCGAGCGCATGGATCCGGTGCTGTTCGGCTATTCCTACGATTATGTCGGCGACCTCGCCGAGACCGTGTCGCTGGTGTGGCCGCAGCCCGCCGGCCATATCCCGAACCATGCGCCGACGCTTGCCGAGGTGGTCGGCAGGCTGCAGGCGGCGAGCCGCTCCGACGGACCGCAGGTGCTGGCGCGGCTGCTCGACAGCGCCAGCATCTCGGCGCGCTTCGCCATCATCAAGCTGGTCACCGGCGGCCTGCGCATCGGCGTCTCGGCGCGGCTCGCCAAGCAGGCGCTGGCCGATCTCGGCAAGGTCGACGTCGCCGAGATCGAGGAGCTCTGGCACGGGCTGATACCGCCCTACGCCGAGCTGTTTGCGTGGCTGGAGGGGCGAGCAGAAAAGCCGCGGAGTGCGGCGCTCGCGCTGTTCCGGCCGGTCATGCTTTCCAATGCCATCGATGACGGCGACCTGGAAAAACTCAATCCGGCCGACTATGCGGCGGAGTGGAAATGGGACGGTATCCGCGTGCAGGCTGTGTGCGAGGGCGGCATCCGCCGGCTTTATTCGCGCACCGGCGACGATGTTTCCGGCGCGTTCCCGGACCTTGCCGCGGCCATGGATTTCGAGGCGGCGCTCGACGGCGAGCTTTTGGTCGGCGATCCGCGCGAAGCGACCGGAACTTTTTCCGACCTGCAGCAGCGGCTCAACCGCAAGAGCGTGTCGCCAAAAATCCAGCAGCAATATCCGGCCTTCATGCGCTGCTACGACGCGCTGCAGATCGATGGCGAGGATTTGCGCGGCCTTTCCTTTACAGAGCGCCGCACCCGGCTCGAGGCCTTTGTCAAAACGCTCGATCCCAGCCGCTTCGACCTGTCGCCGCTGGTCGCGTTTCCCGATTGGGAGGCGCTCGGGCGGCTGCGCCAGGCGCCGCCGCATCCGATCATCGAAGGCGTGATGCTGAAGCGCTGGGATTCGCCCTATCTCGCCGGCCGGCCGAAAGGCCCGTGGTTCAAGTGGAAGCGCGATCCGCACACGGTCGACGCGGTGCTGATGTATGCGCAGCGCGGCCACGGCAAGCGCTCGAGCTTTTATTCCGACTACACTTTCGGGGTCTGGGCCGGGCCGGAGGGATCGGAAGAGCTGGTGCCGGTCGGCAAGGCCTATTTCGGCTTTACCGACGAGGAGCTCAGGCAAATCGACAAATATGTCCGCGACAACACGGTCGAGCGTTTCGGGCCGGTGCGCTCGGTGCGCGCCGACCGCAAGAACGGCCTGGTGCTGGAAGTGGCCTTCGAAGGCCTCAACCGCTCGACGCGGCACAAATCGGGCGTCGCGATGCGCTTTCCCCGCATCTCGCGGCTGCGCTGGGACAAGCCGGCCGCCGAGGCCGACCGCATCGAGACGCTGCAGGCGCTGCTCGATTAAAGCGCGTCGCGATCTTTCAGATTCGCTCCATGCGCTTTAGGTTTTTGACTTTGCGCATGTCTTTGTCCCGAAACCGGTTCCCACTTTCGGGAGACATGCTTTAAGGTCAGTCGATCGCCGGGACGGAGTGGTGCTCGTGCATGAAGGTCCACTGTCCCATGATTTTCTCGAAACAGATGGTCAGGCGGAAATCGAGATCGCTGGATTCAGTTTGCGTGACGAGTACGCACCGCATCAGCGCGATAGCGAACGCCACTTCGGCGCCCGCCGTGATCTTCAGATCGACGATGTCGAACACAGGCGGATTTGGTGAGGCCCTGAAGAACAAGGGCCAGGTGTCGCGATAAGCCTCGATACCTTTTGACTGCAGCGGAGGCGGCACGTCGAACATGATGAAATCCGGGGCGTGGTGACGCAGAATGCCATCCATATCCTTGCGGCGCACCGCCTCGGCCCATTGCTCGATCAGCGCGCGAATCTGTCCGGCGTCGCCTGTCTGAGGATCGGAAGCATTCATTGTCTCCTCCATCGCGTGCTCCTACAGCAGGAACGACGGCAGCGCGGACGCTATTCCGCGATCGAGACGCGGATCTCGTAGATGTCGACGGACTTGCCCTGCTTGTCGAAGTCGGAATTGACGGCGATGGTGCCGGCGGCGCCCGGATGCTTGGCCGGGAACTGCACGTCGAACAGGTATTCGTTGCGCTCGTGGCCGACCGCATAGCGCTTGCGGCCGCAATCGCCGAACTCGCCGAAATTGCAGTCGACCGAGATCTGCGTCTCCTTGCCCTCCTCCGAGCGGGCGATGATGTCGAACATCGCGTGCTTGCCGGCGAGCTTTTCCAAGACGCCCTGGCCGACGTCGAAGGCGATGGCCGAGCCGGACGCGCCGGAGCGGATGCGCAGGAACTGGCCGGTGTCGTCCTTCATCACGTCGGCGCCGGCGTCGGACGGCGTGCTGACATGGGTCGGATCGCTGGGCGAGAAGACGTTGATCCAATTCTTCGACTGATCCGCCTCGCCCGGCTTTTGCGGCGAGCCGGTGTCGGGCTGCGAGGACTCCTCCCCTTCCAGCGTCGGAGTCGGCTCCGGCGGACCGGTGTTGAGCTCGGCCGCCGTCTTGAAGACGCCGGTCTGCTTGGCGAAATAGAGGCCTATGCCGGCGGCTGCAATGAGCGTAGCGGCAACGAAGATCGCTGTTAGCGGCAGGCGCCGTCCCCGGATGCGCCGTTCATCGCGATCCGGCGCCACTTCGGCGCCGTTGCCGACGGAGGCTCCGGGAGAATCGTCGAGGCTCGGCGCATTGGGAAGCGCCTCGTCGGGCATGATGTCGGGCACGCGGGGCAGCACGCGCGAACGCGGCGCGTCCGATGCATCGGGCTGCACCGGACCATCGACAGTGATCGACGGCGACGGCGCTCCCTGGACCGGCGCCTGCCGCGGCGCATCCACCGACGGCGCGGATGACTGGGCCGGCGTGTCGATCGCAGGCGCCGGCGCGGCGTTGCCGCTCTCGAGCACGACGTCCGGGACTGCCTGGACGGCCGGCAGGAATTCGGATTCGATCTCGGCGATCTTGGCCTGCACCGCCTTGCGGCGGTTGATGGCGGCCTCCACCGTCACATTCGGATTGGCCTGCAGGACGCGATCCAGCGCGGCAAAGGCCGAGCGATAGACCTTCTCGCGAAACGCCCGGTCCTCGGCATTGCCTTTCTCGAAGGCGTTGCGGATCGCTTTCTCGATGGCGTCCAAACGAGCTCCCTCTGCACGTTCGCTCACAGTTCATCGATCGTTAGCCGCAGGCGACCAATCAATCAACGGGCGAGCGGCAGCTTTGCCGACGCATCCAAAGCCCATTTCGGCGTTTTTTGTTGAAGAATCAACATTTTTTGTCGCGTGCGCCCAGGACGGCCCGGCCGTTGAGTTGCCATCAACGAACCGGCTTGTGCGGCGCCGCAGGCCCAAGCCGGTGTCTGTTGCGCGGTAACCGTAGGGGGAATTTGCCGATCATGAGGCTGGAATTCGCCGCCAGCCATCTTGAATTAGCTGGCGGTTGAGTCTATCACGCAGCGCATCTTGGAAGCTGAGCTGCTTCCCGGGCCGCTTTAGCTCAGTTGGTAGAGCACATCATTCGTAATGATGGGGTCGCGTGTTCGAGTCACGCAAGCGGCACCAGTTTTCCTAAAAGCGTGTGATTCCAATACCATACCTGTTGGGTGGATTTGGATTTCACCCATGAACCCACCCAGGATCGCCTCGAGCGGAGACACTCCGGCGTCGGACGGCAGCATTGCGCCGCTTGCCGACCTCAGCACCTCCAAGCGCGAATGTTCGGTGCGATGCCCGATACAAAAGCACCGCCACGGTGGCGTCAACCGGTTACACAGGGCGGGCAACATCCCCGGCCTTCTGGGAGTGGCGTGTCAGCGTCCCCAGAGGCTGCGTTGCGTGTCGTCGGCTGGCTGTCAGCGCGCGACTGGAACGCTCGCAAGCGGGATAGCGAAATCTAGTGAAGGCAAGGTCTCTCCGCTCCAGCGACGGACGGAGACTGGGAAGATGGATACCATGCACATGGGGCGTGCGGAAGCTGGCAGGACATGGACGCGGGGCGGCCCACGTGCAGGCGCTTGGCTGAGCAGTGCGATGACCACGCAGCGCCACCTCGCAGCGATCCTGGCTTGCGACGTGGTCGGCTATTCGCGCCTGACGGAGCGCGACGAGCGCGGCACGCTCGAGCGGCTGAAGACCTACCGCAAGGACCTCCTCGAACCGCTGGTATCCGGGAACCAGGGGCGCATCGTCAAGCTCACCGGCGACGGCATGCTCTGCGAATTCGCGAGCGTCGTTAACGCGGTGACCTCGGCCATTGCGATCCAGCAGGCTGTGGCAGCACACGAGGCGGAGACGCCAGAGGAAGAGCGGATGCGCTTGCGCATCGGCGTCAATCTCGGCGATGTGGTCTGCGAGGAGGACGGCGACCTCTACGGCGACGGGGTCAACATCGCGCCCGCCTCGAAAGCATCGCCGATCCCGGCACCGTGGTCGTCTCGGGCACCGCCTACGACCACCTGCAGGGCAAGCTCGACTGCGGCTTCACGCCGCTCGGCAATCTGCGCCTCAAGAACATCGAGCGGCCTGTGCGCGCCTACCGCGTCGAGACCGACGCCAGCGCCTCGGTGGCTGCACCGCCTCCCCTGCCCGAGAAACCCTCGATCGCGGTTCTGCCTTTCACCAACATGAGCGGCGACCCCGACCAGGAATACTTCGCCGACGGGCTGGTGGAGGACATCATCACGGGATTGAGCCGGGTGAACTCCTTCTTCGTGATCGCCCGCAACTCGTCCTTCACCTACAAGGGCCGGGCGGTGGACCTGCGCCAGGTCGGGCGCGAGCTCGGCGTCCACTACGTGCTCGAAGGCAGCATCCGCAGAGCCGGATCGCGGGTGCGCATCAGTGGGCAGTTGGTGGACGCGATCAGCGGACACCATGTCTGGACCGACCGCTTCGAGGGCGACGTGAGCGACATCTTCGACCTGCAGGACAAGGTGACCGAGAGCGTCGTCGGCGCTGTCGAGCCGAGCATCCGGCTGGAGGAGATCAAGCAGGCGCGCATGAAGCCGACCAACTACATCAGCGCCTACGACCTCTACCTTCGCGCGCTGCCGCGCTTCTACAGGATGACGCGCGAAGGCTTTGCCGACGTGCGCCGGCTCACCAACGAGGCGCTCAGCATCGACCCCGGCTTCACTTTGGCGAAGGCACTCGGCGCCTATATCCGCAGCCTATCCGTGAGCCAGTGCTGGCACGAGCCCGACGATATGCGGGTCGCCGCGCGCATGGCGCGCGAGGTCCTGGCGGAAGCGCGCGACGACCCCACCAGCCTGCGCTTCGCCGCGCAGGTGATCGCCTACAGCGCGAAGGAATACGAGATGGCGCTGGGCACGATCGAACGGTCCCTGCTGCTCAACCCCAATTCGGCGCAGGGCCATACCGGCAGCGGCTGGGTGAACGCGCATTCCAGCCGGCCGCTCGTGGCGATCGAGCACTTTCACAGGGCAATGCGGCTGAGCCCGGTCGACCCCGAGAAAGGCATCGCGCTCTCCGGCATCGGGATGAGCTACCTGATGCTCGAGCGCTACGAGGAAGCGCTGGCATGGGGAGAACGCGCGCTGCACGAGATGCCGAACTACGGCTCCTCGCACCGCGTGGTGATCATGGCGCTGGTCAAACTCAACCGGCTGGACGAGGCGCAGGCCGCGGCGCGCCGGCTGATGGAGGCGTTCCCGACCTTCACGCTCACCCTGCAGAGACAGATCAACCCGTGGCTGGACAAGGTGTTCGCCGAGCGTTACGTCGAGGCACTGGGCATCGCCGGCGTGCCGGAGTGATCATCGCGGTTGCAAAGATGCCCTCTCCTGCTCGCCACGTGCGGCCAGGCGTCCTCCTTTGCACGTCCTCCTTTGCACAGGGGGGCCGAAAGCGGAACGTGCGCTTCCGGGCTGCAAGCAAGCGGCAGGAGGCGATCCAGCGCCCGCTAATTCGTAATGATGGGGTCGCGTGCTCGAGTTGCGCAAGCGGCACCAGTTTTCCTTGCATTTCCAGCCCTGTACCACCTTGTCGGTGCATCTCGGCCATTGTCGAGAATCGCCGTTGGTGGGAAACTCCCGGCGTCAGCATGGGAGGTCAAAATGCCCAACAGTTTCAAGACCGGTGACATCGTCAGGCTGAAATCCGGAGGCCCGGAGATGACAATCAGCGACGGCGCGGCGTCGGGCACTTATCTGTGCCACTGGTTCAACCGCGAGGGCGACGTCTGGACCCCGCAACATGCCGGCTTCAAGCCGGACCAGCTGGTGGTGGTCGACGAACGGAAATAGTTTCGCCACCCTCGTTCAGGGTCGGCTCGGTCCGGCTTTTGCCGGACCCCTTGTTCTCATTGTCTCGTCGCAAAACGACCGACGGATTTCTCTCGTCATCGCGTTTAACGGCTGAAGCATGGCCGCCAATGGCCATGCCGAACCGGAGATGAGAGCATGATCCGCCGTACTATAGAGCGTTTCACCGTTTCAATGAAACGGCGAGCCGCTCTACCTCTTTGTTTTGACGCAATTCCGGACGGAAAACCGTTTCACACTTTTCCTGGAATTGCTTTGGCCGTTGCCCTCGGCCTGCAGGCCGCCGCCGCGGCCGCCCAGACAACGCCGCCGGCCCCTGCCGCCGCGCCGACCCCAGCAACGCCAAGCACCACCGCACCCACCACCGCCAAGCCCGGCATCACGCTGGAAAAGTTCGAAGCGCGCCGGGAGAAGGCCTTCATGCGGGCGGATACGGATGGCGACGGCAAGGTCAGCCTCGCCGAATGGACCGCTTTCCAAACCCAGCGCAAGGCCAAGGGCGACCCGGCCAAGTCCTTCGCGCGGATGGACGCCAACAAGGACGGTTTCGTCGACAAGTCGGAGCTCGATGCCTTCCTCGCCAAACGCTTCGCTAGGCTCGACAAGAATGGCGACGGCATGCTCGGCGCCGACGAAAGGCCGGGCCACAAAACCGCTCCCAATCAGGAGCAATGACCGAGAGGTTATGCGGCACGATGATCATTGGGAGCGCCCAGGCTGATGGGCGCCGATCCGGACGAGGAACTGGTACGGCGCATCGGTGCCGGCGACCAAGCCGCCGTGCAGGCGATGGTGGCGCGCAAGCTGCCGCGCATCCTGGCTTTGGCCAACCGGATGCTCGGCGACGCGGCCGAGGCCGAGGATGTCGCCCAGGAGACCTTCGTGCGCATCTGGCGTCATGCCTCCGGCTGGCGCCAGGAGCGCGCGCGCTTCGACACCTGGATCCATCGCGTGGCGCTCAACCTCTGCTACGACCGGCTGCGGCGGCGCCGCGAATGGACGACGGACGAACTGCCGGAGGTGGCCGATGAGGCACCGCTTCCCGACGCCGTTGGCGGAGACGAAGGCCGGCGTGTCAGCCAAGCGCTGCAGCGCATCGCGCCGCGCCAGCGTGAGGCGATCGTGCTCGTCTATTATCAGGAGATGTCCAACATCGAGGCCGCCGGCGCCATGCAGGTCAGCGTCGATGCGCTGGAAAGCCTGCTCGCGCGGGGTCGCCGCTCCTTGCAGGCAATGCTCGTCGGAGACGATGGCGATGACTGAGACAGCGAAGAACTTGCCGGTTCCGCGGGATGCAGCGTGGGGGGCCACGACGAAAGAGTGGAAGGGGGTACGAAATGGCTGACGAAAAAAAGCCCGCCGATGTGCAGTTGGATGCCCGGCGCTTCGCCGCGCTGGCGGACGCCTATGGCAGCGCGCTGCATCGTTGGCCGCAGGCCGAGCAGGCAGCCGCCACGCTGTTTGCCAGCAGCGAAGAGGGCCGCGCCATCCTGCAGCGCGCCGCCAGGCTCGACGCCGTCCTCGACGGTCATCACATCGAAGCCCCAAGCCGGGCGCTGCACGGCGAGATCGTCGCACGTGCCACGACGCAGGTCAGGCAAGGACGGCACCGCAGGTTATGGTGGCTGGGCTTCGGACTCGCCGGTGTCGGCCTCGCCGGCGCCGTGGCCGGCCTGGCGCTGGTCACCGTCGTCACGCCGGACATCCCGTCCGACCACTATGCGATGGATGCCAACGCAACGTCGTTCGGCGATGCCGGTCCCGATGCCGACACGGAGGACCTATGAACACCCGTCTTTTCGTGGCATCGCTGGTGCTGAACGTCTTTCTGATCGGCGCCGTGGCAGGCGGCGCGGGCTGGCTTGTCGGCCGTTCCAGCGTGGGTTATTCGCTGGAATCGGCAGGCGGGCAGCTTCCCGCCAACGACCGCAAGGCATTTCGCCAGGCGCTGCGCGAGGTTCGTCGCGAGTCACGCCAGGTCATCCTCGACGGGCAGCAGGCACGGCGCGAAGCGGCCAACCTTTTGCAGCAGCCGACGCTCGACACAAACGCTCTGGCCGCCGCCCTGGAGCGGGCGCGCAATGCCGACGCCACGATCCGCACCCGGCTCGAGCAGCGCATCGTCGAATTCGCGGCGTCGAGCTCGCCACAGGACCGCAAGCTCTTGGCCGACGCCTTGCTGCGCCATGTCGGCAGGCAGCGGACGCCGCCTACAAAAAATACACCCTGACGAGCGACGGAAACCGCCGAGACCTCGCGCCGACCAGCGATGTACGCGGGGTGCTGAAGGGCCTGCTCGCCGACCAGTTCGGCCTTTCGGCGGCGATGCTCGGCGACAAGGTGTTTCCGGACTCGGCGGCGGTGAAGCCGATGCGGGACTTGGTCGTGTGACGCTGATTTTGTTCATCGGCGACTGGCGACAAGCGCCTGTCAGTAAGGAACCCGACGGCGCAAGGTGAGATCGGTCGCGATCCTTCGCGCCCCCCTCTGTCCTGCCGGACATCTCCCCCACTTGGGGGGAGATTGGCAGCTTCGGCGCCGCGTTCACTCCTGCGATGTTGAACATGGTACGACGCTGGCGATTGGCGAAAGCCGGCGAGACGTCTGATCTCCCCCTTGTGGGGGAGATGTCCGGCAGGACAGAGGGGGGCGCTGTCCCGCCGGCGTCTCTCTGTGGCCTGTGTGAATCCTTGCGCGAGGAACGCAGCAAAACGCCCGCGCCGTTTTCCAGCGCGGGCGTCTGTCCCAAAAAGCGACTACCAGCTCCAATAGCCGGGATGCCAGCGGTGATGGTACCAGAAGCCGGGATGCCAATGGCGCACCGGCCGGATGAACCGGCGACCGTTCGGCACGCATCTGCCCCAGCGGTTCACGTGCCAGCCGGGACCGCAGCGCCAGCCGACGGTTTCGATCGGCAGGGGCGCCGCACTTGGCTTCGCCATCGGCATGGCCTGCGCGCCGGCGGCGGACAGCATCAAGGTGCCGGCAGCCAATGCGAAGGGCAGAAAATATTTGCTGAGCATAAGGTTCGTCTCCGTGATTCATCCCTACCTCCGTGAAACGGAGGGCAGGGTCGAAATCCGTCGGAGCTGGATCGATCACATGTTCGTTAGGGAGCAGTGCTTTCGTTGAGCGTCGCCACTGTCTTCAGCGCGCCGTCGAGCATGCCTGATAGTTCAATAAATTTGAGCCACGGAAGCGCCGGGTGTCGGGTGTAGAACTAGCGGCGGCCGCGATGCGTCATTTCGGTCGCAACATCATCCCAAAACCGCAGTGTTGGCAGAACCACAATATGAAGGACCAACCATATTGAATAGGTCACATCCGCGCTCCAGAATTCGCCATCGGTCATTTTCCCATGCGCAAGTTCGTGCCGTATGGCCGGCCCACCGCGAAAATTGAACAAAAGATCGATCTCTTGAATCAGAGCTGCAGGCATGATCTGCAAAAGCGGTTCCCGAAAATCCCCTAGCAGGCGGCTGAGCATCGCCTCTTCCTGGGTGCCGTCCTGATTAATGCGATTGGTTTCGACCCCCGACAAACTGAGGATATGGCGAAGGGAGTTTTCGAGCTGCGGCAAGACTAGGTGTGCAGCTTCGAGTTCGTCACCTCCGATGAACTTGGCGGCACCGATCGCAAAGGTATACTCGTGATGGGGCGGCACGAAGGGACTCGCCCGCATTATCGGCAATAGCGCGTCCACAGAAACGGAATGCTCCTCCCGAAGCGCGCGCCGAATTGGATTGATCTTCCCCGATACAACAAAGCTACGTCGAATGCTGTCGTTCCGATTCATAAGGAACCGGACCTGATTCTCGTCTGGTGGCGCATTGAGGTCGCGACCCGGCGCAATGAAGCGGGTTCGCCCTTGCTTGTCGCTCACGGTCGTCGAGAACAAATCCGCTAGACTACTGTGTTTTGCTTTTAAAGCCCCTTGGCGCAGTTTCTCAGGGTCGGGCGATTTCTCGCACATTAGCAATGCGCGAACGACTTGGGGGAGTGTCCTGCCGCGCACTTCCGCTTCGACCGCATCCACAAGGTCTGTAATGTCGCTTTCATGTGAAAAGCTGGACATCTCGTCCAAGATGCGAGGCTGAATCGCATTCAACCGATCCTGCAAAGCCCGTCGCCGATCAGCTGTACCTGGTATAGGTCTTAATGCCTGAATCGCATCGTTGAGGAAATGTACTTGCACGGCGGCGGAATCTTGTCGGGCGTCGGCATCCGCAACATAGGTCTCGGCTGCTTCGATCAAACAGCGATTGCTGTTTTCGATCTCTTTGGTGCTTAGGTAAGCGCGACCCGCGAGTTCCCATAGAGATCTGCGGGCTGGATGATCGCCAACGAGCTTAGCGCTTGCAGCAAGAATTTTGGCGGCTTGTGCTGTTTGGGCAAATTCCCAAACATGATTGCTTAGGTTGATAGGGCCAATGTGGATAAACCCCCAGCCGTCATCAGCATCAAGTGCATGTTGCGACACATCAGCAATGATCTGTCGCAATGGATCGAACTCACTTCGCTTCCACCCCATTGACCGTGCAATGATTGTTGCCCGTGTCAGATATTCAGCTGCTGGCACACTTGCGGCGTCGCTCTCATCGAAGTCGAATTTGGCGTCTCCGCTCAGAACCAACCTTACGCACTGGACGTACGCCGCGACGGCCCACAAGCCAGAGCCCGCGTCCTTCTTGTTAAGCAGCCAGCAGACGTCAGCGACTCTTGCTCGAAAAGCATGGTGACCAATGTCGGGCACCAACTCCGCTAGGATGACAATCTGATCGGAAAGAAGGTCGGTCGGGATAGGAGATCTACGCCCCTGCATGATTGCCAAAGGGCGAAACGGCTCGATACGATCATCTGGCGCGAAATGATATGTTGAAATCTGCCCAAGCACTTCCAACGCCGACAAGCTTTCGGCATCCTCGGCAGTTTTGGCGGCGGCCTTCGCTTCATGAATACGAGTGTAGATGTCGTTGCTGTCCACAACGGCCGTTGCGCCGGTCGCACTTTTCACCGCCTCACGTCGAAATGCATCTAAAGGAACCACGAAAGTAACGCCGGGGAATTCTCTTTTATCCTCGTTCTCCTGGGCGGCCATCGAATTTGAACCCTTCACCGATAAGTCAGCGTCAGAACGTTAACAATGTTACAATTTATGTATATTCCTCTCGCGCAAGAATATATGGTGACAGTGCAGACTTATGGCTAATATGCAGAACTATTAAAGCGGCCCAGCATTAGTCCAGCGTCGCCACCGTCTTCAGCGCCCCGTCGAGCATGTCGCCCTTTTCGTCCTTCAGCGCCGCCTCGCGCAGGCGGCGGATCCAGTCGGCGGCATCCTCTCTGCCTTCAAGCATGGGCAGCGCCGAAAGCACGCGGTCGAATTTCGACTGGGCGCGGGCGTGGGTGTCGCTGTAGCCCTTGATCAGGCGGCGGCAGTTCAGGATTTCCTGTCCAAGCGCATAGTTTTCACGCGCATGGGCGAGCGCCAATTCGTACCAGCGTTCCAGATGCTCGACCTCGACTTTGTGGCGCAGCAGGCGGCGGCGCCAGCGGCGCAGGCCGGCGATGAACCACAGCATGGCAAAGCCGGAAAAACTGTCGGTGCGGATGTGGCGGCCGCGATTGATACGGCGGTCGAGGAAAGCGGCGAGGTTCGGCCGGTTCTCGATATAACTGCCGAGCCCCACCGGCAGCGTGCCGCAGAACTCCTCGATGCGCGGATGGAAATATTCGGTGACCTGCAGGACCGTGTTGTCCTTGACGCCGACCTCCTTGCGCACGCGCCGGTCGCGGCTCGAGCGGGTCTTGAGATCGGCGACGCGGATCATGTCGTCGTAGCACATGGCGTTGGCGAGGTGTTTCGCCGCCGCGGTCGACAGCGCATAGCGGTGGTCCGCATCATCCAGCGCGACGGCCTTGTCCAGCCGGTCGAGGTACTCGCCGCCATAGGCGATGTCCTGGAAGTCGACGACCTTCCTCAGGCCGCGCCCGGCCATGTCGCGCACCGGCTCAGGGAGTGCTGCGACGCGAACGGCAAGCTCCTGCCAACCCTTCAGGAGCGTCTCAGGACCACTGACCTTTGGTACTGCCTTGCTCTCGGCGGCAGGTTTCGGCGCTGCTTTGTCGCCCGCCGCCGCGATGCCGCGCGCGCGGTCATAGGCGGCGCCGAAGGCGGCGAGGCTGGCCTTGACGCCACGGCCGCCGGCACTGACCGCCTGCTCGTAGCTTTCGCGCGTGAAGGGCAGCGTGTCGGAACCGGCCAGCGCGCCAAGCAGGCTGGCAGAGATCATGGTGCCGTTCTCGGCGGCGATCTTTTCCATGTCGAAGGCGATGAAGCGTTTTGCGGCGGCCTCGGCCGTCGCGTGAACCTTTTCCGACGACGCGCGGCCGTCGCCCGGCTCGATCTTTTCCGAGACGGCGGCGATGCGGTGCGAAGAGGCGATCAGCGTCGTGCGCTCTGGCGTGACGAAGCCGCGGATGATTGCGCGGCCGGCCTCCATCAGCTCGGCGGCAATCAATATGTCGACGTCGCCCTGCGAGGGCGACAGCGCGAAGACGGGCAGCCGGCCGGTGTCGCGGGCCATCTCGATATAGTAGATCGTCGCGCCCGTGCGTTGGGCGACGCCCGCCACGGAAGTCGATTGCGCGATGTAGCCGTTGCGCTCGGCGACGTCGGTGATCCAGTCGGCAAGCACGCCGCCGCCCTGGCCGCCGACTGCTAGCACGGCGAGTTTTATCACCCGCTCGTCATCAGAGGCGCCCGCCTTCGGGCGCAAGGGCGAAGCCTGGTCAAGCATCGGCAAACATCAGGCGGCGGCTTTCGCGACGGCGCTGCAACAGGCCGATCGCGGCGCGGCGCCCGCTTTCCAGGAAACGGTCCCAGCGGCTGGGATTGTGGACGACGTCGGCGCGGTAGAAGGACGGGCAGAGCACGGCGGCGTCCGCCACCTCGCCGCAATTGCCGCAGCCGACGCAGTTCTGGTCGATCGAGGCGACCGGGTCATCGCGCAGCGGATCGTCGAGCGACTTGACCGACAGCGACGGGCAGCCGGACAGCCGCATGCAGGCATGGTCGCCGGTGCAGACGTCCTCGTCGACGCCGAATTTCGGCTTCACGACACGCTCGCCGCCCTTGATCGCCTTGTCGACCAGCGGCTTCTCGCGGCGCTGGCGGTTCAGCATGCATTCGGACGAGGCGACGATGACCTTCGGCCCCTTCTCCTCGGTGGTCAGCGCCTCGCGCAGCGTGGCCTGCATCTTGCCGACATCGTAGGTGCGATCGATGTGGCGCAGCCATTTGACGCCCATGCCCTTCACCGCCTCGGTGATCGGATGCTTCGTCGATTTCGTCCGGTTGCTGGCTCGTGACGACAGGATGTCCTGCCCGCCGGTGGCGGCCGAGTAGAAATTGTCGACGATGACGATGACACCGTCGTTCTTGTTGAAGACGGCGTTGCCGATCGAGGAGGTGAGGCCGTTGTGCCAGAAGCCGCCATCGCCGACGAAGGAGATCGAGCGGCGTTTTGCTTCCGGCGAATTGAAGGCCGAAGCCGAGGCCGGACCAAGCCCGTAGCCCATGGTGGTGGCGCCGAGCTCGAAAGGCGGCATGATAGAGAACAGATGGCAGCCGATGTCGGAAGCGATGTGGTGCTTGCCGAGCTCCTGCTCGACCAGTTTGGTGGCGGCGAAGATCGGCCGCTCGGGGCAGCCGACGCAGAAACCCGGCGGGCGGCCGGGAACGACATTGATGAGATCGGCGGTGTCGACGCCCTCACCCAGCTTGTTCGGCGCGCGCACCTCACCCGGCAGGAGATGCGGGGCATTGGCGCGCAGGAACGAGCCGATGCCGTCGAGCATGACCTGTCCAGTGTATTCGCCGGCCATCGGCAGATGCTCCTTGCCGACCAGCTTCGTGCCGCGCCCGGCCTTGTGCAGCATCGCGGCAAAAGCCTGCTCGATATAGTTGGGCTGGCCTTCCTCGACGACCAGCACCGCCTGCTTGCCTTCGCAGAAGGCGAGGAACTCGTCGTCGACCAGCGGGTAGACGGCGTTGAGCACATAAAGCGACACGTCGGTGTCGCCATAGGTGTCGGCGAGGGCAAGCCGCTGCAGCGCGCGGACGACCGAGTTGTACATGCCGCCCTGCATGACGATGCCGACGGAGCCATGATCCGAGCCGAAGATCTCATTGATCTTGCGGCTCTTGATGAAATCCACCGCCGCAGGCCAGCGCTTGGCGACCTTCTCCTTCTCATGCAGGAAGGAGGCGGGCGGCAGCACGATGCGGCCGGTGTCGCGGCGCGGCGCGGCAAGCGCGTCGGCGACCGACATTGGCGGCCGCTTGTTGTCCTTGGCGATGAAGTGGCCATGGACATGGCAGCAGCGGATGCGCACCTGCAGCATGACCGGCGTGTTGGAGGCCTCCGACAGCTCGAAGCCGTCCTCGACCGCCTTGACGATGGAGGGAAGGTTCGGGCGCGGATCAAGCAGCCAGACCTGGCTCTTCATGGCGAAGGCATGGCTGCGCTCCTGCATGATGGAGGAGCCCTCGCCATAATCCTCGCCGACGATGATCAGCGCGCCGCCGGTGACGCCGCCCGACGCGAGATTGGCGAGCGCGTCGGAGGCGACATTGGTGCCGACCGTCGACTTGAAGGTGGCCGCACCGCGGATCGGATAATGCACGGAGGCGGCAAGCATGGCGGTGGCGGTCGCTTCCGAGGCGCTCGCCTCGAAATGCACGCCGAGCTCGCCGAGAATGTCCTGCGCGTCGGCGAGCACATCCATCAGATGGCTGATCGGCGCGCCCTGGTAGCCGCCGACATAGCCGACGCCGCATTGCAGCAGCGCCTTGGTGATGGCGAGGATACCCTCGCCGGCGAATTCCTCGCCGGCGCCGAGCCTCAGCTTCTCGACTTCCTTGGCAAAAGACCGTTCGGCCATCTCTGCCTCCTTCCGTTGCCACCGTTATTCGGCGGCGCGTACGTCAAACTCAAATGTCGTGCTTGCGGATGTTCTTCAGCATCTTCTGCAGAATCGCGATCAGCGCGGCATATTCGACATCGTCGACGCCTTCGAACATCGCTTCGAAGGCATCGTGCATTGCGGGCCAGGCGCGGGTGAAGAGCGCCCGTCCATCATCCGTCAGGAACACATGGCGGAAGCGGCTGTCGGTGACGCCCTGCTCGCGCCTCACGAGGCCCTGTCCCTCCAGCGCGTCCAGCGTCCGGCTCAGGGTCGACTGCTCGATCACCGTATAGACCGAGAGGTCGTTGACGGTGACGCCGTCGGTGACCGAGAGCACGGCCAGCGTGCGCACCTGCGGGATGGTCAGGCCCTGCTTGCGGAAATCCTCGCGCAAGGTGGCGTTGTAGCGGCCCATGATGCGGTTCATCAGATAGGGCGCGAATTGCTGCAGGCCGATCTCGCCGAGGGTCGAGATGCGCTGGCGCCTTTCGGGAAGCTTCTGCTCCATCAGAGCCTCCCCGCCAAAAGGAAGCCGGAGCCGCCGCCGAGGCCGGCGCCCGGATGGGTCGAGGCGCCGATATGGTAGAGGCCTTGGATAGCGGTCTCGTGGTTGCGGCTGGCCTTGAAGGGCCGCCACAGGAAGGATTGGTCGATGGTCGACGAGCCGCCATAGGGGTCGCCGCCGACGAGGTTGATGTTCATCGCTTCGAGATCGGCCGGCGAATAGGCGCGGCGCGCGATCACGGTGTCGCGAAAACCGTCGATGTGGTGGGCGAGGATCGCCTCGACCCTATCGGCATAGGCTTCGCGCAACGCGTCGCTCCATCGTCCGTCAGCCGGTGTCTCCAACTGGCCCGCCGCATCGCCTTTGACAACGCGCGGCGCCTCGGGCAGTTGCAGCCACAGGATCGCCTTGCCTTCCGGGCAGCGCGACGGGTCGAGCGCATGCGGCTGGCCGACGCAAATGGTCGGCACTTCCGGCAGCAGGCCGCGCACCGCCTCGTTGCAGGCCTTCGAGACGCGTCGAGCCCCGGCGTCAGATGCAGCAGCGCAACCTTGTCGAGGCCCTCGCCGCGCCAGGCCGGCGGCTTGTTGAGCGCATAGTGGATCTGGAAGTTGCCCTTGCCGTAGCGATATTCGCGCGTCGCGTCGACGTCGCGCTTTGGGGCAGCGTTGCCGAGCAAGCGACCGTAAAGCTGGGTTGGCGTGACCGAGCAGATGACGCTCTTTGCCGCTGTCAGCGTCTCGCCGGAGGCGAGCTGAACGCCGACGGCGCGGCCACCTTTCTGAGCGATCGAGGCGACGTCGGCATTGATGCGGATTTCGCCGCCGCGCTCCTTGATCAGCGCTTCGAAGGCGGCGAGCAGGTTTTTCGCACCGCCCTTGACGATCGGCGCGCCGGCAGCCTCCAGCGCGAAGGCGATGACCTTGGCGATCTGGCCGGAAAAAGCGTCTTCCGGGCCGAGCCCGGCATGCAACACCCAGGGCGCCCAGAGCGCGCGAACCGTGTCGGACGTATAGGCGGTTTCCAGCCAACCCCTGGCGGGCACCAGCGCCTCGCCGAGGAAGGCGGCGAGGTTGCGCGGGCCGCGTCGCCAGGCCTCGCCGGCCATGAGCTTCGTCGTCGGATAGGACCAGAGCGCCCCGCCGAGCAGGCCGAAGAGCAGCCCGGCATTGCGCTCGATGTCGCCGACATCGCCGCCGTGGCGGTCGCCGTCGCCGGACGCAATTGCGTTCAGCGCCGCGATATTGGCGGCGCGGTCGGTGGTCAGCACCGCATGGCTGCCGTCGGGCCGCAGCACGCCGGTTGGCGTGGCTGTGTGGCAGAATTCAAGTCCGTGCCGCGTAAGGTCCTTGCCGAGCGCGGCAAAGGCCGGCGAGGTGATGAACAGCACGAAGGTCGTCGCCATCACGTCATGGACGAAGCCGGGCGCCGTGATCTCCTCGGTGCGCATGCAGCCGCCGATGCGGTCGTTGCGCTCGAGCACGAGCACGCTCTCGCCCTTGGCGCCCAGCATCGCCGCGCAGACCAGGGCGTTGATGCCGCTGCCGACGATGATGTGATCGGGGGCGGTCATTGGGGGATGCCCTTCGCCTCAATCGCGCAAGCGGGCGTTCCTTCGCGCCCCCCTCTGTCCTGCCGGACATCTCCCCAACAAGGGGGGAGATTGGCAGTTGAGGCGCCCCGCTCATTCTTGCGACGTTTCAGATTAGCGAAAGCCGCGATGAGGGCTGATCTCCCCCCTTGTGGGGGAGATGTCCGGCAGGACAGAGGGGGGTGAGCGCCAGCGCTGCAAGGCTGCCACCCCCTATCCATCATCACGATATTGCCCTCGAGCATGATCTTCTCCCGAAGACCGCCACCTCGCCTACTTGCCCGGCACCAGCGCCAGCGCGCGGATCGGACTGCCGGTGCCGTGCTCGATCTTGAGCGGGGCGGCGATCAGGATCGCGCCTTTCGGCGGCAGCTGGTCAAGGTTGCAGAGGCTGGCCAGCCCGTAGCGGTTGGCCTTGTGCATCAGCGTGTGCGCAGGAAACGGCGGCTCCATGCCGCCGGCCTTGCCGGCATCGGTGCCGATCGTCTCGCTGCCCCAGCCCTTGATGTCCTTGGCTATCAGGAACTGAATGGCTTCGGCCGTCGGACCGGGCGTGTGCGGACCGGTCTCGTTGGCGTTGAGGAATTCGGCTTCGGAGCCGTTGCGCTTGTACCAGTCGGTGCGCATCACCACCCATTCGCCGGGGTTGATCGCGCCATGCTTGGCTTCCCAGGCCTTGATGTGGTCGACGGTGAGCAGGAAGTCGTGATCGGCGGCGGCTTCCTTGGAGCAATCGATGACATTGACCGGGCCGACGAAGTTCTGCGCCGGAATGGTGTCGGTTGCGCCGTCCGGATAGTCCTTGCCGGTGATCCAGTGCTGCGGCGCGTCGAAATGCGTGCCCGAATGCTCGCCGAGTTTCAGCCAGTTCCAGGCCCACCACGGACCGTTCTTGTCATATTTGGAGATGGCGTGGATCTCGACCTTCGGCGTGTCGACGGCGAGTTCCGGCGGCAGCTTGATCAGCGGCGTGTCCGGCCCAAGCGGCGCCGACAGGTCGACCACCTTGATGGCGCCCGAAAGCAGCTGGCCGGCGACTTCGCCGAGGAGTTTTTGCGTGTCCATGGTCTTTGTTCCCTCTTGTTCGTGACGATCAAGGCTCGTTGCGGCCCTTAATATCCTACTAGACGAAAACATATGCATCTGCAATTATCTTTAAGCATAAAGCATTTTGGGGCAGGGCGTGAGCGAGTTCGACGCCATCTTTGTCGGTGCGGGCCACAACAGTCTGGCCTGCGCCGCGCATCTGGCGCTCAAAGGCTGGAAAACAGCGGTTTTCGAACGCGCCCAGACGATCGGCGGCGCTGTCCGCACCGCCGAATACACGCTTCCCGGCTTCCGGCACGATTTCGGCGCGATGAATCTGAGCCTGTTCGCCGGCTCGGCCTTCCACCGGAAATATGCAAATGAATTGAAAAACCACGGGCTGGAATTCGCGCCCGTCGTCGACTGTTTCGCCAGCGCTTTTCCCGACGGCAAATGGTTCGGCGTCAGCAATGACCTCGAAAAGACCGCTTCGCGGCTGGCGGCGTTTTCCGCCGCCGATGCCGCCACATGGCGCCGGCTGGTCGCCGCTTTCCCCGGTGAAGCCGAGCATCTGTTCCGGCTTCTGGGTTCGCCGATGAGTGCGCGGGCGCTTGCCGGCATGGCCTGGAGGCTGTGGCGCAAGAAAGGCCTTGGCGGTGCGCTCGACACCGGCCGGCTGCTGCTTTCCTCGCCACGCGCGTGGCTCGAGGAAAATTTCGAGGCACCGCATGTCAGGTCCACGCTCGCCGCCTGGGGCATGCATCTCGACTTCGCGCCCGACATCGCCGGCGGTGCCGTCTTCCCCTATCTGGAATCGATGGCCAACCAGAGTTTCGGCATGGTGCTCGGCAAGGGCGGCGCCGACACCATCATCCGCGCGCTCTCCGGCATGGTCAAAACGGCCGGCGGCACGATCGTCACCGGCGCGGAAGTGGCGGAGATAACGGTGGCTGGCGGCCGGGCGACCGGCGTGCGGCTGGCGTCGGGCGAAACCCATGTCGCGAGCAAGGCCATCATTGCAGGCGTCGCGCCAGGAGCGCTTCCGGGCAAGCTTCTGCCCAACGGGTCCGGCGATGTCGGCTTCGATGCGGCTATGAAAAAGTTCCGCCATGCGCCGGGCACGATGATGATCCATCTGGCGCTCGACGACCGGCCGGACTGGAGCGCCGGCGCCGAGCTTCGCCGGTTCGCCTATGTGCATCTGGCGCCCTCGGTCGACGCCATGTCGCGCACCTATCAGCAGGCGATCGCCGGTCTTCTGCCCGACCAGCCGGTGCTGGTCGTCGGACAGCCAACGACCATCGATCCCTCGCGGGCACCGGAAGGCAAGCACGTGCTGTGGGTCCAGGTGCGCATGCTGCCGGCGGAAATCCTTGGCGATGCCGCCGGAAAGATCGCGCCGGGTCACTGGGACACGGTCAAGGACACGTACGCCGAGCGCGTGCTGGACATCATCGAGAGCTACGCACCGGGCCTGCGCAAGACAATCCTGGGCCGGGCCGTGTTCTCGCCGCTCGACCTCGAGCGCGAGAACCCGAACCTCGTCGGCGGCGACCAGATCTGCGGCAGCCATCATCTGGCGCAGAATTTTCTCTTTCGGCCGGCGCGCGGCTTCGCGCGTTGGAACACGCCGGTCTCCAACCTCTACCTTACCGGCGCCGCGACATGGCCCGGCGCCGGCACGGGCGCCGGCTCGGGCTTCATGCTCGCGCAACAGCTGGGAGGACATTGAGCCGAGGATTTCCGGGGACTCTCAGTTGAAAGCGGGCAAGGCGCGGTTGCCCACCAACCTGAACCGACCAATGAAAAACGCCGCGCAGACAATGACAGACAACCAACAAGGGGAACGACCATGACCATCAACAGACGCGATTTGCTCGGTTACGGCGCGGCAGCGCTGGGCGCGGCGACGCTTGGCCTGCCGAAAGCGGCGAAGGCGGCGGATGAGCTCACCATCGCCTATAATGTCAACCTGCCGTCCTGGGACCCGACGACCGGGCCTTCGGCGGTGAACCCGACCATCCAGGGTCTCTACCAGTCGGTGTTCGACCAGTTCATCCCGCAAAAGCCGGATCTCTCCTTCACGCCCGGCCTGCTCACCGAATGGGGCTGGAACGACGACCGCACCAAGGTGATGATGACGGTGCGCGATGGCGTGAAATGGCATGACGGCTCGCCTTTCACGGCCGAGGACGTGGTTTGGTCGCTGCAGCGCGCCGGCGACGAGAAGGCGGGCAATCCGATCCAGTTCGTCTGGAAGAACGTCAACAACTTCAAGATCGACGCCAACAAGATCACCGGCGACGTCGTCCAGTTCGACCCGGTTTATTTCAAATGGATGTCGTTCCTGACCGGCTACATCCTGCCAAAAGCCTATTACGAAAAGGTCGGCGCCGAAGGTTTTGAAAAGGCGCCGATCGGCACCGGCCCCTATATGGTCGACAAGTTCGAGCGCAACGCCTTCCTGCGGCTCAAGGCCAATCCGCACTATTGGGGCAACAAGCCGGCCTTCGAGAATGTGACGATCAAGTTCGTCACCGACGCGGCGAGCCGTGTCGCCGAGATCGAGTCCGGTTCCTCGCAGGTGACGCTCGAAATTCCTTACGAGGAATACGACCGGCTGATCGCCAAGGACGGGCTCGCCGGCTCGATCAAGAATGTCTCCGACATCGGCATGATCTTCTTCAACGACATCGAGGCGATGCTGGACAAGAACGTCCGCCAGGCGGCCGTGATAGCGGTGGACAAGGAGCTGCTGGTCAAGCGGCTGCTGCGCGGTTACGGCCAGCCGATCGCGACGCTGGAGACGCCGGAATACACGGCTTTCGATCCGTCGATCAAGGTCGAGCACAATCCGGAAAAGGCCAAGGAGTTGCTTGCCGCTTCCGGCTATTCGCCGAAGAAGCCGGTCAAGTTCACGATACAGACGACCAAGGGCTTCAAGCCCAAGGACTATGAGATGATCCAGGCGATCGTCGGCATGTGGCGCAAGGTCGGCATCGAGGCCAATATCGAGGTCTACGAGATCGCCAAGCATTACGAATTGCGCGCCGCCGACAAGCTGGCGCCGGCCGCCTTCTACAATTGGGGCAATGCGATCGGCGACCCGACCACCTCCACCGGCTTCGCCATGTACGGTCCGAGCCCGCATTCGGTGTGGGACAGCCAGGACCTGATCGACATGATCAATCCGCTGTGGGGCGAGAAGGACGAGGCCAAGCGCATCGCCGGCTGGAAGGCGGTCGACAAATACATCGCCGAGCAGGCCTATGTGCTGCCGCTGATGCAGTATGCGCAGCCGATCGTGCACTCGAAGAAGGTCAATGTCGTGCAGCATGTGTCCGGCGCGCTGCTGCCGGCGCTGATGACCCCGGCCTGATCGTCGGGGCTTGGATTGCCACGCGCGCCGTCCGCGAGACGGCGCGCATTTTCATCCGGGCATACGGTTCATCCGGACGTAAGGGCAGATGCTGCTGCAGAGATTCCTCGTTCGTCTCCTGACGATGCTGGTGACGCTGTTTGGCGTCGCCGTCGTCGTGTTCGTCGTCATCCGCGTCGCGCCCGGCGATCCGATCGCGATGATGCTGCCGCCCGGCGCCAGCAATGAAGACATCGCTCGGCTGCGTGCGCTCTATGGGCTGGACAAGGGCATCGTGCAGCAATTCTTCATCTGGCTCGCCGGCGTGCTGCACGGCGATTTCGGCACCTCGATCTCGCTGCGCCAGGATGTGCTCGACCTGGTCTTCAACCGGCTGCCGGCGACGCTGGAGCTGGCGACGGTGGCGCTGCTAATGGCAGTGGCGATCGGCGGCACGACCGCGATAATCGGCGCGCGCTCACGCGGCACGGCAGTCGAGGCCGGGATCGACATCGCCAGCGGCGCGACGCTTTCCATCCCCGATTTCCTTTGGGGCCTGGTGCTGATCCTGCTCTTCGGCGTGCTGGTGCCTGTATTCGACATCTCCGGCCGGGTGTCGCCGCAGCTCGACCTGCCCTTCGTCACCCAGTTCTACCTTGTCGAAAGCATCCTTCGGCTGCGCTTCGACCTCACCTGGGACCTGCTCAAGCACATGCTGATGCCGGCCGTGGCCTTGGCGCTGCCGCTGGCGGCGATCATCGCGCAGCTCTTGAAACAGTCGCTGAAGGAAGTGCTCGACCTCGACTATGTCGTGCTGGCGAGGGTCAAAGGTTTTTCCGAGACGCAGGTCATCCTGCGCGAGGCGCTGAAGAACGCGGCGCTACCGACGCTGACACTGGTCGGCGTGCAATTCACCTTCCTCATCGGCGGCACGGTCATTGTCGAGCGGCTGTTTTCCTATGAAGGCCTCGGCAACATGGCGATCGACGCCGTCATCAACCGCGACCTGCCGCTGATCCAGGGCATCGTGCTGGTCTTCGCGTTGCTCTTTGTGCTGATCAACCTCGCCGTCGACATGATGTATGCGCTGCTCAATCCGAGGCTGCGTCATGGCTGAGGCCCGGATCTCGCGACGCGGTTTGAGCCCGCGGCTGTGGCTGGCCGGCGGCTGGCTGCTACTAGCGCTGCTTGCAGCCATCTTCGCGCCGTTGATCGCGCCGCAGGACCCGCTGGCGCAGGACCTGATGCTGGAGCGGCTGCCGCCCTTCTGGCTGGACGGCGCCGAGCCCGGCTATTGGCTGGGCACCGACAGCCTTGGCCGGGACCTCTTGTCTCGCCTGATCTTCGGCGGCCGCATCGCCTTCATCGTCGCTTTCGCCGCGGCGACCTCGGCCTGTCTCATCGGCTCGGCGCTGGGGCTGGTCGCCGGCTATTTCGGCGGCTGGGCCGACCGCATCATCTCGCGCGTCGTCGATGTCTGGATGGCGTTCCCGCCGGTGCTGTTCGCGATCCTTCTGGTCGCGGTGCTGGGCACCGGCCTGAGCTCCGTCATCATCGCCATCGCCGTCATCGACTGGACGCGCTTCTGCCGGGTGATCCGCGCCGAGGCGATGAGCCAGGCGCGGATGGACTATGTCGAAAGCGCGCGCATCGCCGGCTATGGCCGCATCGGCATCATGCTGCGCGAGGTGCTGCCGAACGTCGTGCCTTCGGTGATTGCGCTGCTGTCGCTCGAAATGGGCATTGCCGTCATCGTCGAGGCGATCCTCTCCTTCGTCAACCTGTCGATCTCGACCGACGATCCGACTTGGGGCGGCATCATCGCCGAGGGCCGCCTGTCGATCCACCAGGCCTGGTGGGTGCTGGTGTTCCCGCTGATCACTTTGATCCTCACCGTTCTCTCCTTCAGCCAGTTCGGCGAGGGATTGAAAGCGCGCTTCGATCCGGTGCTGCGATGAGCGCGTGTCTCGAAATCCGCTGCTTGAGCGCCGTGCTGCTCAACGGCCAGCGCGTGCTGCGCTCGGTCTCGCTCACCGTCCAGCCCGGCGAGGTGCGCGCGCTGGTCGGCGAGAGCGGCGCCGGCAAGACGATGATCGGCAAGGCGGTGCTCGGCGTCCTGCCGAAAAGCGTGCGCATCGTCGAAGGCGAGATGCTGATCGAGGGTCAGGATCTCGGCAAGCTCGATGCCAAGGCACGGCGGAATTTGATCGGCGCCCGCACCGCGCTGATCCCACAGGATCCGCTCACCGCCCTCAACCCGTCGCGCCGCATCGGCCCGCAGATGACCGACCGGCTGGTGCGCATCCTCGGCTGGAGCGGCGAGCGAGCCGACGGCCGTATCCGCCAGCTGCTCGACGAGGTGCAGATCCGCGACCCAGAGCGCGTGCTGAAATGCTATCCGCACGAATTGTCCGGCGGCATGCGCCAGCGCGTGCTGATCGCGGCGGCCTTCGCCGCCGAACCCAGGCTGATCGTCGCCGACGAGCCGACGACGGCGCTCGACGTGACCGTGCAGAAGCAGATCCTGCGGCTGATCGCGCAGCTGCAGCGCGACCACGGCACGGCGATCCTGTTCGTGACCCACGATCTCGGCGTCGTCGCCAAGATCAGCCAGAAAGTGTCGGTGCTCTATGCCGGCAAGGTGGTCGAGGAGGCCGACACCGCCCAGCTTTTCGCGGCACCGCAGCATCCCTATACACGCGCGCTGATCGCGGCGACGCCGCGCTACACCGATCCGTATGCATCGCTGAAGCCCGTGGACGAAACCGTGCTCGCGGGGCTCACGGCCGAGATCGCCGCCGCCGACAAGGCATGGAGGCCCGGCCATGGCTGAGCCGCTGTTTTCCGTGCGCGGGCTGAAGGTCGCGCTCCCCGACATGACGCGCAAGCCGCTGATCGGCCGCGCGCCGCTGGCCGAAATCCTCAAAGGGCTCGACTTCGACCTGCCGAAGGGCTCGGTGACCGGCATCGTCGGCGAGTCCGGCTCAGGCAAGTCGACGCTCGGCCGCGCGCTGGTCAGGCTGATCGAACCGAGCGCCGGCGCCATCAGCTTCGAAGGGCGCGACATCAGCCATCTTTCGGAAGCCGAGCTCAGGCCTCTGCGCCGCGATTTGCAGATGATCTTCCAGGACCCGATGTCATCGCTCAATCCGCGCCACACGATCTTCAACATCATCGCCGCACCCTTGAGGCAGAACGGGCTTGGCGACGAGCTCAAGGAACGCGTCGCGGAAGCCCTGCAGCGCGTCGGCCTGCCGCAGAATTTTGCCAGCCGCTACCGCCACGAACTCTCGGGCGCCAGCGCCAGCGCGTCGGCATCGCGCGGGCGCTGGCCTTGTCGCCGAAATTCGTCCTGGCCGATGAGATCGTCTCGGGCCTCGACGTGTCGACGCAGGCGCAAATCCTGACCTTGCTTGAGAAGCTGGCCGCCGAGATGGGGCTGACGGTCGCCTTCATCAGCCACGATTTGTCGGTAATCCGGCGGCTCTGCCGGCAGGTCATGGTCATGCGCGACGGCAGGATCGTCGAGGCGAGCGCCACCGACGCGCTGTTCGACAACCCCAAGGAGGCCTACACGCGCGACCTGCTCGCCGCCATTCCGCTCCCCGAGATCGATGCGGACTGGCTGCAGCCGCCTGGCAAGGCGCCGGCATGACTTGAGCTTTGATATCCGCATGCCGACCAGCGGGCCTCGGACGTGCGCGATGAAAAGTCAGCCCGCCAATGGAGGGTGACATGAAATACGCAATCAAGGCGGCGGTCTTCGCAGCCTCTTTGTTCGGCGCAATGGGAGCGGCCTCGGCGGATTCGATCCCCGGCATGCGAGGACACGATCATACCGGCATCACCGTGCCCGACATGAAGCAGGCCGTCGAATTCTTCACCAATGTCGTCGGCTGCAAGAAGGCGATGTCCTTTGGCCCGTTCGCCGACGATAAGGGAACATTCATGCAGGACCTGCTCGGCGTCGACCCCAAGGCGGTCATCGAGGAGATCACCCAGATCCGCTGCGGTTATGGATCGAACATCGAACTGTTCAAGTACACCGCGCCGGACCAGAAGGATGCGACACCCAAGAACAGCGACATCGGCGGCTATCACATCGCCTTCTATGTCGACGACGTCGCCGCCGCTAAGGCCTATCTCGAGGCCAAAGGCGTCAAGACCAGGCTGGGACCGCTGCCAGTGAAGGAAGGACCGGCGGCGGGCCAGACCATCCTCTATTTCCAGGCGCCCTGGGGCCTGCAGCTCGAAGCGATCAGCTACCCGCAAGGCATGGCCTACGAGAAGGGCGCCGAGACGATACTGTGGAGCCCGAAGGATCCGACCAAGTGAGGCGATCCGGCGGGCGATTGTTCAATTATGAAACTTTAAGCTTGAAATAATTGCCTTCTGGCGCGATACTGACAGTCGGGATCGCCGGCCCTGCCGCGGCTCCCTGTGCGAAGAGGAGATCGCAAGACATGAAGGTTGCGGTTCTCGGCGGCGGACCGGCCGGACTCTACTTTGCCATCTCGCTGAAGCTGCGCGACGCCGCGCATGAGGTGACGGTCTACGAGCGCAACCGCCCGGACGACACGTTCGGCTGGGGCGTGGTGCTGTCGGCCGAAACGCTGGAGAACCTGACCAGGAACGACCCGGTCAGCGCCGTCTGGATCAAGAAGCATTTTGCCTATTGGGACGATATTGCCGTCATCCATGACGGCGTGCGCACCGTTTCCACCGGCCATGGCTTCTGCGGCATCGGCCGCAAGCGGCTCCTGATCCTCTTGCAGCGGAGGGCGCGCGAGCTCGGCATCAAGATGATATTCGAGACCGATATCTCGGACCCCCGCCCCTTCATGGAAACGCATGATCTGGTGGTTGCGGCGACGGGCTGAACTCGGAATCCCGCGCCGCCTTCGCCGATGTCTTCAAGCCGGACATCGACACCCGAAAATGCAAGTTCGTGTGGCTCGGCACGACGCAGAAATTCGACGACGCCTTCACCTTCATCTTCGAGAAGACGGAGCATGGCTGGGTGTGGGCGCATGCCTACCAGTTCGACAGCGAGACCGCGACCTTCATCGTCGAATGCAGCGAGCAGACTTGGGCTGCTTTCGGCTTCGGCCAAATGACGCAGCAGGAATCGATCGCGGTCTGCGAGCGCATCTTCGAAAAGCATCTCGGCGGCCATCCGCTGATGACCAATGCCAACCACATCCGTGGCTCGGCCTGGATCAACTTCCCGCGCGTGCTGTGCGAGCGCTGGTCGTACAAGAACCTGGCGCTGATGGGCGATGCGGCGGCGAGCGCGCATTTCTCGATCGGCTCCGGCACCAAGCTCGCGCTGGAAAGCGCCGTCGCGCTCGCCGACTATGTCGAGTCCGAGCCCGACCTCGAAGCCGCCTTCCGCAAATATGAAGATGCGCGGCGCACCGAGGTGCTGAAGCTGCAGTCGGCGGCGCGCAACTCGCTCGAATGGTTCGAGGAAGTCGAACGATATCTCGGGTTAGATCCAGTTCAATTCAACTATTCGCTGCTTACCCGCTCGCAGCGCATCAGCCACGAGAACCTTCGCCTGCGCGACGCCGAATGGCTGGCCGGTGCCGAGGAGTGGTTCCAGCGCAAGGCTGGCGCCGGCGGCAACATGCTGCGCCGCGCGCCGATGTTCGCGCCGTTCAGGCTGCGCGAGATGGCGCTCAACAACCGCATCGTCGTCTCGCCGATGGCACAGTACAAGGCCGTCGACGGCTGCCCGACCGACTGGCATTTTTCGCACTACGCCGAGCGCGCCAAGGGCGGCGCGGGGCTGCTCTATATCGAGATGACCTGCGTCAGCCCGGAGGGGCGCATCACGCCCGGTTGCCCCGGCTTCTACAAGCCGGAACACGAGGTCGCGTGGAAGCGCCTGGTCGATTTCGTCCATGCCGAGACCGAAGCGAAAATCTGCGCCCAGATCGGCCATTCCGGCGCCAAGGGCTCGACCCGCCTCGGCTGGGAAGGAACCGACGAGCCGCTCTCCTCCGGCAACTGGCCGGTGATGGCGCCGTCGGCGGTCCCGTGGTCGCCACAGAATCAGGTGCCGAAGGCGATGGACCGCGCCGACATGGACATTGTGCGCGACCAGTTCGTCGCCTCGGCGGAGATGGCCGAGCGCTGCGGCTTCGACATGCTGGAGATCCACGCCGCGCATGGCTATCTGCTTTCTGCCTTCATCACGCCGCTGACCAACCGGCGCACCGACGACTATGGCGGCTCGCTGGAAAACCGCATGCGCTACCCGCTGGAGATCTTCCATGCCGTGCGCGCTGTGTGGCCGGCGCAAAAGCCGATCTCGATGCGCATCTCGGCCAATGACTGGGTGGGTATCGAGGGCGTCACGCCAGCCGACGCGGTCGAGATCGCGAGGCTGCTGCACCAGGCCGGCGTCGATCTCTGCGACGTCTCGGCCGGCCAGACCACCATCGCCGCGAGGCCGGTCTATGGCCGCATGTTCCAGACGCCGTTCTCCGACCGCATCCGCAACGAGGTCGGCATGGCGACGATGGCGGTCGGCAACATCTACGAACCGGATCATGCCAACTCGATCCTGATGGCCGGACGCGCCGATCTGGTGGCGCTGGCCAGGCCGCATCTCACCGACCCCTACTGGACGCTGCATGCGGCGGTCACGCTCGGCGACCGCGGCGTCAAATGGCCGGATCCCTATCTGCGTGGCCGCGACCAGATCTATCGGCTCGCCGAACGCGAAGCGGCCGCGGGGCTCAAGGTATGAACGCGGCTCCGGCAATCGGCGGCAAGCACGCGCTGGTTACAGGCGGCGGCTCCGGCGTTGGCCGCGCGATCGCGCTGGCGCTGGCGGAAGCCGGCATCGACGTCACCATCTGCGGGCGGCGCGAGGCGGCGCTTGCGGAAGTCGCAACCGAAAATGACCACATCTTCGCCATCGCCGCCGATGTCACCGACGAAGCGAGATGGCGACCCTCTACGAGAAGGCGGAAGCGGCGCGCGGACCGTTCGATATCGTCGTTGCCAATGCCGGCATGGCGGGCAGCGCACCGGCGCACAAGACCTCGCTGGCCGACTGGCGACGCACGCTCGACGTCAACCTCACCGGCGCCTTCCTGACGGTGAAGCCGGCGCTGGCCGGCATGCTCGCGCGGAAGACAGGCCGGATCATTTTCGTCGCCTCGACCGCCGGCTTGAAAGGCTATGCTTATGTCGCTCCTTACGTCGCCGCCAAACACGGCGTCGTCGGGCTGATGCGGGCTTTAGCCGCCGAGACCGCCAAGTCAGGCGTGACGGTGAACGCAGTCTGCCCGGGTTTCGTCGAGACCGACATGCTGGAAGAATCCGTCCGGCGCATCGTCGAGAAGACCGGACGTTCCGCCGATGACGCCCGCGCGAGCCTTTCAGCGATCAACCCGCAAGGGCGTTTCATCCAACCGGAGGAAATTGCGGCGGCGGTGCTGTGGCTGTGCAGCGACGCCGCGCGATCGATCACCGGGCAGGCGATCTCGGTCTCGGGAGGCGAGACATGGTAGCGGGACCGACCTCCGCCGGGCCGGGCAAGGACAGGCTGCGTCTGTGGATCAGGCTGCTGCGCGCCTCGCGCACGATCGAGGCCGAGCTGCGCGAGCGGCTGAAGAAGGAGTTCGACACCACGCTGCCGCGCTTCGACGTGATGGCGGCGCTCTACCGGTCGCCGGAAGGCATGCTGATGAGCGACCTGTCGCGCTTCCTGCTTGTATCGAATGGCAATGTCACCGGCATTGTCGACCGGCTGGTCTCCGAAGGACTGGTCACCCGGGCGCGCCGCAACGGCGACCGCCGCACCTCGATGGTGCGGCTGACCGAGGAAGGCTCGAAATCTTTCGCCGCAATCGCCGCCGCGCATGAGAGCTGGGTCGGCGAGCTGCTCGGCACTGTCAGCGAGGACGAGGCGCGGCGGCTGACCGGCATGCTGAAATCGTTCCGCAGCAATTGGGAGGGACGCGAATGAGCGCCATGGCCAAGCTCAAGCCGAAGCACTTCCTCTGGGAGGTCGAAGGCAGGGTCGCGAAAATCCGGCTCGACCGGCCGGAGCGCAAGAACCCGCTGACCTTCGACAGCTATGCGGAACTCCGCGACACGTTCCGCGACCTCGTCTATGCCGACGATGTCGATGCCGTGGTGTTCCTGCCCAATGGCGGTAATTTCTGCTCGGGCGGCGATGTGCACGACATCATCGGGCCGCTGGTCAAGATGGACATGAAGGAACTGCTCGCCTTCACGCGCATGACCGGCGACTTCGTCAAGGCGATGCTTAACTGCGGCAAGCCGATCATTTCGGCGGTCGATGGCGTGGCGGTCGGCGCCGGCGCGATCATCGCCATGGCCTCGGACATCCGCATCGCCACGCCGGAGGCGAAGACCGCCTTCCTGTTCACCCGCGTCGGCCTCGCCGGCTGCGACATGGGCGCCTGCGCGATCCTGCCGCGCATCATCGGCCAGGGCCGCGCGGCCGAGCTGCTCTATACCGGCCGCACCATGAGTGCGGCCGAAGGCGAGCGCTGGGGTTTCTACAACCGTCTCGTTGAGTCTGCGTCACTCGAGACCGACGCGCTCGACATGGCGGCGCGCATCGTCTCCGGACCGACCTTCGCGCATGGCATCACCAAGACGCAGCTCCACCAGGAATGGTCGATGGGCCTCGACCAGGCGATCGAGGCGGAAGCGCAGGCGCAGGCGATCTGCATGCAGACCGGTGATTTCGAACGGGCGTACAAGGCGTTTGTGGCCAAGGAAAAGCCGGTTTTCGAGGGGAACTAGAATGGTGGTTTTGATAGAGACGTTGGCGGGACAGCGCCCCCCTCTGTCCTGCCGGACATCTCCCCCTCTAGGGGGGAGATTAGCAGCTTCGCCTGCAGCGTCCCTTCTGCAACGCAGACGATTGGCGAAAGCGCTGGCGACATCCAATCTCCCCCGTAGAGGGGAGATGTCCGGCAGGACAGAGGGGGGCGCCGTAGAGCGGGAACTTTTGAGAATGGCGGAGGCAAGCATGCCTGACCGCTCGTTCCTCTCCTGGCCGTTCTTCGAAGACCGCCATCGCCAACTGGCCGAACAACTCGACGCTTGGTGCGCGAAAAACCTGCCCGTCGATCACCATGACGTCGACGCCGCCTGCCGCGCGCTGGTGGCGATGCTCGGGCGCGATGGCTGGCTGAAGCCCACGGCCCTCGACCCGGACAGGCCGGGACCGCTCGACGTGCGCACGCTCTGCATCACGCGCGAGACGCTGGCGCGCCATGACGGGCTCGCCGACTTCGCCTTCGCCATGCAGGGGCTCGGCACCGGCGCGATCTCGCTGTTCGGCACGCCGGACCAGCAGCGCTGGCTGGCGAAGACGCGGGCCGGCCAGGCGATCTCAGCCTTCGCGCTCTCGGAGCCGCGTTCAGGATCGGATGTCGCCAACATGGAAATGACGGCCGTCCGCGACGGCGACTTCTATGCGCTGTCGGGCGAAAAGACCTGGATTTCCAATGGCGGCATCGCCGATCTCTACGTCGTCTTCGCCCGCACCGGCGAGGCGCCGGGCGCCAAAGGGATTTCCGCCTTCATCGTGCCGGGCGAAGCCAAGGGCCTCGGTGTCGCCGAGCGGCTGGAGGTCATCGCACCGCATCCGCTGGCGCGGCTGTCCTTCGACAATGTTCGCGTCCCCGCTTCCGCCCTGATCGGCAAGCCCGGCGACGGTTTTCGGATCGCCATGTCGGTGCTCGACGTCTTCCGCTCGACGGTCGGCGCGGCGGCGCTCGGCTTTGCCCGACGGGCGTTGGACGAGAGCATCAAACGGGTTGCCGACCGAAAACTGTTCGGCGCGCCGATGGCCGACCTGCAGATGGTGCAAGGCCACATCGCCGACATGGCGCTCGATGTCGACGCCGCCGCTTTGCTCATCTATCGCGCCGCCTGGACCAAAGACATGGGGGCCGCGCGGGTGACGCGCGAAGCGGCGATGGCGAAGCTCTTCGCCACCGATCGCGCGCAGGAGGTGATCGACAAGGCGGTGCAGTTGCATGGTGGCGACGGCGTGCGCAAGGGCCACATCGTCGAGAGCCTCTATCGCGAGATCCGGGCGCTGCGCATCTACGAGGGCGCATCCGATGTGCAGAAGGTGGTGATCGCCAGGCAGATGATGGGAGCCGTGTGAGACCATGCCTTGCGAGCACATTTTGAATTAGGGGGAGGCTAGACATGCACACGATCCTGCAGCCTGAAGGCTGGGCCAAACCGATCGGCTACGCCAATGGCATCGCCGCGCGCGGCCGGCTGGTTTTCATCGGCGGCCAGGTCGGCTGGAATGCCGAATGCCGGTTCGAGACCGACGACTTCGTCGGCCAGGTGCGGCAGACGCTCACCAACGTTGTTGCCGTTCTCGCCGAAGCCGGCGGCGAGCCGCAGCACATCACCTCGTTGACCTGGTATTTCACCGACAAGGCCGAATATCTCGCCAACCTCAAGGGGATCGGCGAGGCCTACCGCGCCGTCATCGGCCGGCACTTTCCGGCGATGGCCGCAATGCAGGTGGTGGCGCTGGTCGAAGATCGTGCCAAGGTCGAGATCCAGGCCACGGCGGTGATACCGGACTGACTTCCAGGATCAATGCGGGGAGTTCGCGGCCACACTGCCGCATCGTGCCGGCTTGGCACTTAGCTCGATTTGTGATCAGATGATCACGCCTGCTCGGCAGGCCTTTTTGTCGGCTGCTAAGGGAAGCAAAAGCGTGGCTCTGGGCTTCGAACCGGTATCGGGACGTATAACCGTCCAGGATGGCGTCTACCAGCAGCTTCGCCATGCCTTGATGGTCGGCAGCTTCGATCCGGGACAGGTGCTGACCATCGCATCGCTGGCCGAGGCCTTCGGCACGTCCAACATGCCGGTGCGTGAAGCGCTGCGACGGTTGGCGGCGGAGAACGCGCTGGAGATTTCGCCGAACGGCTCGGCCTGCGTGCCGGTGGTGACGCGAGCCCGGCTCGACGACCTCTGCCGGGCCCGCCTTGCCGTCGAAGGGCTGGCGGCCGAGCTTGGCGGGCCGCGCCTGACCGCAGCCGAGATCGCCTCTTTGCAGAGGGTCACCGACGACCAGCAAGCGATCGGCCGCGACGGCAGCATCTACGAGCTGATCGCCAAGAACCAGCAGTTCCACTTCACCATCTATCGCGCCTCCGGTTCCGACGTGCTGTTCCAGCTGATCGAAACGCTGTGGTTGCGCTTCGGCCCCTATATGCGGCTTCTCTCCAACCATGTCGCGCCGCTGATGCGCGCTGGCACGATGGAGCCCTCCGGGCGGCATGCCGCGATCATAGCGGCACTCAAGGACAAGGATTTTGCGCGCGCCCGCGACGAGGTGGTCGCCGACATCACGGCAACGCAGGAGACTTTGCGCACGATCTGTCCTGACGTGCCGGAGCCCAGGCCGGTCGATTTCGCCGCCTTCGGCAGATCGGCCTGACGTCGGCACAGCCGCGAGCGGTCCAGACTGTCCGTCGCCAGCCTCCCTGGACCAAACGAACAACCGGTTTTTGCAGCGCTGATCCGCATTTCTTCAGCGGCGACGATTGATCCGTCGATGGTTTTGTGATCACATGATCACAAGTGAACGAGAGACAGCGAATGTCCGGATATTTTCTCTACCATTCGATCGGCACTTTCCCCGGCAAGGCCGAGCGCATGGCCGCCGCGCTGGCGGAGTTTTCCGTTATCTGGTCGGCCGAAGATGACAGCCAATGGCCGGCCGCGCTGGCCGCGCGGCAACGCTTCATCGATGCCTGGACGCGGCTGATCGAGGCACCGCAGGGCACGCTCACCACCGCCGAGAATGTCACCGTCGCGCTGTACAGCCTGATCGGCGGTTTGCCGGCCGAGAGTCTGGCGGGAAAGCGGCTGCTGGTCGCGGGCGATTGTTTTCCAAGCCTGCATTTCCTGCTTGCCGGGCTCGCCGAGCGTTTCGGCTTCACGCTCGACACCGTGCCGCTCAGGCCGGGCGAAAGCTGGGTGCGCGACGAGGATTTCATCGCCCATTGGCAAGGTGACGTCGGGCTCGCGCTCATCACCTTCGTCACCTCGACGGCCTCGCACCGCTGCGATGTCGGGCGGCTCGCCGCGCATGGCCGTGCCATGGGCAGCATCGTCGGCGTCGACATCACGCAAGGCATCGGCGTGGCGCCGTTTTCGGTTGCCGCGACGCCGGTCGATTTCGTCGTCTCGACCTCGCTCAAATGGCTGTGCGGGTCGTCCGGCGCCGGGATCTTGCAAGTAGGGTCGGAGCTTCTTGCCACCTGCCGGCCGGAGTTGCGCGGCTGGTTCAGCCAGCCGAATCCGTTCTCCTGGGATCTCGATGCCTTCACCTACGCCGACGATGCGCGCCGCTTCGATCACGGCACACCGGCGATCCTGGCAAGCGTCGCCTCGCTGCCGGGGCTGGAGTGGGTGGAACAAACCGGTGTCGACGCTATCCGCGCGCAGAACGCCACGCTTGTCGAACGCATCATCGGCGCGGCTCTGGAGAATGGCTGGGCGGTCCGTTCGCCGCTCGACGCCGCCGAGCGCGGCGGCAGCGTGATGCTCGGCCTGCCGCAAGGCGTTGAGCCGGCGAAGATCGTAGCCGCTTTGCGCAACGATCAGCTTTATTGCGATGCGCGCGGCACGACGCTGAGGCTGTCGCCGGGCATGGTCACGACGGAAGCGGCGGTCGATGTGCTGATCGCGCGGCTCACGGAGCATATCGGTTTGCGGCATCGCCGAGCATCCTGATTGCAGGCACCGCCTCGCCTGCGACGCCCGGGAGTGGGCGTCGGAAGAAGCGGAAGAGGAACAGAACCAGAGGGAAGCAAGATGTTGAAACGTCTAGGACTGATTGGGGTGATCATCGCCGCTGGCGTCGCCTTCGCGGCGCCCGCTTTCGCCGACAAGATCATGGTGGGCGCCTATCCGGCCAACCCGCCATGGGAATACAAGACCGATTCCGGCGGCTTCGAAGGTTTTGAGATCGACGTCGCCAACGATGTCGCCAAGCGCATCGGCGCCGAGGTCGAATTCCAGGATCTCGGCTTCCAGGCCCTGTTCGCGGCGACCGCTTCGGGCCGCATCGACTTCGCCGTGTCGTCAATTTCGGTGACCAAGGAGAGGCTGCAGAACCAGGGCTTCACCCAGGCCTATTATGACAGCGACGGCACCATCGTCGGCAAGGCCGATTCCACCATCAAGTCGCTCGACGACCTCAAGGGCAAGACCATCGGCGTCATCGCCGGCTCGACCGGCGAAGCCTATATGAAGGAAAACGCAGCCAAGCTCGGCGTCGCCGAGACCAAGAGCTACAACGCCCAGCAGGACCTTTTGCTCGACGTGCAGAACGGCCGCATCGACGGCGGCGCCGGCGAGCTCGCCGGCTTCCTGTTCGCCATCAAGCAGATGCCGGCGCTGAAGATCCTGGTGCGCATCCCGACCGGCGAGCGCTTCGCGATGATGACCAAGAAGGGCCATCCGCTGCTGGAAAAGGTCAACGACGCCATCAGCGAAATGAAGAAGGACGGCACGATGGCGGCGATCCACAAGAAGTGGTTCGGCGTCGATCCGGAAGCCGGAACCAGCACGGTGACACCGGGACCGATCCCGCAATAAGCCGGCTAATCACAAACTTCGACGAGAGCGGCAGCAACAGCTGACGCTCTCGCTTCGACCATTTGGGTCCGCCAACAGAGCGGGCTTGTCTCGCGGGTGAGCCGATGGAACTGATCGACACCTTCTTCAACTGGGGCATCCTGGTCCGATCGTTTCCGATCCTCATCCGGGGGCTCGGCAACACCATCCTGCTCGGCTGCGCCGCGATCGTCTTCGGCACCATTGCCGGGCTGGCGATCTGCCTGGTGCGGCTCTATGCGCCAAAGCCGCTCAAGCGGCTGGCGATCCTTTACATCGACATGTTCCGCGCGCTGCCGATCCTGGTGGTGCTGATCCTGATCTACTACGCCCTGCCCTTCATTGGCATCCGCCTGTCGTCCTTCGTCTCGGCCGCCCTTGCACTGTCGCTGGTGCTGGCCGCCTTCACGGCGGAAGTCTGCCGCGCCGGCATCGAGAACATTCCGAAGGGCCAGTTCGAGGCGGCGGCCGCGCTCGGCCTGCCCTTCTGGGTCGCCATGCGCAAGGTGGTGCTGCCGCAGGCGATCCGCATCGTCATCCCGCCGCTCACCAGCAACTGCGTCTCGGTGTTCAAGGACACCGCGCTCGCCTCGGTCGTGGCGATGCCCGACCTCCTGAAGCAGGCGACCGACGCGCAGGCACTGATGGCCAATCCGACGCCGCTGATCGGCGCGGCGATCATCTATCTCGCCTTCCTGTGGCCGCTGGTGCGGCTGGTCGGCTACCTCGAAGAGCGCGCAAAGGCCCGGTCCGGCGCACACTAATCCCCCCTCGAATGACATCGATGACCTGAAGGAGAACTCCCGTGAACCAGCACCATGTTTCGAAAGCGCAGGAGAGCGCCGCTGCGTTCCCGGTCGAGAAAATCCGCGCCATGTTTCCGGCGCTCCGCCAGGCCGGCGACTTCATCTTCATGGACAACGCCGCCGGCGCGCAGATCCCGCAAAGCGTGCTCGACGCCGTCACCAACCATCTGGTCGGGCACAATGTGCAGCGCGGCGGCCGCTATGGCCGCAGCGTCACCGTCGACCAGTCGGTGGCCGAGGCGCGCGAAAGCGTGGCGCTGTTGATCAATGCCTACAGCCCATCCGAAATCTGCTTCGGCATGAACGCCACCTCGTTCATGCGCCTGGTCAGCCTCGGCATCGGCCAGATGCTTCAGGAGCGTGACGAGATCGTCATCACCGACATGGATCACGACGCCAACATCGCCACCTGGCTGGCGCTGGAGCAGGCCGGCGCCAAGTTCAAATGGTGGCGCATGCGCGAGGACGGCAATCTCCATGTCGACGACCTGAAACCATTGGTCTCGGATCGCACCCGGCTCGTCGCCTGCACGGTGACGGCGCACTCGATCGGCTCGATCGTCGATGTCGCTTCCGTCGCCGGGATCGCACATGCGGCCGGCGCCGAAGTGTTCCTCGACTGCGTGCATTACGGCCCGCACGCGCTGATCGACGTGCAGGCCTGGGACTGCGACTACCTGGTCTGCTCCGGCTACAAGAATTTCTCGCCGCATATGGGCTTCCTCTGGGGTCGCTTCGAAACGCTGAAGCGACTGCCCACCTTCCGCGAAGACTTCATCCCCGACGAGCCGCCCTACAAGGTAGAAGCCGGCACCTTCATCTATGAGAACGTATCCGGCATGGACGCCGCGGTGCGCTATCTGGAATCGGTTGGCCGCAATTTCTTAGCCCAGAACAATCGGTCGCGCCGCGACAACATAGTCGCCGGCATGAACGCCATCCGCGACTACGAGCTGATGCTGGCGCGCGAGATGATGAAGGTGCTGAAGGATTGCGGGGCGACGATCTACGGCGTTGCCGACGAAGCGCGCATCCATGATCGCGTGCCGACCTTCTGCTTCAACATCGGCAAGCTCTCACCGCAAAGAATCGTCGAGGAGATGGCCGCGATGCAGATCGGCATCCGCGACGGCCACATGTACGCGCCGCGGCTGATGAAGCGGCTCAACCTGTCGATGGACAGCGGCGCCATCCGCGCCTCGCTGGTGCACTACAACACTGTGGAAGAGGTGCACCGCTTCGGCGAAGCGCTGCGGGCGATTGTCGCCAGGCTGGCATGATCGAAGGGTCGAGATCTTACCTCTTCGACCCAACCCTCCTCATAGGGGGAAGGTAAGGCGCGCGGCTACTCCAGGGTCGTCATCCTGAGACGACGCAACGCGGCGAAGGAATTCCGGAATGCCGGCAGGACAGAGGGGGGCGCGAAGGATCGCGGCCTATCCGTCGTAATTCCAAGTGTCTCCTGCCCCCCAGGACGACCGGCGTCAGGCCGCCTTCTTAGCCAGCCTGGCCTTGATCGAGGCGATGTCGGCGCGCGGCGTCGCGGCGAACAAGGTCTTGGTATAGCTGTGCTGAGGGTTGGAGAAGACTTCATCGCGCGGACCGTATTCGACCGCTTCGCCGAAATACATCACCATCACCTCGTCGGCGATGTAGCGCACCACCGACAGATCGTGGCTGATGAAGACATAGGTCAGCTTGAACTCGTCCTGCAGGTCGGCGAGCAGGTTGAGCACCTGCGCCTGCACGGAAAGGTCGAGTGCCGAGACCGGCTCGTCCAGCACCAGCAGGCTGGGGTTCAGCATCAGCGCGCGAGCGATCGCGATGCGCTGGCGCTGACCGCCCGAGAACATGTGCGGGTAGCGATTGTAATGCTCCGGTCCGAGGCCGACCTTCTTCAGCATCTTCATCGCCAAGTCGCGGCGCTCCTCGGCCGGCTTGTCGGTATTGATGAGCAGCGGCTCGCCGAGCACGTCGCCGATCTTCTGGCGCGGGTTGAGCGATCCGTAAGGGTTCTGGAAGACGATCTGCACCTTGCGGCGCATCTCCTTGGTCAGCCCGTCCTTGGCGATATCGACCTTGTTGCCGTCGATGAACAGCTCCCCGGCCGTCGCCGGATCGATCAGCGTGATGATGCGGGCGAGCGTGGACTTGCCGCAGCCGCTCTCGCCGACGATGGCAAGCGTCTTGCCCTTTTCGACGCTGAACGAGACGCCCTTCACCGCATGCACCGTGCGCGCCGGGCGGAACAGGCCGCCGCCGACATGGTAGTCGCGTTTGATGTTCTTGCCTTCGACAACCTTGGTCATGCGCCGGCTCCGGTCATGCACTAGCTCCCGAGGGCGCCGGCTCGAACAGCATGTCGGAGACGGTCGGCAGGCGGTCGCCGACGGCGTTCTCCGGCAGCGCCGACAGCAGCGCGCGCGTGTAGTTGCTCTTTGGCGATTCAAAGAGCGACAGCACGTCGGCCTCTTCCATCTTGCGGCCCTTGTACTGAACGATGACACGGTCGGCGGTCTCGGCCACCACGCCCATATTGTGGGTGATCATAATCAGGCCCATGCCGTATTTGGCCTGCAGCGAGACCAGAAGATCGAGGATCTGCTTCTGGATGGTGACGTCGAGCGCTGTGGTCGGCTCGTCGGCGATCAGGAGCTTCGGATTGCAGGCAATGGCGATGGCGATCATGACGCGCTGGCACTGGCCGCCCGACATCTGATGCGGAAAGGAGTTCAGCCTCTCGGCCGGTTCGGGAATGCCGACCTGTTTCAAGAGCTCGATGGCGCGGGCTCGGCGCTGCGCGCGGTCCATGCCCATATGAAAGCGCAGCACCTCCTCGATCTGGAAGCCGACGGTGAAGCAGGGATTGAGGCTGGCCATCGGCTCCTGGAAGATCATCGACATGTCCTTGCCAACGATCTTGCGGCGCTCGGCCGGGCTCATCTTCAGGAGATCGCGGCCGCCGAAGCTCATGCGGTCGGCAGTGATGGTCGCGGTCCATGGCAAAAGGCCCATCACCGCCAGCATCGACACCGACTTGCCGGAGCCGGATTCGCCGACGATGGCGAGCACCTCGCGCTCGTCGACATGAAGCGACACGCCATCGACGGCGCGGAACGGCCCGGACGCGGTCTGGAACTCGACGACGAGGTTCTGGATGTCGAGCAATGCCATCACGACCTCCTGAGCTTGGGATCGAGGGCGTCGCGCAGGCCGTCGCCGATCAGGTTGATGGCGAGCACGGTGATCAGGATGGCGAGGCCCGGGAAGGTCACCACCCACCAGGCGCGCAGGATGAATTCGCGCGCCGAGGCAAGCATAGTGCCCCATTCCGGCGTCGGCGGCTGCGCGCCGAGGCCGAGGAAGCCAAGGGCTGCAGCTTCCAGGATGGCGTTCGAGAAGGACAGCGTGCCCTGGACGATCAGCGGCGCCAGGCAGTTCGGCAGGATGGTGGCGAGCATGAGGCGCAGATGTCCGGCGCCGGCGACCTTGGCCGCCACGACATATTCACGGCTCTTCTCCGCCATGACGGCGGCGCGCACCAGGCGGGCGAAATGCGGCTGCAGCACCAGCGAGATCGCCAGCATCGCATTGAACAGGCCAGGACCGAGGATGGTAACCAGCACCAGCGCCAAGAGCAGCGACGGGAAGGCGAGGATCAGGTCCATGACGCGCATGATCGCGACATCGACCCAGCCGCGGAAATAGCCGGCCAGCAGGCCGAGCGTGATGCCGCCGGTCAGAGCCAACGTGACCACCACCGCGCCGATCAGCAGCGAGAATCGCGCGCCGTAGAGCAGGCGCGAAAGGATGTCGCGGCCGACCGGATCGGTGCCAAGCAGATATTGGGTGCTGCCGCCCGCCTGCCAGGCCGGCGGCCTCAGGAACGCGGTCTTGTCCTGCACGTCGGGCGCGTAGGGCGCAAGCAGCGGCGCAAAGAGCGCGGCCAGCACCAGCAGGATGAAGACGAAGAGGCCGATGACGGCGCCGCGGTTCACCGAGAAATAATGCCAGAAGGTCTTGAACCCGGTCAGGCGGTCCGGGCTGCCGGCGGCCATGGGGGCGATTTCGGTTGACTGGCTCATCACGCGGCCCTGATGCGCGGGTTGATGACGGCGTAGAGCACGTCGACGATGAGGTTCACGGCCATGACGATGAGAGCGATCAAAAGCAGACCTGACTGCACGACGACATAGTCGCGCTTGAAGATGGAATCGACCATCCACTTGCCGATGCCCGGCCAGGCGAAGATGGTTTCGGTGAGGATGGCGCCGGCGAGCAGCGTGCCGACCTGCAGGCCGATTGTGGTGACCACCGGAATCAACGCGTTGCGAAGAGCATGCACGCCGATGACGCGTGCGGCGGAAAGGCCCTTGGCGCGGGCAGTGCGGACATAGTCCTCGCCGAGAACCTCGAGCATGGCCGAGCGCGTCTGGCGCGCGATCACCGCCAGCGGGATGGTGCCGAGCACGATCGACGGCAGGACGAGATGGCTGAGCGCCGAGCGCAGCGCGTCCCATTTGCCGTAGAGGATGCTGTCGATGGTCATGAAGCCGGTGATCGGCTTCAGGAAGAACTGCAGGCCGATGCGGCCCGAAACCGGCGTCCAGCCGAGATAGCCGGAAAAGAAGATGATGAGCAGCAGGCCCCACCAGAAGATCGGCATCGAATAGCCGACGAGCGCGGTGCCCATCAGCGACTGGTCGAACCAGGAGCCGCGCTTGACGGCCGCGAATATGCCGGCCGGGATGCCGATCACCATGGCGAAGATCATGGCGAAGAAGGACAGTTCCAGCGTTGCCGGGAAGAGCGTCTTGAACTCTTCCATCACCGGGCGCTTGGACGAGATGGACACGCCGAAATCGCCGGTGGCGACCTCGCCGACATAGCGCGCGTACTGCTCCCAGATCGGCAGGTTATAGCCGAACTGTTCCTTGAGCTCTTCGTAGCGTGCTGGCGATACGCCATGCTCGCCGGCCATGGCCAGGATCGGATCGCCAGGCAGCAGCCGGACGAAGGCGAAGGCGCAGATGGTGATGCCGACGAGGGTCGGGATCAGAAGTGCGATTTTGTTGAGAAGATATCTAAGCATCGTGAAGTGGGGCGGCGCATGATTGCGCCGCCCCGTTCGCAAATATTACTCGGACTTGTCAACGCCGTCGAAGCGGTGAATGCCGAGCGGGTCCATCTTGTAGCCGGTGACGTTGTTGCGAACGACCGAGTAGACTTGGCTGTGCGCCAGCAGGAAGGCAGGGGCCTGCTTGGCAAAAATCTCCTGCGCCTGCTCATAGAGCTTGGTGCGCTCGCCCTGGTCGCTGGTCTTCTTGGCCTTCTGGATCAGGTCCTCGAAGTCCTTGTCGCACCAGCTGGAGTAGTTCGAGACGCCGATGGCCGAGCAGGCGAAGAGGGTGGCGAAGAAGTTGTCCGGATCGCCGTTGTCGCCGGTCCAGCCGACCTGGAACGCGCCCGGACGATCCTTCTTCTTGCCCTCCGCGCGATACTTGGTCCACTCGTAGTTGACGATCTCCGCCTTGACGCCGACCTTGGCCCAGTCGGCCTGGATCAGCTCGGCCGCGCGCTGAAAGTTCGGATTGTACGGACGAACGCGGTCGGAAGCCCAGAGCTGGATTTCCTTCAGCCCGGCATCGGCCAGCACCTTCTTGGCCGCCTCCGGATCATAGGAATCGAACTTCACGTCCTTGTTCCACGACCACATGGTCGGCGGGATCAGGTTCTGGGCCGGCGTGGCACCTGCGTCCTGGAACAGCGCCTTGATCAGCGCCTCCCGGTCGATCGCCTGGTTGAGCGCATGCCGAACCTCGGGCTTGTCGAGCGGCGGGATCGTCGTGTTGTAGCTCATGTAGCCGATGTTGAGGCCGGCCTGATCGAGCAGGGTGACGTCCTTGTTGGCCTTGATCGTCGCGAGATCGGCCGGGTTCGGATAGGGTGCCACATCGCATTCGCCGGCCAGCACCTTCTGGGTACGAGCGGTCGCGTCGGGCGTGATGGCGAAGACGAGATCGTCGATCTTCTCCTTGCCCTTGAAGTAATCGGGGTTCGCCGCATAGCGGATGACCGAATCCAGCTGATAGTCGACGAACTGGAAGGGACCGGTGCCGATCGGCTTGGTCGAGAAGTCGGCCATCTTGCCGTCCTTCTGGAGCTGGTCGGCATATTCCTTCGAGACGATCGAGGCGAAGTCCATGCCGAGATTGGCCAGCATCGGCGCGTTCGGCTCGGTCAGCGTCAGCTTGACGGTGAGGTCGTCGACCTTCTCCCACTTGGCGACATATTTCGGCATGTCCATGCCGGTGTAGTAGTCCCAGGTCAGGTTCGGCAGATATTTGTCACCGTTCCACGGATTCTGCTTGTTGAACTGGCGGTCGAAGGAGAAGACGACATCGTCGGCGTTGAGGTCGCGGGTCGGCTTGAAATAGTCGGTGGTCTGGAACTTCACGCCCGGATGCAGGTGGAAAGTATAGACTAGGCCGTCGTCGGAGATTTCCCATTTGTCGGCGAGGCCGGGCTCGATCTCGGTGCCGCCATGCTTGAACTCGACGAGGCGCGAATAGACCGTGCGCGACGAAGCGTCGAAGTCGTTACCGCCGGTCGTCGTACCCGGATCGAAATTGGCCGGCGACGCTTCCGAACAATAGACAAGCGTCTTAGCATTGGCCATGCCACCCAGGACGCTTGCAGCCAGCAACGCGGCTGCAAAAGTCATTGTCTTTTTCATTGAGCACTCCCTGATGTTCTTCCAAGCCCCTCTATCAGGCTCGCGAAGCGCGCATATAAGCACCGTTTTTCGGGCTTTGGAACACCCCGTTTGCGTACCCCACGGTAAGCAGGAAAAGAATCCGTATTTTCCTCAAATTATGGAAAATATGAGCAGAATTTTTCGCTCACGACATTGTTAACGACTGCATTTTTTTATTGATTGGCCGCCTCCCGAAATCAGCCCGGAAGCTCGCCGCTTGCGACCATGGTCCTTGTCGGCACGCACTTCGAGCAATGATCGGGCGAGGCGATTTCGGCGGCAAATCTTTCCGCCGCTGCCGCTGGGGCAAGACTTGCACCGCCGCTGATAGAGGCAATACATAGACGCCATGCCGGATTTCTTGGGGAATCCGCGATCGGCAGCGGCGGAGGACGTTTCCGGTATCGGAAGCGAACGCGGCGCGAGGCAGCACGACCAGGACACCAGGGAGGGATTTGGTGGCAAAAGCAGCAAAGACGACGCCCCCGGCGAAGGCAAACGCCAAGGCCGCGACCAGCGATGCCGGCGCGCCCAAAGCTTCACCTTCCAAGACCGCGTCACCGGCCAAGGCCGCCGCCAAACCGAAGGCCAAGCCAGTTGCTGCCCAAGCGAAGACGAGCTCCAAGTCCGCCGCCAAGGCCACAACTGCAGAAACCGACAATCCTGCCGCCGCGAAGGCAGGCGCCGCCAAGCCGGCATCCGCTCCGGCCAAGCGGCTGCCGAAGGCGATCACGGAGCTCGCCGCCGGGCTGCCGAAAAAGCCGTGGCTCAAAAACTATCCGAAGAACATGCCGGCCGAGATCGGTCCGCTGCCCTACAATTCCATCGGCGACTTCCTCGTCGGCGCCTGCAAGCAGTTCGCCGGCCGGCCGGCCTATGTGTGCATGGGCAAGTCGATCTCCTATGCCGAGCTCGAGCGGCTTTCGGCGGCCTTCGGCGCCTATCTGCAGTCGAAGGGGCTGGAGAAAGGCGCGCGCGTGGCGCTGATGATGCCGAACGTGCTGCAATATCCGGTGGCGATGATGGCGGTGCTTCGCGCCGGCTTCACCGTGGTGAACATCAACCCGCTCTACACGCCGCGCGAGCTGGAGCATCAGCTGAAGGATTCCGGCGCGCAGGCCATCGTCATCCTGGAAAACTTCGCCAACACGCTGCAGGCGGTGATCGCCAGGACGCCGGTCAAGCATGTGGTGGTCGCTTCGATGGGCGACATGCTGGGAGGTCTCAAGGGCACGATCGTCAACCTCGTCGTGCGGCGGGTGAAGAAGATGGTGCCGGCCTGGTCGCTACCCGGCCATGTCAAGTTCAACGCCGCGCTGAAGGCAGGCGCGGCAAGCGCCTTCAAGCCGGCGGCGGTTTCGGGCGACGATATCGCCTTCCTGCAGTATACGGGCGGCACAACCGGCGTCTCGAAAGGCGCGACGCTGCTGCATCGCAACGTCTTGTCCAACGTGGCGCAGAATTCGCTCTGGGTGGAGGATGCCTATACGGTCAAGCCGAAGCCCGCGCATCTCAACTTCATCTGCGCGCTGCCGCTCTACCATATCTTCGCGCTGACGGTGAACGCGCTGATGGGCATGCAGCAGGGCGCGCAGAATGTGCTCATTCCTAACCCGCGCGACATTCCGGGCTTCGTCAAGGAACTGCAGAAATACCCAGCCCACATCTTCCCCGGCCTCAACACGCTGTTCAACGCGCTGCTCAACAATGAGGATTTCCGCAAGCTCGACTTCAGGCCGCTGATCCTGACGCTTGGCGGCGGCATGGCGGTGCAGAAGGGCGTGGCCGAACGCTGGAAGGCGCTGACCGGCTGTCCGGTGAGCGAAGGCTACGGGCTTTCCGAGACCTCGCCGGTGGCGACCGCCAACAAATTCAGCTCCAGCGAGTTCACCGGCACGATCGGCCTGCCGCTGCCTTCGACCGAGATCGCCATCCGCGACGACGACGGCAACAACGTGCCGCTCGGTGAAGTCGGCGAGATCTGCATCCGCGGCCCGCAGGTGATGGCCGGCTACTGGAACCGGCCGGACGAGACCGCCAAGGTGATGACCAAGGACGGGTTCTTCAAGTCGGGCGATATGGGCTTCATGGACGAGCGCGGCTACACCAAGATCGTCGACCGCAAGAAGGACATGATCCTGGTCTCCGGTTTCAACGTCTATCCGAACGAGCTGGAAGAGGTCGTCGCACATCACCCCGGCGTGCTCGAAGTGGCGGCGATCGGCGTGCCGGACGAGCATTCCGGCGAGGTGCCGAAGCTGTTCGTGGTCAGGAAGGACCCGGCGCTTACCGTCGAGGCGCTGACTGCCTATTGCCGCGAGAACCTGACCGGCTACAAGCGGCCGCGATACATCGAATTCCGCACCGAGCTGCCGAAGACACCGGTCGGCAAGATCCTGCGGCGCGCATTGCGGGAATGAGCAACCAAGCTGCCGGCGCGGCGTCAGAGCGGCGCGGCGATCCCGATCCGGCGGAATTCATCAAGGCGAACATGCGACTTTTGCCGGTGCCGTCGCTCCCCGAAATCCGCCTCCACATGGCCCATCCCGGCAGCGGGCTGAGACGGCTGCTGGAACCGGACGACGGCACGCGCGAACGCGCGGTCGCGCCGCCCTACTGGGCCTATGCCTGGGCGGGCGGCGCGGTGCTGGCGCGCTATATCTTCGACCGGCCCTCGACCGTCGTGGGCCGCCGTGTGCTCGACCTCGGCGCCGGCTCCGGCCTTGTCGGCATCGCCGCGGCGAAGGCTGGAGCAGGTGGCGTGATCGCGGCCGAAATCGACCGCAACGGTGTCGTCGCGCTCGGCCTCAATGCCGCGGCCAATGGCGTCGCCATCGCCATAGTCGGCGAGGACATCACCGCCGGTCCGCCGCCTGCCGTCGATCTGGTGCTCGCCGGCGATGTCTTCTACGGACGGGCGGTGGCGCGGCGGGTCGTCCCGTTCCTCGACCGGTGCCTTGCCGCCGGCATCGAGGTGCTGGTCGGCGATCCGGGCCGCGCCTGGCTGCCCAGGCAGCGGCTTCGCCTGTTGGCTGAATATCAGGTGCCCGATGTCGGCGGAAACGGCGGCGGCGCGCCGAAGCCGAGCGGGGTGTTTGCGTTCGTCCCGGCCAGCGCCGGTTAGCTCGCAGCCACGCTTACCCGCGCCGACAGGAAATCCGGCAGATCGGCGACCGAATCCAGAATGACGTCGGCCACCGGGGACAGCGAATCGCGCGTGCCGGTGCCGGAAAGAACGCCAACCGCCAGCCCGCAGCCGCCGGCGCGCGCCATTTCGAGATCGTGGCGATTGTCGCCGACCATGGCGATCTCGCTTGGCTTCAGTCCGGTCAGGTCGCAGAACGCGACGACCGTGTCGGGCGCCGGCTTCGGGTTCGCCACGGCATCATAGCCGAAGGCGGCGTCGAAGAGCTGCGCGACGCCGAGCGTGGCGAGCGTCTTTTCGGCGCCACTGGTGGAATCGTTGGTGGCAACGCCCATGCGGTAGGACCGCTTGTGCAGCGTCCGCAGCGATTCGATGACGCCCGGCAACGCGACCGCCATCGACGAGCCCTGCACCGAGGTTATCTCGTTGAAGCGGGAAACGGCCAGCGATTGGTCTTCATCGGACAGGCGCGGGAACCAGAGCTCGACGACATCCATGTTCGAGCCGGAAGCGAAGATCGAATCCGGCTTGAAGCGCTTGCTGACGAAATCGAAGCCGGCCGCGGCGAGCAGCCTGTCGGCCTTCCAGCGGTCGCCTTCGGCGGCGTCCATGGCCATGAAATCGGCAACGCCGAGCCAGGTTGCGTTGAAATCGACAAGCGTGCCGTCCTTGTCGAAGAGAATGCCCTTGATGTCTGCCAAACCTGTCACTCCGCGCCGCGCAATTGGTGGATATAAGCCACCAGTCCGGCAGTCGAGGCGTCGCGCTTTGCGGCAGTCTCCTTGCCTTCCACGACAGGCAGCAGGCCTGTCGCCAATTCCTTGCCCAGTTCGACGCCCCACTGGTCGAACGAGTTGATGTTGAACAGCGTGCCCTCGACGAAGACGCGGTGCTCGTAGAGCGCGATCAGCCGGCCGAGCGTGCGCGGATCGAGCTTGCGGTAGAGGATGGTCAGCGAGGGGCGGTTGCCGGAGAACACACGGTGCGGCGCGATGCGGTCGACATCGGCGGGCTTCATGCCCTTGGCCAGCATCTGCGTGCGCGCCTCTTCCAGAGTGCGTCCCTTCATGAAGGCTTCCGACTGCGCCAGGCAGTTGGCGAGCAACAGATCATGCTGGTGCTTCAGCTCCGGCTCGTGGCCGACGGCTGCGGCGAGGAATTCGACCGGAATGAAATCGGTGCCCTGGTGCAAAAGCTGGAAGAAGGCATGCTGGCCATTGGTGCCCGGCTCGCCCCAGACCAGCGGGCCAGTCGGCGTGGTGACCGCGCCGCCGTCCAGCGTGACGCTCTTGCCGTTCGATTCCATATCGAGTTGCTGCAGATAGGCCGGCAGGCGCGACAGGCGCTGGTCATAGGGAATGACGGCGCGAGCCGGATATTTGCAGACGACCCGGTGCCACCAGCCGATCAGCCCCAGCAAGACAGGCAGGTTCTTTTGCAGGGGTGCTGAGCGGAAATGCTCGTCCATCTCGTGCGCGCCATCGAGGAAGGCGCGGAAATTGCGCGGACCGATGGCGATCATCACCGGCAAGCCGATGGCGCTCCAGACCGAGTAGCGGCCGCCGACCCAATCCCAGAAACCGAAGACACGGTCGGAGGCGATGCCGAACTTCGCCACCAGATCGAGCGCAGTGGAGACGGCGGCGAAATGCTTGCCGATCGCTTCCTTGCCCAGCGCCTTCTCCACCCATTTGCGCGCCGTCTCGGCATTGGTCATCGTCTCGACAGTGGTGAAGGTCTTGGAAGCGATGATGAACAGCGTCGTTTCGGGCGAAAGACCCTTGAGCGTGTCGTGGATGTGAGCGCCATCGACATTGGAGACATAGTGCGCGCGCGGCCCGTCATGGTAGGGCGCCAGCGCCAGCGTGACCATCGCCGGACCGAGATCCGAGCCGCCGATGCCGATATTGACGATGTCGGTGATCTTCTTGCCGGTGGCGCCGGCCGCCTTGCCGGAGCGGATGTCATCGGCGAACGCGCCCATGGCATCGAGCACGGCAATCACATCGGCCTTCGTGTCCTGGCCATCGACCACGACGCCCTTGCCGGTCAGGTTGCGCAACGCCGTGTGCAGCACGGCGCGGTTCTCGGTGATGTTGATTTTCTTGCCTTCGAACATCGCGGCGCGGCGTCCCGCGAGATCGGCTGCGGCGGCGAGCTTCTCCAGCATCGCCATCGTGTCGGCGTCGACCGCGCATTTCGACCAGTCGAGCAGAAGATCACCATCGGTGGCGGAGAACCTCTCGAAGCGCTTGGGATCGGCGGCGAAGGCCTCGCGCATGGTGCCCTTGGCCGCAGCGCGCTGATCACGCAACGCGGCAAGTTGCTTGTCGAAGGCTGACTGATCCACTGGCGGGCTCCTGGCAGGTTTTTAGACCATTTTAACAGGCCGGATGTTTCCGGCGCGTGTCGGCGCGTCATTCTATTGAGCCGATTTGCATTTCATTCAAGCGTAGCAATGCCGCATCGCATCACGCTTTTATGATGCTGTGCAACATCGTTTCATGACCAATGGATCACTTTCGTGACCAATGGATCACTGGCATAAATCCCAGCGATCAGAAAAATTGATTGGCGCAACCCCTTGTGCCACCCCTACACTCGACTGGTCCAGCCAAGTGAAAACAGCTGGCCATCCGAGGAAGATCTCCCATGCCACAGCGCAATGACACGGCCATATGGTCCGGCCTGTTCCGGATTTCGGCCGAATCCGGACAAACCCTCCAGGCACAGATCCGCCAGGCGATCGTCGCAGCCATCCTCGACCGGCAAATCGCCGCTTCGATGCCGCTGCCGTCTTGCCGGATTCTGGCGGAAAAACTTGGGGTTGCCCGCGGCACGGTGGTGCTTGCCTTCCAGCAGCTGGTCGATCAGGGCTTCCTGGTGGCGCGCGAGCGGCGCGGCCATTTCGTCAATCCTGACGTGCTGGCCACGCCAGCCAAGCCGCACCAGAAGGCGCCCGACCAGCAGAACGAGATAGACTGGAAGGCGCGCCGGCAGATCGCCGCCAGCGACATGCCGCCGCCGGCCAAGCACGACAACTGGATCAAGTCCTCCTACCCGTTCGTCTATGGCCAGTTCGATCCGGCGCTGTTCCCGACGGCCGAGTGGCGCGAATGCAACCGCATGGCGCTGGCGGTGCTGGAGATCCGCAACTGGGCCTCCGACATGGTGGACCGCGACGATCCGCTGCTGATCGAGCAGATCCAGGCCCGGCTTTTGCCGCGCCGCGGCATCTTCGCAAATCCGGACGAGATCATCGTGACGCTGGGCGCGCAGAACGCGCTTTACATGCTCGCCTCGCTGCTGATGACCAAGGGCTCGAAGGTGGCGATGGAAGACCCGGGCTATCCCGATGCCCGCTCGATCTTCCGGCTGGCAGGCGCCGATATCCAGCCGGTTCCGGTCGATCAGTCGGGCATCGTGACCTCGGCGATCCCCAGCGATTCAGGCTTCGTCTTCGTCACGCCGAGCCACCATTGCCCCACGATGGTGCCGCTGTCGGCGGAGCGGCGGCAGGATCTTCTGGCGCGGGCCAACCGCAACAACCAGATCATCATCGAGGACGGCTATGACAGCCAGCTTCTCGACGAGGCGCCGCAGCAGGCGTTGAAGAGCCTCGACCGTTCGGGCCGGGTCATCTATGTCGGCTCGATGTCGAAGACGCTGGCTCCGGGCCTCAGGCTTGGCTACATCGTCGCCTCCGCCGGGCTGATCGCCGAGCTTCGCGCGCTGCGCCGCTTCATGCTTCGGCACCCGCCGGCGAACAACCAGCGCGCCGTCGCGCTGTTCCTGTCGCTCGGCCATCACGAGGCGTTGGTGCGCAGGCTTTCCGCCGCCTTCGATGAACGGCGCAAGCGTCTGGTCCATGCGATTTCCGCTTTCCTGCCAGAGTGGCGTTCGACCGACTCGGCGGGCGGCACATCGCTCTGGCTGGAGGGGCCGCGCGGCACCGATTCACGCGGTCTCGCCGAAGCGGCCGCCTCGCGCAGCGTCATCATCGAACCGGGCGACCGGTTCTTCGACCGCAGCGAAAAGCCCTCTCGTTTCATGCGTTTGGGCATCTCGTCGATCTCGCTTCAGCACATCGAGCCAGGCATCCGCGAGCTCGCCACCGCAGCCGGCCGCCGGCCCGCCGCAGCCTGATCGCCATCGACTTCCAAAAGAGAGCCGGCGCTTCGCCGGCTCTTTTTTTGTTTTGGCTCGCCTCATCGCTTTAGCACTCTGGCATATTCGACGGAATTGGCTGGCTCATAGGCTGTACCAATGCCGGCGGCATAGTCGGGGCGTATAGGGGACGAGGCAGGCCGATGGTGGACCAACCGCCACGCACCCTGCCCCTGAAAAATCAAAGGTGGAGTGCTTTTCATGTCAGTGGCTATCGAGAAGCAGGAAGCGTCGTCGGACCAGCGTTCGCGGCGGTCCGGCGGGCGCGAAGCGCGCCGCGCGATGCGGGCGGCGCCTTTAGCCGACGACATCCGTCCGGTGCGTGCCGGCCTCGAAGGCGGCAGCTACGGACCATTGAGCCAGAACGACCAGGAGCGCATTCACGAGGCGGTGCTGACGCTTCTGGAGACGGTCGCTTCGCCAACGCCATTCCCTCCTGCATCGAGGCGCTGACCCGGGTCGGCGCGACCTATGGGGACGATGGGCGCGTCCGCTTGCCGCGCGCGTTGGTGCTCGACACGATCAAAAAGGCGGCGCGCCACTTCACGCTTCACGGCCAGGACCCCAAGCACGACATGGTGATCCAGGGCAAACGCGTGCACTACGGCACGGCGGGCGCGGCCGTGCATCTGGTCGATGTCGAGAAGCGCGAATACCGCGAATCGCAGCTTCAGGACATCTACGACGCCGCCCGCCTCGTCGACGGGCTCGACAACATCCATTTCTTCCAGCGCACCATGGTGCCGCGCGACATCCCCGACCCGCTCGAGATGGACTTCAACACGCTCTATGCCTGCGTGATGGGGACGTCCAAGCATGTCGGCACCTCGTTCACGGTGCGCGAGAACGTCAAGCCGGCGCTGGACATGCTCTATGCGATCGCCGGCGGCGAGGAAAACTTCCGGGCGCGGCCTTTCGTGTCGAACTCGAACTGCTTCGTCGTGCCGCCGATGAAATTCGCCGAGGACGCCTGCGGCGTGCTCGAAGCGTGCGTCGAGGGCGGTATTCCGATCTTGTTGCTCTCGGCCGGCCAGGCCGGCGCCACGGCTCCCGCCGCGATCGCCGGCGCCGTCGTGCAGGCGGTGGCGGAAGTGCTGATGGGCCTGGTCTATGTCAACGCTATAAAACCCGGCCATCCGGCGATCTTCGGCACCTGGCCGTTCGTCTCTGATCTCAGGACCGGCGCCATGTCCGGCGGTTCGGCCGAGCAGGCGGTGCTGACTGCGGCCTGCGCGCAGATGGCGCAATATTATGACCTGCCGGGCGGCTCGGCCGCGGGCATGACGGATTCGAAGCTGCCCGACATCCAGTCCGGCTACGAGAAGGGCATCACCAATGTGATGGCGGGTCTTTCCGGCCTCAACCTCGTCTATGAATCGGCCGGCATGCATGCCTCGCTGCTCGGCTTCTGCCTCGAAAGCCTGATCATCGACAACGACATGCTCGGCCACTGCCTGCGCTGCGTGCGCGGCATCGAGGTGACGGACGAGGCGCTGTCGATCGACACCATCGCCGACGTCTGCCTGAAGGGTCCCGGCCACTATCTCGGCAACGAGCAGACGCTGAAGCTGATGCAGACCGAATATTTCTATCCCGCGGTCGGCGACCGGTTCTCGCCCAAGGAATGGAACGAGAAAGGCCGGCCCGACATCCTGCAACGGGCGATCGCCGAGAAGAAACGGGTGCTGGCCGAGCGCTTTCCGCGGCATGTATCGCGGCTCGTCGACGACAAGCTGCGCGGCCGCTTCGGGGAGATGATCAAACTGCCGCGCAACAAGATGGGCGGCTAATATTCAGGTGAGGCCGGTCTGCAAACGGTATCTTCCTGCGCTTCCGGCCGGCCGAAGCACTCATGAGTCGCCGTGCAGTTAAGGCTACGGCCGGCGTAGGCCGGTGCTCACGTACTTTGAGTACGCTCCGCTCCGGTTCTCGGAAGACACCTTGTTTGGTCGCTTCGCGCCCGTCTTCGACTCCGACTCGGCCTCATCTGAATCTCAACACGTCCTGCTCAGAGGTCATTCCGCGCTCAGCCCGTAACGCTCGACGACGTCGGCGTTGATCAGCTTCGCGTGCAGCGTCATCAGCACGATCTGCGCATCGAAGCTGTCGCCGGCTTCGAGCGCGGCCTCGATGCGGCGCTCGGCTTCCAGCGTTCGTTCCCTGCCGTTGGCCTGTTCGAAGACCTCCGGGCCGGCAACGCAGTAGCCGCAGAGTTGCGCCACTGATTGATAGGCCTGCGGCGGCGGCTCCTCAGGCCAATGATCCTTCATCAGATTGACGATGGTGAGCTTTACGCCCTCGGGCACCAGCGCCGGATGCAGGTCCGCCTGGCGCAACGCATCGTCGAGCTGGCGCAGATCGCCCGAGCGGCCGAACATGCCGAGGAAGCCAAGGGAAGAGCGCCGTTTCGCCATGATGTCTTGGTCCAGCCGAGATGACGCCTATCTGGATGCGCCAAGCGGCCGAAACAAGGGCACAAGAAAAGGGCGGCCCGCGCTACGCAAGCCGCCCTTTGATATCATCGAGCGCGAAATTCAGTGGTTGTCGCGCGGCACGCCGCTGGTGTGCGCGACGTCCTGGTACTTTACCGCCGGCTTCAGCACCATGCCGGCCGAGAACTGGTCGACCATGCCGCGCTGGATCTCCTGCCACGGCGTCTGGTGCTTGGGATAGTGATAGCCGCCATTGCCCTGCAGCGCGGCCCGCCGCCTGGCAATCTCCTCGTCGCTGACGAGGATGTTGGCCGTGCCCTTCTTCAGGTCGATGCGGACGCGGTCGCCGGTCTTGAGCAGCGCCAGGCCGCCGCCGATGGCGGCTTCCGGCGAGGCGTTGAGGATCGACGGCGAGCCGGACGTGCCGGACTGGCGGCCGTCGCCGATGCAGGCCAGCGAATGGATGCCTTTCTTGATGAGGTAGGCTGGTGGCTGCATGTTGACCACCTCGGCGCCGCCCGGATAACCGACCGGACCTGCGCCTCGCATGAACAGGATGGTGTGCTCGTCGATGCCTTGCGCCGGGTCGTCGATGCGGGCGTGGTAGTCCTCCGGCCCATCGAAGACCATGGCGTTGCCTTCGAAAGCCTCCGGATCGTTCGGATTGGAGAGGTAGCGCTCGCGGAATTCGGGCGAGATGCCACTGGTCTTCATAATAGCCGAATCGAACAGATTGCCCTTGAGGTTGATGAAGCCGGCATTGGCCTTGAGCGGCGTGTCGACGCTGCGGATCACTTCGCGGTTCTCGTTGGCGGCATCGCGGCAGTTTTCGCCCATCGTCTTGCCGTTGACGGTGATCGCATCTGGATGCGGCAATAGCCCACCCTTCATCAGTTCGGCGACAACCGCCGGCACGCCGCCGGCGTGGTGATAGTCCTCGCCGAGATACTCGCCCGTCGGCTGCAGATTGACCAGGAGCGGGATGTTGAGGCCGACATTCTGCCAGTCGTCATTGTCGAGCGGCACGCCGAGATGGCGGGCAATCGCGTTGAGGTGGATCGGCGCGTTGGTCGAGCCGCCGATCGCCGAATTGACGACGATGGCGTTCTCGAAGGCTTTGCGGGTCATGATGTCGGAGGGCTTCAGGTCCTCATGCACCATGTCGACGATGCGTTTTCCGGTCTCGTAGGCGATCTGGCCGCGCTCGCGATAGGGCGCGGGGATGGCGGCCGAACCCGGCAGCTGCATGCCGAGCGCCTCGGCCAGCGAATTCATGGTGGTGGCGGTGCCCATGGTGTTGCAATAGCCGGTCGACGGCGCCGAGGACGCGACGATGTCCATGAACTCGTCATAGTTGATCTCGCCGGCCGACAGACGCTGGCGCGATTCCCAGACGATGGTGCCGGAGCCCGTGCGCTTGCCCTTGTGCCAGCCATTGAGCATCGGGCCGACCGAAAGCGCGATGGCCGGAATGTTGACGGTGGCCGCCGCCATCAGCAGGGCCGGCGTGGTCTTGTCGCAGCCGATGGTGAGCACAACGCCGTCGAGCGGATAGCCGTAGAGCACCTCGACCAGGCTGAGATAGGCAAGGTTGCGGTCGAGCGCCGCGGTCGGGCGCTTGCCGGTCTCCTGGATCGGGTGGCACGGGAACTCGAAGGGAATGCCGCCCATCGACACGATGCCCTCGCGCACGCGCTTGGCCAGCTCGAGATGGTGCCGGTTGCAAGGCGAGAGGTCGGACCCCGTCTGCGCGATGCCGATCAGCGGCTTGCCTGACATCAGCTCGGCGCGCGTCAGCCCGTAATTGAGGTAGCGTTCGAGGTAGAGCGCCGTCATGCCCGGATTATCGGGATTGTCGAACCACTCCTGCGAGCGAAATTTCTTCTTCTTGGTGGGGGCGCCTGCCATCGTGGTCTCCGTATTTGTATGACAAATCGATATGACAACGCGCGGATGCAGGCAAGAGGTTCAAGCGCCGCGACCCCGCACTTTGGTGCGATAGACAGATAAAGGGCTGCGCGCTAGGACCAATCGGCATCAGCAACCTGGGAGGTCTTGATGGCTTTGGTGATCGAAGGCGAGGAGCGGATCGCCGCACCCGTCGAGAAAGTGTGGGAAGCCCTCAATGACCCGGACATCCTCAAGGACGCCATCCCCGGCTGCCAGGCCCTGGAGAAGAAATCCAATACCGAGATGGCCGCGACCGTGGTGCTCAAGATCGGGCCGATCAAGGCGACCTTCAACGGCGAAGTGACGCTAAAGAATCTCAAGCCGCCGCACTCCTACACGATCCAGGGCGAAGGCAAAGGCGGCATTGCCGGTTTCGCCAAGGGCGGGGCCGATGTCACCTTGACCGCCGACGGCGCGGACACGACGGTGCTCAAATACGCCGCCAAGGCCGAGGTCGGCGGCAAGATCGCGCAGCTTGGCAGCCGGCTGATCGAATCGACCTCGAAGAAGCTCGCCGGGCAGTTTTTTTCGACGTTCGGAAAGAAGCTGGCTTAGCCCTCCCCTCGAGGGGAGGGCGCCGCGCGAAGCGCGGCGGGAGGGGTCGCTCGGCTGCCTCGGCCCTATTTCGGAACTGCTGCGTTTTTCGAAGAAAAGCGTCGCGCGCGTCACCGGCGACCCCACCCGGCCCTTCGGGCCACCCTCCCCTCAAGGGGGAGGGATATTCGCGCTACTCGAACACGATGCTCGGCACAGCTGCTTCCGCCGCGCCGCGCTCTTGCTGGACCCTTTCCCAGACCTTCGAGGCAATGTCGCGATAGATCTTGGCCTCGGCGCCGTCCGGCTTGGATGCGACAACGGGGGCGCCGGCGTCCGAGCTTTCGCGGATGCCCATCTCGAGCGGCACTTCGCCGAGGAAGGTGACGCCGAGGCGCTCGGCCTCGCGGCGCGCACCGCCATGGCCGAAAATGTCGTAGCGCTTGCCGGTGTCGGGGGCGAGGAAATAGCTCATGTTCTCGACGATACCGAGCAGCGGCACGTCGACCTTCTTGAACATGTTGAGGCCCTTGCGGGCGTCGATCAGGGCGAGGTCCTGCGGCGTCGAGACGATGACGGCGCCGGCAAGCGGCACCTGCTGGGCCATGGTGAGCTGGGCGTCGCCGGTGCCGGGCGGCATGTCGACCACCAGCACGTCGAGCGGCCCCCACTCGACCTCGCGCAGCATCTGCGTCAGCGCCGACATCACCATCGGGCCACGCCAGATCATCGGCGTCTCCTCGTCGACGAGGAAGCCCATCGACATCACCTTCAGCCCGTAATTCTGCATCGGCTTCAGGACCTTGCCGTCGACGGTCTGCGGCCGGCCATGGATGTTGAGCAGCCGGGGCATCGACGGCCCGTAGATGTCGGCATCGAGCACGCCGACCTTCAGCCCGTTGGCGGCAAGGCCGAGCGCCAGGTTGACGGCGGTGGTCGACTTGCCGACGCCGCCCTTGCCGGAGGCGACCGCAATGATGGCATCGATGCCGGGCACGCCGCGCTTGCCGTGGCTGTGCGAGGCAGGCGCTTGCGGCGCGGGACGCTGCGGCGCCGCCTGCGGAGCCGACCGTGGCGGCGCTGCTTGCGAAGCAGCGCGCGGCGGAACCGGCGCTGCCATGCCGCCGCCCTTCTTCTCGGCGGTGAGCGCGACCATGGCATTGGCGACGCCGGGGATGGCCTTGACCACGCGCTCGGCGGCGGCGCGCAACGGCTCCATCTCCTGCGCGCGGGCCGCGGGAACGGTGATCGAGAAGAACACCTTGGAGTCGGCGATGAAGATTTCGGAGACCAGGCCGAGGTCGACAATGTTGCCGGTGAAGTCCGGCCCGTTCACCGTCTTCAGGCGCTCGATGACGATTTCCTTGGTAACGGCCATGATCTTTCCTCGGCGTTTTGCGTTCCAGATAGTGCCTCGGCGTTTTGCGTTCCAGATAGTGCAGTTTCCCGGCAGAACCAAGCCGTGGCGCAATGGCTCGCCCGACGTGCTCCGGAAAGCGACGAATAGTGTCGGATTTGCCGATCGAGTCCCGAACCTGATTGGCGTTCGAGCGCGGTCATGGCCAAATCAGTGGCTCGCGCTATTTCCGTTGCCATCAACGTCAGCAAGACAACCGGGGAAGGAGACCGTTATGCTCGAAAACAGCAATGCGACAGCCAATCTCGCGGTGAAAGACCTGGAGAAGGCAAAGGCCTTCTATGAGAAAACACTCGGCCTCAGCCAAGTGGACGACATGGGTGGCGAACTGGTCGTCTACAAAAGTGGCGACACCGTCATCAATGTCTACCACTCGCAGTTCGCCGGCACCAACAAGGCGACGGCCGCAACCTGGGCAGTCGGCGACCAGATCGAGCCTATCGTGAAGTCACTCCGGTCGAAGGGCGTCACCTTCGAGCACTACGATATGCCCGGCCTGTCGCTCGAGGGCGACATCCACGTCGGCTCCGGCATGAAGGTCGCCTGGTTCAAGGATCCCGACGGCAACATCCTGAACCTGGTGGGCAAATAAGCCATCTGGCGCAGCCTTGCCGGGCTGGATAGCTTGCGGCGATGATTGACAAGCTGGAATTCTTCATCGCGCTCGCCAGGGAAGAGCATTTCGGCCGCGCGCGAGGTGTGCGGCGTCACGCAACCGACACTGTCGGCCGGCATCAAGCAGCTCGAGGAGCAGCTCGGTGTCATGCTGGTGCTGCGCGGCTCGCGCTTCCAGGGCCTGACCCCGGAAGGCAGGCAGGTGCTGACGTGGGCGCGCCGCATCGTCGGCGACTCACGGACCATGCGCGAAGAGATGCGGGCCGCGCGCCACGGCCTGTCGGGGCGCATCCGCATCGCCGCGGTCCCCACGGCTTTGGCCATGGTGGCCCGGCTGACGACGCCGTTTCGCGAAAAGCATCCGGGCGTCACCTTCTCTATCCTGTCGCGCACCTCGATCGAGGTGCTGTCGCTGCTCGGCAATTTCGACGTCGACGCCGGCATCACCTATCTCGACAACGAGCCGCTGGGGCGGGTGACGAGCGTGCCGCTTTATGACGAGCGCTACCAGCTGATCACGGCGGTCGGGAACCCCTATTCCGACCGCGACAAAGTGACGTGGGCCGAGATCAGCCACTTGCCGCTTTGCCTGCTGACGCCGGACATGCAGAACCGGCGCATCATCGACCAGCATCTGGCGGAAGCCGGCGTGCAGGTGCGGCCGACGCTGGAATCCAACTCGATGATCGTGCTGTTCTCGCATATCCGGACCGGCAAATGGTCATCGATCATGCCACTCAACCTTGCGGAAACATTCGGCTTTTCGGAACCGATCCGGGCCATCCCGATCGTCGAGCCCGACGCCAGCCACACCGTCGGGCTGGTGGCGGCACCCCGCGAGCCGCACACGCCGCTGGTGCAGGCGCTGCTGGACGAGGCAATGGCGCTGGCAGACGATTTCCGCGCCCACCGCTAGGCTAGAGAATGCAGGCTGAGCGTGGTTGATAGAAAATTTCTATCAAGCGACGGAACAGCTTTATTGATTTCGGGGGTTTCCTCCGATTTCGTAAGGACTTAGCGATATTGCGCCCTGTGCATGTCGTTGCCCCGAAACCGCTCTATATCTTGGGGTGACATACATTGGGTCGCCATGATGACCAGGGAGGGCGCTGCATGACGGTGCAGCCTGCAAGTACCGAGATCGCGTCGCGCATTGCGGCGATCATCGAGGAGTTGAAGGACCTCGAAGGTCCGTTGCTGCCGATCCTCCACGGCATCCAGGAAGAATTCGGCCACGTGCCGCAGGCCGCACTGCCGGTCATCGCCGACGGGCTGAACCTTTCCAGGGCCGAAGTTCACGGCGTCGTCACCTTCTATCATGATTTCCGCGCCCAGCCCGCCGGCCGGCACGTGCTGAAGCTGTGCCAGGCGGAAGCCTGCCAGTCGATGGGCTCGGATGCTGTCACCGCCAAGGTCAAGCAACTGCTCGGCATCGATTTCCACGAGACCACCCGTGACGGATCGGTTACATTGGAGCCGGTCTACTGCCTCGGGCTTTGCGCCTGCTCGCCGTCGGCGATGCTGGACGGCGAAGTGATCGGCCGGCTCGACGACGAGAAGGTCGAAGAGATCGTCGCGGAGGTGCGTTCATGATCCCGCGCATCTATATCCCTGCGGATTCCGGCGCGCTGGCGCTCGGCGCCGAAAAAGTCGCCAGGGAGATCGAAAAAGAGCTCAAGGAGCGCGGCGTCGAGGCCAAGATCGTTCGCAACGGCTCGCGCGGCGCCTATTTTCTCGAGCCGATGGTCGAGGTGGCAACGGCCGAGGGCCGCGTCGCCTATGGGCCGGTGAAGCCGTCGGACGTGAAAAGCCTGTTCGACAGCGGCTTCCTCAAGGGCGGTCATCACAAGCGCTGGCTCGGCGCGCCCGACAAGATCCCCTTCCTCGCCAAGCAGACGCGGCTGACCTTCGCCCGCTGCGGCGTCATCGATCCGTTGTCGCTCGACAGCTACAAGTCGCATGGCGGCCTGAAAGGCCTTGAGAATGCGGTGGCCATGGCGCCGGCCGACATTGTCAAGCAGGTTACCGAGTCCGGGCTGCGCGGCCGCGGCGGCGCCGGCTTCCCGACCGGCATCAAGTGGAAGACGGTTCTCGATACCGCCTCCGAGCGCAAATACATCGTCTGCAATGCCGACGAGGGCGACAGCGCCACCTTCGCCGACCGCATGATCATGGAAGGCGATCCCTTCGTGCTGATCGAAGGCATGGCGATCGCCGGCATCGCCACAGGTGCCACCAAAGGCTTCGTCTACATCCGCTCGGAATATCCGCACGCGGTGGCGACCATGAACAAGGCGGTCGCGATCGCCCGCAAGGCGGGCGTGCTCGGCGTCAATGTCTTGGGTTCGCCAAACGCCTTCGACATGGAAATCCGCGTCGGTGCCGGCGCCTATGTGTGCGGCGAGGAAACCTCGCTCTTGAACAGTCTTGAGGGCAAGCGCGGCGTGGTGCGCGCCAAGCCGCCGCTGCCGGCCATCCAAGGGTTGTTCGGCAAGCCGACGGTGATCAACAACGTCATCAGCCTAGCCTCGGTGCCGATCATCATGGACAAGGGCGCCGCCTACTACAAGGATTTCGGCATGGGCCGCTCGCGCGGCACGATCCCGATCCAGATCGCCGGCAACGTCAAGCATGGCGGTCTGTTCGAGACTGCCTTCGGCCTGACGCTCGGCGAGATCGTCGACGAAATCGGCGGCGGCACGGCTTCCGGGCGTCCGGTGAAGGCGGTGCAGGTCGGCGGGCCGCTCGGCGCCTATTTCCCGCGCGCGCTTTTCGACACGCCGTTCGACTACGAGGCCTTCGCCGCCAAGGACGGGCTGATCGGCCATGCCGGCATCACCGTGTTCGACGACACCGCCGACATGCTGAAGCAGGCGCGCTTCGCCATGGAGTTCTGCGCCATCGAAAGCTGCGGCAAGTGCACGCCCTGCCGCCTTGGCTCGACGCGCGGCATGGAGGTCCTCGACAAGGTCGCGGCCGGCATTGAAGCCGAGAAGAACCTCGCTTTGGTCACCGACCTCTGCAACACGATGAAGTTCGGATCGCTCTGCGCGCTGGGCGGCTTCACGCCCTACCCGGTGATGAGCTCGATCACGCACTTCCCCGATGATTTCAAGCCTGCGCCGGCGCGCGTGGCTGCTGAATAGGAGCTGGCAGATGAACATCAAAGCCGACTTCCCGACACTTATCGAAGAGATCGACTACGGCACGCCCGAGTCGAAAGCGACGAAGCAGGTCACGCTGACGGTCGACGGGCAAAGCATCACCGTGCCGGAAGGCACGTCGATCATGCGCGCGGCGATGGAAGGCGGGGTTGAGATCCCGAAACTCTGCGCCACCGACATGCTGGACTCCTTCGGCTCCTGCCGCGTCTGCCTGGTCGAGATCGAAGGCCGCGGCGGCACGCCCGCCTCCTGCACGACGCCGGTCGGCGAAGGCATGGTGGTGCGCACGCAGTCCGAACGGCTCGACGCCATCCGCCGCGGCGTCATGGAGCTCTATGTCTCCGACCACCCGACCGGATGGAGCGAGAAGGCCGGCACCGGCGCCAGCGAGTTCGACGCGGTGGCGAAGTCGGTCGGCCTGACCGAAAACCGCTACGGCGTCGAAGGCCGCAACCACGTCAAGGACGAGAACGGCGTCGCGCCCGGCCATGGCTCGCTGGCGGTCGACTACATCGCCCGCGACGAGTCCAACCCCTATTTCACTTATGATCCGGCGCAGTGCATCGTCTGCTCGCGTTGCGTGCGCGCCTGCGAGGAGGTGCAGGGCACCTTCGCGCTGACCATCGAGGGCCGCGGCTTCGAGTCGCGCATGGTCGCCGGCATGCATGAGGACTTCATCGCGTCCGAATGCGTGTCCTGCGGCGCCTGCGTGCAGGCCTGCCCGACCGACGCGCTGCGCGAGAAGACGGTGCTCGAAAAGGGCATGCCGGAGCGCTCGGCCGTCACCACCTGCGCCTATTGCGGCGTCGGCTGTTCGTTCAAGGCGGAAGTCAAGGGTGACGAGGTCATCCGCATGATGCCTTACAAGGACGGCAAGGCGAACCACGGCCATTCCTGCGTGAAGGGCCGCTTCGCCTATGGCTATGCCACCCACAAGGACCGCATCCTGTCGCCGATGATCCGCGAGAAGATCACCGACCCCTGGCGCGAAGTGAGCTGGGAAGAGGCAATCGCCCATACCGCGAAGGAATTCCGGCGCCTCCAGTACCAGTATGGACGCAGCGCCATAGGCGGCATCACCTCCTCGCGCTGCACCAACGAAGAGACCTATCTCGTCCAGAAGTTGGTGCGGCAGGGCTTCCGCAACAACAACGTCGACACCTGCGCGCGCGTCTGCCATTCGCCGACCGGCTACGGCCTCGGCCAGACCTACGGCACCTCGGCCGGCACGCAGGATTTCGACTCGGTCGAATTCACCGACGTCGCCGTCATCATCGGCGCCAATCCAGCTTCGGCGCATCCGGTGTTCGCCTCGCGGTTGAAGAAGCGGCTGCGCCAGGGCGCCAAGTTGATCGTGCTCGATCCGCGCCGCACCGAGATGGTGAAGTCAGCGCATGTCGAAGCCGACTATCACCTGCCCTTGAAGCCAGGCACCAACGTGGCGGTGCTGACGGCGCTGGCGCATGTCATCGTCACCGAGGGCCTGTTCGACGAAGCCTTCATCCGCGAGCGCTGCGACTGGGCAGAGTTCCAGGACTGGGCGTCCTTCGTCGCCCTGCCGGAAAACAGCCCCGAGACCGTCGGTAAGCTGTCCGGCGTGGACCCCGAATTGATCCGTGGCGCCGCGCGCCTCTACGCCAAGGGCGGCAATGGCGCGATCTATTACGGTCTCGGCGTCACCGAGCACAGCCAGGGCTCGACCACGGTGATGGCGATCGCCAATCTCGCCATGGCCACCGGCAATATCGGCCGTCCGGGCGTCGGCGTGAACCCGCTGCGCGGCCAGAACAATGTGCAGGGCTCCTGCGACATGGGTTCCTTCCCGCATGAGCTGCCCGGCTATCGCCATATCTCGGGCGAAGCCGTGCGCGACATCTATGAAAGCCTGTGGGGCGTGAAGCTGGACGAAGAGCCGGGCCTGCGCATCCCCAACATGCTGGATGCCGCCGTCGACGGCTCGTTCAAGGGCATCTACATCCAGGGCGAAGACATCCTGCAGTCCGACCCCGACACCAAGCATGTCGCCGCAGGGCTGGCCGCGATGGAATGCGTCGTCGTGCACGACCTCTTCCTCAACGAGACGGCCAACTACGCGCATGTCTTCCTGCCGGGCTCGACCTTCCTCGAGAAGGACGGCACCTTCACCAATGCCGAGCGCCGCATCAACATGGTGCGCAAGGTGATCGAGCCCAAGGCACGCTATGCCGATTGGGAGGCGACGCAGGAGCTTGCCCGCGCTATCGGACTCGATTGGAATTACACGCATCCGTCCGAAATCATGGACGAGATCGCCAAGACGACGCCGAGCTTCGCCAATGTGTCGTTCGAGCTGCTCGACCGTGTCGGATCGGTGCAGTGGCCGTGCAACGAGAAAGCGCCGCTCGGCACGCCGATCATGCATGTCGACGGCTTCGTGCGCGGCAAGGGCAAGTTCATCCGCACCGAATATGTGGCGACGGACGAACGCACCGGGCCGCGTTACCCGCTGCTGCTCACCACCGGCCGTATTCTTTCGCAGTACAATGTCGGCGCGCAGACCAGGCGCACCGAGAATTCGATGTGGCATGCCGAGGACCGGCTGGAGATCCATCCGCACGATGCCGAGAACCGCGGCATCCGCGAGGGCGACTGGGTGCGGCTGGCGAGCCGTTCCGGCGAAACCACGCTGCGCGCGCTGATCACCGACCGCGTCTCGCCGGGCGTCGTCTACACGACGTTCCACCACCCGGACACGCAGGCTAACGTCATCACCACCGACTTCTCCGACTGGGCGACCAACTGTCCGGAGTACAAGGTCACCGCGGTGCAGGTGGCGCCGTCCAACGGCCCGACCGATTGGCAGAAGGGCTATAACGAGCAGGCCAAGCAGAGCCGCCGCATCGCCCCGCTGGAAGCGGCGGAGTAGTCTTGGCCGCGCGCCGCAAAGCCACCACCCAAATCTCGCGGCTGGCGCGTCGCGCCAGCGGCACCGCGGCCGCGAACCGGATGGTGCCGGAGGAGACGCCGGTGGCGTTCTCCTATGCCGGCACCACCCATGCGGTGATGATGGCGAGCCCCGCCGACTTCGAGGATTTCGCGCTGGGCTTCTCGCTGACCGAAGGCATCGTTTCCTCTCCTGACGAAATCGATGCTATCGAAGTCGAGGATCTCGGCGCCGGCATCGACATCCAGATCAGGCTGAAGGACCAGGCCAACACGCGCTTTGAGGCGCGACGGCGCCGGCTTGCCGGGCCGGTCGGCTGCGGCCTCTGCGGCATCGAATCCATCGAGGAAGCGATGCGCTCGGTCGACGCGGTCGGTTCGTCGAAGCTTACGCTCGACGCCGAGGACGTCACCCGTTCGGTCAGGCTGCTGTCGAAGCTGCAGCCTCTGCATACGGAAACCGGCGCGGTGCATGCCGCGGGCTTCTACGTGCCCGGCAAGGGCATCGTGATGGCGCGCGAGGATGTCGGCCGCCACAATGCGCTCGACAAGCTCGCCGGCGCGCTGGCGAAAGCCGGCATCGACGGTGCGAGCGGCGCCGTCGTCGTAACCTCGCGCGTATCTGTGGAAATGGTGCAGAAGACAGCCGCTATCGGCGCCGCGATCATCATGGCGGTTTCGGCGCCGACCGCTCTCGCCATCCGCACGGCGGAGGCCGCCGGCATGACGCTGGTGGCGCTGGTGCGCGGCGACGATTTCGATATTTTCACCCACCCGGACCGGGTGGCTTGCGGAGTTGCCAAGCATGTCGCATGACGAAGACCACATCGCCAGCACCAGGGAAAAGCTTGTGCGCATGGCCAACCAGATCGCCACCTTCTTCCATTCGAAGCCGCGCGAGGAAGGCATTACCGGCGTTGCCGAGCACATCAACAAGTTCTGGGAACCGCGCATGCGGCGGCAGTTCTTCGAGTTGCTGGACGGCGACGCGGAGGATTTCGACGAGCTCGTGATCGCCGCTTCGGCCAGGATCAAGCGGCCGCAGACGCCCGAACAGGCCGACAAGAGCCTCGGCTACGTCAGGCCCGCCGAGGCCGAAGGCGCCGTTCCGCACAAATAGGAGCCGACGCGCGCCTTCGGCGCCGAAGGTCTTATATTCCCGCTCTCTAAAGTTTGACTGCCGCAAATCGGTCCGCCTCTGCTATGGTCGGCGCAGGAAATCGTCTGGCCGGACGGGGCAGTTGCGTGAGGCCGATCGAGACCAGATACGCCCGTAGCGGGGATGTGCGGATCGCCTATCAGGTGGTCGGTCAGGGCTCGTTCGATCTCGTCTTCGTGCCCGGCTTCATCTCCAATCTCGACCTGCAGTGGGAAGACGAAGGCTACAGCCGCCTCTTGAAACGGCTCTCCGCCTTCTCGCGGCTGATCCTGTTCGACAAGCGCGGCACCGGGCTTTCCGACCGCGTCGACAGCCACGACCTGCCCAGCCTGGAGACCCGCATGGACGACGTGCGCGCGGTGATGGATGCCGCCGGCAGCGGCCGCGCGGCGATCCTCGGCGCCTCGGAAGGCGCGCCGATGGCGATGCTGTTCGCCGCCACCTATCCTGAGCGGACAAGGGCGCTCGTCCTCTACGGCGGCTATGCGCATTTCCACAAATGGGTGATGCCGCCGGAACGCCTGGAAGCCTTCATAGAAACGGCGGAGACATCATGGGGCACCGGCGCGACCTTGCCCAATTTCGCGCCGGGCCGGGTGGACGACACGCATTTCGCACAGTGGTGGGGACGGTTCGAGCGGCTGTCGGCCAGCCCGACCGCCGCGGCTGCGCTTGCGCGCATGAATGCCGGGATCGACGTGCGCGGCATCCTCTCCGCGATCAGCGCACCGACGCTGCTCATCCATCGCCGCAACGACGCCCGCGTCGACCCGGAGGCCAGCCGCTTCCTCGCCAGGAAGATCCACGCGCCCGGCTGGTCGAGTTACCCGGGCGCGACCATCCGGTCTGGACCGGCGATGTCGACCGGGTGGCCGACCTGATCGAGGAGTTCCTTACCGGCCAGCCAGCGGTCGCCGACACCGAGCGCGTGCTGGCAGCACTTCTGGTGACGCGCATCTATGATACGGCCAAGCTAGGCGACCGCATGTGGAGCGAGCGGAGCCAGCGCTTCCAGGAAACGTGGCGGCTGCTGGTCGGACGCCATGGCGGGCGCGTCGCCGGCACGCATGGAGAGCTTATGATCTCGCGCTTCGACGGGCCGGCGCGCGCCATACGTTGCGCGGCGGCGCTGCGCGATGCGGCGCAGCAGATCGGCGTGGCGAGCGCTCAAGGGGTGCATGTCGGCGAGATCGAGATGCGCGGCGCGCCGGCCGGCCTGACGGCGCGGGTGACGATGCAACTCGCCACCCGCGCCGGGCGCGGCGACATCCTCGCTTCGCGGCTGGTCGCCGAACTCGCGATAGGCTCGGGCCTGCGTTTCGCCGATGCCGGCCGCGTCAGCCTCGACGAGCTGGGTGAGCCGCTGCCAGTGGTCCAGGCGACGTCGGAACAGCATCTGGAGCCGGCATGCCGACCAAAATCCAAGCCCCTGGAACCGGCGGCCTTGACGACGCGGGAAAGCGAGGTGGTGAGCCTGATTGCCGACGGCAAGAGCAATGCGGCGATCGCCGCCGAACTGAAGCTCAGCGAGCATACCGTCAAGCGGCACGTCGCCAACATATTGCTCAAGCTCGACCTGCCGTCGCGGGCGGCGGCTGCGGCGTTCTCGGCCAGGCATCCTGGCCCGGACGGGCCATGAGAGCCATGGCGCTTTCGAGCGAAGCGGCGAAGGCGCCTTGAGGGTTACGAATTCTTCCCATGCAGGCCGGGCGATGTCGCCATGAGGGCACTGCGAATGGAGGATGAAATGCTGACACTGAAAGGCAAGATCGGACTGGTCGCATTGGCTGCGGGCGCATTGCTGGCCATCACCCCGGCGCAGGCCGAGGACGCTTCGGCAACCGCCGCCTACAAGGACATCCAGGCCACGCTGGGCTCGGTGCCCGACATGTTCAAGACATTGCCGGACGTCGCCGTTGCCGGCGCCTGGGCCGAGATCAAGGGCGTACAGCTCAATCCCAAGACCGCGCTCGACGGCAAGACCAAGGAGCTATTGGGCCTTGCGGTCGCCGCGCAGATCCCCTGCCAGTACTGCATCTATTTCCACACCGAGGCCGCCAAGCTCAACGGCGCGAGCGACGAGGAGATCAAGGAGGCGGTGGCGATGGCGGCGATCGTGCGTCACTGGTCGACGATGCTCAACGGCAGCCAGGTCGACCTCGCCACCTTCAAGAAGCAGACCGATGACGTGTTCGCCGCCGTCAAGGCGAAGTCGCAGTGAGGAACCCCTGCCCGGCGCTGTCCGCCGGGCAGCGCTTTGCCCATCAGCCGCCCGAGGAACGGGCACAGGGAGGATGAAATGCTGACCAAGACCCAAACGGTGGACGGCGCGGCGATCAAGAAGGCGATCGAAGGCCGCGACGGCAAGCTGCTGTCGAGCTTCTACAACGACGATGCGGTCGTGCGGGTGATCGACCGCAACAACCCGCCCAGCAAGCCGCGCGAAATCCGCGGCCGTGCGGCGATCAGCATCTTCTGGGACGACATCTGCAGCCGGGCGATGACCCACAAGGTCGACACCACCATCGCCGAGGGCGACAGCCTCGCCTTCACCCAGGCCTGTGCCTATCCGGACGGCACGAAGGTGTTCTGCGCGGCGATGCTGGAGCTGAAGAACGGCCGCATCGCGCGGCAGACGGTCGTGCAGGCCTGGGACGAGTAGGATCAACCGCGGGCTCAACCGCAAATCAGGGAGGAGAATGACGATGTTCAGTGCCAGATGGCAGATCGACGCGAAGTTCGGTCACAAGCAGACCGCGCTCGAGCTGATGCGGAAATGGGAGCGCGAGATCGGCTCGCAGGTCGGGCTTGCCGACCTGAAGTTCCAACTCATGACCGGTTCCGTCGGCGCGCGCGAAGCGACGATCGAGGCTCACCACCAGGTCGAAAGCCTGGCTCAGTTGGAGGCGCTCTTCGCCAAGATCGCCAAGATCGACGCGCACGCCAAATGGGGCAAGGAGCTGGAGCCCTATATCGTGTCGGGCACCAGCCTCTGGCAGATCTTCCGGATCGTGGAGTAGTGGCCTGCTTTCTTCTCCCCGTTTCACGGGGAGAAGAAAGATTTGCCCTACATCAGGCCGAGTTGCTTGTAGAAGCCGAGCGCGTCGTAATAGTCGCTCTGGGTCGCGATCTTGCCGTCCTTGATCGAAAACATCGAGGCGCCGGTGAAGGAGAACTTCTTGCCGGTAGCGGCGGTGCCGTCCCCCCAGGCGCCGGTGTTGGTGCCGGAGAACTCCCATTCGAAGGAGACGCGGTCGCCGTCGACCAACGGCTTGCCCTTCATCGTCCAGACGGCATCGGGAACGGCCTTCAGGAAGTTGTCGATGACACCGGTCTTGGCGGCGTCCTTGCCGGCCACCGGCTTGCCGACGGACGCGTCGTAATAGGTCACGTCATCGGCAAAGTAGCCGGCGGCTTGGTCGAGTCATGCGCATTCCAGGCCGCGACATAGGCCTCGACCACCGACTGTGCGGTGTCTCCGGCAAAGGACGGCGTGACGGCGAAAAGCGTGGCGGCGATGGCTGCTGATGTCAGAAACTGGCGGCGTTGCATAGTTGTTTTCCTCCCTGGTTGAATGCTTGCCTTCCTTCCTGTTTAGCCGTGCGCCACCATGACGTGGCGAACGGCGGTGTAATCCTCCAGCGCGTAGAGCGACATGTCCTTGCCGTAGCCGGACTGCTTGAGGCCGCCATGCGGCATCTCGTTGGTCAGCATGAAGTGGGTGTTGATCCAGGTGCAGCCGTACTGCAGCCGAGCGGCGGTCGCCATGGCGCGTGAGATGTCCTTGGTCCACACCGACGAGGCAAGGCCATAATCGCTGTCATTCGCCCAGTTCACGGCTTCGTCGACCTCCGAGAAGCGGGTGACCGAGACGACCGGGCCGAACACCTCGCGGCGCACGATCTCGTCTTCCTGGAGCGCGCCGGCGACCACCGTCGGCTGGTAGTAGAAGCCGGAGCCCTCACCAGGCTTGCCGCCGGTGGTGATCTCGATGTGCTTCAGTTCCGAGGCGCGCTCGACGAAGCTCGACACACGGTCGCGCTGGCGGCGCGAGATCAGCGGCCCGATCTCGTTCTCGGTGTCGTCGGCGAGATTGTACTTGATGGTCGAGACCGCCGAGGAAAGGTCGGCGACGAGCTTGTCGTAGATCTTCCTGCCGGCATAGATGCGGCAGGCGGCGGTGCAGTCCTGGCCGGCATTGTAATAGCCGAAGGCGCGCAGCCCGTTGACCACGGCGCCGAGGTCGGCGTCGTCGAAGACGATGACCGGCGCCTTGCCGCCGAGCTCGAGATGCGTGCGCTTGACCGACTTGGCGGCAGCCTGCAGCACCTTCTTGCCGGTGGCGACATCGCCGGTGATCGAGATCATGTTGACCTTGGGGTGGTTGATCAGCGTGTTGCCGACGCTGTCGCCGCGGCCGAGCACGACATTGACGACACCCTCGGGCAGGATCTCGGCGAGGATCTTGGCCAGCTTCAGCGTCGTCAGCGGCGTCTGCTCGGATGGCTTGAAGACGACCGTGTTACCGCCGCCGATCGCCGGCGCCAGCTTCCAGGCCATCATCATCAGCGGATAGTTCCACGGCGCGATCGAGGCGACGACGCCGATCGGATCGCGCCGAACCATCGAGGTGTGGCCTGGCAGGTATTCGCCCGCCACCTGGCCGGGCATCGAGCGGACAGCGCCGGCAAAGAAGCGGTAGCAGTCGACGATCGCGGGAATCTCGTCATTGAGCACGGCGTTGATCGGCTTGCCGCAGTTCAGCGCCTCGAGCGCGGCGAATTCTTTTGCCTCAGATTCGATGCGGTCGGCGATCTTCAGGAGATAGCCGGAGCGCTGCGCCGGTGTCGTGCGCGACCAGGTGGCGAAGGCCTTCTCGGCCGCAGCCACCGCCGCCTCGATCTGCGCCGGGCTCGCCTCGGCCAAGTTGAGGATGGTCGCCCCGGTCTTGGGATTGAGGATCGGCTCCTCGGTTTCGGTGCCCTTCTCGAATTTCGAGCCGATCAGCATCTGGGTGTCCATAAGGTTTCTCCTTGATCAGGAGCGGTAGCGAATAGCGAGTAGCGAATAGGTTGGCGGTCGACTTTTCCCTATTCGTTATTCGCTATTCCCTATTCGCTGTTCTTCATTTGCCCGAACCGGCGATCTGGTCGCCGTCGCGGGTCAGGTAATAGGCCAGCAGGATCGGCAGCAGCGTCACCAGCACGACGACCATGGCGACGACGTTGGTGACCGGGCGCTGGCGCGGACGGATCAACTCCTCGAGCATCCAGATCGGCACGGTCTGCTGCTGGCCGGCGGTGAAGGTGGTGACGATGACCTCATCGAAGGACAGCGCGAAGGCGAGCATGCCGCCGGCAAGGAGCGCTGTGGCAATGTTGGGCAGCACGACATGCCTAAACGTCTGGAAGCCATCGGCGCCGAGATCCATCGAGGCCTCGATCATCGAGCCCGAGGTGCGGCGGAAACGGGCGACGGCGTTGTTATAGACGACAACCACGCAGAAGGTGGCGTGGCCGAGCACGATCGTCCAGAACGAGAACGGGATGTCGGCGAGTGCAAAGGCCGAGCGCAGGGCGATGCCGGTGATGATGCCGGGCAGCGCGATCGGCAGGATGACGAGCAGTGAGATGGTCTCGCGGCCGAAGAAGCGCGTCCGCGAGACGGCCGCGGCGCAAAGCGTGCCGAGCACCAGCGCGATTCCCGTCGAGATGGCAGCGACGCGGATCGACAGCGACAGCGCCTCCCACACATCCGGCCGGTTCCAGGTGACGGCGAACCATTGCGTGGTGAGCCCGGGCGGCGGCCAGACGAAGCTCTTTTCTTCGGTCGTGAAGGCGTAGACGAAGATTAGGAGGATCGGCAGATGCAGGAAGAGCAGGCCGCAGGCGGCGGCGATCTTCAGGCCGAGCGGAGCGGATTGGCCGCGATCAGAGCGCATCGAAAGCCCCCATTCGCTTGGCGCCCCAGAGGTAGAAGCCCATGATGACGATGGGCACCACGGTGAAGGCGGCGGCTAAAGGGATGTTGCCGGCCGTGCCCTGCTGCGAATAGACGGCCTGGCCGATGAACAGACGCGAGGTGCCGATGATCTGCGGGATGATGTAGTCACCCAATGTCAGCGAGAAGGTGAAGATCGAGCCGGCGACGATGCCCGGCAGCGCCAGCGGAAACAGCACGTTGCGGAAGGTCTGGCCGGGCGAAGCGCCGAGATCGGACGAGGCCTCGACCAGATTGCCGGGCACGCGCTCGAGCGCGGCCTGCACGGGCAGGATCATGAAGGGTAGCCAGACATAGACGAAGACGATGAAGGTGCCGGTGAAGGAGACCGAGAGCGAGTTGCCGCCGACGATCGGCAGCGACAGCCAGGCATCGAGCAGCCAAAGCAGGTTCAGCTTGGCGAGCAGCCAGGTGAGGATGCCTTCCTTGGCAAGGATCAGCTTCCAGGCGTAGATCTTGACGAGATAGCTCGACCAGAGCGGCAGCATGACGCCGAGATAGAACAGCGCCTTCCAGCGGCCGCGCGCATAGCGAGCCGCATAGTAGGCGATGGGGAAGGCGATGACGGCCGAGGCCAGTGTGACGAGGGCGGCCATCGTCACCGTGCGCAGGATGATATCGAGGTTGGCGGCCTGGAACAGGTCGCCATAGGTCTTCAGCGTGAACTCGCGGTTGATGAGGCCGGAGAACTCGTCGATGGAGAAGAAGCTCTGCAAAAGCAGGGCGAACAGTGAGCCGATATAGACGATGCCGAGCCAAAGCACCGGCGGCAGCAGCATGAACAGGAGCAAGAGCTGCGGCCGGCGCCAGAAGAGGTCGGAGAGCGCGCCGCGCACGCCGCCGTTGCGGGGCAGAATGGTCGGCGGGGGATTGGAATTGAGCGCGGCGATGGTCATGACGCCACCGCCATGTCGATTGGATCAATCGCGGCAAGGCCGAGATCCGTCACACCCCCCTCTGTCCTGCCGGACATCTCCCCCGCAAGGGGGGAGATCAGCAGCTTGCGTGCCTCGCCAGTTCTGCAACGTTGAAAATTGGCGAAGGTAGTGGTGCCAATCAATCTCCCCCCTTGCGGGGGAGATGTCCGGCAGGACAGAGGGGGGTGCCTCGCGCAAACCGTTCTCATGCCGACTCGTCCATCAGATGCAGGCTTTCCCGGCTGAAGGTGAGCATGACCGCCTCGCCCTCCGCCGGCAGCGCCGTTCCCGCCGGTACCATGGCGTGGAGCCTGAGCCCATCGGCATCGAGCGCCAGCCTGGTCGTGGCGCCGAGATAGTTGGTGCCGACGAGGCGCGCGGCAACGCCGTCGCCGCTTGTCGCGCTCGCGACACGAATGGACTCAGGCCGCAGGCTGCCCCAGCGATGCTGTCCGGAATAGCGCTGGACGAAATCCGGCGGCAGCACGTTCGACGAACCGACGAAATCGGCGACGAAGCGTGTCTTTGGCCGCTGGTAGATATCCTCCGGCGTGCCGACCTGCATGATCCTGCCATCGTTGAAGACGGCGACGCGGTCGGCCATCGACAGCGCCTCACCCTGGTCGTGGGTGACGAAGACGAAGGTGATGCCGAGCACCTTCTGCAGCGACTTCAGCTCTTCCTGCATGTTCTCGCGCAGCTTGAGGTCGAGCGCGCCGAGCGGCTCGTCGAGCAGCAGCACCTTGGGCTGGTTGACCAGCGCACGGGCGAGCGCGACGCGCTGGCGCTGGCCGCCGGAGAGCTGGCCGGGACGCCGGGCGCCATAGCCCGGCAGCCGGACCAGCGAGAGCGCCTCTTCCGCCGCCTTCAGCCGCTCGGCCTTGCCGACGCCCTTGACCATCAGGCCGTAGGCGACGTTGTCGAGCACATTCAGGTGCGGGAACAGCGCGTAGTCCTGGAAGACGGTGTTGACGTTGCGGCGATAGGGCGGAACGCCTTCGGCGCGTTCGCCAAAGATCGAGATCGACCCCGCCGTCGGCTGCTCGAAGCCGGCGATCAGCCTGAGGCATGTCGTCTTGCCCGAGCCGGACGGCCCGAGCATGGCGAAGAACTCGCCCGGCACGATGTCGAGATCGACCGCATCGACGGCGCGCACGCTGCCGAAATGGCGCGAGACTTGTTTGAAGGAAACGGCGGAGGTCATGGGCTGTCCTGAAGCTTCAGGCTCTCAAATTCGGGCGTCTGCGCTGCCCTCATCCGCCTGCCGGCATCTTCTCCCCGTGAAGGACGGGGAGAAGGGACAAACTCCAGCGCCTGCGATCCCCCTCTCCCCGTTCTTCACGGGGAGAGGGTAAGGGTGAGGGGCAGCGCCAACTTCTAAAGGCTAGGCGAACTCACCGACCGCCGATGACGCCGATATAGTCCGACACCCAGCGGTAGTAAGGCACGCACTGGTCGTTCTGGCTGGCGCATTTCGACACCGGCGTCTTCCAGAACTTGATCTTGTCGAAATTGTCGTAGCCGTTGGTCTTGCAGCCTTCATCGCCGAGCAATTCGTTGCCCTTGCAGGCGGCAGGCACGACCGGCAGCGAGCCGAACCAGGACGAGACGTCGCCCTGGACCTTGGGCGAGAGCGAGTGCTCAAGCCACATATAGGCGCAGTTCGGATGGGCTGCGTCGGCTTCCATCATGGTGGTGTCGGCCCAGCCGGTGACGCCTTCTTCGGGAACGGTGGACGCGACCGGCTTCTTGGCGGCGACCAGCGTGTTCACCTGATAGGGCCAGGAGCCGGAAGCGACCACGCCTTCGTTCTGGAAGTCGTCGACCTGGATGGCGGCATCATGCCAGTAACGGCCGACCAGCGTGCGCTGCGTGCGCAACAGATCGAGCGCCGCCTTGTACTGGTCCTCGCTGAGCTCGTAAGGGTCCTTGATGCCGAGTTCCGGCTTGTGGAACATCAGGTAGTTGGCGGCGTCGGCAATGTGGATCGGGCCGTCATAGGCCTGGACGCGGCCCTTGTTCGACTTGCCGTCGGGCAGCTTCATTTCCTCGAAGACGACGTTCCAGCTCTTGGGCGCTTCCTTGAAGACGGCGGTGTTGTACATCAGGATGTTCGGGCCCCACTGATAGGGAATGCCATAGTGCACCTTGTCGACGGTGAACCAGGGCGCGTCCTTCAGCCGATCGTCGACCGTCTTCCAGCTCTTGATGAGATCGGTGTTGATCGGCTGCACGCGCTTGCCGGCGACGAGCCGCAACGACGCATCGCCCGAAGCCGTGACGAGATCGAATCCGCCCTCGTTCATCAGCGACACCATTTCGTCCGACGTGTTGGCGGTCTTGACGTTGACCTTGCAGCCGCTCTCCTTCTCGAAGGCGGTCACCCAGTCGTAATTCTTGTCGGTCTCGCCGCGCTCGATATAGCCCGGCCAGGCGATGATATTGAGCTCGCCCTCGCCCTTGCCGAGCTCCTTGACCTGGGCGATCGCCTGACCCGAGAAGGTCAGCGCAACCGTCAACGCCGTGCATGACTTCAGGAATGCATTCATCATCGATCTCCCATTTTGGCGCGTGACCCCGAAACCGGTCCGGTTTTCGGAATGGATCATGCGCAAGCTGAACGTCGGAACTCCCAGTGCCCGACAGCCGCGTTCCCGAGCGGCTTTGTTCCCTGGTGAGAAATTGCTGTGAAAAATCCGGTTTCGCAAATTCATTTATCAGAAAGGCGATATCGGTTTTTCCGATAACAAGGCGCCCTTCAAGCCCGCGCCGTCGCTAGCCAGCAGGCGGCATTGAAGCCAGCCTCACCGCCCTCCACGAAAGGCGCGAATGCAGCGGGCAAGACCGCGGTGATTTTTTCAGCCGTTGCTTGGTCAACCTCGCGCAGCGCGGCGCCGACCGGCCCTAGCCGGGTGACATACGCCATCAGATCGCCTTCGGCGATCCGACACGGGACGTCCACCCGTTCGACTTTGATCGATGACCAGCCGCTCGCTTCAAGGATCCGTTTCACCTTGGCGCCGTCCGCAAAGGCAAACTGTCCCGGCGCATCGGGGTCTGGCACGGATGCGGGCGGCAGGAAAGGCGCAGCCGCTCGCGCCGCGGTCGTCAGGAAACCATTCTCGACCGGACTGCGCCAAGCGACAAAGGCGAGTTTGCCATCCCGCCTTGCGGCCTGTCTTATGTTGGTGAACGCTGCCACGGGATCATCGAAGAACATGACACCAAAGCGCGAGACAACAGCATCGAAGCGCCCAGATTCGAACGCATAGGCCTGGGCATCGCCCACTTCAAAACTTGCGTTTGCCACCTCTTCCACCCGCGCGCGCTCCGCCGCCAGCGTGACAAGCGGCTGCGAGATGTCGAGCCCGACACAACGTCCGTCGTTCCCGACGCGGCGCGCCATCGCCAGAGTCGTAGCGCCGGCGCCGCAGCCGATGTCCAGGACATTACCCCCTTCCCCGGGATAGCCGGCATCCACCACCAGGCTCTCGAACGGCGCCAGCACGCCGTCGAGGATCGGCTGCATCTCGACCCAGGCCTTTCCACTGGCGTCGTTCCAGAGAGCGGCTTGCTGTGTGTTTGGCTGCGCGGATTGCGGCATAGCGGCCCTCGCTTTCCTGTTGCCCCCATCGATCGTCGCGAGCATCTACGAGTTCAAGCCGACTTGAGGTCAAGTATGAAAGACCTGGACATTGCCGAAGTATCACGCCGCACCGGCGTGCCCGCCTCGACACTTCGCTACTACGAAGAGAAGGGGCTCATCGCCTCGATCGGCCGTCGCGGCCTGCGCCGCTTGTTCGACCCGGCCGTCCTGGAACGGCTCGCCTTGATCGCGCTTGGACGCGCAGGTGGATTCGCATTGGACGAGATTTCCGCGATGCTGACGCCCGACGGCCTGCCTAGAATGGATCGAGGGCGCCTGGATGCCAAGGCGGACGAACTGGATCGCACCATCCAGCGCCTGACCGCGATCCGAGAGGCTTTGCGTCACGCCGCCCGATGTCCGGCCGCCCGGCCGATGGAGTGTCCGACGTTCCGGCGCGCCGTCAGGCTGGCCGGCGCCGGCCGCTTCGAGGTTGCTCCGATCGGTCCGTTCAAGGCGGAGGCGGTTTCCGTCACAAGGAGCAGGCGCAGAGCTGGCGACGCTGCCCTGGAGTAGGCCACGCTGCAGCGTTTCACCGTTTCACGGAAACGCCGAGCCGCTCTGTCTCCCTGTTTTGACGCTATTCCCGGACAGAAACCGCTCCCGCAGGAATTGCTCTAGCGGCGGACCATGCGCTGCGATTGGGCGAGGCCGATGAAGTCGCGGGCGGCCTGCGGCAGGCTGGAGCCGCGACGCCAGACCATGCCGACCTGGACGACCGGAAGCGAGCCGGAGATATCGCGGGATTCGATGCGGTCGCCTTCCAGCGACCAGGGGCGATAGACGAGATCGGGCAGGAGCGCCACGCCGGCGCCGGTGGCGACGAGGCTGCGCACGGCTTCGACAGAGCGCGTGCGGAAAGCGACATGGGGCCTCGCGCCGATCGCCGACAGCAGCTTGCCGGTGTTCTCCTCGATCTCGTCGACGGTCAGCATGATCAGCGGCTCCGACGCGATATCGCCGATGCCGATAATGTCGGCGCTGGCGAGCTTATGGCTGAGCGGCAGCCAGAGCCGATAGGCGGAGACTTCGAGGATTTCGGACTGCAGCGCGGTGCGGTCGCGCAAGTTCGAGGTGACCATGACGGCGATGTCGAGCTTGCCGCCGACCAAGAGGTGCTCGAGATAGTCGCCATTGTCCTCGATGGCCGAGACCTCGACGCTCGGGTAGGCGCGGCGGTAGCGGGCCAGCAGATCGGAGAGCACGTAGCCGGCGACGAGCGAGGTGACGCCGAGCTGCAGCCGCCCGCCGGCCGTCAGCTGATCGCCGAGGAAGGCGCGACGCGCGTCGGAGACATCGGCGAGGATTTTTGTCGCATGACGCAGGAACTGGTGGCCCTTGTGGGTGATGTTCAAGCCCCGCGGATGACGCTCGAACAGTTCGACGCCGAGGTCGCTTTCCAGCTCCTTGATCGCCTCGGTGACCGAGGATTGCGAGATGGAGAGGTTTTGCGCGGCGCCCGACACCGTGCCCTGCTCGGCAACGGCGACGAAGAACTGGAGCTGGCGGATGGTGAAGGCCATGGGCGGACTAAACACTGGTGCGGCTGCGGAGGGAAGTATCTGTCAACCGGGTGCTGTCCTCGACCAATCAGTCGCAATGCTGAGCCGCGCGCCGGCCTGGCTGAGCGCGGCGGCGATGTCGCGCGGCGGCGGCTGGTCGGTGGCGAGCTCGGAAAAGCCATCGAAGCCGCAAACCTGGACCAGCCCCTGCCGGCCGAATTTGGTGTGATCGGTGATGACCAGCGAGCGCTGGCCGCGCGACAGCACCATGCGGGCGAATTCCGCTTCCTCCAGCTCGTAGTCGGTGAGGCCGGCGACGGCGTCGACCGCGCCAATGGAGATCACAGCGTGACTGACCGAGAAGCGGCTGACGAAATCGATCGCGGTGACGCCGAAAGCCGCGCCTGAATCGTTGCGCAGCTCGCCGCCGGCCATATAGACCTTGTTGCCGTTCACGGTCGCCAGCGTGCGGGCAATGTCGGACGAGTTGGTGACCACCGTCAGCCGGCGATGGCCGAGCAGCTCGCGCGCCAGGAAGGACGTGGTGGTGCCGGTGTCGAGCATGATCGACTCGCCGTCGCGGATGGTGGCCGCGACCATGCGGGCGATCAGGCGCTTGGCCTCGGCATTCTCGCGCATGCGGCGTTCGAACGGCGCTTCGCCTGCCATCGACGGCAGGCTGACGGCGCCGTGCATCTTGAGGATCGCCCCCTCGTCGGTAAGCGGCCTGACGTCGCGCCGCACCGTCTCCAGCGAAACGCCCAGCCGCTCGGCCAGGCTAGCAATGGTAATAGTGCCCTCCTCGCCGAGGAGCCGCAGGATCTCGCCATGCCGTTTCGAATGGATCATGTGGATATCCGGGATTCTGACCGTTTCTAAGGCATTTCTAACGCTTTTAAAGGAATTGCTTATATTTTCGGGCAAAACACCCAAAAGAAAGTCACAGCTTTCGATTGACAGCCGCACCGTGCAAGCGTGAGATCAAGCTGTGACAGGCTCGGAACTGCCACGGGAGGGTGATGGCAGAGCCGCAATTGACCGACCAGATTTTCTGGAATGTGCCTAGCACGAGCTTTTTTCGAATCCGCGGGGGCGGATGCCGGGATCCTGAACCTGGCCAAGGGGCTCGTCGTGCGGTGCGGGATATCGATCCCGGCGTCCCGCACCGACGAGACTTTTTTGTTCTCTCTCATCGCTTTGTCAAAAACCGGCGCTTTGTCGAAAGCCGGCTGACGCAGGAACAAGCCCGTGAGTGCCCCCGCAATCGCCGAAGACCGCATCCGTGCCCTGCCCTGCTGGACAGGCAGCATCGAGATCGAGCCGCTGCCGGGCGGCCTTAGCAACGCCAACTACGTCGTCACGGACGCCGCCGGGCGGCATGTCGTGCGCTTCGGCCAGGACTTCCCGTTCCATCATGTCTTCCGCGAGCGCGAGGTGATGACGGCGCGGGCGGCGCATGCGGCGGGCTTCGCGCCGGCCGTGCATTATGCCGAGCCCGGAATTTTGGTGACGGAATTTCTCGGCGCCAGGACCTTTCTCGCCGAGGATGTGCGCGCCGATCTCGGCCGCGTAGCGGCCCTGGTGCGCGGCTTCCATCGCGAGATGCCCAACCATGTCTCCGGCGCCGGCTTCATGTTCTGGGTGTTCCACGTCATCCGCGACTACGCCCGCACGCTGGACGAAGGCGGCAGCCGCAAGAGGGACGAGCTGCCGCGCTATCTGGCTTTGGCCGACGAGCTCGAGCGGGCACAGAAGCTTTTGCCGATCGTCTTCGGCCATAATGATCTTTTGCCGGCCAACATCCTCGACGACGGCAAGCGGCTGTGGCTGATCGATTTCGAATATGCCGGCTTCAACACGGCGATGTTCGATCTCGCAGGCGCGGCCTCCAATGCCGGTATGAGCGACGACGAGTCCTTCGCCTTCCTCACCGCCTATTTCATGAAAGAGCCGGATGGCGAGATCCGCCGGTCGCATGCCGCCATGCAATGCGCCTCGCTGCTGCGCGAGGCGATGTGGAGCATGGTCTCCGAACTCTATCTCGACGCGCCCGGCATCGACTACGTCGCCTACACCGAGGAGAACCTCACCCGGCTCGATGCGGCGCTGGAAAATTACCGGACGAAATACGGGACCAAGCCATGACTTTGCCCAGCCATGCCGGGATCGTCGTCATCGGCGGCGGCATCATCGGCTGCTCGACCGCCTATCATCTGGCACGCGATCACAAGGCGGACGTCGTGCTGCTGGAACAGGGCAAGCTGACCTCCGGCTCGACCTGGCACGCGGCCGGCCTGGTCGGGCAGTTGCGCTCGTCGGCCTCGATCACGCGCGTGCTCAAATATTCGGTCGAGCTCTACAAGGGACTGGAAGCCGAGACCGGACTCGCGACCGGCTGGAAGATGACTGGCTGCCTCCGGCTCGCCACCAATGCCGACCGCTGGACCGAGTTCAAGCGGCTGGCAACGACGGCAAAAAGCTTCGGCATGGACATGCAGCTCTTGTCGCCGGCCGAGGTGAAGCGCATGTGGCCGCTGATGGAAACAAGCGATCTCGTCGGCGCCTCCTGGCTGTCGACCGACGGCCAGGCAAGCCCCTCCGACATCACCCAATCGCTCGCCAAGGGCGCGCGCATGCATGGCGCCAAACTGTTCGAGGACGTGCGCGTCACCGGTTTCGAGATGAAGGGGGGCCGCATCACGGCGGTGAAGACCGACAAGGGCGACATCGCCTGCGAGAAAGTGGTGAACTGCGCCGGGCAATGGGCCAGGCAGGTCGGCGCGATGGCCGGCATCAATGTGCCGCTGCAGCCGGTCAAGCACCAGTACATCATCACCGAGAGGATCGAGGGGCTCGCCAACGACGCGCCGACGATCCGCGACCCCGACCGCCGCACCTATTTCAAGGAAGAGGTCGGCGGGTTGGTGATGGGCGGTTATGAGCCCAACCCGCAGGCCTGGACGACTAATCTCCCGGGGGGCGACGTCCCCGACGACTGGGAATTCCGGCTGTTCGACGACGATTACGATCATTTCGAGCAGCACATGACCCAGGCGATCGAGCGCGTGCCGGCGCTGGCCAAGGCCGGCGTCAAGCAGATGATCAACGGGCCGGAGAGCTTCACTCCGGACGGCAATTTCATCCTCGGCGTCGCGCCCGAATGTCCGAACATGTTCGTCGGCGCCGGGTTCAACGCCTTCGGCATTGCGTCCGGTGGCGGCGCCGGCTGGGTCCTGGCGCAATGGGTGGTCGACGGCGAGGCGCCGCTCGACCTCTGGGTGGTCGACATCAGGCGCTTTTCCAACCTGCACCGCGACCGCGACTGGGTCCGCGACCGCACGCTGGAGGCCTATGGCAAGCACTACACGATCGGCTTCCCGCACGAGGAATATCTGTCGGGCCGACCGCGCATCGTCTCGCCGCTCTATGAGCGGCTGAAAACGCACCGCGCCGTGTTCGGCTCCAAACTCGGCTGGGAACGGCCGAACTGGTTCGCCCCGGACGCCGTCGCACCTGAAGACATCTATTCGATGGGGCGGCAGAACTGGTTCGGCCCGGTCGGCGACGAGCACCGCCATGTGCGTGAAAAAGTCGGCATCTTCGACCAGTCGTCCTTCGCCAAATACGAGATGACCGGCGCCGACGCGCTGAAGGCGCTCGACTGGATCTGCGCCAACGACATCAACAAGCCGGTCGGGCGGCTGACCTACACGCAGCTTCTCAACACGCGCGGCGGCATCGAGGCGGACCTCACCGTGGCGCGACTTGGCGAGGATAGGTTCTACATCGTCACCGGCACCGGCTTCCGTACGCATGATCTTTCATGGATCGGCGACCATATCGGCCAGGGGCTCGATGCGACTCTGAAAGACGTCACCGAGGATTTTGGCACGCTGTCGCTGATGGGGCCCCGCGCCCGCGACGTGCTTTCGGCGGTGGCGGATGCTGACGTCGCCAATGCCGCCTTCCCCTTCGGCCATGCTCGCGAGATCGAAATTGCCGGCCACACGGTGCGGGCGCTGCGCGTCACCTATGTCGGCGAGCTCGGCTGGGAATTGCATGTGCCGATCGCGGCCACAGGCGAGATTTTCGATGCGCTGATGGCGGCAGGAGAAAAATACGGCATCCGCCCGGTCGGCTACCGGGCGCTGGAATCGCTCCGGCTGGAAAAGGGCTATCGCGCCTGGGGATCGGACATCACACCGAACGACACGCCGCAGGAGGCTGGCCTCGGCTGGGCGGTAAAACTCAGGAAGAACACCGATTTCGTCGGACGGCGGGCGCTGGAGAAGCTGGCCGGCGAGCCACTGACAAAACGCTTTGCCGGCTTCACGGTCGACGACCCGGAGATCGTTCTGGTCGGGCGCGAGACGATCCTGCGCAACGGAGAGCCGGTCGGCTATCTCACCAGCGGCGGCTACGGCTACACGGTGGGCAAAAACATCGGCTACGGCTATGTGCGCAACGCCGACGGCGTCAGCGACGACTTTCTCGCCTCGGGCGACTACGAGCTGGTGGTGGCGATGGAGCGCACGCCGGCAAAGATTCATCTCGAACCGATGTATGATCCGGCTGGCGAAAAGATCAGGGCCTGATCAGGTCAGCCGACGCGCTCCTCGCGCCGCTCTCATACTGCAACTTTGGCGATTGGCGAAACCGCCGACACAGCGCCCTCTCCCCGTCACTATACGGGGAGAGGATGCCGGCAGGCAGGTGAGGGGCGGCGCCGGCGCTGGATAGGCAAAATCGGGCATCGAGCCTCGACTTGGAGCTGAACGCGTTAATCGCCGAAGCCAGCGCTGCCCCTCATCGCCCTGCCGGGCACTTCTCTCCGTATAGTGACGGGGAGAAGGGGCTGGCCGCAGCGCCGGCGCTCTTCTTGCAACGTCGAAACCGTCGATGGCAGCGCTCCTAAATGACGCGCAGCACCAGGCCTCGGCTCGGCACCGTATCGCCCTCGCCGGGCATCGAGGCGTAGGGTCGTGTCTCTTCGACACGGGCTATGACGCCCCGCTTCGCCAACTCGGCTATGCGCTCGGCAAAACCAGCCTGCCAGAGCGTGTTCTTCACCGTCAGCACGATGATGCCGCCTGGACGGCAGATGCGGATCAGTTCGTCGAGGCCTTCGATGCCGACATGGCCCGAGGTAAAAACGCCGGCCGAAACAATGCCGGCATAAGCGCCGTCGGCGAACGGCAAGGCACCGCCGAGAGCCAGCCGATGCAGCGCCTTGTAGACGCCCTTCGCCCCAGCCTTGTCCAGCATGCCTTGCGAAATGTCGAGCGCCTCGACCTGTGGGTAGCCGGTGATGGCCAGCCACTCACCGATCAGGCCGGTGCCGGCGCCGGCATCGAGCAAGGGTTCGGCGCCGCGCGGCAGATGGCGGGCAAGCAGCGCCAGGCAGATCGTCGGATGGCGATAGCCGGCCGCCGACATGTCGGCGTCATAGGTCTCCGCCCAACTGTCGTAGATCGCGGCCACCTCGTCCGGTCGTGTTGCGGCGTAAGCAGCGCCCAGCGCGCTGTTGTGCTTGCCGTCCTTCATTGCCGCTCCCGCCGCCGAATCTTATTCATCGGATGATAGCCAAGCGGCAAAAACTGTGGAACCGTCCTCCCATAAACATGACGTTAAGGTTAAAAAGGGGGGATGGCGATGGACGAGGCACGCGCGGCGCTGGCCGCAATCCCGGGTCTTGCCGGCTACAACGGTCCGCTTGAGCGCCTGGGTGGTCTCACCAACCGTGTCTACAAAGCGGGCGATATCTGCCTGCGCATCCCAGGCAGGGGCACCGAGGAATATATCAACCGCGCCAACGAGGCGGTGGCGGCGCAGGAGGCGGCCAAGGCCGGCGTCAGTCCCGAGGTTCTCTTTTCCGATCCAGCGTCGGGCGTAATGGCGACGCGCTTCATCGCCGGCGCCGAGACGATGTCGCCGGAAAAGTTCAAAACGCGCAAGGGGAGCCCGGCCCGCGCGGGCGAGGCCTTCCACAAGCTGCATTCGTCGGGCGCGATCTTTCCGTTCCGCTTCGAGCTGTTCGCGATGATCGACGATTATCTGAAAGTGCTGTCGACCAAGGACGTCGCGCTGCCACCCGGCTATCACGACGTGGTGCGCGAGGCCGAGGCGGTGCGCGAAGCCCTCGCCGTCCATCCAATCCAGCTTGCCGCCTGCCACTGCGATCCGCTGTGCGAAAACTTCCTCGATACGGGCGAGCGGATGTGGATCGTCGACTGGGAATATTCCGGCATGAACGATCCGCTGTGGGACCTTGGCGACCTCTCCGTCGAAGGCAGGTTCGACGCCGATCAGGACGAGGCGCTGATGCGCGCCTATTTCGGCGGCGAGGCGAGGCCGGCCGAGCGCGGCCGTGTCGTCATCCACAAGGCGATGTGCGATCTGCTGTGGACGCTGTGGGGTTTGATCCAGCTCGCCAACGACAATCCGGTCGACGATTTCCGTGCCTATGCCGATGGCCGCTTCGCCCGCTGCAAGGCGCTGATGGAGACGCCGGAGTTTTCACGCCACCTTGCAGCTGTGCGAGCTGGCTGAGCAGCGGAAAAACCCTGAGGTTAATTCACGCCCTTCGGCACGTTCTCCGGCGGCACGACGGTCTCGACCACCTTCTGACGGTGGAAGATAAAGATGCCGGCGAGCACGACGATAGCCGAGCCGATCAGGATGCGCGAGCTCGGCATATCGCCGAAGAAGACAAGGCCAAAGACGATTGCCCAAAGCAGCAGGCTGTAATGCAGCGGCGCCAGCGTCGAGGCGGGCGCCAGCTTGAGCGCCCGGGTGATCATCAGATGGGCAGCGCAAGAGACGACGCCGAGCAAAAGCATGGCGCCGAAATCGAGCGCGGTCGGGGTCCGCCAGGCGCCGATGGTGAGCGCGCCGCCGACAATCAGCGTGCCGATCGTCTGCCAGGTGACCAGCGTCGTGTCGCTCGTTCCACGCAAGCGCCGGCCGAGAATGATGGCGAAGCCGAAGGCGACGCTGCCGATCAGCGCATAGGTCGAAGACAGCGAGAACGCCGCCGACGAGGGCTTCAGGATGATCAGCACGCCGCAGAAGCCGACCAGGATCGCCAGCCAGCGCCGCCAGCCGACCTTCTCGCCGAGCAAAAGATGCGAGAGCGCCGCGACATAGATAGGGCCGGCCATGTAGAAGCTCATCACGTCGGCGAGCGGCAGATAGACGACAGCGGCGTAGAACAGCCCGGTATCGAGCGTGGTCGCCACGACCCGCAGGAGCTGCAGCACTGGCCGCTCCATCTGGAACAGCTTGCCCGCGCCCTGGTTGGCGATCATCGGCCCGAGCACGAAGAAGGCGCCGATCGAGCGGATCAGCACCACCTGGCCGACCGAGAAGGAGGCGACCAGCCATTTGCCCATCGCGTCGTTCAGCGCGAACATGAAGTCGCCGGCCAGCATCAAGAGGATGCCGGCGAGCAGAACATTCCTGATCGTGAAATTGCGGGCGAAGGACTGGGCCATGCGGCTCCCTAGCCCCAAGCAGCCGGTTTGACGAGAGAAATTCCGGCAATCCGTGAGACCAGCGGCGGAATTCGGCTGGCTCTAGCCGGCCCTGTGCCTTCGGTTCACCTGCGCCGGCCGGCCGGCGATCGACAGCCGCGTTTCCTGCCTGGTCCGCTCCGCCACGACCTTGCCCCGGGCGATGACGCAAAGGCGTTCGGGACGCAGGCGCACCGCCTCGATCGGGTTGCCGGCATCGAGCACCACAAGGCTTGCCCGCTTGCCGACGGCGAGGCCGAGATGGTCGAGGCCCATGATGGCGGCGTTGACAGTGGTGACCATGTCGAAGCAACGCGCCATGTCGGCCGGGCTAGACATCTGGGCGACATGCAGGCCCATGAACGCGACGTCGAGCATGTCGGCGGTGCCCAGCGAATACCACGGGTCGAGCACGCAATCCTGGCCCCAGCCGACGCGGATGCCGAGCGCCAGCATCTCCTTCACCCGGGTTAGCCCCCGGCGCTTCGGGAAGGTGTCGTGGCGCCCCTGCAGCATGATGTTGATCAGCGGATTGGGGATCGCCGAGACGCCGGCTTCGGCGATCAGCGGCAACAGCTTCGAGACGTAGTAATTGTCCATCGAATGCATGGAGGTGAGATGCGAGCCGGCCACCCTGCCCTGCAGGCCGAGCCGCTGCGTTTCATAGGCGAGCTGCTCGATGTGCCGCGACAGCGGATCGTCGGTCTCGTCGCAATGCATGTCGACCATCAGGCCGCGTTTGGCTGCGATCTCGCAAAGCTCCGTCACCGAGCGCGTGCCGTCGGCCATGGTGCGCTCGAAATGCGGGATGCCGCCGACGATATCGACGCCCATATCCAGCGCGCGGATGGCGTTTTCGCGCGCCGTCGGCGAGCGGTAAAGCCCGTCCTGCGGAAAGGCGACCAGTTGCAGGTCGATATAGGGCGCCACCGTTTTCTTGACGTCGAGCAGCGCTTCCACCGCGAGCAGCCGGTCGTCGCAGACATCGACATGGGTGCGGATGGCGAGCAGGCCCATCGACACCGCCCAGTCGCAATAGGCGAGCGCGCGCTCGCGCACGGCCTCGTGCGTCAAGAGCGGCTTCAATTCGCCCCAGAGCGCGATGCCTTCGAGCAAAGTGCCGGAAGCGTTGATGCGCGGGATGCCGTAAGACAGGGTGGCGTCCATATGGAAATGCGGATCGACGAAGGGCGGCGAGACGAGATTGCCGCGCGCGTCGATCTCGCCCCGCGCCGAGCCCTGCAGCCTAGGTTCGATCGCGGCGATGGTCTCGCCGACGATGCCGATGTCGGCAACCTTACCATCCGGCAGCGTGCCGCCGCGCACAATGAGGTCGAAATCCATCTATCGTCATCCCCTTGAAGAATCAGCACCTTATGGTGGCTGAAAAGACACCCCGCTGCAGCGGTTTCTTTCCCCGGCCGTGAAGGTTCCATCCGGCGGCAACTCGCTCTATAAGCCGCCTCTCGCCCTTGTGGCGAATCCGAAATTCATAGGCATGGGATCGGCCGTTTGTTTCGCTTCTTCCGTTCGACGGAAAACCAGCGCCTCGTCGCGAGGCTCGTAAGGGAATCCTTCCGGGAGCATAAATTCGGCTATGGCGCCGCCATAGTGTCGATGCTGGTGGTGGCCGCCATGACGGGCGCGAGCGCCTGGATCCTGCGCGAGATCACCAACGAATTCGTGATCTACAAGCGGATCGACCGGGTCAACCTGATTGCCGCGGCGGTCGCGGCGATCTTCCTGCTCAAGGGCGCCGCCAACTTCGTCCAAGCCTATTTCATGAGCCGGGTGGGCAACGCCATCATCGCCGACCGGCAGCGCAAGATCTATGATCGCATCCTGGCGCAAGGCATCGAGTTCTATCACGCGACCTCGTCGTCCGAATTGATCGCCCGCATGACCAACAACGCCCAGGCGGCGCGCAGCGTGCTCGACCTCGTCGTGACATCTTACGTGCGCGATCTGGTGACATTGATTGTCCTGGTCGCAGTCATGATCTGGCAACAACCGGCGCTGTCGCTGATCTGCTTCGTCGTCGGTCCTGTCGCCATTTATGGCGTCAACCGCATCCTCAAGCGCGTCCGCAAGATCGCCAAGATGGAGTTCCGATCGCTCGGCCAGATCGTCCATGTGATGCAGGAAACGGCGATCGGCGTGCGCGTCGTCAAATCCTTCAACCTCGAAGGCGCGATGCGCAAGCGCATGTACAAGGCCGTGTCGGACGTCCAGAACCGCGCCAACAACATCGCGACGCTGGAGGCCGCCACCAGCCCGGTGATGGAGACGCTTGCCGGGCTGGCCATCGCCGGCGCCGTGCTGGTCAGCGGCTTTCTGGTGCTGGAGGGCGGCCAGATGCCCGGCAACATCATGGCCTTCATCGCAGCACTTCTGCTCGCCTATGAGCCGGCAAAGCGCCTGGCGCGCGTGCGCATCGCTCTCGAAACCGGCATTGTCGGCGTGCGCATGATGTTCCAGCTTGCCGACCGGCCGCCGACGCTCGCCGAAAAGCCCGATGCCAAGCCGCTGCTGCCAGGCCCGGGCGAGATCCGGTTCGACAATGTCGGTTTCGCCTATCCGGAGAGCCCGCCGGTGTTCGACGGTTTCAACCTGACGCTCGCGGCCGGCAAGATGACGGCGCTGGTCGGGCCTTCCGGCAGCGGCAAGTCGACGATTCTCAACCTGATCATGCGCATGTATGACCCGCAGAGCGGCAAGGTGGAATTCGACGGCCAGGACATCTCCTTCGCCACGCTCGATTCGCTCAGACAGAAGATCGCTTATGTCAGCCAGGACACGTTCCTGTTTGCCGGCACGATCATGCACAATATCCGCCTCGGCCGTGAGACTGCGACCGACGAAGAGGTGATCGCCGCCGCCAAGGCAGCGAACGCGCATGACTTCATCAGCGCCATGGCCAAGGGCTACGACACGGAAGTCGGCGAGAACGGCTCGCTGCTGTCGGGCGGCCAGCGCCAGCGCATCTCGATCGCGCGCGCCATGCTGCGCAACGCCGAGATCCTGCTGCTCGACGAGGCGACCAGCGCGCTCGATGCGGAATCGGAGGCGCTGTTTCGCGATGCGCTGCAGCAGCTCACGGTCGGACGCACGACGATCGTCATCGCGCACCGGCTGTCGACAGTACACCAGGCCGACACCATCGTGGTGCTGGAAAACGGCAAGGTGCGGGAAAGCGGCCCTCACAAGACCCTGCTCAAGCAGGGCGGGCTCTATCAGAAGCTGTATGAATATCAGCTGATGCCGTAGGGCGCCCTTTCCTTCTCCCTTGTGGGAGAAGATGGCCGAGCAAAGCTCGGCCGGATGAGGGGTGCTCCAGCTTGGCAATGACGGCGATCCGTCACACACCCCTCAACCGTCTCGGCGCTGCGCGCCGATCCACCTTCTCCCACAAGGGAGAAGGGGGAGCTCTCTCACTCCGGCACTTTCCTCACCGCGCCCTTGTCGGCACTGGTGGCGAAGGCGGCATAGGCGCGGAGCGCCGTCGTCACCTTGCGCTTGCGCTTTTCGGCCGGCTTCCAGGCGTCCGCGCCCTTCGCCGCCATCGCCTTGCGGCGGGCGTCGAGCTCGGCCTCGCCGACCGCGAGATGGATCTTGCGGTTGGGGATGTCGATCTCGATCGTGTCGCCTTCCTGGACGAGACCGATCAGCCCGCCTTCGGCGGCTTCCGGCGAGACGTGGCCGATCGACAGGCCCGACGTGCCGCCGGAGAAGCGGCCGTCGGTGATCAGCGCGCAGGCTTTGCCGAGGCCTTTCGACTTCAGATAGCTGGTCGGGTAGAGCATCTCCTGCATGCCGGGGCCGCCGCGCGGGCCCTCGTAGCGGATGACGACGATATCGCCGGTTTTGATCTCGTTGCCGAGGATCGCCTTGACCGAGCATCCTGGCTTTCGAAGACGCGGGCCGGGCCGGTGAATTTCAGGATCGACTCGTCGACGCCGGCGGTCTTCACGATGCAGCCGTCGAGCGCCAGATTGCCCTTCAGCACGGCAAGGCCGCCATCCTTCGAGAACGGCGTCCTTGCTGAGCGGATGACACCCGTCTCGCGGTTCGTGTCGAGCTCGTCCCAGCGGCGGTCCTGGCTGAAGGCGACCTGCGTCGGCACGCCGCCGGGGGCGGCCCGGAAGAATTCGCGCACATTCTCGGCCGAGGTGCGGGCGATGTCCCAATGGTCGAGCGCCTCGCCGAGCGTTGCGGTGTGCACCGTCGGCAGGTCGCGGTTGATCAACCCGGCCTCGTCGAGCTGGCCGAGGATGGCCATGATGCCGCCGGCACGGTGGACATCCTCCATGTGGCGTCGGCCTTGGCCGGCGCCACCTTGCAGAGCACCGGCACTTTTCGTGACAGCCGATCGATGTCCTCCATGGTGAAGTCGACCTCGCCCTCGTGCGCGGCAGCGAGAATGTGCAGCACCGTATTGGTCGAGCCGCCCATCGCGATGTCGAGGGCCATCGCATTTTCGAAGGCGCCTTTGGTGGCGATGCTGCGCGGCAGCGCGCTATCGTCTTCCTGCTCGTAGTAGCGCTGCGCCAGATCGACAATGAGATGGCCGGCCTCGACGAACAGGCGCTTGCGGTCGGCATGGGTGGCCAAAGTCGAGCCGTTGCCCGGCAGCGAAAGACCCAGCGCCTCGGTCAGGCAGTTCATCGAGTTGGCCGTGAACATGCCCGAGCACGAGCCGCAGGTCGGGCAGGCCGAGCGCTCGATGACCTTGACGTCCTCGTCGGATATCTTGTCGTCGGCGGCCGCCACCATGGCGTCGACCAGGTCGAGCGCCTGCGCCTTGCCGGCCAGCACCACCTTGCCGGCTTCCATCGGGCCGCCGGAAACGAAGACGGTCGGAATGTTGAGACGCAGCGAGGCCATCAGCATGCCGGGCGTGATCTTGTCGCAGTTGGAGATGCAGACCATGGCGTCGGCGCAATGGGCGTTGACCATGTATTCGACGGAGTCGGCGATCAGCTCGCGCGACGGCAGCGAGTAGAGCATGCCGTCATGACCCATGGCGATGCCGTCGTCGACGGCGATGGTGTTGAACTCCTTGGCGACGCCGCCGCCTTCTCGATCTCGCGCGCGACGAGCTGGCCGAGGTCCTTCAGATGCACGTGACCCGGCACGAACTGGGTGAAGGAGTTGACCACCGCGATGATCGGCTTGCCGAAATCGCTGTCCTTCATGCCGGTGGCGCGCCACAGGCCGCGGGCGCCGGATGTTGCGGCCATGGGTGGTGGTGCGGGAACGATAGGCAGGCATCGAATTGTCCTTGCTGGCTGGCCGCGCCAGCGTGGCGCGACGGCGCTGAATTTCAGTCGGCAGCGGTTATAGCGACCAAGGTCCGGCCTCGCCACAGTTTTGCACTGCGCCACGATTCTTCAGAAAAATTTGAAATCGCTGTCGGATCGCGGCTTGCCGATCCGTCCTTAAGGCAGACGGCACGCAACGGCACCAAATCGCCGACGCGCCGTTTGAAGATGGAACCAAGCTGAACAAGTCCGAGGAGCAAGACATGCAGAAGATCACCACCTTCCTGTGGTTCGACGGCCAGGCCGAAGAGGCCATGAACCACTACATCTCCATCTTCAAGAATTCGAAGGTGCTGAGCGTCACGCGCTGGCCCAAGGGCCATCCTCAGGAAGGCCAGGTGCTGGTCGCCTCATTCGAGCTCGACGGGGTGCAGTTCCAAGTCCTCAACGGCGGGCCGCAATACAAGTTCACCGAAGCGATGTCGCTGTCGATCGACTGCAAAACGCAGGAAGAGGTCGATCATTTCTGGGCCAGACTCACCGAAGGCGGCGGCGAACCAGGACGCTGCAGCTGGCTGAAGGACAAGTTCGGCGTCTCCTGGCAAGTCGTGCCGGAGCAACTGCCGCGCCTGCTTCAGGATCCGGACCGGGAGAAGGCCGGCCGGGTCATGGGTGCCATGATGCAGATGGGCAAGATCGAGATCGACAAGCTGGAAGCGGCGGCGAAGGGGTGAGAAGCGGTCCGCATAGCGGACGAAAAGCCAATTGCTTGGCTTTTCGAGCTTCGAACGCCCTGAGCCTGCGAAGGGCCGGGGGACGCTACCTACTAATCCTCGAACGTCGGCACTGCCCCTCATCCGCCCTTCGGGCACCTTCTCCCCATGAACGGGGAGAAGGAAGAGATCACGCCGCCTTGTCGCGGACCTGGTAGTCCTTGACCGCGGTGAAGCGGATCGCCTTCCAGCGCTCGGCTTCGTAGTTGAGCGAGAAGGCGTGCTGGGCGAGGAACACCGGATCGTTGTCGAGGTCACGGGCGATGTCGCCGCGATGGCCTTCGATGAAACGCTGCACATCCGCCTTGTCATCGGCTGAAATCCAGCGGCAGACGGAAAAGCGCGACATCTCGAAATCCACCGGCAGCGTGTATTCGATGTTCAGCCGCTCCTTCAGCACGTCGAGCTGCAGCGCGCCGACGACGCCGACGATGGCCGGCGAGCCGTCCTCCGGCGAAAACAGCTGCACCACGCCCTCTTCGGCCATCTGGTGCAGCGCCTCCTTCAGCTTCTTGGCCTTCATGGCGTCGCCGAGGCGCACGCGGCGCAGGATTTCCGGCGCGAAGTTCGGCACGCCGCGGAACAGGATCTCCTCGCCCTCGGTGAGCGTGTCGCCGATGCGCAGCGTGCCGTGATTGGGGATGCCGACGACGTCGCCGGCAAAGGCCTCGTCGGCGGTGACACGGGTGCGGGCGAAGAAGAACTGCGGCGCCGAGAGGCTCATCGGCTTGCCGGTGCGCACCAGCTTCGCCTTCATGCCGCGCTCGAGCTTGCCCGAGCAGACGCGCACGAATGCGATGCGGTCGCGGTGGTTGGGATCCATGTTGGCCTGGATCTTGAAGACGAAGGAGGTCATCTTCTCCTCGGTCGCCTCCACCGTTCGTTCGTCGGCTTCCTGGGCGCGCGGCGGCGGCCCATAGGCGCCGAGCGCCTCGATCAGATCGCGCACGCCGTAATTGCGCAGCGCCGAGCCGAAATAGACCGGCGTCAGGTGACCCTCGCGGAAGGCGTCGACATCGAGCGGACGGCAGGCCTCGCGCGCCAGCTCCAATTCCTCGATGAAGTCGTTGCGCTCGTTTTCCGGCAGGAGCCCGGCAACGCGGTTGGAATCGGGACCGTGGACCGGCGTGCGCTCCTTCTCGTCGTCGCTCTTGCGAACGGCGTTCAGCGCCAGGTGGTAGGTGCCCGAGAAAGTCTTGCCGCGGCCGATCGGCCAGGTAACGGGTGCTGTGTCCAGCGCCAGCTTCTGCTCGATCTCGTCGAGGATCTCGAACGGATCGCGGCTCTCGCGGTCCATCTTGTTGACGAAGGTGATGATCGGGATATCGCGCAGCCGGCAGACCTCGAACAGTTTCAGCGTGCGCGGCTCGATGCCCTTGGCGGCGTCGATGACCATGACGGCGGAGTCCACCGCCGAGAGCGTCCGATAGGTGTCGTCGGCGAAATCCTCGTGGCCGGGCGTGTCGAGCAGATTGAAGACGTTGTCGTCATATTCGAAGGTCATCACCGAGGTGACGACCGAGATGCCGCGTTCGCGCTCGATCTTCATCCAGTCCGATCGGGTCTGGATGCGATCCTTCTTGGCCTTGACCTCGCCGGCAAGCTGGATGGCGCCGCCGAACAGAAGCAGCTTTTCGGTGAGCGTCGTCTTGCCGGCGTCGGGGTGGGCGATGATCGCGAAGGTGCGGCGGCGCGATACCTCTTCGGGGATGGTTTCGGGCATTTCTTCCAGGGATTCCGTGTGACAGGCGGCGCTTCTACCAGTGTGGCGCCGGCCTGTCGACATGGGGCGAACAACGCCTCGTGCCCGCGGCTCAAGCCAGCTCGGCCGCGCTCTCCGCCCGTTCGGTCTCCGGCAGCCAGTCGGCAATGGCCTTGCCGATCGTGTCGGGATGGTCTTCCTGCAGATAATGGGCGCCTGGTCCCAGATTGATGAACCGGCAGTTCTTCAGCCCTGCCGCGAATTCCTTTGCTGCTTGCGGTGAAATCAGAGCGCCTGGATCACCAGCGAACAGCAATTTCGGATAGGAGGAGAGCCGCAGCGCCCGGTGGTCGTGCTCGCTGATCGCGGCGACATCGGCCGGCAAGCCTTCGATCGGCAGCTCCCGCGGCAGGCGCAGCACCGGCTTGCGCGACTGCGGCGTCGGAAACGGCGCCCGGTAAGCAGCCATCTCGTCCTCATTCATCGGCCGCAGGACCGAGGCAGGCAGGATTTTCTCGACGAAGACATTATCCTTCAGCACCAGCTTCTCGCCGGCGCCCGGCGTGCGCAGCGCTTTGAACAGCTCACGCGCCTGTGGGCGCTGGTGAAAATCCTCCCAACGCTCGAAGGGCCGGATGAATTCCATGAAGGCAAGGCCCAAAACGCGTTGCGGCCGTCGTGCCGCGAGATGGAACGCAAGTGCGGTGCCCCAGTCCTGCGCGACGATCACCAGATCCTTGATATCGAGCGCCTCGATGAAGGCATCGAGGTAGCGGACATGATCGAAGAAGCGATAGTCGATATCGGGTTTGCCCGACTGACCGTAGCCGATCAGGTCCGGCGCGATGCAACGGCCGACCGGCGCGACATGCGGAATGATGTTGCGCCAGATGTAGGAGGAGGTCGGGTTGCCGTGCAGGAACAGCACCGTCGGGCCGGATGTGCCGGCCTCCAGATAGGACATGGTGGAATCGAGCACGGGGACTTGTGAACGCCGCAGCGGGGCAGCGCCGGTCTGTTGTCCGTCGATTTTCGAATTCATCGCACTGTCTCCTTCCCAAACACGGTGCCGAAGATGATTTTCTTGAACCGCTCGAGCGGCTCCGGATTGCGCTCGACCTTCATGCGCAGCATGGCGCCCTGCCAGGACGACAGTAGGAAGTCGGCGAGGTCCTCGGCATCGAAGGCCTTGGTGATCTCGCCCGCCGCCTGGCCTTCGGCAATGCAGGCCGCGAATGGTTGGCGCCAGCGCTCGAAAATGTCGACCAGCCGCAGCCTGAGCGGCTCGCTGTGAACCGCCGTCTCAAGGCTGAGATTGCCGATCATGCAGCCGCGCGCCCAGTCATGCGCTTCGAGCTTCGAGGTGATGACGTCGAGATAGCGGCGGAGCCTGCCTGCCGGAGGCGTGCCATCCTGCGCCAGCGCCTTTTCGACCAGCCCGCTGACATAGGCGAAGTAGCGTTCCAGCACCTCGCCGGCAAACTCTTCCTTGGAGGCGAAGTGATTGGTGAAGGAGCCCGGCCGGGCACCGGCCGCAGCGACGATGTCGCGCACGCCGGCCGCGGCGTAGCCGGAATTCCAGATGGTCCCGAAGCCGGCTTCGAGGAGGTTTTCGCGGAGTGATTGTCTAGCCATGGCGACATAATACGTACGTACGTATTGATGTCAAGCGCAGAAGTTTGCGTTGGCAAAAGCTCTCGCAAATGGCAGGTGGAAGACCTCACCGGGAACAGGGATGGAGAGCAGCGTGGCGAAAGAAATCATCGTCATCGGCGCCGGCATCATCGGCGCCTCGATCGCCTGGCATCTGACAAAGGCCGGTGCGCGGGTGACGGTCGTCTCCGAAAGCGGCGCCGGCGGTGTCGCGACGCCCAATTCCTTCGCCTGGATCATGCAAGCTGGGGCAACCCCGAGACCTATTTCCGGCTGCGCATCCGCGCCATGGCCGAATGGAAGCGGCTGGTGAGGGACTTGCCGGAATTGCCGCTTACCTGGTGTGGCGGTTTGTGCTGGGACCTGCCGGCGGACAGGCTCGAAGCCTATGCGGCCGAGCATTCGTCCTGGGGTTACGGCATCGAGCGGATCGACGCCAAGCAGGCGGCGCGCATCGAGCCCAATCTCACCGAGCTTCCGGAGTTTGCGCTTTACGTCGCGGAGGAAGGCGTCGCCGAGCCGGTCGCCACCGCCAGGGCGCTGCTTGCCGACGCCGAACGGCGCGGCGCGCGGATCGTCAACGGGACTGTCGATAGGCTGGCGCTGTCCAACGGCCAGGTTATGGGCGCCGTCGTTTCAGGTGAAACCATCGCCGCCGACGAAGTCGTGATCGCCGCCGGCGCCGGCGCTCCGGCGATCGCCGCGACGGCCGGCATCAGGCTGCCGATCGAGACGCCGCCCGGCCTGATAGTGCACTCGCGCCCTCACAGAAGACTGCTCAACGGGCTTGTGCTGGGCGAGAAGCTGCATATGCGACAGACTGCCGAGGGGCGTATCATCGCCGGCTCGGATTTTGGCGGCGGCGATCCGGGTGAGAATCCGGAGGCCGCCGCGCGGAAGCTTTTCCAAGCGACGAAAGCGATGCTGCGTGGCGCGGAGGAGTTGAAGCTCGATTTCCACACAGTCGGCTACCGACCGACGCCGACCGATGGTTTCCCGATCATCAGCCGTGCCGACGGTGTCACCGGTCTTTACATCGCCGTCACGCATTCCGGCATCACTCTGGCGCCGGCCGTGGGGCTGTTTGCGGCCCGCGAAATCCTTGAAGGCGATCGCGATGCGCTGTTGAAGCCTTACGCGCTGTCGCGCTTCGCTTAATAACCAAGCGGCCGACGGAAGCCGCCGGTGAGCGGTGCGATCGCCGCCGCGATGCCGAGCAGCCTTGACTCCGACCATTGCCTGCCAACCAGCTGTAGGCCGATCGGCAATCCGCTGCTGTCCAGTCCGCAAGGGAATGCCAGCGCCGGATGGCCGGAATAGTTGAAGACCGCGCCATGGGCTGGCAGCATCCAATAACTCTCGTCCTTGCCGTCGACCTTAAGCGGGCTGCCCGGCTTGCAATGCGCAAAGGCCGTGGTCATCGCGACCGGGCAGAGCAAGGCGTCGCAGCTTTCGAAGAAGCTCTCCCAGGCGAGGATCGACCGGTCGCGGCGGGCAAGCGCCGCGAACCAGCGCGACAGCGGTGTCGGCCGCTCCGGCGACTCCGGTTGCGCGGCCTCCAGCATCATGCCGATCAACTTGCCGCCCTCGGCGAGATCATCGCTCAGGTCGAGCTTCGGCAGACTTGCTTCCTCGACGCGCGCGCCGGCGGACGCCAGTTTCGAAGCCAGGTCTTCCACGGCGGCACCAATCTCGCTCGCAACAGGAAAGCCGGCAAAGAATTTAGCGAAGGCAATGCGCAATGTTTTCAGTTGCAACTTCGGCGTCGGCTCGATTGTAACCGGTGCCAGATCGGTATCCGCCCCGTCCGGCCCGGCAATGATCTGGTAGATCAGCGCCAGATCCTCGATGTTACGGGCAAGCGGGCCGAGACATGACATCAGCCGTACGCTGCGCGGGGTGTCGCCCGGATCGGGAAAAGCGCTGGCCAGCGAGACGCGATGCTCGGTGGGCTTCAGGCCGTAGACGCCGCAGAAGGCGGCGGGCAGGCGTATGGAATCCTGCATGTCGGTGCCGACTTCGAAGGGTGTCATGCCCGCAGCGACGGCCGCCGCTGCGCCGCCGCTGGAACCACCCGCGGTACGCGACAGATCCCAAGGATTGCCGGTGTGGCCGAAGAGCGGATTGTCCGACTGCCAATCGCCCAGCATGGTGGCGACATTGGTCTTGCCGACCAATACGGCGCCGGCGGCCTTCAGCCGGGCGGCGACGGGACTGTCACTCCTCGGTACATAATCGGCAAAGGGCGGGAAGCGACGGTCGTCTTCACGCTGGCGGTCTCATGCGCGTCCTTCAGCGTGAACGGCACGCCGTGCAGTTGCCCGGGCGTGTCGCCGCGCGCCAGTGCCGCATCGGCTTGCCCTGCACGCTCGCGCGCGCCTTCCCGATCGAGGATGACGACAGCGTTGACCGCCTCGTTATGCCGTTCGATCTGCGCCAGATGCGCATCGAGCGCCTCGACCGCCGAAATTTTGCGCTTGGCGATCGCAGCTGCGAGGTCGACGGTCGAGGAAAACCCAATGTCCATGATGCGCACTCCGGCTGCTTGCCGCGCTTCCTTGAACATGGCGGATGAGGGCGCGGCTTCAAGCCGATTTCAGCATCCGGAGGATCGCGACGCTTGATCGAAATTGCGCCGATCGATGTTAAGGCTGGCGCTCTACGGCGCCCCCCTCTGTCCGGCAGGACAGAGGGGGGCGCTGTCCCGCGACCTTGCTAAGTTTTGGAGCTAGACAGCCAACGCGAACTTGGCAACTGCCGGCGCAAACGGGTAAATGCTGGTGCCGTCCCTGGTCATGGTGACGAAGCTCGCCGGAGGGATTGCCTGCCACTCGCCGCCGTCGCGGTCGAACGGCTCGGACACGATGCAGCGGCCGCCGCCGTTGCGAAAAACCGAAGTGTAGAGCGTAGGCGCATGATCGTCGGTGGCGTAGCGTACGGCGTAGAGCGCCTGCCCGTCGGAGAAGGCGGCGGTGAGTTTCAGGGCCGGCTCCAGACCGGCCCGGCGCGAAGCTTCGATGACCCGGCTGGTCGCCCGCGCGACCGCACCCTGCGGGTCGGTCGACAACCCCTCATCGATCATGAGGAGAAAAAAGAGTTCGGAATCGGTGGTGCCTTCGCGCTGGTCGAAGACTTCGTCGGAGAGCGAATTCTCCAGCGCGCGGCGGATCTTCTCGAAGCCGCCGATCTGGCCGTTATGCATGAACGACCAGCGTCCGGAGATGAAGGGATGGCAGTTCATGCGGCTGGTGGCGCCGCCGGTCGAGGCGCGCACATGGGCGAGGAACAGGCCGGACTTGATCTGCCGGCAGAGGCTTTTCAGGTTTGGGTCCGACCAGGCCGGCAGGATGTCGCGATAGAGACCGGGCTCGGGGCGGTCGCCATACCAGGCGAGGCCGAAGCCATCGCCATTGGTCGGCGACTTGGCCTCCTGGGCGCAGTGGCTCTGGGCGATCAGCGAGTGGCAGGGCGCGGTGACGATGTCTTCGAGGAAGACCGCTTCACCAAGATAGGCCGCCCACCGGCACATCGCTTTCCACCATTTATCAGGCGCGATCCATGAGAGCCTTCGGCTCCTTGACCGCGTGTGAGCCTCTGTTGTGCGTGCGCTCGTAGAGCTCGCGAACGATTCGGCTGGCCGTAGTCTCGAACAGAAATGGCAAGAAAGCGTGAACGAGCGCAGCACCCGCAGCCATCGACAGGCGGGAACAGAACCAGGCGGCAAAGGCCATGTGGCCGAAATAAGTCTCGCCGACCTTGGCCGGGTGAGACGTGAAGAGCGCAGTCAGCCGTGTCGTCATGGTGATCCCTCCTGCCGGGACGAGCCCCGATGCTGAGTATCCTGCCGCGGTCCGAAGGTTCATCGGTCTCAAATTGTCCTTGTAACCAGGACGATTTTGGGACATTTATCCCAAGATGCCCTTTGAACTTGATGCAATCGATCGAAGATTGCTGGCGGAACTGCAGCGCGACGGCACGCTTTCCGTCGACCAGCTGTCGGAGCGCGTTGCGCTGTCGCGCAACGCCTGCTGGCGACGCGTCAAGCGGCTGGAGGAGGATGGCGTCATCACCGGGCGCGTGGCGCTGGTCGATGCCGACAAGCTCGGGCTCGGCCTTTCCGTGTTCATCCTGATCCGCACCTCCAACCACGACCCGGACTGGCTGCAGAAGTTCCGCGCGGCGGTGACCGGCTTTGCCGAGATCACCGGCGTCTACCGGATGTCCGGCGACCTCGACTATGTGCTGAGGGCCCGCGTCGCCGACGTCAAAGCCTATGACCGGCTCTACCAGCGGCTGATCGCCAAGGTGGCGCTGTCGGACGTTTCGGCATCCTTCGTGATGGAGGAGATCAAGGAGACGACGGTCGTTCCGGTGGAGCTGCGCTGAAAACCCAAGGAACCGCGCTCAAAGAAAGCCGTTGATAGGCTCGGCTCGGAGTTGACCGAATCGCCATTCGCGCCGATAGGAATGGGCTCATGCGCACCGCTGTCTATCCTTCCTCCGTCATCGGCCCCACCGTCGGTTTCGTCAGGCTTCCGCATGGCGAGGGCTTGCCGCTGCCTGCCTATGAAAGCGCGGGCGCTGCCGGCATGGACCTGCGCGCCGCGGTGCCGGAAGACCGGCCGCTGCTGATCCTGCCGGGAAAGCGCGCGCTGGTGCCGACAGGGCTGATCCTGGAAATCCCGGAAGGCATGGAAGGCCAGGTCCGGCCGCGTTCCGGCCTCGCCTTCAAGCATGGCCTGACCATCCTCAACACACCCGGCACCATCGACAGCGACTATCGCGGCGAGGTGAAGGTGCTGCTGATCAACCTCGGCGACGAAGATTTTGCCGTGACGCGCGGCATGCGGATCGCGCAGATCGTGTTTGCCGCGGCGACGCAGGTGGCCAGCGAGGAACGGGCGCTCGCTGGCGGCACGACGCGCGGCGCCGGCGGTTTCGGGTCGACCGGCACGGCTTAATGCTGGGCCGTATTTCAATCACATTGAACCATTCTGCCGGGTGAATTCGAGCCAAATCCTTCGCTCTTCGGACTTGGCCGTGCTACCAGCACGACCTGCGCCGAAGAGCTCGACCTTGACCCGAATTCCCTCCAGAATTGCTTCAATATGACTGAAACACGACCCATTCCTAGACTGGTCATCTTCGACTGCGACGGAGTTCTGGTCGACACCGAGAACCTTGCCAACCGGCGCCTTGCGGAATGGCTGAATGCTGCCGGTTTCGAGACGACCTTCGAATATTGCCGCAGGCATTTTTCCGGCCGCAGCATGGCCTCGGTGCAAAAAGAGATCGAAGCGAAGACCGAGGTCAGGCTCGGCGCCGATTTCGTCGAACGCTGGAACGCCGGCCTGCCGGATCTGTTCGCGCATGGCGTCGAGGCGATCCCCTACGTGCGCGACTTCATCGAGAAGGTGCGGGCCGCCGGCATCGCCTATTGCGTGGCTTCCTCGGCGCGGGTCTCGAAGATGCATATCACGCTCGGCCAGACCGGGCTTTTGCCGCTGTTCGAGCATGCCATGTTCTCCTCTACCATGGTCGGGCGCGGCAAGCCGTTCCCTGACCTCTTCCTTCACGCGGCCGCGACGATGGGCTTCGCGCCGGCCGACTGCATCGTCATCGAGGACAGCGTCGCCGGCACCCAGGCCGGCATTGCCGCCGGCATGCGCGTGTTCTCCTATCATGCCGATCCGCTCTCGGACCCTGACGGGCTGGCCACGGCCGGCGGCATCCTGTTCGATGACATGCGCGAACTGGCAGAGCTTGTGCCGGTCCACTGACCGCGTCCCGGCTGCGCGCCGCAGGGCTTCGTGCTAGCGTGGCATCCGAGGGGCGCCACATCATGAATGCAATCCTGCTTCGCTTCGCCGTCGCCTGCCTTCTACTGCCATGCCTGTGGGCAACGGTCAGAGCGCAGGCTGTCAGCTTTCCGGAGCTGAACAGTCCCATTCCCGGACATCAGGACACCACCTATCTCGACCTCGCCAGGATGGTCATTCCCGATCTGAGCCCCGGCGCGAACGGCTTCTACGACGGCACCGTACCAATTGAGATGCGCCATATCCTTGGCGTCGATGAAGGCGGCTCGCCGCCGGAGACCATCAATCTGCCGAATGCCGCCGTTCTTCCCATCAAGGCCGGCGACAAGGACAGGCTGACCATGCTTTTCGACCTCGGCGACTCCCCCGACAGCGCCGAGGGCTTTGCCGTGCTGGCGCTCTACGACGTCACGGGTAAGCCGAGGCTGCTCGATGCAGTCAATGTCGCCGTCGATCGGAGCACCTATTTTCGAGATCCCGGCAAGGTTTCGATCGCAGCCGGTGACGATGCCATCGTCACCATGAGCACGCATTTCAACTCGAATCAGGGCTATGTCGGCACGATGCTGATCATGGTCCGCAACGACCGCTTTTCCCTGATCGACGCGATCTATACGTTCGACGAAAATTACTGCGCCTACCGGCGCACGCAAAACCCGGTCTTCCGGAGCCTTGGTGGCCATAAGCCTTATGCGCCCATCAAGGCCACGGTGAAGGACGCGACGGTGCCGAGCGGGGGAAAGCTGCGACGAGGCGCCGCCAAAGGCCGTCTCGCATGACATTTCCGTCACCTATCGCTGGGACGCCAAGGCATCACATTACGTCAAGGATTCCGACGCCTTCGAGAAATTGTCAGCAGAAAACGAGAAACGCTTCTGAACGAAACGCATTCATTTGCCCGGCCCCGGCCCGCGCGATAGATTTCCCCTCACAACCCGATCATGATTGAGGAACCGCCATGGACAAGGGCAAGATTTTTCGCGATCTTCACGCCTCCACCTTCGTCATGCCCAATCCTTGGGATGTCGGCACGACCAAGCTTCTTTCTTCCTTCGGCTTCAAGGCGCTGGCCACCACCAGCGCCGGCTTTGCCTTCTCGCGCGGCCTGCCTGACGGGGCCGTGACCTTCGATGCCATGATCCACCATTGCCGCGAGGTGACGGCGGCAACCGACCTGCCGGTTTCGGCCGACCTCGAGCGCGGCAAAGGCGACAGCCCCGAGCAAGCGGCCGAAACCATCTTCGCGGCCGAAGCCGCCGGCCTTGCCGGCTGCTCGATCGAGGACCATACAGGCGACCCCGACAATCCGATCTACGATTTCTCGCATGCCGTCGAACGCGTCGCCGCGGCCGTCGAGGCGGCTCGGGCGCTCAAGCACGATTTCGTCTTCACCGCGCGGGCCGAAAACTTCCTGTGGGGCAAGACCGATCTTGACGACACGATCAAGCGGCTGCAGGCCTTCGAGAACGCCGGCGCGGACGTGCTCTATGCGCCGGGGTTGAGCGACGTCGAGACGGTGCGGACGGTCTGCTCGGCGGTGACAAAGCCGATCAATGTCATGGCGCGGCCCGGCTTCACCATCGCCGACCTTGCGCAGGCGGGCGTCAAACGCGTCTCGCTTGGGCCATGGCTGACCAACTTCGCCTATGGCATGCTGGAAACGGCCGCGCGCGAGATCCAGCAGGACGGCACCTTCGGCTTCACCCGCGCGGCAATGCCGTTCGGCAAGCTGCAGGCGCTGTTCCGCGGGAGCGGTACGGAGCAGGACTAAAGCGCGTCGCGCAGAAGGGATTCAGGCGGCGCGCTTTCAGTCTTTGTTTTGATGCATGTCGCCCAAAAGTGCTGCGCACTTTTGGTCGACATGCATTAGACCAGCTCGCGCGCGGAAACCGCCTTGTGCAGATGCACCATCATGGCGGCGGCGAAAAGCGGCGTCAAAAGGTTGAGCAGCGGTACGGCAAGGAAGGCCGCGATGAGCAGTCCGGCCAGGAACACCGTGCCGGCATATTTCCGGCGCAGCGCCTTGGCTTCGGCCTCGGGGCGAAACCGCATGGCGGCGAATTCGAAGAACTCGCGGCCCAGCAGATAGCCGTTGACGATGAAGAAGGCGGCGATGTTGATGCCCGGCACCAGGAGCAAGAGCAGCGCCACGATGTTGCCGATGATGACGACCCCGAAGAATTTGATCGCCAGCGCCAGCGAATGCAGCGCCGGCACGGCGCGGCCGGGCGGATCGCCCGGATAGTCGGTGCGCTCGACCACTTCGGCGACATCGTCGAGGAACAGGCCGGCGACGATCGCCGTCACCGGCGCTATCAGGAGCGCCAGGCCCAGCGCAAGGCCAATGCCGGCGATGATGAGCCCAAGCAATCCGGCCCAAGCCGGCAGGCCGGGCAGCAGCGCGTCGATCCACGGCAGCGCCAGCCATTCGAACAGGCTGCTGATTGCGAACCACAGCGCTACCAGCGCCAACACGGTGAGCCCAAGCGTCTTCAGGAAGACCGATCGAAATTCCGGAGAGAACAACCGGCTGGCGGCGGCGCGGGCGGCGTCGAGGATCACGGCAGGTCCAAGCCCCTCATCGAGAAAGGTGCCCCCGACATAGGCAGGCTTTTTGATCGGCGCAACTATCGAGCGAGCCTGGTCTGACGAGCCGGAATGGTCATGGCGGCAACGCCGACGACGACAAAGGCCATACCGAGCCAGGCCGTCGGCCCGAGGCTTTCGCCGAGGAAGACGGCGCCGATGCCGACGCCGATCGGCACGCGCAGATAGGCCTGCGAGGTCGTGCCGACCGAACCAAGCGTGTGGATGAGCCGGAAGAAAATCGAGAAGGCGAGCGCGGTCGAGAAGACTGAAAGCCCGAGGAGAGCCAGGATGGACGCCGTCGACGGCGTCAATGTCCAAGGCCGGTCGAAGACGAGGCTCAAGGGAATCAGGATCGCGGCGCCGCAGATCATCGATCCGGCCGCCGGCAGCATCGGATCTAACCCCCTGAAGTTGCGCCCGAATATGGCGGCACCGGCATAGCTGACGGTAGCGGCGATGACGGCAAGCTGCGCCCACAATTGATGGCTGAGCCCGCCAAGCGCCTCGGTGCCGACGATCAGGCAAATGCCGGCAATGCCGCGCCGACGCCGACCAGCTTGCGCAGCGTCACCGGTTCGTGGCGGGTGATCAGCGCCGTCAGCAGGAAGGTGAAGATCGGCGATGTCGCGTTGAGGATCGTCGCAAGACCGGCATCGATCGAACGCTCGGCGGCGGCGATCAGCGTGAACGGAATGACGCTGTTGAGACAGGCCTGGAACATGAAGCGGCGCCAGTTGACCACATCCCACGGCATGGCGAGGCCGCGCCAGCGGATGACTGCAAGCAGAACGCCGCCGGCGATCAAAGTGCGGCCCGCGATGAAGGTAATCGGCGGAATCGTCTCGACGCCGATCTTGATGAAGGTGTAGGACGCGCCCCACAGCACCGCCAGCACCCCGAGCAGAGCCAGTTCCGTGGTCATTTCGGTCTTCTCGGACATCTTGTGGTTCGTGCCTTCAGCCTAAGCGATCCGCTTCTAGCTCACGACCGAGCGGAAATGTTTCGATGACGGTGAAACCATAGCCAGGAGCGATGCGACTGTTATGGGCCAGTTCGCTGCGAACGCTGCCGCAGCCGGCGAATAAGACCGGCCAAGGTCGGTACGACAGCAAGGTGCCGATTTTCGGGGTAGGCAAAGCGGCCGCAAGTCGCTAGACCCGCGCCCGGCCGGCATGGCAGAAAGCCGGCAGTCGTTGGCGGAGACATTGATGCCGGAATATGACGTGCTTTGCATCGGCAATGCCATTGTCGACATCATCGCCCAGTGCGACGAGACCTTTCTCGAAACCAACGGCATCATCAAGGGCGCGATGAACCTCATCGACACCAGGCGCGCCGAACTGCTCTACAGCCGCATGGGGCCGGCGATCGAGGCTTCGGGCGGCAGTGCCGGCAACACGGCGGCGGGCGTGGCGAGCTTCGGCGGCCGTGCCGCTTTCTTTGGCAAGGTGTCGAACGATGCGCTTGGCGATATCTACACCCACGACATCCACGCCCAGGGCGTGGCCTTCGACACCAAGCCGCTCCAGGGCGAACCGCCGACGGCGCGCTCGATGATCTTCGTTACGCCGGACGGCGAGCGCTCGATGAACACCTATCTCGGCGCCTGCGTCGAGCTCGGGCCGGAAGACGTCGAGGCCGACAAGGCCGCCGGCGCCAAGGTCACCTATTTCGAGGGCTATCTGTGGGACCCGCCGCGCGCCAAGGAAGCGATCCGGCAGACCGCGCGGCTCGCGCATGCCGCCGGGCGCGAAGTGTCGATGACGCTGTCGGATTCCTTCTGCGTCGACCGCTATCGCGACGAGTTCCTCGATCTGATGCGCTCGGGCACGGTCGACATCGTTTTCGCCAACAGCCACGAGATCAAATCGCTCTACCAGACCTCCTCGTTCGAGGAAGCGCTGGCGGCGATCCGCAAGGACTGCAAGATCGCCGCCGTCACCCGCTCGGAAAAGGGCTCGGTGATCGTGCGCGGCGACGAGACCGTCACTATTCATGCGACGCAGATCAAGGAACTGGTCGACACGACCGGCGCCGGAGACCTCTATGCCGCCGGCTTCCTCTACGGCTACACGAGCGGCCGCAGCCTCCAGGAGTGCGGCGATCTCGGCTCGCTGGCGGCCGGGCTGGTGATCCAGCAGATCGGTCCGCGGCCGAGGCAGAATCTGCGCCGCGAGGCCGAACAGGCCGGGCTGGTTTAGCGCCTCTTACCTCTCCTTGTGGGAGAGGTCGGATTGCCCCGAATTGCCCATCGCAAATCGGTTGGCAATCCGGGCGAGGGGTAAGTTGGCGCCAAGCTGGAACACCCCTCATCCGTCTCGGCGCTTCGCGCCGATCCACCTGCCGGGTCCCCGCTGCTTCGCAGCGTCCCGGCGTTCGCCGGCCTTTCATCGTGCCACTGGCACGATGAATTCGCTTCGCGAACCGGCTGCTCACCCCACAATGGGAGAAGGGAAATGTGCGACCTGTCGCGCGGCTGTCATAGAGCGCCCCTACACGCATCATGGGGTTTCCGTGACTGACATTTCGGGATGCCCACAGCAGTTGGGGTGCCAAGATGCAAGACAGCAACCTTTACGGTCGCTGCGTCTGTTGCCGTTGCGATTGCCGCTTTCCGTTGTAGCCGTTCAAAAACCAGCCGCGGCTAGGGGGAGGAGCGCGCGGCGCGCAAGACAGATGCATGACCAGATTTCAGAATCCGCCTGAAGGAATTTCGCAAGAGGCCTTGGCAGACCTCGTGGCCGGCGCCGCGCAGCAGGCGCTGATGCAGCATGGCGTCCTGCTGGATGCGGAAGCCCTGGTTTCCGCCAGCGCGATGGCTGGCGCGGTTGCAGCCGCCCTTCCCTTCCTGCCCCAGGCACAGCGGCTTGCGATCACCTCCCTGAAAGGCGGCTGGACCGAGCTGACGTCCGAGTTTTTCCGCACGATGGCGGAAAAGATCGCGCGCGCCGAGGCAGGCACCGAAAGCACGGACGAAAACCCGACAATCGGGGCCCGCAAGCATGCTTCCCGGCCATTGGCCGAGCGAGCTTCCGAGCTCCAGTCGATGCTCATCGAAGACTGGGCCGGCGAGGTCGCCGGGTCGACCTATCTGGAAGAGCGATTCCGCATACCGCGTTCGACGCTGCATCGCTGGCAAAGGCGCGGCGAGGTCGTTGCGCTTCGCAAGGGCGGCCGCAAGCATGTCTTCCCGCTCGCGCAGTTCGTCGACGGCAGGCCGGCTCCGGGCATAAGCGAGGTGTTGGCGGCGATCACCAATCCAAGGCTGGCCTGGTTCTGGCTCACGCGCCCGTCCGCCGAACTGAACGGTCGTACCCCCATCGAAATGCTGCGCGAGGACATGATCGAGGATGTGGTTCGCGTCGCGCGCACCCTCTCCTGATCCGCGATTTCCAACATCGCCCGCGTCTGTTGTCGCGTCGCGCTACCAAGATATTAGTGGGTTATCTTTCTGTCATAAAACTGTAATAAATGGCACATTTGGCACGTTTATCAGCTTAGATTTACGTGCTTTTCGTATATTCTGTGCAATATGTGCCATTTTTGCAAATATGTGACGTGATATTTGCGCAACAAGACTTTTCTAAGCGCCGAAAAGCCGCTTTCCGGTCACAATCTCTGTTGTACGCAATCGCCAATTGGGTCATGTCGAGGGCGAAGAAGCGGCGCCGGTGCGCGACTTTTTCAATGATGGGGACGGGGGTGGCAAAAGCCGGATGGCTTGTCAGGCCTGTCTTGAACCTTTGACTGGAGATTCAAGAAAATGAACATCAAGAGCCTTCTACTCGGCTCCGCTGCGGCGCTGATCGCAGTTTCGGGCGCCCGCGCCGCCGACGCGGTCACCGTCGCCGAGCCGGAACCGGCCGAATACGTCAAGATCTGCGACGTCTACGGGGCCGGCTACTTCTACATCCCCGGCACCGAAACCTGCCTGCGCATCGGTGGCTATGTCCGTTACGACATCGGCCTCGGCGACGTCGGCTCGTTCGATGGCGCGAAATCCTTCGACCACCAAGACGGTGGCCAGCAGGGCACCTGGAAGAAGAACACCCGCTTCACCTTCAAGACCTGGACCGGCCAGGAAACCGAACTCGGCACCTTGAAGACCTACACGGAAATGCGCTTCAACTTCGGCAATAGCAACGGCTATGGCAGCCTCGCCGCGGGCAATCCCGCGGTCGACAAGGGCGTCACGGTGAAATTTGCCTGGATCCAGCTCGGCGGTCTCCGCGTCGGTAAGGACGAATCGGCCTTCGACACGTTCGTCGGCTACGCCGGCAACGTGATCCAGGATACGATCGTCCCCTATGGCAGCTTCGACACCAACGTCGTGCAGTACTACTTCGACGCCGGCAACGGCTTCTCGGCCGTGGCCTCGCTCGAAGAAGGCTCTGGCGTGGTCGGCACGATCGACAGCTACGTCCCCCATGTCGTCGGCGGTGTGAAGTACAAGCAGGACTGGGGTGCGATCACCGGCGTCGTTGCTTACGACAGCAACTATGAGGAAGTCGCCGGCAAGGTTCGCCTCGACGTCAACGTAACCAAGGAACTGTCGCTGTTCGGCATGTTCGGCTACGGCTCCGACAAGAACCTGCTGGACGATGCAGGGAACGCCATCGACGCCCATGGTCGCGGCTTCTACAAGCAGTGGGCCGGCAAGTGGGCATTCTGGGCCGGCGGCACCTACAAGTTCAACGACAAGACCGCCTTCAACCTCCAGGTATCGGGTGACCAGCAGAAGAACTATGGCGTGGCGGCAAACGTCGCCTATACCATGGTTCCCGGCTTCACGGTCACGGCCGAAGTCGACTATGATCACTACGGTGAATTCGGCACGCCCAGCGTCTGGAGCAACTTTACCAACGCCGACAAGAAGAACAGTGTCGGCGGCATCCTCCGCTTCCAGCGCTCGTTCTAATCGAATCCCTGCCCCTAATGAAAAGCCCGCGGCACCGCCGCGGGCTTTTTTTGTCACTGCCAACCGTCACAGAGCCGATCCTCAATTCCCCGCGGTATAGGCCGCGATCGCCGCCATGTTGACGATGTCGGAATCCTTGGCGTTGAGCGAGACGATCTGCACCGGCTTGTTCAGGCCGACCAGCAGCGGGCCGATGACGGTCGAGCCGCCGAGCTCCTGCAGCATCTTGGTCGAGATCGAGGCCGAGTGAAATGCCGGCATCACCAGCACATTGGCCGGGCCGGTCAGCCTGATGAACGGATATTGCGCCATGGCGCGCGGGTTCAGCGCCACGTCGGCGGCCATCTCGCCGTCATATTCGAAGTCGACGCGGCGCTTGTCGAGGATGCGCACCGCTTCCTGCACGCGCTCGGAACGCTCGCCCTGCGGGTGGCCGAAGGTGGAGTAGGCGAGCATCGCCAGCCTCGGCTCGTAGCCCATGCGGCGGGCAAAGCCCGCGGCCTCCTCGGCGATGTCGGCGATCTGCTCGGCGTTCGGCATGTCGTGCACGGCGGTGTCGGCGACGAGCACCGTGCGGCCGCGCGCCAGCACGATCGAGACGCCGATGACGCGGTGACCCGGCTTGGCGTCGATGACGCGGCGCACATCGTCGAGCGCGGTGGAATAGTTGCGGGTCACGCCGGTGACGATGCCGTCGGCGTCGCCCAGCGCCACCATGCAGGCGGCGAAATGGTTGCGGTCGTTGTTGATCAGCCGCTGGCAGTCGCGGAACAAATAACCCTTCCGCTGCATACGCTCGTAGAGATAGTCGGTGTAGATCGAGTTGCGGCGCGACAGCCTGGCGTTGATGATCTCGAGACCCTGCTTGTTGAGATCGATGCCGGCGTTGCGGGCATTCTCCTTGATGACGTCGTCGCGGCCGAGCAGGATCGCGGTGCCGAGCTTCTGGTTCACGTAGGAGACCGCGGCGCGCATCACCTGCTCCTCCTCGCCCTCGGCGAAGACGATGCGCTTCGGCTGGCGGCGGACGCGGTCGTAGATGCGCTGCAGCGTGGAGGCGATCGGGTCGCGGCGCGCGGACAGTTCGTGCGCGTAGCGGTCGAGGTCGAGGATCGGCTTGCGGGCGACGCCGGAGTCCATCGCGGCCTTGGCTACCGCCAGCGGGATCGCCGAGATCAGGCGCGGATCGAACGGCACCGGAATGATGTAGTTGGGGCCGAATTTCGGCCGGTTGCCTGATAGGCCGCCGCGACATCGTCCGGCACATCCTGGCGCGCCAGCTCGGCCAAGCGCGTGCCGCGGCAATCTTCATCTCGTCGTTGATGGTGGTGGCCCGGACGTCGAGCGCGCCGCGGAAGATGTAGGGGAAGCCCAAAACGTTGTTGACCTGGTTCGGGTAATCCGAGCGGCCGGTTGCCATGATGGCGTCGGTGCGGATCTCGCCCACCTCCTCGGGCGTGATTTCCGGGTCGGGATTGGCCATGGCGAAGATGATCGGGTTCTTGGCCATCGACTGCACCATGGCGGGGGTCAGCGTGCCCTTGGCGGAAAGACCGAGGAAGACGTCGGCGCCGTCCAGCGCCTCGGCGAGGCTGCGCGCCTCGGTCTTGACCGCGTGCGCCGACTTCCACTGGTTCATGCCTTCGGTGCGGCCCTGGAAGACCACGCCCTTGGTGTCGCACAGGATGATGTTTTCCGGCGAAAAACCCATCGCCTTCATCAATTCGATGCAGGCGATGCCGGCCGCCCCGGCGCCGTTGCAGACCATCTTCGTGGTCTTCATGTCGCGGCCGGTGACTTCCAGCGCGTTGATCAGTCCGGCTGAAGAGATGATGGCGGTGCCGTGCTGGTCGTCGTGGAAGACCGGGATATCCATCAGCTCGCGCAGGCGCTGCTCGATGATGAAGCATTCCGGCGCCTTGATGTCCTCGAGGTTGATGCCGCCGAAGGAGGGGCCGAGGAAGCGCACGCAGTTGATGAACTCGTCGGCATCCTCGGTCGCCACTTCGAGATCGATGGAATCGACGTCGGCGAAACGCTTGAACAGCACCGCCTTGCCTTCCATCACCGGCTTCGAGGCCAGCGCGCCAAGATTGCCGAGGCCGAGGATGGCGGTGCCGTTGGAGATGACGGCAACCATATTGCCGCGCGCGGTGTAGTCGAAGGCGCGGCTCGAGTCCTCCGCGATGGCGCGCACCGGAACGGCTACCCCCGGTGAATAGGCGAGACTGAGATCGCGCTGGGTGGCCATCGGCTTGGTGGCGACGATCTCCAACTTGCCGGGCCGCCCCATGGCGTGGAATTCGAGCGCCTCCTGCGCGCTGACGGAGGGCCCGCTGCTTTCGGTTTTCCTGGCCATGATGCTCTTGATTTCCTCGCCTGTGCGGCACCGCTTGGGACGGGTGCTTCCTTATGGATCCCGGATTAAGGCTACACGCAACCGCTGTAAACCGACAAGCCACGCAAAGCTGCTTCAACGCGGACAGGACCAAGCAATGCGCGGCCCGAATGGCGGCCGGCTGGCAGCATGGCTCGCGCTTTCCCCTGCTTTTCGAGCGCCCGGCATTAAACCGCACTGCCACATCTGCTAGCGTCTTGGCATGAACATGCATATGCCGACCGATACCGACGCCCAGGAGACGACACCGTCGACGCCAGCCATTGGCGGCGTCACGCCGATGATGGAGCAGTATATCGAGATCAAGGCGGCGAACCCGGATTCGCTGCTCTTCTATCGCATGGGCGATTTCTACGAGCTGTTCTTCGACGACGCCGAGAAGGCAAGCCAGGCGCTCGGCATCGTCTTGACCAAGCGCGGCAAGCACCAGGGACACGACATTCCGATGTGCGGCGTGCCGGTGCACGCGGCGGACGACTATCTGCAGAAGCTGATCGCGCAAGGCTTTCGCGTTGCCGTCTGCGAGCAGATCGAGGACCCGGCGGAAGCCAAGAAGCGCGGTTCGAAATCGGTGGTGCGGCGCGACGTGGTGCGGCTGGTCACGCCCGGCACCATCACCGAGGACAAGCTGCTGGCGCCCTCGGAATCGAGCTTCCTGATGGCGCTGGGCCGGGTGAAGGGCGGCAATGCGGCCAGCCAGGGCAGTTTCGCGCTTGCCTGGATCGACATCTCAACCGGCGCGTTCCGCGTGGCTGAAACCACGGCCGAGCGGCTGCTTGCCGACATCTTCCGCGTCGATCCGCGCGAGCTGATCGTCGCCGAGCCGGTCTTCCACGACCCGGAATTGCGGCCGGTCTTCGACGTCATCGGCCGGGTCGCCAATCCGCAGCCGCCGTCGCTGTTCGATTCGGCGTCGGCCACCGGCCGCATCGCCCGCTTCTTCGAGGTGGCGACGCCGGACAGTTTCGGCACCTTCTCGCGCGCCGAGCTGTCGGCGATCTCGGGCGCCATCGCCTATGTCGAGAAGACGCAGAAGGCCGAGCGGCCGCCGCTGTCGCGGCCCGAGCGCGAGGAAAGCGGCTCGACGCTGTTCATCGACCCGGCGACGCGCGCCAATCTGGAGCTGTTGCGCACGCTTTCCGGCAGCCGCGACGGCTCGCTGTTCAAGGCGATCGACCGTACCGTGACAGGCGGCGGCGCAAGGTTGCTCGCCGACCGGCTGATGGCGCCGCTTACCGATCCGTCGGCGATTTCCGCAAGGCTGGATTCGGTTTCTTTCTTCCGCGCCGAGACGAGGCTCTGCCAGGGCTTGCGGGCGAGCCTGAAAAGCGTCGCCGACATGCCGCGGGCACTGTCCAGGCTGGCGCTCAACCGCGGCGGCCCGCGCGACCTCGGCGCGCTGCGCGCCGGCTTCGAGGCGGCGGGCGCGAGCGCCGCGCTGTTCGCGACGACGGCCCTGCCCGCCGAGCTCGCCGCGGCGTTTGCCGCGATCAATGCCTTGCCCGAGGCGCTCGCCCGCCATCTCAGCGAAGCGCTCGACGATGAATTGCCGCTGATCAAGCGCGACGGCGGCTTCGTGCGGTCGAGCTACAATGCCGAACTCGACGAGATGCGGGCGCTGCGCGACGAGTCGCGAAAAGTGATCGCCGGGCTGGAGCGCTCGCTGATCGAGGAGACCGGCATCCGCTCACTGAAGATCCGGCACAACAACGTGCTCGGCTATTATATCGAGGTGACGGCCAACCATCACTCGATCATGACCGGCAGCGATGCCGCCAAGGCGCGCTTCATCCATCGCCAGACCATGGCCAACGCCATGCGCTTCACGACGACGGAACTGGCGGAGCTGGAATCCAAGATCGCCAATGCCGCCGACCGGGCACTCAGCATCGAGCTTGCCGCCTTCGACCGGCTGACGGCGGAGGTGGTCAGCGAGGCCGACAGCATCCGCGCCGGGGCCGAGGCGCTGGCCGTGCTCGACGTGTCGTCGGCTCTCGCCCTGCTTTCCGAAAGTGAGGACTGGTGCCGGCCTGCGGTCGATTCCAGCCTCGCCTTCGAGATTTCCGGCGGGCGGCATCCGGTCGTCGAACAGGCGCTCAGGCGTTCCGGCGAGGGCCCATTCGTCGCCAACGACTGCGACCTCTCGCCCGAAGGCGGCGCAAAGGCCGGTGCCATCTGGCTGCTGACCGGCCCCAACATGGGCGGCAAGTCGACCTTCCTCAGGCAAAACGCGCTGATTGCGATCCTGGCCCAGACCGGCTCGTTCGTGCCGGCTGAGAGCGCCCATATCGGCGTCGTCGACCGGCTGTTCTCGCGCGTCGGCGCCTCGGACGATCTGGCGCGCGGCCGTTCGACCTTCATGGTCGAGATGGTCGAGACGGCGGCGATCCTCAACCAGGCGGGCGAGCGGGCGCTCGTCATCCTCGACGAGATCGGCCGCGGCACCGCGACCTTCGACGGCTTGTCGATCGCCTGGGCGGCGGTGGAATATCTGCACGAGAAGAACCGCTGCCGGGCGATCTTCGCCACCCATTTCCACGAAATGACGGCGCTGGCCGGCAAGCTGTCGCGGCTCTCCAACGTCACCATGCGGGTGAAGGAATGGGAAGGCGACGTCGTCTTCCTACACGAGGTCGGCAAGGGTGCCGCCGACCGCTCCTACGGCGTGCAGGTGGCGCGGCTCGCCGGCCTGCCGGAAGCGGTGGTCGCCCGCGCCAAGGAAGTGCTGCATCAGCTCGAGGAAGGCGAGGTTTCGGGCAAGACCAACCGCCTGGTCGACGACCTGCCGCTGTTTTCGGTGGCGGTAAAGCGCGAAGCGCCGAAGCCGGCAAAGAACGATGCGCTGGGCGAAGCGCTTGGCGCCATCAATCCGGATGAGATGACGCCGCGCGAGGCGCTGGAGGCGCTCTACCGGCTCAAGGGGCTGGCGACGAAGCAATAGCCTCAGCCTTGACCGTCAGTCTCGCCATTGACTCATTGTACCACTCGGTACAATGTCGGTTGCCGATCACCGGAACCGACAGGAGATTTTCATGAGCCGTCCGCCATTGCCGCCTTTCACAGCCGAAACAGCGGCGCAAAAGGCGCGGCTGGCCGAGGATGCCTGGAACAGCCGCGACCCGGAACGGGTGTCGCTCGCCTACACCGAGGACAGCGTCTGGCGAAATAGGGCTGAGTTCATTTCAGGCCGCGGCGAGATCGTCGATTTCCTCAAGCGCAAATGGGCGCGCGAGCTCGATTACCGCCTGATCAAGGAGGTCTGGACCTGGAACGACAACCGCATCGCGGTGCGCTTCGCCTATGAATGGCGCGACGACAGCGGCCATTGGTTCCGCTCCTACGGCAACGAGAACTGGGAATTCGACGAAGCCGGGCTGATGCGCCGCCGCGTGGCCAGCATCAACGACCTGCCGATCGCCGAAAGCGAACGAAAGTATCACTGGCCGCTCGGCCGCCGGCCGGACGACCATCCCGGCCTTTCGGACCTCGGGCTCTAGAGCATGATGCCGAAAAATGTGCAGCGGTTTTTGCTTCGCTGACCTTCGGTTCGGAAAAGATCATGCTCAAACAACAAGACTAAGCCCGCATGCGGCGCATCGCTCCAGATCGCGACCAGTTGCTAGGGATCGTTGCGGAAGTTTTCCGCGAACATGGCTATGAGGGCGCCAGCCTGGCCTTGATCGGCGAGGCGACGGGACTCGGCAAGGGAAGCCTCTACCACTTCTTTCCCGGCGGCAAGGAGGAGATGGCGAGAGCCGTCATTGCCCATATCGATGGCTGGTTCGAGGACAATGTCTTTGCACCTTTGCGCGACAGCACCGATCCGCAGGCCGGGATCGGGCACATGTTCGAGGCGACGGACGGTTACTTCCGCTCGGGGCGCCGGGTTTGCCTCATCGGCGCCTTCGCGCTGGATGAATCGCGCGACCTTTTCGCCGGCCAAATAAGGGACTATTTCGGCCGCTGGATCATGCGTCTCGCCGAAGCGCTCGCGCGATCCGGACATCGACCGGGCGAGGCCAGCGAGCTGGCCGAGGAAACCGTCGCCGCCATCCAGGGTGCACTCACGCTTGCCCGCGCCGCCAATGACCTCGATGTATTTTCAAGGGCATTGCGGCGACTGCGGATGCGGCTTGGGCTACCGGCTAAGATCTAGCTCTTTTGTTGGAGCATGATCTTCTCCGAACCGAAGGTCAGCGAAGCAAAAACCGGTTCCCACTTTTCGGGATCATGCTCTAGCTACAAGGGTTCGAAGCGGAAGCCTGTTTCGGCTCGGGAAATCCGACCGACGCCCGGTGAATCGAGATGTGCTCCCGCAACGAAATAGGCGTTGTCGGCGGCGAGGACCAATATTTGCAACCGGCCAGCCCGCGCCTGTTCCTGGTCGGCGTCGAATTCCCATGCGACCTCCGGACGATCGAACTGAAGCGACGGCACATGCACGAGGTCGCCCCAGATCAACAAAGTTTCGCCGCCGCTCGTGACACGAAAGCAGGTGTGGCCGATTTCATGACCCGGGATGGCGATCGCCTCGATACTCGCGCTCAGGCGCTGTCCCGGGTCCAAGGGCTGCGCTCGATCATGGAAGCGGCTCAATCTCGCTTCCGACCGGAACATATCGAGTTCAGGCCGAGGGACAAGCAAGCGGACGAGCTGCGGGAAGCCGTCCCGACCATCCGGAAGGATGAGGCCGTGGATATGGTCGAGATGGGTGTGGGTGAAAGCAACCGTGCGTATCCGATCGATGGCGATCTTCGCCTCGCTCAGCGCCTGCAGCAGAAACCCCATCGTCGGGTGCCAGGCGTTCGAGGACCCTGTGTCGATCAACGTGATTTCATGACCGTCGTCGACGGCAAAGCGTTGACGGACAGCCGGAGCGCATCGTCGACGAGTGATACCTGCGCAGGAAGGTCACCGCCGAATGTCCTGTCTCCCGGCTGGCGCAGTCGTCCGGTCGGCATGTCGACATAGCCGTCCCGCAGCGACGTGACCCTGATGTGTCCCACCTTGTAGGTCGTGTGATACGGTCCGGTTGAGATTCGTTCCAATGCTTGCTCTCTTTCAACCGCACATTTTTGAAGCGAGGTTTTCGGCTAAAGCGCGTCGCGCTGAAATGGATTCAGGCGACGCGCTTTAAACCTTTGTTTTGATGCATGTCGTTGCCCCAGAACCGCTGCACACTTCTGGGCGACATGCATTAGATCATTTCCAGGCCGCGCTTGCGCGTCGGCGGCGGGAAGGCGCGGTCGAGATCGGCGAAATCCTCAGGCGTCAACTTGATGTCGAGCGCGGCGGCGTTCTGGCGGACATGCTCCTGCCGGCTGGCCTTCGGGATGGCGATGACGCCTTTTTGCGCCATCACCCAGGCGAGGGCGATCTGCGCGGCCGTCGCGTTATGGCGGGCGGCAATCGCGTCAAGCTTGGCGTTGCGCGCCAGCACGCCTTGCTCGACCGGCGAATAGGCCATCAGCGGGATGCCGCGCCCCAGGCTCCAGGGCGCGAGGTCGAATTCCGGGCCGCGGCGCGAGAGATTGTAGAGAACCTGGTTGGTCTGGACGTTGCCGCCGGAAGGCAGGCCAACCAGTTCCTGCATCTCGTCGGTGTCGAAGTTGCTCACGCCCCAGTGGCGGATCTTGCCGGCCACCTTCAAGGCCTCGAAGGCCCCGACGGTTTCGTCCAAAGGCACGCTGCCCGGCCAATGCAGCAGATAGAGATCGATGCGGTCGGTGGCGAGCCGCCTCAAACTGTTCTCGCATGCCCGCATCACGCCGGCGCGCGAGGCATTGGTCGGCAGCACCTTTGAGACCAGAAAGATCCCGTCGCGGCGCCCGGCGATGGCTTCGGCCACCACTTCCTCGGCGCCGCCGCCGGCATACATCTCCGCCGTGTCGATCAGCGTGATGCCGAGGTCCAGTCCGAGCCGCAACGCCGCGACCTCGTCGGCGCGGCGCCGGCGATCCTCACCCATCTTCCACGTGCCCTGACCCAGCACCGGAACGGCCTCGCCGGACGGTAGAGTGGTGGTTTTGATTTCAGAAGACATGGGCTTGGAAGACATGGACTTGGAAGACATGGGGCTTGCTCCGCGTGAAGCCCGATCGCAGCACAGCCGTGGCCGGAAATCCAGACCGAAGGCCTCGCCTTTGTCCGGATTCCCGATGCGGGAAATTACTTCACCGGATGCTTGGCAAGCCAGTCCTGCATTTCCTTGATCTCGGCTTCCTGCGCCTTGACGACGCCTTCGGCGAGCTTGCGGATTTCCGGGTCCTTGCCATTGGCGATCACCACCTTGGCCATGTCGATCGCGCCCTGGTGATGCGGGATCATGCCGCGGACGAAGTCGACATCGGCGTTGCCGCTATACTCGACCATCATGTCCTTGTGCATCTTGTCCATCGCCGCCTTGTAGGCAGCGGTGGCGGGGCTGTCAGCGCCCATCGCCATGCCCGACATGTCGTGCTTCATCTCCTCGGACTGCGCCGGAACGCTTTCGAGGAACACCGCGAGCAGCATTCCCGCCGCCATCAGCAGCAGCACGATCTTCTTGGCCAAGGTCATTCATGATCTCCTGTTGAACGGAATGTCGTATTTGGGTGCTTCGCTCAGAGTTTCAACGTTCTGAGCCGCAAGGCGTTGCCGATCACCGAGACCGACGACAGGCTCATCGCCGCCGCCGCGATCATCGGCGACAGCAGCGTGCCCGTGAGCGGATAGAGCACGCCGGCTGCAACCGGCACGCCAAGCACGTTGTAGAGGAAGGCGAAGAACAGGTTCTGGCGGATGTTGCGGATCGTCGCCTGGGCGAGCGTGCGGGCTCTGACGATACCGTTGAGGTCGCCCTTGACCAGCGTGATGCCAGCGCTTTCGACCGCGACATCGGCGCCGGTGCCCATGGCGATGCCGACATCTGCGCCAGCCAGCGCCGGCGCGTCGTTGACGCCGTCGCCGGCCATCGCAATACCCGCGCCCTTGGCGCGCAGCTCCTCGACAAGCGATGCCTTCTCATCCGGCAGCAGGCCGGCGCGAACCTCGTCGATGCCGAGCCTGCCGGCGATCGCCTTGGCGGTGCGCTCATTGTCGCCGGTCGCCATGATGATCCTCAGGCCTTTGTCGTGCAGCGCCCTGATCGCTTCGGCCGTGGTTGCCTTGACCGGGTCGCGACGGCGACGAGGCCGGCAAGCTTGCCGTCGACGGCAACGAACATCGCCGTCTTGCCGTCGGCCTGCAGCGCCTCCGCCTTGGCGGAAACAGGCGCGGTGTCGATGCCGAGATCGGCCATCATCGCCGCATTGCCGAGCGCCACTTTTTTCCCGGACACCGTGCCGGCAACGCCCTTGCCGGTGATCGCCTCGAAGCCTTGGGCATCGGCAAGCTTGACGCCGCGGTCGGCCGCACCCTCGACGATCGCCTCGGCGAGCGGGTGTTCCGAGCCTTTTTCAAGGGCCGCGGCGAGCGCCAGCAGATCCTTCTCGTCGAAGCCCTCGGCCGCGACGACGTCGGTCAGCTTCGGCCTGCCCTCGGTCAAGGTGCCGGTCTTGTCGACGATCAGCGTATCGACCGAAGCGAAGCGCTCCAAGGCCGCGGCTTCCTTGATCAGCACGCCGGCATGCGCGCCGCGCCCGGTGGCGGTCATGATCGACATCGGCGTGGCGAGGCCCAGCGCGCAGGGGCAGGCGATGATCAGCACCGACACCGCCGAGACGATGGCGAAGATCAGGCTTGGTTCTGGGCCGAACACTGCCCAGGCGATGAGGGCGATGACCGCCACCAGCACGACGGCCGGGACGAAATAGAAGGACACGCGGTCGGCCAACCCCTGGATCGGGGCGCGCGAGCGCTGTGCCTTGGCGACCATCTCGACGATGCGCGAGAGCGTGGTCTCGGCGCCGACCTTCTCGGCGCGCATGATCAGCGAGCCGTTCTTGTTCAGCGTGCCGCCGGTGAGAGAATCGCCCTCCGACTTTTCGACCGGCAGGGGCTCGCCGGTGATCATGGACTCGTCGATCGCCGATCGTCCCTCGAGCACGATGCCGTCGACCGGCACCGCGTCACCGGGGCGGATGCGGAGCTTGTCTCCGGTCTTGACGTTGTCCAGCGGCACATCGTTCTCGGAGCCGTCGGCGCCGATCAGGCGCGCCGTCTTCGGCGCAAGGTCGAGCAAGGCGCGGATGGCCGAGCCGGTGCGTTCGCGGGCTCTGAGTTCCAGCACCTGGCCGAGGAACACCAGCGCGACGATGACCGCGGCCGCCTCGAAATAGACAGGCACGGTGCCGTCATGGCCGCGAAACTGATGCGGGAAGACATCTGGGAACAATGTCGCGACAAGGCTGAACAGATAGGCAGCGCCGACGCCGAGCGAGATCAGCGTCCACATGTTGGGGCTGCGGTTGAGCACCGACTGCCAGCCGCGATGGAAGAACGGGAACGCCGCCCACAGCACCACCGGGCTCGCCAGCGCCAGCTCTGCCCATGTTTTCGTGCGGCCGTCGATGAAGCTTTCGAAGCTGAGGCCCAGCATCGGCGCCATGGCGATGATGAGCAGGGGCAGCGAGAGCACCGCACTCACCCAGAAACGCCTGGTGAAGTCGACCAGTTCGGGGTTCGGGCCTTCATCGCCGGTCGGCACGCCCATCGGCTCCAGCGCCATGCCACAGATCGGGCAGGCACCGGGCTTGTCGCGGACGATCTCTGGATGCATCGGGCAGGTGTATTGCGTGCCCTTCGGCATCGGCAGCGGTTCCGGCCGGCCGGCAAGATATTTTGCCGGCTCGGCTTCGAACTTACCCTTGCAGCCGCTCGAGCAGAAATAGAAGCCCTGGCCCTCGTGGCGGACAAAATGCTTGGCGCTGGCGCGGTCGACATTCATGCCGCAGACGGGATCGGTTGCCGTCAGATATTTCTCCGGCTCGGCCTGGAACTTCGTACGGCAGCGCTCGCTGCAGAAATGAAAGGTCCGGCCGGCATGCTCGGCCGTCGGCTTGCCGGCGTCCGGATCGACCGTCATGCCGCAGACCGGATCGCGAATCACCGCTTCGGCGGACGGCGCGGCACTCTTTGCGGAACAGCAGGATGCGCCGTGCGCATGATGGTGGTGATGGTCGGAGTGGGTCATGAGCAAATGCCTCGGGATTCTCGAATTGAGGCGGAGGTAGTCCTTCCAGCAACTGGAAGGTCAAGGGCCGGTTTGGATTTTTGGGAAATTTGGCCGGGTGTGCTCCTCCCCACACTATGCAGGCGCGTTCGTCCGCCCCATACACAGCGCCGCGAAAACACGCTATAGACGCCGCCGAATGGCAAAGATCTCCCTGAAACTCGACGAAATCATCGACGGCGACGCCTTGCGCCGCGACCTGACGGCGCTGACCGCCGCGAGCGCCGGCGACGGCTCCGGCAAGGCCACGCGCACGGCCGTGCTGCAGCTGCTCAAGGGCAAACTTGGCGAGGGGCGAAAGATCGCCGAGGCGATGCTGAAGGAGGATGGCGGCGGCAATGCCTGCGCCGAAAGGCTGTCGCATCTGATGGACGAGCTGATCCGGGCGCTTTACGATTTCGCGGCCACCCACGTCTACCGGGTCAAGAACCGCTCGGCCGCCGAGCGCATGGCGGTCGTCGCGGTCGGCGGCTATGGCCGCGGCACGCTGGCGCCGGGCTCCGACATCGACCTGTTGTTCCTGCTTCCCTACAAGCAGACGCCTTGGGGCGAGCAGATCGTCGAATACATGCTCTACATGCTGTGGGACATGGGGCTGAAGGTCGGCCACGCCACCCGCAACATCGAGGAATGCCTGAGGCTGTCGCGCACCGACATCACCATCCGAACCTCGATCCTGGAAGCGCGCTTCCTGTGGGGCGAACGCAAACTCTATGACGAGCTTCTGACCCGCTTCGACCATGAGGTGGTGCGCACGACCGGGCCGGAATATGTGCAGGCCAAGCTCGCCGAACGCGACGAGCGCCACGCCAAGGCGGGCGAAAGCCGCTATCTGGTCGAGCCCAATGTCAAGGACGGCAAGGGCGGCTTGCGCGACCTGCAGACGCTGTTCTGGATCGGCAAATATTTCTATCGCGTGCGCACCGGCGAGGAGCTGGTCGAGAAAGGCGTCTTCACCGAGGCGGAGTATCGCGAATTCCAGAAGGCCGAGGATTTCCTGTGGGCGGTGCGCTGCCACATGCACTTCCTCACCGGCAAGGCCGAGGAGCGGCTGCATTTCGACATCCAGCGCGAGATCGCCGAGCGGCTGGGCTACACCACACATCCCGGCCTGTCGGCGGTCGAGCGCTTCATGAAGCACTATTTCCTGGTCGCCAAGGATGTCGGGGATCTCACCCGCATCTTCTGCGCCGCCCTCGAGGAAGAGCAGGCCAAGCACGTGCCCGGCTTCAACCGCATTTTCCTCACCTTCTCACGGCGCAAGCGCAAGCTTGCCGGCACGTCCGACTTCATCGTCGACAACCATCGCATCAACATCGCCGATGACAGCGTATTCGAGCGCGATCCGGTCAATTTGCTCAGGCTGTTCTGGTTCGCCGACAAGCATGGGCTGGAATTCCATCCCGACGCGCTGAAGCTGCTCACCCGCTCGCTCGGCCTTGTCAACAAGTCGCTGAGGCGAGACGAGGAGGCCAACCGGCTCTTCCTCGACATCCTGACCTCGGACCGCAATGCCGAGCTTAATCTGCGTCGTATGAACGAGGCGGGACTGCTTGGGAAACTGATCCCGGACTTCGGCAAGATTGTCGCCATGATGCAGTTCTCGATGTACCACCACTATACGGTGGACGAGCATCTCATCCGCTGCATCGGCGTCTTGGCCGAGATCGAGCGCGGCGACGGCGCGAAAGTGCATCCGCTGTCGCACTCGCTGATGCCGGGGCTGAAGAAAAGCCGCGAGGCGCTCTATGTCGCGGTGCTGCTGCACGACATCGCCAAGGGCCGGCCGGAGGACCATTCGGAAGCCGGCGCCAGGATCGCGCGGCGCATCTGCCCGCATATGGGGCTGTCGGCGGCCGATACCGAGACCGTCGCCTGGCTGGTCGAGAACCACCTGGTGATGTCGATGACGGCGCAGACGCGCGACCTCAACGACCGCAAGACCATCGAGGACTTTGCCTCGATCGTGCAATCGGTCGAGCGGCTGAAGCTGCTGCTCATCCTCACCGTCTGCGACATCAGGGGCGTCGGGCCAGGCGTGTGGAACGGCTGGAAGGGGCAGTTGCTGCGCACGCTCTATTTCGAGACCGAGCTGCTTTTGACCGGCGGTTTCTCCGAGGTTTCGCGTGCCGAACGCACCGCAGCGGCGCGCGAGCAACTGGCCGAGGCACTCTCCGCCTGGCCGGCGAAAGAGCGCAAGCGCTATGTCGCGCAGCACTATGAAAACTATCTGCTGACCGTCGACCTGCCCGACCAATTGCGGCACGCCGAATTCGTTCGCGAGGCGGACGCGGCCGGCAAGAAGCTGGCCACGATGGTGAAGACACACGAGTTCGAGGCGGTGACCGAGGTTACCGTGCTGGCGCCGGACCATCCGCGCCTGCTTTCGGTGATTGCCGGCGCATGTGCTGCCGCCGGCGGCAACATCGTCGACGCGCAGATCTTCACCACCTCGGACGGGCGCGCGCTCGACACCATCCTGATCTCCAGGGAATTCGACCGCGACGAGGACGAGCGGCGGCGTGCCGAGCGCGTCGGCCGGCTGATCGAGGACGTGCTCTCCGGCAAGAGCTGGCTGCCCGAGATGATCGAGAAGCGCACCAAGCCGAAGCGCGGCGCCAAGGCCTTTCGCATCCAGCCGCGCGCCGAGATCCGCAACACGCTGTCGAACCGCTTTTCCGTCATCGAGATCGAGGGGCTGGACAGGCCGGGCTTGCTTTCCGAGATCACCGGCGCGCTGTCCGACCTGTCGCTCGACATCGCCTCGGCCCACATCACCACGTTCGGCGAGAAGGTCATCGATACCTTCTATGTGACCGACCTCACCGGACAGAAGATCGACAGCCCGACGCGCACGGCCACCATCCACAAACGGCTGATCGACACGCTGGACGGCAACGCGCCCGAACGCAACGGCAAGGCCAAGGCGGCGGCCGAGTGACATCCAATTGACGCAATTCCGCAGGCAGTCATCCACCGCATGAGCCTTGTCAAGAAATTCGCCACCGTCGCTTCCGGCACGCTGATGAGCCGCGCGCTGGGTTTCGGCCGCGAGATGCTGATGGCGGCGGCGCTCGGCACCGGGCCGGTCGCCGACGCGTTCAACGCCGCCTTCCAGTTCCCCAACACCTTCCGCCGGCTGTTCGCCGAGGGCGCCTTCAACGCCGCCTTCGTGCCGTTGTTCGCCAAGGAGATCGAGACGCACGGCACCGGCGGCGCCAAGCGTTTTTCCGAGGAAGTGTTCGGCGTGCTGTTCTCTGCGCTTTTGGCGCTGACCATCGCCATGGAGCTGGCGATGCCGCTGATCGTGCGTTACCTGGTGGCACCGGGCTTCGCCGACATTCCGGGCAAGTTCGAGACGACCGTCCGGCTTGCGACGATCATGTTCCCCTATCTGATCTGCATGTCGCTCGGCGCCATGATGGCGGGCATGCTGAACTCGCTGCGCCGCTATTTCGCGGCGGCGATCGCGCCCGCTTTCCTCAACATCATCCTGATCAGCGTGCTCGCCTATGCCTGGTATCACGGGCTCGACGCGCATGATGTCGGCTTCGGCCTTTCCTGGGGCGTGCTGGCGGCGGGCATCGTGCAGCTCGCCATCGTCTGGGTAGCGGTGCGCCATGCCGGCATCTCGATCGGCTTCCGCCGGCCGAAAATGACGCCGAACGTCAAGCGGCTCCTGATCCTGGCGCTGCCGGCCGCGATCATCGGCGGCATCACCCAGATCAACCAGCTGATCGGCACGGCGATCGCGTCGGGGCAGAATAGCGCCGTGTCGTCGCTCGCCTATGCCGACCGCATCTACCAGCTGCCGCTCGGCGTCGTCGGCGTGGCGGTGGCGATCGTGCTTTTGCCGGAGCTGTCGAGGGCGCTGAAATCGGGCAATCTGATCGAGGCGGCCAATCTGCAGAACCGCTCGGTCGAGTTCACGCTGTTCATGACGCTGCCGGCGGCGGCGGCGCTCTGGGTGATGTCGGAACCGATCGTGCGGCTGGTCTATGAGCGCGGCGCCTTCGCCGCCAACCATTCGACGCCGATCGTCGCCTCGATCCTGGCGATCTTCGGCCTCGGCCTGCCGGCCTTCGTGCTGATCAAGGCCTTCACGCCGGGTTATTTCGCGCGCGAGGACACGCGCACGCCGATGATCTTCGCCGCCATCTCTGTCGGCGTGAACGTCGCCACCGCACTCACCTTGTTCCCGTCGATGGGCGCGCCGGGCATCGCGGTCGCTTCGGCCGTCGCCGGCTGGGTCAACGCGCTGATGCTGCTCGGCATGCTGATAAAGCGCGGCCATTGGGGCCGCGATGTCCCGCTGCTGAAGCGCATTCCCAGGCTGGTGCTGTCGGCTGTGGTGATGGCTGTCGCGCTCTATTTCGCCGAGCACTATTTCGCGGCAAGGCTCGGACCCGGCTCGCCGCTGGTGATCAAGGCAACGACGGTGCTTGCGCTGGTCGGCGGGGGTGCCGCGCTCTACTTCATCACGGCCTTCGGCACAGGCGGCGCCGATTTCGGCATGATCCGCCGCAATGTCAGGCGCAGCGAAGCGAAGACCGCGCCGCCAATCGCTAAGACCGAACTGGACGAATAAACCGGGCAAGCTGATGGCAATACCGCTCTTGATCGGATCATCGCCTTCGTCCATAAGCGCGCCGTCGCAAGACTTTCGCCGCGCGCGGTTTCCAGCCGCATGATTTGGCTCCAAAAAGTCTGCAACTTTTTGGAATCATGCCTAGACGGCCCTCCACAAGCCATGAGGAACTCATGTCCGCCTTCAAGCCCCTCGTCTTTTCGGGCGTCCAGCGACCGGCAATCTGCATCTCGGCAACTATCTCGGCGCCATCAAGAAATTCGTCGCGCTCCAGGAACAATCCGACTGCATCTATTGCGTCGTCGACCTGCATTCGCTGACGGCGCAGCTCGTGCATCAGGATCTGGGCGACCAGACGCGGTCGATCACGGCGGCGTTCCTCGCCTCCGGCATCGACCCCAAGAAGCACATCGTCTTCAACCAGTCGCGGGTCATGCAGCACGCCGAGCTTGCCTGGATCTTCAACTGCGTGGCGCGCATCGGCTGGATGTACCGGATGACGCAGTTCAAGGACAAAGCCGGCAAGGACCGCGAGAACGCTTCGCTCGGCCTGCTCGCCTATCCGAGCCTGATGGCGGCCGACATCCTGCTCTATCGCGCCACCCATGTGCCGGTGGGTGAGGACCAGAAGCAGCATCTGGAGCTCACCCGCGACATCGCGCAAAAATTCAACAACGACTTCTCCGAGAAGATCGCTACGCTCGGCGTCGGCGTCGAAATGCAAGTAGGCGAGGAGATGGTGAACGGCTATTTCCCGATCACCGAGCCGGTGATCGGCGGCCCGGCGGCGCGCATCATGAGCCTGCGCGACGGCTCGAAGAAGATGTCGAAGTCCGATCCGTCGGACCTTTCTCGCATCAACCTGACGGATGATGCCGACACCATCTCGAAGAAGATCCGCAAGGCCAAGACCGACCCGGAAGCCTTGCCGAGCGAAGTCGACGGGCTGGAAAGCCGGCCGGAAGCGGAAAACCTGGTCGGCATCTATGCAGGGCTGGCCGAAATCTCGAAGGCCGATGTGCTGAAGGAATATGGCGGCCAGCAGTTTTCCGTGTTCAAGCCGGCGCTCGCCGACCTTGCGGTGGAGAAGCTCGCGCCCATCGCTTCCGAGATGCGCCGCATCGAAGGCGACCGCGCCTATGTCGACGCCGTGCTCAAGGATGGCGGCGAGCGCGCCCGCGCGATCGCCGAGGGCACGATGAAGACGGTACGCGACATCATCGGCTTGCTGCAGGACTGATCGATCCTACTTGCTTGACTTCTATCGCCATGCCCAGCCGGCGGCTTGCCGCCGGTCCGTGGCGGTGGCAGATTGCGGCCAAATTGATACCGAGCAGATAGACATGGTTTCCAAACGCCTCAGCCGCGAAGCCGGCCATCGCCGCAAGTTCCTGGCGATCATCGACGACACACCGGAATGCGAGCGCGCCGTCGCCTACGCCTCGAAGCGGGCGCAAAGCACCAGCGGCGTGCTGGTGCTGCTCTACGTGATCGAGCCGGACGATTTCCAGCACTGGCTGGGCGTCGAGAAGATCATGCGCGAGGAAGCGAACGCGACCGCGCGCGCGGCGCTCGACAGCTACGCCAACAAGGCGCGCCAGAAGGTCGGCATCGAGCCGGAGCTGGTGGTGCGCGAGGGCAAGCCGACCGAAGAGATCCACAAGCTGATCGAGGAAGACCAGGACATCGCAATCCTGGTGCTGGCGGCTGGCGCCGGCAAGGAAGGTCCGGGACCACTGGTGAGCGCCGTGGCCGGCCGGGGTGCTGCCTTCCCCATCCCGGTGACGGTGGTGCCGCAGAACCTTTCCGACGAGGAAATCGAGAGCTTGGCCTGATTTGCGAAGGCCTTCCTGCCCGATTTGAGACCTGCGGACCGCAAATACACATCGATGTTATCAACCAGCCCATAGCCGGCACCGCCCCTTGGCCTGTGTCGGCTGCGCGCCATTTGGAATCGTCACGGCAGCGACAATTCCAAATGGAGCCTGATGGACGAATCAAGCCGGAAGACGAGCCGGAGCGGTACATCCAAACCGCAGGAGACCGCCGCCAGATCGGCGGCTCGGTCCAGTTTGCAGCCTGCGCCAGCCCGGCAAGAGGCCCGGCAGGCGCCTCATACGCGGCAAGTGCGGAGGCATCGCGTGCTCGCCAAGCGCCATCCGGCCATGGTCGACAGCATCGCCGGCGCGGTAACCGTCAAGAGCCTCGATCTCTACTATGTCGTCGCTTCCGACGCGCAGATCCCCTTGAAAGGCGAGCACGGCTTCGGACTTTATTTCCACGACTGCCGTTTCCTCGGCGGCTATCGGATGGCGCTGTCCGGCCTGGCGCCGATCGTGCTGGCCTCGTCCGCGCAGAAGGGTTACGCGGCGCTTTTTGAGCTGACCAATCCCGACCTGCATTTCGAGCAGGGACCGCCGATCCCCAAGGACGAACTCGGCATCCGCTGGGAACGCATTCTCGATGCGAGGCAAACATGCGTGCGGGAGGTCATGACCATCCAGAATTTCGGGCACCAGGCGCATGGCTTTCCGCTGACCTTGCACTTCCGCGCCGGTTTCGAGGACATCTTCGACGTGCGCGGGCTGGTGCAGCAGGACCTCGGCAGGCGCGAGCGGGCCGCGTGGCGGGAGGGCAGGCTGCATTTTGTCTATCATGGCGCCGACCGGCTGCGCAGGACGGCGACGATTGCCTTCTCGCCCATGCCCGATGCCAAGTATGAAACCACGGCCGAGTTCCGGATCGATGTGCCGGCAGGCGAAACGCAGACCATCGCGGTCACAATAGAACTGAACGAATATTCGGAAGAGGCCGAAGCCAACCACTTGAACCAGCAGCCGACGGTCGCGCTCGACAATCTTGCTGGAAACCTTCAGGCCGGCTCGGAAGAATGGCTGGATCGGCATACGAAGTTCGACAGCGACAGCCTGCTGCTCAATGACATCATGGAACGCTCGCTGCGCGATCTGGCGATGCTCAGATCCGATCTCGGCAACAGGGAGTATTTTGCCGCCGGCGTGCCGTGGTTCGTCGCTCTTTTCGGGCGCGACAGCCTGATCGTCGCGCACGAGATGCTTGCTTTTCAGCCGGAGATCGCGGCCCAGACGCTGCGTCTTCTCGCCAGCTATCAGGGGCATCGGACGGATCGATGGCGGGAGGAGCAGCCCGGCAAGATCCTGCATGAGCTGCGCGTCGGCGAGCTCGCTCGCGCAGGCAATGTCCCGCATGCCAGGTTCTACGGCACGGTGGACGCGACCCCGCTCTTCCTGCTGCTTCTCGGTCGCTACGCGGCATGGACAGGCGACCTCGAGCTCTTCCGTGAACTGCAGGAGCCCGTGGAGCGAGCGCTGGGCTGGATCGCCAAAGCCGGAGACGACCATGGCGAAGGCTATCTCAAATATCGAAACACCTCGGAGAGCGGCCTCATCAATCAGGGATGGAAGGATTCGGCCGACGCGATCGTCAGGACCGACGGCAGCATCGCCAAGCCGCCGATCGCGCTTGTCGAGGCGCAAGGCTATGTCTTTGCCGCGAAGCGTGCCGTCGCCGATCTTTACGAACGCATTGGCGAGCGCGATCGGGCCAAAGAGCTTCGCGGCGAGGCCGAGCGGCTCCAAACACGGTTCAACCACGACTTCTGGTGCGAAGACCTTGGCGCCTTTGTGCTGGCGCTCGAAGCGCGAGGCCGCCAGGTCGCGGTCGTTTCCTCGAATCCGGGGCATGCGTTGTGGACCGGTATCGCGGACAAGGACAAGGGCCGCCGGACGGCTCGGCGCCTGATGCAGGACGACATGTTCAGCGGCTGGGGCGTGCGCACGCTTTCGACGGCTGAGCGGCGCTACAATCCCGTCGGATACCATCTCGGAACCGTCTGGCCGCACGATAATGCGTTGCTGGCAGCCGGCTGCCGACGCTATGGCGAGGACGACGCGGCGCTGCGAATCTTCACGGCAATCGCGGAAGCGGCGATGCACTTCCGCCATCACCGGCTGCCCGAGGCGATGGCGGGCTTTCCGCGCAAGGATTTTCAGGTGCCGGTGCACTATCCCGTGGCCTGCCATCCGCAAGCCTGGGCGGCGGGCGCGGTGCCGTTCATGGTGACCACCTGCCTCGGCCTGGAACCTGACGCCTTCGCCGGCAAGCTTCGGATCGTGCGGCCGCGGCTGCCCGATTTCGTCAACCGCATCGCGCTTCGCGGGTTGCGGGTCGGGGAGGCAGGTGCCGACCTCGAATTCCGGCGCACGGCCGACGGGGCCGAGGTGAACGTCCAGAAGACGAGTGGACAACTCAGCGTGGAAGTCGGAAGATAGCTTGCCGTGGGCGAAGCGAAGCGCTCGCCAGGGCAAAAACATTCCGCCAGCCAGCCATTCGGGCGTCGCGTTTCGCTTGAATGTCCAGCCGATAGAGCCTATTTAGAATTATTCCAAACTATCGGCCCGGGAAGGGCTTGGAGATACCCCATGTTCATCCAGACCGAATCGACGCCGAACCCGGCGACGCTGAAGTTCCTGCCCGGCAAGGAAGTGCTCGTGCAAGGCACCGCCGATTTTCGCGACGCCGAAACGGCAGCTGAGGCCTCGCCGCTGGCCGGCCGGCTGTTCGAGATCCCCGGTGTCACCGGCGTCTTCTTCGGCTACGACTTCATCACCGTGACCAAGGACGGTCCCGACTGGCAGCATCTGAAGCCGGCTATCCTCGGCGCCATCATGGAGCACTTCATGTCGGGCGCGCCCGTCATGGCATCGGCGGCTCCTTCGAGCGAGGCCGGCCAGACCGGCGAGTTCTACGACAAGGCCGACGAGGAGCTGGTGCTGACCATCAAGGAGCTGCTCGACACAAGGGTGCGCCCGGCGGTCGCGCAGGACGGCGGCGACATCACCTTCCGCGGCTTCGAGAACGGCACCGTGTTCCTGCACATGAAGGGCGCCTGCGCCGGTTGCCCGTCATCGACTGCGACGCTGAAGCACGGCATCCAGAACCTGCTTCGTCATTTCGTGCCGGAAGTGCAGCAGGTCGAGCAGGTCGCCTGATCTTCAAGCAGCGACGCCGCATGCAGGAAACGCGAAAAACAAAAAACCGGGCCCCAACAGCCCGGTTTTCTGTCTGTGGACGTCTTGTTGTTGCCTAGACGGTCCGCGCACGAAAGCTTTTGTCCGCGGTCATCGTGATCACATCACGATGACCTTGGCGCCGACCGAGGTGCGGTCGTAGAGATCGATAATGTCCTGGTTCATCAGGCGGATGCAGCCCGACGACATCGCCTTGCCGATCGAGAACCATTCCGGGCTGCCATGCAGGCGGTAGCCCATGTCGCCGCCCCTGTTGAAGAGATACATGGCGCGCGCGCCGAGCGGGTTGTTCAGGCCCGGCTCCATGCCGCCGGCGAATTTGGCGAGCTCGGGCTGGCGCCTGATCATCTGCGAAGGCGGAGTCCAGGTCGGCCATTCGCGCTTCAGCGCGATATGGGCGGTGCCGTGCCACTCGAAACCCTCGCGGCCGACGCCGATGCCGTAGCGGATCGCCAAGCCGTCGCCCTCGACGAAGTAGAGGAACTTGTTTTGGGTGTCGACGATGATGGTGCCCGGCTTCTCCGAAGTATCGTACCGCACTTCCTGACGGTGGTACCTGGCCGGAACCTTTTCGATCGGGATGCGCGGCAGCTGATAGCCGGCATCGGTCATCGCGCCATAGTTGTTGGTGAAGAGTTGCGAGCCGATGGTGCTGCAGCCGCTGACCGCGGTCGAGAGCGCAAGAGCAGCGACGATTGCAAAAGACTTCAAGCGCATGAATAGGTCCGACGCCCCGCCTAAATATCAGCGGCACGAGTCGGCCGCTTTCTTGCCGTCATTCATGCTGGCATTTCTTTTGCTTGCCAAGCGCGCACTGCCTATATGCAGGAGTTGACGTGCCGGTATGTGCAGAACTGCGGCATTTCGGCAACAGGGCTCACGGGATTGTGAAGCAAAATCAATGGGGCAGCCGGAAGAGCTGCCGGAGATCAAGGAGAGAGCCATGAATGTCGGTGATGCCGCCGAGCGTTCCGGCCTGCCGGCCAAGACCATCCGCTATTATGAGGAGATCGGCCTGATCCGGCCGGCGCGAGCCGATAACGGCTATCGCGACTACTCGCGCGACGACGTGCACCGGCTGGCCTTCCTGCGCCGTGCGCGCAACCTCGGCTTTTCAATCGACGATTGCAGGCAGCTGATGGCGCTCTATCAGGACCGCGACCGCGCCAGCCACGACGTGCGCCAAATCGCCAGCGCCCATGTCAGGGCGATCGAGGAAAAGGTGCGCGAGCTGCAGTCGATGCGCGCGACGCTGCAGAAGCTGGTCCATGCCTGCCACGGCGACGAGCGGCCGGAGTGTCCGATACTGGATGACATGGCGGGGGTGGTGGAGGAAGACAGGGCGGTGCACGCTTAGTCGTCAAGTGGCAGGGAGCTTGTGCGTCGGAAAGAACTTATCGGCATGGAGCACTTGACGGGCAACGAGCTGCAAACGCGGCTAAAACTATTGGGCGAACGCGTTGCGGCGCTTCAGGCTGCAAGGCGGCCTCCCCCGAGGGAGAGCATATCAAAGGCGGCCCGCTTGGTCCCACAGATCCGCTGGAGGAGGAATTCGTGGCGAGGCATGGGGGATTGTGGTCGTATGGCCCCCAAAACCCAGTGCTTGCTTTGGGACTCCTTATTCTCTCTTCATTCGATCGCTGCGTCGAACGAAATAGTTTGCTACCTGCATCCATGGACAAACCGCCCCGCAAGCTGAACCCCGTTGAGCGTTTCAAGCTCATGATCGTTGAGGCAAGCTTGGGTCGAGACATGAACTATAGGGAGCGCTGGCGGAGATACCAGCTGGAGCGCTGGCTAAACGGCCTTTGCTTCTTCGCATTGCTGGGATTCTGCGTCATCGCTTGGTTCTTGTTCAAAAGCGCTCGTTGAACTGACCAGCCCATTCATCCGTTAGATTGGGGCTGGGTCGCGCTAGAAGCCCTTGTCTTTCAGACTATTCCACCCACGGCCCTTTCGGGTTTCCAGATCGGCCCAGTAATAGGTCAATGCCAGCATCGCTGGAAGACCGATGCCGCCTACAATGATAACCGCGACGAGGCCAAACCACTGGTAGGCGAGAATGCCGATCACACTAAGGATTATGGCCCCTACGAAGCTTGGAAAAGTTTTGAAGGTCATTGCCCAGACAAGATACCTCTTAGCGTTTTCGCCGTTCACGGTAGAGCATCCAGAGAGGTAAGACTACGAGACCGCATAAAAACAGGATCAGCTCGATCCAATAGAGGTATGGGTCTTGGACCCGCTCTACGAAGTGACCCGTAAATCTGATCCGGCCTGTCCAGAGAGAATTGGCGACCAGATAGATACCAATAACCTCCATAGCGATCAAAACGCCCATCATCATTAGCGGATCGGGTTTTCTCATGCGTTTTTCATATCAGCGCGCCTAGCATTAGGCATCTCGGTGCTCATAGAAATCGGCGGCGGGCATCACGTATGATCGCCTCGACCTTAGCCAGATATACGCCGATAAGGTCCACTGCGTTCGTCACAATCTTCCCACCAACCGCCGGCGCGTCGGGTAGGTGAAGCGTCACACTTCCAATATCGGCCGGCAACTCGACGTAGTACTTCTCTTCGCTGCCGTCAGGAAGTGACACGATCCAACCTGAACCCCGTTCTGGTCCCCGATAAAAAAGCCAGTGGCCCCAGGGGGCGAAGGCTTAAATCGCTCAATGTCTGAGGATGAAAAGCTAGAGATATACGCACTCGTTGTCGTAGGCGTGCTCGCCTTCTTCTCGATGCTGGTTCGCAAGTCGTGGAAGAAGCGCATCAACGCGTCCGCTTTCATCTCCTCTTGCTTTGGCTGATACCACGCATCGAACTCAATGATGACACTACGAAGATTTTGTAACGCCCAAGTAGCGTTACGCCCAAAAATGACGGCATTTCGAAGGCCCGTTTTGGCACGCCCCGGCCGACTTACCATATCCTCTAGCCCAAACTTCGCTGTACGAAGCAGGTCTTCGGCCTCTGCGATTATTGACTCGGCAGATCGCGACATTGTGCTCTCCCTGATTTTTTGACACCAGAAGACTCATCCAACCCATAATAGCGGAAGGCGATTATATATTTGACAAACCCGTTGCGGAACAATCAGACCGGCAAGAACGTTGGTCGAGTAGGCGGCGCTCTGCTAGCGACGCGTCGGGATGGCATGTCGGCCCCCAAGATTTCGAAAAGCTTGGGAGACGGCTGACGCCCTTGCGGAGGCCCCGATAAAAGAGCCCGCTCCCTCACACCGGGCGGGCTCTTCAGGCGCTACTGCTTGCGGAGCAGCGCCTTCGCTTCGCGCACGAGCGAACTCCAGTTCAAGCCGAGCAATGAGATGAGTTCTAAAGCCTGCTCTTCGGTAATGCCGATTTCTCGGACAAGCCGTTGAACCACGTCTTCCCGTGATGGGTCTTTTGGTTCGAGCGCATCGGGGCGGACCTTCCCGATGGCTCAACGTTAGCATTTGTTAATTGTTCCGCACGCCACGGCCAGCCCTTCCAAGGCGAGCCGTTCATAGGTCGGGCGGAAACGGGTTTGTCAAATATATAATCGCCCTCAGGCGGCGGGTTCAAACCGTGAACAAAATCTGGCATGGTGGCTGCCATGCCTATCGTTTCCCCGATTCCCCTCAACCCGCTGATCGACGGCCGCCAGTCGGAGCGCGCCATGCTGGTGCGCCGCGGCGTGCAGCGCTTGCTCACCGAAATGGGCGCGCATGTGCTGCCTGAATTGTCGCTGGCCACCGGCCGCCGCGCCGACCTCGTCGCGCTCACCCGACAGGGCGACATCTGGATCATCGAGATCAAATCCTCGATCGAGGATTTTCGCGTCGACCGCAAATGGCCGGACTATCGCCTGCATTCCGACCGCTTCTTCTTCGCCACGCATCCCGGCGTGCCGCAGGAGATTTTTCCCGAGGAATGCGGCTTCATCCTCTCGGACGGCTATGGCGCCGAGATCCTGCGCGACGCGCCCGAGCACCGCATGGCGGCCGCGACGCGCAAGGCGCTGATGCTGAGGATTGCCCGGGCCGGCGCGGCCAGGCTGCTCGCGGCGGAGCTTGCCGGCGTGGCGGTGCCGGCGCTGGACGGCGAGAGCGAGTAGCCGCTGCTTACGCTTTCAACAGATTTCCAGCGACTGCGCCGCCCCTCACCTGCCTGCCGGCATCCTCTCCCCGTATAGTGACGGGGAGAGGGGCGCTCTCATCGACGATTTCGCCAATCGCCATCGCTGCAGGAATGGCGCCATCGTTGCGGCCAGCATCTTTCTCCCCGTCACTATACGGGGAGAAATGCCCGGCAGGGCAATGAGGGGCGGCGCGGCGCCGAGAGTATTCCGCCAATTTATGTCGCTTCGAAGCCGGGCCACCGGTATTCTACTCCACATCCTCTTCCGCCCCGCCCGCCGGCGCCGTGAGCAGAACGGCAGCGCCAAGCAGTGCCGCTATCAGTGAACCGGCAAGGATGCCGACCTTCACCGCGTCCTGCAGCGCGGCGTCACTGGCGAAGGCGAGCAGGCCGATGAACAGGCTCATGGTAAAGCCGATGCCGCAAAGCAAAGAGATGCCGAGCATATGCAGCCAGCCGGCATTGACCGGCAGGTCGGCGAGGCCGAGCCGGATGGCGATGGCCGAGGAGCCGAACACGCCGACCAGCTTGCCGAGCACGAGGCCCGCCGCAACACCCAAGGTCAGCGGCTCGACCAGGGCGGCGAAGCTCAGGCCACCGAGCGAGACGCCGGCATTGGCGAAGCCGAAGATCGGGATGACGATGAAGGGCACGAGCTTGTGCAGGCCGTGCTCCAGCCGGTGCAACGGCGAATGCTCGACATCGTGGCCGATGCCGGGCGAGCGCTCGAGCGGAATGGTGAGCGCCAACGCCACGCCGGCAAGCGTGGCATGCACGCCTGACTTCAGCACCAGCACCCACAGCACCGCGCCAATCACGAGATAAGGCAACAGATTCATTACGCGCATGCGGTTGAGCGCGATCAACACGGCAATGGCCGCGAAGGCCGCCGCCAGATAGGCGAGCGAGAGGCCGCTGGTGTAGAACAGCGCGATGATGATGACGGCGCCGAGATCGTCGATGATGGCCAAAGCGGTGAGGAACACTTTCAGCGAGGCCGGCACGCGGTTGCCGAGCAGCGATAAGACCCCTAGCGCGAAGGCGATGTCGGTGGCGGTCGGGATCGCCCAGCCTGAGAGCGCCGCCTGATTGTTTCGGTTGATGGCGACATAGACGAGCGCCGGGACCAGCATGCCGCCGGCGGCGGCGATGCCGGGCAGCACGCGGCGCGGCCAGGTCGAAAGCTGGCCGTCCAGCATCTCGCGCTTGATCTCCAGGCCGACCAGCAGGAAGAACACCGCCATCAGCCCGTCATTGATCCAGTGCGAGACGCTGAGCGGTCCGAGATAGGCGTGGAGAATGGCGAAGTAGGTTCCGGCGAGCGGCGAGTTGGCGACGATGAGCGCGAGCGCCGCCGCCGCCATCAGGATGATGCCGCCGGCCGCCTCGCCGTCGAGGAATTCGCGAAGGATCGATTTCGGCCGCTCGTCGCGCATATCCCCTCCGTCATGCCGACCGTCGGCCGACTCCATTGGCGATGATGCTCAAACTTGGATGGCCGGGCAAGCATCGGATGGCAATCGCCTCCGCTTGAATTCGTCCCATCTTCCCTTCTCTATGCCGGCGCCGCCCCTCACCTGCCTGCCGGCATCCTCTCCCCGTATAGTGACGGGGAGAGGGGCGCTGTCATCGGCGATTTCGCCAATCGTCAGCGTAACAAAGCTAGCGCCAAGGCTGCGGCCAGCCCCTTCTCCCCGTCACTATACGGGGAGAAGTGCCCGGCAGGGCGATGAGGGGCAGCACCGGCTTTGGCGATCAACGATCTCGCCACAAATCGCAATCGGCGTTGCCGAAAGTGCTTTGCCCTGGGCGTCTGGGAATAATCAGCGCGGCGCCCGCTTTGCGAGTATCCTTTGCAGGGTGCGGCGATGCATGTTGAGCCGGCGTGCGGTCTCGGAAACGTTGCGGTCGCACATTTCGTAGACGCGCTGGATGTGCTCCCAGCGCACGCGGTCGGCCGACATCGGGTTTTCCGGCGGCGCCGCGCGCTCGCCCGCGGTGCGGGTGAGTGCTGCGAAGACGTCGTCGGCATCGGCGGGCTTCGACAGGTAATCGACGGCGCCGAGCTTCACAGCCGTCACCGCGGTGGCGATGTTGCCGTAGCCGGTCAGAATGATGGTGCGGGCATCGTCGCGCTTCTCGCGGATGGCGGCGACAACGTCGAGGCCGTTGCCGTCGCCCAGCCGCATATCGACCACCGCATAGGCCGGCGGATGGGCGCGCGCCTTGGCGACGGCCTCTTCGACGCTCTCCGCCGTCTCGACCGCGAAGCCCCTGGTTTCCATGGCCCGCGCCAGCCGGGTGAGGAAAGGCTTGTCGTCGTCGACGATCAGCAGCGAGGTGTCCTCGCCCTCAACCATTGCGCCAGTGGGTTCGTCCGCGCTCATTTCATCAGCATCCTACCGACTTGAAACGTGTCGCATCGAAACGGACTGCAACGAACGCGCTTCAAGTTCTTGTTTGCGGGCACCGTCGTTGTCCCAAAACCGCTGCGCACTTTTGGGCGACATGCTTTGTTTCCGGTCATGCCGTTATCCCAAAACCGCTGCGCACTTTTGGGCGACATGCCTTACTTTTACGCAGATACAATTCTGCAACAGCAATGTCCAATTTTTACAGCCGGCAACAGAGCTGCCATGCAGGAGACGCAAGGCTCAGGCATTGTCGAACATGGTTCCGGACAGTTGCTCGGGGTTGAGGAAGACGCCGCGCGGCCAGGTGATCTGCACCACCGCGCCCTCGCCGAGCCCGCTCGAATTACGGAAGTCGAGCGTCGCGCCGGAACGCTCCAGCAAAGTCTTGGCGATGAAAAGCCCGAGCCCCAGGCCGCCGCCGGCCTCGGTTCCCTGGCGCGTCGACATATATGGCTCGCCGATGCGGTCGATGATCTCCGGCGGAAAGCCCGGTCCGTCGTCGATGATGGCGAAGGAGACCTCCTCATTGTCCCAGTTCCAACTGACGGTGACGGTCTTCCTGGCAAAGTCGACGGCGTTCTCGACCAGATTGCCGAGCCCGTAGATGACGCCGGGGCTGCGCTGCCCGACCGGCTCCGGGCCGATGCGCTCGCCGGGCCGCAGCCGGATCGATATGCCGAAATCGCGGTGCGGCGCCGTCACCTCCTCGACCAGCGAGGTCAGAGGCAGCTGCGAAAGATGCGCCTCACCTTCCGTGGACAGGCTGGTGAGCCGCTTCAGGATCTCGCGGCAACGCTCGCTCTGCGAGCGCAGCAGCTTCACGTCCTCGCCGAATTTCGCATCCTGGCCGAGCGCTTTTTCCATCTCCTTGGCGACGACGGTGATGGTGGCCAAAGGCGTGCCGAGCTCATGCGCGGCGGCCGCCGCAAGGCCGTCCAGCGCGGAAAGATGCTGCTCGCGCTGCAGCACCAGCTCGGTGGCGGCGAGCGCGTTGGCGAGCAGGCGCGCCTCGGCCGCGACGCGGAAGGCGTAGATGGCGGTGAAGGCGATCGAGGCGAACACCGCCATCCACATGCCGGCGACATAGACGAACGGCATCGACAGCGGCGCGTCCTCGTACCAGGCAGCGGCAGATGGAAGAACACCAGCAGCGTGGCCGCCACGATGACCAGCGCGCCCAGCACGGCCGTCATGCGCAGCGGCAGCGACGCGGCGGAGATGACGACAGGCACGGAGAGCAGCACCGAGAACGGATTGGTCAGCCCGCCGGTCATGTAGAGCAGGCCGGCAAGCTGCAGGCTGTCGAAGGTCAGGATGACGAACGCCGCGAGCGGACCCAGCCGATGCGCCGCCGGATAGCGGAAGGTCAGCCAGAGGTTCATCCAGGCCGAACAGGCGATGAGCGCGAAGCACATCGAGACCGGCAGCGGGAATTTCAGCCCATAGGCGACGACGAGCACCGCGATGCTCTGGCCGACGATGGCCAGCCAGCGCAGGCGGATCAGCGTGTTGAGCCGCAGCCGCTGGCTCTGCTGGGTATCGGGCGCGCGCAGAATGTTGATCATCGCCAAGGATTACCGCCGCAAGCGCGGAAACGATAGAGCATGGTTTCTCTCAGGTCCCTCTTGGCTTGGCGCGGCTGGTGGCGGCGGCGAGCAGCGGGTTTTCCGGCCAGACATGTTTTGGATAGCGGCCGCGCATATCGGTGCGCACATCCGCCCAGGAGCCGCGCCAGAAACCCGGCAGGTCGCGCGTCGTCTGGATCGGGCGATGCGCAGGCGACAACAGCTCGAGCGTCAGCGGCACCGTGCCGTTGGCGATCGCCGGATGGCGGTCGAGGCCGAACAGCTCCTGCACGCGGATCGCAAGCACCGGCCATTCGCCGTCATAGCGGATGGGCACATGGCTGCCCGAGGGCGCGTCGAAATGGGTCGGCGCCAGCGCGTCGACCTTGCGCTGCAGGTCGTGCGGGACGAGTGACATCAGGCCAGCCGACAGTGTGCCGGAGTTGATCGCGGAGAATGACGCCGTACCGGAGAGGAACGGTAGCAGCCAGTCTTCGAGACGGTCGAGAAGTGCCTGGTCCGAGACATCCGGCCAGGGCGCGCCGAGGCCGCGATGGAGCCAGCCGAGCCGCTGGCGCAGCGTCTCGGCCTCCTTGCCCCAGTCGAGCAGCGACAGGCCGTGCTCGCGCAGGGCATCCAGGATGGCGCGGTCCGCATCGGCACCCGAAGGCGCCGGCAGCATGCGCTCGGCAAGCGTGATGGCGCCGAGCCTGGCGGTCTCGCGCACGCGAACGGCGCGCCGCTCGCGGTCGAAGCTCGTTTCGCGCTTTGTCTCGATCCGGTCGGCCAATGCTGCGCGGATCTCGGCTTCGTCCACCGGCGCAGCGGCTGTGATGCGAGCGTTCTGCGCCTTGCCTTGCAGGTCGGCGACGACCAGCCAGGTCTCGCCGGCCAGCGGATCGGCGGCGTCGACCATCGCGCCGGACCCATTGGCGAGCACGAAGCGGCCACGCTCGCCGCGGGCTCTCGCGACACGATCCGGCCAGGCATGGATGAGGAGAGCGCCGGCCGCGGGTAAAGTCGACGATGGCGTGCCCGAGGCGACCCCACCCCGATCCGCTGCGCGGATCGACCCTCCCCTCGAGGGGGAGGGTGACGCCGCCTGCTTCGCCAGCGCTCGGCAAGCTGCCGGGCGGCGTTGGCACGCGGCGATTTCTCGCCGCGAAAGCGCATCAGCCGCCGTTCGAGGTCGGCGCTGTCGCCGCCAAGCCCGCGCTCGGTGAGCAGCACGGCAAGCGTTGCCGCTTCCTGCGCCTGGCCGGTCTTGGCCGCTTCCGCCATCATATGCGCGAGCCGCACCGGCAGCGCCAGCTTGCGCATCGCGGCGCCCGCCTCGGTCAGCCGGCCGGCATCGTCGATGGCGTGCAGCGCCTTGAGCAGCACCTTCGCCTCGTTGAGCGCCGGCGCCGGCGGCGGATCGAGGAAGGACAGGCTCGTCGGATCGGCGACGCCGAAGGCGGCGCAGTCGAGCAGCAGACCGGAAAGGTCGGCCTCGAGGATTTCCGGCGGCGTGAAGGCGGGAAGCGCTGCCGTCTGCTCGGCGCGCCACAGCCGGACCGCGACGCCTGACTGCGTTCGCCCGGCGCGGCCGGCGCGCTGGTCGGCGGAGGCCTTGCTGACGCGCACGGTTTCGAGCCGCGTCAGACCGCTTGCCGGCTCGTAGCGCGGCAGCCGCGACAAGCCTGAGTCGATAACCACGCGCACGCCGTCGATCGTGATCGAGGTTTCCGCGATCGACGTCGCCAGCACCACCTTGCGGCGGCCGGGAGGAGCCGGCCTGATCGCCGCGTCCTGTGTCCTGTTGTCGAGCTGGCCGTAAAGCGGAACGATGTCGGTATCGGTGCTGACATTGCCCACAAGGCGCTCGGCCGTGCGCTCGATCTCGCGCTGCCCGGGCAGGAAAGCGAGCACGCTGCCCTGCTCGGTGGCCAGAGCGGATCGGATCGCCTTGGCCATCGCGTCCTCGATCGCCGTGCCAGCCGGCCGCTCGTCGTAGCGGATGTCGATCGGATAGGCGCGGCCCTCGCTCTCGATCACCGCCGCGCCCGACAACAATTTCGCAACGCGCGCGCCGTCGAGCGTTGCCGACATGACCAGCAGGCGCAGGTCGGGCCTGAGCGCGCCCTGCACGTCGAGCGCCAGGGCCAGGCCAAAATCGCCATCGAGCGATCGTTCATGGAATTCGTCGAAGATCACCGCCGAAACGCCGGGCAGTTCCGGATCGTCGAGGATCATGCGCGCAAGCACGCCCTCGGTGACGACAAGGATTTTTGTCCGCGCCGAAGTCCGGTTCTCCATGCGCATGGCATAGCCGACGGTCCCGCCGGGTTCCTCGCCGAGCAGCTCGGCCATGCGGCGGGCGGCGGCGCGGGCGGCAAGCCGGCGCGGCTCGAGCAGCACGATCCGGCCCGCGCCCAGCCATGGCGCATCAAGCAGCGCCAGCGGCATCAGCGTCGTCTTGCCGGCGCCGGGCGGCGCGACCAGCACGGCGCTGTTGCCACGGCCAAGCGCTTCGCCGAGCGCCGGCAGCACGGCGGTGACCGGAAGCTCCGGCAGAAATCCTGTCTTCATCGCGCCCGCATATCAGCGGCCAAGGCTGGCGCGCAACCTGTCCTGGAATCGCCTAGAGCCTGGTGCGCGTGAACGGGTTCCAGCGCACGGTGCCCAGTCGCACCTCCTCGCGCACCATGGTGAGCAGTCCGGAAGCGCCGACGACGGCCAGGCCCACCATCGTCAGCGTGTCCGGATATTCGTTGAAGAAGAACGCGCCCAGCACCACGGCCCAGACGATCTGCGAATAATGTGTCGGCGCGATCCGGTTGGCAGGCGCGTATTTGACGGCAAGCAATTGCAGCAATTGTCCGCCGGCGGTGAAGACGCCCGCCAGCATCAGCCAAACCAGCTGCCCTAGATTGGGGAGCGAGAACGACGTCGCGGCCGCGCCGACCCCGTTGAACAGCAGACCATAGCCGACCAGCGCGCCGAGGATCGTCGTGCGCTTTTCCTGCTGGGCGAGCGAGCGCATCAGGATGACGCTGGTTGCCGCGAGAAAGGCATTGGCGAAGGCGGCGAGATGACCAAGATGCAGTTCGCGAAAGCCTGGCCGCACCACCAGCATGACGCCGGCGAAGCCGGCGACGACGGCAAGCCACCGCCAGGGCCCGACGCTTTCCTTCAGGATGACGGTCGACAGAATGGTGACCAGCAACGGCGCCAGGAAGATCAGCGCATAGACTTCCGCCAGCGGGATGGTGGTGAAGGCAAAGACGCTGAGCACGCCAGACGCGATGCCGGCCCAGGCGCGGGCCTGCACGGCCCATGGGCGTTTGGTGCGCCAGAAATCACGCCACCGCTCACCGACCGGACGGGTGAAGAACAGGAAACAGCCGGCAAACAAGGTTATGAAGAAGCCGATCTCGAAGACGGTGAACTGCCCGCCCAGACTCTTGATGACGGCATCGCTGCATGAATAGCTTGCATAGGCGATCAGCGCGAGCAGGATTCCGTTCGGCACGTTTCCATTCCGGGAGAGTAGAAGTGAAGATACTGGCGCTGGGGGCTCATCCCGACGATATCGAGATATTCATGTTCGGTACGCTCGCCGCCTATGCCGCGCTAGGCGCAGAGCTGACATTTGCGATAGCCACGGACGGCGCCAAAGGCGGCAAGGGCGATCCGGCAGCGCTTGCCAAAGCGCGGCGCGAGGAAGCGACCGAAGCAGCCGGCCCGCTCGGCGTCACGCCGCGTTTCCTCGACTTTCCCGACGGGGCGCTGGTCGCGGACGCCGCGCTCATCGGCGCGCTGAAGGCGCTGATCGGCGAGGTCGGGTCCGACCTCGCGATCACGCACGCGCCGAACGACTATCACGGCGACCATCGCGCGCTGTCGGATGGCGTGCGCATCGCGGCGTCCTTCGCGGTGCCCGTGCTACATGCCGATACGCTCGGCGGCACAGGTTTCTCGCCGACGCATTATGTCGATGTTTTCGCCCATTGGGACATCAAGGCGAAAGCGATCCGCGCACATCGCTCGCAGGACCCGGAGCGCTTCGTCGGCGGCGCGCGCACGCAGAACGAATTCCGCGCCGGCCAATGCAACGGCGCGCCAGGCGCGCTGGCCGAGGCCTTCCGCTTCGAGCCTGTCTTCCCCTTCGCCGACATCCGCGAACTGCTGCCGCCGGCGCGGCGATCCGGCCGGTGACCGTGAGCACGAAGACGGTCAAGTAGCCGACTGACGAGCGATCCGGTCGGATTGGCCGGCAGTTATTTCCCAACGATTTCAACCGCGCCTTTCGCCATGCTGCGGCGCAGCAACGAATTCGCTTGCCTTGTTTAGTAAAAAGAGCATCACTAAACAAATTACTAAACATCGGCAGCGCGTCGCGCGCCATGTTCAGGCCCTCGGAGGAGCGAGGGTTGAGGGCTTTTGAAACCGTCATCCGGACGCGTTTCGCAAATGGGAGGTAAGGCATGAAATCGACCTGGAAACTGGCGTTGGGACTGGCCTCGGCGATCACCGCGTCGGCAGCCGTCTCGAACGTCGCGCATGCGGAAGACCTGACGCTGTGCTGGGCGGCCTGGGATCCGGCCAACGCGCTCGTGGAACTGTCCAAGGACTTCACCAAACAAACCGGCATCGGCATGAAGTTCGAGTTCGTGCCGTGGACCAACTATGCCGACCGCTTCCTCAACGAGCTCAACTCGCATGGCAAGCTCTGCGACCTGATCATCGGCGACAGCCAGTGGATCGGCGGCGCGCCGAGAACGGCCACTACGTCAAGCTGAACGACTTCTTCGACAAGGAGCATATCAGCATGGACGACTTCGTACCGGCGACCGTGGTCGGCTACTCCGAATGGCCGAAGAACACGCCGAACTACTGGGCGTTGCCGGCCATGGGCGACGTCGTCGGCTGGACCTACCGCAAGGACTGGTTCTCGCGGCCGGAACTGCAGAAGGAATTCAAGGACAAATACGGCTGGGAGCTCGGGCCGCCCAAGACCTATGACCAGCTGATGCAGATCGCCGAATTCTTCCAGAAGCGGCAGATCGACGGCAAGACCGTCTATGGCGCCTCGATCTATACCGAGCGCGGATCGGAAGGCATCACCATGGGCGTAACCAACGTCCTGTACGACTATGGCTTCGACTATCAGAACCCGAACAAAGCCTACGACATGCAGGGTTTCGTCAACTCGGCGGATGCGGTCAAGGGCCTCGAATTCTACAAGAAGCTCTATGATTGCTGCACGCCTCCCGGGTCGTCGAACGTCTACATGGGTGAATCGGCCGACGCCTTCAAATCGGGCCAAGTTGCCCTGCACATGAACTTCGCATTCACCTGGCCCGGCCTCTACAAGGACGAGAAGGTAGGAGGCGACAAGATCGGCTTCTTCGCCAATCCCGCCGGCCCGAAGGGTCATTTCGCCCAACTCGGCGGCCAGGGCATCTCTGTGGTCTCGTATTCCGACAAACAGGAATCCGCCCTGAAATATATCAAGTGGTTCGCCAACAAGGATGTGCAGGCCAAATGGTGGGCGCTGGGCGGCTACTCCTGTCTCAACGCGGTGGTGAACGACCCCAAGTTCCCGGCCAGCCAACCCTACGCGTCGACCTTCCTGGAATCGATGGCGATCGTGAAGGATTTCTGGGCCGAGCCGAGCTACGCCACGCTTTTGCAAGCGATGCAGAAGCGCGTTCATGACTATGTGGTGGCCGACAAGGGCACCGCGCAGGAAGCGCTCGACAGTCTGGTCAAGGACTGGACGCAGACCTTCCAGGACGACGGCAAGATGTAAGGCTCCTCCCGAGCCAGACCGACGCGTCCCGTGCCGCCCTTGGCACGGGACGCAGTTCAGATAAATTCCATCGACGAGACACACCCGTGACCGAAGCAGGACTAACCATGCTCGATCGGACTGCGGACAACTTTGCCCGGGCGACGCCGGAGCCGTTGGCCAAGAAGATCCGGGGCATCAGCGACAAGGGCCTCGCCTGGCTGTTCATCTCGCCGACGATCCTGTTGCTTTTGGCCATCAACATCTTCCCGCTGTTCTGGGCAATCTATCTCTCCTTCACCAACTACCGCGCCAACCGCCCCAACGAGGTTGTGAAGAATCTGGGGCTCGCCAACTATCAGCGTATCCTGGGCGACCAGGACATCTGGATCGCCATGCAGACGACGGCGCATTTCGTGTTCTGGACGATCCTTCTGCAGACGGTGATCGGCTTCACGCTGGCCTGGCTGATCGACCGCAAATTCCGCGGCCACGCCTTCTGGACGACCATCATCCTGGTGCCGATGATGCTGTCGCCGGCGGTGGTCGGCAATTTCTGGCGCTTCCTCTACGAGCCGCAGATCGGGCTGTTCGCCTACGCGGTCTCCTTTCTCACCGGCATCCCGCCGACGAATGTGCAGATGCTGTCCAATGTCGAGCTGGCGCCTTGGGCGATCATCATCGTCGACACCTGGATGTGGACGCCTTACGTGATGCTGATTTGCCTCGCGGGCTTACGCTCCATCCCCGAATACATCTATGAGGCGGCCGAGGTCGATCGCGCCTCCAACTGGCGGCAATTCTGGTCGATCACCCTGCCGATGGCGCTGCCCTTCATCATGCTGGCGGTGCTGTTCCGCGGCATCGAGAACTTCAAGATGTTCGACATGGTCAACCTTTTGACCGGCGGCGGGCCGGGCTCGACCACCGAGGTCGCCTCGATCACGCTGAAGCGGCAGGCCTTCGAAAGCTGGCGCACCGGCTATTCCTCGGCCTTCGCCATCATCCTGTTCGTCGCTGTGTTTGGCCTCGCCAACATCTACGTCAAGGCGCTCAACAAGGTGAAGCAGAGATGAGCCTGACCACCGCCCATTCCGTCGTCGCGCCCTCGGCCAACTCGAAGCGGATCGCCGGCGCGCTCGTCGTCGGCTACGCGCTGATCTCGATCGTGCCGCTGCTCTGGATCTTCGCAACCAGCTTCAAGACGCCGCCAGATTCGATCGCCTATCCGCCAAAAATCGTCTTCCAGCCGAGCATCGAGGGCTATTGCAACCTGTTCACCACCCGCACCAGGCAGACGCCGGAATATATCAACTCGCTGGGGCCTGCGACCGGCTTCTGCGACGAGACCGTGCGCAAGCGCAATATGGTGATCGCCGGGCCGTCGAACTTCCTGCCGCGCTTCGTCAATTCGCTGATCATCGCCTTCGGCTCGACCTTCTGCGCCGTCTTCCTCGGCACGCTCTCGGCCTATGGCTTCTCGCGCTTCAAGGTGCCACTGGCCGACGACCTCCTGTTCTTCATCCTGTCGACGCGCTTCATGCCGCCGATCGCGGTGGCGATCCCGATCTACCTGATGTACCGCGAGCTCGGTCTCTCCGACACCGCGCTCGGCATGATCCTGCTCTACACCGCAGTCAACGTCTCTTTAGCCGTCTGGCTGCTCAAGGGCTTCATCGACGAGATCCCGCGCGAGTATGAGGAAGCGGCGATGATCGACGGCTACACGCGGCTGCAGGCCTTCTGGCGCACCGTGCTGCCGCAAGCGACGACCGGCATTGCCGCCACCGCCATCTTCTGCCTGATCTTCGCCTGGAACGAATATGCGTTCGCCGCCCTGCTCACTTCCGGCACGGCGCAGACCGCGCCGCCCTTCATCCCGACCATCATCGGCGAGGGCGGCCAGGACTGGCCGGCGGTGGCCGCCGGCACGACGATCTTCCTGGTGCCGATCCTCGTCTTCACCATCCTGCTCCGCAAGCAATTGCTGCGCGGCATCACCTTCGGCGCGGTGCGCAAATGAGCACGATCCAGCCTGCAAAACGCAAATCGCGCTGGCCTATATGGGCAAGGCGCGGCCTGATGGAAAACATCGCCACCGCGATCATCGCCATCGGCTTCCTGATGTTGTTCCAGCCCTTCGCACTGGCGCTCTACGGCTATTCCTTCGTCACGATGCTCGCCGGCACGGCCATGTTCATCATCGTCTCGAAATTCCCGGAATAGCCATGGCCGAGATCCGTGTTCAGAACCTCAGGAAAGCCTTCGGCGAGTTCGTCGCCGTGCAGGATTCCAACTTCGTCGTCGAGGACGGCGAGTTCTTCGTCATGCTCGGGCCGTCCGGCTGCGGCAAGACGACGACGCTGCGCATGATCGCGGGCCTGGAGCTGCCGACCGGCGGCAAGATCCTGCTCGGCGGCGAGGACGTCACCATGCGCCGCGCCCGCGAGCGCGACATCGCCTTCGTCTTCCAGCTCTTCGCGCTCTATCCGCACATGAATGTGCGTAAGAACATCGGCTTCCCGCTGCTGGCGCAAGGCATGCCCTCGGCCGACATTCGCGCGCGTGTCGAGGAGACGGCGAAGCTGCTTCGCATCGACCATCTGCTCGACAAATCGGTCTCCGGCCTTGCCGGCGGCGACCGCCAGCGCGTCGCGCTCGGCCGCGCCATCGTGCGGCGGCCGAAATGTTTTCTCATGGACGAGCCGCTCGGCACTTTGGACACCGAGTTCCGCGACCTCATGGTCCACGAGCTGCGCGAACTGCACAACCGCATCCACGCCACCACGGTCTATGTCACGCACGACCAGATGGAAGCCATGTCGATGGCCGACAAGATTGCGGTGATGAACCACGGCGTCATCGAGCAGTTCGGCACACCGCGCGAGATCTACGACCGGCCGGCAACGATGTTCGTCGCCGACTTCATCGGCTCACCGCCGATGAACTTTTTGCGCTTCGGCGGCGGACTCGCCAGGGGCGCCAAGGAGATCGTCGTGCAGGGCGCCGCAGTGGCCGTGCCGGAGGTGCGCGAGGATATCGCACCCGCCGACATGGCGCTCGGCATCCGGCCAGAGCACATCCGCTTCGACGACGCATCGAAGCTGCGCGGCGCGATCTACGGCACCGAATATCTCGGCACCACGCAGATCGTCGCGGTGGAGACGGCCGACGGCATCATCAAGGCCCGCGTGCCGGCCGGTATCCATCTGAACCCCGGCGAACAGGTAGGGCTGGCGTTGAGCAGCGCGCGGCTGTCGCTGTTCGAGAAGGGATCGGGTCGCGCGGTGAAGACCGCCATGCATGACCAGGCAGCGGAGGCGCGCCATGGCTGACGTCCACGTCCAGGGTGTGACCAAAAGTTTTGGCGAGACCGTCGCCGTCAACGATCTCGACCTTCAGATCAAGGACGGCGAGTTCGTCGTGCTGCTCGGGCCGACCGGCGCCGGCAAGACGACGACGCTGAGGCTGATTGCAGGGCTGGAGCGGCCGGATAGCGGTACAATCCGCATTGGCGGGCACGATGCGACGGCACTGTCGCCCGCCGAGCGCGACACCGCTTTCGTCTTCCAGCAATACTCGCTCTATCCGCATCTTTCGGTCTTCGACAACCTCGCCTTCCCGCTGCGCTCGCCGGCGCGGCGGTTCCCGGAAGAAGCGATCCGCCGCCGGGTCGAGGAAGTAGCCCGCATGGTGCGCATCGACCACAAGCTCGGCAATCGATCGACCAAATTGTCGGGCGGCGAGATGCAGCGTGTCGCCATCGGCCGCGCGCTGGTGCGCAAGCCCGCCATCTACCTGATGGACGAGCCGCTGTCGTCGCTCGACGCCAAGCTGCGCGCCGATCTCAGGCTGGAACTGAAGCGCATCCAGTCCGAGCTTGGCGCCACCATGCTCTATGTCACGCACGACCAGATCGAGGCGATGACCATGGCCGACCGCATCGGCATCCTGGCCGATGGCGTGCTGGTGCAGATCGGCACGCCGCGCGCGATCTATTCTGAGCCGGCAAACCTTCATGTCGCGGCCCGCCTCGGTCAGCCGGCGATCAACCTGTTGCCGGCCGGGCTGCTGCCCGACGGCGGTGCGCCGACCGGCACGACGACGATCGGCGCGCGCACCGAGCATCTGTCGATCGAAAAGGCGGCGAACGGGCATGCCGACGGCGTCGTCGACTGGGTCGAGCATCTCGGCGACCAGAACCATCTGCATGTGACGGTCGGGGCAAAGAGGCTGGTGACGCTGACCGATCCCGACACGGCGCTTGAAAAGGGGGACAGAGTGACGATCCGCTATCGCTCGCCGCTTTATTTCGGCTCGGACGGGCAAAGACTGATGTAACCCGGCTCGCGCCATTTTTTGCAACCGATTGACGACCGCAGATACGGACTGGACGAAATCCATGAAGCACTTTTTCAACCGCAAGGACACGATCGTCACCGAAGCGCTGGATGGCTTTCTCGCGACTACAGGCTCAGGCACGCTGGCGCGGCTCGACGGCTATCCCGAGGTCAAGGTCGTGCTGCGCGCCGACTGGGACAAGACGAAGGTCGCCGTCGTGTCCGGCGGCGGCGCCGGGCACGAGCCTTCGCACGCCGGCTTTGTCGGCGCGGGCATGCTGGCGGCCGCGGTTTCCGGCGAGATCTTTGCGTCGCCCAGCGTCGAGGCGGTGCTGGCGGCGATCCGCGCGACGACCGGACCGGCCGGCTGCCTGCTGATCGTCAAGAACTACACCGGCGACCGGCTCAATTTCGGGCTCGCGGCCGAGAAGGCGCGCGCCGAAGGTTTTGCGGTCGAAATGGTGATCGTCGCCGATGACATCGCGCTTCCCGACATTGCCCAGCCGCGCGGCATCGCCGGCACGCTGTTCGTGCACAAGATCGCCGGGCACCTGTCCGAAACCGGCCACGATCTCGCATCGGTTGCCGCTGCGGCCCGCGCGGCGGCGAAAGATATCGTTTCGCTGGGCATCTCGCTGTCCTCCTGCTCGATCCCTGGACAGGCGCATGAGGACCGCTTCGGCGCCGACGATGGCGAACTCGGTCTCGGCATCCATGGCGAACCGGGCGTCGAGCGCATCGCGCTGCAAGGCGCCGGCAGGCTGGTCGCCATCATGGCCGAGCGCCTTGCCGCGCGGCTCGACGCCGGCAGCCGTTACGCCTTGCTGATCAACAATCTCGGATCGGTGCCGCCGCTCGAAATGTCGCTCATCGCCAATGCGGTGCTTGCCTCGCCGCTGGCCAAGGCAGTGACGCTGACGATGGGTCCCGGGCATCTGATGACGGCGCTCAACATGAACGGCTTTTCGCTGTCGCTGATCAAGCTGGATGCCGAGCGTGAGGCGGGGCTCAAGGCGTCGGTCGGCCCGCATGCCTGGCTGCCGGCGAAGCAGGTTCGCCCGCCAGTTGTCGTGGCGGCCGCTAAGCCCGCCGCCCGCGACATCGTCAAAGTAGCCAGCCGCGACGCCGGCGCCGAGCGGCTGATCACCGCCGTCTGCGAGAAGCTGATCTCGCTCGAGGAAACCCTGAACGGCCTTGACGCCAAGGCCGGCGACGGCGACACCGGCTCAACGGTGGCGACGGGCGCGCGCAGTGTGCTCGACCGCATCGACATGCTGCCGCTTGCCGACCGGGTCGCAACGCTCGCCACAATCGGCGATATATTGGGGACCTCGATGGGCGGCTCCAGCGGCGTGCTTTTGTCGATCTTCTTCATTGCGGCGGCGCAGTCGCTCAACGGCGGCGCGCCGCTCGGCAAGGCGCTGCTCGCCGGCCTCGACCGCATGACCTTCTACGGCGGCGCCAAGGTCGGCGACCGCACCATGGTCGATGCGCTGGAGCCGGCGCTCAAGGCGCTCGACGCGAGCGGGTTGGAAGCGGCTGCCAAAGCGGCCCGGCATGGCGCGGAGGCGACCGCCGCGATGCAGAAGGCGAAGGCAGGCCGCTCCGCCTATATCGGCCGGGAGCTTGACATAGCTGATCCGGGCGCTTTTGCGGTGGCAGAAGCGTTCGCGGCCGTGGCGGCCATGTTTGCCCCGGCATGAAGGACAGAGAATGGCCGCATCCGATTTCTCAAGACTGATCGCGGCGGCGGCGGACACGATCGCGGCGCATGCCGATGAGCTGACCGCGCTCGACCAGGCAATCGGCGACGGCGACCATGGGCTGAATATGAAGCGCGGCTTCGAGGCCGTGCGAGCCGAGACGGAGGCAATCGCCACAAAACCCTTGCCGGACGCGCTGAAGGCGGTCGGCACCAAGCTGGTGATGACGGTCGGCGGCGCCTCCGGGCCATTGTTCGGCACGCTGTTCATCGCGCTGGGCAAGGAATTGCCACCAGCACCGGACCACGCCGCGCTGACGGCGGCGCTCAGCAAGGCGATCGAGGCGGTCTCGGCGCGCGGCAAATCGCAGCCCGGACAAAAAACCCTGCTCGACGTGCTGCAACCGGTGTATGAGGCGCTGGCGCAAGGCAAGACGGGCACGGAGATTGCCGCCGTCGCCGACAAGGCAGCGGACGCTACCGTGCCGATGAAGGCCCTGCGCGGGCGCGCCTCCTTCCTGGGAGAGCGCTCGATCGGGCACATGGACGCCGGGGCGCGCTCGACCGCGCTCTTGGTGCGCGCAGTCGCTGAAGCGATCGAGGGTTCTTGATGAGCAATGTAGGCATCGTCATCGTATCGCATTCGCCGCTGGTCGCCGAAGGCACGGCCGACATGGTGCGGCAGATGGTGGGCAACGAAGTGCCGCTTGCATGGTGCGGCGGAAACGGCCATGGCGGGCTCGGTACCAGCGTCGAGGCGATCATGGGCGCGATCGACAAGGCCTGGTCGGAAGCCGGCGTCGCCATCCTGGTCGATCTCGGCGGCGCCGAGACCAACAGCGAGATGGCGATCGAGATGATCGGCGAGCCGCGCGCGCACAGAATTGTCGTCTGCAACGCACCGATCGTCGAGGGCGCGGTGATGGCGGCGACGGAAGCTTCCGGCGGCGCCTCACTGAAGGAAGTGGTGGCGACGGCGCATGAATTGTCACCGTCGTGAGTGAACGGGAACCGACTGAATGTCCGCATCCGCCGAAGCCACGGTCCTGATCACCCACGAAGTGGGCCTGCATGCGCGCCCTTCGGTGAAGTTCACCAAGCTCGCCAAGTCGTTCGCGGCCGAGGTGGAAGTGGCGGTGGCCGCCAATGGCCCCTGGTTCGACGCCAAGAGCATCGTCAAGGTCATGGCGGCCAAAGCGCCGAAGGGAACGGTGCTGCACATAAGGGCGAGAGGCGACGGCGCGCGCGAGGCGGTCGGCGCGCTGGTCGATCTGGTGCAGCGCGATTTCGGCGAGGACGCGGGCCATGCCCGGTCGGCTTGAGACCGGCAAACCGCATCGGCGATCCGCAAGGAATGCGGGCCATGCGGATTGACGGCATTCCCGCCTCTCCTGGCTATGCCGAAGGGCCGCTCTTCGACCTCGACCGGCCGGTAGCCGTCTATAGAGGCAAGGCGACCGCGGCAGAGGAAAAAGCGGCGCTGACGGCGGCGATCGGCAGGGCGGTGAGCCGGCTGACGTCACTTGCCGAAACCGCCGATGACGATGCCGCCGGCATACTCGAATTCCAAATCGCCATGCTGGAGGACGACGCGCTGGGCGGTCCGGCCTTCGCATCTATCGGCTCCGGAGAGCCGGCCGATGTCGCATGGCGGCAAGCGCTGGATGCCGAAATCGCCGGCTACGAGGCGTCGGATCAAGACTATTTCCGCGCGCGTGCCGCCGATTTGCGCGACATCCGCGACCAGGTGCTGCTGGCGCTGAGCGAGGATGGCGACATAGACGCACCCACCGGCGCCATCCTCTATGGCGTGGACATCGCGCCGACGCGCTTCCTCGAAACCGACTGGAGCAGAGGCGGCGGCATTGCGCTGAAGGCAGGCAGTTCGGCCAGCCATGTCGCCATGCTGGCACGCTCGCGCGGTGTGCCGATGGTGGTGGGGCTTGGCGCTTCAGCGGATAAACCGGCAGGGAACGCGTTGCTGGACGCCGAGCATGGCGCCATCATGCTTTCGCCTTCGCCGGCGGAGATCGATGCCTTTCGGCAGTCGGCCTCGTCCTTCGCGGCTCGCCAGGGCAAGACGCAGACTTTTCTCGCCCAGCCGGCTGCGACCAAAGCCGGCACGCATGTGCGGGTGCAGGTGAACATCGCCTACCCTTCCGATGTCGACAGCATCGATATCGCGAGCTGCGACGGCGTCGGCCTGATGCGGACGGAATTCCTGTTTGGCAAGGCGCTGCCGGATGAGGAAACGCAGTACCGTGCCTATCGCAAGGTGCTGGAATGGGCCGGTGAAAAACCGGTGACGATCCGCACGGTCGATGCCGGCGGCGACAAGCCGGTTCCCGGCTTCACCGTCGAGGAAACCAATCCGTTCCTCGGCCTGCGCGGCATCAGGCTGTCGCTCGCGCGGCGCGACATCTTCCGGGTGCAAATCCGGGCATTGCTGCGCGCCGCCGTACACGGCAATCTGAAGGTGATGTTTCCGATGATCGCCACCGCCGAAGAATACAGCCAGGCCGCCGCGCTGTTCGCCGAAGAGCAGACGGCGCTTGCCGCGCGCGGTGTTGCGCACAAGCTGCCGCCGCTCGGCATCATGGTCGAGGTGCCGTCGGTCGCCATCGCGCCGGAAGCATTCGCCAATGTCGCCTTTTTCTCGGTCGGCTCCAATGATCTCACGCAATATGTGCTGGCGGCCGCGCGTGACAACGCCGCCGTCGCGTATCTCAATTCGCTCCGTCACCCAGCCGTCCTGCGGCTGATCGCTTCGGTCGCCGCCTTCGGACACCAGCGAGGGATCCCGGTCAGCCTTTGCGGCGATGCCGGCGGCGATCCGGTCGCCATCCCGGCGCTTCTGGAAGCCGGCCTGCGCGATCTTTCGGTCGCGCCGGCGCAACTTGCAATGGCCAAGGCGGCCATCGCGGACGTCTCGGTGTAAGCGCGGCATGGCCAAGGCAGCCAAGATACAGGAAGCCAGCTCGGAAGACGCGATCCGCGCCTACAAGACGATCCTGTCGCATGTAATCGACCAGCGGCCGTCGGGCATGCGCCAGCGGCTCGCCGATGCGCTCGGCAAGCACCGCAGCTTCGTCACGCAGATCTCAAGCCCAGCCTATTCGATCCCGATCCCGTCGAAGCATTTGCCTTCCATCTTTTCCGTCTGCCATTTCAGCCCGGCCGAGCGCGATCAGTTCCTGGTTGCCTATCATCAGGCGCATCCCGGCAAGCTGCCGGCGGCTTCAGGCCCGCGCAAGACGCGCCACGTGTCGCTCATCGTGCCGGATTTCGGCGACGACAAGCAAAACGCCGCGCTCGACCGCGCGATCAACGAATTCATCCAGAAGATCACCAGCATCGCCGGCAAGGGCAGCGGCTAAGCGAGACTCTATCGGGAGGACTGCCATGAAGAAGTTTTTGAATTCGGTGGACACGGTCCTCACCGAAAGCCTCGACGGCTTCGTCGCCGCGCATTCCGACATCCTCGTGCTCGGCGACGAGCACAAATTCGTCCGCCGCAGAGAGCTCAAGCTGGGCAAGGTGGCGCTGATCTCGGGCGGCGGCTCCGGCCACGAGCCGCTGCATGGCGGGCTGGTCGGCCACGGCATGCTGGACGCCGCCTGCCCCGGCCAGGTCTTCACTTCGCCGACGCCTGACCAGATGCTCGCGGCCGCGCAGTCGGTCGACGCCGGCGCCGGCTGCCTGTTCATCGTCAAGAACTATGAAGGCGACGTGATGAACTTCGACATGGCGGCCGAAATGTCGGAAGGCGTGCTGCAGGTGGTGACCAATGACGACGTCGCGGTCGAGAATTCGTCCTACACGACAGGCCGGCGCGGTGTCGCCGGCACGTTGGTGGTAGAGAAGATCGTCGGCGCCGCCGCCGAGCAAGGCTTGGCTTTACCCGACCTCAAGGCGCTGGGCGATCGCGTCAACGGCGCGACGCGCTCGATGGGCGTGGCGCTCACCAGTTGCACGGTGCCGGCGGCGGGCAGGCCGACTTTCGAGATCGGCGACAGCGAGATGGAGTTCGGCGTCGGCATCCATGGCGAACCCGGCCGGCGACGCGATGCGCTGAAGAGCGCCGACGCCATCGCCGAGGAGATCTGCACGGCAATTCTCGGCGATCTTGGCGAACGGGCAAAGGGGCCGGCGCTGCTGTTCGTCAACGGCTTCGGCGGCACGCCGTCGATGGAGCTCTATCTGATGTACAACAGCGCCCGCAAAATCTTCGAGAGGAGCGGTGTGGAGGTAATCCGCTCTCTGGTCGGCTCATACGTCACCTCGCTCGACATGGCTGGATGCTCGATCACGCTGACCATGCTCGACGATGAAATGACGGCGCTGTGGGACGCGCCGGTGCACACGGCGGCGCTGCGCTGGGGGATGTAAGCCTTCGCTGGCTTGCCTCATGCTTTTCTGCGACCATGTTCGCGCAATTCGAACGCCATTCGCGAACGTTGCACGGTTGATGCTACCACCGCTTTCGCCTGCCGAAGAAAAACTGCTGCTCGACTTTGCCGACCCCGAAGCACCGGCCGACCGGGGCCGCAGCCTTTCGGCAAACAGCTTGACGGCGCTGCTGGCCAACGCCGAATTCCACGGCGTGCTGCCGATCATGCTGCGCAAACTCAGGGAAATTGGCGACGCGCAACTGTCGCAGGACCCTGCCCTCCAGCGGAAGCTTGCTGAACTTCGCGACCAGGCGACGCTGGCCACCGGCCAGTCGATGCTGCTGCAATATCATGGCGATCGCATCATGAAAGCCCTGGCTGCGAAAGACGTTGCGGCCCGTATCGTCAAGGGTCCGGTCTTCGCGCGCAAGCTGTACCGACATGCCGCCGACCGGCCCTTCACCGACATCGACATACTGGTCGATCCCGGCAGCATTGGCGCGGCCAACGGCGTGATCGCCGACTGCGGCTTCAAACTCGGCAGCGGCGAGGCGGAATCGCATGAGCTGCAGGAGTTCAAATGGCTGGAGAAGGAGAACTCCAGCCTGCTGATCGAGCTGCACGGCAATCTGGTGCACGACACCGGCATGCGGCGGCGCCTGTCGCTGGGCTTTCGGGAATTGAAGACCATCGACGGCGGCGAGGCCGACACGCCGGCGTCGCTGCTCACCATCGCCATCGTTCACGCCGCGGGCGGCCATAAATTCCACCGGCTGCAGCTTTGCGTCGACGTGCTGCAGGGCTTGCGCGCGTTGCAATCGCCAGAGGCGGAAGCGCGGCTGCTCGAAGCCGCGCGCATGACCGGCATCGAGCTCGAGCTGGCAACCGTCCTCAACGTGACCGGGCGCCTGTTCGACGAGCCACGCGCGATCAAGCTTGCCAACCGCATCAAGCCCGACCTGTCGATACGGCTCGCCAAGTGGCTGATCACCGGCAACATGCTGCTTAGGGTTAATTCCCGGGACAAGATGCGCTCGCGCCTCAGCCGCGACGCCTTCCGCTGGGTCCAGCGGCTTGCCCGGCCGCGACCCTATCCGGCCTGAACCCGAGGTCGTCGCAAGGGGCCGCAATCAAACATCTTAGAGCAATTCCAGGAAAAGTGCGTAGCGGTTTTCCTGGAATTGCGTAAAAAAAATAGTTAGAGTATTTCTGCGGTTCCATTAAACGCTGACCTATCTAGCCAAAGATCCGTATTACATCATTCTGTCTGCGAACCAATCCGCAACCAGACAATGCTTCTCGAGTGTATGGTTATAGATGCAGTGATCGCCATCTTCCCACACGACGAGCCGCTTGTCTTGCGAACCAGCGCCTTGATAGAGGATCCGTGCAGTCTCCAGCGAGAACACCCGGTCGGGCACGCTGTGCAACTGTAGAAGCGGCGCCCGCATTTTCGGCAGGAAGTCCGTGATATCGAGAGCGCGAACCACGCCGCAAGCGGTGTCGGCGTCCGCGCCGGTCATGGCTTCCAGCTTCGTTACGAATCTCGGGAAGCGTTCGACCACTTCTATCGGGCGGGGTGTACCTCCGTTGGCGCAGCAAGCGACAACGCGACGGTCGAAACAGGCGAGACGCGGCGCGAGACAACCGCCGAAACTGTTGCCCCATATCCCCACCTTGCCGCCGAGGCGTGGATCGGCAAGCAACGCGCCGACAACAGCCGACATGGCCTGCTCGACATCGGCGGTGATATACAGGCGATGTTCGAGGCGAGTTTCCCCTTGCCCCGGCACCTCACCGAGGAAAACGGCAAGCCCGCGCTCCAGAAGATGCTCCGCCCCGGAGAAATATTCTTCGCGCCAGCCGTCGAACCCTCCGATGACGATCACGACACCTGTAGCCCGGCCCGCCGCCGGCAAAAGCAGCCAGCCGCAAAGCTGCCCGCCGCGAAACGGGATGTGAAGCTTCTCGCCCGGAGGAGTGGACAGGGCCATGGCCCGCCCGAATGCGTCGACCATTCGGGAATAGACGGCGCGTTTGCGATCATCATCGACGGGAAGCGCCGTCTGACCGAAGCGCAGGCTGGCCGAGGCGCCAAGATACCAGCGTCTTGCACTCTGTTCATGTCCGGCTTTTTCGGCCTTTTGTGCTCGCAGGAGAGCCGCGTCAGCCAGCGCTTCGGCGCTTTCCACCCATTCGAACCCCGCTTCCGACAGCGCATGCAGCGCATGCGCGTCGGCCCATTCCATGCCGTTGCCGATCAACCGCTGGAGAGGCATGGCTCTCCGGTGCGCGGCATTCTCGCCCTGCCTTGCCGGATCGGCCGGCGACAGGTCTCTTCCCAGATCGGTCAAAGGGGCGATGATGTCATCCATCTCGTCGGGTCTTTCACGATTTGGCGTTGGGACGGGCGTCACCGCCCGTCTTCTACGCGCACGCGCTGCTTAGGCTACCTTTTCCTCGGCTTTCCGAGATGCGCCTACCTGACGGCGCAGTTCCTCGATCACCGCGCACATTTCGGCCTGGCTTGCGCTTGCGCCATAAACATAGAAGTCGGGGCGGACGAGGACCGCTTCCAGCCCGTTCGCATCGAGATAGGCGCCGTAGGTGCCGTCGCTGTCCTCGATTCTGTCGAGGGAGATCGCGACGGTGCCAAGCGAGGAGAGCACGGACGCCAACTCCGTGGGGAGATGACCCAGCAGATCGCTGCGGGAAATAAGCTGCCACTTGCCGCGACCGAGAATGTCGTCCGCAAGCCCTTCCAGCCCGCCGGACGCGATGCGCCCCTGCGGTCCGAGTCGGCCAGCCACGGCGCTCCCGTCGGCGGCGCCGGATAGCAGACCGTCTTGCAACCAGGGGAAAGGCGGCGGTGGCGGCACGTTGCCGGAAAGGATAGCCGCGTCACGCCCCGCCGCAGCTTCCGGATCAGTGATGCAGGAAATCCGACCGACTTCGGTCGAAAGATCGATGACGACCTTCACATGTGGCTTGCGCTCGGCTTCGTAGCTGTCGAGAAGCGCGTCGTCCGCCGCGCCGCGAAGGACGAGGTCGAGCTTCCAAGCGATGTTCACCGCGTCGCGCAGGCCCGAGCACATGCCCTGCCCCATGAAGGGCGGCATGAGATGCGCGGAGTCGCCGGCAAGGAAGACGCGGCCGGCCCGCCAGCGGGTCGCCATCGACGAGCGGAACGTGTAGACGACGTTACGGATCAGGTCGGCGTCGTCGGGCGTCATCCAGGGCTTGATCAGTTCCCAGACGGTTTCCGGCTTTTCCAGATGCTCCCGGGTCTCGCCCGGCATCATCATGAACTCGAAGCGACGATGCGTCTTGCCGAGCTGGAAAAGGCACATTGGGCGCGCCGGATCGCAAATCTGCCCGTTGTCGAATTCGAAGCTGACCTCCCGTTTCGGACGCAAATCCATGACGAGCCAATTTTCCTTGAAGCCGTAGTCGTCCTGCGCGATCCCGAGTGTCGTGCGAACGAAGCTGTTGGCGCCGTCGGCGCCGAGCAGGTAGCGGGAGCGCACCACTTTGGTTTCGGACGAACCCGGATCGCTTCGCCTCAAGGTCAGTGTCACGCCACCTTGGTCCTGATCGATACCGGTCGCCAGCCAGCCGTGATGAACCTCGACATTGCTTTGGCCGCTAACCGATGCGTTCAGCGCGTCTTCCAGATGCGGCTGGTAGAGCAGATAGTCGGATGCCCAGCCCGATATGCCGAGCGCATCCCAGTCGAACGTCAACAGCGTTTCGCCCCTGGCGTTGCGCCAATAGTACTTCGTCATGCGGAAGGCGTCCTCAAGGAAACGGTCGACCGCTCCTATGCTTTGCAGCTGGCGCATGATCTCGTGATCGACATGGCCGGCGCGTGGCAGGCTATAAAGACCCGGATGTCTTTCGAAGGCACCGACTTTCCAGCCTCGGCTCCCGATCTGCGCTGCCGCCATCTGACCGGTCGGGCCGTAGCCAACCACCACCACGTCATAATCGTAGGTGCTCATTTCTTCCTCCATATAGATTTTACCCGCACGACCTCACGCCGAATGACGTAAGTTGTCGTCGGCAACGCGCGAGACGCCTTGTGCGTCCCAGGTTTCATTGAACACCAGGCGGCAGCGCGAGACGGGGCGCAGCCAGCCGACGGCTTTGCTCAGCCTGATGCCTCGTGATTGACGACGAAGTCTTTGGGCAGTTCCGGACCCCAGAGATAGAGGGAGTCCTCCGGCGGATAGTCGCCCGCCTCCCAGTCGCAGGTCGCCGGGATATAGTCGATGTCGGCGGAATATTCCGAATAGCTGCCCCAGGGATCGCGGACATAATGGAAGTAGTTCGAGCCCAGGACGTGCCGGCCCAGGCCCCAGCCCTTCTGGAACCCCTTTTCGGCCATCTGCATCGCGCCCTTGCCAATCTCGTTGATCGAGCCGACGTCCCAGCTGCAATGATGCAGTCCGGGCGCGCTGGATTTGGCGAAGGCGATCAGGTGATGATCCGAGCCGTGGATGCCGTGCATGAAGCAGATGCCGTCGCCGGAGCGGTCGGACAGACGCAGGCCGAGCACGCGGCTATAGAAATCGATGGCCTTCGGCACGTCAGCAGTGAAGACCAGCACATGCGCAAGGCGGGTCGGGCGCACCTTAGTCGCCTTGGAACGCTGCGGCGCGCCCGCGACGCCCGGCGGGCAGGAAGCCATGTCGAACGGCATCTTCTCGTCCGGCGAGGTCTTTTCCGCGACCTTGATCTCGATCAGCACACCGTTGTGGTCATAGAACCAGACGCCGTTGGAATCGAAGCCGCGCGGCGCATCCAAAAGGCGGATCCCTTCGGCCTCGATCCGCCGCTTCATCGGCTCGAAGTCCTCCTCGAACAGGCCGAAGGAGAGGAAGTTCAGTTTCTTGCGGCTGCCTTCGCCGATGCTGGCCCAGCGGTGGTCTGATCCGACGGTAAAAAGCCCCAGGCCATTGCCCTCCTCACGCACGTCGAGGCCGAATGCCCTGTAGAAGTCCTCGGCGACACGCAGGTCGGGAACGACCATATTGAAGGTGTCCATCGAATGCACCCCGAGTTCTCCGGGACGCTTGACGATCTGGATCTTGCCGGTAATCGCAGTCATGCTTGGCTCCTCTTCCAAACACCCGGGCGCTCAGGCGACCAGTGCAGCTTTCATTGCCGCTCGGTCTCGGACCGGATTGGACAAAACACCGATCTTTTCGATCTCTACCTCGACGATGTCGCCGTCCCGCATCCACAGCGGCGGCTTGCGGGCAAGGCCAACACCCGAAGGGGTGCCGGTGACGATCACGTCGCCCGGTTTCAGCGTCATGAAGCCCGACAGGATCGACACGAGCCTGGCCACGGAGAATACCATGTCCGAAATCGAAGCCTCCTGCACCACCTCGCCGTTGAGGCGCGTCTGGAGGCGCAAACCCTCGCAGCCCGGCGCAGTTCCTCAGCCGTCACGAAGAAGGGACCGAAGGCGCCCGTGTCATCGAAGTTCTTGCCCGGCGTCCACTGGGGCGCCTTGAACTGGTAGTCGCGGATCGAAGCGTCGTTGAAGATGGAATAACCACAGACGTAGTTCAGGGCGTCCGCCTCGGCGACGTCCTGGCCGGTCTTCCCGATGACGGCGACCAGTTCACCCTCGTAATCGAGCTGGTCGGAGAAAGACGGCCGCAGGATCGGCGCGCCGTGTGCGATGAGGCTGGAATTGAAGCGGCCGAAGATCGTCGGATAGTTCGGCTGCTTGAAGCCGCTTTCTGCGGAATGATCGACATAATTGAGGCCGACGCACACGATTTTTTCCGGATGGGACAATGGCGGAAGCAGGGTGACGGCGTCGAGAGCGACCACGGGCGCGGAAGATAGCGCGTTGCCCGCCTTTGCCAGCGCGTCGCCGCCTGCCTCGATCAAAACCTGAAGCGTGCCGGGAAAGCCCTGATCAGCCTCCGTCAAGCCGTGCCAGGCATTGCCGACCGCTACAGCCAAGCCCTGCTTTCCATTTTGCCTATAGGACGCCAAACGCATTGGAGTTCTCCCGGTTAGCCTTTCCCACATCCTGCCCTATCGGCATACATTAGTCAACATAAAATATATTATCATGTAATTTATGCTTTTTTGGCAAAGCAGTCCCACGGACTCTGGTGCTTGCGTCAGAAATATATTATTTGATGAATCATCCGAGGCACTGGTCAGAAGGGAAATTAGGAGCATGGCGCGACCCGAAAGCGGTAGTCTCACCGCAGAAGCCTACGCGCGGATCCGGGCTGAAATCCTCGCCTGCCGCCTTGCGCCGGGACAGAAGCTGATCATTTCCGACCTCTGCGAGGAATTCGAGTTCAGCCTCGGAGCCGTGCGGGAAGCCCTTGCTCGCCTCACCTCGGAGGGCTTGGTCGTCTCCGAGCCGCGCAAGGGATTCCGAGTGGCTCCGATCACCGAGGCAGAACTGCGGGACATCACACGCGTCCGAGCGACGATCGAAAGCCTGTGCCTGGAGAATGCAATCAATAATGGTGACCTGCGGTGGGAAACGAATATCGTGGCGACGGAGTTCGAGTTGTCCAGGTTGAGTCTGCAGGACCCCGCCGATCCGGCACGGGTGAGCGAGGCATGGGCAGAGGTGCACAAACGATTCCATGAAGCTCTGGTCGCAGCCTGCGACAGTCCCTGGCTTCTTCGCTTACGGGAATTGTTGTTCATCCAGTCCGAACGATACAGGCGCGTGTCCGTCCCCCTCGATCGTGCGAAGCGCGACCTCGTGTCCGAACATCGCGAAATCGCCGATGCAGCCGTGAGCCGGGATGTTGAGAAGGCAACCGCCGCTATCCGAGCCCACCTTGAGCGGACAACCCGCATTCTCATTGAATCTGACGTCGTGAAGGCGCACGAAGGCTAAAGCAGACAGTGGAGCGGCGGACGCTTGCCCGATCCCTTCATCGGATGGATTAGTCCTGGTCTAACCTACCAGGGGGCACTGCGGACGCTATCAACGCCGCTGCGTCCGCCGGGCTTGAGCCGACTTCCAGGGTGAAGGTCGGGACCGCCTTGACCAGCGCCGCGATCGCCGCCATGCGCCGTTTCTGTATCGGCAACAGGCCGGTCATGCCGGTCCTGACGTTGTCGGTGGCGAGCGCGACCATCGCATCCGTTCTGGCCATGGGCATCAGCCGGGTCTGGCCGTCGGCCGAGCGCTCGAGATGCAAAAGTGCTGCAACCGGTCTGGCGCGAGCATCCTCGATGCGGATGATCTCGCCGAGCCGGTCCAGCGATACGGCCTGCTCGCCCTCGGCGTCCCAAGTGTCGCCTAGGCAGGGAGAGAGGAATGGCAGCATCGCCGCCGTGTTGCGGTGGATCTTCACCCTGCGCGGCATGCCCCAGGCTGTGACGCCCTGCGCTTTCACGTCGAGGATCATCGCATCGTCCGAGCAAAGGCCGAAACCTTGCGATGCCAGCGCCATCGATGTCGTCGACTTGCCGGTGCCGCTCGGCGCATGGATCAGCACAAGCGCCTCGCGGCCGGGAAGCGTCAGGCCGGCGGTGTGGAGCATGTGCTGACCGCCGGCATCGAGCGCGGCATCCAGCACCATCATCAGCAGCGTCCATTTGACCTTGCTGTCTGGATGCACACGGATTTCGGCCCAGCCTTCGTCGGCATGGATCGAGGCTGTCTGCAGGCCGGGAAAGACCAGATGGACGACGTCTCCACCGTCGATGATGCGGCAATGGCCGTCCAGCGGCACCTCGCCATCGAAAGCGAGCTTCCCTTCGGGGGGCTCCGGCAGCGCCGGCGTTTCGAAGATATCGACTCGAAAGCCGGGTTCGACCGCTTCACCGACGCGCAAGGTGCCGAGCATAAGGTCGAAGCTCGGCCAGAACTCGGCGCGCTCCGCCGATATGCGGATGACCTGGCCGTTGAGGTCATAGCAGAAGGTGGTTGCCGCACCGGTCAAGCGGCGCGCGCCTTCACGCTGCCGGCGGGATGGCGATAGATCTCGACCATGCCGGGAAGCTGTCGCTGATCACCGGCTTGCCGTCGAGACAGACCCAGCAATGCGCCGCGAGACGCGGTTCGTGCATCGATGTGGCATCGACACCGAAGTGGAGGTCGGGGTCGAAACCCGCCATGCGCAGGAAGCGGAAACCGAGCAGCCCTTCGCGCAGGCATCTGCGATCGCGCATCAGCCAGGGATGCCGGACCGTGCGGTTGACGCGGGTGACGATGTAGGACGACGCCAGGCCCTGATAGAGCGTAGGCGCGTTGAGCGGCGCCCATTTCAGCACCGCCTCGAAGTCGCGCTGGCCGATCAGCACGGGCATAAGCCGGGCGCTAAGCCACAAATGGGCTCGGAACAGGACGCGTAGGAACGGTCCGTCGACCATCACGCGCGCGGGTCAGCGAGGATGCCTTCGGCCACCAGCTCGACCGCAAGCGCCGTCATGTCCTCGCCAAGCGTCGCCTTGTCGACCTCGAATTCGTCCGACAAGAGATCGACGATCTGGTCGAGATTGCGGGCACCATCGACCTTGTCGAGGAACGCTTCGGTGGTGCCGTTGCAGGTATAGAGCTGGCCGCTGCGCGCCAAAAGCACGACGGCGCCGTCGCCGACATGCTGCACGGAAGCGTCGTCCGCCATCCGCAAAACCGTTTCAGAGGCGATTTCGACCATGCGCGCGCTCCTCTGCCGAAGTGCAATTAGCGCGGCGTGAGGGCGCTGTCCATTGTCGAGCGGGGAATGCGCCGCGTCAGCCGGCCGGACCGATCGGGCCGCTTGGGCCGGCAACGACGTTCGACAGCTTCTCGCGCTTGACCAACAGAGGCTTTTCGTAAGTTCTCTTCATCAAAATCCCCCGAAAGAACAATCAACAAGTAGAAGGATGACGAGTGGTTGCGCCCGCTGTCAAGTCGACGGTTCCCGTCAGGGTTGCCACCCTTCCCTTAAGTAAGCTAAAAATCCGCCGGGGCTTTTTGGGGGAGTGGACGGTATGCGTTACAACTGGGATCGGGCTCCGACCGCCTTCGAGCGCCATCGGAAGGCATTGGCGGCCGCCATTTTGATCGCCGGCGGTGTCGGGCTGATGCTCGCGGCACTGCCGCTCTAAGCCCATTTCAATCCGCCACCAGCGGAACGGCGCTCCAAGTGGAAGCGCCACCGGGAGAAATTTGCCAAGCGACGTCGACCAAAATGCAGGAAGACATGGCCGCGAGAAGCGGCTTAGTCTATTGCAAAACGGCAAATCGTTCCTGGGGAGGAAGCTTGATGGCGTCACGCTACCATGAGGTCTATGAGGGTTGGAAACGCGACCCCGTAGGGTTCTGGGCCGAGGCGGCCAAGGCGATCGACTGGTATTCGCCGGCCGGAAGCGTCTTCGATCCGACCTCCGGCGTCTATGGCCGCTGGTTCACCGGCGCCACCTGCAACACCTGCTTCAACGCCATCGACCGCCATGTGGCGGGCGGCCGCGCCGACCAGCTGGCGCTGATCCATGACAGCGCGATCACCGGCACGATCCGCAAATTCACCTATGCCGAATTGAAGCGCGAAGTGGTCGCGCTCGCCTCGGTGCTCAGGCATCGCGGCATCGGCAAGGGTGACCGCATCATCATCTACATGCCGATGGTGGCGGAAGCGGCCATTGCCATGCTCGCCTCGGCGCGTATCGGCGCCGTGCATTCGGTGGTGTTCGGCGGCTTCGCCTCGCATGAGCTCGCCACCCGCATCGACGACGCCAAGCCGAAGCTGATCATCACCGCCTCCTGCGGTCTGGAGCCCGGACGCGTCGTCGCCTACAAGCCGCTGCTGGACAGGGCGATCGAGATGTCGAGGCACAAGCCCGACGCCTGCCTCATCCTGCAACGCGACCAGCTGCGCTGCGAGACGAAGGACAATTACGATTTCGACTATGCCGACGCGGTCGCCCGCGAGCGCGCCGCCGGCGCCAATGTCGACTGCGTGCCGGTTTTAGCCACCGACCCGCTCTACATCATCTACACCTCGGGCACGACCGGCCAGCCGAAGGGCATCGTGCGCGACAATGGCGGCCATATGGTCGCGCTGAAATGGACGATGGACAATGAGTTCGGCGTCAAGCCCGGCGAGGTGTTCTGGGCGGCTTCCGATGTCGGCTGGGTGGTCGGCCATTCCTATATCGTCTACGGCCCGCTTTTGCATGGCTGCACCAGCGTGCTCTTCGAAGGCAAGCCGATCGGCACGCCGGACGCCGGAACCTACTGGCGGGTGATCTCGGAGCATGGCGTGGTTGCCCTGTTCACCGCGCCGACGGCCTTCCGCGCCATCAAGGGGCAGGATCCCCGCGGCGAGTTCGTGCCGAAATACGATTTGTCGAAGTTCCGCACCCTTTTCCTCGCCGGCGAGCGCGCCGACCCGGAAACCATCAAATGGGCGGAGCAGAAGCTCAACCGTCCGGTGATCGACCATTGGTGGCAGACCGAGACCGGCTCGCCGATGACGATCAACCCGGCGGGCCTGGGTCTTTTGCCGGTGAAATACGGCTCGCCCGGCGTGCCGATGCCGGGCTACGACATCCGCATTCTCGACGATGCGGGCCATGAGGTGCCGCGCGGCACGCTGGGCAACGTCGTGGTCAAGCTGCCGCTGCCGGCGGGCTGCCTGCCGACGCTGTGGAATGCGGACGCTCGCTTCCGCCAAGCCTATCTCGAGGAGTTCCCCGGCTTCTACAAGACTGCCGACGCCGGCATGATGGACGAGGACGGCTATCTCTATGTCATGGCCCGCACCGACGACATCATCAACGTCGCCGGGCACCGGCTTTCGACCGGCGCGATGGAAGAGGTGCTGGCCGCACATCCCGACGTCGCCGAATGCGCGGTCATCGGCATCGCCGACGCGATGAAGGGCCAAGTGCCGCTCGGCTTCGTCGTCCTCAATGCCGGAGTCTCGCGCGACACCGGCGCGATCGAAAGCGAGGTGGTGGGGCTGGTGCGCGAACGGATCGGCCCGGTGGCAGCCTTCAAGACGGTGGTGACGATCAAGCGGCTGCCGAAAACGCGCTCCGGCAAGATCCTGCGCGGCACGATGCAGAAGATCGCCGACAAGGAGGAATGGACCATGCCGGCGACCATCGACGATCCTGCCATCCTCGACGAGATCACGGCAGCGCTCAAGGGGCGCGGCATCGCCATCTAAGCCCCTCGCAACGTCGGGAGCGGATCGCCGCGTCGGGTCAGGCGATTGCACGAATTCGTCCCGCACTGCAATCGACTGTTGTGCAATGCAGCAACAGACCCTAAAGTTCGCTTGGGGGGCCGTTCCCAAGGCAAGGCATGGCTCAGCACAAGACGACTTTCGGCGGCGTCGACATATTGCGTTTCCTGGCCGCCGTCATGGTGATGTTCTATCACTATGGCTTCTGGGTATGGGCGTTTCCCGACGGCGTCTCGGCGCGCTCGACCGGCGGCATCCCGCCGCATCCAGAGATGGCCTTTGTCGGCTCCGGTTGGGTCGGCGTGCAGGTGTTCTTCGTCATCAGCGGTTTCGTCATCGCCTTCAGCGCCGAGAATTCTACGCCGCTGAAATTCTTCGAGGCGCGAGTCAGACGGCTGGCGCCGGCGGTCTGGGTCTGCGCGCCGATCTCGGCGATCGTGCTGCTGGTGGTGGGCCTTTCCTGGCCGACGGACGCGGTGGTGCGGCTTGCCCGCACCGCACTGTTCGTGCCGTTCGAGCCATGGGTGGACAGCGTCTACTGGACGCTCGGCATCGAGATCGCCTTCTACGCCATCGTCTGGATCCTGCTCAGGCTCGGCCGCTTCGACCTTATGGAAGCCGTCGCCGTCGTCATCGGCCTCGTCAGCACGCTGTTCTGGTGCCTCTATTTTGCCTTCGGCTGGACCGATCTGGCGGAGACGCGCTGGCTGCAGCTCACCCTGGCGCATCACGGCGCCTTCTTCGCCGTCGGCGTGCTCATCTGGCTGATGCGCTTCAAGGCGGTGACCGTCCCGCGCCTCGGCTTTTGTGCCCTGTTCCTCGGCGGCGGCGTGCTGCAAATCGTCAGCTCCGTCGACGTGCACAGCATCAAGGTGGAAGCCACCATGCCCTACGCGCCGCCGGTCATCGTCTTCCTCGCGGCGGTGGCGTTGATGGCATGGTCGCTCAGGCTTGATCTTTCCTGGCGCGGCTGGCGCCGGATCGGGCTGATGACCTATCCGCTCTATCTCCTCCACGATGTCGTCGGCGCCGCGCTGCTCGGCGCCCTGATCCGAGCGGGCGTGCCCTACCTCGTCTCGATCCCGATCGTCGGCGCGGCCATGATCGCGGCAAGCTGGCTGGTGGCGGCCGAGGCAGAGCCGCGCATCCGCCTGCTGCTCGACCACACGCTCTTCCGCTACCGGTTGAAAGCCGCCTAAGCTCCGCAGCAGCTCCCAGTGTGGAATTGTTTGCATTCGGCTGATATCGAGACTTGGTCCGCGCTCCGCCGCGTGATCCTAGTCTAAGTACCGAGCCTCAACCCGTGAGCCTGTTCCAGCGATCGAGACGACCCCGCCCCTTGCCGCGCGAACGGCTGGTGATGGATATGCGCGACACCGTCGTTTACGCGATCGGCGACGTGCATGGCTGCTATGAAGAGCTGCGCACGCTGGAACAAAAGATCCAGCTCGACGCGGCGAAGTTCCGCGGCCGCAAGGTCATCATCATGCTTGGCGACTACATCGACCGCGGGCCGCAGTCGCGGCGCGTGATCGAACACCTGATGGCGCCGCCGCCGAAAGGCTTCCTGCGCGTCTGCCTGGCCGGAAATCACGAGGTGGCGATGCTCAACTATCTCGACGGCTATCTTTCGCGCGAGCCATGGCTCACGGTCGGCGGTCGCGAGACCCTCTATTCCTACGGCGTCGATCCGGCTCATCTTACCAATCTCTACGCTTCGAGCGAAGAGGTCGACGAACGCATTCGCGAGGCTATACCTGCCGGCCATATCGGCTTCCTGCGCTCGCTGCCGGTGATGGTCTGCTCGGATGAGTTCGTGTTCGTGCATGCCGGCATCCGGCCAGGCATCGCGCTCGAGGCCCAGGACGAGGCCGACCTGCTCAACATCCGCTCCGATTTCCTCGCCGCGGCGCATCGCCTCGACTGCTGGGTCGTGCACGGACATACGATCGTCGACGTTCCAACGCTCGACGGACGCCGGCTCGGCATCGACACGGGCGCCTTCCAGAGCGGCCGGCTGACCGCCCTCAGGATCGTCGGCAGATATGGACGGCTGCTATCGTCCCGGGACTAGGCTGTAGTGACAATTTAACGGCTTGGGATTCCCTTCGATAGGCAAATCAGATTCAAGGCTGACTTTTGGAGGTCAGCTTTGGAAGGTGAGATTCT
>NZ_LPWA01000163.1 GCF_001510895.1 Mesorhizobium loti | reverse complement strand
GCCCTTGCCATCGTCCACCTCTTCAAAGTGGACGTTGAATCAGCCGGGCAAGCCTGTGTCACATCACAATCGATTCATCGATCGACGGATGTGCTCTAGTAGGGCTTTCGTAAGTTGGATCGCGGCGTCGACATTGCCTGGTTGCTGCTGCAGCTGATCCCCCAAAGCCCGCTCGTCAGTATCCTGACCAAAGGAGCTCAAGATTCGTTCGCGCATGGCCGGATTGATATCCTTGGCACCGAGCAACCGGGGTGACGGCGTCTCCTTTACTGAAAGAGCTTGCGCGCCCCAGCTAGCGCAACCCTCGAGAGGAAGAATGGCAAGTATTGCTAAGGGACCCAACACTAGACGAGCTGAGCGCAACAGCGAAACGACTGTTCTTCTCATATGAATGCAGCTATCCTTATGGTATAGTGCTATGCACTTTAGCTAGACTCAACGCGCAAAGTTGTTGCGTTCTTCTGACGTTTCATGATTTGTTGCGGTGGTGAGCTTGACGGATCCGACGGGCTGAATCGTAAACTCCGAATCCAGGTCCTGATAAGATAAAACGGTGAGATCGATCCCGTTGCGGGTAAGGAAACCGCGGACGAAGCGTCGGACGTCCATTGAAGCCAATATGACAGGATGGCGCTGACCCGGCGCAGTGTTCGAATGGATTTGCCGCATTTGTGACAGCAGCATCTCGCTTTGCCCGTCCCCTAATACGAGGTAGGGACCAACAGCCGACTCGCGTATCGCGCTGCGCACCAAATTCTCGGTTTCACGTTCGATAATAAAGGCGGGCACGACACCCTGAGAATTGGCAAAACGATGACAGATTTGCCGCGTCAGACCGGAACGAACATATTCCGTCAACAATGCGACGTTTTGCTCCTGCCCCCCCCATTCGGCCAATGCCTCCAAGACGAGGCGGGTGTTGCGGATCGGGATATCTTCATCCAGTAGACGGCGCAGGACATCGGCAATCCGGGGGATCGGCGTCGTGCGTAGCACCTCCTTTACCAAGTCAGCATATTTCTGCTCCATTCGGCCCAGCAATTCACGCGTCTCTTGGATGCCCACAAAGCGCCGCGCACGGCGCGTGAGCGTTGCCTGGACTCGCGATGCAATAAGTTCGATGGGACTGTGATGGCCGATGCCGGCGTCATTGAGAGCTGACGCATGGCTTTGCTCGACCCAGATCTTGCCCGTTTGTGGGTCATGCTGGAAGGGGATGCCGCTCAATTCAATATTGGCCAGATCGTCGGTAAGCCTTAGCTTCGCCGGATCAATCACGTCCTGTTCGGCCGGTACGCCCTCGACATCTATCCTGAACTGCGACTCCGGCAACTGCCGCTCGACTGCAAGGGGGATGCGGGGAACAATGATGCCGAGGTCAGATGAGACCAGTTCCGAAACGCGCTCAATGTGCTGTTGCAATTCGGTTTGGTTGATCGCATCTCCAAGGCTCGGTGCAAGGAGCAGGGTGATCGAACCTCCCTCCGGAGGTAGGGTTTGGTTCTTTGGCTTCCCCGGAGCTGCAGTGGTAGCAGTGGCATTGTCGCCGCTTTGCTCGTCACCTTTGGTAAAACTTGCCGCCGCGAAGACCGCGGCCAACACGAGAAAGACGGGCAGAGGGAAGCCAGGAACAAACCCCATCGCAACCAAGACACTAGCTGCCAGCCTCAATGCCCGCGTATTGGCGGTGAGCTGGCCGGCTATGTCGGCACCAAGGTTGAGCCTCCCGGCCCCACCTACACGCGTGACTATGGTCGCCGATGAAATCGACAACAGCAGCGCCGGGATCTGCGAGATTAACGCATCACCTATGGTCAGCAGAGTATATTGGTGCAGCACCTCGCCGAAAGGCAGCCCCTTAGACAGCCCGATGGAAACTCCGCCCAGCAAGTTGATACAGATAACCACCAGCCCGGCGATGGCATCGCCCTTTACGAACTTCATAGCGCCGTCCATAGCGCCATAAAGTTGGCTTTCTTTCTCCAACGTGGCGCGCCGCCTGCGAGATTCATTCTCATCGATGTGGCCATTCCTTAGCTCGGCATCGATGGCCATTTGCTTGCCTGGCAGAGCGTCGAGCGTGAATCGCGCCGCCACTTCTGCAACGCGTTCAGCACCCTTTGCAAGGACCATGAACTGGACCATGGTCACCACCAAAAAGATGACAAACCTACGACGATGTTGCCTGAGATTACAAAATCGCCGAACGTATGGATGATGCTACCAGCCTCCCCCTCCGCAAGGATTAGTCGCGACGTTGCAATGGTAAGCGCGAGGCGGAACACCGTAGAGATCAAAATGACGCCGGGCAGGGAAGAGAGTTCAAGTGGCGTGCCGACATATAGGGCAGCCATGAGAAGAAGTATGGCGAATCCGAGGTTGAATCCGATCAGGACGTCGACGACCGCGATTGGGATTGGCATGATCATCATGCCGATCGCCAGAAGCAGCATTAACGCGACCATGAGATCCGGGTTGGCCGGCGCTCGCGCGATGAAGTTGCGCATGAGGTTCGCCATCGCGACCTTTTTTATGTTTGTTTGAGAAAAACTGTTCTGCTGCGGAGTGAAACGTAGCTTTGGAAAACCGCACGCGCCTCATCCGTGCGACGGGCTCGCTGCAGCGCTTGGCTACGCATGAGGTCAGAGGGAGGCAAAGACGATTTCTGGTCATCAAGTACGTCCAGCCTGTCCAGGATCGTCAGTGCTTCATCGCCGAGACCCTCAGCAATCAGCGCATAGGCGAAAATTCGTAGCACGTTGACATCTTGAGAATCGTCGCGGACGGCGAGCCGCAACAAGGCTAGGCTTTGGGCGCTCTGCCCACACGCAAGGTAGGCATAGGAAACGGCGCAGAGCAAATCTCGCTCCTGCTCGGAAATCAGCACGACATCACCGGTCTTTGGCAACGTGTATCCCGACGGGATAAGTAACCGTGGATGTTATTCTTCATCCAGGTCGACCTTCGCTCGCCTTGATCAAGCTGTTCCGGTTCCGTCGCAACAGCACCAGCCGCCGGAACTCCTCTTGGAGGACGGCAATATCTTCACGCGCCACCGAATCCTCAGGTGTCGCCGATAGCCCGTCGACCAAACGCTCCAGAAGAACACTATGCTTGCCTTCGCGCAGGATTTCCGGATGACGCAGGCGTGGCATGATGAAGGAAAGCTGGCCACGTGCGAGAGTATGGTCATAAAGAGCGGCCCTTGCAGCGCGAGGGGCGATCTCGCTGATCTGAGTGCTCTCGCTTGGACTGACGTGCGTGACCGCCTCGATTTCAGCAATTCCCAACAATCGGTTGGCCGTGCGTGCGAGCGGCATATCGTGCGCGTGCGTATGCCGGCCAGCCGATGCACGCTTTTTGCTGCTATTTGCATGAGCGTGATCGATCTCCATAGTGCTGGTTCGATGATTGGCCGGTTCGGCCTCTCCTGCAGGCTCGATGTTAAGATCGCGCGCCGAGGTGTCGAACCCGACTGGGTAGCTGGACATCTTGACCATGGAGTTCTCCTACCGAACGGGAAGTTTAATAAGGGAGCGCGGCAACGCGGCCATTTCGGCTAAGCAGCACATGAGTGTCCTCAATTCGATCGACCGTCCATCCATCATCCAATAGAGCGCCGACGAAATACTTCTGCCCACCGATTAGAAGATGTGGCAGATTCCCGCGCCAAACAGCTTCAATGGGGATTGCGGATGGCGCCTTCTCCTCTTTGATCGCCACACCGTTCACGAGTGTTAGCGTTCCATTCGTGCGATGATCGAACTGCTGCTGGATCTCCCGCCACCTGGAGACCAACGCAGGCGTGACGGTGCCCTCGGCGGTAACAACACTGTCTGCGGATTCGATCTTGATATTGAATAACTGCGCCCGATCAATTTCTTCTTGCAGTGCTTTCGCCGCTAACGAGGCGCTCTGATCACCAGGGCGGTTGATGGTTACCTTCGATATAAGTGCGGTGTCAGTAGGATTGGCGCTCAATCCACTGGCGCTACCGTAGTAGGAGAAAATTGCTGAGGCCGCGCCAACCCCAATGCAGCTCAGCAAGACGACGGCTATCACTGGGATTGAGAGGCGCCGCATGCCAATGGAACGCTTCTGCCCGGTATCTTGAACGGACCAGCGAATGGACATCGCGCCCACATGAATGACGACAGGAAGAGAAACAACGACGCGCTCGCCTATGGCAATATTCTGGATGCCCTCTATCCGGATTCCATCCGCAAGGGCCTCGACCTCGATCGAATTGCCAAGAAGGCTGATACGAAGATGACGCGGCTCTAGCGATTGCTCGATGAAAATTATATCGGACTCAAGACCACCACCGATTACATTCGGCCCCGGAGACGCATTACCAGTCAGCCCGGAATAGAGGCCCGACAGCACCTCGAAATCTAGGGAAATGGCGTCATTCACGGAAATCTCCCGCACAAGGAAATGAGCCGTACAGCAACGGCCGCACGGCTCATTTTGCCTTCACATCACACCACCAAGGTAGCACGATCGGGACGACGCTATGTCCCGCTTGCGAAATTACTGAACGCGTTCGTCGGCCGCCTTCTTGATTGTCTGAAGGTTGGTCGTAACGGTGCGGAGCTCCACACTCCTTGCCGTCGCCTCCGCGCTCATTGCCGTCAGCGCCGCAATTTGCGCCTGGAAGGCGGCTTGCCCAGCCCCTTCAGAAACCACAGTGCCAGCGGCCGGGACAGCGCCACTACTAGTGGGAGCAACTTTGGACATATCGTTTACCTTCCGTTCTAATTGCGCCGTGTATAACGGCTCACACCTCCTGACGCCGAACCATCCGGCATCAGGCATCCTCTTCCGTTTCACCCATGACGTCATCGAAGTCAGCCATGGAATCGCTCACCATTTGTACTGCAATGGTACTGAGAACACTGTCGAACGCGGCGCTCTGATCTACAGCTTGCCCGTCATTTCCGGAATTGACCGGCCCGCCGTCGCGACCGCCCGCGCCAATCGGTCGGCTACCACCAGTAGGCCCGCCAGGCTCATCCTGCCTGTCCCCATGGCCCGCACGAGCCAAGGAACCACCGGCGCCGCCACCTCCACCTCTAATTGCTCCGACCATCAGGTACTCCGGTTCCTCTCAAGAGGCAGCGATGCCGTGTTGAAAATTGACTTGCCCAACATTAAGAGCGCGAGCTTTCGAGAAGCTGACGGCTTAAAAAAACAAAAAGGCACGGTCACAAACTGATGGTCATGTACAGTCGGGCCTGCTCATATCGATGCGACTGGCTTCTCTGAAGGCGCCATTTTCCCGGCGAGGCGATGGGATCTGAAGGGGCAATCAAGCTCGATGCCGCATTTGATGCAGACTTGAAGTGAAGCGTTCAGAGCATGCGAACTCAGCTGAAGGATGAATTCATGCTAAGGGGCTTGACGGCTCATCCTAATAGTCCCGTTCACCATAGCCACTAATCCGGCGGTGCATGGGTAGATGGCGCGGGTGCGGAACTGTGCTTTCTCTTTTCAGACGCCGGTCGGTGAGTGCTTTTACCAGCAAGCGCTTGGCGCCTATGCGTTATGGGTCGGCGACAAATCCGGCGCGCGTTGCGGCACCGACGAAGAACTCACCTGACTTCCTCTCGGTGGCTATTACGCTTTCGGTATCGCCGTCTTCACTGGCCTGCGTGAACGATACAGAGGGATCATTCCTCATTCACACGCTCCCTTCAGTCACTGTGCTTGTCGACGGTTTATCCTAGTGATGCGACCATATTGGCGGATTGCTGAGTGGCGGCCGCGTTGGGGCACAGGTGGACGTGTAGCGCGCTGAGGCATGGATCCGCGTTCTTTTTGGCTTGTTGGTGAGGCGGGACGACGGTGAGATCGGCTTGTTGGTAGAATGGTCTGCGCTCATCGATCAGTTGGGCGATCTTTTGCTCCGGGTCAGGGCCTCGCAACAGCGGGCGGCTGGTATCCCTTTTGAGGTGCTTTTTGATCACGTCCAGCTTGGTATCGAGCCAGATCGAGACCGCCTTGTCGCGGATGAGACGGCGGCTCTGCTCATGCATGAACGCGCCGCCGCCGATGGCGATCACCGAGGGCCCAGTCTCGAGCAGACGGGCGATCAGGTTCGCCTCCATCTCCCTGAAGTAGGCCTCGCCCTGCTCTTCGAAGATTTGCGAGATCGATTTTTTGGTCTGCTTTTCGATTATTTTGTCCGTATCGCGGAACTGCAGCTGCAGTCGCTTCGCAAGAGCTGGGCCGATGCTGGATTTGCCGGCACCCGGCATGCCAACGAACACGACCGGCCGGCTGCCGAGGGCCGCGAGGACTTCCTTCGCCTGCGATGACCCGACGGTTTGCGGAATGTTCAATTGCCCGACAGATCGCAATTTCGGGGCCGCAGTGGCGCTTGTCCCGCGCTCGCCTTCGGCATCCCAGTGAAGCACGGTCAGAGCGCCATCGGGGACTGCGACGCCCTGGCAGTTTTCCACGACGCGCTGCGTGAGCTCCGTCTGCCCCTGAACGTCTCCGCCCAACCGCCGCAGCTGGTCCAGCTGTTTGTACGTGTCATGATTGGCGAGCTTGGCCTGGTAGCTGGCTGGCGTATGGAACTCCACCTGGAAACGATAGCCCTGCGGTGTGGCGAGCACGCTCTGAATGCCGCTGAAAGTCGGATAGCGCATCCTGAACCAGTTGGTTGTCTGGCATTCGGTGTAGCCGCGCTCGTCGAAAGCCAGCATGGCTTTCTTGAAGCAACGGGTAAAATCCTGGTCTGGGACTTGGAAGATGTGGCGTACGGCGTTGCTGATCAGCTGCGGAGCGCTGCCGGAGGGGACGTTCAATCCGGTGAGCTGTTCTGTCATCGAGCCTTCCGATCGCACCCGGCGATCGAGCTGAGGCATTTCCACCTGGATGCCGGCCTGCCTGAGGCTTTCGGCAACCGAGATTGCCGCCGCGGTGATCGCCCCCTCTTCTGCTCGCGCGCGCGTCGCCTCGATCTTGGCCCGCTCCGATGCTTCCTGGCGGCTCAGCGTTACCGTCACATCGGAATCCACGGCGGCAGGGCGGCGGCCGGAGGCTTCGGGCAGCAGGCCGTTTTGCGCGGCGAATTTGATCGAGGCCTCCATGACGGAAGCCGCCAGCGTGGGATTGTCCTTCAGTTCCTCCAAGGTCGCATCGACATCGAACCTGCCCTGGCTGAGGGTCGCCGCCAAGCTCTTGACGTAGGGCACGGCCTGCAAGCCTGGCGTCTGGGATAGAAGCCGCTGGAGCTCATAGCTTTTTTTCAGAAACCGGCGGGCGCCGGTGTCGGATTTATAGGCGTCCGTCCCGACCTTGATGCCGAGGCTCAGGAGGTTGCTTGTGCTTTCGACGAGGTCGTCCGGATTGTAGCCATCCGGGGAAGGATCGATCCGGGCCGGCGTGTGGTCGAGCAAAAGCTGGACGCGGTCGCGAGGCCGGGACGTTGCCGGATAGGTCTCCGCCAGCTCCGGGAAAAGCTCGCCAAGCGCTGGACTCAGCGTCGGGCTTAAATCACCCACGCTCTCGACGGTTGCCGGCGGGTGTTGGGGATCCGCCTTCACCGCCCATGCCTCGAGCTCGGCGACGAGCAACGCGGCCATCTCGCGAGCGACCGGATGGCGGGCGACCTTGATCTCCTGCCTCGCCCTGGCGAGCGCATCCTGGATATCCTGCCCCCGCACCTCCTCCGCGTTCAACAGGTTAGCGACGTCCCGCTTGAGCTCGTGGTGAATGCCCTCGTAGGTGCCGAAGACGGCACGTTCGGCAAACCAGCGTCGCGCTTCGTCGGATTGCGCCAGAAAGTTTCGCTGCAGACAGCTATAGGTTTCCAGGACATTCTGCGTGGTGGCAAGGATCTGGCGGGCACGACTGAATTGGTAGCTATCGTCCTTGAGCGCCGGGGTATGCGACTTCGCCGGCTTGAGCGAGCGAACGCCGCGCGCTTGCTCTTTCTCATCGAACTGCCGCACATGCTCATAAAGCTGCGGCCGGTCGCCGATGATGATGACCGCGTCCCCGTCGAAGTCGCCGTCGAGCTTTTTCTGTTCACCGGTCGGGACGGCAACCAACGAGCCCGGAGCGAACACCTCCGTCGCCTGGAGGATGCCGACGCAGTCGAGCGAGGTATCCGCCTTGGCGCGGTCCTTGCTCGTGGTCCAGTTCGAATGCGATTTGACGTCTTCGGCGGACAGCACCAGCCCACGCTCGGCGTAGTCGGCCGGCCACATCTTATCCGGCACGACGATCAGAATGCCTTTGGCAAAAAACATCGGATCGTCGCCCGCCAGTTTCTTCGCCTTCTTCTCGGCGACATCGAAACTGTATTGGATGGCCACGCACTGATCCAGGAACGCCGCAGTCGCATCCCCATCGCCTGCCGACCTGACTTGCCTGGCGGCGAACGGGCGCAGATTGGCCTTATCATAGGGGGCTCGCCCGATCAGCACGCCACCCCTCCCCGTCAAGGTCTCGCTCTTGAGCGTGGGCACATGGACGCAATCATCACTCGAGGGCACGGCAACCGCGGAGGGACCGTCCATATGTCCGGCCGTCACGGTGCGATACAGATCCTCGGCTCCCAGCTCTTGTCCTTCTCTGCTGTCGAGCCAGATCTTGGCCTTCTCGCGCGCCTCTTCCGCCACCGGCTCGCTCCGCGGATAATGTTGCAGCGCCGAGGCAGGAACCGACGATCTCCTTCCCTCAGCAAAGGCAGCCACCCGATCGACACCTTGGCGTTGAGCGGCCCGGCAAACAGCCGGCATACGCTCGGCCAACGAGGCCTTGATGAAGCCGCAGCCGTCATGCGGTCGCAGGGCGATTGGGCCTTGCGGCCCGACCAGCCTGAAGGGATGCGCCTCGCCAGCCGCACGGTCCGGCAGCAGCGACAGTTTGAAGGCTCCTTCGAGCGCGTAGTCGTGAGGCCCGAGACCTTTGATCGCCGGCGGCGCGGCAAAACCCCGGCGCTGCGTGTAATAATAGGCTTCCTTGAACGGCGCCCAGGCGCGCGACAGCAGCTCGAACGCCGTGCCCGATGCGGTATCGGCATAGGGAATCGCCAGCAGCTTTCCCCCGAGCTCCTGCGCCCCGGTTGGGCCTGGAGCGCGGGCAGCGATCTGCGCAACGGTCTTTTTCGGCGGCTTTGACTTGCTGCCGCCGAATAGATCCATGCGGTATGGCACACCCTCGACACTCAGTGTTCGCCCCAGCATGAAGGCGCTCGGCTTTCCCGGCAGTTGTACCGCGACCACCTTCACCGCCCCTGAGGTCAGGCGATGGAAAATGGAATAACGCATCTCGGGCTCCGTCGGCAATCGCCGTCCCTGCATGTCCACCACCGGCAACTGCATCAGTCCCGCATCCCCCTCCGGCGGTCTGGGCTCGTGGTCCATGGCGCGCAACACCTTATGGACATCGAAGACGGAGGCTGGATGTTGGGCCTGGATCCGCGCCGCGTTCTGCGCCATGAACCCGTCCAGCGCCTCGACCGGCCCCTCTGCCTCGATCTGCGCGATCAGGTTCCAGCTCATGTCGGAAAGATCGCCTTCGATAAGGCCGCGCGTGCTGGCCAGGATCTCCCTGGTTCCGCGATGCAGCTCGTCCTGACGCCGCTTCAACGTGGAACTTTCGGCTTCGACGTAGGGCCTCTTGTAAAACCCCTCGAGGACAGCACGGGCCTTGAGCACTTGATAGATCGACAAGGCGGGACGGCGGCTCGAATTCGGTCCAGCGATCCGCTCGCCGTCGCTTGCCTTGAGGTGCGCCTTCGTCTTGTGCTCCACGACCGGTTGAATGTCGTGCAGCAGGTTCAGGGTCTGCCTGCGGTGCCACCGCAACGCCCTTTGCGAGCTGCGCGCCAGGGGCACCAGAGCGGCGCAGAGATTGCCCATGGTCTCGAGGTTCTCGGTGGCAAAACCAGAGGCCCCATTCAATGTCTCGAGCCGATCTAAGCCTACCCGTGCCAGCAAACCCAAATCGTCATGCAACTGCGCCTTGGCCAGCGCCTTGAAAATGTTCGCGATGCTTAGCGCATCGGCCTCCTCCAGGCGATCGCTGGCGTAATGAAGATGATGGGCCAGCTGATGCAGCCGATCCCTCAGCAGAGCGGTGTCTGCAATCTCACCGGCGTCCTGTCCCCGTACGATACTGCGCCCCAAGATGTTGGCGATGGTGCCGAGCGCGATGGTGGTGAATGTGCTAAATCTTGGGCCCGCCGTGCCGAGCCCGCGCGCGATATCCATGATCGCCCGGTGGCAAACCGGCTGTTCCGGCCATTTACCGAAGCCATGCAGGACAGTGGCAAGATCCTGCGAGGAGAAATCGGACAGCCCCCCGGTGCGTTCTGCGCGACAACGAACTTCAGCAGCAATCGCGACCGAGGCGTTCCCGCAGCCCGTCGCGTCCGTCCACTTGCTGAAACCGTTAACCAGATTTGCCAGATCCTGCGGATTGAAAGCAGATAACTGCTCGGCGCGATTGGCACGGCGAAGCATATCGCCGGCAATCGCGACGGTAGCGTCGCGACAGCCCGCCTCTGCCGGCCACTTGCTGAAGCCGTTCACCAGGTTCGCTAGTTCCTGCGCAGTAAAATCGGTCAGCTGGGCGCCCCGGCGGCGGACCTCATCGGCAAGCGCGACGGTGGCCTGGCAACAGCCCGTCTCGTCCGGCCACTTGCTGAAGCCATTCACCAGGTTCGCCAGAGCCTGCGGGGTGCAACAAGATAGCTGGCCAGCGTGGTCAGCGCGGCGGCGGATCTCGCAACCGATCGCGACGGCAGCGTGACGACACGCCGCTTGTTCCGGCCATTTGCTGGAGCAACCTACCAGGTTCGCCAGATCCTGCGAGTCAAAACGGACAGCGCGTCGGCGCGGCGGCGGACTTCGCCGGCGAGAGCGACGGCGGCCGCGACACAACCCGCCTGCTTCGGCCATTTGCTGAAACCGTTCGCCAAATGTGCCAGATCCTGCGGATTGAAAGCAGATAACTTATCGGCACGGTCCCCACGACGAAGCATCTCACCGGCGATCGCGACCGTGACGTCGCCACAGGCTGCTTCATCGGGCCATTTGCTGAAACCTTGCACAAGGTTCGCCAGCTCCTGCGAATCAAAACCAGAAAGCCGGCTGGCACGGCGGCGGAGAACCTCACCAGCGATCGCGAGCGTGGCCTCGCGGCAGTTCGCCTGATCGGGCCACTTGCTGAACCCGTTCACCAGGTTTGCCAGATGCTGGTGGGCAAAGGCGGAAAGCCCGCCGCGGCCAACCACCTCGCCAGCGATCGCGACCGTGGCACTACCACAGCTGGCCTGGCCCGGCCATTTGCCGAAGCCGTTCACCAGATTCGCTAGTGCCTGCGGAGCAAAATCGGACAGCCTATCGGCGCGGCGATATATCTCACAGGCGATCGCGACCGTGGCCTGGCCACATCCCAAATCGGCGGGCCACTTGCTGAACCCATTCACCAGGTTCGCCAAGTCCCGCGAAGCAAAACCCGAGAGCCGGTTGCCAAGGCGACGGACTTCATCGGCGATCGCGACAGTGGCAAGGCGTGAGTTCTCTTGTCCGGGCCACTTGCTGAAGGCGTTCACTAGGTTTGCAAGGTGCTGGTGAGTGAAGTTGGCGAGCCGATCCGCTCGACCGGCGCGGCGACGAATCTCACCCGCGACCGCGAGGGTGGCCGCGCCGCACCCCGTTGCGTCAGCCCACTTGCTGAAGCCGTTCACCAGATTTGCCAGACCCTGCGGAGTAAAATCAGATAGCGCATCGCCGCCGCGGCGAAGAACCTCTTTGGCAATCGCTACCGTGGCCGCGCCACAGCCAGTCCTCTCCGGCCATTTGCAGAAACCGTTCACCAGGTTCGCCAAGTTCTGCGAATCAAGAGCAGAGAGCCGGCTGGCGCCGCGGCGAAGCAGCTCACCAGCGATCGCGGCTGTACCGTCACCGCAGCCTGCAGCTTCCGGCCATTTGCTGAAGCCATTCACCAAATTAGCCAATTCCTGCGGATGAAAATCACAGAGCCAGTTGCTTGGCCGGCGCGACGGCCGACTTCGCTGGCGATCGCGACCGTGGCCGCGCCACACCCCGTCTCTTGTGGCCTTTTGCTGAAACCGTTCACCAGATTCGCCAAATGCTGTGGCTCAAAACCGGCGAGCCCGCTTGCCCGTTCGGCGCGGCGACGGACCTCACCGGAGACGGCAACCGTGGCAAGGCGTGAGTTTTCCTGTTCCGGCCATTTGCTCAATCCGTTCACCAACAGGGCCAGGCTTTGACTATCGAGCTCCCGAAGCACTCCGTTTTGCTGGCAACAAAATTCCGCAATGCTGCCCATTCCATTTTCGCATGCCGGCACCTGTGAATATCGGCTGAACGATAATGCCAAAAGCGGAAGCGCTTTGGGCTCGACATCGATGAGCTCGTGAGCAAACCTCGACACTTGAGCTGCCATGGCCCGGCAAGCTTCCATGCCTGCCGGACCTTCCTCGCGGCTCACTGCATTGCAAACCGTGGCATATCCCCATGTTTGCCGGGCGCGGATATCGTGCTGCCAGTTGGTGACAAATCGAGATGTGAACTGGGCAGCGGCCTGTTGCAGGAATGTTGCAAGTTCCGGCACCTTCAGTTCTTTGCGATAGCGCACTACGGCCATTGAGAATTTGCGGATGTCGCCAGCGAAACCAATGTCGTGTAGGGCGCCATTAAGCAGTTCTTGCGAGTTTGCAGCGCGGCCATCCCGCCTGGCTACATAGTCGACAGACCGTTCGCTTGATCTGGCAGGCACGTCGGGTCTGCTTTGTCGACGCGGCGGCAACGCGTCTATGCGCGAGCTTCCGGCCCCTTGATGGCCGCGCCAGGGTTCGGCACCGGGCTGCCGCCTTGGTCCGTTCCGTTGCGAGATTGCGCCGTGGCCATCCCGCCCGGCTTTATAGTCGATAGGCCGTTCTCCTGGTCCGGCAGCCGTTTCGGGCACGCTTTGCTGACGCGGTGGGCGCGCGGCTGTATGCGAAGTTCCGGCTGATCGATCGCCGCGCCAGGGTTCGTCATCAGGATGCAAGAAGCTTTCTTCTCGCGCTGGCCCCTCGCCATCCGCTACCGAGGGGAAACGACGACGACGCCCACTGATTGGACCTAGGGTAGCAGCCAAAAGTCGGTGTGCGCCAACCGAGGGACCGGCAGGGCGCTCGCCAGGAGCATCATCGGCTTGGGGCGCAATGGGAGCGGAGGCCGCCCCTTGGTTTTGAGGCCCAGAGCGCATCCGCTGCACGATGGAATTGAACGATTGACCGCCTTCTTCAGGGGCACGGCCTGATTGCGGGCACGAACCGCTCGCTCCCCGCGTGCTGCCGGACTCAGCACCTCCAATGTGCGATCTTCCAGATCGTCCAATGCCCGTCATATTCAAATCTCCAATGCGGGCAATACGCCGCCTATAGTCGGGGCTGATTCGCTCACCCACAGCGTTCAGCGTACGGCGAGAAGTGCGATGGACTAGGCGCCGAAGCGAAGATGGTGTTCACGAAACGGGGGTCTGCAGGGTCTGACGCTGGGCATGCCATCCCCTCTCATCAGCCGCTCAAAGTGCATGCGGCCGAACCCTATCGGTCAGCTCAAGGATGCGTGAGACCCCATCGGTTCCGTTCGAGGTCTTGTGGATCGCCCCAACGCGATCGCCCGCACGGCATCGGCAGCCATCCCCAAAAGTCTGCCTTAATCCGGAGCACGCGCAGCAGTCGCGGCAGGAGATGTCGCACGCACGTCGGCGGCATGGAAATAACGCGAACCCGGCTTGCAGTCATCGAGCCATGGGCTACAGACGACGATGTCCCCTGAGCGCACGCAGGTTCCGGCTTCGCCTTCTCGGCGTGATGACCTTGCGCGTAAGGATGATCCGCCATCACGGCAAGTAGTAGACGCATCGCATTCTTTGGCACTCATCCCAATCCTGCAGTGCCACCCGACAGACATCGATTTTTGCAAAATGTTCCTTCCTGAGACAATGACAAAGCTTTGGCCATCAAACATAGTCGCCCTTACCTGACATAAACCTGACCGCGCTCAGCCAAAATGCTGAAGTTGCCAAAAGGGAAGACCCCTGGAATTGCTGCGGCCGCCGGCCGCGGGCTGCAGCCAGAGAGAGGACCGGAAATTTGTGAGCAGTCTGCGTCATCGTCAGTCCCGCGGCCGCTCCGTGGCCGCAGTATGCCGAACTATGGGACTTGCGCGCTGCGCACCTGCCATATCGGCTGCAGAAGGAGAGCTGCGGCCGTGCGACCGACCGTGGAGGCGTTGTTCGCCGGCTGCAACGGGTAACACGGCGCTTGTCGTGCCCACAAGGCCGAGCCGCGACCTAATCGGCTCGATAGGAGGCAGGCAGGGAGAGCTCAATAAAGACAGTGACGTTGACGGTTGAAGCGGTCTGTCCAGGGCTTCGAGGAGATCATATCTCCCCGTTCGTTGCAGATGTTAACAGCATTCCCGCTCAGCCATCCGAGCTCGCAACCAGTTTGAGCATTAAACATCAGACCGGCAAATCAATAGCCTCGTCATTGCCACCCACAGGCTCCAACATCTGGTGAAATTGCCGGCACATACGGAGGTGCTCGTCAGCCTTTTGACAGCTAAATGAGAGATACACCGGACGTGAACGACGCGAAGCCTTCGAAGCGGCCGTTAAGATCGATCGGAATGCAAATTCCGCATCCGAGCTTAGCTTGGGTCCAGCTCTGATTTGTCTCATCTAGGGAGAGTGATTTGGAACCCCACAACGGATGGTTTGATACGGACGCTTGGATGCGCGACTACGCTGCTCTGCAGGAACAGCAGCGGGCGAGGCAACAATCGGGAGGCATGCCCGCGGATCAAGCACGTTTTGAACAGCAACTAAGCGAGTTGCAGCTCAGTTGCGCTGGTGCGCGGCCCAGTGATGCTGCTTGGCCTGAGGCCAGTATGCCTGACACTCCCCCTGCGAAGCCGCATGGAAACCTCCAGCGCGCTGATATCGAGGATTCAATGTGGATGCCTCAGCAGTCCAAGCCACGAAATGGCGGGTTCAGCAGCACGCGCTGTAGCGTGGAACTGCCTCCTGCTCGCTTCGGCGGCTCGAATGGAAGGGCTTCGCAGTCTGACCTCGATGAGATGCTGGTCAGCAGCACGAACTACACCGCACCCTCGGGAGCGCCTCCTGCTGTGCGGACGAAGGACGGCAAAGGCCGGCACCTGTGGTCACGTGTTAAGTCAGGTGTCGTCAAAGCCTTTTCGGGGAGTTGCCGCGAGAACTCGTCCGTCATGTCGGCGTCGGATGTAGTTCATTCAGAGCTTCGCATATATTACGCGAAGCGACGGCTCCCGACCGAGCCGTTTGAGTCGGATAAAATCCTTGTTTCCCGATTTCTGAGGGCATGTCTCGGCAGCACATTCGTGCAGACTGCCCAGAGGAATGCATCTCATTTGCACCAGTTCAGCGCATGGCTTAACCAGCGCGAGAGGGACCCAATTGCCGACCGGCTGAACGACCATGAGTTGGACAACGATGCACGGGTCTATGCGCAGCAAGTCGACGCTACTGGGAGCAAGAAAACCAAAGATCAAATCATAGAGGCATTGGAAAATATACGGCAAACCGATCTCCCACCAGCTGAGCTCAGAGATGACGAGAGGCTTATTGCCGATTTCAGGGAGGCGGCCGAATCCGGCGGCCGTGCGCGTCGCACCGTTAGTGGGTGGGTGACAAGTCTGCGTAAATTCGGCATCTGGCTCCGGTCCACGAACTTGACGCTCTCCGGCTTGCTTGACCATCCCGAGGAGTTGAATCGACTTGCAACACTCTCTGGCACGAAAGATCTGCATGCGGCATTGACAGTGCTCCAGGAGTTCCATGCCGCGAACCTCGAGGAACGCCCCGCGAATTTCAACCCGCACCGCCGACAGCGGTTGGCTGCCCCACCTGCCGAAGACGATGCGCTTATGAAGAGGTTCAAAACGGCAGCCATGCAAGCCGGGGTTCCCAAAAACACGATTGACAGCAGCCTGATACATGCAAAAAATTCGCCAACTGGCTCCATGAGAACGACAGGGAGCCGTTGGCTCCTCGGTTTCGAGATGAATCGCTGGCGGACGATTTAGACCTGTATAGAGCCCAGGGTAACGACCCCGAGAACCGTCTTCAGTCGACGCTGAATCATCTTCGGAGGCTTATGTCGGAGGAGGGCGGTATCGAACAGATCGGGCCCGGCCCGCGTCTCATGGGGCGGCGCCTCCTGCACCCCTATCCCGCAGACGCCCGCCTCATAGACGCAATGCTGAACGAAGCCCTACGTGGACTTGGAGACGCGACTGCGGCGCAAAAGCTGCCTTTTCAAGTCCAGGCTAGCCGCCTTCGTGCCTTCAGTGACTGGCTTCAGAGGGAGGGTAAGAGCAACATAGTTGACCGGCTCAGCGATACTGACCACCGGCGTGGGCTAGACGCAGATGCCAAGAATTTCAGGAAGAAGATTTCACCTCGACTCCATGGAAAAGATCTTACGATGCTCCGGCAATACCTACAACTCGTCGAGGCGAATAGAGCGCTCGGATTGCGGACTCCTGAGGAGGCGGGTTCGCTCGCCGAGGAAGGCTCCCAGCAGTCCAGCTCGTCTGCAGAGCCTGCCTCGGCCCCGGCTACCCCGTTCGAGGGGGCTTGGGATTGGCTCAGCACGCAGA
>NZ_LPWA01000162.1 GCF_001510895.1 Mesorhizobium loti | reverse complement strand
ATGTCGCCCAAAAGTGTGCAGCGGTTTTGGGAAGACGACATGCGTGAAACCAGCGCATGTCGCCCAAAAGTGTGCAGCGGTTTTGGGAAGAGACATGCGTGAACAAAAATGTCGCCTGGACGATGAGCCATGACCGTTTGGGCTATTCACGCCGAGCGCGGAGGCTGATAATAGGTCAGCCTGGTTGACCTAAAAAGACGAAAACGCCCCGCGGGAGGTGCGCCTTGACCCTGTTGAACCTTCTGGCCTCGCGCTCGTCGCGCATGAAGGCCTCGGAAATCCGCGAGCTGTTGAAGCTGCTCGACCAGCCCGACATCATCTCCTTTGCCGGCGGCATTCCGGATCCCTCGCTGTTTCCGGCCGACGCCATCGGCGACGCTTACCAGGCCGTGCTCGGCGGCGCGGAGGCGGGCGCCGCCCTGCAATACCAGGTCAGCGAAGGGTTCCTGCCGCTGCGCAAATGGCTGGCCGGCTATATGGGCAAACTCGGCGTGGCGTGCGACGAACAAAACATCTTCATCACCTCCGGCTCGCAGCAGGCGCTCGATTATCTCGGCAAGCTGTTTCTGTCGCCCGGCGACACCGCCCTGGTCACCTGGCCGACCTATCTCGGCGCGCTGCAAGCCTTCAATGCTTACGAGCCGCGCTATGACCGGCTGAACACGGCCGGCGGCAACATGACGCCGGAGGCCTATCGCGCGGCCGCCGCCGCGAATGGCGGCAAGGTGAAATTCGCCTATCTGGTGCCGGATTTCGCCAACCCGACCGGCAATACGCTCGATGCCGCGCAGCGCGAGGCGGTGCTCGACCTCGCCGGCGAGCTCGACATCGCCGTCATCGAGGACGCCGCCTACCGCGCGCTGCGCTATGACGGCGAGGCCGTGCCGCCGATCCTGGCGCTCGACTGCGTGCGCTCCGGCGGCATCGACAACGCCCGCACGCTCTATTGCGGCTCCTTCTCAAAAATCCTGTCGCCCGGCATGCGCGTCGGCTGGGTCTGCGCGCCGCGCCATGTGGTGGAAAAGCTGGTGCTGATGAAGCAGGCCTCCGACCTGCACAGCCCCTCGATCAACCAGATGGTCATGCACCGTGTCGCCGAGACCATTTTCGATGGCCAGGTGGACAGGCTGATCGGCGCCTACCGCAAGCGGCGTGACGCGCTGCTCGGCGCGCTCGAGGCCGAGATGCCCGACGGCATTTCCTGGAGCCGTCCGGATGGCGGCATGTTCGTCTGGCTGACGCTGCCGGAAGGCGCGGATGCCACCGAGCTCCTGGCGCGTTCGGTGAAAGAGGCGCGCGTCGCCTTCGTGCCCGGCAACGCGTTCTACGCCGACGGCACCGGCCGCAACACGCTGCGCATGTCCTTCACGCTGGCCAATGACCGCGCGGTGAATGAGGGCGTGCCGAGGCTGGCGAAGTTGTTGAGGGGCTGAAGCTACCAATCTCCCCCCTTGTGGGTCCCTTGTGGGGGAGATCAGCCGTCGCGTTCGCCTTCGCCAATCTTCAAGGTCCCGCTCCTTCGCCGGCTATCACCTCCTTCTCGCGCAGGCGTGATCGGTAGTGCGCAGGCGTGATTATCGGCGCGCCGGCTCTTCGGCTAGGGTCCCGGCCGATCCAACACCCCCTGGATCTACCGGCCGCGAAGTCCCACCTTCACGGCCCCAACGAAAGAGCCTCGACGCCTCCACCGGCAGGGCTTTTTCATGGGCCTTCCCGCGTCGGGGAGCCGACGCGGAGAAGCGCGACAGGACCAGGCGACGCTACTTGTTGCAGTTCTGCATATCGGAAGTCATGGCGCCGCTGGGGGTGTTGTTGTCGGTGTCGTAGCCGCCGCTGTCCTTGCAGCGGTCCTCCATGCCGTTCGTCTTGTTCGTGGAGCTCGTCGTGGTCGTATCCGTCTGACTCGGCGTTGTGCCGGTCACCGTTGCACCACCGTTCGTACCGCCCGACATGCTGCCCGACGCATTCGCGCCACCGCTTATGCCGGTCGATTGCGCCATCGCGGCCGAGGTCGCGAGCGCAAGGGTGAGCCCGCAAGCTGCGAGGATTTTCTTCATCATGAGGAAATCTCCATCGGTTTGCATCGTTGATTAAATTTCCAACGGAGCATTCCAGGGGATGTTCCTGCTGAAAGAATTCGTGAAGAGCCGCATAGCCCTGCTTTTTCGAGGCCTGGCGGACAGATCTGGCGGCAGCCGGCACTTGGAGGGGAGGGCCGACGAGGTCAAATGTGTCGCCCCGATTGGTGAGAGAGGATGGCATGGATGCATCGCCCCGCCTGACACTGCTGCTCGGCAGCGCGCCCGACGTCATGCGCTGCGCCGCATGGCCGAAGCACGCCTTCGCCAGCATCGTCGCCATCAACAATGCCTGGCGCGTGCGCCCCGACTGGGACATCCTTGTCCACGCCGGCGATTTCCCGTCCGAACGCATGCCGCAGCCTGGCCCGGCGCAGCAGATTTTCAGCGCCGCCGACTACGTGCCGGCGCAAAACACTTTCGGCGGCTTCGTCTATGCCGGCGCAACCATGTCGCTGACGGCAGCCTACTGGAGCATCCACAGCCAGCGGCCCGACGTGCTAGCCTTCCTCGGCTGCGACATGATCTACGACCGTTTGGGGGACACCCATTTCTACGGCACCGGCCGCGCCGATCCGCTGCGCGCCGACGTCACGCTGCAGAGCCTCGAGGCGAAGTCCGCGCGGCTGCTGATCCATGCGCTCAGGCGCGGCACGCTCTGCGTCAACCTATCGGACCTGCCGCGCAGCCGGCTGGTTTTCCCGAAACTCTCCTTCGAGGCGGTGCGGGAGCTGTCGCCATCGCTTCTTGCCGCCGTGCGTTCAGAATTGCGCGCCGGTATCGACCACGAGGCGGTGGCGGCGGCCGATGCGATGGAGCGCGAGTTCGGCTATTTCTACGAGGACGGGATGTACTGGAACCGTCTCGACGAGATCGATGCGGCCAAACTTGCCCGCATTGACAGGCTGTGGTTGGCGGCGGTGGAACGTCGGGTGGCGCCGCTGCAGGAATGCGACGCGGCCGAGTAGAATCTCCCCCCTTGAGGGGAAGATGTCGCCGCAGGCGACAAAGGGGGTCGTCTCGCGCGGAGCGCCAACCCCCTTTCGCTTCCGCCAGGCGGCGGCGCTCTATGTGAGACGACCCCCCTCTGGCCGCTCCGCGGCCATCTCCCCCTCAAGGGGTGTATGGACTGGGGACATCGCGAACAGGTGTGCGAAGACATCGCGAACAGTTTCCCATGCTATCGGCGGGAGATCAGCGCCCCGCCAACACGTCACATAAAGTTGCGCTAATATCCTCGGACATTAGCTATAATATCGACCACCTTGGCCGGAAGGGGAGGAGTGCCGTGATCTTGCGCCTTGGCTTCACCATGCTTGCGCTGGCTGCCTTCGCCACCCAGGCATTCGCCTTCGAGATATCCAGCCCGTCGGTCTCCAACGACAAATGGGATGCAAAATATCTCGGCGACAAGGCCGGCTGCGGCGGCAAGAGCGTCTCGATCGCGCTTGCCTGGAAGGACCCGCCGGCCGGCACCAGGAGCTATGCGCTCACCATGTTCGATCCCGATGCCAATGGCGGCAAGGGCTTCTGGCATTGGCTGGCCTGGAACATCCCGGCGAGCGCCAAGGGTCTGGCCGAAGGCGCCGGCTCTAAAAGCGGCAAACGAATGCCCAAGGGCGCGGTGTCCGGCGAGGGCGGCGTCGGCCGCGCCGGCTATTTCGGCCCGTGCCCGCCGCCCGGCAGCGGCAAGCACCACTATGTGTTCACGCTCTACGCGCTCGGCGAAGCGAAGCTGCGCACGCCGGACAATCCGTCGCCGGAGATGGTATCGGTGGCGGCGAAGAGCCAGGCGCTGGGCGAGGCCAGCGTGACGTATACGTATGGGAGGTAGCTAATCTCGCCCCTCGAGGGGGAGATGCAGCCGAAGGCGACGAGAGTCGTCTCACATAGAGCGCCGACGCCTTGCGGAGACAAAGGAGGTTGGCGCTCCACGCGCGGCGACCCCCTCTGGCCTGCCGGCCATCTCCCCCGCAAGGGGGGAGATCAGCAGCTCACTCCGCCGCCTGCAATTTATCCTGCGTTTTCGTCTCGAAGTCGCTGGCGTCGTGGCGTTCGTGCAGCTGGTAGGCCGGGTCGCCGGAGATGCGGTTGACCATGCGGCCGCGCTTCACCGCCGGCCTGGCGTCGATCGCGTCGGCCCAGCGCTGCACGTGCTTGTATTCGTGTACCGAGAGGAAATCCGCGGCGTCGTTGTAGCTGCGGCCCTTGGCAAGCCCGCCATACCAGGGCCAGACCGCCATGTCGGCGATGGTGTAGTCCGGGCCGGCGAGGTATTCGCTTTCCGCGAGCCGCCGGTCGAGAACGTCCATCTGCCGCTTGGTCTCCATGGCGAAGCGGTCGATGGCGTATTCGATCTTCTCAGGCGCATAGGCGTAGAAATGACCGAAGCCGCCGCCGAGATAGGGGGCCGAGCCCATCTGCCAGAACAGCCACGAGAAGGTCTCTGCCCGCGCCGCACGCTCCGTCGGCAGGAACTCGCCGAATTTTTCGGCGAGATAGGTCAGGATCGAGCCGGATTCGAACACGCGCACCGGCTTCGGCTCGCTGCGGTCCATCAGCGCCGGTATCTTCGAATTGGGGTTCACCTCGACGAAGCCGCTGCCGAACTGGTCGCCGTCATTGATGCGGATAAGCCAGGCGTCGTATTCGGCGCCCTTGTGGCCGCGCGCCAAAAGCTCCTCCAGCATGATCGCGACCTTCTGGCCGTTGGGGGTCGCCAGCGAATAGAGCTGCAGCGGATGCTTGCCGACAGGCAGTTCCTTCTCATGCGTCGGCCCGGCGATCGGCCGGTTGATCGAGGCGAAGGCGCCGCCATTCGGCTTGTTCCAGGTCCAGACTTTCGGCGGGGTGTACTGGTTCATCTCGGGGCCTTGTTCCTGCGGGGCGGATGCGGGGTTTGTTGGCGATAGACTTAGGTACGGTTCCACGTCCGTCAAAGAAAAAAGTTCAACTTTCGTTGAACTAATGACTGGGCCAGCGCGGCGCCCTCCTTCTCCCCTTGTGGGAGAAGGTGTCGCCGAAGGCGACGGATGAGCGACTATCTGAGGTGTCAAGTTGCATTTGCGAACTCTTTGCGCGCATCGCGTGCTTTTGCATTGAGAATGACGAGCAGCTTGCGGGCGAGCGCGATGCGAATGACCATCTTCTCCTTGCCGGCGGCCTGCAACCGCTGCTGGGCGGCGCCCGGCGGCGACGTCGGCTGCACCCGCTTGGCCTGGGCGTATCGCGCGATCATGGCGGCATCGATCCTGTCGGTCTTTTCCAGGGAACCCATCGCCTCGGCAAAGCGGCGTACGCTGCGCGCATTGACGAGGGCACAGGACAGACCCAGTTCCCACAGCAGCAGGAACGCCAGACGTTCGCAGCCGCCGCTCGCCTCCATGACGGCAAGCTCGACGCCGTGGCCCCGGCACCAGGTCGCCAGATCGGCCATGCCTGCCGCATCGTTGCGGAAGCGGCCGGCCACCCCGCCCGGCTCGACATGGGCATCGAGCCATTCTTTCGAAACATCCACTCCACAGATGGTCTTGTTCACGGTAACCTGCCTTGTGCGTGCGATTGGAGCCAAGCGACTATTCGGTCGTACGTGACGAAGGCGAAGATCCCAGGCTCATCCACGGTTGTGACCGGAGGGGTGTCGGGCGACTTCGCCAAGCCTCGAATCGGATGGCCGTCCGGTTCGAGGCTCAGTCGCTTCCATCGCACAAATCTCTGTCCGTGCAGATACAAGGGGTGCTGGACGGAGTGAGGCGGTGGATATTTGGCACGATACGCCTTAGCGACGAAAGTTGCCGCCAAGCTGGAACACCCCTGATCCGTCTCGGCGCTGCGCGCCGATCCACCCTCTCCCACAAGGGGAGAAGGGAGCGTCGGCGCCGGCCCTTGCGCCTGCCCCCATCTGCCATACCTATAGAAAAAGACCCGCAATTCAGGATCGACCGATGACAATCGAAAAAGTCTCGCGCTCCGTCGTGGCCGTGCGCGCCACGGTTCCGGACGACGCATTTACCGCCAACGCGCTGGGCACGCGCCGCGAAGGCAGTGGCGTGGTGATCCGCGACAACGGGCTGGTGCTCACCATCGGCTATCTCATCACCGAGGCCGAGGAAGTCTGGCTGACCGACCAGAACGGCCGCGTGGTGGCCGCGCATGCGCTGGCCTACGACCAGGAGACCGGCTTCGGCCTGGTGCAGGCGCTGTCGCCGCTCGGCCTGCCGGCGGTCAAGTTCGGCAACGCCAGGAAGGCCAATATCGGCGACGCCGTGACGCTTGCCGACGGCATCGGCCAGCAGGTCGACGCCCACATCGTCACCAAGCAGGAGTTCGCCGGCTACTGGGAATATCTCATCGACGAGGCGATCTTCACCGCGCCGGCGCACCCCTCCTGGGGCGGTGCTGCGCTGTTCGACGGCGACGGCAAGCTGCTCGGCGTCGGCTCGCTGCGTCTGCAGATGAGTCGCGCCGGCGAGGTCGCCGATATCAACATGATCGTGCCGATCGACCTTCTGAGCCCGATCCTTGACGACCTTGTCAAGCGCGGCCAGGTGGCGAAGCCTGCGCGTCCGTGGCTCGGTGCCTTTTCCGCCGAGTCGAACGGCATGGTGGTGGTGATGAGCGTCGCCGAGGGCGGTCCGGCCGCCAAGGCGGGTCTCCGCCAGGGTGACATCATCTCCGACGTGCGCGACGGCGAGGTCGACGGGCTTGCCGACTTCTACCGCAAGCTCTGGCAGAACCCGGCAGGCTCCGAGATTCCGCTGCGCGTGGTGCGCGATGGCCGCGAGACCTGGCTCAGGGTAAAATCCGCCGACCGCAACTCCTTCCTCAAGAAGCCGCAGCTGCAGTAACGCCGCCCGCCCGATGCATCCAAGGCTGCTGAAGACATTTCTCGCGGTCGCGCACACGCGCAACGTCACGCGCGCGGCTGCAAAGGTCAATCTCGCGCAGTCGAGCGTCAGCGACCAGATCCAGGCGCTGGAGGCCGAGCTTGGCGTGAGCCTCTTCACGCGCTCGCGGCAGGGGCTGGAACTGACGTCGGCCGGCGAGGCGCTGAAACCCTATGCCGAGGAGTTACTGGGGCTCGCCGACGACGCGCGGGCCGCCATCGATGCCACCAAGAGCGAGACGACCGGCCGACTCGCGATCGGATCGCTGGAGACGATCGCGTCCATAAAACTTGCCGGATGGCTCGCCGATTTCCGCGCCGCTCACCCCGATATCGCCATCAAGGTGAAGATCGCCGGCAGCGGTGAATTGCTGCGCAGGCTGGGCGACGGCGAGATCGACGTCGCCTTCTGCTTCGACCGATCCGGCGCCAGCGAACCGGACGAGCGCTTCGCCAGGCGCACCGTCGCGGCCGAGCCGCTGGTGCTGATCGCGCCGCCTGGCGAGAACCGGACGCGGCTCGATCTGGCGGAGCTTGCCGAAAGACGCTTCGTCGCCACCGAAACCGGCTGCGTCTACCGCGCCATGGTCGACAGGGCTTTCGCCGAGGCGGGTCTCGGTGGCCCGAGGCTCGCGGCCGAGGTCGGCAGCATCGACGCGATCGCCGGCCTGGTGGCGGCCGGCGCCGGCCTCGGCATCGTGCCGCGCCTGGCGGTCGCCGCGGCGCTCGACCGCGGCGAGGTGGCCGAGATCACGTGGCCGGGCCCCGTCCGCTTGGCGGAGCTGGTCATGATCTGGCGGCGCCGGCGCGTCCAGCCGCCGGCGCTGAAGGCGCTGCTGGAGCAATTCCAGGAAAAGTGTGCAACGGTTTCGTCCGGAATTGCGCGATAACAAATAGCCTGGGCGGACACCGGCTTTTCATCGGTCAAACCAGCCGGTGCCCGCCCTCGACATGCAGTGTCGTTCCCGTCGTAAAACCGTTGCCCATCAGGAAGCGAAGCGCGTCGGCAATGTCCTCCGGGCGTCCGACGCGGCCTGCCGGCAGGCGCTTCGCCATGGCGGCGAGCGTCTCGTCCTTCGCATCTCCGGCGACGAACTGCCAGATCGGCGTGTCGACCCAGCCGGGCGAGACCGCGTTGACCCGGATCGGCGCCTGCTCGATGGCCAAAGCCCGCACCAGCCCTTCGAGCGCGGCGTTCACGGCGGCGACGACCGAGCCGCGCGCCGCCGGCCGGTAGGCGGCGATGCCGGAGACGAAGGTGAGCGACCCCTTGGCCGACAGCTTCGGCGCGCCATGCTTGGCCAAGAGCAGCGGCCCGTAGAACTTGCTTTCCACCACCCTTTGCGCCGCTGAAAGCTCGACCTCGGGCAGCAGCCGGTAGGCGCCCTCGATGTCGGCCGCCGTACTGACGATATGGTCGAGCCCGCCGATGCGCTTGAAGAGCGCGGCGACCTCATCCTCGCGGCTGATGTCGGCCGCCGCCGTTTCAAGCGCGGTCGGGCGGCCGAGTTCTTCCCACGCAGCGCTCAACTTCGCTTCGCCGCGCCCGACGATGACGACGTTCGCGCCTTCATCGAGGCAGCGTCTGGCCAGCGCCAACCCCATACCCGAACTGCCGCCGACGATCAGGATTTTTTCCTTGTCCATGTCCACGCCTTTCTTTTGCATGGACATTGATGTGGCAGCCGGATGCTCGCAGCGGAAACGGAAGAAACCGATAGTGTTATCGGAAAGTCCGATGACGGTTCGTAGCCTGCTGACGGAAACTGGCACCAGTGACGGCTACGGCGGCGGCGGAATCGTTCAAACTGTGGGCCGAGATAAGCAGACGAGGTGATGATGCCCCCGATAAAGGTCGATCCGAACAAAGTCCGCGAATTCCCCGATGCCGTAAGCTTCTACGCTTGGCTGGCCGACAACCACGCCGGCGAAAGCGAGGTCTGGATCAAGGTCCATAAGGTCGGTTCCGGGCTCGCCTCGATCACGCCGAAGGAAGCGATCGACGTCGTGCTCTGCTTCGGCTGGATCGACGCGGTGCGCAAGTCGCTCGATGAGAGAAGCTTCCTGCAGCGCTACACGCCGCGTGGCAAAAAGAGCATCTGGAGCAGGATCAACATCGACAATGTCGCCCGCCTGATCGATGAGGGCCGCATGACAAAGCACGGTTTGCGCGAAGTCGAGGCGGCGAAGGCCGATGGCCGCTGGGACCGCGCCTATGGCGGATCGAAGGAGATGACCATCCCGCCCGACCTGCAGGCGGCGATCGACGCCGAGCCGAAGGCTAGAGTGATGCTGGCAAAGCTTTCCGCCCAGAACCGCTTCGCGCTCGCCTTCCGCACGCACAACATGAAGACCGAAGCGGGGCGCAGGAAGAAGATCGCCGATCTGGTCGCCATGCTGAAGCGCGGCGAGACCATCCATCCGCAGAAGAAGTAGGCCAAACCAAAAACGCCGCCCCGAACGGAGCGGCGTTTCCGGGAAGCGATGACCTCAAACCCTGTTGGAGCGGCGGGAGATCATCCGGTCATGAAGGCTGGAAAGGGTTTGCGCCTTATGCAGCCTGCTTCTTAGCGGGCTCCTTGTGGGTGCGCTTCTTCACGTGATGCTTCTTGGCATGATGCTTGTGGTGCTTCGCCACGTGATGCTTGCGGGTGTGATGGCGGCGATGCTTCTTGTGCTTCTTGTGATGCGCGACCTTGGCGGCGGGCTTGGCGGTCTCGGTGGCCGCGGCCGGAGCAGCGGTCGTGGTCGTCGCGGCAGCCGTGGTCGCGGCGGCGTTGGCAGCGGTGGTGCCGAGCGCCGGCACCGCGAAAGCGAGCGCGACGGCCAGGCCGAGAACGGAGAGAAGGGTCTTTTTCATAATCGGCATTCCTTGGTTTAAAGATCGATGTCTTTTGTCGCTGGCCGCAATCGTTCGGCTGCTCCGATGCCGCATATGACAGCCGGTCTTTTCGCCAGTTTTTCCCGATTGTTGAATCTTGTTTCCGGATTGTGTCCGGCATTTCCTCGCCCGTGGAATGGGGGCCTGCCTAGTGGTCAAAATCTGACGCTTGGTATTCGTATCCGATGCGGAGCGCGGCTTTCGAAGGACCCCAGACGGACTATCGGACTCGACGATGGCATCCAGGCCATTGCTGGGCTAATGTCGCCCGAACGAGGCTAAATGGTGTCCGGCTGATAGACCGTTATTAACCACCAGCGTCTGGCGCCACTTGCACTGGAAGATCAGTTCCGATGCCTACGTTGCTATCGCTGCCCGACGACATATTGATCAAATTGGCGCTCGGGGAATCTGTCCTTGAAGCCGCTCGCCGGGCGGATGTCCCGATCGCCTGCGCTTGCGGCGGCAAGGCCAAGTGCTCGACCTGCCGGATCTGGATTCTCGACGGTGCAGACGGCTGCCCGGAGCGCACCGCGCTGGAGCGCACGCTCGTGGAGCGGCTGGGGCTTGGCAACAACGTACGGCTGGCATGCCAGCTCCGACCTGCCTCCGACATCACCTTCCGCAGGCTCGTACTCGACGAGACCGACCTGCGAATGACCAGTCAGTTGCTGCCGCACAGGTCCACCAGTGCGGGCGAGCTGAAGTCGGTCGTCATTTTCTTCAGCGACGTAGCCGGGTTCACCCACTTCTCCGAAACGTTGACGCCTTACGATGTCATGTATCTGCTCAATCGCTATTTCACTCAGGTCGCCGAAGTCATCGAGCTCAACGACGGCTACATCGACAAGTTCGTCGGCGACGGGCTTATGGCGATATTTGGCGTGAAGGGCCAAGACGATGCGCCGGTGCGCGCGGTCAATGCGGCCCTACAGACCCTCGCTACGGTCGATCGGCTGAAGCCCTTTTTTGCCACGATGTACGGCATCGACTTCGATATTCGCGTCGGTTTGCATCTGGGCGAAGCGGTGATCGGCTCGGTCGGATCACCCGGCAACGAGCGCCTGACGGCTATCGGCGATGCGGTCAATGTGGCGAGCCGCGTCGAAACAGCCAACAAGGAGGCCGGAACCCGCCTGCTGATTTCCGAGACGCTCTATGAACGGGTCAAGGGTGAGGTTGAAATATCCGATTTCATTCGGGTGCGTTTGCGCGGTACCTCCGATCGAATTTCGCTGTACGAGATAAAGAAGCTGAAGGTTGAAGCCGAGCGCCGGCTGAACGAAAAAGGCGCGCGGAAGACTATGCAGCTGGGCGGCAAGACGTGGCACCGGACCGTCGCGACGAGCGCACTAAAGGACGGCGACCACAAAGTCATCGAGTTCCAAGCGCTCTATGTCGTGATTTTGCGCAGGGGCGGGCGCGTCCATGCCTTTAACAATGCCTGCCCGCATTTGAAGTTGCCATTCTTCGAAAGTACCTCGCGGACCAACAGCCACGCAGGACAGGCGAGCACTTTGACGAGGACGGCACGCTGGTGTGTCGCTGGCATCACAGCGGATTCGATCTGGATACAGGCGAAATCGTAAAGTGGTGCGAGGCGCTCAATGAGGACGGAACTTCGGCCGGTATGGAGATCCTGGGCGATATTTCAAAGAACCGGGCTCCGCTGCATCTCATTCCGTGCCGCGAGGAGGACGGCTACATCTGGGTCGGTTTCGATTGAACGTGCCGGCCAGATCGTCCAAGACTCCGGCCAATCTGCTGTCGATCCGACCAACCGCCTTAGGACCATTCGGCCCTAAGGTTTCCTCCCTACGCTGAGCGGGCTTATGACTCCGGCACGAAGCGCACCGGAGAGCAAGCGTAGCGCTCCAGATGCGCTTACGTCCTCTTGCGACGGCTGCGGCGGATCCGGTTGCTCCAGATCGCGCCCATTCATGAGCGGCATCGCGCAATGAGTGCCAATTCTGCGCTCTAATCGGCTGGCTCGATCGATGCCATCTTTGCTGTCGATAAGAGGAATTGAAGGAGGAGCAATGACCAACACCAAAAATCATTCCGGCAAGATGGTGCTCGTCACCGGCGGCAATCGCGGCATCGGCCTGGAGACGGCCCGCCAACTCGCCGAACGCGGCTTCACCGTGCTCATCGGCGTGCGCGACCTCGCCAAGGGCGAGGCGGCAGCGAGGAAGCTTGGCGGCAAGGTGGAGGCAATCGCGCTCGACGTCGCCGCGCCCGACGCGGCCACTCGCGCGGCGGCCGAGGTCGAGCGCCGCTTCGGCCGGCTCGACGTTTTGGTCAACAACGCCGCCATCCATTACGATCCGTCGGCGCGGGCGCTGCGACCCGACTGGACGGCGATCCGCGAGGCGTTCGAAACAAACGTCTTCGGCGCCTGGCGCGTGGCAGTCGCCTTCGCGCCGCTGCTCAGTGCCTCCGGCCACGGCCGGCTGGTCAATGTCTCGTCCGAAGGCGGCTCGCTCGCCTCGATGGGCGCCGGCGCGCCGGCCTATTCGACCAGCAAGGCGACGCTCAACGCGCTGACCCGCATCCTTTCCGCCGAGCTGCGCGGCGCAGGCGTCCTGGTCAATTCGATCTGCCCCGGCTGGGTGGCGACCGACATGGGCGGCCCGGGCGGACGGCCCGTCGCGCAAGGTGCGGCCGGCATCGTCTGGGCAGCGACCTTGCCCGACGACGGGCCGACCGGCGGCTTTTTCCGCGACGGCAAGCGGCTGCCGTGGTGAGGTGGCGCCGGGCCGGCGTGCCCATCCTCCATGCTACGAAAATAGCATTCTCGACCCGCAAAAGGTGATGCTAGGCTCGCTTTCGCGCACCCAAGGCACGTGGTGGCGTGGTCTCGCGAGAAGAGGAGTTGCAGGCGGGATCGGGCTCCAATCCAAATCAGGACGAAACTGTTGAACCATTGCGAGGCCCGCCGCGTTTGACGTGGTTGGCCACAAGGGAGGAACCACCAGTGAAAGCATTCTATCTCGTCTCGGCCGCGCTCATTGCGGCATCCGCAATGCCGGCGGCGGCTGGCGAAATTTCCGACGGCAAGGTCAAGATCGGCATCCTCAACGACCAGTCGGGCGTCTATGCCGATTTCGGCGGCAAATGGTCGGTCGAGGCCGCCAAGATGGCGGTCGAGGATTTCGGCGGCAAGGTGCAGGGCGCGCCGATCGAGATCGTCAGCGCCGACCATCAGAACAAGCCGGACATCGCCTCCAACATCGCGCGCCAGTGGTACGACACCGAGCAGGTCGACGCGATCATGGAGCTCACCACGTCCTCCGTCGCGCTCGCCGTCCAGGGGCTTTCCAAGGAAAAGAAGAAGATCGATATCGTCACCGGCGCCGCCTCCACCGATCTCACCGGCAAGCAGTGCTCGCCTTACGGCTTCCACTGGGCCTATGACACGCACTCCCAGGCGGTCGGCACCGGCGGCGAGCTCGTGAAGCAGGGCGGCGACAGCTGGTATTTCATCACCGTCGACTACGCCTTCGGCTATTCGCTGAAGGACCAGACCGCCAAGCTGGTGGAAGCCAGCGGCGGCAAGGTGCTGGGCGAGGTGCGCTATCCGCTGGGCTCCACCGACTATTCCTCCTTCCTGCTGCAGGCGCAGTCCTCCGGCGCCAAGATCATCGGCCTTGCCAATGCCGGCCTCGACACCTCGAACTCGATCAAGCAGGCGGCGGAATTCGGCATTGTCGCCGGCGGCCAGCGGCTGGCGGCACTCCTCTTCACGCTGGCCGAGGTGCATGGGCTCGGCCTGCAGGCGGCGCAGGGCGTGGTGCTCACCGAAGGCTACTACTGGGACCGCGACGACAAGAGCCGCGATTTCGCCGACCGCTTCTTCAAGCGCACCGACCGCATGCCGAACATGATCCAGGCCGGCACCTATTCGGCGGTGACGCAATATCTGAAGGCCATCGACAAGGCCGGCACCGACGAGACCGAGGCGGTCGCCAAGCAACTGCATGAGATGCCGGTCAACGACGTCTTCACCGCCAACGGCAAGGTGCAGGCCGACGGCTCGATGGTGCACGACATGTATCTCTACCAGGTCAAGAAGCCGGAAGAGAGCAAGAAGGACTGGGACTACTACACCTATCTGGCGACCATTCCAGGCGACAAGGCCTTCATGAAGGCCGAGGACAGCGGCTGCCCGCTCGTCGCCAAGTGACGCTGGAAACCGCCACCGCCGTCCGACGGGACGGCACGGAACAGACGCCGCGGGTGGTGCTTTCCGCCCGCGGCCTGCGGCGCGACTTCGCCGGCTTCGTCGCGGTGAAGGATGTCGATCTCGACGTCCATCATGGCAGGATCCATGCCCTCATCGGCCCGAACGGCGCCGGCAAGACCACCATCTTCAACCTGCTCACAAAATTCCTGCAGCCGACCAGCGGCACGATTGAATTGCTCGGCACCGACATCACCCGCACGCCGCCGGCGAAAGTGGCGCGCATGGGCCTCGTCCGCTCCTTCCAGATCTCGGCGATCTTTCCGCATCTCAGCGTGCTCGACAATGTGCGCGTGGCGCTGCAGCGTCCGGGCGGGCTGGGCTACCAGTTCTGGCGCCCGGTCTCCGCACTCGACCAGCTCACGCCAAGGGCGCGCGAGCTACTCGCCATCGTCGGCCTCGACGATGCGGCGCATCGGCTGGCCGGCGATCTCTCCTATGGCCGCAAGCGCGTGCTGGAGATCGCCACCACGCTCGCCCTCGACCCGAAGGTGCTTCTGCTCGACGAGCCAATGGCCGGCATGGGGCATGAGGATGTCGGCATGATCTCCGGCATCATCCGCTCGCTGGCAAAAGACCGCGCCGTGCTGATGGTCGAGCACAACCTCACCGTCGTCGCCGACCTCTGCAACTGGATCACCGTCATGCAGCGCGGCCAGGTGCTCGCCGCCGGCGACTATGCGACGGTCAGCCAGGACGAGCGCGTGCGGGTCGCTTACATGGGGACGGAGCATGAGTGAGCCGCTGCTTGCCGTGCGCGATCTCCACGCCTGGTACGGCGAGGGTCATGCGCTGCATGGCGTCAACCTCGAAGTGTTGCGCGGCGAGACGGTGACGCTGCTCGGCCGCAACGGCGTCGGCAAGACGACGACCCTGCGCGCCATCATGGGGCTGATCCGCAAGCGAACAGGCAGCGTCACCTTCAACGGCAAGGACCTGATCCGCCTGCCGCTGCACCGCGTCGCCCATCAGGGCATCGGCTTCGTGCCGGAGGAGCGCGGCATCTTCGCCACACTCACCGTCGACGAGAACCTGATCCTGCCACCGGTTGTGGCCAAGGGCGGCATGAGCGTGGCAGAGATTTTCGAGCTTTTTCCCAACCTGAAGGAACGCCGCAATAGCCAGGGCACCAAACTATCGGGTGGCGAACAGCAGATGCTGGCTATCGCCCGGATACTCAGAACCGGCGTCGAGATGCTGCTGCTCGACGAGCCGACAGAAGGGCTGGCGCCGGTCATCGTGCAGCGCATCGGCGAGTTGCTGGCGACGCTGAAGAAGCGCGGCATGACGATCCTGCTGGTCGAGCAGAATTTCCGCTTCGCCGCCCGCATCGCCGACCGCTTCTACCTGATGGACCACGGCAAGGTGGTGGAAGGCTTCCCGGTCGGACAGCTTTCCGCGCACACCGAGAAACTGCACGAGGTGCTGGGGGTATGATGGCCAAATGACCATGATCTTCGGCATTCCCATCCAGGCCTTGCTCGGGCAGCTCTTGGTCGGCCTGATCAACGGCTCTTTCTACGCCATGCTGAGCCTCGGGCTGGCCGTCATCTTCGGCCTGCTGCGCATCATCAATTTCGCCCATGGCGCGCTCTATATGCTCGGCGCCTTCATCGGCTATCTGCTGCTCGTGCATCTCGGCATCGGCTACTGGCCGGCGCTGGTCATCGTGCCTTTGGCGGTCGGCCTGTTCGGCATGGCGGTCGAGCGTCTGGCCCTGTCGCGGCTCTATCGCCTCGATCCGCTCTACGGCCTGCTCTTCACCTTCGGCCTGGCGCTGGTCATCGAAGGCGTGTTCCGCTTCTATTACGGCGTCTCCGGCAACCCTTACGCCGTGCCGGCGCTGCTTGCCGGCGGCACCAATCTCGGCTTCATGTTCCTGCCCAACTATCGCGGCTGGGTGGTGCTGGCCTCGCTCATCGTCTGCATCGGCACATGGCTTTTGATCGAGAAGACCAGGCTCGGCTCGTATCTGCGCGCCGCCACCGAGAACCCGGAACTCGTACAGGCTTCGGCGTCAACGTGCCACTGCTGTTGACGCTGACATACGGGTTGGGCGCCGCACTCGCGGGCCTCGCCGGCATTCTCGCGGCGCCCGTCTACCAGGTCAGCCCGCTGATGGGCTCGGACCTCATCATCGTCGTCTTCGCCGTCGTCGTGGTCGGAGGCATGGGATCGATCCTGGGCGCCATCGTCACCGGCTACATGCTCGGCCTCGCCGAGGGCCTGACCAAGGTGTTTTATCCGGAAGCCTCGAACCTTGTCGTCTTCGTCATCATGGCGATCGTGCTGCTGCTCAGGCCCGCGGGCCTGTTCGGAAGGGACGCCTGAGATGAGCGAGGCGACCCTTCACGAAGAGCGTGCAGCCGCCTCCGTGCGGCTGGAAAGGGGGCTGGTGGCGCTGGGCATACTGGCGCTCGTCGCCGCGCCCTTCGTCATCTACCCGATCTTCGTGATGAAGATGCTGTGCTTCGCGCTGTTCGCCTGCGCCTTCAACCTGCTCTTGGGCTACACCGGCCTGCTCTCCTTCGGCCATGCCGCCTTCTTCGGCGGTGCGGCCTATTTCTGCGCTTATGCCGTGAAGGCCTGGGGCTGGCCGCCCGAGGCCGGCATCGTGCTCGGCACCGTGGGTGCTGCGGCAATGGGCCTTGTCGTGGGTTTCCTTGCCATCCGCCGGCAGGGCATCTATTTCGCCATGATCACGCTGGCGATGGCGCAGATGTTTTATTTCTTCTGCGTGCAGGCGCCCTTCACCGAGGGCGAGGACGGCATCCAGGGCGTGCCGCGCGGGCATCTCTTCGGCATCCTCGACCTCAACGTGCCGATGAATATGTACTTCTTCGTGCTCGCCGTCTTCCTGATCGGCGTCTTCGCCATCTGGCGCATCGTCAACTCGCCCTTCGGCATGATTCTGCGCTCAATAAGGGAGAACGAAAACCGCGCCATTTCGCTCGGCTATTCCGTCGGCCGCTACAAGCTCGCCGCCTTCGTCATGTCGGCCGCCCTTGCCGGGTTGGCCGGGGCGGTGAAGGCGATCGTCTTCCAGTTCGCGACGCTCACCGACGTCACCTGGCAGATGTCGGGCGAGGTGATCCTGATGACGCTGCTCGGCGGCATCGGCACCATGGTCGGCCCGGTGGTCGGCGCGGGCTTGGTCGTCGGGCTCGAAAACACTTTGGCCACCTCCGGCTTCCCGGTGACCATCGCCACCGGGCTCATCTTCATGGTCTGCGTGCTGATCTTCCGGCGCGGGATTGTCGGGGAGGTTTATGCAAGGTGGCTGGGGCGGAAGAGGGAAGAGGGCTGAGTTTGCGGGCTGCGCGTGATCTCCCCCCTCGAGGGGGAGATGTCGCCAAAGGCGACAGAGGGGGTCGTCTCGCGTAAAACGCCAACGCCTTCCGCCTACGAGAAATCACGTCGGC
>NZ_LPWA01000161.1 GCF_001510895.1 Mesorhizobium loti | reverse complement strand
ACCCTGGTGTAGCGCGCCGTGCTCGACAGGTTGTTGTGGCCGAGCAGAACCTGGATGATGCGGATGTCGGTGCCGTTCTCCAGAAGATGCGTGGCGAAGCTGTGCCTGAGCGTGTGGACCGTCACCCGCTTGTCGATGCCGGCGGCCACACGCGCCGAGCGACAGGCCGAATACAACACCTGCACATCGATATGGCGATCGGCGCCGCGCCCGGGAAACAGCCAGTCCTGCGGCTTCGCCAGCCGCCAGTAAATCCGCAGGATGCGCAGAAGCTGCGCCGACAGCATCACGGTGCGGTCCTTGCCGCCCTTGCCGTGCTCGACCCGAATGACGCCGCGCTCGCTATCGATGTCGCCGACCTTTAGGCCGACGGTCTCCGAGGCGCGAAGGCCAGCAGCGTAGGCTGTCGTCAGGGCCGTGCGCGTCTTCAGGCTCGGGACCGCTTCCAGGAACCTGACCACCTCGTCGGCGCTCAACACCACTGGCAGCGTGCGTGGCGAGCGGGCGTAGGCAATGCGCTCCGGGATCTCGGCATGGCCCAACGTCACGCCGTAGAAGAACCGCAGTGCGCACACCGTCTGGTTCAGCGCCGGCCACGAAATCCCCGTTGAGACCAGATGCACCTGGAAGGCGCGCACGTCCTCAAGGCCAAGCCGGTCAGGGGAGCGGCCAAAATAGCGCGAAAACTTCGCCACCGCATGCACGTAGGATCGCTGGGTGGCCGGCGACAGATTGCGGATCGTCATGTCCTCGATCATGCGCCGGCGAAGAGGGCTCAACTCGACCATCTCATTGCTCCTGTTCTCGAGATTGCGCTTCAACAGTCGCAATCCTTCAAAACAGAAGCGTCACCCGCAAACCGATCCGCCAAATGCCGCGTTAGCGGCTTCGTTCAATCCTGAATCCTTTAAAACGCGACACGCTTTAGATCGTCAGAAATTCAACTCGAATTTCTGCGCTCGAATTCACGGCGGCACCGTGCTTGCCCAAGAGGCAGCCTTGGAGAGAAAAGGCCCGCTGCCGGGAGGAGGTGGCAACGGGCCCGATTCGAAAACGGCACTAGAGGGGGTGCGCCGCATTCAAGGTCGGCATCGACTCTAACACTCGATGGCCGACAGCTAATGATAGCCTTCGCCTCAGATATTGCAACGCACAAAACATGATGCCGCACTGCAATGCAAGCGTCGGCGTGTCCACAAAAGCCGGTGACCATGGCCTTCACACAAGACAAGAATAGCTGAAATCGAGCCGCGGCTGTCTTATCAGGCCTTTTTGCCGGGCATGGCACTTCCGGCACCTTCGACATCCTGCGAACAGCCATCACCCCTGCCGAATTGTCGTCTTGCACGGCGAATGGCAAGCGGCTCATCGCGGACTTCCATTGATCCAATGCGTCCTGCCCAAGCTCGTCCCTCGATCGAGCGGGTTCGACATTGTCCTATATCCGACAACTGTCGAATGTCCGACATCCTATAAATTGCGCCGTCGCCATTGTCCGTAACGGTTCTCGCCGTTGGTACGAAAAATGCTGAACTAGCCGCAAACGCGTCACGGTGGAGGAAGAGGCCTATCATGATCACGCTCGCCGGAAATGCCCGCACCACCGTCTTAGCGTCACCGTACTTCTGTAACGGGTCGAGGCCCGCTCCATGCCTCTGATAGCACGCAAGGTGATGGCGACCTGGCGGCGGGCTATCAATCCTCGCCTCTGCGGGTTGAAAAACCCGTTGCGCGTGAACGGTAGCGCGGCGAGCTGAACCCTCCCGCTCTTCCTTCTTCCGATAATCGGTCTTAGCACCGCCGAGGCGCAGATGCCTGCTGGCGTCCGGCGTAACGCGCGGTGCGATGGTGCCAGTTGGCATTGGCAACTGACCGATTTCAGTTGACCGCCTCTCCTTTGAAGCACGAAAACCGGAGCTGTTAATGACACTTCATGCCCTGCGCATAGGCTTGCTCGCGACCGCGACTGCTTTATCTGGACCGGCGCCAGCGGCCTTAGCTGGACCGGCGCCGGTCGAGTCAGCTCCTGATTGGAAGGCGACCAACCTTCTGCTCGACAACGGCATGGAAGTGGTCGTCGTTCCGGACCATCGCGCGCCGATCGTCACCCATATGGTGTGGTACAAGATCGGCAGCGCCGACGAACCGCCCGGCAAATCCGGCATCGCCCATTTCTTCGAGCATCTGATGTTCAAGGCGACCGCCAATCACGCCGCCGGCGAGTTCGATCGGGCCGTGGCCGACATCGGGGGCTCGAACAACGCTTTCACCTCTTACGACTACACCGCGTTCCACGAGACGGTGCCGCCCTCGGCGCTCGAGCAGATGATGAGATTCGAGGCCGACCGCATGCGCAACCTCATCCTCACCGACGACGTCATCAAGACCGAGCGCGACGTGATCCTTGAGGAGCGTCGCTCGCGCATCGACGGCAATCCGCAAGCCGTGCTCGACGAGGAGGTCGACGCGACGCTGTGGCAGAACCAGCCCTACCGCATTCCGGTGATCGGCTGGATGCAGGAGATGGAACAGCTTAACCGCACCGACGCCAAGGCCTTCTATGACAGTTACTATCGCCCGAATAATGCGGTGCTGGTGGTGGCTGGCGACGTCGACCCAGACGTGGTGAAGGCGATGGCCGAAAGGACTTACGGCAAGATCGCGCGCGGGCCGGATCTGCCGCCGCGCATCCGCCCCGTCGAGCCGGAGCAGAACACCAGGCGCACCGTGACGCTCACCGACGCGCGCGTCTCGGTGCCGAGCTTTTCGACGCAATGGGTGGTGCCGTCCTATCATACCGCCAGGCCCGGCGAGGCGGAGGCGCTCGATCTCCTGGCCGAGATCCTGGGCGGCGACAACCACAGCCGCCTCTACCAGCAGCTCGTGGTCAAGCAGGGCATCGCCTCCGAAGCCGGCGCGTTCTTCCAGGGCACCATGCTCGACGCCACCAACTTCACTGTCTATGGCTCGCCGCGCGGCGATGCCAAGCTTTCCGATGTCGAGGCCGCCGTCGACGCCGAGATTGCCCGCATCGCCAAGGACGGCGTGACCGACGACGAGCTGGAGCGGGCCAAGACCCGCTATGTCCGCTCGATGATCTTTGCCCGCGACAAGCAGGACGACATGGCCAATATGTACGGCTCGACCCTCGCCACCGGCGGCAATGTGAAGGATGTGCTGGAATGGCCGGACCGCATCCGCAAGGTCACCGCCGAAGAGATCAAGACGGTCGCCGCCCGCTATCTCGTGTTCGATCATTCGACCACCGGCTATCTCTTGCCGCAGCAACAAGTGGGGAATTGACGATGAGCCTGGTTCTTGACCGGACAAGCACCGTTCCTTCTTCCGCAGGAGGGGAGGGCAAGCTCTACCGCGCCGTTGTCACCCTCTGCTTTGCCCTGTTCTTCCTGCTCTTGCCGGCGCTTGCCGCCCACGCGGAGACGAACATCCAGGAGGTCAAGTCGAAGAAGGGCATCACCGCCTGGCTGGTGGAGGACCATTCGATCCCGCTGGTTGCCATCCGCTTCGTCTTCGACGGCGGCACCGCGCAGGACCCCGCCGGCAAGGAGGGGCTGGTCAACCTGATGTCCGGCCTGTTCGACGAAGGCGCCGGCGACCTCGACAGCGAGGCCTTCCAGCAGAAGCTCGACGATGCCGGCGCCGAGATCAGGTTTCAGGCGGCGCGAGACGGCACCTATGGCTCGATGCGCATGCTGTCCGAAGTGAAGGACCAGGCTTTTGGCTTGCTGAAGCTGGCGGTGAACAATCCGCGCTTCGACCAGGCGCCAATCGACCGCGTCCGCGCCCAGATCCTCTCGGGCATCCTCGCCAAGGAGCGCGACCCCAACAAGATCGCCCAGCAGCACTGGCTGCGCGTGGTTTATGGCGAGCATCCCTATGCGCGGCCGGACGAGGGCACCAAGGAGAGCCTCGCCACCATCACCGCCGACGATCTCAAGGCCTTCCACAACGCGAATTTCGCGCGTGCCGGACTGCATGTGGCGGTGGTGGGCGACATCGACGCGGCGACACTGAGCGACAAGCTGGACGAGGTGTTCGGCGACCTGCCGGACAAGCAGACGCTGGCTCCAGTGTCCGACATCGTGCCCAAGGTCGGGCGGCAGCTCGAAGTGAACTACGACCTGCCTCAAACCTCGCTGGTTCTCGCCTGGCCGGGCGTGAAACGGGGCGACCCGGATCGATTTGCCGCCGTGCTGATGAACGAGATCCTCGGTGGCTCGGCGCTCACGTCGCGGCTTTACGAGGAGGTGCGGGAAAAGCGTGGCCTTGCCTATGGCGTCAGCTCCGTCTTCGTCGATTACGCGCATTCCAATGCTCTGCTGGCGATAACTGCGACGCGCTTTGACCGCGCTGTTGAGACACTCTCGATCATGCGTCAGGTGGTGAAGGAGATGGTGGAGACCGGACCGACTGAGGAGGAGCTCGCGGCGACCAAAAAACATATGATCGGGGCCTATGCCATCAACTACCTGGCCTCGTCCAGTTCCGTCGCGGCCACTTTATTGGAACTTCAAATCGAAGGACTTGGCATCGACTACATCAAGCGCCGTTCCGGCCTCATCAACGCAGTGACGCTCGACCAGGTAAAAGCGGCGGCAAGGAAGCTGCTCTCCTTCGATCCGACCACCATGGTGGTCGGGCCACCGCTGCACTAAGGTGACAAGTTGTGAGCCAGACCCGGACCTCGAAGGGGCGCGGCCTCAAGTGTGTCGAGCTGGTCGTCTCCGGCAACCCTGTCACTGCGATCGGCTCTGTGTTCCGGAAGCGGCCTGATAGCGTTGCGGGGTGGACGTTGAAGAAGTTCCACTAGTTATCCTCCTAGCCGCTTTTCCTGTCAGGGGGCGGCCCGAACTATCCATCCCGCGAGAGGAGATAGAGTTGCCCGAGTCGGATGGCTAGCCGAGCCGCACGCGCGGCCTAGCCTGGATTGTCAGCCGATCACAAATTACGAAATGTAAAGGCCTTCGTCCGAACGTGATCTGAAGGAACCAATCCGTTGCCGGTTCTGCCCCGTGACACGGGGGGCGCCCCGGCCACGGCCTGGCAGGTTCCCGCCTTGCCGCCCACGCAGACATTCGAGATCAGCGGCAACAATAACCGTCCATCCGATCCGTTTGTCAGTCGCGATCCGGAACATTCCGCCGCCAGGCAGCATTCAGGGCCCGCCTGTGGGAATCATGGCCAGACTCCCCAATTGAGGGCAAGTCTTCAATCGGTTTGCTGCTCCCACCTCCGGTACTCGACGGGAATCGGTTGGCTGGCTAAGACACCCATGCTGCAACCGTTATGAAAGGAACGAAATAGATGGCGACTGGAACCGTGAAGTGGTTCAACAGCACCAAGGGGTTTGGATTTATCCAGCCTGATGGCGGAGGCCAGGACGTATTTGTCCACATTTCCGCTGTCGAGCGCGCAGGTCTGAAGACCCTCGTTGATGGCCAGAAGATCAGCTATGAGATCGAGCAGGACCGCCGCACTGGCAAGTCTTCTGCCGGCAGTCTCAGGACAACACGCTGACCATTGTGTGCGCCAAGGCGGGAGTAGCCTGGCGATTGGGACACAAAAGGCGCGACGAAAAAAGCGGGGCGAGATCGCCGCGGACTCTATGCGGTCGCGGCACTCGGTTGGGAAAATGTATTTTCGGCAGTTTCGCCGTCTGATGCAGAGGAATTTGCAAAGCAAATAAAGGCTATTTTTGGCGATGTCGAGAACGAGTAGCCGAGCCGCATCGTTGGTCGGCTGACAACTAGTTGCCGGGCTCATGTGACGATGCTGGGGGCAACAAGCGACAATCGTATCGGCATGCGGCGGATCCACAGCTGGGCCCGATTGCATGAGAAGGCCTCGAGGTTACTCAAATTCAAATTCGCTGGCCGTTAGAACGGCTGCACCAATATCCCCTTGCGGCGGCAGCGGCCTCGCTCTGTTCTTCGCGGATGATGCTCATGAAAGGGCGCTTGGGCCCATCGTTCTGGCGCGATGCGACCACACGGGGCCGCTTCACGTTCATCCAAGATTAAAGTTCTGGCGGCGATTTTGTCAAACAGGGCAAGTTCGGCAGGAGGCGTGCCACTCACGAGGGGTGGACGGCAACGTTTGTGTCATTCCGGCCCCGCGTGACGTATGGCTGTCATATTTAACGCTCTCCGACACGTTTCGTTGGTCTTGTCAGGTCCGCGACACAGGTTGAGTTAGCCATGCCCTTATTTTGCTTGAGGCCAAATAGCTGAAAAGGAAGAACAAAAAACCTTCTTCGATCTGTCACTAAAATTGGCATGAGTTTTGAGCCCTACGTAACGAGGCGGCGAAAGCTGCCGACCGGCATTCATATCGCGGGCAGCCGCGATGAATGGAACGAAGGAAGGAAAGCTACATGTCAGGTCTGCGTCAGATCGCCTTTTACGGCAAGGGCGGCATCGGCAAGTCCACCACCTCCCAAAATACGCTCGCTGCCCTTGTCGATCTGGGGCAGAGGATACTCATCGTCGGCTGCGATCCCAAGGCCGACTCCACCCGCCTGATCCTGAACTCGAAGGCGCAGGATACCGTGCTGCACCTTGCGGCAAAGGAAGGTTCGGTGGAAGACCTCGAACTCGAAGACGTGCTCAAGATCGGCTACAAAGGCATCAAGTGCGTGGAGTCGGGCGGTCCCGAGCCGGGCGTTGGCTGCGCCGGCCGCGGCGTCATCACCTCGATCAACTTCCTCGAGGAGAACGGCGCCTACGATGATGTTGACTATGTTTCCTACGACGTGCTCGGAGACGTGGTGTGCGGCGGTTTTGCAATGCCGATCCGCGAGAACAAGGCCCAGGAAATCTACATCGTCATGTCCGGCGAGATGATGGCGCTCTATGCCGCCAACAACATCGCCAAGGGCATTTTGAAATACGCCCATTCGGGCGGCGTGCGGCTCGGCGGCCTGATCTGCAATGAGCGTCAAACCGACCGCGAGCTCGATCTCGCCGAAGCGCTGGCTTCCAAGCTCAATTCCAAGCTCATCCATTTCGTGCCACGCGACAACATCGTCCAGCACGCCGAACTCAGGAAGATGTCGGTGATCCAGTATGCGCCGGACTCAAAGCAGGCCGCGGAATACCGCGCGCTGGCCGAGAAGATCCATGGCAATTCGGGCCAGGGCACCATCCCGACCCCAATCACCATGGAGGAGCTCGAGGACATGCTGCTCGACTTCGGCATCATGAAGACAGACGAGCAGATGCTTGCCGAGCTCCAAGCCAAGGAAACGGCAAAGGCGGCCGCACTGTAGCGAGCGTTGTTTGCTTGGGGTGTAGCCTTGACCTTGCACGCCTTTGGAATAACGGCGCCTCGCCAGTGGGGCGTCACGCGAACCTTGAAAGGGGTCCCATGAGCCTGGAATACGAAAATGACGGTGCTCTCCATGCGAAGCTTATCGAGGAAGTGTTGTCTCAATATCCCGACAAGACAGCGAAGCGCCGCAAAAAGCACCTCAACGTCGCAAAGAGCGGGGACGAGACCGGCGAGGAAGGGGAGGTCCTTTCCGAATGTGACGTCAAATCGAATATCAAGTCCATTCCCGGCGTGATGACCATTCGCGGCTGCGCTTATGCCGGCTCAAAAGGCGTGGTGTGGGGTCCGGTCAAGGACATGGTCCATATCTCCCACGGCCCGGTCGGCTGCGGGCAATACTCCTGGTCGCAGCGCCGCAATTACTACGTCGGCACGACGGGTATCGACACGTTCGGGACAATGCAATTCACCTCCGATTTCCAGGAGAAAGACATTGTTTTTGGCGGCGATAAAAAGCTGGAACAGATCATCGACGAGATTGAAGAGCTGTTTCCGCTGAACAAGGGCATTACTGTGCAGTCCGAGTGCCCGATCGGCCTCATAGGCGACGACACCGAGGCGGTTTCGCGCAAGAAGGCCAAGGAGATCGAAAAGACGATCGTGCCGGTGCGCTGCGAGGGCTTCCGTGGCGTCTCGCAATCGCTCGGCCACCACATCGCTAACGATGCGATCCGCGACTGGGTGTTCGAAAAGAGGGACATCGAGTTCGAGGGTGGCCCGTACGACGTCAACGTGGTCGGCGACTACAACATCGGCGGCGACGCCTGGGCGTCGCGAATCCTGCTCGAGGAGATCGGCCTGCGCGTGGTCGGCAACTGGTCGGGCGACGCCACGCTCGCCGAGATAGAGCGCGCGCCGAAGGCCAAGCTCAATCTCATCCATTGCTACAGGTCCATGAACTATATCTGCCGGCACATGGAGGAAAAGTACGGCATTGCTTGGATGGAGTACAATTTCTTCGGTCCCTCCCAGATCGAAGCTTCCCTGCGCAAGATTGCCAAGCACTTCGGACCGGAAATCGAGGAGAGGACCGAGAAGGTCATCGCCAAATACAGGCCCTTGGTCGACGAGGTAATCGCCAAATACCGGCCGCGCCTGGAAGGCAATACGGTGATGCTATATGTCGGCGGCCTGCGCCCCCGCCACGTCTCACAGCCTACGAGGACCTCGGTATGGTGATCGTCGGCACAGGTTACGAGTTCGGTCACAACGACGACTATCAACGCACTGCCCATTACGTAAAGAACGGCACCCTGATCTATGACGACGTGACCGGTTACGAGTTGGAGAAGTTCATCGAAGGGGTTCGCCCCAATCTCGTGGGCTCGGGGATCAAAGAAAAATACCCCGTGCAAAAGATGGGCATACCGTTCCGTCAGATGCACTCCTGGGATTATTCGGGACCCTATCATGGCTATGACGGCTTTGCCGTTTTCGCCCGCGATGTGGATCTTGCCATCAACAACCCCGTCTGGGACCTATTCGAAGCGCCCTGGAAAGGACGTCCGAGCCGGGGGCGGGCGATGGCTCCCGAATAAACGGCAGACCCTAGCCCAGTCTCCCCAGGGAAACGATAATCCCCCGCGATCCGCGGAAGACCTGAAACGTTCAATGTCCCTGTCCCGCCCTACGGCGCGGTCAGATGCAAAAAGAGGTGACCACCATGCCGCAGTCGGCCGAAAAAGTTCTCGACCATGCGCCCCTCTTCCGCGAGCCGGAATACAGGCAGATGCTTGCCGAGAAGAAGCTCAATTTCGAATGTCCGCACCAGGACCAGATCGTTACCGGTCAACGCGAATTCACAAAGACGTGGGAATATCGCGACAAAAACTTCGCGCGCGAAGCGCTTGTCATCAACCCCGCCAAGGCCTGCCAGCCGCTTGGCGCGGTGTTCGCGGCCACGGGCTTCGAGCGAACCATGCCCTTCGTCCACGGAAGCCAGGGCTGCGTGGCCTATTACCGCTCGCACCTGTCGCGCCATTTCAAGGAGCCTGCTTCGGCGGTTTCTTCCTCGATGACCGAGGACGCGGCAGTGTTCGGCGGCCTCAAGAACATGGTCGACGGGCTCGCCAACACCTATCAACTCTATGACCCGAAGATGATCGCCGTATCCACCACGTGTATGGCCGAGGTCATTGGCGACGACCTGCACAGCTTCATCGAGAACGCCAAGGAAGAAGGCTCGGTCCCGCGCGACTTCGACGTGCCCTTCGCCCACACGCCGGCTTTCGTCGGCAGCCACGTCGACGGCTATGACGGCACGGTCAAGGGCATTTTGGAGCACTTCTGGAAAGGCCAGGAGCGAACGGAAGCCCTGGGAACGATCAACATCATTCCGGGCTTCGACGGCTTTTGCGTTGGCAACAACCGCGAACTCAAACGCCTGCTCGATCTGATGGGCGTGTCGTATACGTTCATCCAGGATGCCTCTGACCAGTTCGACACACCATCGGACGGTGAATACCGCATGTATGACGGCGGCACGAAAATCCAAGACGTGAGGAACGCACTCAACGCCGAGGCGACACTTTCGCTACAGCATTACAACACCCGAAAAACACTGGAATATTGCGAGGAGGTCGGCCAGGCCACAGCCTCGTTCCATTACCCGCTGGGCGTCCAGGCGACCGACGAATTCCTGGTGGAGGTCTCCGCGATCTCCGGCAAGGAAATCCCTGAGGCGATCCGACTGGAGCGCGGCCGACTTGTGGACGCCATGGCGGACAGCCAATCCTGGTTGCACGGCAAGAAATACGCGATCTACGGCGACCCGGACTTTGTCCACGCCATGGCCCGCTTCATCATGGAGACAGGCGGCGAGCCGACCCACTGCCTCGCCACCAACGGCACGACGGCGTGGGAAGACGAGATGAAGGAGCTGTTTTCATCCTCGGCCTTCGGCAAGGAGGCTCAAGTCTGGGCGGGCAAGGACCTGTGGGCGATGCGATCGCTGCTCTTCACCGAGCCCGTGGACCTGTTGATCGGCAATTCCTATGGCAAGTATCTGGAGCGCGACACCGGCACGCCGCTGATCCGGCTGACGTTTCCGATCTTCGACCGGCATCATCACCATCGTTTCGCCCTTATGGGCTACCAGGGCGGATTGCGCGTACTGACGACAATCCTCGACAAGATCTTCGACAAGCTCGATCGCGAGACAAGCGAGACGGCGGTGACAGACTATTCTTACGATCTCACCCGTTAGCATGTGTAGCGAAAGTGGAACCGATTTCGGGGCAAAGAAATGCGTAAAATCCTAAAGCGCACAGAGCGAATCTGAAAGATCGCGACCGCTTTAGGATTGGCGACCGGCTTTTCGGCGGGGCCGGTCGCTTCCCGACAGATTTTGGAGACCGGCGCAATGTCCTCGCTCAACGCCAAAATCCAGGATGTCTTCAGCGAGCCTGCCTGCGAGAAGAACCTCGGCAAGGATGCCAAGCGCGCAAAAAGGGCTGCTCCAAGCCGCTTACCCCCGGGGCGGCAGCCGGCGGCTGCGCTTTCGACGGCGCAAAAATCGTGCTGCAGCCTATCACCGATGTCGCGCATCTTGTCCACGCACCGCTCGCCTGCGAGGGCAATTCCTGGGACAACCGCGGTGCGGCTTCGTCCGGGCCGACCCTGTGGCGCACGAGCTTCACGACCGATCTCACCGAACTCGACGTGGTGATGGGGCAGGGGGAGCGCAAACTTTTCAAAGCGATCCGCGAGATCAGGCGAGCTTACGCGCCGCCCGCGATCTTTGTCTATTCGACCTGTGTGACGGCGCTGATCGGCGACGACATCGAGGCCGTGTGCAAACGCGCGGCCGAAAAGTTCGATCTGCCGGTGGTGCCGATCAATGCGCCGGGCTTCGTCGGGTCCAAGAATCTCGGCAACAAGCTTGCCGGCGAGGCTTTGCTCGACCATGTCATCGGCACGGTGGAGCCCGACGATGCCGGCCCTTACGATATCAATATCCTTGGCGAATTCAATCTCTCGGGCGAATTTTGGTTGGTGAAGCCGCTTCTTGATCGGCTCGGCATCCGGGTGCGCGCCTCGATTCCTGGCGATGCGCGCTACCTTCACGTTGCATCAGCGCACCGCGCTCGGGCGACCATGATGGTGTGCTCGACCGCACTCATTAACCTGGCGCGCAAGATGGAGCAGCGTTGGGATATCCCGTTTTCGAAGGCTCCTTCTACGGCATCACCGACACCTCTGAAGCGCTCCGGCAGATCTCCAGACTGCTCGTGAAGAAGGGCGCCGATCCGGAAATCCTCGGCCGCACGGAGGCATTGATTGCTGAAGAGGAGGCGATTGCCTGGAAGAAGCTCGCGGCCTACCGGCCGAGGCTCGAAGGCAAGCGCGTGCTTCTCAACACCGGCGGTGTGAAATCCTGGTCGGTCGTCCATGCGCTGATGGAGATCGGCATCGAGATCGTCGGCACCTCGGTCAAGAAATCGACGGTCGAGGACAAGGAGCGTATCAAAAAGATTCTCAAGCACGAGAACCACATGTTTGAGACCATGGCACCGCGCGAGCTTTACGCCATGCTCTCAAGGGACGAGGCCGACATCATGCTGTCGGGCGGGCGCACGCAATTTATCGCGCTGAAGGCCAAGGTACCCTGGCTCGATATCAACCAGGAGCGTCACCAGCCCTATGCCGGCTATCACGGCATGGTGGAACTCGTGCGCCAAATCGACCTCGCCATTCACAACCCGATCTGGCGCCAGGTGCGGGAGCCACCACCATGGGAGTGCCAGCCCGCTCCAGCGGACGAACCGCCGAGCACGAAGAGTGAGACCGCGACCATCCAGGCTTTCAAGAAATTCGCCGGCACGACGGCCGACGATTTCGGCGAGTGTTGAGGAAGCCGATGGTCCGGATCCTTCCCCAGACAAAAGCCGCGGCGGTCAATCCGCTGAAGTCGTCGCAGCCGCTGGGTGCAGCCTTGGCATTTCTTGGGATCGATGGTGCCATGCCGTTGTTCCACGGCAGCCAGGGCTGCACCAGCTTCGCGCTCGTGCTCTTCGTGCGGCATTTCAAGGAAGCCATCCCCCTGCAGACCACCGCGATGGACGAAGTGGCGACGGTCCTTGGGGGGGCAGATCATCTGGAAGAGGCAATCCTCAATCTCAAAGGCCGCACAAATCCAAAGCTGATCGGGGTCTGCACGACGGCGCTAGCGGAAACCCGCGGCGAGGATTTCGCAGGCGATATCGCCAATATCAGGCTGAAACACGCGGAAGAACTCGCAGGCACGGAGGTCGTGCTGGCCAACACGCCGGATTTCGACGGGGCCATCGAAGAGGGCTGGGCCAAGGCTGCCGCGGCGATGATCGGAAGGATCACGCGGTCCGGCGAGCAGGCGCGGCAATCGAAGAAGATCGCGATCTTGCCCGGCTGGAATCTCTCTGTGGCCGATGTCGAGCATTTGCGTGACATGGTCGAAAGCTTTGGGCTCGAGCCGGTGATTGTGCCGGACGTCTCCGGCTCGCTTGACGGTACGGTCCCAGACCGCTGGATCGCGACCACCTATGGCGGGACCAGCGTCGAGGACATCCGCGAGCTTGGCACGGCCGTGCAATGCATTGTAATCGGTGAGCATATGCGTCGCCCGGCCGAGCTGCTGCACAGGTTGACCGGCGTGCCTTACGTGTTGTTCCAGTCGTTGACGGGATTGAAGTGCGCCGACCGGTTCGTCTCGCTGCTGTCGGCGATTTCGGGGGCGCCGGTGCCGGCCAGGGTGCGCCGTCGCCGGGCGCAGTTGCAGGACGCATTGCTCGACGGACATTTCCATTTCGGAGGCAAGAAAATTGCGATCGCTGCCGAACCGGACCAGCTCTACCAACTCGCGACGTTCTTCGTCGGCATGGGCTCCGAAATCGCGGCGGCGGTCACCACGACCGATATGTCGAAAATTCTGGAGAAAGTACCGGCGGACTCGATTCAGATCGGCGATCTCGGCGATTTGGAAGCTCTTGGCGCCGGCGCTGATCTCCTCGTCACCCATTCCCACGGCCGCCAGGCGGCGTACCACCTTGGCATCCCGCTCATGCGCGTCGGGTTCCCGATCTTTGACAGGCTCGGTAGCCAACACAAGCTCACAATCCTCTATCAGGGGACCCGCGACCTGATCTTCGAGGTTGCCAACATCTTCCAGGCCAATCGGCATGCACCGAGGCCTGAGACGCTTGATCCATTCCGCCACCGAGACATGCCAGATGAGCTCAGTTCGTCGCCTCTCGCTCGTCACTGACGAGGTTCACGCATCGATGCCGTTACGGCAAGCCGGCGCTTTGCGCGTGGCGATCGCCACGCAAGACATGAAGAACCTCAACGCCCATTTCGGGTCGGCCAAGCGCTTTGCTGTCTACGACGTGACGCGTGAGGAGTGGCAACTTGTGGAAGCCGTGGCCTTCGACGACGTTTCCGACGAGAGCGGGAAGCATCGCAGCGAGGGCGATGATCGCATCGCGCCGAAGGTGGAGGCGCTGAAGGGCTGCCATCTCCTGTTTTGTCTGGCTATCGGCGGACCTTCGGCAGCCAAGGTTATTTCGGCGAAAATCCATCCAATCAAAGTGCCGCAGCCCCAAACCATCCAAGAGGTGCTATTGCGCACGCAGACGATGCTCAGGAAGGCTCCTCCGCCCTGGCTGCGCAAGGTGCTGGCGGAGGCAGGCGTTGCCCAAAAGAAACCATCCTTCGAGGACGAGGACTTCAAATGAGGAGTAGGCGAAATGTTCGACGCCGTGGTTAGCCCTGATGTCGCCGAAGACGAGGCGGCACTTGCCACCCCGTTTGTCAAATGCCTCGTGCGGCTGATCCGTGCCCAGGATTCCTTCGGATCATGGGAAGGCAAATCAGACGCCGAGCTGCTGGGAGACTTCATCATCACAAAGGAACAGCGCCGTGCGATCCCGATTATCGGGGATCCCGATCCTGACGTGCTGTGGAGACTCGACATGTTTTACACCGCCGTCGGGCTCGCGATCGAGGAGCGCTCCGGCCTGATGGCATCGCCGATGACGGAAATGAGTCATGAGGGCTTCGGGCGCGTGGTTCTCACGAGCGGTCGTTTGGTCGTCCTGTCGAAGACCCTGCGCGACGTCCACCGCTTCGGCTTCGAGACGTTCTGGAAACTTGCCGCGGCGGGTACGAAGCTCGCCGGCGATGCGATCGCGGCCATTGAAGCCTATCCCGAGGTGGCGCGGGCGTGATGAAAGCGATTTTCGAGCACGGGGATCATGCCAGGCCTTGAAAACATGCCATGGCCTGCCCACCCAATCGGGGCGGTCGAGGCCGATCTGCTTCTTGGGGTGGCGCCGATGAAGCCAGTGGTGCTGATCTGTTCGCAAGATGCGGAGTTGTATCTGTTCCTCAGCCACATTCTGGGTGTGGACGGCTTCACGAGTGAGCCGGCAGGCGGCGTGAAGGAAGCACTTGCGGCAGCCGATGAACGAGAGCTCCAGGCGGTGGTTCTGGATTGCGGGCCAGCAAGCGCGACGGGCTCTACAATTTGCGCAACATTCAAGCGGGAGCCCCGGACGGGCGGCCTTCCCGTTATTGCCCTGATTGCCCCCGGTGCCGAGAGCCAGCATCTGGATTTGTTGAAGGCAGGCATTGACGAGAGCTTTGTGCGGCCGATCGCGCCGGCCACGCTGCTTGACTGTTTGCGGACGAGGCTGGCGCTGGGCAAGCCGGGTTCAAACGGGGCCGAAAACGGCAGCTGGCTCTGCTGCGGCAGCCTTGAGATGAAGCTCGATGCCTATCGAGTTCGTGGTAATGGCCACGACATCCATCTGGGACCACTCGAGTTCAATCTGCTGCGGCATTTGCTTGAGGCTCCCGGCAGGGTCTTCAGCCGAGACGAGCTGATCGAAGCGGCCTGGCCCGACAATATCCATATCGGTGCGCGCACCGTCGACGTCCATATCAGCCGGATAAGAAAGGCGCTGAAGGCGGCCTCGCCCGGCAGCGTCATTCGTACCGTCAGATCGGCAGGTTACTCGCTCGAGAAGCCGGATGGCTGAAATGGCGAGCCGGTTGGTGCCAATTTCCATCCCCCTCGCAAGGCCAAGTCTTGCGGTTCCAAACGCGCCGGCAGGCACGATGACATGACATATTCGGAAAGAAGCAGCCACATGGCATTCAGGAGCGTACTCGGCGTGACGGGAGCTGACCACTCCGATGAGGACGTCAGAATAGCTGCCGGTTTGTGTGCCGAGGTCGGTGCTTATCTTTCGATGCTGATTATGTCGCGCCCGCCCGTAGCGTCTGCATCCCCGAGTGGCCAACACGACCCGCGGAGGCCATCGCCAGGCTGGAAGAACGTTATAGGCAAATCGAGAAATTTTCGCACGACATGGCCATTTTGGAAAAGAGGTCGAGGGATATTCAAAGGCTGCTGAGAGCCATGTGGCTTTGCTATGACGTCGACACTGCAGACTACTGCGATCGGGCCGGTGTCAGCGACGTGGTGCGAAAGCGGGCGCTCTGCAGCGATCTCACCGTCGTCGGCCCAGCACTTCTCAACGACATCAATCTCGGGCCTTTTGTTATCAACGGCAGCTTGTTCGATACCGGAAAGCCAGTGCTCGTCGTGCCGAAGGACGCGGAGGCAACTCTGTCGCCGCGGCGCGTGCTGGTCGGCTGGGATTCGCGCGTCGAGGCATCCCGGGCGGTTCGGGAAGCACTAGATTTGCTGTCTCGTGCGGAGGAAGTTCGCGTCGCATTAGTCGATCCGGAAGTGACCTGCACCAGAAACGGCACCGAGCCGGGAGCCGACGTCACTGCCTATCTCACCCGGCATGGTGCTCGGGTGTCGGTCGACTGGCTGCGAAGTGGCAGCAAGCCGGCGGCAACGGTGCTCGCGCAGCACGCAATCGACACGTCTGCCAACATGATCGTCATGGGCGCTTACGGCAGCCGACGCCTGCGAGAGCGCCTGTTCGGCGGCGTGACGAGATGGGTAGAAGGCAAGCCGCCACTGCCGCTGTTTCTGGCTCGCTGACGGTTCGAAATGTGCATCGATGCTGTTAGAAGTTCTGTTCCTGGGTTGCCTGTCCTGGTGCCCGAAGTCGGCGAAGAATCGCGGCTAACGCGTACGCTTTGAGGAACGCCGACGCAATTTTGAAGTGTCTCTGCCGCAGAACATCCCGGCCGTCAGCAGCGCGCACTCGGGGCCGCCTCTGCTCGCCCAAGATGATCCGTGAAGCGGAGACCGATGCCGCGCAGACGTACATGCGCATTCTCAATGCAATCGAACTCGATGCTTGGCAGGTCGGCATTATGTCGAAAAAGAGGATCTTTTCAACGCAGCACGCCGTTCGGACCTATTCCGGCACCGGATGGCCGAAATCACGATCTCCCTCGCTACTGGCTTGAGGCTGAACAACGCTATGGCGGTGCCGCAGTAGCCAAGGCCCCCAACCGTGTCTGGGAAGGGCGGCGTTTGCCGGATCGGGCGGGAACAGACGCATCGATCACGATGTCATTGGCTGAGATGGTAGAGCGGCGAGGATGGCCGCATCTTCGGTTTGTTCAGTCGGTCCGGTCCGACCAGCGCAGCGTTGGCGACCGAGCGGAGTTTTGGGCCGTCACCGACAACGCCGCCCCTCCGACTAGAGCCTCTATTGCGCCTGAGCCACGGGAACACACAAGGCAACGACACAGAGTAGGACTCCCGCAAAGTTCGCCAGTTGGCGCCGGCACTCCTGACCTTTCCGCCACAACCGTTATCGTGAATCTGACGATGGTGGCATTTGCGATGGCGGAATTGGCGGGCCGCAGCTGGACCAGCGCTGGCATGGAGAACTCCCACGTCGCCGGCCAGGACGTTGAGTTGCAAGGCGGGCGAGGGGGACAGTGGCACGCGCATGGAGCGGCCCCTTGCAGTCGCAAATGCCGAGTTCCGCCAGCGCCTTAGGAATCGTAACAGGACGCTCAGCTGGTGGCCACGATGCGCACGATGATGACGAGCCTGGCGATCGCCGACGCAGTCACGATGTCCATCTGCTCGTCCCTCGGGCCGGCATACATAATACCAACGGTCCCAGGTGCTGACTCTTTTGTGATTTTGGCGACCGCGCGCGCCATGATTCCCTGATGCCGAAGGAGATTCGGCGATGGGATCAGCGGTGGAATTGCGGACGGACTATTCGGCGGGCGAGCTTCGCCGACTTGCCC
>NZ_LPWA01000160.1 GCF_001510895.1 Mesorhizobium loti | reverse complement strand
TCCATCCTCTCGCGCTCTGGCGCGCCGATCCACCTTCTCCCACAAGGGGAGAAGGGGAAGATGACCCTACGCATTCCCGATCAGCACGCCGGCGCCGAACACCAGCGCGCCGCCCAGCACCACCTGGAAGGCGGCGCGCCAGAACGGCGTCTGCATGTAGCGGTTCTGGATGAAGGCGATCGCCCACAGCTCGAAGAACACCACGATCGCGGCGACGATCGTTGCCGTCCAGAAATAGGGGATGAGGTAGGGCAGCGCGTGGCCGAGCCCGCCCAGCGTCGTCATGATGCCGACCGTCAAGCCGCGCTTCACCGGCGAGCCGCGTCCGGACAGCTTGCCGTCGTCGGAGGCCACTTCGGTGAAGCCCATCGAGATGCCGGCGCCGATTGAGGCGGCGAGCCCGACGAGGAAGGTCTGGAACGTCTGGTGTGTGGCGAAAGCCGCGGCGAAGATCGGCGCCAGCGTCGACACCGAGCCGTCCATAAGCCCGGCCAGCCCCGGCTGCACATAGGTGAGGATGAACTGGCGTTGCTCGGCCGTTGCTTCCTCCTCCTTCACCTCGCCCGGCACATGCTCCTGCTCCAGTTCGTGCGCGGAATTCTCATGGCCGAGCTCGGCCGCGGCCAGCTCGTCGAGCAATTTGCGCGTCGAGGCGTCGGTGGTGCGCTTGGCCGCCTCGACATAAAGCGATAGGCCTGCCGCTCCATGTCTTCGGCTTGCCTGCGCACATGCTCGATGCCGAGCGGCCGCACCAGCCAGTCCGGTTTGCGCTCGTAATAGCCCCTCACATGCTCGCGCCGGATCAGCGGAATGCGCTCACCGAAACGCCTGCGGTGAAGCTCGATGAGGGAATCGCGATGGCCGTCCTCTTCCTCGGCCATCGCCTCGAACACCTTGGCCGATTGCGGAAAGTCCTCCGCCAGCCCGTCGGCATAGGCGCGGTAGATGCGCCCGTCGTCCTCCTCCGACGAGATCGCCAGCGCCAGGATCTCCTGCTCCGACAGCGAATCGAAGGAGCGGCGGCCGAAGCCGAAAACACGGGAAAGCATGAGGAAATCACCCTAGATTAGAACTATTCTAAACTAGGGTTTTGAGCGACCCGGGTCAATTGCCGGCGTCGCGACGCATGCGGAAAAGGTTGATCCAGGCGACGCCCGTCGCTCTTCATTATTGCTGAATGTCCACCTATATTGCGAGGCATCAGCCGAAAAGAAAAAGGAAGCAAGGCATGACGGACAAAAAGCCTCCGCATTCGTTCGATCTGAAACCCGTTCTCGATCTCATCGCCGGCATCGAGGCCGACCTGCAGCGCCTCAAGGGCCTGGTCGAGCAGCAGGCCGAAAAATTCGACCCGGCCAATCCGCACAACAAGACGCCGGACGGCAAGCTGACCGACGAAGGCGTCGAGTGCTGCTACCGCATGTTCGACGAGGGCAAGTCGCGCTATTCGGTCGCCCAGCAGATGAAGATCTCGTTCGCCGCCGCCACCCACCGCTTCAACAGCTGGCGCAAGCTGGGAGGGAAGAAGCGGACAAGGGTGCTGCTGGGGTGAGTTGGTCGCGAAGCGGTCAGAGGGGGTCGTCTCACGTAAATCGCCAGCGTTCTACCTCGTCGCGAAAGGGCGCCGGCGCCTGAGCTGCCAATCTCCCCCGCAAGGGGGGAGATTGGCGCTTCGTCGTCCGTCATCATCCCCAACATTGTAACCATCACATTTTTTCGTTGGCGCGCCGCGTGGGATTCCGTGCACCATGTATGGACCGATACCTACGAGGCCCACGCCATGACCATCCCACCCGGCATTTCCGATATCCACGCCGCCGCAGCGCGGCTTTCCGGCCTGGTCGTCGAAACGCCGCTGATCGAATCGCCCGAGCTCAACAAGCGCTATGGCGGCCGCATCCTGTTCAAGCCGGAGACGCTGCAGCGCACCGGCTCCTTCAAGATCCGCGGTGCCTACAACAAACTGTCGTCGCTCACCGAGGAAGAGCGCAACCGGGGCGTCGTCGCCTTTTCTTCCGGCAATCACGCGCAGGGCGTTGCCGCTTCGGCCGCGATGTTCGGCGTCAAGGCGGTCATTGCCATGCCCGTCGACGCGCCGGCGCTCAAAGTGGGCAATGTCCGCAAGATGGGCGCCGAGGTGGTGCCGTTCGACCGCTACAAGGACGACCGCATGACGGTCGTTCGTCCCTATATCGAGAAGGGCATGGTGCTGGTGCCGCCTTTCGACGATCCGGCCATCATCGCCGGCCAGGGCACGATCGGGCTGGAACTGATGAAGCAGGCGAAGGCGCTGGGGGTGTCGCTCGACGCGGTCGTCGTTCCTTGCGGCGGCGGCGGCCTGTCGAGCGGCATTTCCGTCGCCGTCGAGGACGCATCGCCGCGCACCGAAGTCTGGGCGGTCGAGCCGGAGCATTTCGACGACACGCGCCGCTCGCTGGCCAAGGCGAGCGGGTTTCGAACGAGCCCGGCCATACCTCGATCTGCGATGCGCTCCTCACCGCCGAGCCCGGCGCCATCACCTTCGAGATCAATCGCCGGAATCTTGCCGGCGCCGTCGCCGTCTCGGACAAGGCCGCTGCGCAGGCGATGCGCGACGCCATGGCCCATCTGAAACTGGTGGTCGAGCCCGGCGGCTGCGTCGCGCTCGCGGCGCTCGCGTCCGGCGAGATCGACCTCGCCGGGAAATGCGTGGCCGTGGTGCTTTCCGGCGGCAATGTCGATTTCGGCACTTATGCGGAAATCATGGCGTCGGCTTAGGGGTGCAGCGGCCCGATGCAGGAGGCGCCGCGTTTCTTCACACCCCCCTCTGTCCTGCCGGACATCTCCCCCGCAAGGGGGGAGATTGGCAGCTCCGGCGCTCCGCTCCTCCTGCGACCTTGGCGATTGGCGAAAGCCGCGATGACGGCCGATCTCCCCCCTTGCGGGGGAGATGCCCGGCAGGGGGGTGCTGTCCCTCCGGCCTCCGGATTTTGTGCGCGCAGGAACCCTTCCGAACGAGAATTTAATCCAGAGTCCGCCTGAACCGCGCCAATGCTACGCCGGCAAACAATACCACGAACACCACCAGCCAGCCGATCTCGCCAGCGACCGCATTGAAGTCGGCGCCCTTCAGCATGACGGCGCGGGTGATGCGCAAAAAGTGCGTCAGCGGGAAGATCTCGCCCAAAATCTGCGCCCAGCCCGGCATGCCGCGATAGGGAAACATGAAGCCGGAGAGCAGCAGCGACGGCAGGAAGAAGAAGAAGGTGAGCTGCATCGCCTGCATCTGCGAGCGGGCCATGGTCGAGATCGTGTAGCCGAGCAGCACCAGCGAAAGCACGAAGACGAGCACCGACGAAAGCAGCAGCGTCAGGCTGCCGACAAACGGGACGCCAAACAAGAGTTTCGCCGCCGCCAGCACCACCGTCACCTGCACCGAGCCAACGACGAGGAAAGGCAGCACCTTGCCCAGCATGATCTCGGTTGGGCTCGACGGCATGGCGAGCAGGTTCTCCATCGTGCCGCGCTCGGTCTCGCGGGTGAGCGCCATCGCCGTCATCATCACCATGGTCATCTGCAGGATGACACCGAGCAGGCCGGGCACGATGTTGTATTGCGAGATGCCCTCCGGATTGTAGCGCTGGTGCACCACCACCTGCAGCTGCTGCTTCGCGGTTTCGGCGGCGGTCGCCTGCATGCCCTGGGCGCGGAGCAGCGCCTGGCTCGCCACCGTGCTCAGCGTCGAGATGGCGCCGCTCGCTGCCGACGGATCGGTCGCGTCGGCCTCGATCAGGATCTGCGGGTTGTCGCCGCGCTCGACCCGCCGCGCAAAGTCGGCCGGGATCGTGACGACGAAGGAGACGGCGCCCTTGGCCATCAGCATTTCAGCCTCGGCCGCGCTTTCGGCCACGTGGTTGAAGCGATAGTAGCCGGTCATCTGCAGGGCGGAGACCATGGCGCGCGTGTACTGGTCGTTGCTCATCGCCACCAGCGCCGTCGGCAGGCTCTTCGGATCGTTGTTGATCGCATAGCCGAACAGCACCAATTGCAGCAGCGGCACGCCCAGCATCATGGCGAAAGTGATGCGGTCACGCCGCATCTGGATGAACTCCTTGATCAGCAACGCGCCGAGCCGGGCGAAGGAGAAGACCGCTTTCAGGCCATTTTTCATGCCATGTTGTCCTTCGAGCCGACCATGAACTGGATAAACACGTCTTCCAGGCTGGTCTCGCCGGGCGTCACCTTCACGCCCTTGTGCTCCTTCTCGATATCCGCGAGCGCCTTTTCCAGCGCCGCCTTGTCGGAGCCGACGACATGCAGCGTGGCCCCGAATGGCGCCACCTGGTCGACGCCGGGGCGTCCTTCCAGCGCCTCGGCCACGCGGCCGAGGCGCGGTCCCTGCACCACGAAGGTTGTCAGTCCGGCATTCTCGACCACCTCGTCCACTGTGCCCGTGGCGAGCAACTTGCCGTAGGAGATGTAGCTGATGCGGTGGCAGCGCTCGGCCTCATCCATGTAATGGGTGGAGACCAGCACCGTCAGCCCGCCGCCAGCCAGCCTGTGGATCTCATCCCAGAACTCGCGCCGCGCCTTCGGGTCGACGCCCGCCGTCGGCTCGTCGAGCAGGAGCAGCTTCGGCTTGTGCATGATGCAGGCGGCTAAGGCCAGCCGCTGCTTCCAGCCGCCGGAAAGCGTGCCGGCCAGCTGGTTGCGGCGCGTGGCCAGGCCGAGTTCCATGAGCGTCCGCGACACATATTCCTCGACCGGCTTCAGCTGGTAGAGCCGCGCCACGAATTCAAGATTCTCACCGATCGTCAGATCCTCGTAGAACGAGAATTTCTGCGTCATGTAGCCAACTTCGCGCTTGATCCTGAGCGCGTCGGTAAGGATGTCGAACCCCAGCACCGTGCCCTCGCCCTCGTCCGGCGTCAAAAGCCCGCACATGATGCGGATGGTCGTCGTCTTGCCCGAGCCGTTCGGCCCGAGGAAGCCGACGATCTCGCCCTCGGCGACCGTCATCGTCACATGGTCGACGACGGTCTTGCCGCCGAAGCGCTTGACCAGCCCACGGACGTCGATGACGTTCATTGCCGGAGGTCCGCCAGGTCGACGTCGACGATCTGACCGGGCTGCAGCGGACCGGCATCGCCTTCCGGCCGCGCCTCGACGAGATAGACCAGCCTCTGCCGGTTCTGAAGCGAGTAGATCACCGGCGGGGTGAACTCCGGATCGGGCGAGACATAGCTGACGCGCGCCTTGAGATCCGGCCCGCAGCCGTCGCAACGCACGCTGAGCAGCGTGCCGACCTTCACCGAGGAGAAGGCGGCTTCCGGCACATAGACGCTGAGCTTCACCGCGCCGTCCGGCAGCATCGAAATCACCGGCGCGGTCGGCCCGGCGGTGTCGCCGGGATTGCGCATGACATCGTTGACGCGGCCGCCGGAAGGCGCCGCCAGCACACGCTTGGAAAGGCGCCACTCAGCCTGCCCCAACGCCGATTGCGACTGCTTGACCAGGTTCTCGGCCGCCTTGATCGTCTCGGCCCGCCCCGGCAGGCCGCCGACGGCGAGATTGGCCTCCGCCTGACCGACCTGCGCGTTGGCGGTCTCCAGCGTGGCGGAGGCGGTGTCGTAGTCGGCCTGGGTGCCGGTGCCGCGCTTGTAAAGGTCGCTGGCGCGGTCGTATTTGCGCTTGGCGTCCGCGGCCTGGGCCTTGGCCATGTCGACCTGTGCCTTGAGCACGGCGATTTCTTCCGGCCGTTTGCCCACCTGAAGGTCGGCAAGCTGCGCTTCGGCCTGCGCGAGGGCGGCCTGCGCTTGCGCCACTGCGATCTTGGCGTCGGCGTCTTCCAGTGTCACCACCGGCATGCCCGGAGTCACCCGGTCTCCGCGCTTGACGTTGACCGTTGCGACCTGCGCCACCTCGATCGGCGCCATCAACACGTATTCGCCTTCGACATAGCCGACGGCGAGCGGTGCTGCCGGCGTGCAGGCGCCGAACAGCTGGGCCGCGAGCGGCAGCGAACAGAGAAAACTCATGATTTGCCCTTCTTTCCGGCGGCCGCGTCGCGTGCCGCCAGCATTGCCCTGAGGTTGTCGGTTGCGATCGCCGCCACCTTGGCGGCCTCGGCATTGCCAATCTCGCGCCAGGCCATCCTGCGCATCACCGCCTCGCGGCCGATGCGGAAATAGATGACCTGGCCGATCATCGTGAACACGGTGAGCTTGGTGCTCTCGCTCTCGGCCGGCTCGCCGGTCGCCTGCTCCCAGATCTGGCAAAGCCGGCGATGCGTCGGTTCGAAAACGCCGGCATAGATGCGGTCGAGCGCCGCCGTCGGGTGCGACAGCTCGCGGAGTACGAATTGTACGATCTCGCCGGCTTGGGGGCTGGCCACGACAAAACCGACCATCCGCTCCAGCGCGGCAAAGAGCTGCGCCCGTGCCGCTTCTCGTGTCGAGGGAGCCGCCGCCTGCGCTGCGCCGAGCGCCTGGCCGGCGATCCCCTGGATGGTCTCGACGATGAAGTCGGCGGCGGCGGCGCGCAAACCTTCCTTGCTGCCGAAATGATAGGCGATGGAGCCGATATTGGCCTTGGCCTCGGCTGCGATCTCGCGCGTCGAGGTGCCGTCGAAGCCCCGCCGCCCGAACAGCTTGAGCGCGGCATGGACAAGCGCTGTGCGCGTTTGATCCGCCGGAGAGGCTTCGCGTTGTGGCTTCTTTGCCTTCGTTTCCTTGCCCATGACTTCATTTAATCAATCGATTGATTAAAGTCAAATTGATTCCCGCCTCGGCTTGCCATGTCGATCCTCACGCGCTTTAGTGCGCGGCCATGGGCAAGGAAGTCGAGCGCAAGTTCCTGGTCTCTGACCCCGCCTGGCGTAGCCTGGTCGAGGCGGATATCCGCATTCGCCAGTTCTACGTCGCCGCGCAGCCCGGCCGCACGGTGCGCGTGCGCATCAGCGACGGGCGTTCCGCCGAGCTGACGCTGAAGTTCGGCGACAGGGCGCGCGAGCGCGACGAATTCGAATATCCGATCCCTCTCCACGAGGCCGAGGAATTGATGGCATTCGCCGTCGGGCGTGTCATCGAGAAGACACGCCACCATGTTAGACACCGCGGCTATCTCTATGAAGTCGATGTATTCGGCGGAGTGCTCTCGGGGCTCGTGGTCGCGGAGCTGGAGACGCCGGAGGACGTACCTGACGAAATGCTGCCCGACTGGCTCGGTCGCGAGGTCACCGGCGAGTCGAGGTTCTACAACGCGTCGCTGGCCCTCGGGGGGATTCCGGAGATCGCCGCATGAGCTTTCGCATCGATCCGCGCTTGCCGCTGACCGGCGAGGTCAGGCGCATATTGGCCGACGAGATCGGCAGGGCGCTCGGCCATCTCGATACGGCACGTGACAAGCCGGAGCAGGGGCTGCACAAGTGCCGCAAGCGGCTGAAGAGCATCCGTGCCTTGCTGCGCCTGGTTCGTTCCGGAGACGAACCGTTCTGCCAGACCGAAAACGAATGTTACAAGCAGGTCTCGGCGCTGCTTGCCGGCCCGCGTGAGGCGTCTGCTCTCATCGAGACCATCGACCGCCTCGCGGACGCCTTTCCGGAACAGAGCGCCGGCGGCGGGCTGGACGTCGTCCGCGACCGGCTGGTGTTGCGCCAGCATGAGCTCCATGCCGGCCCTGGCCTCGACGCCGCCATAAACGCGGCCATCGCCGCCTGCCGGGAAGGGCTGGAGCGGATCGACAGGCTGGCCCTGCCCGACCAACCCGAGCAGGCGGCCGACATCCTCGCCGAAGGCGCCCGCGCCACCTTGCGGCGGGCGAAAAAGGCGCTGGACAAGGCCGGCTCGCGCGGCGAGGCCGACGCTTTCACGATCTGCGCAAGGCGGCCAAGACGCACTCGATGCATCTGTCGCTGCTCGGCCGTCTGTGGCCGACGCCGATCAAGGCGCGCCGCAAGGCCGTCGACAAGCTTGGCGAGCTGCTGGGCGAGCTGCATGACGTCTTCGTCATGCGCGCGCTGCTCGCCGCGGACGGCGAGCCGCTCGGTCCGCCCGAGGACACGAAGCTTCTGCGCAGGCTGTTGAAGCGTTCGGAGAAGAGCCTCAGCAAGGCCTGCCTCACCGAGGCCGCCGACTTGTTCGGCGACAGCCCCAAGCGCTCGGCCAGGAAGCTCGCGCGCAAGGCGCGCGACGATCTCGCGGCCCCGCATGAGGAAGCGAAGGCGGCCTGATCGCTCTCCCTCGCCTTCTCCCACAAGGGGAGAAGGAAAGGCGCTCCACTACGCTGGCAGCGGCTTTTTCCCTTTGTCGCCCTGCTCTCCACCCGCGCGCGGGCATCACGCGGGTGCGGCCCGATCGGCATGATCGCCGGAAATGGCGTCGCCCCGAAGGCAAAGGTCCATTTGTAGCCGATGAGCTGATCTTCCGGCGTGGTGTGCTGGTCGTGATGGGCAAGCAGCCTTGCGCGTTCCGCCAGGTCCTCCGCCTCCCGCCGCACCATCTCCGCCGTCTCCGGCCGCATCCGCCGCGAGAAGCTGACGAAGGTGGCCTGGTCGTCCATATGGCCGATCGCCCAGCCGATGAAGTTCTTGTTGGTCGTCTCGAAATGCGGCTTCAGCGGTCCCTCGAAATCCCACTGGATCGGCATCTCGACCAGCAATCTTGCGGAGAGGCCGCGCCCGAGCGCCACCAGGCCGAGTTCTTCCAGATCGCGCAGATAAAGGAACATCGAGGCTTCGCTCAGACCCTGCGAGCGCATGATGCCTTCGGGCGTGAATTTTTCCGACAGCATGATGAAGACAAAGAGCAGCGCCGGCCGCGCCGCCAGCTTGCGCTCGATCTCCGGCGCGACGCGGTTGGCCGGCCCCGGCCCCCGGTTCATCGAGCCCAGCACGTTCTCCAGCTCGACTTCGGCGGCGGCGCAGATCTCCATCAGCCGGTCGAGCTTGCAGTTCCGCTCATGGAAGATGCGCTTCACCGTCGGCTCGGAAACGCCCATGCGCTCGGCCAGCGTCCGGTAGGTCAAGCCCTTGGCCTTCAGCGTCCGTTTCAGCGCCTCGAAGATCGGACCGTTCATGGCATGCAACCCGTTTGCGTGAATTCGTATCGATTTTCGATACTAGGCTCGAACCGCCTTTCCGAAAAGTATCGAAAAACCTAGCTCTCCGCCGTCATCACAGGAGAGCACCATGAAACCCTAATCGCTTCGACCTTTTTCGCCGTCGGCTGCATAGCAACGGCTCCTTCCGTCCAGGCCGGCGAGATCTGGCGCGCCGCCGGCTTCGAACAGCCGGAATCAGCGCTTTTCGATGCCGCCAACAAGCGCATCGTCGTCTCCAACATCGTCGGCAATCCAGGCGACGTCGACGGCAACGGCTACCTGTCGCTGCTGTCCATGGACGGCAAGGTCATCACCAGTCACTGGGTGGACGGCATGGACGCGCCGAAGGGCATGGCGATCGCCGGTGGCAAGCTCTACGCCGCCGACATCACCAAGGTCCGCGTCGTCGATCTCGCCAGCGGCAAGCTGGTCTCGACCATCCACGTGCCGGGCGCGGTCTTCCTCAACGACATGACTGCCGATGCCGCGGGCAAGGTCTATGTCAGCGACATGCTGGCCGACGCGATCTACCGCATCGACGGCGACAAGCCGGAGCTGTTCGTGAAGGATGCGCTGCTTGCCTCGCCCAATGGCGTCTTCGCCGACGGCGACAAGCTGATCGTCGCCTCCTGGGGCAAGGGCATCAAGCCCGATTTCAGCACCGCGGAGCCGGGCGGCCTGCTGGCGGTCGATCTCGACAGCAAGAAGGTGACGCCGCTGCCCGGCGCCCAAAAATTCGCCGGCCTCGATGGCGTTATCGCCATCGGCGGTGACATCTACGCCACCGCCTACATGACCGGCACGCTGTATCGTTACCGATCCGGCGGCGCACCGGAGGCGATCGCCGCCTTCAAGCCGGGCAGCGCCGACATCGGCACCGACGGCAAGTCGACCATCTATGTCCCGCTGATGAACGAAGGCGAGATCGCGGCGCTGAAGATCGACTGAGCAGGAACGAGGTCGGTCGGAGTTGGACCGCCATATCGACGGGGCTGCCATCTGGTTCTGCCGCTCGTGCCGGGCTATCCGGCAGCGATCCGTCAAGATGAGCGAAGCCGTGAAGACATCCAGCCTGACCGGCGCCGTTTCGCCGATGATCCCAGTGCTCGTATGCGCGCTGGCGATCTCCCTGCTGTCCGGGATGGACGCGGCGATGAAGTCGCTGGTCATTGCGGTGGGTGTGTACAACACGGTGCTATGGCGCAGCATGGTCGCGACCTTGGTCGCGGGCGCGGCCTGGTCGGCGGGGCAGCGCTCAAAGCCGACCCTTCCGGTGCTGAGGCTGCATGCGCTGCGCGCCGCGATTGTCGGCATCGTCCTGCTCTCATTCTTCTGGGGTCTCGCCAGGCTGCCGCTCGCCGAGGCGATCGGGCTCAGCTTTATCGCGCCCCTGTTTGCCCTTCTCCTTGCCGCGCTGTTGTTGGGCGAACGCATAAGACGGCAGGCTGTGTGGGCCTCGGTCGCCGGTATCGCGGGCGTCGCGATCATATTGGCCGGTCAGTTCGGCCAGGCAAGCCGTTCGCAAGATACGCTGCTCGGCACGGTAGCGGTGCTCGCATCGACGGTGTTCTATGCCTACAATCTGATCCTCTCCCGGCAACAGGCGCTGTTGGCCAAGCCAATCGAGATCATGCTGTTCCAGAACCTCTGCCTCGCGATCATCCTTGGTCTTGCCGCGCCATGGCTCGCCGTTGCGCTGCCGAGGGACCTCTGGCCTCCCCTGGTCGGGGTGGCATTGCTGTCGCTTTCCGGCCAGTTCCTGATGAGCTGGTCCTACGCCCGTGCCGAAGCGCAATATCTGATCCCGACGGAATACTCGGCCTTCATCTGGGCGATCGCGCTTGGCTGGTTCTTCTTCGGCGAGGAGGTGGTCTGGACCACGCTGGCGGGGGCGTGCCTGATCGTCGCCGGCTGCCTGATCGCCGCGCGCGCAAACCCGAAACTTGCCGAGCCGATCGAAGCGGCCGTTTGAGAAAGCATCTCGCTGGCAGGCAGATCCCGATTTTTTCGGCCCCGCTGCGGTTGCTGCTCTAGCCCTGCGGGTTTTGTACAGCGCTCGCCTTGAGACGCACGCCCCTGCCGCCGCGCTCGCTGCCCTGATTCTCGCCGATCAGCTCCACCCCGATCCCGTCGAGCGCCTGGATGACCTTCATCAGCGAGTCGACGACGCCCCTGACGACGCCTTCGCTTGCTTCCATGCGCTGTATGGTCGGAAGCGAAACCCCGGCGCGCTCGGCGAGCGTGCGCTGGTCGATGCCGGCCAATGCCCTCGCAGCGCGCATCTGTGCGGCAGTCATCATCGGCCAGAATCCATGTCCTTATATTCAGTATCGATGTATAATATAAATATTACAATGTCTCAAGCATCATTCCAATACGGACCAGGCGCGGATCACTCGCCGTCAGCCACAACTTTGCGCCGCGGCAGCAGGCGCGCCGCAAGCCAGCACAACATGGCCCAGGCGAAGCCTGCGCACCAGCCGGCAAGCACGTCCGACGGCCAATGCACGCCGAGATAGACGCGGCTGGTCCCGACCAGCATCGTGACGAGCACGGCCAGGGCGAGCACGAAGATCTTGGTCCTGCGGTCCGGCAGGAAGCGGGCCGCCAGCGAGCTGAGGGTAAGATAGGTCACCGCCGACAGCATGGCGTGGCCGCTGGGGAAGGAGAGCGACGTCTCGTTGACGAGATGCGAGACGAGATCGGGTCGCGGCCGATCGACTTCGAACTTGAGCAGGCTGGAAAGCACTTGCCCGCCTGCCACAGCGGCGAACACGAATAACGCCGTCGCTGGCCTGCGGATCAAAAGCAGGTAGATGATCGTCGCCGTCGTGATCAGCACCAGCACGCTGGTGCTGCCGAGCGCGGTGATGTCGCGCATCGCGCCTTGCAGCCAGGGCGGACCGATCGGGCTGTCCGGCCGCCCGGCATGGCGGAAGGCGAGCAGGATTTCCGTGTCGAAGGCGTGCGGAGTAGTGGCGCGCGCCACTTCCATGAGTTCCACCAGGCCCCAAAGCCCGCCGGCGATCACCAGCCCGGCCAGCAGCACCGGGAATTCTAGTCTGTTGAGCAGTGCATTGGCGGTCGATTTCATTTCGGGGCCTGGATCCGGCTACAGCCTTTGCATATAGGGCCCGAGCGTGATCAGCGCGACGGCGGCGATCGCCAGCACGACGCCGGTGGCCTGCAATGCATTCAAGCGTTCGCCGAAGAAGACCAGCGCAACGACGTTCACCGATACCAGCTGGATCACCGCCGACAGGCTGAACGACACCGACATGCCGAATTCTCGGATCAGCCTGAGCATGATCAGATTGCCCGCGGAATAGAGCGCGAGCGTCAGCAGGATCTTGGCCAGGCTCGGCGCCAGCCCCCATTGCTTGGCCGCCGTCGCCGCAAAAAGGAAGATCACCGTCGAAACGCCAAGCTGCGCCAATCCCCAGAAACTCACTTTTTCATCCCCACTTGCGGCCGCGCTCGTCGCAGTCTTGTTTCCGAAGCGCGTGATGCCGTCAAGCTGAGCGCGTCCGGCGAAGCGCGCTGCTACGGGATCGAAGTCGGATGTCGCAAAATACGTCCCGGAGTTTCCGTTGGCGCGCCGATGCGGCGAGGTCCTTGGTGGATATCGTCACTGAGTTGTCGTCGGCTGTTATCGGCACTCTGTGTCGGCCGGTCGAGCTGAAGAAATCATCAGCCGGCAAATCGGCCCTTGTTTGATCACGCCGATGTCACGAAAATGTGATCGGCCACCTATAGGGATCGACGGGTCACACGTTCCAGCCACCTCAAGAGCCAGAGGACAGCCCATGACCCAATCCCCTGAAACCCGCTTCCGCACCAGCCAGCTCGAGGAAAATGACGGCCCGGCGGTCAATCCCACCGACAACCGCACCATGGGCGAGATCATCGCCGCGCGCTTCTCGCGCCGGGGTTTCCTGAAGGGTTCGCTGGCCGTCTCGGCTATCGCCGCCACCGTCAGCCCGCTTGCGCTGGTCGCGGCCGATGAGGCGCGCGCCGCCGAGGCCTCCGCCTTCAAATTCGACGAGCTCGAAGCCGGCATCGACGACAAGCACCATGTCGCGCCGGGCTACGATGCCGACGTGCTGTTGCGCTGGGGTGACCCGCTGTTCGCCGATTCGCCGGAGTTCGATCCGGTGAAGCAGTCGGCCGAAGCCCAGGCAAAACAGTTCGGCTATAACAACGACTATGTCGGCTATATCCCGATCGACGGCTCGGCCGAGCACGGCCTGCTGGTCGTCAACCACGAATACACCAATCCGCATCTGATGTTCCCGGGCATCGTCAAGATCGTCGAGAAGGAGGGCAAGAAGGCCGCCGAGGTCGCACCGCTCAGCAAGGAGCAGGTCGATGTCGAGATGGCCGCGCATGGCGGCACCGTCGTCGAGATCCGCAAGGACGGCGGCAAATGGCAGGTCGTGCGCGACGGCAAGCTCAACCGCCGCATCACCTCCAACACCGAAATGGCGCTTTCCGGTCCGGTCGCCGGCCATGACCGCGTCAAGACCAATGCCGATCCGTCCGGCACAAAGGTCATCGGCACGCTCAACAACTGCGCCGGCGGCGTCACCCCCTGGGGCACCTATGTGATGGCCGAGGAGAACATCCACGGCTATTTCTCGGGCGAGCTGCCGGAAGGCCACAAGGAAGCCGCCAACTACAAGCGCCTCGGCATTCCGGAAGGCGCCTATGAATGGGGCGCGCATTACGACCGTTTCAACCTTGCCAAGGAGCCGAACGAGCCCAATCGTTTTGGCTGGATCGTCGAGGTCGACGTCAACGACCCGAATTCCGTGCCGCGCAAGCGCACCGCCATGGGCCGCTTCAAGCATGAGGGCGCCGAATCGATCGTTTCCAAGGACGGCCGCGTCGTCTTCTATCTCGGCGACGACGAGCGCTTCGACTATGTCTACAAATTCGTCACCGCTGGTAAGTTCAATCCCAATGACCTCGCGGCCAACATGAACCTGCTCGACGACGGCACGTTGCATGTGGCGAAGTTCGCCGAGGATGGCTCGGTCGAATGGCTGCCGATCATGTTCGGAGAGGGCCCGCTGACGGCGGAGAACGGTTTCTCCGGCCAGGCCGACGTTCTCATCGAGACGCGCCGCGCCGCCGACCTGCTCGGCGCCACCAAGATGGACCGGCCGGAAGACATCCAGCCCAATGCCGGCAACGGCAAGGTCTATGTCATGCTGACCAACAATTCCAAGCGCAAGGCCGACCAGGTCGACGCCGCCAACCCGCGTGCCGAAAACGCCTTCGGTCACATCGTCGAGATCGTCGAGGACGGCGGCGATTTCGCCGCCACCAAGGGCAAGTGGGAGGTGCTCCTGAAATGCGGCGATCCTTCCGTTGCCGATGTCGGCGCCACCTTCTCGACCGCGACCACCGCCCATGGCTGGTTCGGCATGCCGGACAATTGCACCGTGGATTCGGCCGGCCGGCTCTGGGTCGCCACCGACGGCCAGGGTCCGAAGGCCACCGGCCGCACCGATGGCCTGTGGGCGGTGGACACGGAAGGCGCCGCGCGGGCGACGTCAAAATTGTTCTTCCGCGTGCCGATCGGCGCCGAAATGTGCGGCCCGCTGTTTTTGCCGGATGACCAGACCGCTTTCGTCGCCGTCCAGCATCCGGGCGATGGCGGCGAGGACTGGGAGGCCTTCGGTCGCCCGTCCTATTACGAGGACCTGTCGACCCGCTGGCCGGACTTCAAGCCGGACATGCCGGTGCGGCCTTCGGTCGTCGCCATCACCAAACGGGGCGGCGGCAAGATCGCTGTCTGATCGGCCGGTCCCTGCGGCAAGAGACGCCGTCACAGACGTTGGGGATTGACCGAAACCTCCCCAACGTCGATCGCAGTTGCAGTCCGGCAGTCACCCTGCGCGTTGAACTACAGCCATGTTCAGCGTGGTCCTCAACCGGAAACCGATGGACTCGTAGAGCCCGACGGCCGCAACGTTGCTGGCATAGGCGTGGAGATAGGGCACCTCGCCGCGCGCCATGATCCGGTTCGCAACGAAGAGCGACAGCAGCCTGGCAAGGCCGCCGCCGCGGAAATCCGGATGCGTGCACACGCCGCTGAGCTCGGAATAGCCGGGCTGCTTCATGCGTTCGCCGGCCATCGCCGCCAGCCTGCCGCCGATCTTCACGCCCCAGAAATCGCCGAGGCTCAAGGCTTCCAGCGTGAAAGGACCAGGCTTGGTGAGCGACGCGAGGGCAAGCATCTCGGCGGCGTCGTCCCGCGTCAGCCGCTGCACACGCTCATCGGACACAGCCTGTATCGGCTGATCGGCGGTCATCTGCACCAGGGACGCTGCCGAAACCGCGGCAAGCTCCGCAGGCAGGACGATCGGATCCGTCTGAACCAGGATCGAGCTTTCAAGCGGCGGGAGCAGCTTGCCCAGAGCCCGCAGGCTTTCCGCGTCGTCCGCCGCGGTGGCGGCGAACGGAACGATCGACGGCCGGTACCGCCGGGCGAGGCTGCCGCCTTCCGCGAAAGTCCGGTGGCGCGTCGCCAGCGCGCTCCAGATGGGACGGTCGAGAACGTGTTTCATGGTGCGATGGCCTTGGACGCGACGGCCCTGGCTTTTTCCGCACGGCGGTCGAGCGGGATCGCGGCCAAACGATCCTCGATGGCGGCGAGCTGACCAAGCAGCGGTCCGGAGAGGTCCGCGCACAATTCTGCGACCGCGTCCTCGATGCGCGGCCACACGTCGCGCTTCGCGGTGTCCATCAGTCGTTGACCGTTGCGCGACAGCGAGACGATCCTGCGCCGCTGGTCGTCGTTCGATTGTGTGACCTCGACCAGGCCCAGTTCGGTCAGCAGCGACACGCTGCGCGTCACGCCCGGCTGTGCGATGCCGAGCGACTGCGCCAGCTCGCCGACCGGCAGCGGCCCCAGCCTGTCGAGCGCCGCGAGCAGCGGGTACTGGCTCGACTGGATCCGCACATCCAGGCGATCGAGCACGCGCTGCGTGTCGGCCTGCAACTGCTCGCCAATGCGCTTCAGCCGGCTGCCGAGGCAGAGAAAGCCGAGGGATCGCAGGACGTCTTCCATGACCGAGCTGTCCGAACAAGAAACTATAACTTGATATATAACATTGCATAGAAATTGGCAATATACGTTCGCGGGGCAAGTTGATCGGTGCCGCCCGCTACATCGGGCGGCAGACATTTCCTCTTCATTCGCGGCCGATAGCATCCTATATGGCGCTGGCGCGACATGACCAATAAACGGTCGCGCCAAGGCGACTGATTCGAGGCCCGTGGGCTGCGGGTCTGTGTTCATCGGCACGCGGAAGCTCATGCCCTCCCTGCGGAAACATATCGACAGGTTTCTTGAAGGCGCGGCGCCCAAGGTGCCGCGCCGCGAGCTGACGCATCTCGAGCGCCTGGCGCTGGTTCGGCGGCACGGCGACTTCTCGCTCGCTTATTCCACCGCCGTGCAGCAAAAACTGTCTTATTTCAGTGACGGCGACGGCTACATCGCCTTCGGCAGCAAGATGAAGCACCATTTCGCGCTCGGCGATCCGGTGGTCGATCCGTCGGAGCGGCCCGGCTACATCAAGCGCTTCGTCGAGGCCGCCGGCGGCCCCTGGTTCGTGCAGGTCAGCGCCGCCACGGCAAAGGTGCTGGCCGGGCTCGGCTACCAGGTCAACCGGCTGGGTGTCGACACCAGGCTGCAGCTGCCTGCGCATGATTTCTCGGGCAAGCGCAACGAGACCGTGCGCTACTCCGAGCGCTGGCTGGCGAAGAAGGGCTTCACATTCGCCGAGGACAGAAAAAACATGCTCCTCGACGAGGTTTCGCGGCTTTCCGAGAACTGGCGCGGCGAGCGTATCGTCAAGCGCTGGGAGATGGGTTTCCTCAACCGACCGTTCGCCGACCATCTCGGCGCCGACATGCGCCGCTTCGTCCTGCATGGTCCCGATGGCGCGCTCGTCGCCATCCTCGATTTTGACCCGCTGTTCAGCGATGGCAAGGTCATCGGCTACACCACCGCCTTCAAGCGCAAGCATGTCGACGCCACGCCGCATGCCGAGATCGGCCTGACCAAATTCGCCGTCGACCGTTTTCGCGAGGAAGGCATTTCAGTCGTCACGCTGGGCCTGTCGCCGCTGCTCGACGTCGAGCCGAGCGGCTTTGCCGAATCGAGCTTCTGGCGCGGCGCCTTCCAGCGCGCCTACGAGTCGCCCTGGGTCAACCGCTCGCGCTTCAACCTGCAGGGCCAGGCCGCCTTCAAGCGCCGCTTCCACGGGCTGGAGGAGCCGACCTACATCGCCTTCCGGAAGGGGACGCTGATGGAGATGCTGGGGCTGCTGCGGCTGATCAAGGCGATTTAGCGGGGCGATTAAAAGAAGATCGCCAGGCGCCGCGATCCTTCACACCCCCCTCTGGCCTGCCGGCCATCTCCCCCGCAAGGGGGGAGATCGGCAGCCTCATCGGCGGCGCCCATCATCCGCGTCGGCAATTGGCGAAAGCGGGAGCGACGTCCGATCTCCCCCCTTGTGGGGGAGATGCCCGGGAGGGCAGAGGGGGGTGCTGTCCCGCGGCGTTTCGGATTTTCCGAACCACAGTGACGACGTCGTCGGACCGATCA
>NZ_LPWA01000159.1 GCF_001510895.1 Mesorhizobium loti | reverse complement strand
GGAGATGATCGGCCGAAGCGGACGAGAGGGGGTCGCCGCGCATGAAGCTGCCAGCTTTCTCTTCGCTTTGCAAGGCGTCGGCGTCCTGTGCGAGACGACCCCCTCTGGCCGCTTCGCGGCCATCTCCCCCTCAAGGGGGGAGATTACCTCCGCCCTCCCCTTATGTTGCACTGCGTTAGATTTGTTGCATTGCGGTATAACCCCATAGGCGCAACTCTTGATCCAAGGCGGGATACGAACGACCGTTGCGAGGTCCGTCTTCGTGTCAACACCATCGCCGGACTTCCGGCCAGACATTGAGGGGTTGCGTGCGCTGGCCGTGGCGGGCGTGGTGGCCTTCCATTTCGGCCTTACCGCGCTGCCCGGCGGTTTTGCCGGCGTGGACATCTTCTTTGTCATCTCCGGCTATCTGATCACCCGGCATCTGGTCACCGAGATTTCCGTGACCGGCCGGCTCGATCTTCTACGCTTCTACGCCCGGCGGGCGCGCAGGCTGTTGCCGGTGGCGCTCTTCGTCATCGCCGCGACGCTCGCCGCCGGCGCCGTCATCCTGTCGCCGGAGGAGCAGACGCTCTATTCCAAGGGCGCGATGTGGGCCTCGGCCTATATGATCAACCTGTGGCTGATCCGCTGGTCGTTCGACTATTTCGCCAACGACGCCGCCAACAATCCCTTCATCCATTACTGGTCGCTGTCGGTAGAGGAGCAGTTCTATCTCGCCTGGCCGGCGCTGTTGATGCTGGCGGCGTGGCTGAAGCCCTGCAAGCGGACGGTCATGCTTGTGATCGGCATTGCCGGCCTCGTCTCCTTCGCGGTCTGCGCCTGGCTGACCTACATCTCGCAGCCCTGGGCCTTCTACTTCTCGCCGCTGCGCGCCTGGGAGTTCGCCGCTGGCGGGCTGGCCTCGATGGCGCCGGCATGGCTGGCGCAGAGGCGCCCGTGGCTCGCCTTGGCGTTCAGCCTGGCCGGGCTGGCGCTGATTGCTTTCGCTTACCTTACCTTCAGCGAGGAGGCTCCCTTCCCCGGTTTCCTGGCCCTGGTGCCGGTAGCCGGCACTGTCCTTCTGCTGCTGGCGGGCGCGGCCGGCGCCAGGGACGGCGTGAATGCCGCCCTGGCGCTGCCGCCCTTGCAGTGGGTCGGAAAACTTTCCTATTCGCTCTATCTGTGGCACTGGCCGGTCATCGTCTATGCCGGCATGCTGGTGGAGGATTTGACGCTCGCCCAACGCCTCGCCTGCCTCGGGCTGACGCTGGCGCTTTCGGCGCTGAGCTATCATCTCATCGAGAATCCGATCCGTCGCAACGGCTGGCTTATGGCCAATGCGGCGCGGGCGCTGGTGCCGGCCCTCCTCCTGACCGGCACCGGCGTCGCAGCCGCCTATGGCAATGCCGCCCTTGCCGTGCGCCACCAGGACCCCGAGCAGCGCGAGATCGCGGCAAGTGCCGCCGAGCCGGCAACCGCGCGCGCCAAGGCCTGTGTCGAGGGCTACGACACGGTGACGCCGAAGCCATGCGTGTTCGGCAATGGCCAGCGCATGATCGCCCTGTTCGGCGATTCCCACGCCGATCACTGGTCGACGCCGCTGATCGAGGCGGGAAAGAAGAACGGCTACCGCGTCGAGACCTGGCTGAAGAGCTCCTGCCGGCCCTCGCGCTTCTCCTTCTTTGTCGCCAAGCTCAACCGCAACTACCGCGAATGCGACCAGTGGCGCGAGCAGGCGATCAAGGAGATCATCGCCGCGAAGCCGGCGCTGGTGGTGATCTCGGAGCTGTCGCTGACCTCCTCGCGCAAGATGGCGACCGGCAAGGGCGAGCCGGACACGCCGGACGCCGTGTGGCGGGCGGGGCTGCGCTCGACGCTGACCAGTTTGAGCAAGGCCGGGCTGAAGATCGCCTTCATCCGCGACGTGCCGTTCAACGACGAGAACATCGACACCTGCGTGGCTCGAGCGCTGTGGCGCGACAAGGCGCCCTCGCTCTGCGACCAGACACGCGGCTATGCCGCCAACGACGCCATGGCCGCGGTCGAGCGCGAGATCGTCACCAGCGTGCCCAACGCCTCCTACGTCGACCTCACCGACCGCTTCTGCAACGCCACCACCTGCCACGTCTTCATCGACGGCAAGCTCGCCTTCCGCGACCAGCACCACCTGGCAACGCCGTTTGCGGAATCGCTGGAGCCTGAAGTGGAGAAAAAGGTGATTTCGAAGGTGGGAAGGTAGGGGAACTCACCGGGCGTACTCGATACTCGCGATCCCAATTCCCCCCACCAGGATCAGGCTTACGGCCCACACAATGTCGAGATTGAACCAGCTTTGTGAGATGAACTTCGGTCCGAGCCATCGATAGACGGCAATGGCAATAACGCCGCCGCTGACAATCATGGCGGCCGTATGGACCACGGAGACGGCGGTTGCGGTGATCAGATTGCCGGTCACGAGCGCGGCAGCCGCTTGGTGTCCAGCATCAAGGTCTGCGGCCTGGCATAGGCCTAGATAAATCGGCACCAGCATCAGCCCGGCGCCATGCGCGGTGGCGGCCGCGAAGGACCACAAGGCCAGTTGCGCCGGTGGAATGCGGGCAAGAACACGCGGATGGCGCCGGTTGAACAGGAGATAGATCCCGGCTGCGATCACGATCAACCCCGCCGCGATGCGGATCTGCCGTTCCCAGACAATCAGCGCCAGCATCGCGCCAAAGGGCAGCAGGATACCGATCATCGCTGCAAAGTGTCCCATTGCCAAAAGGCCGAGCGCCCGGAACAAGTCGCCGGCACGTCCGGCAAACAGCCCGGCCGAGACGGCCAACGGCCAGCCCATGCCGGGACTGACGCCGTGATAGATGCCGCTGGCGATGACGGCCAGCCAGAGACCAGCCGTCGTCCACTCGCTCATCGCTTCGTCGGCCCGAGCAATCGATTACACCGACGGATAGCAGAACGAATCCGTCGAGCAATCGCCGCCTTCCAGACGAATCTGGTGCGTGCGATACCCCTCGGGGAACTTGACATAAAAGTCCTTGTCCAGGGTGATCCCACCGTTCTCGCCGACATCGGCCTTGACCATGGCCGCCGGGATGCCATCGGGATAGAACTGGCCGTCCCAGGTCGAATAGAGCGAGTTGGTCCAGTAAACGCGTTTGCCATCGCGGCTGATCTCGACCATCTGCGGGCCGCCCCTGTAGTCGCCGCCGGGATGCCTGGTCTTGCGCGTGATGCCGCCAATATGAACGGACCCCACAAGCTTGGGCTTCATCGGATCGGTCACATCATATTGGCGCATCTCGCCGGTGCCCCAGCAGGATACGTAGAGGAAGCGGTCATCGAGCGACAGGTCGATATCGGTCACCAGCGGCGGGACCGCCTCGAAGCCTTGGAGAAGCGGAGGCAGGTCATCTTTCGCGGCTGCCTCGGGCGGGATCGTCGCCGTCTTTTGGCAACGGAATTTGCTGTCCTGGCGCCACCATGTCCAGATCGACCCCTCGAGGTTTGTCGTGTCGACGACCACTCCAAGGAAACCGTATTCCTTTACCGGGTCGTGGGCGGGGCGGACTTCCAGGGCCATCTGGTGATTGGCACCCAGATCAATGGTCTGCACGTTCCTGCGTTCGCGCAAATTCCAGAAATGCACCCGGTGTCCGTATTTGTTCGACAGGAGGTCTTCCGGGACGATGCCCCTCTCGAACTGAGGCGGAAGGGCCCACTCGCTCGAGATCATGTAGTCGCGTGGCAGGTTCCACCAGAAATCGTACTGCTTGTCCTGTGGCCCGCGATCGATCTCATAGCGCCCGATGACATCGAACGTCTGGCAATCCATGACAAAGATGCCGGGAGGTCCGTCGGTGCCGTCGGGGCCACCGCCACCGAGCGTTGAGACATAGATACCTTCCGGGCCGCAGTGGATCGTATGCGGCCTGGAATAGCCCGTCTTGGCAAACACTTCTTCTGGCTCGATGATCTTGTGGATCTTGGCCTTGGTCGGTCCGCCCTTTGTGTCTACGACGTAGATGCGCGAAGATCGCATGCCGGGAATGATCAGAAAGCGGCGCTCGAGAAACGGGTGACCGTTCAGCGGCGAAAGGGCCGAAGAGCAGGCGTTCCAGCCAAAATGGTGAAACTCGTCGCCCGTGTTCGGCATTATCACGCTATGGACGACCTTGCCGCAGTCTTTCGACTGCGGGTTTACGTCAACTATTGCTAGTCCATCAGGCTGCGAGAAGTCGGCACTCAACATCAAGGTGTAGGCAAAGCTTTCGACTGGCGCCTGCATCGCGAGCTTGGCAGTCGCGTGGAAAGTCGGGTCTGGCCGTAAAGTCATTGTCGTCCTCCCTTGGCGGGTTAAGCAGCCCGACCGACAATCAGGGGCACGACCTGTGATGCGCTTGGATGCCCGCCGAAATCGTCGGGGAGCTTTGTTTTTCGCACGCTGTTTTCGTGCGGCTTTTTGAAGAATCTCACGGATTTTGGAGGACCGCAATCTCGTTCCAGCGCGTGGCCTCGGTGAGCGACAAGCGCGTTGCGCCCGCGCTGGAGCGCGACATCGTGACGAGCGTGCCCGGCGCGACCTACGTCGCCCTCACCGACCGCTTCTGCAACATCACCACCTGCCACGTCTTCATCGACGGCAAGCTCGCCTTCCATGACCAGCACCATCTGGCCACGCCGTTTGCGGAATCGCTGGAGCCTGAAATGGAGAAAAAGGTGATTTCGAAGGTGGGAAGGTGAAGCTGCTGATCTCCCCCACATGGGGGGATCAGCAGCTTCCCCTCACCCCACCACGACCACAAAATGCTTGGTCACCGGCTCGAGGATCTTCCAGGTGCCCTTGAAATCCGCCTCGACCACGAAGGCGTCGCCCGGGCCGACCTCGACCGGCTCGCCGCCGTCGGGCGTGATGATAATGCGGCCGGCGATCATGTGCACGAACTCGTAATCGGTATAGGTGGCGTGGTAGGTGCCGGGCGAAGCGCGCCAGGTGCCGGACATCACCTTGCCGTCCTCGCTGGTGTGCTGGACGGCGGTCTGCATGGTCGGCCTGCCCTCGACGACGACCCAACCCGGCAGGTCGCCGGCCTCGGCATGCTCGACGCGCCGAATTGAGGATGGTTTTCTGCTCATAGAGGCTCCTGCGGTTGCCGGGATTGGCTGGCGGTTGAATAGCCGATGATGCCCGGCTTTGCTCGCGGCGCCGCGACATGGCGCGACGGTCTGGCGACTGGCCGATCTCCCCCCTTGTGGGGAGATGGCCGCGAAGCAGCCAGAGGGGGTCGTCTCACATAAATCGCCGACGCCCTCTCTTACGGAAGGCGTTGGCGCTCCACGCGCGACGCCCCCCTCTGTCGCCTTCGGCGACATCTCCCCACAAGGGGGGAGATCGGCAGCTCCAGCGCCGCTCCTCGCACCGCCCTACAATTTTCTCGGGAACACCGCCCGTCTTGAAACCGTTTACCTCTCCGAAGGGGCATCCATCTCAAGGAGGCAGCGATGAAAAAGCTTCTGCTTGCTTCGATGATCGCCATCGCCTCGGCGTTTGCGATCGCGCCGGCCAGCGCCGGAAGTGTGCAGTTCGGTATCGGCATCGGCAATGGTTATGATGACGATTACTACGACGGCTACTACCCGCACCGCTATTACCGGGACGTCTACGATGACGACTACTACACTCCCTATCGTGAGCGTTATGTGATGCGCTATCATTCCCGGTATTATAGCGATGATTGCCGGATCAGAATCGTGAAGCACTGGCGCCATCACCACCGCGTCATCGAAAGAATCCGCGTCTGCGAGCGCTGATCGAGTAGTGCCTGCGATTGGCTGATCTTCCCCCGCGAGGGGAAATGGCCGCCCGCCCATTCCCAGCGATGGGCGGGCGAATATTAGCGACTGGGAACATAGGCTGCCTCCGGCGCGTTTATGGGGTGATCAACCTCAGGAGGAGGTAGCCATGAAAAAGCTCCTGCTCGCCTCCGTCATAGCCATTGCGTCCGCGTCCGCCCTGATCGGCCCGGCCAATGCCGGCCGCCTCGATTTCTCGATCGGGATCGGCGACGGCTATTACAATGACTACTACGACGACTACTACAACGATTATGGGCCATATTACAGCGACTATTACAGCGATCGCTATATGTATCGCCCGTATTACGGCGAATATTACAGCTATAGGCCGTACTACTACCGGCATTACTACTACCGGCACTACAGGCGCTGCCATGTCGAATATGTGAGGCACCACTGGGTCTATGAGGCAATCCGCGTCTGCAGGTACTGAGCAGGCGGTTGATTTTCGCGCGAGCGCGGCGGCCCCGGAAGCCTTTCAGCGGGCCAGGCGTTATCCATGGTGAACCTTCAGGAGGAGGTTGCCATGAGAAAGCTTCTACTTGCCTCGGTGATCGCCATCGCCTCGGCGGGGGCCACGCTTGCGCCGGCGGATGCGCGCGTGTTCTTCGGCACCGGCGGCTATTTCGGTTTCGGCCCCTTCGGCGACTTTTACGACAGCTACGGCCCCTATCCGTCCTACGGCCCGTATTGGGGTGGCCCCTACTACGACTATGGCCCCCGCTCCTACGGTGAGTATGGCGGGCTGCTCCGCTACCCGGATAGCTATTACGCGTACCGCACATACCGCCATTGCCGGATCGAAACGGTGAGGCACCGGAGCCATCATCACTGGGTCAGGCGGGAAATACGCGTCTGCGGCTACTGAACCGGGCCGCCAAGCGGCCTGCATTGACGGTTGGCAAAACGGGGCGCGGCCGCTTCAATCCCGCAGATTTTCGCGCAAGCGCCAGGCGTCCGGGCAGCTTTTCGGCGTGCCAAGCGTTGTCATGGTGAACCTTCAGGAGGAGGTTGCCATGAAAAAGCTTCTACTTGCCTCGGTGATCGCCATCGCCTCGGCGGGAGCCACGATCGCGCCGGCGGATGCGCGCGTGTTCTTCGGTCTCGGCTTCGGCCCTTTCGGTGGCTATGAGCCCTACCCGTACTACGGCCCGTATTATGGCGGCTACCGCGACTACTACGACGACTATTATCCAGGCTATGTCGTCCGCTACCCGCACTACTACCGGTACCACAGGTACTACTACAGGTACCATTATTACAGGCACCACCATCGGTACCACCATAGGCACTACTATTACTACAGGTACTACCACCACAGGCACCACCATTACAGGCACCACCACCGGTACCATCACATGTACTACCGGTACTAGGCAGCCCTGGCGCCAGCAGCGTTGCCGTTCTGAGTTCGCGACGCACTGGCGCCACCCCACTGCGCGGCGGAGCGTGCGGGTATTGAGGGCGGCCGGCAACGGCAAGCTGGCTCTCTAGCCGCTTTTGCGACCATCCTCGACGGCGAGACTCGCGCTCGGCCCCCTGTCTCCCATCGGCTGTCTCCCATCGGCGAACATTAGCGATTCGGGAACGTAGGCTTTCTGGGGCGCGTTTATCTGACGATCAGCCTTCAGGAGGAGGTTGCCATGAAAAAACTGTTACTCGCTTCGGTGATTGCCATCGCCTCCGCGGCGGCCACGGTCGCGCCTGCGGATGCACAGTTCTTCGGTCTTGGCGGCGGCCCTTTCGGTTTCGGCCCGTTCGGCGGCTTCAGCCCGTTCTATGGCCCGATGTATGGCGGTCCGTTCCATGGCGGCCCGTTCTATGGCCCCCGCTATTATGGCCCCCGCTATTACGGCGGCTATTATCCCCGCTACGTCCGCTATCCGTACAGATACTACCGTCACCATCATCGCCACTGTCACCGCGAATGGGTAAGGCACTGGCGTCATCACCATCGCGTGGTGCAACGCGTGTGGGTGTGCGGATATTGACGAGGGCTACAGCTACGTCGTCCTAGGGCGGAGCAAGGAGCGCCGCTGCACGCGCGGACCCTGAGAGGTGGCGCTCGATTGCGCGCGCCTTGCAAATCCCCGCCAAAATGCCATCTAAGTCGCCGGCATGCACGGAGACAATCACGTGACGCAGCGAAGCGGCAGCGCCGACCTGCCGCTGCATGGCGGGCGGGTCCCGAAATGGTTGGGCGAGCGCATGACGAAGCTCGGCGCCGTGCTCTGCGAAGCCATCATCCACCATTACGGCCGCGACGAGCTGCTGAGACGCCTCGCACATCCCTTCTGGTTCCAGTCCTTCGGCGCCGTGATGGGCATGGACTGGCACTCCTCCGGCATCACTACGTCCGTTATCGGCGCGCTGAAGCGCGGGCTGAACCCGATGTCCGGCGAGCTCGGCATCCATGTCTGCGGCGGGCGCGGCGCGCATTCGCGCAAGACGCCGGGCGAGCTGCTGGCGATCGGCGACCATGTCGGCCTCGACGGCGAGGCCTTGGCCACCGCCAGCCGCCTTGTCGCCAAGGTGGACAGTGCTGCCGTTCAGGACGGCTATGACCTCTATCTGCACGGCTTCATCGTCACCGATGACGGGCGCTGGGTGGTGGTGCAGCAGGGCATGAACGGCGACGCCCGCCAGGCGCGCCGCTACCACTGGCTGTCGGAAGGGCTGACGAGCTTCGTCGATGAGCCGCATGCGGCGATCGAGGGCGAGCGCCAAGGCGAGATCGTCAATCTCACCGACCATCGCGCGGAGAAAGCCCGCGGCGGCCAGATCGCGCTTCTGAAGACCATGAGCCCGGAAAAGATCCTGACCGAACTGGCCGTGCTGGAGCCGCGGCCCGAGCCCGAGCCCGCCGCGCAGCCGCTGCTCCCCAACCTCGTCATGCCCGCGCATCACGACGTGCGCGAGAGCGACATCGTCATGCGCCGCCTGCACGGCAACATTTCCGCCGCGATCGAAAGCGGCCCGAAGGATTTCCCCGAGCTGCTCCTGGTTCCCGGCGTCGGCCCGCGCACGGTGCGGGCGCTCGCCATGGTGTCGGAAGTGGTGCACGGCGGGCCTTACCGCTTCTCCGACCCGGCGCGCTTCTCGCTCGCCCACGGCGGCAAGGACCGCCACCCCTTCCCCGTGCCGCTGAAAGTCTATGACGAGACGATTTCCGTGCTGAAATCGGCGGTGAGCAAGGCAAAGCTCGGGCGGGATGAGGAGTTGCAGGCGCTCAAGCGGCTGGACGGCGAGTCGCGGCGGATGGAGCGCTATGTGACGGGGCCGAGCTTGAAGGAGATCGTGGCGGGCGAGATGGACCAGTCGCATTTGCTGGGCGGGCGGAGTGTGTTTGGGTGGGAGCCTGCACCTGACGCAGATGGGCCAAAGCCGCCGAAGAAAGACGCTTGAGGCGCGCTGCACAGACGACCTCATGCGACGTGCTGACAATGGTCGCAGGTCAGCGCCGCCCCTCATCGCCCTGCCGGGCATTTCTCCCCGTATAGTGACGGGGAGAAAGGCTGCCGTCACCGCTTTCGCCAATTTTCGACGCTGCAAAATAGGCGCTGGCGTCGCGGCCAGTCCCCTTCTCCCCGTTTACGGGGAGAAGATGGCGGCAGCCAGATGAGGGGCAGCGCCATGCTTAGGCAATCTGGCACTTCAAAGTGCCGCCAAGTCCCCTCACCCCGCCTTCCTCCCCATCATCATCCCATAGTGCACCGCCAGCAGATCCAGCCCGACCTTAAGCAGCTTGACCACCACGTCGCGCCCGTCGCCGGTGCGTTCGGCGATTGCCTTCACCGACTGGCCTTCGAGGCAGATTTTTCGCACTACTTCCGCCACCTCCCAGTGAGTGAGCGCGGCGGCGGCGTGGGCATACGCCCGGCCGGCTGACAGCACGCGGTCGGGGATGCCGCCGCGACGCGGCCGCCGTCGACGCGCTCGCTCCAGGACTGCGGCTGCAGGCCCTGACGCTCTGCGCGCTCGAAATCGTCGCGGAAGCGTTGGCCGGCCTCACGCTGCTGGCGGGAAAGCGAGGTGATGCCCTTGAGCGGATCGACATTGCGCAGGCGCACGATGCCGCCGGTCGAGGTGTAGCCGCCGTTCGAGACTTCGTAGACGCGCCGCGCCTCCGCGGTGCCGGGTGTGAGGCGCTGGCAGCCGAAGGCGTCTGGCTTCAGCGCGAAGTCGTGGCCGATCTCGCGGCGGATGCGCACCTGCTCGGCCTCGCCCTTGGGGAGTTTTGGCCGTTGGGGCTTTTTCGAGGGTTTGCGGGGCATGGGGGATCCTTTTGTGGGAGGGACTATCGAAATGGTGGCGCGAGGCGCCCCCCTCTGTCCTGCCGGACATCTCCCCCACTTGGGGAGATTGGCGGTTTCGGCGCCGGCTCTGCCTTTCCGACGTTGGCGATTGGCGAAGGCGGCGGCGACATCCGATCTCCCCCCTTGCGGGGGAGATGGCCGGCAGGCCAGAGGGGGTCGTCTCACGTAGAGCTCCAGCACATTGCAGACGACGCAAGAATGAGGCTGGCGCTCCACGCGCGGCGACCCCCTCTGTCGCCTTCGGCGACATCTCCCCCTCAAGGGGGGAGATTAGCGGCGCTCCAATCACATCCCCCTCCCACGGTGCCCGTGGAACCTTGCGTGATGATGCGCGCAGTACGACCGCGTTCCGGACGTGCGCAGGCCGCAGCACAGCATGTCCGGCCCCGGGCGCGCGCCGGGCGGGTCATCTTCCGCATCCTCGCGCAGCGCGAGGTCGATCGGAGCGCGGCAGCGGCCGAACAGGCAATCGAGGAAGCGCATCGCCGCCACATGCGGCTGGCGGCCGGGCGCACAGGGGGCGGCGGCGCCGGGAGCTTGTAGAGTTGGGCTTCGGATTTCTGGTGCTCGCCGGCAAGCCAGGCTGGGGGTAAGGTGCGCGCGGGTTTTCGCGGCCTGGGTTTTTGGGCTTGGGCGTAACGTGAGCGGTGATGCTGTTTGCCTTCGCAGGGATCCCATAGGGGGAGACATCGGCGGGACAGCACCCCCCTCTGCCCTCCCGGGCATCTCCCCCGCAAGGGGGGAGATGGGCAGCTTCTGCGCCGGCGCCTTCCACCAATTCGGCATAGCGCGAAAGCGCCGGGGACTCGGGCAGCGTCACCCCTCCAGCCGCTACCCTACGCCGCCTGCCTACCCGTTCCGGCCGCTGCGCATTCTTCCTCGGCCTACCGCCGGCGCGGCCACCTTTGGGGTTGGCGAAGCCGATGGCGCTTAAGCCCGCATTGCGATGGACGATGCCGATGATGGCGTTGCGCGAGACCGGGCTGCCGCGCAGCGCGCTGAAGCGGCCGGCGATGCGCGAGGCCGAGAGCCCCTCCTTGAGCCAGGCGGCGATCTCGTCGATTTCCTTTTCGGTGTAGGCGGCGGCAGCCATGTTTCATCCATTTGCTTGCGAAAGGGCTTGGGCTTGCGAAGGGCCTGGCTGAAGGCCAAGCGCCAGGGTTCGGCCGCAAGGCCGTCGGTCGGTTGGGAAAGGGGTTGAGGTCAGGCGGCGCTTGGCGCCGCGCCGGTCAGTCGAAGAAGCGCCGCCTCGGCGGCGGCCCGCGTCAGCCCCGACGCCGCCCGGCCCGTCGCACGGTCGAACAGGATGACGGTGCCATCCTCGGTGCGGATGCAGGAGATGCCCGAATTGGAGGCCGGAGCCGGGGGAGGAGCGGCTCCGGCCGTTCCGGTGAACCGGGGTGCGGGCGGTTCAGCCGGATCCGGGGCAAGCGCCCCGGAATGCGCCCGGACCGGGGAGGAGGACAGTCCGGACGATTTGAATTCGAAAGGCGCGTTCATGCCGCCTCCCCAAGCGAGGCGCGGTGGCCGGCCAGCCATTCGTGGCTGACGCCGGCAATGCCCAGCCTGCGGCTTGCCGCCACCACATGCGGCCAGTGCTGCGGCGCGATGCGGCCGCGACGGCGCATCTGGCGCGCCGCTTCGTAGCCGCAGCCGACATCGGCGGCGAAGGCGCCGATGCCCTGCCAGCGCTCGATAAGCCCGGAGATATTCGTGGGCGGCCCCGAGATGCTCGTGGGCTGCGCCGGAATCACGGAAATGCTTGCGGGATGCTCATTCATGCGCTAAGCGTACGATATGTACGAATGGCGCGCAAGCAAAATCGTACATTTCGGACGATAATTTTCAGGCATTTTGTACGATGATGGATTCTCGGCACAGATTGCAGCAGGCGCGCGCCCAGGCGGGCTATGCCTCGCCCAGCGATGCGGCACGCGCGCTGCGCGACATCAACAAGAACACGCTGATCAGCCATGAGAACGGCAACCGGCCGCTGTCGCGCAAGGCGGCGGAGAAATATGGCCGGCTGTTTAACGTCGACCCCGGCTGGCTGCTGTTCAATGCGGATGGCGCCGAGGCCGCGCCCGTGCACCTTGCCCCCTCGCCCGTCACCATCGACGTGCCGATCGTGTCATGGATCAGCGCCGGCGAGCTCGGCAGCCAGGAGGGCGTGGTCAATCTCTCCGACTATCCGACGATCCCCACCGCCGATCTCGAGGAAGGCGAGTGGATTGCGCTGCGCGTCGACGGCCCGTCGATGAACAAGATCTCGCCGCCGGATTCGATCATCTTCGTCAATTTGCGCGACAAGCGGCTGGTGACCAACGGCTGCTACGTGATCGCCGACGAGACCGGACGCGCCACCTACAAGCGCTACCGCCCCAACGACACCCCGCCCTTCCAGCCGGCGTCCTATCTCGACATCCCGCCGCCGGAGCTCGAGGGGGCGATCACGATCATCGGGCGGGTGAAGCGGTCGATGATCGATATGTGAGGGGCAGAGCTTGGCACGAGCGGCCACGCAGCCAATGGCCCCCGCATCGGCCCGCAAAGCGGAGATCAGCTGTTTTCGACTGCCGATGCAATTTCTGCTTGCATTCCGGAACAAAAACAGAACTATATAGGCGATCGCAGCCGCCACCGCGGCAACTCCGGGGGGAGGATCCATTATGCCACGCCGCACCGGCGCCTTTGCGCGCGCATTCGTCGCTTGGCTTTCGCGCGGGCCGCTGCTGACGCTGGCGGCGGCGTTGATGCTTGGCGGGCTGGCCAGTCCGGCGGTCGCCGCCGTCAGGGACTATGCCCTTTGCTTCAGTGACGACAAAGGCCCGAGTGACGACCAAGGCTTGGGCGGCGTCAGTGGCCCGACCTACAAAAAGGAAGCCGGCGTCGACAGAGGTGCCGCTGACAAGCGCATCGCTGCCTGCACGGTGATTGCCGAGGACACCACGGAGGCGTCGCGCCTGCGCGTATCGGCCTATTTCTACCGGGGCGTGGCTCGGGACGACCTGGAGGACTGGGACGGTGCGATCGCCGATTACAGCGAGGCGGCGGCACTCGATCCCAAGCACGCATCTGCATATTTCAACCGCGGCTCCGACTGGTACAACAAGAGCGACGACGACCGCGCGATCGCGGACTTCAACATCGCCATCAGCCTGGAGCCGTCCGCCAGCGACGCCTACGCCAGCCGCGGCTGGGCCTTTTTGCACAAGGGCAAGGTCGACGCGGCCATCCTCGATTTCCAGCAGGCGATCGAGGCCGACCCGCGAAGTGGCAGGGGTCATACCGGCCTCGGCGCGGCCTGGAACAAGAAAGGCGAGCAGGAGAAAGCGGTTGCTGAATATGACGAGGCAATCCGTCTCGACCCGACGGACCTGATCGCCCTGGTCAATCGGGGCCTTGCCCACGCCGCCAATGGCGAGTTCGACAACGCCATTTCCGACTACGATGCCGCGATAGGGGCCGATCCCCAAAGCGCAGATGCCTATGTCAACCGCAGCGCCGCCTGGATCGGCAAGAACGACTGGGCGCGCGCGATCGCCGACGCCAACAAGGCGATCGCGCTCGATGCCGGGATCGCCGACGGTTACTACTCCCGAGGCGTCGCCTGGGCAAACAAAGGCAACAACGATCGCGCCATCGCCGATTTCGACAAGGCCATCGAACTCGATGCGACCGAACCCAGGGCTTGGTTCGCCCGTTCGCTGACACGGGCACAAGACGGCGACACTGTCGGCGCAGCCGCCGATTGCCGAAAAGCCATCGAGCTCGATCCAAAGAAGACAGGCGGTTGCAACACGGGGCCAATTGACGGGGCACCGGCCGTCACCCGGGCGGCCAAGCCCGGTCTATCCGCTTCATACAAGGCGCTTCTGGCATCCGCCAATCGGGATCGTTCCAAGCTTGTTGCCGGGCACGTCAAACGAGGATTGGAGCAACAGATACAGGGCGACATCGCGGGCGCGATCAGTTCCTTCAGCTTTGCCATCAAACTCGATCCCTACAACACCGACGCAGTTTACGATCGGGCGGTGGCCGCGGCCTCGCAAGGGGACTATTCCCTCGCCGCCACCGACTGCCGGCGCGCCATCGAACTCGACCCGCAACGCGCGGGCCCATGCGCCGCGCTTCTGTCCGGACAACAAGGCGTTCCGGCTGCCGGGGCGCAGAATCAGGCCATCGCAAAGATATTGATCGAACGCGCCGGGACGCGCCTTGCAAGATATGGCGTGGACGGCGCGCTGCTCGATTTCGACAAGGCCATCAGCCTCGATCCCGACAATGCCGACGCCTATTTCGGCCGCAGCCGCGCCAGGATGCTCAAGGGCGATCAGGACGGCGCGGCAGCCGATTGCCGGCGCGCCGTCGAACTCGACCTGAAGCGGGCCGGAAGCTGTAGCGAACAGATTGTGGGCGATGAGGGCAATCCTGCCGCGCCGCTGGACACCCAGCGGCTGCAGCCAGCCGTTGCGGCCGCCGTTGAAACACTCGCCAGGCAAATCGGCCAAGGCAAAGCAGAGCCAACCGGCAAACTTTCCCAATCGAAGTTTACGGAGCTGATCCAGGCGACCAATCCGCGGGTTCTGGCGGTGGTGCAAAAGGGCGACAGCTTGGCGGACGCGGGCAAATTCGACGATGCCATCGGCGCTTATAGCGAAGCCATCGCGCTCGATCCTCGTAGCCCGCTCGCCTATTTCGGCCGTGGCAAGGCATGGGACGCCAAACATGAATATGGCCGTGCCATCGCCGACTACGACCGGGTAATCGAGTTCCTCCCCAATCTGGTGTCGGCAAGGATCTTCAGAGGCCTTGCTAAGGCCGGGACGGGCGATGCCGAGGGCGCATTGGCCGATTGCAGCCGGGCCGCCACGCTCGACCCGAGGGCGCGCGACGCATTCTTCTGTTCCGCAGCGGCCTGGCACGCCAAGGGCGACACCAGGCGCGCGGTCGAAGCCTATTCGATGGCGATCGAGATCGATCCGAAGGACGCCGCCACCTGCTACGGGCGCGCAATGGCGCGGGCCGACGGCAAAGACTATGACGGTTCCATTGCCGACTTCGACCAGGCGATAAGGCTCGACCCAGGCAATTCCAATTATGCCATCGGCCGCAAGGCGGTGCTGGCAGCGCGTGTCAAAGGCGATGGCGCGCCTGATGCCGTCGGCTCGGACCCGAAGAACCTCAAGGCTTTCATTGACCGCGGCTATGCCTTCTACAACAAGGGCAAGTATGATCGCGCCATTGCCGAATATAGCCGTGCGATCGCGCTCGATCCCAAAAGGGCTGCGGCCTATGTTGGGCGCGGAACATCGCTTGTCTCGAAGGGCAAGTATGACGCCGCCATCGACGACTATGGCAAGGTCATCGAACTCTACCCGGGCAATTTCGACGCTTACTTCGGCCGCGCCATCGCCTGGAGCAAGAAGAACGAACTGGATCGAGCCATAGCCGACTTCAGTCGCGCCATCGAACTCGACGGCAGCTACGCGCCTGTCTATTTCGGGCGTGGCAGCGCTTGGTTCGCCAAGGGCGACTACGACCAGGCGATTGCCGATTTCGACCAGGCGCTGAAGCTCGATCCAAAGCTGGCCCTTGCCCGCAAGGGCCGCAAGTTGGCGGCGGCGAAGGCAAAGACGTCAGCCAAGATCGTGGGCGAGCCAGCGGCCTCGGCAAACAGCGCTCCGCCGGCAGCCAGAGCGGCTTTCGAGAAGGGACAGGTGCTGGATAACAAAGATGACTATGACGGTGCTATCGCGCACTATGGCAAAGCGATTGCCCTGTTTCCCGCATTCCGGGACGCATATGTGGCTCGCGCCCTCGTTTGGGAGACGAAGGGCGACTATGCTCGTGCCATCGCCGATCTCAGCCAGGCGATCATAATCAATCCCGAAATTGGTGAGACGTACAGCGATCGCGGTCGCAACCTCAATTATCAGGGAGACTATGACGGGGCGTTGGCGGATTACGACAAAGCCGTCCGTCTCGATCCAAAAGACGCAACGGCCTTTGCTGGCCGAGGCATGTTCCGCATGGGCCGTCGTGAAGATGCAGCGGCACTCAGCGATTTCGAGACGGTGCTCAGTTTGGATAGCAATAATGTTTTCGGTTATTTCGGCCGAGGCACGATCGCGCGGACCAAGCAAACTATGACGGAGCCATCGCCGATCTCAATCAGGCGATAAGGATAAGGCCAAATTTCGCTGCCGCCTATCAAGCGCGAAGCCGCGCCTGGGAAGCCAAGGGCAACCACAAGCGTGCCGAGGCCGACCGCAAGAAGGCGCTGAGCCTCGGGGCGAAGTGAACGGGTACAGGGAGGGCGGCACATGTCAGGTTGGAAGGGGTTGGGCGTGGCGGCGGTCGCCGCTTTGGCTTTCGTCGCGGTGAAGGTGCTGCCGTGGACGCTTGGTTTCGCCGGCGGTAAGTATCTCTACCAGACAGTCGCGGGATCGCCCGCGCCCAAGGCATTGACCAGCGCCGACGTCAACGCCGAGATCCAGAAGCAGGATTTGCAGATCTTGAAGGCGATTGCCGAGGAATTCCCGGACGACTACAGCGCCTTGATCGACAAGATCACCGTCGCGGCCAGATCGGGAGGCGAGCAGGAAGTTCGCGGTGCGAGCAGGGTTGGGGTCGCCGAGCTGCGGCGGAAATATGCGCCGCTTTTGCCATCCACCCCGGACAGCGAAGCCTCGCAAGCACTTTCCGCCCAGCTCGCCATGGTCAATTATCTGATGGCGCGTCAAACGCCAGCCACCTGCAACAACTACCTGCGTATCGGGCCGGACGCGGTCAGCGCGCCCGACAATGAATTTCTGGCGGACCTGGACAGGATCGGCGCGACGTTGTTCCGAGCCTTTGGCGCCGCCAAGAAGAGCGGCTTGCCGGCAGCCGTGCCCGGCGATCAGGATTGGTCGCTGGTCGCAGACGCTTTCACCAAAAGCGGCGGCACACCGGCAGAGATGGACGCTATAGCGAACGCCAACCAGGATTTCGCAGGCCTGTGCCCTGCCATGGCGAAATTCTACACGGCCGCCCTGTCGCTGCCGGGAGAGGCCGGACGGCACGTCAAAACCGCCATGCTCCACGCTATCGCGCAGAATTAAGCGCCCAGTGCAAGAGGCGAGCAGTCGCGGGCGAGCGCGCGGTGATCTGGATGTTTGGCGGCGCGGCCATACTGAAATGCCGCGTTCCTTCGTGCCCTCTGTCCTGCCGGACGTCTCCCCACGAGAACCCTCGTGGGGAGATCAGATGTCGCGCCAGCTTTCGCCAATACCCAAACGTTGGAGGGAGAGCGCCGGCGCCCGAACTGCCAATCCCCCAAGTCCATACAGAGAGATGGCTGGTTACAAGATTTTCGAGGATTTCTTATAACCGCCCTTCGTTCGAATTGTACGAACGCTGCTTGACCGCAATTCGTACATAAAGTACGATATTTTCCTTCTTTGAGGGGACCTCCTTGAGCACCGCGAACCATGCCGCTTTCGCCGACCTCTCCCGCCCGCTGTTGTCGCCATTGCCGTTCGCCGAGCGCGAGCGCCTCGCCGGCGCCTGGCGCATGGCCAGCCAGGACATCGCCGACGACATCCGCTTCATCCGCCAATATCTGAAGGTGATCGCCGAGCAGGACGAGCGGCTTTCGACCGGCACGCTGGTGCACGGCCGCGCCTATGTCGAGGCCTGCGCCGCCTGGCTGCCGGAGACCGTGGCGCGGTATCTGAGAAACCTCAGGCTGATCAGCGAATGCGAGTGTGCAATGCTTGCGGCCGGCATGCGGTTTGCAAGGTCGAGCGATGCGTGGTGAGGCGTAGGGCCTCCCCTTCTCCCTTGTTGTGGGAGAAGGTGGCCTCGCGAAGCGAGGTCGGATGATGGATGCTGGACGGAGTGAGGCGGCGCAGATTTGGCACGATGCGCCTGTGGTGACGAATGTCATCGCCAAGCTGGAACACCCCTCATCCGTCTCGGCGCTGCGCACCGATCCACCTTCTCCCGCAAGGGGCTGGCGTGCGCACACATTTGCTTCGGGTTCATTCTTTTGTGGCCAGAACGAAGCCGTCTACGATGGCGTTGAAGCGTCTGAGGCCGTGAGTGAAGG
>NZ_LPWA01000158.1 GCF_001510895.1 Mesorhizobium loti | reverse complement strand
AGCCTCCTGACATTTCCTCCCGACACCAATTGGCCAAGTGCAATCAATCAACAAAACAAAACCCCGCCGAAAATCGACGGGGTTTGTCAGCGGTCTGAGCCGGCGGGTGTTCAGCCCGCCGGCTTTTTTGTTCGTTCGGGCTCAGCCGCGCTTGAGCAGTGCCCATACGGCCGGCACCAGGCTGGCGGCGAGCGCCACCTTGATCAGGTCGCCGGCGACGAACGGGACGACGCCGAACTGCCAAGACTTTTCCGGTCCGATGAGGACCGCCAGCCAGGCGAAGCCCATCGCCATCATGACGATCTCGGCAACAAGCATGGCGCCGAACAGCTTGAGCGGATGCCGATCCCAGCCGCGGTCGGCGGCCCAGCCGGCGATCGCCGCCATCACCACGAAGCCGGCGAGATAGCCGCCGGTGGAGCCCAGCATATAGGCGACGCCGATGCCCTTTTCCGGCGTGCCCTGGAAGACCGGCAGGCCGATCGCGCCCTCGGCGAGATAAAGGATGAGCGTCGCGACGGCGAGGCGCATGCCGAAGGCCGAGGCAATCAAGAGGACGGCAAGCGTCTGCAGCGAGATGTCGACGGGGCCGAGCACCACTTTCGTCTTCGCCGACAGCGTAAGCAGGAGGGTTCCGGCAAGCGCCAGAAAGAGCTGCGTCGCCAGCCGGGCCGCGCCCTGGTCGGGCAGAGCGAGAGAAACGAGCGGACGCATCGTGGTTGCAGTTGCCATGGTCTTCCCCTTTGTGGCTGATTTGCCGGCTCTGAAGCGCCCCGCCGAGAAACGAGTTCAGGCGACGCGCTTCAAAACTTTGTCTTGATGCATGTCGTTCTCCCAAAACCGCTGCGCACTTTTGGGCGACATGCACTAATTTTCCTATATTGCTTCCGGAGGAAGCGGCAATCATTTTGCCGCACCGCAACGGAGCCCGGCATGACGCTTGAATTCGACACTCGTTTCGATCCCGCCTATGGCCAGGCGGTCACGGTGGCATCGGATGTCCAGCGCATCACCGCCAGGAATCCGAGCCCCTTCACCTTCCACGGCACCAACAGCTATCTCGTCGGCCGCGAGACGGTTGCCGTGATCGATCCGGGGCCGGATGACGATCAGCATCTCGGAACGCTGCTTGCCGCGATCGGCGGCAGGCCGGTCAGCCACATCTTCGTCAGCCACACCCATCGCGACCATTCGCCGCTCGCGGCGCAGCTGAAGGAGCGCACCGGCGCCACCGTGCTTGCCGAAGGCCTGCACCGGCCGGCGCGCCGGCTGCGCATAGGCGAGGTCAACCCGCTCGATGCCAGCGCCGATCTGGGTTTCGTGCCCGATGTCGCGTTGGCGGACGACTCCCTTACCCATGGCGACGGCTGGACGATCCGAACGGTGCTGACGCCAGGCCATACCGCCAACCACGCGGCCTTTGCGCTCGAAGGGACCGGCGTCCTGTTTTCGGCCGACCATGTCATGGCCTGGGCGACGTCGATCGTCGCCCCTCCGGACGGCGCGATGGCCGACTATATGAAATCGCTCGACAGGCTGATCGAGCGCGGCGACCACCTGCTGTTGCCCGGCCATGGCGGGCCGGTGACCACGCCGCGCAGCTTCATGCGTGGGCTGAAGACGCACCGCAAGATGCGCGAAAGGGCGATCTTGGAGCGCATCCGTGGCGGCGACCGGATGATCAAGGACATGGTCGCGGCGATCTATCGCGACACCGACCCGCGGCTGCACGGCGCCGCCGGCCTTTCGGTGCTCGCCCATCTCGAAGACCTGGTGGACCGTGGGCTCGTCGCCACGGAAGGCGACCTGGCGATCGACGGCATCTTCACGCCGACGCACTGAAAGCATGTCTCCCGAAAGCGGGAGCCAGTTTCGGGACAAAGACATGCGCAAAATCAAAAGCCTAAGGCGCATGGAGCGAATCTGAAAGATTGCGACGCGCTTTAGATTTTCACTGTGCCGGGGCCGCGCCGATCTGGCCGGCCACCTCCTGGTCGAGCTCGCCGAGGAAATCGGTGATGCGGGCGGCGTTGTCGCCGAGGTCGTAGCGGCCGTAGCGCGAGGCCGAGCGCATATCGACGATGACCTGCTCGCCGTCGTCGGTGACGCGGATGGCGACGTCGGCGGGTAGCCCAAGCACGAAGCCCCTGGCAACCGCATTGATCGTCGCCTCGCTCTGCCCGTTGATGTCCGGGTAAGGCGCGGTCAGCTGCCAGTCCCGCCGGTCGAGCACGGTTTCGACCGCGTCGACCACGGTTTCGAAGGGCAGATTGTAGCTGCGCCCGGTGACCAGCGGATAGCCGTCCGCCTGCAGGCTCTGCTCGCCAGGCGTCGGCGGCGACAGCGCGTTCATGTCGCTTGTACGGTCGCTGTCGTCGAGCACCGGCGGATCGTCGAGGTCGGTTGAGATGTCGCGCAGCGGCGGGTAGACCGTGGCCCAGTAGGCGGCGATGCCGAAAGGAGCAAGCACCAGCAGCGCCAGCAGCGCGCCGACGCTGAGATCACGGCCGCCGCGATCGCCGAAATTCCAGAGCTTCGACAGGGCAAGCCCTGCGAGCAGCAGCGCGAGTGCCGCAAGCAGCGCGACGAGCGCCAGCACCCACAGGAAAGGCGGTGTGTCGACAAGGTCGAGCCGGTAGCCGGCAAAAACGGTCAGCAAAAGGACGAGCGAGAAAGCCCCGATCCGCCGCGACCAGCCGGCCGCCCTCGACGTCTGCCGTTCAGGAATTGTAGCCATCATCTGCCGCATCACCCCAATCCGCGCCGAGAGCTAAGCATATCTCCCGAAAGTGGGACCGTTTTCGGCACAAAGACATGCGTAAAATCAAAAACCTAAAGCGCTCGGAGCGAATCTGAAAGATCGCGACGCGCTTTAGCGCAGTTCAGCGTTCGGTGGAATCACCGATTGAACATTCCTAGTCCGTCGGCAGCCGATACTCCCTGAATTGCTGGCGCAAGGTGGTCTTCTGGATCTTGCCGGTGGCGGTGTGGGGGATTTCGCCGACGAAGGCGACGTCGTCGGGCATCCACCATTTGGCCACCTTGCCGCTCATGAAGGTCAGGATGTCGCTCTTGCTCGGCTCCTTGCCCGGCTTGCGCACGACGACCAGCAAAGGCCGCTCGCCCCATTTGGAATGCGGCACGCCGATTGCCGCCGCCTCAGCCACATCGGGATGGCCGACGGCGAGGTTCTCGAGATCGATGGTGGAGATCCATTCGCCGCCCGATTTGATGACATCCTTGGCGCGGTCGGTGATCTGCATATAGCCGCTGGCGTCGATATGGGCGACGTCGCCGGTGTCGAACCAGCCGTCGGCGTCGAACTGTTCGGCGCCGACGCCGCCGTAATAGGCGCGCGCGATTGCCGGGCCGCGCACCTTGAGGCGCCCGAAGGTCTTGCCGTCCCAGGACAGCGCATTGTCATCGTCGTCGGTCACCTTCATTTCGACGCCGAAGGGCGGATGGCCCTGCTTGCCCTGGATATCGAGCCGGGCATCGCCCGTCAGCCCCTCATATTCCGGCTTCATGGTGCACAGCGTGCCGAGCGGCGACATTTCGGTCATGCCCCAGGCATGCACGACCTGAACCTCGTATTTGTCCTGGAATTTTGCAGTGATGGCGCGCGGGCAGGACGAGCCGCCGATGACCACCTTGTTGAGATAAGGCAATTTCTTGCCGGTCTCCTCGAGATGTTGCAGCAGCATCATCCACACAGTCGGCACTGCGGCGCTGAAGGTGACCTTCTCGGTGTCGAGCAGTTCATAGATCGAGGCGCCGTCCATCTTGCAGCCCGGCATGACCAGCTTGGCCCCGATCATCGGCGCGGTCTGGCCGAGGCCCCAGGCATTGGCATGAAACATCGGCACCACCGGCAGGACGACGTCGCGCGTCGAAACACCCATGGCATCGGGCATGGCGGCTATCATGGCGTGCAGCACGTTCGAGCGGTGGCTGTAGAGGACGCCTTTCGGGTCGCCCGTCGTGCCCGAGGTGTAGCACATGCCGGCGGCGGTGTTCTCGTCGAAGCTCTTCCAGGCGAAGGCGCCGTCGGCCTCGGCCAGCCATTCCTCATAGGCGACAGCATTCGGCAAGGAGGCTTGCGGCATATGCGCCCGATCGGTCAGCACGATCACTTGTCTGAGCGACTTCACCCCGTGGGCGATCTTTTCCAGCAGCGGCACGAAGGTCAGGTCGACGAAGATCGCCCTGTCCTCGGCGTCGTTCATGATCCAGGCAATCTGCTCGGGAAAGAGCCGCGGGTTGAGCGTGTGGTAGATCGCGCCGATGCCCATGATGCCGTACCAGGCCTCGATGTGGCGGGCGGTGTTCCAGGCAAGCGTGGCGATGCGGTCGCCGAGCCCGAAGCCGTCACGCTCCAGCCGCTGCGCCACCTTGAGCGACCGGTGACGGATGTCGGCAAAAGTGGTGCGCACGATCGGGCCTTCGATCGAACGCGTTACGATTTCGCGCCCGCCGTGCTGGCGTTCGGCATGATCGATCAGCCTGTGGCAGAGCAGCGGCCATTCCTGCATCAGTCCGAGCATCTCGGCTCCTCCCCTTTTTTGCGCTTTCGCGTCATTGTTTCAGGCATTGTGGAATGATCCGGCGGATTGTCCAGCCGCCATAAGTCCAAGGCGGCGGATGGACTGGAACAAGCCGTGAAACCCGCCATAATCCGGCCATCGTCGGCGTTAAGCTTCATTAATGGGCTGGGTGAGATTGGCGAATGGAGAGGTTCGCATGGACGCGCAGCTCGACGACAAAGCCCTCGAAAGCACGCTTGCCGAAAGTCTGGACGATCTGACGCCGGACTCCAAAACCGTTTCCGACGACGAGTTTGCCGAAGTCGTCGGCGGCGCGCTGGAGGCTGTCGGCGGAACGCTGCTGTTCAAGATGTGCGTCGACAATGACGGCGAAAGCCAGCATGTCGCCGCCGCATGCGTCGGCGACGGCGGCAGCCGCCAGTTCCTGCTGCTGACGCTGCCGACCTCGGGCGGCGCGCTGAAGGTCGAGACCGCAGCAAGAAGCACCAATCCGGTCGCCGGCATCGCCGCCGCTTATGCAGGCCTCATGGACGCGTTCAAGGCCGCCGCCTGATCCTCGGCATCGGTTGGAACAATATTTCGTCTGGGCGCGATTTCTCGCTACCGCGTTGCCTTGCGCGATGCGCTGGCCCAACCCACCTTTGACGGACAGAGCGGTTGTGTACGGAAAACCGCCACGCACTTTTCCTGGAATTGCTTTTAGGAGAACCGTCATGGACAAGCGCGCCAACCCCGCCCCCGGCTTTCAGCGCAATCCCGACAAGGTGATAACGATCGAGCCTTACCGCGGCGCTGTCACGGTGCGCGCCGGCGAGACCGTCATCGCCAGGTCGACCCGGGCCAGGCTGTTGTCGGAACCGCCCTACACGGCGGTTTTCTACATCCCCTTCGACGACATCGATTTCAGCAAGCTCGCCAGGGCCGAGCATTCGACGCATTGCCCCTACAAGGGCAACGCGAGCTATTGGAGCGTCCTACCAGCCGGCGAAAGCGGCAAGGACGCGATGTGGGCTTATGAGCAGCCCTTCGACGAAATGACCGAGATCCGCGATCACGGCGCGTTCTATACGGGCAAGGTGACCATTGAAGCCACGCCAAGCTGATCGACATCTAGGCGGGGAACCGTCCCGCCAAAGTCGTCTCAGGGCGAAGCAGCGAAGCTCTGTCGCGGAGACCCTGGGATTCATGCCGTTACGTCGGCCAAGGAATGCAGCGGAGTAGAATTCTGGACCGTCGCGGCGCTCTAGAGTCACAGGATCCTACGGTCTGCGCCGCGTCGCTTCGCTCCTTGCTACGCCATAGGATGGCGAAGTGATGGGCGCCTCGGCCAATCTCCGAGGGTCTGCGTTTTGCTGAATGTTATAATTCCCAGCCATCCGCGTAGGGATCAATCCGTGGTGCCGTCGTTGCCTACGCCCTCGGCATCGTCCAGGCGAACAAAGGTCATGCCTTTCTGCTTCAGGGCCAGAAGGCCCTGGACGACGCCCTCACCCGCCGCATGGGTCGGCTGGTTTATATGAGCGATGATGACGTCGCCATCCTTGGCGGCGGCGATGCGCCGGGTGGTTTCCTTGGCGCCGAGCAACGAACCGCCGTCGCCGTTAACGGAGAAGCCGGCGATCTTGAAGCCCAGCTTGCGGATCATCGCGATCGCCGACGGGCTGTATTCGGCGGTGGCGCCGCGAAACCATTTCGGCGCCGTGCCGCCCGCCTTGCCAAGCGCGGCGGCGCCGGACTCGACCTCGGCCTGAACGGCATCGGGGCTGCCGGCGCTGCTGATGCCGTAGATCTTGCGCGGCGTGTCGACCACGGGGATGTGACGGCCGCCGTGATTTTCCAGTTCGAACAGGTCCGGATGCGCCCGCATGATCTCGACAGCGGCGGCATTGCGCTTCAGCCAGATGCCGGTAACAAAAATGGTCGCTGGAATCCTGTTCTCGACCAGCGCCGAAAGAATGCGTGTATCAGTCTTCCCGCCACAGGCGTCCAGCGTGAGGGCCACGCGACCGCCGCCGTCCTCAAGCTTCAAATGCAACGTCGGCTCGACCAGCGTCGCGGCATTGCCGGCCGAGGCCAGCGCGACCGACAGCGCGAGCGCGCAAAGCGATTTCTGAAGCAAATCCGTCATTCTTTCCAAGCCCGGCATACCCAGCCGCTCAACCGCAAGACGGCGTCAACAAAACCCGCATCTAGGCGAAATTCGGGACGGTTCGCATCCGAAAAGCAACCGCGCGACAATTTGCGTAGCCTTCGGGTCGCTGTTCCCAGGCATGTGGTTATCCCCAAAACCGCAATGCGCTTTTGGGCGGCATGCGCTAGACGGCGTGGTCCAGCACAGCCTCGGTCTGCGCCAGAAGTTCGCGCACGGCGTCGACGACGGAATCCACTTCCAGCCGCCAGACACAGCATGCCTTGCTTGGATCGGTCCGGCGGCACAGGTCGCCGCCGACGCAATCGCAGGGCATCGGCGGCCGCAACGAGATGCTGGGAACGCCGACAGGGCCCCACTGAGCCGGGTCGGTCAGGCCGAACAGGCCGACGACGGGCGTGCCGGCCGCCGCAGCCATGTGCATCGGACCGCTCTCATTGCCGACGAACAGCCTGGCCTCCTTGAGCAGCGCCAGCAGCGTTTCGAGCGAGAGCGCGCCGACCAGATTGACGACCGGCGTTTTCGCGATCACCATGATCTTGTCCGTCGCCTCGTTTTCGTCGGGACCGCCCACCAGAACGACGTCCAGGCCGGTTTCGGTCGATATCCGGTCGATGGCGTCGGCAAAGCGCTCGGGCTGCCAGCGGCGTCCGGGGAAGCTCGCTCCGGCATGCACCGCCACGAAGGCATTCGGCCGCAGCCCATATTTGCCCAGCAAAGCGAGGGCGCGCGTCGTTTCGACAGGCAGCGGGCGGATGGCCGGCACCCTGACGCGCAGGTCCACGCCAAGCGCCTCAAGCGGCGACAGATAACGGTAGAGATAATGCTGTTCGCCGAAGGCGTAGGGTCTCATTCTGACGTTGGCGGGCTGGCGCTCATACCAGCGCATCGGCCGCTCGGTCGGGTAGTGCCCTATCCGGACCGGCGCGTTGATCACGCCGGATAGGATTCGCGAGGTTTTCGAGTCGGTTATGTCGATGGTCATGTCGAAGCGCTGTTGCCGCAACTCGCGCATCATCCGGAATAGTTCGCGACCGCGCTGCAGCGGCGTGCCGCGCATCATGGCACGGCGGAAGGTGACGACTTCGGCGGCGATGCCGTGCGCGGTGAGGAAGCCGCCGAAGCGGGCGTCGCAAAAAAAGACGATCCTGGCGCCCGGATATTCCAGTTGCAGGTTCTTCGCTAATGCCGAGGCAAGAACGATGTCGCCGACGAACTTGGTCTGCATGACCAGGATCGACCGGAAAGAGGTGGGCGAAATCTGCAACATCTGTTTCTCGCACCGAGGAATTCGATACCGCAAACTGCTTGCGAACGATGTCGAGATTCGGAACCGTCACGCGCACGTTCGCGTGAGTTTCCATACAAAATCGTAAGGTGCAAGGCGCGCCTGTCAGGCGCGCTTTGTCTTGGCCTTCGCGGCCTCCACGGCCGCCTGCGCGGCGGCAAGCCGCGCGATCGGCACGCGGTAGGGCGAGCAAGACACATAGTCGAGGCCGACCTCTTCGCAAAAGCGGATCGAGGCCGGATCGCCGCCATGCTCGCCGCAGATGCCGAGCTTGATCCCAGGCCGCGTCGCCTTGCCCTTTTCCGCCGCGATCCGCACCAGCTCGCCGACACCGTCGACGTCGAGCGAAACGAACGGGTCCTGCTCGATGATGCCCTTCTGCCGGTAGGTCTCGAGGAAGGAGGCCGCGTCGTCGCGCGAGATGCCGAAAGTCGTCTGCGTCAGGTCGTTGGTGCCGAAGGAGAAGAATTCGGCCGCTTCGGCAATGATATGGGCGCGGATGGCCGCGCGCGGCAGTTCGATCATCGTGCCGGTGAGGTAGTCGATCTTGGTGCCGGTCTCCTGCATGACGCTTTGGGCGACCGCGTCGATACGCGCCTTGACGTATTGCAGTTCCTTCACCAGGCCGACCAGCGGCACCATGATTTCGGGCACGACAAGTGCGCCGGCCTTGCGGCCGGCCTCGACCGCCGCCTCGAAAATGGCGCGCGCCTGCATCTCGGCGATCTCGGGATAAGAGACCGCAAGCCGGCAGCCGCGATGGCCAAGCATCGGGTTGAATTCATGCAGCGCCTCGGTGCGCTGCCTGAGCTTGTCGGCCGAAACATTCATGGCGGAGGCGACCTCCGCCAACTCGGCCTCGGTCTTGGGCAGGAACTCATGCAGCGGCGGGTCGAGCAGGCGGATCGTCACCGGCAGTCCGGCCATGATCTCGAACAGTTCGAGGAAATCCGAGCGCTGCATCGGCAGGAGCTTGTCGAGCGCCGAGCGCCTGTCTTTCTCGGTGTCGGCCAGGATCATCTCACGCATGGCGACGATTCGATCGCCGTCGAAGAACATGTGCTCGGTGCGGCAAAGGCCGATGCCTTCGGCGCCGAAGGAGCGCGCCATGCGCGCATCGAGCGGCGTCTCGGCATTGGTGCGCACCTTCATGCGGCGCGCTGCATCGGCCCATTCCATGATGGCGGCAAAGTCGCCCGACAGTTCCGGCTGCAGCATGGCGACGGCACCCTTCAGCACCTGGCCGTTGCCGCCGTCGATGGTGATGATGTCGCCCTTGCGGAAGGTCTGGCCCATCGAGATCAGCGTGCCGGCCTTGTAGTCGACGCGCAGCGAGCCGGCGCCCGACACACAGGGCTTGCCCATGCCGCGCGCAACCACCGCGGCATGGCTGGTCATGCCGCCGCGGGTGGTGAGGATGCCCTCCGCCGCATGCATGCCGTGGATGTCCTCGGGGCTGGTCTCGATGCGCACGAGGATGACTTTACGCCCTTGCGCCTTAGCGTCCTCGGCATCGCTGGAGGAGAAGACGATCTCGCCGGTGGCGGCGCCGGGCGAGGCCGGCAGGCCCATGCCTATGACATCACGCGCGGCTTTCGGATCGATGGTCGGATGCAGGAGCTGGTCGAGCGAGGCGGGGTCGATGCGGGCGACCGCCTCCTCTTTCGTGATCAGCCCGTCCCTCGCCATCTCGACGGCAATCTTCAGCGCCGCCTTGGCGGTGCGCTTGCCGGAACGGGTCTGCAGCATCCACAATTTGCCGCGCTCGATGGTGAATTCGAGGTCCTGCATGTCGCGGTAGTGCTTCTCCAGCCGGCCGGAGATGTCGACGAAGGCCTGGAAAGCCTCCGGCATCACCTTCTGCAACGACGGCTTGTCCGAGCCCGCGGCGATGCGCGCCGCCTCGGTGATGTTCTGCGGCGTGCGGATGCCGGCCACCACGTCCTCGCCCTGGGCGTTCACCAGGAATTCGCCGTAGAGCTGCTTCTCGCCGGTCGAAGGGTTGCGGGTGAAGGCGACGCCGGTGGCGGATGTATCACCCATATTGCCGAACACCATGGCCTGGACGTTGACCGCCGTGCCCCAGCTTTCCGGGATGTCGTGCAGGCGCCGATAGGTGATCGCGCGGTTGTTCATCCAGCTCGAAAACACCGCGCCGATCGCCCCCCAGAGCTGCTCGCGCGGGTCCTGCGGGAACGGCTTGGCGAGCTCCTCCTCGACCTTGGCCTTGTAGAGCCCGATCACGTCCTGCCATTCTCTTGCCGAAAGCTCGGTGTCGAGTTCATGGCCCAGGCTCGCCTTCTGGTCCTCGAGGATTTCCTCGAACACCTCGTGGTCGAGACCCATGACGACGTCGGAATACATCTGGATGAAGCGGCGGTAGCTGTCATAGGCAAAGCGCGCGTCGCCGGAATCGGCCGCCAGCGCCTCGACCGTCTCGTCGTTGAGGCCGAGATTGAGGACGGTGTCCATCATGCCCGGCATCGAGGCGCGGGCGCCGGAGCGCACGGAGACCAGGAGCAGCTTGGACGGGTCGCCGAAACGGCGGCCGGTGAGCTTGCCGATATGGTCGAGTGCCGACAGGACATCTGTCTCAAGCGCTGCCGGATAGGTGCGGCCGTTGGCGTAGTAGGCGTTGCAGACATCGGTGGTGATGGTGAAGCCCGGCGGCACCGGCAGACCGAGACTGCACATCTCGGCCAGGTTGGCGCCTTTGCCTCCGAGAAGGTTGCGGTCGCCGGCACGGCCTTCCGCGGCGCCGTCGCCAAAGGTGTAAACCCACTTGGTCATGCATGCCCTCCAGGTCTTGGAAGATAGACAACACCCGGACCAAGGCCCGGTTCCCCGCCCTTCCGATCCGAGCGATAGGATGCTGCAGTGCGAAAGGCAAGGTGTCGGCAAAGCAAGCGCCGCCGCTACAATCGATTAAGCAAAAGCTGCGTCAAAAAGACTTGCCGGTATCGGCGTCGCGATATAGAACATATCAAGAACAAAGTGGAGTAGCGCGATGAAACTCAACGGGAAACTCGACTATTTGGAGCTGCCGGCCACCGGCGGCACGCTGGACAGCGTCAAATCCTTCTACAGCGCGGCGTTTTCCTGGTCGTTCACCGATTACGGGCCGACCTACTCCGCTTTTGCCGAAGGGCTCGACGGCGGCTTCCAGGCCGATGCCGGCGAGGCACCGGCCAAACCGCTGCCCGTGCTCTATTCCGAAAACCTCGAGGAAACGCTTGAAGCGATCGAGAATGCCGGGGGCAGCATCGTCAAGCCGATCTTTTCCTTCCCCGGCGGCAGGCGGTTCCATTTCACCGACCCGGCCGGCAACGAACTGGCCGTCTGGGGCGAATAAAGGCTCAATTCGGAAAAACCGCTCGGCGGCGAAGCGACATTCTGACCCGTGGATCAGGCGTACCCAGGCGCGATCATGGCATTGAGCTTTCTCCCGCCTCGTCCTATAAGGCCGCGCGCAGCGGGCACCAGCCCGGCTGCTGGGGCGTCGCCAAGTGGTAAGGCATCGGTTTTTGGTACCGACATTCCCAGGTTCGAATCCTGCGCCCCAGCCACTCCTCTTTTATCTTTGTTTTTCAATCGCTTAGCGAACATTAGAGATCACTAAGCATTACAGTTATGCGAATGCTCCACATGGGGCGGTGGTGGCCTTGACATGATGCACGGCGCGACGGACCCTACTTCCCCTAAAAGCTTAGGGGCGGCGCTATGGATGGGGAAGCAGACAGGGAGTTGCGGTCCCTGACAAAAGACCAGCTTGTTGCTGAAATTAAACATCAACAGCAGCTAATTAATGAACTCCGTATCGAAAAATAGCGGGTCGAGGAAGGGCGGCTACGCTTCTGGTGTGCCGGGGAGACTTCCGAACGTACCGCCGGAGACGTATTCTACATTCCCGCTGGCGTTGAGCACACGTTCGTCGTCGCTGAGCGTGCACGTTGGATCGCCATTCTGTCCCCTGGTGGTCTCGAAAGCTTTTTCCCGATGGTTGCCGCACGGGGGTTGGAGATTCCGCGCGATCTCGCACAGATCAAAGCGATCGCCGCCCAATTCGATATGGAGATTACCGGGCCACCCTTAGCTGACGGGGCATGAGACTGCCGTGGATGACTGCAAGGCAATGTCGCCGCGTGCTTATAGCCCCAGGGCCTGTCATCTACCGAAACTCCATTCGATGCCACCGCTGTCGCGAGCGAGCCCGGTGATGTGCTGACCGATGCGCTTATCGAGGACAGGCTGCCAGGGCACCCTGTCTGGCCGCTCAGCAAGATAGAGGTGTCGGGCCAACCTACTGCCGGCGAAGTCGACCTGCCACGCGCGAATCGGCTGCGGCCCTGCCGATCTCCTTGGCATAGTGCTCGATAGGTTGTGGCCGGCCGATGAGGTAGCCCTGCAACGCGTGGCACCCGTGCTCTCTTAGGAAGTTCATCTGCTCCAATGTCTCGACGCCCTCCGCGATGATGTTCATCGAGAGACCTCGGCCAAGGCCGACCATCGCGCTAATGATAGCGGACGACTGCGCGTTCTTCCTGATCATCCAGACGAAGGACTTGTCGATCTTGATCTTGTCGAATGGGAAAGCCTGAAGATAGGACAGTGACGAGTATCCGGTTCCGAAGTCGTCGAGGGCGATCTTCACGCCCAGCGACTTTAGGCGCCTAAGGGTCGCGCTCGCACGCGAGAAGTCGTCGAAAAGGACGCCTTCGGTTATTTCGAGTTCGAGCCGTCCAGGAGCGAGCCCTGTCTCCAACAGGACCGAGTGCACCAGGTTCGGAAGATCGCCCTGGCGAAACTGCACCGGCGAAAGATTGACAGCGATGTGGATGGGCTTTGACCATGAGGCCGCCTCGCGGCAGGCCTCCCGCAACACCCATTCGCCGATCGGAATGATAAGGCCGGTCTCCTCAGCCAGCGGAATGAATTCGGGAGGCGGAACCGCTCCCCTTGTCCTGTGGGACCAGCGGATCAACGCTTCGAAGCCCACGATCTCACCCGTTGCGTCCGCTTGCGGCTGATAGTGAAGCGCCATCTCACCCGCTGCGAGGGCGGAGCGCAGATCCTGCTCGAGGGCGCGCTTTTCGCGCAGCTTGCGGTCCATATCGGCCTCGAACGTCCGAAAGACGCCGTGACCGTCCGATCTCGCGCGATCGAGAGCCGCGTTGGCATTGCTTAGCAGAGTTGCGACGTCCGTCGCGTCATCGGGGAAGAAGGAAATGCCGATGCTCAGGCCGACGCGCAGCGTCTGGCCGTCGATTTCGAACTCGCGACCGATGGTCGCCAGCAACCGGTCAGCCAGCGCGACCGACGAACCAGGGTGTGGACCCTCGCTCACGATTACGGTGAACTTTCCGCCGCCGGTCCGCGCGAGGAAGTGCTTGCCCGCGGCGGGCCTCAGGCGATGGGACACCTCCTTAAGAAGCGCGTCTGCCACGACGGGACCGAAGACGTCATTGACCTCTTTGAGCCCGTCGATGCTAGCGCGCATGACTGCGAAGCTTTCTCTGCCGGACGTCGCCCGCTCGAGCGTAAATTCGAGGTGCGCAACGAGTGCGCTCCGATTGGGCAGATCCGTCAGCGCGTCATGCGTGGCCATATAGGCGAGCCGTTCAGCGTCTCGCTTGCGATCGGTGACATCCTCAGCCACTGCCAGCACGTATTTCGACTTGCCGTCCTGGCTTTCGACGGCCAATCGCCGGGTTATGAGATCGCGTACGCCCTTGTGTCGCGTGGGAACTTTTTCGTCCGTAGCGATTTGGACTGTGTCGGAGCGCAAAGCCTCCTGGTCACGGACAAGAAACGCCTCGGCATGCTCGGTCGAAAACAGCTCGGCGTCCGTTTTGCCGATCACCTCCCCACGAGGAATGCCTAGAAGTTCCTCACCTGCCCGGTTCATCAAGACATACTGGTGCTGGCCTGCCTCCTTGGCGAAGAGCATGACCGGAATGTTTTCGATCACCGAGTCAAGGAACTCCCTGGTGCGGCGCAAATTATCTTCGGCCCGCTTGCGGTCCGTGACGTCGATGACTGCAACCATAAACGCGGGCTTGCCGTCGTATTCGATGGGCTTGGAATAGGCGACGATGTCTATCACGCTGCCGTCCGCCCTGACGTGACGCCAACTGCGTCCGCTGGCGTGCGAGCCTTTGCCGGTACCGACGATCTTGCGGAATTGGGCGAGGTCTTCCTGCGGCCTTATGTCGAGGATGGACATCGCCAAGAACTGTTCGCGTGTGTAGCCGTAGTGCTCGATTGCGGCCTGATTGACGGCGAGGAACCGCCAAGTACCTCGCTCGAAGACCCACATCGGGAGTGGGTTCTCCTCGAAAAGCAGCTGCAGCGACGCCTCATGCTGCTTCAGCCTCGTAATGTCGGTGATGCAACCGACCACGAACTGTGCGCCGTCAGGCAGCGAGGCTCGTGCCTTGCGTGTCACCAGCGTGCGGATTTCCCCATCCGGTCCCTGGATCAGTTCCTCGTTCTCGTTGACCTCGCCAGTTTCAAGCACCAACCGGTCAATATGCAGGAACACGTCTGCGTGCTCCTTCGGGACGAAATCATAGTCCGTACGGCCAGCCAGCTCCTCATAGGAGCGCCCCATGAAATCGCACATGCTTCGGTTCATCAGGACGAAGCGGGATTGTTCGTTCTTGACGAATATCGGATGGGGTACGGCGTCCAACACAAGACGGACGGCATCCGCATCGTCCTTCGAAAATGACCTTGTCAGTTCATCCAGAGGAAACTCTGCACGCGACATCCTTGCTGCTCATGCTTAGGTGACGGTCCACCATGCGATCCTATCTATGCAACTCTTACCAGTCTGTAACGATCCGTAAATATTAGCTATCTCTAAACTTTCAACGATACGCTGAATATGCGTCAGGTCAAAGCGTGCACCCCACGATGTGTTTTGGATTGTTACTCCGGGAAACAGCAAAACTAGACCGGGGCACAACTTGACCCGCCGTCGTATTGGCGGCGGGCTTCTTTCTCACACCGCTCGCGAAGAATCGGGCATGCCGCGTTTCGTGCTCGTGCGGCTTGCCGACCTAGTCTAAGTCAGATCATCACGACATCGACCTGCGACGCTACCGCTGGGACGCCTTCGCGGGAAGATGGACCATTGCATTTGTCTTGTGCCGGCTTCACGAAGCCGAGCATCGCCATCAAAGAGGCTCGCTTCGTCGATCGTGCAATTGGGACGCCCCGGCGTAGAAATCGGATAGGCGCAAACCTGACAAGATTGGCTGGCGAAGATTGTCGCAACCGAATTGCGCAGATGCAGAACTCATGCCGGAAAGCCGAGAAAATGACTCGAGCTGGCTACTGGGACGGTCGAGCGACCCTGCTCACACGGCTCCTTTATCTGCTTCCCTACCCTGCACCGGGACGAAATCGGCCGATCAAGCCTGACGCGGCAAGCGTCACCGCGAAGCAGTAGGGGTCTGGACTGGCTGTAGCCAGTCCAGACCCCTACTGTGAAACAGACCAAGCTCGCACTGAACACGAAGGCGCTCAGTCGAAAGAGCGCTGGCGAGCCGGCGCGATCGTCGCTTCCCGCTCGGAATCGGATGAGTCAGCCCGAAGGTGCGAGAACACTGCAAACAAGAATCGGTATTCGGGCATGTTCCCCTCACAATGGGCCGTCAGGGCAGCCCAGGCGATAACCGTTGAAGCCTCGTTCCCCCACAGTGTTTTTGCCATGTCGATGGCGTCCGTGACGGACCAATCGCGAGGCGGTGGGCCTGCCTCGTTTCCGGTCCAACCAAGGGATGTCAAACTGGCGCCGAATGAATCCGCATCCTGCCACAGGAAGGAGCACTTTCGACGGCGATGGGCGATCCGTCGGCAATCTTTTTCATGCTGCGCCCCCAACCACCTCCCTTTCGGCGAGGCTTCGGTTGGCGTAGCCCTTTTGGACTTGTCTGGCTCGGCTCCCTTTGCCGGCCGATCCGATTAACATCGTCGAAGGCCGAGCGGATCTGCGGCCAAGGAAACCCATCCCGTCCTCCGAAACCTCCCCTTCCCTCAGCACGGCATCGAGCTTGGCTGCCACACAGGCGAGAGAAGTAGCGGGGGTTTTGAACAGTGCCTCAAGCAGGTCCTCAGCTCGATCGGCGACCTCGCGTTCGGCCCGCAACGCCGCCGAATAGCCAATATCTTTGTCGGCAGCATCCCAGCGCGCCTGATGAACCGCGAAGTCGGCGTCGGCCTTCGCGCGTTTTGCAACGTCGTCTGGACCGAGATCGAGCACTTCGTGAACCGCCGTAAATGAATACAGCGTCACGCTCTCGCCGGCGCGCAGCCGGATGGCGGGCGCTCGGAACGTGCCGAAAGTATACAGGGCGAGCCGATTCTTCTTCATTCTCTCATCCGTGGGGGATCCTGCGTAGAATTGTTTCACTGTTCCTCCACGTCAGCAACGGATCATTCGGCAGCTATCGCCAGTGCCTTGCCTCCACCTGGAGGCGGTAGGATTCCCGGAACATTCGCATATGGGTTCGAATAACGTCGGCTTGTCAGCCGCTCCTCACCCGGGCGCCGCGGCGCGAGCGTGGCGCGCCTTCGCTTCTGACGGCTGTAGCTGCGAGGAACGTCAGCGAGTTCCGGCACTCCTTCGATGTCCCAGCCGAAATCAAGCAGGGCATCGAGATCCTCCTCCCGCAAGCGCCTCATCCACCAGACGATTTTCTCGAGCATTCCGAAGCTTCCGTCTAGGCCATCATCGCCCTACACGGTATCGCTCACGGCACTGCCTGCATTCATATGTGCTCGTGTCGTCGGATCTATCCCCAACGGCGGCCAGCGTCGACAGCTTGTTCCTTAGAATCTGACAGGCAGGACACATGGCTGAGCCGTCTACGACCGGGTGAAATCTGCCCAGTCGCCCACTGATAAAACTGACGTGTCGGTGACGCTCCGCAATCTTGTTCGCGATTTCGACTAGGCCACCGTGCAGCGGCAATGTTGAAGTCATCATTTTCAGCGTCCATTTCTTGTGAAAGCCGGATCGCTTAGGCGATCCGCCATATCGCACCATAGGACTGTCGTGCCGAAAAAATTCTGTGCGAGCGCACGAAAAAGCCCGCCTCCTTTCGAGAGACGGGCCTCGCGCGGCTACCGGACGGTGGTTGTCACTGCGGCAATGGCCGCGCGATTGTACGATTAGGCCACTCCAGCCCTGTGACCCGGATGGCTCTCATTATGCGCGTCAGCGTCAGCCTGAGCCTGTTCTCGCGTTGGCCGATTTGGTCCAATCCAACCTCCGGCCCGCGGGCAATCTTGACATGATGCGAAGTAGACCGTGGTAAAATCCTGCATTCCGCCGTCGACCATGGGGCCTCCGCCCTTCCAGGCGTTCGCTAAGCTAGTTTCGCCGAACTGGTCAGAGTCCTTTCCGAAGACATCTTTCATTTCTGCGTCTTCTTTTGCACCACCAGGCATGTCATCCGCCTCCCAAGGTTGAACTGTCGGCAAACTTCCTCGCAACAAGCCTACCACGGAGTTTGATTAGCGATTTGTGAACTGCGTCACGTGGCTAACCGCCTATAAACGGCAGCAAGCGGCCACCCTGCCAAAAGCAGGGTGGCGTGCAGGTTTGGCCGGTATGAGCCGCTGAGGAGTCAGGCTGCTATCCTAGTGTTCTTTGGCTAGCACTGGCGAACAGGGAGGAAGTTAGTGCTCCCGTATCCGACAACAGGTGTAACCAGATTGGTGACATCTCGTGATTTTCGCAACTCACGCATTCAACCGCTAACAGAATTTGTCCACCTACTGTTGACGCGGAGGCTTCGCCATCGTCCGCCTTCGCCAGCTGGAGCTCTCGACATATTATTAGCATGTTTGCAAAATAGAGCCCGCCGTGTCATTGTCCTCTGAAGGGGATTGGGGCAATGTATCGGCGAACTGTATTTTGTTTCTCGGCCATGCTCGCAGTATCGGGCTGCGCGGCTGACTATCTCAACAATTACGACACAACGACGTTGGCCTCTGGCGATTCGAACCGGCAGAACCCGCTCCTGCAGACGGTCGACCCTTATAATCCCGCATCGAACAACATCAAGATCGAAGGCGACGGCCAAAGGATGGTTGCGGTCGTTCAACGATATCGCGGTGGACCGCAGCAGGCCGCATCCGCCCAGCGGGGCGGCGCCGATCTCGACTGCGCAGGCGGGCCAGGTAACAATCCTGTCGTGCATCAACAGGTCGTCACAGGAGGCGATCCGAACCGCCTAGACGGAGACCACGACGGTATCGGCTGCGAAGGCCGCTGAGATGGGCTCACGACCGCATAGACGGGCAGCCGGTCCTTCCTCAGGCCGGCGCTACGTCGATGTCGCGGACAACGAATATAACAGGCGCCGGTACCGTCGGCGCAGGCGACCGCCGGAACGAGCTCAATGGTGGGTTGGGCTCATCGGTCTACTGACGCTGCTCGGCATCGGTCTGGCGATCCAGATTGGCCCCGAGTTCACCAGCTGCAACATCAAGGGGAACATTAGCTACTACGGCGGCGAGCGCATCTACCATGTGCCGGGCCAAGAATATTACTCCGAAACTCAGATCAACCTTCTGAAGGGCGAGCGGTGGTTCTGTAGCGAGGCAGACGCACGAGCTGCCGGATGGCGGAAAGCGAGACGATAAGCTGGAGGATTCCAATGTTGATCAGACCGAACCGTGTAGGCTTGCTGTCGTTCGCTCTGCTTTTTGCTCTGCACTCGTGGCGGAAGATCACCTTCACCAGATCCCAATGAAGGCACCCAAGGTCTGGCAGAGTCGACGGCGGGTGGCTAAGAGTCCGTTTTGAAATTCACGGATGGGCATTTCGCCTGAGCAAATTGCCACCCATGGCGACGAGGATCATTGCGTGGGAGACGTCGATGCGCTGCTCA
>NZ_LPWA01000157.1 GCF_001510895.1 Mesorhizobium loti | reverse complement strand
GGGAGAAAGCTTTGGGTTATGAGCCACTTAGCAGTCCGGCTGACGACAAATAATTCTGGACGCCGACGACAGATAATTCTGGAAGGCACACCAGACTGCCCTTTTATGCGACTTTCGAAGCACAAATCGTGAACCTGCGTCTTAGTTTCGCGCCAAACCCGGTCACATCACGACGTCCGACTCCTTTCGTTCACCAGCAAGCAAAAAAACACTGGAACGCTGACTCGATACACAGTCATCTTCGCCGGAGCAGTTTCACGCCGCTGTCGCCGGTGATAGCGTCGGGGTCATTTCAGGGGGGCATCATGGAAAAGTTGTTAATGGATCTCGAGCATTGTTACGGGATTAAGAAGCTAAAAGAGGAGCTCGACTTCCGGAAGACCAGCGCCATCGCGATCTACGCACCGAACGGCGCCATGAAATCATCGCTAGCCAAGACCTTTCAGGATGTTGCTGCCGGCGAACAGAGTGGTGACCGCATCTTCAAAGACCGGGCAAACAAACGCGTGATTGCCGACGAAAAAGGGGCGCCGTTGGCGCCTCAAAGCGTCATGGTCGTTCTTCCCTACGAGGAGGTGTTCGGGCACAACGAAAAGACGTCGACGCTGCTGGTCAATAGTAAGTTACGCGAAGAGTACGAACGCCTGAACACTGGTTTCGAGGAAGCTAAACAGCGCCTTATTGCCGCCTTGAAAGAGCACACGCGCTCCAAGAAGGACCTCGAGCACGAGATTTCGTCAGCTTTCACCCAGGATGGGAACCAGTTCTACAGGGCACTGCTACGTGTCCAAGACGAGCTTCTGAAGCAGAAGACGGCGCCATTTTCTTCGGTGAAGTACGACGTCATTTTCGACGACAAGGTCCTGACCATGCTCGACGACAAGAATGTGAAAGCGAGCATCGACAACTACATCAAACAATACAATCAGCTGATCGCCAAATCGACCTACTTCAAGAAGGGTACGTTTACCTACTACAATGCCTCGGAGATTGCCAAGACCCTCGCTGACAACGGGTTCTTCAGAGCCAAACACTCGATCAATCTCAATTCCGGCGCCAAGCTTGAGATCACAAATGAAAAGGAGCTCAAGGAACTGGTGGAGAAGGAAAAGGAGGCAATCTCGAACGATCCTGAGCTGCGTAAGAAGTTTGCAGCCGTCGAGAAACTAATACAGAAGAACGTTAACGTGAGGCAGTTCGAGACATATCTTTCGGACAACGAGGAGCTTCTGCCCCACCTGTCCAACATGCCGGCCTTTAAGGAGGAGGTTTGGAAGTCCTACCTGTTTACATTCCTCGACCTCTACAAAGACGTCGTAGCGAAGTTCCAAGCGGCGGAAAAACGCCGGGAGGAAATTGAGTCCGCGGCAGCCAAGGAGCGCACGCAGTGGGCGGAAGTCATCGAGATTTTTAACGACCGTTTCTTCGTGCCGTTCAAGCTGGTGCCGAAGAACTTCACCGAGGTTGTGCTCGGGCAGGAGCCGATACTCAGTGTCGGATTTACATTTGAAGACGGGGCCGATACGGCGTCCGTCGAGCACGCGGACTTGCTAGCCACGCTCAGCACTGGCGAGAAGAAGGCGCTCTATATCCTCAACATCATATTCGACATCAGGGTTCGGCAGCAGATGGGCCAGGAGACGTTGATGGTTGTCGATGACGTTGCAGATTCGTTCGACTACAAGAACAAGTACGCTATCATTCAGTACCTGAAAGACGTCGCCGAGGATCAGCACTTTCAACAGGTAATCCTCACTCATAACTTCGATTTTTTCCGGACAATTAAGAGCCGGTTTGTCGGCTACGGCAACTGCCTGATGGTATCCCGCAACAGCAGCGGCATAACGCTTTCGAAGGCCGCCGGCATCGACAATATCTTCGTCAACGACTGGAAGGCGCATTTTTTCGACGACCCCAAGAAGCGTATCGCCTCTGTCCCCTTCATGCGCAACCTGATCGAGTTCACGAAGGGAGATCAGGATACAGAGTATCTGAAGCTCACTTCGCTGCTGCACTGGAAAGCCGACACTGCAAATATTGCGGAGGTCGATCTCGACAGCATCTATCACGGTCTTTTTGGCGCGGCGCTGGCGCCAGCCGGTGACCGTTCTGCCCCTGTCCTTACCGGAATCTATACGGCAGCCGATAGTTGTCTCGGGGCTCCTGACGGCGCCAATTTCGAAAATAAGATCGTGCTCGCCGTCGCAATCCGACTTAAGGCGGAACAGTTTATGGCGGCAAAAATCGGCGACGATGCTTTTCTCGCGACCATCGCCCAGAACCAGACAGCGAAGTTGTTAGGCCGCTATAGGAAACAGTTCGGTACCGATCCCTCCTTACGCGTCCTCGACAAAGTCGTCCTGATGACCCCGGAGAACATTCATCTCAATGCGTTCATGTATGAGCCGATCCTCGATATGTCGGACGAGCATCTCCGCAAACTTTACGGAGACGTGAGCGCCCTCACCTGACAAGCTCGGTGTCGCGCATCGTTGCGTCGCCAGAACGGACCAACAACAATGCCGTTTGGATTACCCGAGCTCGTGGATGGAGACGTTAGGGATGACCGACTTGGCGATGTCGCATAGGTGCTGGTGGTGGGTGAGATAGATGACCTGGCCAACACTGGCCATCTCCCCGAACAGGCGGAAAACTTCCTCCGACCGGAGATGGTCGAAGGTCTCCATGATGTCGTCGGCGATGAACGGAACAGACGGCCTAAGCTTGGCAAACTCATAGTAGCCGGCGAGCCGTAGAGCCAGGTAGAGCTGAAAACGCGCGCCTTTCGACAAAGCGTCTGCGACCTTCGATTGGCCGTCCCGCTGCGTGGCGATAAGAACCTCGCCGCCCTTCACCGGCTGGGTGGTCAAGCCTGTGTACTGGCCGCGCGTGATCAGTATGAAGGCGTCGGAGGCCTGGCTCATCATTCCAGAGCGGTGACGTTCGCGGTAGACCCGGAGCGCGCTCGACGCCGACATGACGCCGAGCTTCAACTCAATATAGCGGGCAGCCTTCTCCTCGATTTCGAGAAGAACTGTCCGGCGCTCCGCATCGATCCGGGCGACCTGGCTGTCGCCGCCGATCGCATCGAGCTTGTCGGTCGCCCGGGTACGCCGGACGACCTGCTGTTGCAACGCTTCATCGAGGTCGGTGAGGCGCCGCTCGATTTCCGCCTTTTCAATTGCCAATCCGTCGAGATCGACGCTCTCCAGCAATGAGCGCGCCTGGGCGAAGTCCTCAAGGGCGAGGTCGCCCGTCAGACGTTCTTCAAGCTCGGCCACCGCGCTCAGGAGGCTGTCTCGCTCGCGAAGTTGTTCGTCGCGCTCTGCGACCTCGGGCAGAGTTTTCACCCCGAAAGCGTCGAGCACCTGCTGCTTGGTCGTCTCGTATACCGCCATCTCGGCGCTCAATACCGCCTGAACGTCTTGCAACTTCTGAACGTCCAGGAGGAGATGCGCCCGCGCCTCACGCGCGCGCGCGGCTTGCTCCAGACGCTCGGCTAACCTGACGCTCGCCTGTTCCGGCGCCTCGTCGGTTATGGGATCCCCGGCCTGCGCACCAAGCCGAGCCACCTCTTGAGCAAAGCCAGTCCTATCCGCCTCCATCTTGCCTATGCGCGTACGCATGGCTCCCGATCCTGCAAGGCCTTTGACAGGTCCGACAGCTGATCGAGCACGCTGCCGAGCCCGGTTCCGGCGATGCCATCTTCGAGCCAGGTCCCCTTCAGCGTTTCATTGACGTCGGCGTGCCATGCAACATCCCGCCGCTCGGCAATTTCAACGGCCAGCCGTCTGGCGCCCAGCTCCTCTTCCTTCGCGGCGACGCTTCTTAGCGCTTCCGCGCGTTCCGCGTCGATCTTCGCCTGTCGGTCGAGAAAGCGGTCGGCGGAGACAACCATGGCCTCCAGGGCCTCACCGGCTTCCGGCTGAATTCCAACGCTTCGAAGAGCCGAGGCCAGTCCGAGATGGAGCCGCTCTCCTTCGGCTGTAGCACATTCAATCCGTGCACGTGCGAGCAGGATGTCGTCAAAAGCGCCAAGCGCGTCAGCGCGCGCGGACAGCCGCTCCTCCAGAAGCCCGAGCAAAAGGTCGAGCGACTGCGCCTGGCAATCCTCAAGCAGGGCGCTAGCCATTCGTTTGATTTCAATTGAGGCCGTTTCGGCGCGTTTCTCCACGTCGCCGAGCTGGGCACTGACGCGCTCGATCGCCGCTTCGGTCTCGGCCACCTTTTGCTTGATTGCGCGTAGGTCCGCGAGCTCGCCGGCGTGAGCCAACCGCGCAGCGCCGACATGATCGTCCCTGGCCAGTGCCGCGGCGAACACGTCCGCCGTTTCGGCCTTGAGGTCCGCCCGGTGATTTCGCCAGCCTCGTCCCTGTCTCGGCGAATGGCTGCAGCGGTTTCATCGTCGGCGATGGCGGCCGAGGCGCGGACAACAGCCAGACGACCCGACGTCGAGATCCGGCTCTGTTCATGCTCAGCCAGACGCTCGGAAAGGACTGCCTTGTCCCTTTGAAGGTCGGCTGCAAGTTTCTTCCAGGCAGCGATCTGTGTCGGCATTGGGACCGGTTTGTTCGAAAGTGCCTCCGCATCTCCCGACCACGGCCGAAGGCGCCGCATCGCATCGTCCAGTCTCGTTTGCCGCTCGTCCTCGAAAGCGCGCGCCTCTGCGATTTCGCGTTTGTGACCGCTGGTCTTGGCTTCCGAGGCAGCCGCCATCAGCCTGGCTCTTGCGGGCTCGGGCACCGCCCTCTCCTCGCCAACGCGGCATCGGGCCGCATTGAGCCGGTCGAGCGCGGCAGCGGCCTCATCGCGGGCCATCCGCAGGCTCGTCGTGATGCCGGAGCGCTGTTCGACCATGGTGCGAAGCGTGCCGACCACGACGGCCGGCAGGATGAGCCGGGATGGATCCTGTTCGGCCGACCTTCCAAGCGCGGCGAGACAGTTGGCCACCGTCTGGTCAAGCAGCTGGACTTCCATCTTGCGGGTCGGCAGGTCCATGCCGGCGGACAGATAGCGCGCCTTGCGGTCGGCAAGTCCTCGCACCTGCTCCGAGATCGCCAGCACGGTCTCGTCGACAGCGATTGCCTTAATCTTTGCCTTTGCACGGTGGATCTCATCAGCATTGGCCAGGAGGCGGGTTCTCAAGCGTGCATCCTGATCGATCAATTCAGCGACGCTCCCACTCCAGGTCCTGGGAGGGGACGGCATGTCCGGCAGCTCGGCCAGCCTGCTTGCCTTGCGTTTGATTTCGGCGAGCAGCGGCGCGGCGCGCGCATATCCCTCGATCGTGGCGAGCCGCGCCGACAACGCCGCGCGCTCAGCCAGGCTGCGATCATACTTCTCCTGGGCTTCGAGCCGTTCCGCCTCAAGCGCCTCGAATGTCGAGGCCAGCGTGTCGATCGCCTCCTTGCGTGACTTGAGCTCCGCGAAGCGCTTCTTCAGCAGCGCGACTTCGGTCGTCTGGGCCTGTTTTCGGTGAAGCCCGTCTGCCTCCGTCTCAAAGGCGGCCAGGACATCGCTGGCATGGCCGAGCCCAGCACCGGCGGTGAAAAGGAGCTTGCCGAGATCGCCACGCGATTCCAGGATCGCCTTGCCGCCCGCTTCCAGCGTCTCGTCATCGAGCGAGAACATGCTGCTGTAGGCATCCCGGGACAAGCCCGCGAGGTGCGCGGAGATGGCAATCTCGCTCAGTGGCCGGCCTTCGGCATCATGCAGCGAGTTGCTGCGGCTTTTGGTGCGTGAAACGGCAAGCGCCTGCCCCTCGAACTCGAGCAGTCCGCCGATGCGCATCGAGCTATAGTCGTGCAGGAAATTATAGCGGCTGCGCTCGTCGATGCCGAAGAGCAGATCAAGGTACGCGGAAAGCGCGGTCGACTTTCCGGCCTCGTTCAGGCCGAAGACGATGTGAAAATCTGGGCCTGAAGCCGGCTTCTCTCCAAAGTCGATCGCCTTATCGGTGAATTTGCCGTAGCGGGTCAGGTCAAGGCGCCGCAATCTCATCGTGTCGCACCTGCCTTGAGCCTCGCCGTGACCAGGTCAACGCTTCCGGCAAGCACGTCGTCGAGAAACTGCTCGAGACCTGCTTCGTCCTTGCCCGCGAACCCCCTCGCATCGGGGGGTAGGTCCGCGATCGTCTTCAACACGAATTCCCGCGCTTCTGCTCGAAACGCTTCAGAGCCCGCATTGGCACGCATGGACTGTGCAAGTTCCAAAGTAGGATCGGCAACAGTTCCCACGTCTGAGACAGCGGGAGCCGAAAGACCAAGCTCCAGCTTCTCGACCCAGGTGTCGCCCACCTGTTCCGCTGCCTGTTCGGCTTCCGCGATGGTCAGCTCCCGGTCGCGCATCAGCAACCATGAAAGGGCAGTTGTGCCAACCAAACTTAGGCGGGCAACAAGGTAGCGCGATCTGGCACCCTGGCGCGATTGCTCCAGGCCTGCCCGGATGCGGATGATGGCCTCGCTCCATTCGGACGTCCCGGTCAGATCGACACTCACGCGTTCGAATTGCGCGACACTGGTGAGCCTCTCCTCCATCTCGACGGAGCGATCGTCGCGAATGGTGACCAGCGTGACCGATTTCTCGCCCGCCTCATTGATGTCCCTCCCTTGAGGAATCCCTGGCATCACGAGCGTGCTCGCACCAGAATAAACCTGGCGAAGGTGGATATGGCCAAGCGCCCAATAGTCGAAGCCGTGGCTATGGAGGTCGGCGACGCTGCAAGGGGCATAAACGTCATGACCTGGGGAGCCGGCCAGGCTCGTATGCATGATGCCGACGTTCGCAGCTCCCTCTTGCGGGGCAGCATATTTGGGCAGCAGGCTTTCGGGCGCCTTGGGATTGGCGAAGCTCAGCCCATGGAAGACTACGTCGATCGCGGTGCCAGACTGGATCACGGATTGGCAGCGGCCGCCAAAGATGGTCACCGTGTCGGGCAGCACGAGCTGCTTGGTAATCCGCGACATGGCGTCATGATTTCCGCGGATCAAGTAGATCCTGACACCAGCTTGATGAAGGCGCGTCATCTGTGAAGCCAGAAAGCGCGCCGTCTTCATCGAAGTCTGGTCGCCATCGTAAAGATCGCCGGCGATCACAAGAGCATCGACACGCTCCGCCAGGCACAGATCCACGACAGCGACGAATGCCTGGCGGCTGGCATCTCCGACGAGCTCGGCAAGCTCGGGATTGCGTAGCGCAAGGGAGCGCAAAGGCGAATCGAGATGGATATCGGCCGTATGGATAAATCGAAATGCCATGCTGGGCGCTCCCGGACCCGAACGGAAGCTCGGGGCAAATGCCAGCACCAGATCAATGGCGCTCAACCGTCATAATGAGCGGTTCAAAAGCATCTTGGGTTTCGGTAGCAAAGTCCGGCGACCTTCGGCAACAGTCCCGTTGAGTTATGCAGTGGCGTTGAGAAGATCGGTATCGGCACGCTCCACGCCATCGTCCTCGGCAACCGGCGGCGTCGCGGCGGCCATTGCGACGTGTCGTTTCAAAAATTGTCGTCGCGCCGCCGGCGGACCGGGAAACCCCTATGGGACGGAAGGGGACGGCGACACAACCGTAGTCCCACGACGTGGGCTAGGGTATTGCACAATACCCTATGACTGGTGCAACATGATAACCTAATAGACGTACAGCTTAATCCCCTAAAAAGCGTGCAACATAAAAACCTAACCGTCGCGCAACGCAAAACCCTATGGACCAAACGAAATGGCACTCCCCAACGAGAAGCTGGCAGAGTCGCTCGCCGCGCTGAAGACACTGCAGGATCGACACATCGTAGCCCTGCGTTCGTCCGATCTGTCACGTACTCATCGAGAACGGCTGGTCAAAAACGGTTTCCTCCAAGAAGTCATGAAAGGCTGGTATATCCCGTCCAATCCACAACAGCGGCAAGGTGAGACCACCAGCTGGTACGCCTCATTCTGGGATTTCTGCGCCAGCTATTTGGGTGATCGCTTCGGCAACGCTGGTGCCTCGCACCTGAACCCTCCCTTTCTTTTCAAGCCGGCAATCGCACCGTCCCGCAGCAATTGTTGGTACGATCCCCGGCAGGGGGCAATAAGCCCACCGCGCTTTTGTATGGCACCTCGATCTTCGATACACGGGCCAGCATGCCGGCTGCACGAGATGTGACCGAGATAGACGGCCTTCGCCTCTACGCGTTGCCGTCGGCCCTCGTCGAAGTCTCCCCCGGCTTCTTCACGCAAAAACCGACCGACGCCCGAACCGCGTTGGCAATGTTTTCGGACGCATCGGACATTCTCACCCGTCTGCTCGAGGGCGGCCATACTATAATTGCCGGCCGGCTCGCCGGTGCGTTCCGCAACATCGGCCGAGAACGGATCGCAGACGACATCGTTCGCGGCATGCGGGCCGCCGATTTCCTGGTCCGTGAAACCGATCCATTCGACACACAACTGGAACTGAACTTACCACGCCGCGAAACCTCGCCCTACGCCGGTCGAATCAGGCTGATGTGGCAGGAGATGCGCGGTGCGGTCGTCGACAACTTCCCCGAGCCGCCAGGACGCCCCAACGACGTCGAGGGCTATCTTCATCGCGTCGACGACGTCTATGCCACCGACGCCTATCATTCGCTATCCATCGAAGGTTACCGGGTTAGCCCCGAGCTGATCGATCGGGTACGCAGCGGGACCTGGAATCCCGACAGAGATGCGCAAGACGGCGAGCACCGGGATGCACTCGCGGCGCGCGGCTATTATCAAGCGTTCGAAGCGGTAAAACGTAGTGTCACGTCAGTCCTTGCCAACGAAAACCCCGGCCGAGTCGTGGATGATGACCACGGGGGATGGTACCGCGAGCTGTTCGCCCCCAGCGTTACCGCAGGCATCGTCAAACCCGCCGATCTGGCGGGTTACCGCAGCGAGCGCGTGTTCATCCGCAATTCCATGCATGTTCCTTTGCCCCCCAACGCGGTGCGCGATGCGATGCCGGTCTTTTTCGAGATGCTCGAACAGGACGAACATCCCGCGGTACGCGTCGTGCTTGGCCATTTCATCTTCGTCTACATCCACCCCTATATGGACGGGAATGGTCGCATGGGACGGTTCCTGATGAATGTCATGATGGCTGCCGGCGGTTATCCCTGGACTGTCATTCCAGTCCAACGTCGCGCTGACTACATGGCCGCCCTAGAGCGCGCGAGCACCGACCTCGATATCGTTCCATTCGCCCGCTTCATCGGAGAACTGGTTCGTCGAGGCATGTCAGGGGAGAGGATCGCAGAACTCCCAGCCGGCACTGGAGGGCCGGCTGAGTGAGAACCTGAGTCTTGCCGGCCATCAACGGCAATTTATGGAGGGGGCAGTTTTCGCGCATCAAGCCTTTGGCCAAAGCGCTCTACTATGTTTGACCGATGAGGCTTGGATGATGCATCAATTGAGTTTGGTGGCGGGCGAAGCAACCTGAGCTCATCGAACCGGCGGGACGCTGTCCGCAATATGGGCCCTCCGCTGCTCCAGCCAGCCGCGGCAGCACAACACAGTTTTGCTCACATCCAGATTTCGAATCCCGCGAACAGAATTTTCATGTTATCTAGCCGAACCGCGTCGGCTACCGACCAATCGGGGCGCTGTGATCTAATATTTCTGGACGTTCAGCACTTTAACGCAATCGTCAGAAGCCAAGAATACACCTACATCGGACGTGATGTTATCAAACCACTCCTTCTTGTACTCATCGAAGAATCCGCCAAAATTAGAATAATAATTATGCATACTTCTAGCGAACAATCTACACGACAAACCCTGATCGCAAACATTATTCGCCGCGCACGCGGAAACTGAGTTGTAGAAATAAGCCGAAGAAAGTATTGTGTCTAATATTTCTTTATTCTTCTCGCCGTCTTGGAAAATAAGACGATAAATATTTTTCCCGGTGTCACTCTCTGTTTTCGCACCCTGCTTTATGATATCCTCATTCTTCCTTATATAAAAGCTCTCGGCGTTGTCTCTATCTACCTCTTTTTCACGATATTCTTTGTAAAACTCGAGAGTTTTATCAACTCTTCCTCGATCTACCGATTCGACGTATTGCCACAAGCCATATAGAATGCCGATTAGCCACCCGAGCGACAAAAAGAATTCTTTACGCTCCTCAATCCAACGATGAAACTCCAGGATACTCATTAGCCGGCCCTATTTGCAGCTTTTTTGGCAGGTATTTAATCTGCAGCATTCGAGCTGTTGCTCGGTAACTTGGTAATAACCATATTTACCGTCATCACCCTTCTTCCATCTGTAGACGATGTAGTCCGGACGGTTGATATCGCCTTCGGCATCGTAGCCGATGTCGCCCACGGCTGTTCGCCAAGTGTGAGCCTTGATCGTCTCTGCAACCTTCTGCGCGTCGTCGGCCGAGCCGGTCTCGCCGATGGCCCGTGCAATGATCTGGACCGCAGCGTAGGAGTAGAGCGTGTAGGCTTCCGGCTCGAAGCCGTTGGCGCGGAACTTCTCCACCACTTCCTTGGCGGCCGGAATCTTGCGCGGATCCGGAGCGAAGGTATTGAGCGTGCCGGCAACGGCGTCGCCGGCGATCGAGGCCAGTTCGTTGGAGACGATGCCGTCGCCCGAGAACAGCGGCGCTTGCAAGCCCTGGTCCGCCGACTGACGGATGATCAGGCCGGCTTCGGTGTGCAGACCGCCCCAGTAGATCAGGGTGACGTTGTTTTCCTTCATCTTGGCGATGAGGGCCGAGAAGTCCTTGTCGCCGACGTTCACGCCTTCATACATCACTTCCTTGATGCCGTTGGCGTTGAGGTTCTTCTTGGTCTCGTCGGCAAGGCCCTGACCGTAAGGCGTCTTGTCGTGGACGATGGCGATCTTGGCGTCCTTGAAGCTCTCGGCGATGTAGTCGGCGGCGACCCTGCCCTGCTGGTCGTCGCGACCGCAGGTACGGAAGGTGTTCCACAGGCCGCGCTCGGTGAGCTTCGGATTGGTAGCAGCCGGCGTCATGACGAGGATGCCGTTCTCGGCATAGACTTCCGACGCAGGAATGGTCACGCCCGAGTTGAAGTGGCCGTCGACGAACTTGACGCCGTCGGCGACGAACTTGTTGGCGACCGAGATGCCCTGCTTGGGGTCGGAAACGTCGTCGCCGATCTCGAGCTTAAGCATCTGCCCATTGACGCCGCCCGCCGCGTTGATATCGGCGACCGCCTGTTCCGCGCCCTTCTGCAGTTGTGCGCCGAAGGCTGCGTTCGGACCGGTGATCGGACCGGCGACGCCGATCAGGATGTCAGCGGCCCACGCGCTGCCGCTGAGCGCGACGAACTCGGCCAGCGCAACGGCGGACAAAAGTGATTTCATCCTACCCATCACAAATCTCCTCTCCGCAGATTTTGTTCATGATCTCGCACGCTAATCCCGACCTCTACAGGATCGAGAATTCGCCGCTATCTCCTGGCCGAGCGCGGTCCGTCAGGAGTAAGAATAATGGTTTCATTGGTTCCAGGCGGCGTGAAGTAGGCGGCAGCTAGAGTAACAGCCGCGGTCACCAAGGTAGTGATGGCCCCGGATACCGTGTCGGGTAGGGCATGGTTTAGCTCTATGCCGTAGACAAGCAATGTCGAGATCGCCGCGCCGACGGCAGAGCCACCCGTCGCCGCAACTGCCTTGTTGGTGGGGGTCCGCGATTCCACTGGCGAACCGGCGCCTACCTGGGCCGGGAAAGCTCCAGGTTGGGTCGGAATACCTCCCGGCTTTGGTGGGGGCGGGGGCGGCGACTTCGGCGACGACGGTTTGGGCGAGTTAGCCATGGAATCTCCTCTCGTTTGATACGTGCAACTCAGTGTCTCGTTTGTTTCCAGATGTCGGGCGCCGCATTTGTTTTGGATGGGGGGCCGATCGTAAAGGAGATGGATTGAACGTCATTTCTGGTGGAAGTTGCGTTCGCAGAGCCCGAGAGGAAGACAATGTCGAAGTCCACGCCTTCCTTCGTAGTTTTCGTAACTCCGAACTCCGCGCCATACTGGACATTGTCGACCTGCCCCAAGGGATAGTATGGAGAGTTGACTTCCAGACCGGAGATAATTCCGGCAAGCCAGTCAGAAAATCCGAATTTCAGCTGTGTTGCGGCGTCAACCTGATTGCAGACGTCGGCGTTGGTGGCATAAAGATAGTACCTGAACGGCAAGGTAGTTGTGAGCGTCCCAGTCTCCGCTGCCGAGGCGGAAAAGTTGGGCAAAATACTCGCTGTTCCACCTGAGTAAGCAAACACGAAGGGTCCACCAGCCGCTGCCTTCCCCTTCAAACTGAAGTCTTTTGACCGATTATAGACAATTTTGAGGGTCAAAGTACCAGCCGCAACCTGCCCTTCGAGCACCTTCACTTTATCCGGATTTCGTTCTTTCATCAGAGCGGTTGCGAAGGCGCACTTTAAAGCGCCCAAAATAAGCGGAACTTGGACAAGACTCTCCGCGCTGGTCGGTGGCTTTGTGGCGCAACCAGCCAAGAGGACTGCAAGTGCCAGGTTGACCAGCCGCCTCATAACGCCCTTCCCAAAACAGTCACTCCCCGGCAAAGCCGGGCTCTTGGCAAGCCCGATCTCACCGGCCGCCTACGGGCTCAGGTTTCCGCTTTCGTGGCTTGGCTTTTTTCGTCGTTGCGGTTTTTGTGGATCTCTTCGCGGAAGAAGCCTTGGCCTCTAACGCGGGCGCTGATGACAGTTGGTTCATTCCAAGCGCGGTTGCGAATTTCTGCGCAATCATCCTAAACCCCGTCGGGTCTGGATGCAGTTCGTTCGCCCAATGGGTGTCGTTGAGCGTCCCTTGCGTCGGCACGACATGAAACTTGTTCGAGGGATCGGCCGCCAATCCTTCAAGCATGGCTTTGAACTGGGCCAGAGCGTCATGAACAATCACCTTGCCCGGGCCAGCCGGCCAATTGCAGAAATCCAACGAAGGCTTCAGCCACGGCCCGTATCCGCACGGCGCTGGCACTCCGTTTGGGGTCGGGAAATCATAGCAATGAGCGTAGATCGGCACGCCTGGTGCATGCCGGTCGCGCAATGAAAACAGCGCAAGATAGCTCGATCTGACGATAGCCAGGACGCCGGCGTATCGCTGAGCATTCAGGCCGCTTGCTGCTCCATCGTTGTAATCCAGGAAAATACAGAAGTTGTTGCCGGCAACATCGTTGCCGCCCGCAGACACGATGATGGCGTCCGGCTTTCCGTTCGGCCACTTCGTTTTGTCCATCAGCAATTGCAGGATACGTTCTTGCTTCGGCAAGCTCATCTCATCGGTGGACGCGTCGCCGCGATGCGCCGTCGAATAGATGATGGGTGATGGGCTGCAGATCGCCTGCAACTGAACCTTGATATCGGAAGAGCCGGACAGCGGATTGTTGCCCTCGATAGGGTAGTCGAACCACGAGTCGCCGATCGCAAGAAGATGTTTCGGCGCTAGATGAAAGTCCGCCTGAAGCGCCGTTGCCGCTTCTTTTGCGGCCCGATATCGCATCGACTGCTTCTGCTGGGCATCGTTCCATGCCGCGAGATCGCGCTCTATCTGCGCTTGGAGTTGGGCGTGAAGGTCCAGTTCGACGGCCACCAAATCCTCCCCTAATCGTCAATCCGGATCTGCAGACGGAAGATATCTGCCGCCACAGAGCCAACCCAAGACAGATATCCGTCACCCGCTAGCAAGCGGTTCGCCCTGCTCGTCGAACTTCGGCACCAAAGCATCCGTGTCTTCGTCCAAGGTCACGACCTCATCGAAATCGAGTTCCGTTGAGTCCTTGGAAACGAAAGCGGCAAGCGGCGATGTGGCTGAATAGCGAAGAAAGAAGTCGACTGGCGTCTTGTGTCCCTTGCCTGAAGCAAATCGAGGATGCGGCGAGAAACTCTCCTGATTATCCGCGATTAGCATCTGATCAGCGTCCACTCGCTTGACGACCAGGAATATGTGATCTGCTCCAGCTGTTGTCTTGTCTTCATCCCGGCAGACGCCGACGTCACCCGCCTGCTGGTTCCCGACGTCGACCTTTTGCCATCCGTGTTGCCTGAGATATTGCGCTAGTGCACCTGCGCCATACACGATCTTGGCGAGTGGATAGCCCGCACTCTGCAGAAACAGGCTCAAAGTGCAGGCGCAGGCGTTGTGCAAAGTCGGCCTTCCGTAAATCTGCACCATGGCCTTGCGGGCCTTTTCGCGGATCACCTGACACGAACCGGCATCCGATCCAACAGTGATCAGCTTCTCGACAATGTCGCTGATCGCCGCGCTTCTGATCGCGCGTGGCGATGAGGCGCTGCCACTTTGCGTCCCGACGATCCATCCCTCATGAACCTTGATGGCTCCCGCGAGCTTACTGAGTTCAGCACTCGACAGCGTTCCCGCGATCTTCGAGGAAGGAACACCAACGGCGGCCGTAACGGCGGCGATATAGGCTTCGGTATCATTGTTGTCGGCTGGCGGCGCATATCGATAGAAGGCGTCGCGAATTGAAAGGTTCTTGTAGGAATTGCTGGTGAATAGAGCGACAATCGCCGTCGAGCCGGTTTCCTCGTCGGGAAAGATTCCAAATTTGCCATCGTCGCCAATGGACCCATGGGCTTCGGAGAACGACCCGCGGGCGATATTGCCTGGGTTGTTGTTGCGCCAGGAGCGACTGCCGTCCTTCTTGGTGAGTTCATTACCGGATTGATCGCGGTAAGTTACCTGTCGCTTTCCGGAGACCCATGCAACTACAAGCCCCATCGTGCTCCCCATTTAAGGCAAAATCGACGCCAAGAGGCTTTAGCGTATTCAGGAATTCAGCTAACCCACTACTTAGTGGGATGATCCAAGCCTCTATGAGACGGGAACATTGCTGTTTTTGTTTGCCGCTTTGAACACACCAAGAAGGTCTTTTCCCTTGGGTGCTCCGAGCCCGGTGCAGGCATTCCAAGCAGGCCCGGCGGAGTAGCCTATGCCGTTGTCCTTATTGTCGCCTTTGGTGATCTGGCTGAATGCCTGAGGGGCGCCGTAAAGGTATGGCTGAATGAAGCCAAGCGGGCGACCACACTCATCATTGATCAGGGCGATCAATCCGGCCCATAGCGGCGCGACCGCGCTCGTCCCCCCGATTGTGGCACCGCTCCCGGCGACGACAATTCGATAGCCGCTCTGCGGGTCGGCGTCACCCGCTACATCCGGCACCCCCCTCCCCGGCCGCTGACGAGGGTTGACCGAAGGCGGAAACTGGACATTCGCTTGATAGCCCGGGGCGTCAAACCGGTCGCTTATCCCACCGCCGGTGCCAGATCCGCCGTTATTCCAAACGGCCTCACCCGTAATTTTCCCGTTGGCGGTATCGATAAGAGTGCCTCCACAACCAACGGCATAGGGAGATGACGCTGGGAAATCGACGTGCGCGTGGCCATCGCCAACGCCGTCTGTAGCCAGGTTGTCGCCGGCAGCAGCAAACACGGTTACTCCGCGCGTTGCGGCATCTTTCAATGCAGAGTTCATCGCCGCCAAGCCCTGCCCGGTCCATTGCGATTCCGCCGAGCCCCAGCTGATGGAAATGACCGATGGTCTGTTCTGGGCGTCGTTGACGGCACGGGTTATCGCGTCGACGAAGCCCTGTATGGTATTTGGCGCGAAATAAACAGCGATCTTGGCGCCCGGTGCGACGCCGCCAGCAACTTGAATGTCGAGTGCGACTTCTCCATCCGCGTTCGGATCTGGTCCAGGACTATTGCCTCCGCCCGATACCGAGATAGCAGTCACCGTGGGGACCGGCAGCCGCATAGTCTCGAAGGCCAGCCGATTGTCGCTGTCGCGATAACCTCCGCCAAGTTCAATGAGCGCGATGCATTGTCCAGCGCCAAGCCCTTTGGTTTGCGGGAAGTTGTAAAAACGTCCTACTTGATTTGGCAGATGACCGGTCACAACGTGAGGATTGGCCACACGGGTGAGCTTTTGTTTGGCGATGGGTCGGGTGTCCAGACCAAGGACAGCTTCAATGCTGCCGACAACGTCGGCAGGTGCCGAAAGGCTGCCAGATCGGGCCCTAAATGCGTTCTTGCCATCGTTGTAATAGTGAAGTTTTGTTCTGAAAGCAGCTTCGAGCTTATCCGCTGGGCCAGCAAGCTTTATCAGTCGCCGAGCGGGATCCTGCAGCACCACCGATAAGCCGGCTTCGCTGGCAAATTTCCGAACCTTTTCGAACGCTGCGCTATCCTGCGCTGCGGTGGACTCGGTGGTGGAAGGCGGCACGGCCCCAGGTTTCATCTTCAGTAGGGGGTCGCCACCTTCGTCTTTGACATACACGCTCACTTCGATTTGCTCGCGCGGATTGGTGGCGTGGACGGAGGCTATTGGTGTCGTTCCGACGGGGGGCTCTCGGTTGCTGCCAGGAATTTCAACATATTGGGTCGTCATCTCGATGTTCCTCCCTGGCTTGTTTATCTCAGACCACATGTTTCAAGCCGATCGCTTGATTTTCAGCGAGCAACCTCAGCCAAGTGCCTATTGACCTTGACGAATGGGAGTTGCATGCCCCGCCGAACCAACAGCGAACGGTCTAGTCCAAGTATTTTGCGGACACTTGCTAATGCCGCCTCATTCACTTCGATATACGCGACGATGTACCACTCGCCGTTTTGTTCCCTCGCCATGCCTAGCGGCTCGGCGTGCCACTTCAGCGCGCCGTGGTGGGGCATGAAGTAAGTCTCCTGGACGCCGCCGACTGCGCTCAGGCCTTCGTCGAGGGCGTATTCCATGACTGCGCAGCAGAGCTGCGTCAGCGTCCCCCGCAGTCCGGTCGAACGCTTGTCGGGTACGACGAAGGTGCGGGTCCATTCGGCCCAGTCGGGGCGCCTTGGCACGCCCGATTTTTCGCACATGTGAGGAAAGACCTCCGAGACCATGTGCGGCTCACTCGTTGGGATCAATCGAGCCGAGGTCACCACGCGACCCCCTTCGATACCGAGCAGATAGGTCGCTGCGTCCGTATCGAACTGGTCTAGCTCACGACCATCCGGGCTTGGAGGGCGCCAGCGTTTCTGATGCACGAAGAAGTCGTGGCGCCGGCGCAGAAACTCGTCGAATTCGTTCTCGTAGAGATGCTTGTTCTGCGCATTGACGACATGAGCCGTAATCATAGCGCGATCCCCCGATCGTTCTTGGGGGAATAGTTGCAGCGTGTCTAATGTACGTCACCTGTCCGATCGGACAGTTGACACAGTTACGGGTGAATAAGGCGCCTGCGCACGGCCTCGACGACGGCTTGGGTGGTCGTGGCCACGCCGAAAGCCTCGCGGGCGCGTGTCGCGTGCCACTTAACGGTGCGCTCGGTCAGGCCGAGGATTTGCGAGGTCTCCGACGACGTCTTGCCGGCCGCGGCCCACAGCAGCACTTCCTTTTCCCGGTCAGTCAGCGGCCCCTCACCGTCTTCGGCGTCATTCGAAAAGGACTGGATCGTCATACCGGCGTAGACCGCCATGGTTACCAGCTGCACCTGCTGGCGCGCAGACAGCTTGCAGGTCTTTTGCGAGGAGGCAAATGACAGCACCGATTGCCAGTGATGAACACTCAACATCGGCACGGCGAAGCCGCTGCAGATCCCGAACTCCGTCGCTTCGCCGGCGACGCGCTGCGACGCTTCAGTCCCAGACCATTTGGCGGGTACATCGGACCAAAGGAACGGCTTCAACGTCTTGGCCGAATAGATGCAGACGCCGTCCACAGCGGCATGCTCGGCATCCACATAGCGCTGGAACCAGCCTTCCGGCCAGCCGTTCAATTCTACCATCGGCGCGAGTTTCTGCCCCCCCAACGGCACGCCACTCAATATAAGGTGCTCGAATCCCAGTTTTGTTACTGTCCCGAGCAGGTCGCTCAAGAGCGGCCCTGTAGCCGTGTGCTTCCGACACCGCTCGACAAAGTCGAATACATCTGAATCGATCATGCCAGAGCCCCGTCTCCCGCATGAACAATCTATAGCTTATTTTAGAAAACTTGCATACGCAAAAGCCCGTGATATCAAGTCGTCCAGCAAGCCTCGGCAGCCTGTCAATGCTTGCCTGGTGGGACAGCTGGCGCTGCCAGTCTAAAGGGTATGCGATGACGCGTGGGAAACGCTTGGCTGGCGGCAACGGGAAACGACAAGGGCTGGCTCGGCCTAAGGCAGAGAAAACTGGCACGAAGCCAGCGCCAGCTCCGGCTGAAGCAAGCACTCCGTCGAAATCGTCGGATGTCAAAGTTTCGGCCCGCCAGAAACGTAGCCTGATCGAGAATCCGTGGATCGCTCTCCTTCTGCTACCGATCTTCACCACGCTGTTCGGTGTCCTGGCAGCCCTATATCTCGATAACTGGCGCGCTTCGCGCGAGCAGAAGGATCGTGTCGTCGGTCTTCTGCAGATCGCTGGTCAGGAATGCGAAGCGATCAACAAAACGCTGGCCGGGGTGCAGATCGACCAGCAGCCCGTTTTCGTCCCGTCCCTGGGGATCGCCCTCTTGAACATCCAGCAGGATGCAGAGAGCCTCAAAGTCATTCCGGCGGATGATTTTCGCGATCTCGTTCGGCAATTGGTCGGCATCCAGTCAACGTTGAGCGATTATGGTCGCCTAGCAAACGACTATAGGCTCCTGGCAATACAGACCCCGCGCGGCCTTCCGCCTCCGATCCTGCCGATGCCCGATGGCCCGCCGAAACCGGAAACACCGCAGGAAGCCGCTGCGCGCTATGCCAAAGCGATGGAAGACTTGGAGACAATGCGGCAGACACATCTGGCGCATATGCGCCAGACCTTGCAGTCCTACAAGGACGCGGTGAAAAGCTTCTGTGGGGTCGGCGCACGCATCCACGACCAACTTGCAGGCGGCACCCGTTAGGGCCGTCCCAATCAAATCGAGGCCTCTCGTTACACGACGTAGGTCGCGAATTCGATGTGCCGTCCGGAATTATCTGTCGTTGTCCGGAATTAATCCGAACGTAGGAGGCCCATCACGAAACGATCAATGACCGGTATATCGAGCCGCCACCGCG
>NZ_LPWA01000156.1 GCF_001510895.1 Mesorhizobium loti | reverse complement strand
TTAGGACGGTCGCCTGCCGCCGGGACTGCCGGCTGTGATGGGCCTGCAGTCCCGGCCGCCAAACTACCCGATCCTTCTCAAACAATCCTAGGGCGGAGCGAGGCGAAGCGTCGCGCAGACCCTAGGATAACGACCTGCGAGCGTCCTTTTGCGCTTCCTCCGTCGATACCCGGCGACACTTTTCCAAGAAAGCTCACGTGGTTGGAAGGATTTAACTCTACAAACCCGATAGAATTAACCGACTATGGAAAGGCAATCCAATTTTCTCTTTTTTGCGGGAGCCTTTCATGTCCATCATTTCCAGACGCATTCTTCTCCTGTCGTTGGCAGCCCTTGCCGGCGCTGCCTATCTCAGCCCGGCCGCGGCCGAGGATTTGAAAATCACCATCGGCTATCAGACGGTGGTCGAGCCTTCGAAAGTGCCGCAGGCGACGGCGCGTACGAAAAAGCCACCAAGGCCGCGATCGACTGGCGTAAATTCGAGTCCGGCGCCGACGTCATCGCGGCGATAGCTTCCGGCTCGGTCGATATCGGCTATGTCGGCTCCAGCCCGCTGGCCGCCGGGGCGAGCCGCGAGCTGCCTATCCAGACCATCTTCGTCGTCGGCCTGATCGGCCCGTCGGAGGCGCTCGTCGCCCGCAACGGCACCGGTATCGAAAAGGTCGCCGACCTCGCCGGCAAGAAGGTGGCGGTGCCTTTCGTGTCGACTACGCATTACAGCCTGCTTGCGGCGCTGAAGCATGAAAGCGTCGATCCGAAGTCGGTCGAGATCCTCAATCTCAGGCCGCCGGAGATCGCCGCCGCCTTCGCGCGCGGCGACATCGACGCGGCCTATGTCTGGGACCCGGCGCTCGGCCAGATCAAAACGTCCGGCAAGGTCGTGCTGGATTCATCACAGGTGGCTGCCTGGGGCGCGCCGACCTTCGACGCCTGGATCGTGCGCGCCGACTTCGCCGACAAGCATCCGGAAGCCGTGCGCGACTTCGTCAAGGTGACCGGCGAGGCCTATGCCCGGTTCCTGGCCAAGCCGGACGCCTGGTCGGCATCGTCGCCGGAGGCCGGCAAGATCGCCAAGCTGACCGGCGCCAAGCTGGAAGAGGTGCCGGAGCTGCTCAAGGGCTATGTCTTCCCGACGCTGGACGAGCAGGCTTCGGACAAATTCCTCGGCGGCGGCACGGTCAAGGCGATCGCGGCGACGTCCGCTTTCCTCAAGGAGCAGGGCAAGATCGACGCCGTGCTGCCCGACTATTCGAAATATGTGACCGCGAAATATGCCAGCGAGGCGCTCGCCTCGAACTGATGCACAAAGTCGCGCGGCCTTTTCTTCCCTGCCGCGCGTGCCTGTCCCGGGACCGCTGACGAGGAGCGGCTTCGGGGCAGGCACCCCTGATCCCACTCTTTGGTTTGACCCAATGCCGCATCTCACCCTCGACAAGGTCAGCGTCCACTATGACGGCCAGCCGGCGCCGGCGGTCGAACGCGTTTCGCTCGACATTGGCAAAGGCGACTTCGTCGTGCTGGTCGGCCGCTCGGGCTGCGGCAAGACCTCGCTGCTCAACGTCGCCGCCGGCCTGGTCGAGCCGGCGCGCGGCCAGGCCACGATCGGCGGCCGGCCGATCGCCGCGCCCGGACCGGACCGCGCCGTCGTCTTCCAGAACGATGCGCTGTTTCCCTGGCTGACGGCGCGGGAGAATGTCGCCTTCGCGCTCAGGCTGCGCGGCGTGGCCGCCGACAAGCGGGCGCGGCGCGCCGATGAATTGCTCAAGCTGGTCAAGCTCGACAATGCAGGCGACAAGCGCATCTGGGAGCTTTCCGGCGGCATGCGCCAGCGTGTCGGCCTTGCCCGCGCTTTGGCCGCCGAGCCGGAATTCCTCCTTCTCGACGAGCCGCTTGGCGCGCTCGATGCGCTGACGCGCGAGCGCATGCAGACGACGCTTTTGGATATCTGGGCAGCGGCCCAAGTCGGCGTGCTGATGGTGACGCATGGCATCGAGGAAGCGCTGGTGCTCGCCACCCGCATCGTCGTGCTGGCGCCGGGACCCGGACACGTGGTGCGGACATTCGAAACCCATTTCGGCCGCCGCTATGCCGCCGGCGAGCCGATCCGCGCGATCAAGGCGGATCCAGCCTTCGCCGCAGCCCGCGCGGACCTGACCGATGCGATCTTCGAGGGAGAGGCGGCATGAGCGTCAGCACCTACACGGAGCGCCCCGCCGCCAAGACCGGCGAGAATGACAGGCTGTCGGTGCCGTGGTCGCGGCCGCGACCGAAACGCTCCGGCGTTTCGGCGCGCCTGGTCAGCGCTCTCACCATTCTCGGGCTTTTGGCGGCATGGACGCTATCGGCCGAACTGAAGCTGGTGTCGCCGGTCTTCCTGCCCTCGCCCGCGGCCGTGTGGGCCAAACTCGTCGTGGTCGCCCGCGACGGGTTCGTCGATGCGACGCTCGCTCAGCACATCACGGCCAGCCTCTGGCGCGTATTCGCCGCACTGGTCGCGGCGATCGTCGTCGGCGTTCCGGTCGGGCTTGCCATCGGCATCAGCAGGATAGGGCGCGGCGTCTTCGATCCGCTGCTCGAGTTCCTGCGGCCGATCCCGCCGCTCGCCTACCTGCCGCTGATCGTCATCTGGTTCGGCATCGGCGAGCCGTCAAAGGTCCTGGTGATCGCCATTGCCATGCTGGCGCCGGTGGCGCTGTCGACCGCCGCCGGGGTGCGCGGCGTCTCGCGCGAGCGCGTCGACGCGGCGCGCTCGCTGGGGGCGACACGCGGGCAGGTCGTGCGCCACGTCGTGCTGCCCAGCGCGCTGCCCTCGATCCTCACCGGCCTGCGCATCGCGCTCGGCGCCGGCTGGTCGACGCTGGTCGCGGCCGAGCTGGTGGCGGCGACGCGCGGGCTCGGCTTCATGATCCAATCGGCGGCGCAGTTCCTGGTCACCGACGTCGTGGTGATGGGCATCCTGGTGATTGCCACGATCGCCTTCGCGCTGGAGTTCGTCATCCGCAGGGTCGAGCGGGCGCTGGTGCCATGGGCGGGCAAGGATTGAGCGAAACAAGGAGAATGACGATGACGCATTCCACCGCGGTGCTTTTCGCCCAGGTCGGCAACTGGCTGCTTGCCAGGACAAAAGAGCCTGAGACGCAGCAGGACAGGCCGAAATCGCCGGCGCCGGTACGGCTGGATTCCGAGCGCGACCGCCTGCCGCCGCGCGACGAGAGTTTCTACTGGGCCTGGCAGTACTGGTCGCAGTGATCAGCCTGCGCGGACCTCCCCCTTCCCCCACGAGCAACCAGGAGATTCCCGTGAGCAACCCGTCCCTTGTCGACCAGACCATTCCGGCGACCGATGTCATTACGCTGACCGCCCGTGTCGGGGCGGAAATCAGAGGCATCCGCCTCGGCGCAAACCTGTCGGACGCCACCATCGCGGCGATCAATCAGCTGCTTTTGAAGCACAAGGTCGTTTTCTTTCGCGGACAGCAGCATCTCGACGATTCAGAGCACGAGCTGTTCGCGCGGCGCCTCGGAGATCTTGTGCCGCATCCGACGCAAGGGCCGGTGGCGGGCACCGCCTCGATCCTCAACCTGGATTCGAGCCGCGGCGGCGGCCGCGCGGACCAATGGCACACGGACGTCACATTCGTCGACGCCTATCCAAAATTTTCCGTCCTGCGCGGCGTCGTCATTCCGCCGGCCGGAGGCGACACCATCTGGTCCAACACCCATGCCGCCTATGAAAGCCTGCCGGCGCCACTCAAACTGTTGGCGGACAATCTCTGGGCCATTCACAGCAATGCCTACGATTACGCCGCCGTGCGTCCCCGCGCTTCGGCAGAGGAACGGAAACATTTCGAGGAGGTGTTCACCTCGACCGTCTACGAAACCGAGCACCCTGTCGTGCGCGTGCATCCGGAAACCGGGGAGCGCTCGCTGCTGCTCGGCAATTTTGTCCAGCGCTTTGTCGGCCTGTCGAAGGGCGACTCCGCAAAGCTCTACGAGTTGTTCCAGACCTATGTGACCACGCCCGAGAACACCGTGCGGTGGCGGTGGCAGGCCGGCGACGTCGCGATCTGGGACAATCGGGCCACGCAGCATTATGCGGTGAACGACTACGGCGACCAGCACCGGATCGTGCGCCGCGCCACCGTCGACGGCGACGTGCCGGTCAGCGTCGACGGACGCCGCAGCGTGACCCACGTCAAGACGGCCAAACCGGCGGCAAAGGCCGCTTGAAGGCTAGCATTCGCACTTTGAGACGCCGGCGGGACAGCACCCCCTCTGCCCTGCCGGGCATCTCCCCCGCAAGGGGGAGATTGGCAGTTTCTGCGCCCCGGTCATTCTGCAACGTTGGAGATTGGCGAAACCCGCCGTGACGGCTGATCTCCCCCCTTGCGGGGGAGATGGCCGGCAGGCCAGAGGGGGGTGCTGTCCCGCCGGCGTGGATTTTCTCCACTACGACACAACACCCACTCAGATGCGGAACCGGTTCGCCCAGCGGAGGCCGAGCAGGCCGACCAGCATGGTGATGAGCCCGATATAGAGCCATTGCCTCTGGCCGGTCATGAAGCTGCCCTGGACCAGCCCGAGACCCTGCAGCGACCAAAGCACGCCGATCGCCAGCACGATCAGCGCCAGCACGATCAGCGCCAGCAAATTCCTGATCAGTCGCATCAGAAAAATCCCCCGGAAAGTCGATCCTGCACCGAAATGCATGCGCAATAAAAGAGCTTAAGGAAGCGAAGCAATCGCTCCCTCTTCTACTTACGAGCTGACGGCCGATCTTGCCCGAGACAGCCCGGGAATCGACCCGATGTTCATCAAGAATACACTCGCTCGGGGCCGAAATTATCATGACAAACTGTTTCGCGGCGACTCCAAACGTGTGCTTTTGCCATGGAACCGCCAGATCGCTGCCGCATTTCCCGCCTCATTCGGCACATACGGCGGGTTGTCTATAAACGGAGCCCACCCCTAAAAGATGAAGAAAACCAACCGCACCGCGCTTGTCGCGGTAACGATGGCGGCTGGCCTGATGGCTGGCGCCTCGACCGCCTCCTCTGCCGCCGCGCAATGCGGCCGCGCCTCCTGGTATGCGCTGCATTCGAGAACAGCTTCCGGCGAACGCATGAACCCCGCCGCACTGACCGCAGCCCACCGCAGCTTGCCGTTCGGCACCAAGCTCAGGGTCACCAACAAGAACAACGGCCGCAGCGTCGTCGTGCGTATCAACGATCGCGGACCGTTCGTCAGGGGCCGCGTGCTCGACCTCTCCCGCGGCGCCGCCAGCCAATTGGGATTCATCGGTTCGGGCCACACCGCGGTCTGCATGGCGCGGGTCTGATATCCCGTTCTTGTGTCCGGCAGAGGGGGCCGGACACAATTCCGTCGCACTTCCGCGCCGCACAGTGAGCCGGCTCCGGCTCCGGAGGCCGATTTTCAACAGGTTCGACGAAAGAACCATTCGTCACGCCAAGTGACGTATTGCATCGCAACAATATCTTGTTAACCTCCCTGCGAGACATTCAAGGCTCGGCGCTGCTCGTCGTCCCTTTTGGTCGCCAGGCAGCAGCGGGGTTCTCGATGTTCTACCAGCTCTACGAATTGAACCATGCGGCGCTGCAGCCTGCCCGCCTCTACGCCGATGCGGTGCGGTTCTTCTACTCCAACCCGCTCAATCCGATCTCGCACACACCTCTCGGCCGTTCGGTCGCGGCGGCCGCGGAACTGTTCGAACGCACGACGCGCCGCTACGGCAAACCGGAATTCGGCCTGACCAAGACGGTGGTCGACTGGAAGACCGTCGGCGTCACCGAGACGACCGTCTGGTCGAAGCCGTTCTGCAATCTCATCCGCTTCGAGCGTTCGCTTCCCGCCGGGCGCAAGCCCGATCCGAAGCTGCTGATCGTGGCGCCGATGTCCGGCCATTACGCGACGCTGCTGCGCGGCACGGTCGAGGCGATGCTTCCCCATGCCGACGTGCACATCACCGACTGGGTGGACGCGCGCATGGTGCCGCTGTCGAAGGGCAGCTTCGATCTCGACGACTATATCGACTATGTCATCGACATGTTCCATGCGCTGGGTCCCGACACCCATGTGATGGGCGTGTGCCAGCCTTCGGTGCCGGTGCTGGCGGCGGTGGCGCTGATGGAAAAGCGCGGCGATCCCTTCGTGCCGTCGACCATGACGCTGATGGGCGGCCCGATCGACACCCGCCGCAATCCGACCGCGGTCAATCTCCTGGCCGAAGAAAAGGGCATCGACTGGTTCCGTGACAACGTCATCATGCAGGCGCCCTGGCCGGTGCCGGGCTTCGGCCGCGAGGTCTATCCCGGCTTCCTGCAGCTTTCGGGCTTCATGAGCATGAATCTCGACCGCCACATCATCGCCCACAAGGACTTCTTCATGCACCTTGTGAAAAACGACGGCGACAGCGCCGAGAAGCACCGCGACTTCTACGACGAATATCTGGCGGTAATGGATCTCACCGCCGAGTTCTATCTGCAGACGGTCGATACGGTGTTCGTGCGGCATGCCTTGCCGAAAGGCGAAATGAAGCATCGCGGCGAGGCCGTCGATCCGGGCGCCATCCGCAATGTCGCGCTGCTCACCGTCGAGGGCGAGAACGACGACATTTCCGGCCTCGGCCAGACCCAGGCCGCGCACGACCTTTGCGTGAACATCCCGGCCGACAGGCAAGCCCACTACATGCAGCCGGCGGTCGGCCACTACGGCGTCTTCAACGGTTCGCGGTTCCGCTCGGAGATCGTGCCGCGCATCGTCGACTTCATCACCAGCTATGGCCGCCAGACCCGGGTGGCCGTGAAGCCGAAGCTGGTCCGCTCCGCCAAGGGCTGAGCGAGCAACGGGCGCGACCCGCTTCCGCCAAAAGCGCGTGGCGGCTGCCGTTCGGAATTGCGTAAAATCGAAAGCTGGACCGCTCCGGTCGCTTCCGGCGTTTGCCGCCGCTGCTGTTGCGAAACTGCCGCGTCGGGATCGCGCGGGTAACCATGCCGTCAAACCAGCCGTTGTCTCTAATTGACACGGACTGTAAATCGCCTTTAACGTTTCGTTAATAAAAGAAACAGGGTGGACCGGGGGACAATGAACTCCTCACCGATGGCGCGGACGCTGCGTTTGTGTGCAGTCGCAGGGCTGGCGATCTCGGCCCATTGGGCAGTGCCGGCATGGGCGGCGGGCGCCATGACCACCGGCGGCCTGACCTCGCAGCCGATCGGACACTATGATTTCTGCAGGTCGCATCCGAGCGAATGCGACATCCGCCCGACCGATCTCGCGCCGGCCAAGATGACCGATGGTCTGTGGCGCAAGCTGATCAACGTGACCGCCAGGGTCAACGCCGCCGTCAAGCCGATGAGCGATCTCGACAATTACGGCAAGGACGAAGTCTGGACCTATCCGGACAACGGCTATGGCGATTGCGAGGACTACGTGCTGGAGAAGCGGCGCCAGCTCTACCGCATGGGCATGTCGCTCGCCGATCTCCTGATCACCGTCGTGCGCAAGCCCGACGGCGAAGGCCATTCCGTGCTGACGGTGCGCACCGACAAGGGCGACTACGTCCTCGACAATCTGACCGACAAGGTCAAAGCCTGGGACGCGACCGGCTACCGCTATCTCAAGCGACAGGCGATCGACAACACCGGCCGCTGGGTCTCGATCCGCGACGGGCAGCCGGTGCTGGTCGGCTCGGTGCAGTAATCCCAGGCAATCTGGCGGCACCGCGCAAGTGCGGTTTCATAGTTCGCTAGGCAGCGTCGAGGTCGGCGCTGCCCCTCATTGCACTGCCGGGCATTTCTCCCCGTATAGTGACGGGGAGAAAGGGCTGGACGCAGCCTCGGCACCTCTCTTGCAACGCTGGAGATTGGCGAAATCGTCGATGACAGCGCCCCTCTCCCCGTCACTATACGGGGAGAGGATGCCGGCAGGCAGGTGAGGGGCGGCGCGACGTTGCCGCTAGAGCAGTTCATCGTTTCGTAGAATCGCTGATCTGCTCTAACTCTTTGTTTTATGCAATTCCGGACGAAAACCGTTACACACTTTTCCTGGAATTGCTCTAATCCCGAGCAGCCGAACGCCGGTCAAGCGCGGCCCGTATCGAGGCGCTAAGACGGCGCAGCTCACCCTCGTCCAGCTTCTCGATGCTCTCGGCCAGCAGGTTGGCCAGCTCGGTCGCGGCGGGCGACAGGCCGGAGGTGTCGATCCTGACCCTTGGATGCGAACTTTCGGCGAGGCGGGCGAGGTCCTCGGCATCGTCCCAGATGATGTTGAAATAGCCGATGATCTTCTGGATCAGCGTCCAGGTCGGGGCGCCGCGGCGGCCATGCTCGAGCGCCGACAGATAGGCGGCGCTGACGCCGATGGCTTGCGCCATCGCCTTCTGGCTGACGCCGCGCTCGGCGCGCAGCGCCCTGAGCTTTTCACCGAACGGAGTCACTCCGGAATCCTCATGATCGCGTTCGCCTTAGCCGGATATAGAGCGCGCCCGAGCCGCCATGGTTGCGGGCGGCATGATCGTGGCTGGAGACCAGGTGCCGGAAGGCCGGTGTCGACAGCCAATGCGGCACCGAACGCCGCAAGATCCCGTCGCCGCCCGAGGACGAGCCCTTGCCGGTGATGACCAGCACATAGCGGATGCCGCCGGCATGCGCGCGGTGCAGGAAGGTGAGCAGCAGTGAATAGGCCTCGTCCTGCGTCATGCCGTGCAGGTCGACGCGGCCCTCGATCGGCAGCCTGCCTTTTTCAGTTTCTCGTGCGTCTGGTCGTCGAGCGAATGCGAGACGTGCTGCGGCTTCGGCTTCGCGGCAACGGCCGCAACGCCGTTGACCGGCGCGGGTGCCGGCGCCGGCTTCGGCTCGACGATGTCGGGAATCTCGTCCGCGGCCTTGCCTTTCAACTTGCCTTTCAGGGGCCGCGTCGACCGAGCCACCAGGTTCCAAAGGATGCGGTCGTCCTCGCTGAGCTTGTCGTCGCGCCGGCTCAACGGAACCTCCGGTCGATCAGCCCGCGCGGGATCAGCGCGTGGAAATCGGCGGCGTTGCGCACGACGCCGGCGATTTCCCCGGCGGCGTCACCCGAGCCGGCGAAGAGATCGCCACGCGCGGGTCCGGTGATGGCCGAGCCGGTGTCCTGCGCGATCATCAGCCGCCCGAATGGTTTTTGCTCGAAGGCGGTGAGCGTCGGCGCATCAATGTAAAAAGGCGTGCCGAATGTGTGCAGCAACCGGTCGACCGCGACGGAGCGGCCGGGCGTCAGCGGCACCTTGGCGGCGGCGATCGGACCGAGCGCCGCGTCCTCGACCGGCGCTTCGCGGAAGAAGATGTAGGAGCGGTTTTGCCAGAGGATTTCGTCGACGCGATCCGGGTGCACCCTGAACCAGGCGCGGATCGACTGCATCGTCACTTTTTCCAGCGGAATTTCGCCGGTCTCGCTCAGGATCCTGCCGGGGCCGGTGAAGCGCTGGCCGGATTTGGCGGTATAAGTGACCCGGCACAGCCTGCCGTCGGTCATCTTCAGCCGTGCCGCGCCCTGCACATGAATGAAGAAGGCATCGACCTTGTCGGCGAGCCAGGCAATCTCGAGGTTCCGGCCGGAGAGCGCGCCGCGCTCGATCTCGCCGCGATCGAAATATTCGACCGGATCTCCCGGCATATCGCGCGCGAAGGCAAGATAGGGATCCATGCCGGCGGGACGGTTTTTCTCGTCGATGTCGATCAGGTCGGCGGGGCGGGAGAGCAGCGGCACGACGAACCGCTCCGTCCTCACTGGCGAGGCCTCGACCTGCGGCTCGTAGAAGCCGGTGACGAGGCCGCCGCCGCCTTCCGGCGCCACCAGCGCGGGAACGAAATGGCGCTCGAAGAAGGACCGCGCCTCGGACCTGTTCGCCGGCGCGACGGAGCGCGCTTCGGCATAGGCCTCGGCAAAAGCGTCGAACGCGACGCCGAGCGAACCGGTGCGGTAGGGCTTGGTCAGCACGTGGAAGGCGGAACGTTTTGAATGCCGCGAAAGCGGCGAGGTGATCGTCCTCGCCCCAAGCGGGCAAGTCGCCGAAGGTTTTTTCGCTGAATCTAGGAGAGAGCGGCACGACCGGGCCCCGCCGCCTTATCTCAGTCTTCTTCTTCCGTGGCGACGAGCTTCCAGTTCGGATCGCGCGAGCGGGTATCGCGGAAGAAGGTCCAGACGTCCTTGACCTCGGCGACTTTCTCGGGATCGCCGTCGATGACTGCGCCGACCTTGTCTCGGGTCGCCGAAATCAGCTCGCTGACGATGCGCAGCGTGATATGCGCCTCGGTGCCCTTCATCTCGGCGGCGACGACGTCGACCTTGTCGATGCCGACGAAGGAAGACTGGATCTTTTCCGATTTCGCCTCGCGCTCGCCGATCGCGGCGACGAAACTGTCATAGACTTCGCGCGACAACAGGTTCTTCAGCGTCTTGCGGTCGCCGTCGGCAAAGGCCATGACGATCATCTCGTAGGCCATCTTCGCGCCGTCGACGAAGGTCTTCGGATCGAAGGACGGATCGTTGTCCTTGATCGTGCGCAGGCCCTTGTTCAGATCGCTGTCGGGCTTGGCGAAGGCGTCGATCTCGGCATAGGTCTCGGCCGCCGTTTCTCCCGGCATGCGCTTGCGCGGCAGCGATACGACATTCTCGGATTTCTGTGCCGCTTCCTGCTCGCGCGTGCGGCTCGCCGAATAGGGGTCGAAGGGCGGGCGCTCGTTTCCGGTGCGACGTCCCAGCACGTTGCGCAGCTGGAAAAAGATCACAACCGCCGCAATCAAGAAGAAAATCGTGCCGAAGTCGAAGAAACCCATATCTTCCGCCAATTCGATCCCTGTCCTGGCCGGACCACCAGAGCCTCACCCGGAGTCTCACAATGGCGGCGGTCGCATAGCATTCAACACCCAAAGCATATAGAACGGCGGGCGCAATCATTCAAATCAAAGGCAGCCATACCTATCTAAAGGGCCCAGTGCCAGCGGCGATTGCACGCGGGCCCGCAAAACAAGAAAGCGATCGGTCAAGACTTGCGCGTTTCACTGTTCCCGCTGTTCCTGCTCCTGCTGCCGCTGCTGGAGATCGCCGGCTTCGTCATCGTCGGCAGCGAAGTGGGCGCTTTGGCGACTGTCGGGCTGGTCATCCTCTCCACCATTGCGGGCAGTCTGCTGCTTCGGCACCAGGGTTTCGGGGTGATGGCGCGGGTGCGGGCGGAAATGGATGCCGGGCGCGACCCCAGCCGCCAGCTCGCGCATGGCGCGATGATCGTGCTGGCGGCGATCCTTCTGATCATTCCGGGCTTCATCACCGACATTTTCGCCATCCTGCTTCTCCTGCCGCCGGTGCGCGATCTCGCCTGGCGGCTGCTCAAGAACCGTATCGTGATGGCGACGAGCTTCAGCGGCGGCTTTTCGGCGCGCCGGCGCGACACCGTTATCGACCTCGACGACAGCGACTATTCGCGCGACGATTATCCGAGCCGGCCGGATCACAACTCGCCGTGGCGGCGGCTGAAAAACGACTAGTCCCGCACCTGTTGCCCGATAAAGCGGCAAAACTTGTCTTGTCCTGCCGAGCATGGTAGCGAACCCCCGATTTCAATCCGGTCAGCAATGCTGCCCAGGCAAAAGGACAAAGGCTCATGGCCAGCAACGATGACGCCGCGGCAGGCGCCGCCAACGGCAATGGCAACCAGGCACAGCCCTCGCTCAACGTGCTTGCCCAGTATGTGAAGGACCTGTCCTTCGAAAGCCCCGGCGCGCCGAATTCGCTGCGCGGCCGCGACAAGGCTCCGGGCATCGCCATCAACGTCAACGTCAACGCCAATCCGCTCTCGGACAAGCAGTTCGACGTCAACCTGACCTTGAACGCCAAGGCCTCCTTCGACCAGGAAGTGCTGTTCAATGTCGAGCTGGTCTATGGCGGCGTCTTCGCCATCAGCGGCTTCCCGCAGGAGCACATGCTGCCGATCCTGTTCATCGAATGCCCGCGGCTTCTGTTCCCCTTCGCCCGCCAGATCATCGCGGACGCGACCCGCAACGGCGGCTTCCCGCCGCTGATGCTCGACCCGATCGATTTCGCGCAGATGTTCCAGCAGCGCATCGCCGAGGACCAGGCGGCGAGCAAGGTGCAGGTGAGCTGAGGCGCGCTTCAGCAGGTTACGAGAGCCCGGCCTTGTGCCGGGCTTTTTGTTGTCACCGACCTTCGCGATTTGCCGAGACGATAGCTCGGTCGTCATCCTAGGGCGGAGCAAGGAGCGAAGCGACGCGCGCAGACCCTAAAGCGCGTCGCGTTGAAACGGATTCAGGCGACGCGCTTTAAGTCTTTGTTTTGATGCATGTCGTTGCCCCAGAACCACTGCACACTTCTGGGCGACATGCACTAGGATCCATGCCGTTACGCTAAAGCGTTGCAGCGGCAACAGAATTCTGCACCGTTGCACTTTTCGGCGGAGGTCACGGCATGGATACTCGGGTCAAGCCCGGGTATGACGACGTCACGGGGGTTCGGCCAATCTCCAAGGTCGGCGCCAGAAGCGGGCGCTCAACCCGCGGCGGCCATTTTCAGCCACAGCGCCTTCTCGCCGAGCGTGCCGACAAGGCCGGCATGGGCGGCGCGGTCGGCCTCGGTGAGGCGCGGCGGCAGGGCGATCGGCCTTGCGCCGATCGATACGTCGATGTCGGCCACTTCGCCGGCGCCGTTCATCTGCACGGCCACGCTCTCGAGGACCAGCGCCGCCTGCTTGCCGCCGATGAGCTCGATGTAGACCTCGGCTAGCAATTCGGAGTCGAGCAACGCGCCGTGCTTGGTGCGGCGGGTATTGTCGATGCCGTAGCGCCGGCAGAGCGCATCCAGCGAGTTCGGGCCCATCGGATGCTTGCGGCGCGCGAGCGCCAGCGTGTCGACGACACGGCCGGCATCGATGGCCGGATGGCCGAGCCGGCTGAATTCGAGGTTGAGGAAGCCGATATCGAAGGTGGCGTTGTGGGCGATCAGCTTGGCGCCGTCGGTGAAGGCCAGCCACTCCTCCACGACTTCCGTGAAGGTCGGCTTGCCGACCAGGTCGGCCGCGCTGATGCCGTGCACGGCCTGCGCCTCGGCGTGAATGGCGCGACCCTGCGGATTGATGAATTTGTGGAAGGTGCGGCCGGTCGGGAAGCGGTTGACCAGCTCGACGCCGCCGAGCTCGATGATGCGGTCGTCGCGCAAATCGAGGCCGGTGGTTTCGGTATCGAAGATGATCTCACGCATTCGAATCAGTCCGCTCTAGAGAGCAGAATCACAAACCAGAACAAAATGGCAATGGGGGCTGCTGACAACGGGCGTCAGGAGCCGGCTTTGCCGGACTTTTCCCCTGAGAGTTCGGCAATGATCGCGTCGACCGCCGCACGCGCTGCCTCAAAGCCCTGGCCGGTGTCGACGATGAAATCAGCCTGGCGGCGTTTTTCGGCGTCCGGCACCTGCTTGGCGAGAATGGCCTCGAATTTCGCCTCGCTCATGCCGGGCCGCGCCAGCACCCGCTCGCGCTGGATCTCAGCCGGCGCGGTGACGACCACGACCTTGTCGACACGGCCGCGGCCGCCAGTCTCGAACAGAAGCGGAATGTCGAGCACGGCAAGCGGCGCGCCGGCGGCGCGATGCCTGGCGACAAATGCGTCTGCATCGGCGCGCACCAGCGGGTGGATGATCGCCTCCAGCGTCTTCAGCGCGGCGGGATCGCCCAACACTTTCTCGGCCAGCCTGGCGCGATCGACCACGCCCGATCGCGTCGTGCCGGGAAAGGCCGCTCCGACCAGAGGTGCTGCCTTGCCGGAATAGAGACGATGCACGGTCTCGTCGGAATCGTGCACCGGCACGCCGGCATCAGCGAACATCTTCGCCGTGGTCGACTTGCCCATGCCGATCGATCCGGTGAGGCCGAGCACGATCATGGCTTTGCCCGTCATCTCAATGGGCTTCGATGTCGGCGACGATCATGCGCCGCAATTCCGGCGTCACTTCCGGCCGCTTGCCGAACCAGCGCTCGAAGCCGGGCACCGCCTGGTGCAGCAGCATGCCGAGACCATCGACCGTCTTCAGGCCGCGGGCTCTCGCCGCCGCCAGTAGCGGTGTTTCCAGCGGCACATAGACGATGTCGGTGACGATGGCGTGGCCGGGCAGACCGACCGGATCGGCGGCGAGGGTTTCGTTGCCATGCATGCCCAACGCCGTGGTGTTGATGAGCAGGCCGGCATCGCCCAGCAATTCGCCGACCGCGGCGGCGCCATGCGCCGAAACGTCAGCGCCAAAGTGGTGGACGAGTTCCTCGGCCCTTGCGAGCGTCCGATTGACGATGCGTATGTCCTTGATCCCACGTTCTCTCAGCGCATGGATGACCGCGCGGGAGGCGCCGCCTGCTCCCAACACCACGGCCGGGCCATTTTTCACCCAACCCGGCGCATGGTCATCGAGGTTGGCGGCAAAGCCGTAAGCATCCGTGTTGCCGCCCCAGAGAACGCCATCCTCCAACCACAGCGTGTTGACCGCGCCGATTGCATCGGCCGCATGGTCGCGGCGGGACACCCCAGCGAAAGCGGCTTCCTTGTGCGGGATCGTGACATTGCCGCCGCGGTAGCCGTTTTCGCCCAGCGATTTCAGGAACGCGGCAAAGTCGTCCGGCGTGACATCGATCGCTTGGTAGCTGCCATTGATGCCGTATTTCGCCAGCCAGTAGCCATGGATCTTCGGCGAGCGCGAATGCGCGATCGGATGTCCAGTGACGAAGGCCTTTTTCTCAGCCATCGATGGCTCCCAATGCGCGCAGCTCCTTCAGCACCGGCAGAAGCGGCAGGCCGACAATGGTAAAATAGTCGCCCTCGATTTTTTCGAAGAGCTGGATGCCTTCGCCCTCGACCTGGTAGGCGCCGACGCTTGCCAAGGCCTTGGCGCCGACGCGCGCCAGATGCCGGCCGATGAAGGCGGGATCGAGCTTGCGCATGGTCAAGCTGGCGACGCCGACATGGCGCCACAGCACCTCGCCGTCGCGGCAGAGCACGGCGGCGCTGTTCATTGGTGGGTTCTGCCCGACAGCGCGAGCAGATGGCGGCGGGCGCCTTCCATGTCCGCCGGCTTGTGGAAGATTTCGTCGCCGAGCGACAGTGTCTGGTCGCAGCCGAGCACCAGCGCGCCAGGTTTGCGTTCGCTGACCTCGGTCGCCTTGGCCTCGGCGAGGATCGCGGCGACATCTTCGGGAGACACGCCGCTATCCTGCAACGGCGCTTCGAGCGCGCGCTCGTCGACATCTGCCGGCATAGCCTCGACGTCGAGCCCTGCATTGACGAGCATCGCCTTGCGGAACGGGCTGCCCGAAGCGAGGATGATTTTCTCGGCCATGATTTTTCGCTCGACTAGCTCCCTTCTGTTGCTCCGGCCGTTTGGAGGCATCGCCGGCGGCCGAGGTCCCATCGTTTGTCCGGTGGACCGGCACAAACCTTGGAGATTGGCCGAGGCCTGCGGAACGTCGTCATCCCAGGGCGAAGCAGGAGCGGAGCTCCGTCGCGGAGACCCTGGGATCCATGCCATGACCTCAGTCGTGGGACGCTACGGCGCAGAATTCTGCACCCTCGCAACACTTCGACGTCACGGCATGGATCCTAGGGTCTACGCCGCGTCGCTACGCTCCTTGCTCCGCCCTAGGATGACGAAGCGATGGGCGCCTCGGCCAATCTCAGTTATCTGTTCTTTCCTCGCAGGGCAACGATGGCTGCCGCCGTTTCCTCGATCGAGCGCCGGCTGACGTCGATCATCGGCCAGCCATGCCTGGTGCAGAGCTGGCGCGCATAGGCGAGCTCCTCTGCGATGGCGGCGCGGTCGATATAGTCGGTCGACACATAGGGTGCGGTGTTGCCGAGAATGCGGTTCTGCCGGACATGCGAGATTCGCTCGGCGGTGGCGACCAGGCCGACGATGAGCGGCGTCTTGGCGGCGATCAGGCTTTCCGGCAGCGGCACGCCGAGCACGATCGGAATGTTGGCGGTCTTGATGCCGCGATTGGCGAGATAGATGCTGGTCGGCGTCTTCGAGGTGCGCGAGATGCCGATCAGCACGATATCGGCGTCGTCCATATTGGCCGGCAACTGGCCGTCATCATGCTCCATGGTGAAGTTCAACGCATCGATGCGGCGGAAATATTCGGCGTCGAGCACATGCTGGGCGCCGACACGCCGCCGGCCGGGGTGCCTAGATAGGACTGGAAGACGCTGAGCACCGGCTCCAGCACCGAAACGCAGGGCAGGCCCATAGCGGCGCAGCGCTCGTCGATGCTGCGCGCAAGCTTCTGGTCGACGACGGTGTAGAGAATGATGCCCGGTTCCTCCTCGATGTCCTCGAACACTTGGCCACCTGCTTTTCGGTGCGGATCAGCGGATAGATATGCTCGATGGCGCGCGCGTCCTTGTACTGGGCGGACGCCGCGCGGCCCGCCGCCAGCAGGGTCTCGCCGGTGGCGTCGGAAATCAGATGCAGATGGAAGAAGCTCTGGGGTTTGTTCACAAGCGCGGTTCCAGGCTGTGGGTGATTGTGGACAAGGCTGGATGAAAAAGCCGATCCGGTGAAAGCGACTGTATCAGATGGCACCTTGTCCACAATTCGCCCCGCTGTAGGCTTTGTCGGGGCGCTGGGGACAAAACCGGGGATCAACTTTTCTTAGCCGATATCGTCCACAGCGGGAAACCCGGAAACGGGAAGCCAAGCTTTTGACTCGAAAGCCTGAATCCGGATTGTCCCCAGATCCCTCCAATTTGCGAACAAGGCCGCGCGACAATATGCTGACTGGCCTTTTCGAGCGGCAGGCGGGACAGGTCGCAACCACCACAACCAACAGACTCTTAGAAACAGAAGACTCTTTTAAAATAGATATTTGATTTGAGAGAATCGGAGAGGTCGAGCGCCGTATGGCTGGGAAACGGATCATGCTGGACGTCCTCAAGGGCGAGACGGTTTCACCGCCGCCGCTCTGGATGATGCGCCAGGCAGGCCGCTATCTTCCGGAGTACCGCCAGACGCGGAAGCGGGCCGGATCCTTCCTCGATCTCTGTTACGATCCCGACCTTGCCGTCGAAGTGACGCTGCAGCCGATCGAACGTTTTGGTTTCGATGCCTCGATCCTGTTCTCCGACATTCTCGTGGTGCCCAATGCGCTGGGGCGGGAGGTCCGTTTCGAAGAGGGACACGGACCGGTGCTGAAGCCGATAACGGCGGCGGAGATTGCGGCCCTGAACGGCGAAACGTTTCACGTGAATCTTGAACCGGTCTACGAGACTGTTCGCCGGCTGCGCGCGAAACTGCCGGACGAAACGACGCTGATCGGCTTCTGCGGCGCGCCCTGGACGGTGGCGACCTATATGATTGCCGGCCACGGCACGCCGGACCAGGGGCCGGCGCGGCTTTTCGCCTATCGCGAGCCGGAGGCCTTCGCGCGGCTTCTGAAAATTCTGGCCGATCATTCGGCGGCCTATCTCGTCCGCCAGATCGAGGCCGGCGCCGATGTGGTGCAGATTTTCGATTCCTGGTCGGGCGTGCTCGACGAGCCTTCCTTCGAGGCGTTCTGCGTCGAGCCGGTGGCCGAGATCGTCCGGCAGGTGAAGGCGGTTCATCCCGATGTGCCGGTGATCGGATTTCCGAAAGGCGCCGGCGAGCGCTACCGCGACTACAGGAAGAAGACGGGGATCACCGGGCTTGGCCTCGACTGGACGGTGCCGTTGTCCATGGCGCGGGAATTGCAAGCGGAAGGCGCGGTGCAAGGCAATCTCGATCCGCTGCGGCTGGTCGCCGGCGGCAAGGCGCTGGCCGATGGTGTCGACGCCATCCTTCGCACGCTGGGCAATGGGCCGCTGATCTTCAATCTTGGCCATGGCATCACGCCGGAAACGCCGGTGACGCATGTTGAGGCCATGGTGAAAATGGTGAGGAGCCGCCGATGATCGACGCGAGCAACGAGAACAGCGCCGGCCAAGCGATGAAGCGCATGGCGATCGGCATTGTCGTCCTCGTCGTGCTGACCGCGCTCCTCTATTTCGCAGCGCCCGACAGTTTCTATGCGTGGGCGAAGGCAATCCACGTGATTGCAGTCATCTCCTGGATGGCCGGCATGCTCTATCTGCCGCGGCTCTTCGTCTACCACGTCGATGCCGAAAAGGGTTCGGTGCAGTCCGAGACCTTCAAGGTTATGGAACGCCGGCTGCTGCGGGCCATCATCAATCCGGCGATGATCGTGACCTGGGTGTTCGGCCTATGGCTCGCCTGGAAAGGTTTCGGATTCCAGGGCGGCTGGCTGCACGCCAAGATCCTCGCGGTGCTGTTGCTTTCGGCGCTGCATGGCTATCTCGCCGGCGCGGTGCGAAAATTTGCCGAGGACAAGAACGAAAAGCCGGCAAGGCACTGGCGGATCGTCAACGAAATCCCCACATTGCTGATGATCGTCATCGTCATCCTGGTCGTCGTGAAGCCGTTCTGAGGCTTCCCCACACCCAGCAAAAGGCGGCTTGCTCTTTCAGGCGACCGACGATAAAAGACGGGTCTTCCTTCCCGTCACGCGCCGCCCCTTTTTCGCTTCGGCCGCGCTCGGCATTTGTCGCATACCAGCCGATATTTTCTCCCCAAAGCCTGCCCAGAGTCCATCTAATGCAAGAAATGAAACTCACCGAGTTCAAGAACAAGAAGCCGCCGGAGCTGATCGCTTACGCCGAATCGCTCGAGGTGGAGAACGCCAGCGTCATGCGCAAGCAGGAGCTAATGTTCGCGATCCTGAAGAAGCTCGCCACCCAGGACGTCGAGATCATCGGCGACGGTGTGGTCGAGGTGCTGCAGGACGGCTTCGGCTTCCTGCGCTCGGCTAACGCCAACTACCTGCCCGGCCCCGACGACATCTATATTTCGCCGTCGCAAATCCGTCGCTTTTCGCTGAAGACCGGCGATACCGTCGAAGGGCCGATCCGCAGCCCGAAAGAAGGCGAGCGCTATTTCGCGCTGCTCAAGGTCAACACCATCAATTTCGACGATCCGGAAAAGATCCGGCACAAGATCCACTTCGACAATCTGACGCCGCTCTATCCGACGTCGCGGCTGAAGATGGAGGTCGACAATCCGACCTCGAAGGACATCTCGCCTCGCGTGATCGACCTGGTGGCGCCGATCGGCAAGGGGCAGCGCGCGCTGATCAACGCGCAGCCGCGCACCGGTAAGACGGTGCTTTTGCAGAACATCGCGCACTCGATCACCGCCAACCATCCGGAATGCTATCTGATCGTGCTTCTGATCGACGAGCGCCCGGAGGAAGTGACCGACATGCAGCGCTCGGTGAAGGGCGAGGTGATCTCCTCGACCTTCGACGAGCCGGCGGCGCGCCATGTTCAGGTCGCCGAAATGGTGATCGAGAAGGCCAAGCGCCTGGTCGAGCATGGCCGCGATGTCGTGATCCTGCTCGATTCGATCACCCGCCTCGGCCGCGCCTACAACACCGTCGTGCCGTCATCCGGCAAGGTGCTGACCGGCGGTGTCGACGCCAACGCGCTGCAGCGCCCGAAGCGCTTCTTCGGCGCCGCGCGCAACATCGAGGAAGGCGGCTCGCTCACCATCATCGCGACCGCGCTGATCGATACCGGCAGCCGTATGGACGAAGTCATCTTCGAAGAGTTCAAGGGCACCGGCAACTGCGAAATCCAGCTCGACCGCAAGGTGGCCGACAAGCGCATCTACCCGGCGATCGACATCCTCAAGTCCGGCACCCGCAAGGAAGACCTTTTGGTGCCGCGCTCGGACCTGCAGAAGATCTTCGTCCTGCGCCGGATTCTCGCGCCGATGGGAACGACCGACGCGATCGAGTTCCTCATCGACAAGCTCAAGCAGACCAAGACCAACGCCGACTTCTTCGATTCGATGAATACCTGATTGGCCACCCTCCCCCTTGTGGGGAGGGTCGGCTTACGATCGCAGCAAAGCGAAGATCGTATGCCGGGGTGGGGGTCGAGGCGGAAGAGTCTTTCGACCCCCACCCCGCTCGCTCCGCG
>NZ_LPWA01000155.1 GCF_001510895.1 Mesorhizobium loti | reverse complement strand
CGTGATCGCCGCCGTCAGCGACGTCTTGCCATGATCGACGTGACCGATCGTGCCAATGTTCACATGCGGCTTGGTGCGCTCGAATTTACCTTTTGCCATGTGATGTCTCCATTCCTGCTTGCCCGTGCGGGGCTCAAATTAAGGTGCCGTGCAACCCGCTCGAGTTACGCGTATTTCTTCTGGACTTCCTGGGCGACCGCGGTCGGAACCGGCTCATAGTGGTCGAACTGCATCGTGTACTGGGCGCGGCCCTGCGACATCGAACGCAGATTGTCGACGTACTTGAACATGTTGGCCAAAGGCACCATGGCGTTGATGACAACCGCCACGCCACGCGCTTCCTGGCCCTGGATCTGGCCACGACGGCCGTTGAGGTCGCCGATGACGCCGCCGACATAGTCTTCCGGCGTCACGACCTCGACCTTCATGATCGGCTCCAGGAGCTGCACGCCGAGCCTGGGTGCCGCTTCCTTGAAGCAGGCGCGGGAAGCGATTTCGAACGCCAGCACCGAGGAGTCGACGTCGTGGAAAGCGCCGTCGATCAGCGTCGCCTTGACGCCGATCATCGGGAAGCCGGCGAACGGGCCGGAGCCCATGACGCTGTTGATGCCCTTCTCGACGCCAGGGATGTATTCCTTCGGCACCGCGCCGCCGACGATCTTGGACTCGAACACGAACTCCTCGCTCTCGGTGTTCGGCTCGAACACGATCTTGACGCGGGCGAACTGGCCGGTACCGCCGGTCTGCTTCTTGTGCGTGTAATCCTGCTCATGGGTGCGGGTGATCGTCTCGCGATAGGCCACCTGCGGAGCGCCGACATTGGCTTCCACCTTGAACTCGCGGCGCATGCGGTCGACGATGATGTCGAGATGCAGCTCGCCCATGCCGGCGATGATGGTCTGGCCGCTTTCCTCATCGGTCTTGACGCGGAAGGACGGATCCTCGGCCGCCAGGCGATGCAGCGCCAGGCCCATCTTCTCCTGGTCGTTCTTGGTCTTCGGCTCGATGGCGATCTGGATGACCGGATCGGGGAACTCCATGCGCTCGAGGATGACCGGGTGCAGCGGATCGCAAAGCGTATCGCCGGTGGTCGTGTCCTTGAGGCCGGCCAGCGCGACGATGTCGCCGGCATAGGCTTCCTCGATGTCGGCGCGCGAGTTCGCATGCATCTGCAGCATGCGGCCGATGCGCTCCTTCTTGCCCTTCACGGTGTTGTCGAGCGAGGCGCCCTTGGCGAGCTTGCCCGAATAGATGCGGGCAAAGGTCAGCGAACCGACGAACGGGTCGTTCATGATCTTGAACGCCAGCATCGACAGCGGCTCATTGTCATCGGCATGACGCTCGATCTCGGCGTCGGTCTTGGCGTCGACGCCCTTGATGGCCGGCACGTCGATCGGCGACGGCAGGTATTCGACGACGGCGTCAAGCAACGGCTGCACGCCCTTGTTCTTGAAGGCCGAGCCGCAGAACATCGGGAAAAACTTGACCGCGATGGTGCCCTTGCGGATCAACGCGCGGATCTCGTCGTTCGACGGCATCTTGCCTTCGAGGTAGTTCTCGAGCGCGGTCTCGTCCATCTCGACGGCCGCCTCGATCATCTTCTCGCGATACTGCTCGGCCTTCTCCTTGAGGTCGGCCGGAATCTCGACGACGTCCCAGGCAGCGCCAAGGGTCTCGTCGCGCCAGACGAGCGCGTTCATCTCGACGAGGTCGACGACGCCCTTGAACTCGGTCTCGGCGCCGATCGGCAGCTGCATGACGACAGCCTGCGCGCCAAGGCGCGAGCCGATCATTTCCTCGGAGCGGTAAAAGTCGGCGCCGATCTTGTCCATCTTGTTGCAGAAGATCATGCGCGGCACGTGGTACTTGTCGGCCTGGCGCCACACGGTCTCAGTCTGCGGCTCGACGCCGGCGTTGGCATCGAGCAGCGCGATGGCGCCGTCGAGCACGCGCAGCGAACGCTCGACTTCGATGGTGAAGTCGACGTGTCCGGGGGTGTCGATGATGTTGAAGCGGCGCATCTTGCCGTCACGACCCTTCCAGAAGGTCGTGGTCGCGGCCGAAGTGATGGTGATGCCGCGTTCCTGCTCCTGCTCCATCCAGTCCATGGTGGCAGCGCCGTCATGAACTTCGCCGATCTTGTGCGACTTGCCCGTGTAGTACAGGACGCGCTCGGTCGTCGTCGTCTTGCCGGCGTCGATATGCGCCATGATACCGAAATTACGGTAGTCTTCGATTTTGTATTCGCGGGCCATAGGAGGTGCCTCTCAGTCTCGTTCGCGCTTTACCAGCGGTAGTGCGCGAAGGCGCGGTTGGCTTCCGCCATCTTGTGGGTGTCTTCACGCTTCTTGACGGCGGTGCCGCGGTTGTTGGCCGCGTCCATCAGCTCGCCCGAGAGGCGGTCGATCATGGTGGTCTCGTTGCGGTTGCGGGCCGCGGCGATCAGCCAACGGATCGCCAGCGCCTGACGGCGCTCGGGGCGCACGTCGACCGGAACCTGGTAGGTGGCGCCGCCGACGCGACGCGAGCGCACTTCCACATGCGGCGCGACATTGTCGAGCGCCTGATGGAAGACGGTGACCGGCTCCTGCTTGGTCTTGGCCTGGACCTGGTCCAGCGCGCCGTAGACGATCGTCTCGGCAACCGACTTCTTGCCGTCATACATGACGGCGTTCATGAACTTGGTGACGATCAGGTCGCCGAACTTGGGGTCCGGGTTGATCTCACGCTTTTCTGCACTGTGACGACGGGACATGGCTCTTGTCTCTCAATCTCGTGGCACGGCGCAGTCAAAAAAAGCGCCGAAGCCGGAAACCCTTACTTCGGACGCTTGGCACCGTATTTCGAACGGCGCTGCTTGCGGTTCTTCACACCCTGCGTGTCGAGCACGCCGCGGATGATGTGATAGCGGACGCCCGGCAGATCCTTGACGCGGCCGCCACGGATCATGACCACCGAGTGCTCCTGAAGGTTATGGCCTTCGCCCGGGATGTAGCCGATCACTTCGAAACCATTGGTCAGGCGGATCTTGGCCACCTTGCGCAGCGCCGAGTTCGGCTTCTTCGGCGTCGTGGTGTAGACGCGCGTGCAGACGCCCCGCTTCTGCGGGTTCTGCTGCATGGCCGGGACCTTGTTGCGCTTCACCGGCGCCAGGCGCGGCTTGCGGATCAGCTGGTTGACGGTAGGCATTAAACCCTCTTGTCTCTCAATTCCGTGTCTTGCCCTGTCAGGGCCGCTCAAAGCGTCATTTCCATACGCAAATTCGGGCAACACACCGCGCCTCGCGGTCCTGCCCGAACAAATTGCAGAGGAAGCGGAAACCGCTTCATGCGCGCCGGAAATGTCTTTTCGCTCGTAAAACGAACCCTGTTTGAGACAAACTCCAAAGCGCGTCGCCTCGGAAAGGCAAGTCTCACATCGGTTCTGACGGGGCGGCTTCTACTCGCAAGGTCGATATCCGTCAACCCCGGAGCGGCAAATATTGCGCCCAAATCGGAGCTTGGCAGCCATGCGGAAAACGCATGTAATTTTCTTGCGTCTTTTTTCAAGGGCGAGGAAGAAAGTGACCGGCTTTCGGCTGTCCTATGCGCCGGCTTCGTGCCAAAAGGCGGCATGAAGAGGAAAATTCCCTTCGCCCAAAGGAATCAGCCCGTGAACGACAATGAAGAGCGCCCGGTCACCATCATCACCGGCCGGGTTTGGCGACGCAAGGGCGGCAAGCCGGAAGGCGTGCATGTGATGCTGGTCGCGCCTGACGATGATTCTGCCGTGCGCCGCGCGCTCGAATCGCTCGCGGCCGAAGGATTCGCGGAAGCCGAGCTAGACCAGATCGGTGACATGGAAGGTGTACCCGACGAAGAGCCGCATCTGTCGGCCTATCAAGGCGCGCTGGAAGGCGAGGTTTCGATCGTCACTTTCGACGAACCGGTCTGATCCACCGAGGCGACCGGAACGCCTCCCACTCCTCCTGGCTTGCCGGGCACCATTGTCCTGCCTAGAAACACCCACCTCTTCCAATCTCTCGGAGCCTCCATGACCAGCAACCCAATCAAGCTCGGTATCGTCGGCGTGGGAAAGATCGTCCGCGACCAGCATCTCCCCGCCTTGGCGAAGGACGCCAACTACCAGCTTGCGGCCGCCGCCAGCCGCCACGGCAAGGTCGACGGCATCCCGAACTATCCGACGATCGAGGCGATGCTCGCGGCCGAGTCCAGCCTGGAAGCAGTCTCGCTCTGCATGCCGCCGCAGTTCCGCTACGACGCGCGCGCACGGCGCTCGAGGCGAGGAAGCATGTCTTCCTGGAGAAGCCGCCGGGCGCAACCGTCAGCGAGGTCGAGGACCTCAAGGCGCTTGCCGCGAAGAATGGCGTTTCGCTTTTCGCCAGCTGGCACTCGCGCTATGCGCCGGCGGTCGAGGCCGCGCGCGCTTTCCTCGCCTCGGCCAGGATCAGCTCGGCCGCCATCAACTGGAAGGAAGACGTGCGCCGCTGGCACCCGAACCAGGAATGGATCTGGGCGCCGGGCGGCTTCGGCGTGTTCGATCCGGGCATCAACGCGCTGTCGATCGCCACCCACATTCTGCCGCCAATGTTCATCACCTCGGCTGTGCTCGACTTCCCTGAGAATCGCGCGTCGCCGGTTGCTGCGCATGTCACGTTCCGCACCTCGAACGGCCTGCCGGTGACGATGGAGCTCGACTGGCTGCAGACCGGGCCGCAGAGCTGGGATATCCTGGCCGAGACCGACAAGGGCAGGATGGTGCTTTCGGGCGGCGGCGCAAAGCTCGCCGTCGACGGCAAGATCGTCCATGACGAGCCGGAAGCGGAATATCCGATGCTCTACAAGCGCTTCGCCGAGATCGTGCGGGCCGGCGTCTCCGACGTCGACCTGGCGCCGCTGCAACATGTCGCCGACGCCTTCATGCTCGGCAAGCGCAACGTGGTCGAGGCGTTCTTCGATTGAGCTGAATTGACTGCTTCGACTGAGTTGATTGGACTGGCGCGCCCGCGTCAGTCCACGATGGCGATAGCGAAGCCGTCATAGCCTTTGGCGCCGACGGTCTGGATGGCGGTGCCGTCCAGCCGCTTCTCGCCGCCGATGAAGGAGAACGCCGCGCGGGCACCCTCGACATTGGCATCGCCGCTATGCTCTTTCACGACGGCGCCGTCGCGGATGACGTTGTCGCAGACGATGACCGTTCCGGGACGTGCCAGCCGCATGGCCCAGGTGAGATAATTCGGGTTGTTCGGCTTATCGGCGTCGATGAAGATCAGGTCGAACGGACCGGCGTCCTCGCTGTTCAGCTCAGCCAGCGATTGAAGCGCCGGACCGATGCGCAATTCCACCCTTTCTGAAACCCCTGCCCGCTCAAAATTCGAGCGCGCGACCTTGACGTGGTGCGGATCGAGTTCCAGCGTCACGACCTTGCCGTCGGCAGGCAAGCCCCTTGCCATCCAGATGGTCGAATAGCCGCCAAGCGTGCCGATCTCGAGCACCCTTTTCGCACCGCGGATCCGCACCAGCAGCGAAAGCAATTTGCCTTGCGCGGCGGAAACATCGATCGCCGGCAGGCCCTGCTCGCGGTTGGCAGCAAGCACCGCATCAAGCGCGGGATCAGCATCGAAAAGGGAGGAAACGATATAGTCGTCGACGGCGACCCAAGTCTTGCTGCTCATGGTTCTTCCTCGTTCGTAGCCGGAATGCAAAAGGGGCCGCGCGGGCCCCTTTTTCTTTCTCTCATTCCACCCGCGCTTACTGCGCGGCGTTGACCATGTTGGTCAGCATCGGCTCGGCGACCTCGACACCGGAGGCCTTGCGGCGCTCGTCGATGATCAGCTCGTCGCGCGAGGTGGCGATGCGCCGGATCTGGCTCATCGTGCCGCCGGTGCCGGCCGGGATCAGACGGCCGACGATGACGTTCTCCTTCAGACCCTGCAGCATGTCGGTCTTGCCGGCAACCGCAGCTTCGGTCAGCACCCTGGTCGTCTCCTGGAAGGAGGCAGCCGAGATGAAGGACGGCGTCTGCAGCGAGGCCTTGGTGATGCCGAGCAGCACCGGCTGGCCTTCAGCCGGCTTCTTGCCGTCCTCAACCAGGCGCTCGTTGACCTCGTCCAGCTCGATCACATCGACATGATCGCCCGGAATGTAGGTCGAGTCGCCCTGCGTGGTGATCTCGACCTTCTGCAGCATCTGGCGAACGATCACCTCGATGTGCTTGTCGTTGATCGACACGCCCTGCAGGCGATAGACCTCCTGGATCTCGTTGACGAGGTAGGACGCAAGCGCCTCCACGCCCTTGATCGCCAGGATGTCGTGCGGCGCCGGGTTGCCGTCGAGGATGTAGTCGCCCTTCTCGATGACGTCGCCGTCCTGGAGATGGAACGGCTTGCCCTTCGGGATCAGGTACTCGACCGGCTCCAGCGTCGAGTCGTGCGGCTCGATGATGATGCGGCGCTTGTTCTTGTAGTCGCGGCCGAAGCGGATCGTGCCATCGATCTCGGCGATGATGGCGTGATCCTTCGGACGGCGAGCCTCGAACAGTTCGGCCACGCGCGGCAGACCACCGGTGATGTCCTTGGTCTTGGCGCTTTCCATCGGGATACGCGCCAGCACGTCGCCCGGACGGACATGGGCGCCCGGCTCGACCGAGAGGATGGCCTCGACCGAGAGCAGGAAGCGTGCATCGCCGCCCTTCGACAGCTTGCCCACCTTGCCCTTGGCGTCCTGAACGACGATCGCCGGCTTCAGGTCGCTGCCGCGCGGCGTCGAACGCCAGTCGATGACCTCACGCTTGGTGATGCCGGTCGACTCGTCGGCCGTCTCCTGAACGGAGATGCCGTCGACCAGATCCTCGAACGCCACCTTGCCCTCGATTTCGGTGAGGATCGGGCGGGTGTAAGGATCCCACTCGGCGATGCGCTGGCCGCGCTTCACCTTGTCGCCATCATCCACGAAGATGCGCGAGCCGTAGGCGACGCGGTGCGTGGCGCGCTCCTTGCCGGCCTCGTCGAGGATCAGGACCGCCATGTTGCGGCCCATGACCATCTGCTGGCCTTCGGAGTTGCGCACCACGTTGCGGTTGCGGATCTCGACCTTGCCCTCATAGGAGGCTTCGAGGAACGAGGAATCCACCACCTGCGCGGTGCCGCCCATGTGGAAGGTGCGCATGGTGAGCTGGGTGCCCGGCTCGCCGATCGACTGCGCCGCGATGACGCCGACGGCCTCGCCCTGGTTGACGGGCGTGCCGCGGGCAAGATCGCGACCGTAGCAGACCGCGCAGACGCCGGTCCTGACCTCGCAGGTCAGCGCCGAACGGATGCGTACCGACTGCACGCCGGCCTTCTCGATCTGCTCGACATCGCGCTCGTCCATCAGCTTGCCGGCCTTGACCAGCAGTTCGCCGCTGACCGGGTGGTTGATGTCGTCGAGCGCCGTGCGGCCAAGCACGCGCTGACCGACCGAGGCGACGATCTGACCGGCATCGACGATCGGCTGCATGGTGAGGCCCTTGTCGGTGCCGCAATCCAGCGAATTGACGATGCAGTCCTGCGCCACGTCGACCAGACGGCGGGTGAGGTAACCCGAGTTCGCCGTCTTCAACGCGGTGTCGGCCAGACCCTTGCGGGCGCCGTGGGTCGAGTTGAAGTACTCGAGCACGGTGAGGCCTTCCTTGAAGTTCGAGATGATCGGCGTCTCGATGATCTCGCCCGAAGGCTTGGCCATCAGGCCGCGCATACCGGCGAGCTGACGCATCTGGGTGGGCGAACCGCGCGCGCCCGAATGCGACATCATGTAGATCGAGTTCATCGGCTTCTGACGGCCGTTGTCCTCGAATTCGACGGCCTTGATGCGGGCCATCATCTCGTCGGCGACCTTTTCCGAGCACTTGGCCCAGGCGTCGACCACCTTGTTGTACTTCTCGCCCTGGGTGATCAGGCCGTCATTGTACTGCTGCTCGTATTCCTTGGCCAAAGCCTCCGTCTCGGAAACCAGCTTCAGCTTGGTGTCCGGGATCAGCATGTCGTCCTTACCGAACGAAATACCGGCGCGGCAGGCATGGGCGAAGCCGAGGGCCATGATGCGATCGCAGAAGATGACCGTCTCCTTCTGACCGCAGTGACGGTAGACGGTGTCGATCATCTTGGAGATGTTCTTCTTGGTCATCTCCTGGTTGGCGGTCTCATACGGCACGTTGACGTTCTTCGGCAGAAGCTCGCCGATGATCATGCGGCCAGGCGTGGTGTCGTAGATTTTCGACACGACCTTGCCTTCGGCGTCGACCGTGCGGAAACGACCCTTGATCTTGGCGTGCAGCGTCACGGCCTTGGTCTCCAGCGCATGCTGGAGCTCGCCCATGTCGGCGAACACCATGCCTTCGCCCGGCTCGTTCTGGTTGACGATCGACAGATAGTAGAGACCGAGAACCATGTCCTGCGACGGCACGATGATCGGCGCGCCGGAGGCCGGGTGCAGGATGTTGTTGGTCGACATCATCAGCACGCGGGCTTCGAGCTGCGCTTCCAAGGACAGCGGCACGTGGACCGCCATCTGGTCGCCGTCGAAGTCGGCGTTGAAGGCCGTGCAGACCAGCGGATGCAGCTGGATCGCCTTGCCTTCGATCAGGATCGGCTCGAACGCCTGGATGCCGAGGCGGTGCAGCGTCGGCGCACGGTTCAACAGCACCGGATGCTCGCGGATGACCTCGTCGAGGATATCCCAGACCTCCGGACGCTCCTTCTCGACCAGCTTCTTCGCCTGCTTGACGGTCGAGGAGAAACCCTTGGCGTCGAGACGGGCGTAGATGAAGGGCTTGAAGAGCTCCAGCGCCATCTTCTTCGGCAGGCCGCACTGGTGCAGCTTGAGCTCCGGACCGGTCACAATGACCGAGCGGCCGGAATAGTCGACGCGCTTGCCGAGCAGGTTCTGGCGGAACCGGCCCTGCTTGCCCTTCAGCATGTCGGACAGCGACTTAAGCGGACGCTTGTTGGCGCCGGTGATGACGCGGCCGCGGCGGCCGTTGTCGAAGAGCGCGTCGACGGCCTCCTGCAGCATGCGCTTTTCGTTGCGCACGATGATGCCCGGCGCACGCAACTCGATCAGCCGCTTCAGGCGGTTGTTACGGTTGATGACACGGCGATAGAGGTCGTTGAGATCGGACGTCGCGAAGCGTCCACCATCAAGAGGAACCAGCGGACGCAGGTCCGGCGGGATCACCGGAACCACCTTCATGATCATCCATTCCGGACGATTGCCGGATTCCATGAAGTTCTCGACGACCTTGAGCCGCTTCAAGAGCTTCTTCTGCTTAAGCTCCGACGTGGTCGAAGCCAGCTCCGAGCGCAGGTCGCCGGCGATCTTCTCAAGATCCATGCCGGCAAGCAGGTCATGGATGGCCTCGGCGCCGATCATAGCGGTGAACGAATCCTCGCCATACTCGTCGACAGCCAGCATGTACTCTTCCTCGCTGAGCAGCTGGTGCTCCTTCAGCGCGGTGAGGCCGGGCTCGGTGACGATGTAGTTCTCGAAGTAAAGGACGCGCTCGATGTCCTTCAGCGTCATGTCGAGCAGCGTGCCGATGCGCGAGGGCAGCGACTTCAGGAACCAGATGTGGGCGACGGGCGCGGCGAGCTCGATATGGCCCATGCGCTCGCGGCGGACGCGCGACAGCGTGACTTCGACGCCGCACTTCTCGCAGATGACGCCCTTGTACTTCATGCGCTTGTACTTGCCGCACAGGCACTCGTAGTCCTTGATCGGGCCGAAAATGCGCGCGCAGAACAGGCCGTCACGCTCCGGCTTGAAGGTGCGGTAGTTGATGGTCTCCGGCTTTTTGATCTCGCCGAACGACCAGGACAGAATCTTCTCGGGGCTGGCAAGCGAGATCCGGATGGAATCGAACACCTGCGCAGGCGCCTGGGGGTTGAAGAGATTCATGACCTCTTGGTTCATGCCGTTCTCCTTTTCGGGGTCCTCGAAAACCCCTTGCATCGAGCGCGGGCCGAATGCCCGCAGATTGGCCGGCCTGACCGGCCGAAGAATTTGAGGGGCGCGCCGCGTCTTGGACAGCGGCGCGCCATTGTCTTACTCGGCCGCGTCCGGCAGACGGACCGGCGCGTCTTCGAACTTGGTGTTCTCCAGTTCGACGTTGAGGCCGAGAGAGCGCATTTCCTTGACGAGAACGTTGAAGCTCTCGGGAATGCCCGCCTCGAACGTGTCGTCGCCTCTGACGATCGCCTCGTAGACCTTGGTGCGGCCGGCGACGTCGTCCGACTTCACCGTCAGCATTTCCTGCAGCGTGTAGGCGGCGCCGTAGGCCTCGAGCGCCCAGACCTCCATTTCGCCGAAGCGCTGGCCGCCGAACTGCGCCTTGCCGCCCAGCGGCTGCTGGGTGACGAGCGAGTACGGACCGATCGAGCGTGCGTGGATCTTGTCGTCCACCAGGTGATGCAGCTTCAGCATATAGATGTAGCCCATCGTCACCTTGCGATCGAACGGCTCGCCGGTACGGCCGTCATAGAGCTGCGACTGACCGCTGGTGTGCAGGCCGGCCTGCTCCAGCATGGTGTTGATGTCGGCCTCGTGCGCGCCGTCGAACACCGGGGTCGCGATGGATACGCCGCGGCGCATCTGCTCGCTCAAGCGAATGATGCTCTCGTCGTCATACTCGCGGATCGGCTCGTTGCGATCGTTGGAAGGCATGAAGCTTTCCAGCGTCTTGCGCAGCGGCTTGATGTCGCCGCCCGACTTGTAGGCGTCGATCAGCTCGCCGATCTTCCTGCCCATGCCGGCGCAGGCCCAGCCCAGATGCGTTTCCAGGATCTGGCCGACATTCATGCGGCTCGGCACACCCAGCGGGTTGAGCACGATATCGGCATGCGTGCCGTCCTCGAGGAAAGGCATGTCCTCGACCGGAACGATGCGCGACACGACACCCTTGTTGCCGTGACGGCCGGCCATCTTGTCGCCCGGCTGCATCTTGCGCTTCACCGCCACGAAGACCTTGACCATCTTCATGACGCCCGGAGGCATCTCGTCGCCGCGCTGCACCTTCTCGACCTTGTCCATGAAGCGCTGCTCGAGCGCCTTCTTGGAGTCGTCGTACTGGCCGCGCAGGGCTTCCAGCTCGCTCTGGAGCTTTTCGTTCTCCACGGCGAACTGCCACCACTGCGAGCGCGGATACTCGTCGAGCGTGTCCTTCGACAGCTTCGAGCCCTTCTTGAAGCCCTTCGGTCCGGCGATCGCATCCTTGCCGACCAGCATGTCGGAAAGGCGCGAATAGACGTTGCGGTCAAGGATCGCCTGCTCGTCGTCGCGGTCCTTGGCCAGGCGCTCGATCTCCTCGCGCTCGATCGCCATGGCGCGCTCGTCCTTCTCGACGCCGTGGCGGTTGAAGACGCGCACTTCGACGACGGTGCCGAAGGTGCCCGGAGGCATGCGCATGGAGGTGTCGCGAACGTCGGAGGCCTTCTCGCCGAAGATGGCGCGCAGGAGCTTTTCTTCCGGCGTCATCGGGCTTTCGCCCTTCGGCGTGATCTTGCCGACCAGGATGTCGCCCGGCTGCACTTCGGCGCCGATATAGACGATGCCGGCCTCGTCGAGGTTCTTCAGCGCCTCTTCCGAGACGTTCGGAATGTCGCGCGTGATCTCCTCCGGTCCGAGCTTGGTGTCGCGGGCCATGACCTCGAACTCCTCGATATGGATCGAGGTGAAGACGTCGTCGGCCACGATGCGCTCGGAGAGCAGGATCGAGTCCTCGTAGTTGTAGCCGTTCCACGGCATGAACGCGACCAGCACGTTGCGGCCGAGCGCCAGATCGCCGAGCTCCGTCGAGGGGCCATCGGCGATGATGTCGCCCTTGTTCACCCGGTCGCCGACACGCACCAGCGGACGCTGGTTGATGCAGGTGTTCTGGTTCGAACGCTGGAACTTCATCAGCCGGTAGATGTCGACGCCGGACTTGCCGGGATCGAGATCTTCCGTGGCGCGGATGACGATACGGGTGGCGTCCACCTGGTCGACCACGCCGCCGCGGCGAGCACCGATGGCGGCGCCCGAGTCACGGGCGACGACCGGCTCCATGCCAGTGCCGACGAACGGCGCCTCGGCGCGCACCAGCGGCACGGCCTGACGCTGCATGTTCGAGCCCATCAGCGCGCGGTTGGCGTCGTCGTTCTCGAGGAACGGAATGAGCGCCGCCGCCACCGAGACCATCTGCTTCGGCGACACGTCCATCAGGTCGACGTTCTCGCGCGGCGCCATCATCACTTCGCCGGCGTTGCGGCAGATGACGAACTCGTCGACGAAGCTGCCGTGTTTGTCGAGCTCGGCGTTGGCCTGCGCGACATGGTGCTTGGCCTCTTCCATCGCCGACAGATAGACGACTTCATTGGTCAGCTTGCCGTTGACGATCTTGCGGTACGGGCTCTCGATGAAGCCGTACTTGTTGACGCGTGCGAAGGTTGCGAGCGAGTTGATCAGGCCGATATTCGGGCCTTCCGGCGTCTCGATCGGGCAGATGCGGCCGTAATGCGTCGGGTGCACGTCGCGCACCTCGAAGCCGGCGCGCTCGCGGGTCAGACCGCCCGGTCCAAGCGCCGACAGGCGGCGCTTGTGGGTGATCTCCGACAGCGGGTTGGTCTGGTCCATGAACTGCGACAGCTGCGAGGAGCCGAAGAACTCGCGCACGGCGGCGGCCGCCGGCTTGGCGTTGATCAGGTCCTGCGGCATGACCGTGTCGATCTCGATCGAGGACATGCGCTCCTTGATCGCGCGCTCCATGCGCAGCAGGCCGACGCGGTACTGGTTCTCCATCAGCTCGCCAACCGAGCGCACGCGGCGGTTGCCGAGATTGTCGATGTCGTCGATCTCGCCCTTGCCGTCACGCAACTCGACAAGCGTCTTGACCACGGCCAGGATGTCTTCCTTGCGCAGCACGCGCACGGTGTCCTCGGCCTTGAGCTCGAGGCGCATGTTCATCTTGACGCGGCCGACGGCCGACAGGTCATAGCGCTCGCTGTCGAAGAACAGCGAGTTGAACATGGCTTCGGCGGTCTCGAGCGTCGGCGGCTCACCCGGACGCATGACGCGGTAGATGTCGAACAGCGCATCCTGGCGGCTCTCGTTCTTGTCGACGGCCAGCGTGTTGCGGATGTAGGCACCGACATTGACGTGGTCGATATCGAGGATCTGGATCTCGTCCTCGCCGGTGCCGAGCAGCACCTTCAGCGTCTTGTCGTCGATCTCGTCGCCGGCCTCGAGGAAGATCTCGCCGGTGGCGTAGTTGACGATGTCCTCGGCCAGGTAGTTGCCGAGCAGGTCCTCGTCGGTCGCCTTGATCGCCTTGAGGCCCTTCTCGCCGAGCTGGCGGGCCTGGCGGGCGGTGATCTTCTTGCCGGCCTCGACAACGATCTCACCCGTATCGGCGTCGACCAGGTCGCCGACGGCCTTGAGGCCGCGGAACCGCTCGACGTTGAACGGGATGCGCCAGTGGTCGCCGGCGCGCTTGTAGGTGATCTTGTTGTAGAAGGTCGACAGGATCTCCTCGCCATCCATGCCGAGCGCCATCAAGAGCGATGTCACCGGGATCTTGCGGCGACGGTCGATGCGGGCGTGCACGACGTCCTTGCTATCGAACTCGATGTCGAGCCACGAGCCGCGATAGGGAATGACGCGCGCGGCAAACAGAAGCTTGCCCGACGAATGCGACTTGCCCTTGTCATGGTCGAAGAAGACGCCCGGCGAGCGGTGCATCTGCGAGACGATGACGCGCTCGGTGCCGTTGACGATGAAGGTGCCGTTCGACGTCATGAGCGGCATGTCGCCCATATAGACGTCCTGCTCCTTGATGTCCTTGATCGACTTGGCGCCGGTATCCTCATCGATATCGAACACGATGAGGCGCAGCGTCACCTTGAGCGGCGCGGCATAGGTCAGGTCGCGCTGACGGCATTCGTCAACGTCGAATTTCGGTCCTTCGAACTCATACTTCACGAATTCCAGCATCGAGGAGCCGGAAAAATCGGAGATCGGGAAGACCGACTTGAAAACAGCCTGCAGTCCTTCGTCAGGACGGCCGCCCTTGGGCTCGTCCACCATCAGGAACTGGTCATAGGATGCCTTTTGAACCTCGATCAGGTTCGGCATCTCCGCAACTTCCGGGATCTTTCCGAAGAACTTGCGTACGCGTCTGCGGCCATTGAAAGTCTGGGTCTGGGCCATCGTCGCTCCTTAGCTCAAAACTCGGGGCGAACCTCGCCGCGGTTCGCCTTGCACCAATGGGCCGCCTCGCCGGCTGCCCTTGTCTGTTTTTCCAGCCACCCGTCGGCGGCCGGCTAAAACGGGAGAAAACCCGTTTCCTGAAGGCCGCTTCCGGCCCTCAGGAAAGAGGTTTTCAAACGCCTCGCGCAACGAAGCCTCCCTTCGTCAAGGGAGGGGGCGGACGGCGCGAGACCGTCCGCCCTCGCCTATTACTTCAGCTCGACCTTGGCGCCAGCTGCTTCCAGCTGAGCCTTGAACTTGTCGGCGTCGGCCTTGGAAACGCCTTCCTTGACCGGCTTCGGAGCCGCTTCGACCAGGTCTTTGGCTTCCTTGAGGCCAAGGCCGGTGATGGCGCGGACTTCCTTGATGACGTTGATCTTCTGGGCGCCGGCGTCGGCAAGAACGACGTCGAATTCCGTCTTCTCTTCGGCCGGAGCAGCAGCAGCGGCACCAGCGCCGCCGGCAGCGGCAACCGCCACCGGAGCAGCGGCCGAAACGCCCCACTTCTCTTCCAGGAGCTTCGAGAGCTCGGCCGCCTCGAGGACGGTCAGCTTCGAAAGGTCGTCTACGATCTTTGCGAGATCAGCCATTTGTGTATTCCTTCACTAGGTTCGAACGTGTGTTGTTGACAGCGAGGAACGGCCTCATGCCGCCTCGTCCTTCCGGGCGTAAGCGCCGATAACGCGCGCGACCGAAGCCGCGGGCGCATTGACGATCTGGGCGATCCGGGTTGCCGGCGTGGCGATCATGCCAACCAGCTTGGCGCGCAGCTCGTCGAGCGACGGTAGCGTGGCGAGTGCCTTCACACCGTCGGCGTTGAGCGAGGTCGAGCCCATCGCGCCGCCGAGAATGATCAACTTGTCATTCCCCTTGGCGAAATCGGACGTAACCTTGGGCGCCGCAACCGGATCCTCCGAATAAGCGACCAGCGTCTGTCCCTTGAACAGATCGATGATCGATGCGGAGTCCGTGCCCTGAAGAGCGATCTTGGCGAGACGGTTCTTCGCGACCTTAACGGTGCCACCGGCGGCGCGCATCTTCGACCGAAGGTCGTTCATTTGCGCGACGGTGATACCGGCATAGTGGGCCACGACCACTGAACCCGCGTTCGAGAACGCATCATTCAGGCCCGTGACGAGTTCGCGTTTTTCCGCTCTGTCCACTGCCTATCTCCAGTTGACCCCTGCCCCATTCTCGAGGTCAGAAGTCGGGTTGCCTTTTGCCGGCCGGGCCATCCAAAAAACGGATCTCCCGAACGGCGCTCGAGGATCCTGCCCCCTTTCGCCACACCGACGGCCAAGCCGGCGATGCGCTGACAAAAGGCAAACACGGTTCGAACCTTTCATTGGAGCTTCCGCTCCTTTGTCGGGTCTTCACCCGTCTCATGCAGGCCCAGACGAATTAAGGCTTTGGGCCGCCTGCAATCTCGGACAGGATATCCGGAAACCTTTCGGCTTCCGGGGTACCGGACCGCCGACGGATCGGCGGTCCGGAATTCTTCTTAACGACCGGCGCAAGGCCAGTCAGATGACACTTACGACGCGGCGAGCGTCGCGATGTCGAGCTTGAGGCCGGGGCCCATCGTCGAGGTGACCGACACCTTCTTGACGTAGTTGCCCTTGGCGCCGGCCGGCTTGGCCTTGTTCACCGCATCGGCGAAGGCCCGCACATTCTCTTCCAGCGCCTTGACGTCGAACGAGACCTTGCCGACGCCGGCCTGGACGATGCCGGCCTTCTCGACGCGGAACTCGACGGCGCCGCCCTTCGAAGCCTTGACGGCGGCCGCGACATCGGGGGTCACGGTGCCGACCTTCGGGTTCGGCATCATGCCGCGCGGGCCGAGCACCTTACCGAGACGGCCGACCAGCGGCATCATGTCCGGGGTGGCGATGCAGCGATCGAAATCGATCGTGCCCTTCTGGACGATCTCGACGAGGTCCTCGGCGCCAACGATATCGGCGCCGGCGGCCTTGGCTTCCTCGGCCTTGTCGCCACGCGCGAACACGGCGACGCGCACCGAGCGGCCGGTGCCGTTCGGCAGGTTGACCACGCCGCGGACCATCTGGTCGGCATGGCGCGGATCGACGCCGAGGTTCATGGCGATCTCGACGGTCTCGTCGAACTTCACCGAAGACCGGTCCTTCAGCAGCTGCAGCGCTTCGGCGAGCGCGTAGGCCTTGTTCGGATCGATGCCTTCACGGGTCTTGGCAACACGCTTTGCAATCTTTGCCATGATCTTTAGCCCACCACTTCCAGGCCCATCGAGCGGGCGGAGCCCTCGACCATGCGCATGGCCGCCTCGACGTCGTTTGCGTTCAGGTCCTTCATCTTCTGCTCGGCGATCTGGCGCACCTTGTCGCGCGAGATCGTGCCGGCCTTGACCTTGCCCGGCTCCTTCGAGCCCGACTTCAGATTGGCGGCCTTCTTCAGGAAGTAGCTCACCGGGGGCGTCTTCATGACGAAGGTGAACGACTTGTCCTGGTAGTAGGTGATGACGACCGGGATCGGCGAGCCCTTCTCCAGTTCCTGGGTCTGCGCGTTGAACGCCTTGCAGAACTCCATGATGTTGATGCCGCGCTGACCAAGCGCCGGGCCGATCGGGGGCGACGGCGTGGCCGAGCCCGCGGCAACCTGGAGCTTGAGCTGGCCTGCAACTTTCTTAGCCATCTCTATTCCTGCCTTTTCTCATGCCGGCCCCACCATCTGGGAATGCCGGCGGTTGCAGTCCGGTGGTGCGGTTCCAGCGGCCGGCTAAGCCGCTTTCGCCTCCCACCCGTTGATGGCAGCGCTTTGCTTCGCGCCGCCGATCCCTTTCGCCTGTCGACTGAGGGATCTTCGGATCAGCCCTTTTCGACCTGTCCGAATTCCAGATCGACGGGCACCGCGCGCCCGAAGATCGAAACTTCCACCTTGAGGCGCGCCCGCTCCTCGTCCACTTCCTGGACGAAGCCATTGAACGACGCGAACGGACCGTCCGAAACGCGGATCGCCTCGCCGATCTCGAAGGTGACCGACGGCTTCGGCCGCTCGACGCCCTCCTGAACCTGGTTCAGGATGCGCTGCGCCTCGGTTTCGGTGATCGGCACCGGCTTGGAATCGCCGAGGAAGCCGGTGACCTTCGGCGTGTTCTTGACCAGCGAGAAGACCGCGTCCGTCAGGTTGGCCTTCAGAAGCACATAGCCCGGGAAGAACTTGCGCTCGGCATCGACCTTGCGGCCGCGGCGGATCTCGACGACCTTCTCGGTCGGCACGACGATCTGCTCGATCTCGCCGGACAGGCCCTTCTGCTTGGCCTTGTTCTCGATGTCCTCGGCGACCTTCTTCTCGAAGTTCGAATAAGCGTGGACGATGTACCACCGCGCAGTCATTTCACGACCTCTCCGTAATCGCCGAACTTAATGTCCGAGGCCCAATATCCACTCGATCGCATAGCCCATGGCTATGTCGGCGGCGAAAAAGAAGATCATGGCGATGACCGCGAACACCAGGACCATCACTGTCGAGATCATGGTCTCGCGGCGCGAGGGCCATGTCACCTTGGCCGTCTCCGCACGAACCTGCTGGAGAAAGGTGAAAGGATTAGTGGTTTTCGAAGCCATCTGCCGCTCTGTCTTCAAGACCCGTTGGCCGGATCTCCTGGATGATCCCGCTGGCCGGGACGTGCCGCCTGAGCTTCGTGCCGGCGCCGAATCAGCGCCACCATTTCGCCCACGCAAATCAGACGCGTAAAGCCGGCTTCCCAGCTCCACGCGTCGCGTGTCTGTTCAGTCTACATAAAACCGATTCTTGGTCCACGCAAGTGGCAAGTGTTCCGCTTTATGTTCGAGCGCCGCCTCGGAACCATCCAGTCGTTCCGTCCCGGCTATGCGGGGCCTTATGCCCCAGTTTTCCCTATATGGCAAGCCACTCGCCGGTTTTCAACGGCGAAGCGCCCTTGCTTTCCGCCGCTTGGGAGATGGCACGGGCAGCAGGGCTCGAACCTACGACCTGCGGTTTTGGAGACCGCCGCTCTACCAACTGAGCTATGCCCGTACACGCGCGTTTCGGCGCAGGCGCTTCCTAAAAGCTTCCGCGCTCTCTGTAAAGAGCGGTCTGACGCCCTTTTATATCCTTCGCCGGAAATCGGGACGGGCAGGCCAGACCTCCCCCCGATCTCTTATCTTCGCGGCTGAAACCGCTTGGTGGCACTCAGCTCTTGGCCGGCGGCTTGTAAGGCCCGCCCGGAACGCCCCAGCCCCAGGCCGGCATCGGTTCGGTCTCCGGATCGCAGGTCTCGCCGAGATTGGAATTCATCTTCGCCAGACGCGACCCCCATTCGACATAGCCCATGAAGGCGGAACGGAATTCCGGGTCGTCGGGCAGGCCGACCTCATCCGCAGCGTCGGCGAGAAGATTGATCCAGCGCCGCCGCTGCTCCTCGCTCAGGTGCTTGCCGAGATGATGCATCACCATCTCGCGGTGGCCGCCATGCTTCTCGCTGTAGGTCTTCGGTCCGCCAAAGACTTCGCCAATGAAGGCGGCGACATGCGCCGGATGATCCGGCGACATGTGCCTGAACACCGGACCGACGATCGGGTCCAGGGCCACCTTGTCGTAGAAGGTGCGTGTCAGCCGGTTCAGCGCCTCGCTGCCACCGGCCCATTCGAACAAAGTCGGGATACCCTCGCTCATTGTTGATCCTCCTCGGGCAGGGTGCGGAGGATAACGCAAGCCCTACCCGGCTCAACCTGCCTCGATGGCCAGTTGGCGCATCCGCGCTAAAGCTTGGCCGGCGCCTCCGCCGCGACATTGGCGGACGGCAGAACCCGGCAGTTGTCGGGCTTCGGCGATGATTTGCAGATGGTGGCGCCCGTCAGCGCGTCCACTGATTGCGGGCCGGTCGTCAGCCCAAATTTTTGCATCTCGTCCTGGCTGAGCTCCCGGTGGCTCGCATACTGGGCCGACTGCATCGCGGCGAACAGGCCCGAGCCGATGGCCATCTCGTCGAGATAGGTCCTGACCTTTTCCTCCATGCCCATCGAGTGCACGCGGAAATGCGCGCTAGCGCCAACCAAGCGCCTGACGCCGCCCGCAATCATCACCGCGCAGGCAGCATCGCATTCGGCTCCTGCATCGACGGTGAGGCCGGCATGGAGGTCGTCCCGGGCGACGCACGCCGCCGCGCCTGGGTCGCAATCGAGAAAATCCGTGCGGGCGACCGCGACATCGAGCCTGCGCTCGCGGATCAGCCGGCCGGCGGCAAGCGCGCCCTGCACGTCGCCGCCCGGCGAGTTGACCACGACGGGCAGCCGGCGCCCGCCAACCGTGTCGAGCAGCTCGCGCAGTCTGTCCGGCGTATCGGCGGCAATCGTCCCTTCCGCCGAAATCCATTCCGGGCAGTCGGGATTGCAGAGCGGGTTGCTGCCGCGAACCAGCACGAAGCGCATTTCCTGTTCCGGCTTAGAGGTCGGTGCAGCCTCAACCGGTTGCGGAGCAGTCGGCTTGACCTCGACCGCTGCAACCCCGGTCGGCTTGGCGTTGCCGTCCGTCGGTATTTCCCTGCAGTTCGCCGGCACGGGACTGTGTTGGCAAATGGTCTTCCCGGTTAGGAGGTCGAGCGTATCGAGGCTGGTGACGAGCTTCATCTCCAGCATGTCGTCAGGCTCGATCTGCCTTATGTCGCTTGCCGGCGTCGCCTTCATCACGTCCAGCACGCCCTGCTCGACACCCATTTCCTTCAGATAGCCGGACAGCCGTTTCTCGACCGCCTTGCTCATCTCGTAGGTCTTGTAGCTGCCGGCATTCTTGCGGCTGACGATCTTGGTGCTGATGACCTTCTTCTTGCCGTTCACAATTTTGTAGGTGGTGCGGTAGAGCAGCTTTTCCCGGTGATATGTCGTGGTGATCTGATGGACGCCAAGAAAGGCCCACTCGCCGACGACGCGGCGCACGCCCCCGGAAAACATCAGCGGACAGGCCGAGTTGCATATCGCGCCGCTGTCATAAGCGATGCCTAAATAGGGGGCGATGCCGAGATAGGGCGCGGCCTTGCTGTCATCGTCGCGGCAGTTCTTCATCTCCGGCGAGCAGCCGGAAAACTCCGTCGTGCCCACGGCAATGTCGAGCTTGTTCTTGCGGACCATGCGGCCGAGCTGGATCGCGGCGTCGACATTGCCGCCAGGAGAATTGACGACGATCGGCAACTGCCGGCCGTCGAGCGTCTTCAAGAGGCGCCTGAACAGCGCCGGCGTGCCGGCCTCGATGGTGCCTTCCGCCGAAATCCATTCCGGGCAGTCGGGCTCGCAGCCAGGCGCGCCGCTGCGCACGACGGCAAAGCGCATCGTCGGGCCGAGGTCGGGCGCCTCTTCCTCGGCCTCCACGACGAAGCTGGCCAGACCGATCGCGGCGGCCAACCCCAGACGGAAGAGCCCGCGCCACCATCGAATGCTGTCTGAACGGCGTTCCGGAATCACGCTTTGAAAGCCCCCACGGGTGCAACCCATACTAGTTGCAGCAATGCCGCTTGCAACAGCTTTGAAAGACGTGGCGCAATGCTTGGCTTGCGGAGTGCCGGAAACAAAAAAGGGCGGCCCGAAGACCGCCCTTTCCTTTTCGAGCCGGCAAATGCCGGATCGATTACTCCTTGATGGTGACGACGATGCCGGCACCGACGGTGCGGCCGCCTTCACGGATGGCGAAGCGCAGCTTCTCTTCCATCGCGATCGGCACGATCAGCTCGACG
>NZ_LPWA01000154.1 GCF_001510895.1 Mesorhizobium loti | reverse complement strand
TAGTAAGTTAAGGTCCTGGTGCATGGAGATGTCGCCACCCCCACCCCGTCTCGCCGGTTTTGCTTCGCAACACCGCCTCGCCGACCCTCCCCACAAGGGGGAGGGTACTGGCGTCCGAGATCAATAGATCTTGGAGAACTTCTCGATGTTGGTCTTGTCGAACTGGAAGGGCGGGGCCATCGCGGCCGAGTTGGTATCGTCGAGCGTCACCTTGCCGACGCGGCCGATCGACAGCGTGGCGCCCGGCTTTGCCTCTTCCTTCTTCACCGCCAGGTCGTGGGCGAGGTAGATCGCCGAGTAGCCGAGATCGATGGGGTTCCATAGCGCGACCGCCTGGCTGGCGCCGTTGTCGATGAACTTCTTGAACTCCGACGGCAGCGCCAGCCCGGTCACATTGACCTTGCCGATCAGGTTCTCGTCGGTCACCACCTGTGCAGCCGCGACAACACCCACCGTGGTCGGCGCGATGATCGCCTTGAGGTTCGGATAGGACTTCAACAGGCCTTTGGCTTCGTCGGTGCTCTTGGCCGAGTCGTCATCGCCATAGACGGTGGCGACCAGCTTGATCTTCGGGAACTTCTCCGGCAGCACCTTCTTGGCCGCTTCGATCCAGGCGTTCTGGTTGGTCGCGGTCGAGGAGGCCGACAGGATCGCGACGTCGCCGCCCTCCGGTAGGTAGTCGGCGGCGAGCTTGATGATGGTCTCGCCGATCAGGCCGGTGTCGGAGGGGTTGAGGTGGAGCTGGCGGCCTTCCTTGGCGACGCCGGAGTCCCACGAGATCACGGTGATGCCGCGATCCATCGCCTTCTTCAGCACCGGCACCAGCGCGTCGGCGTCATTGGCCGAAACGGCGATCGCATTGACCTTCTGCGCGATCAGCGAGTTGATCACCTCGATCTGCGCTTCGGCGGTAGCCTTGGTCGGACCGGTATAGATGACGTCGACATCGCCCAGTTCCTTGGCCGCTTCCTCGGCGCCCTTGTTTGCGGCGTCGAAGAAGCCGTTGCCGAGCGACTTCACCACCAGCGCGATCTTGACGTTTTCAGCATAGGCGGCATTCACGAACATGGCGGCGGAAAAGGCCGCCGTGACCAGCAGTTTCTTCAAAAAGCTCATCGAATATCCTCCCTTGAGCGTTGCATTCCATCGCCGCTGCGGGCGCGAGTTTTCCTCAGGCCTGCAGTGAAGATTCTTCCTTGTCGCTTGACTGTTTGCGGGCGACGATCAGCGCCACGCCTGCTGTCTCGAGCATCTTGGCTTCGCGGTCCTCAATGCCGTCGTCGGTGATAACGGTGGCGATGCGCGACAGCCCGCACAGGATCAGGCTGGAGCGCATGCGGAATTTCGAGGAATCGACCAGCACCACCAGCTCGTCGGCCTGATCGATCAGTTTCTGCTCGGCCTGAATCAGCAACGGATCGCCTTCCATCAGTCCCAGCGGTCCTAGGCCTTGCGCGCCCATGAACATACGGCGCGCATAGAAATTGCGCGTCACGTCATTGTCGAAGGGCGAAAGGATGATGTTCTGCTCGCGGTAGATCGTGCCGCCCGACAGCATCACCGTGTTCTTCGAGTGCTTGAGCAGATGCTCGGCGATCGGGAAGGAATTGGTGAAGATCGGCATGCGGCGTCCGGTCAGGAAATGCACCATCTGGAAGGTGGTGGTGCCGCCATTGATGATGATCGGCTCGCCGTCCTTGCAAAGGTTGACCGCCTCGCGGGCGATCGCCCGCTTCTGCGCGGCGTTCAGCGTTTCGTTGACCGAGAAGGGCCGGCCGGCCAGCCCGATGAACTGCGGCGGCGAGATCGCCTCGGCGCCGCCGCGCACCCTGCGCAGCCGCTTTTGCACGTGGAGCGCCGCGATATCGCGCCGGATCGTCGCCTCGGAGGAGTCCGTCAGCTCGACCATTTCCTGCACCGTCACCACAGGCTTTTCCTGGACGGCGGACAGAATGATCCTGTGGCGCTCTTTTTCGTGCATGGTTCCTCCCTGCTTGGCCATCTAGGCACTCAAAACGCGCAGTGTCAATCATTTCCGATCACATATTTTCATTGTGCAGTGCAATATGATCGATATTGATCGTTTATGATTGACAAGAGCGCCTGTTGCGTAGACATTCCCGTCAAAATGGACTGCGCCCTTTTTGCGTCCCAAGGGAGGATACCTATGCTCGACAAGCGCTCCGGCTCGCGCCTCGCCAATCTGTGGGACGATGCAAAAGCCGAAGGGATGAGCGGTCCCGAGCTCCTGGTCTATCGCTCGAACACGCTGGGTTCCGACAAGCGCGTCACCAACTATGGCGGCGGCAACACCTCCTCCAAGGTCTGGCAGAAGGATCCGCTGACCGGCGAGGATGTCGAAGTGCTGTGGGTCAAGGGCTCGGGCGGCGACAGCGCATCGATCAAGCTCGACGGCTTCGCCACCCTCTACATGGACAAGCTGCGCGCGCTGAAAGGCCTCTATCGCGGGCTCGCACATGAGGACGAAATGGTGGGCTACCTGCCGCACTGCACTTTCAACCTCAATCCGCGCGCGGCCTCGATCGATACGCCGCTGCACGCCTTCGTGCCGAAGCCTTGCGTCGACCACATGCATCCCGACGCCATCATCGCCATCGCCGCGGCAAAGGATTCCAAGGCGATCACCAAGGAGATCTTCGGCGATGCCATCGGCTGGCTGCCCTGGAAGCGGCCGGGCTTCGAGCTCGGCCTGTGGCTGGAGAAATTTTGCCTCGAAAATCCCGATGCCAAGGGTGTCGTGCTCGAAAGCCACGGCCTGTTCACCTGGGGCGACACGCCGAAGGAATGCTACGAGACGACGATCTCGGTGATCAACCAGGCGATCGACTGGTTCGAACGTAAGTCGCAAGGCAAGGCGATCTTCGGCGGCGAGGTGGTCAAGGCGCTCGACGCGCCGGCGCGCCGCGCCATCGCCGCCAAATTGATGCCAAGGATCCGCGGCCTGATTTCCGAAAAGAGCCACAAGCTCGGCCATTTCGACGACCAGCCGGCCGTCCTCGAATTCGTCAACTCGAAGGACCTCCGCCCGCTGGCGGCGCTGGGCACATCCTGCCCGGACCATTTCCTGCGCACCAAGATCCGGCCGCTGGTGATCGAGTTCGATCCGGCAAAGCCGGATGTCGATGCCGTCATCGCGCGCCTCGCCGACGACATTGCCGCCTATCGCGTCGGCTACCAGGCCTACTACGACAGCTGCAAGCGCGCGGACTCGCCCGCCATTCGCGATCCGAATGCCGTGGTCTATCTGATGCCGGGGGTCGGCATGTTCACCTTCGCCGGCGACAAGGCCACCGCCCGCATCTCCGGCGAGTTCTATGTCAACGCCATCAACGTCATGCGCGGCGCCTCGACGGTCTCCTCCTATGTCGGCCTGCCGGCACAGGAGCCTTCGACATCGAATACTGGCAGCTCGAGGAAGCCAAGCTCCAGCGCCTGCCGAAGCCGAAGGCGTTGGCCGGCCAGATCGCCCTGGTCACCGGCGGCGCCGGCGGCATCGGCCGCGCCACTGCCAACCGGCTGCTGCACGAAGGCGCCTGTGTTGTCCTCGCCGATATCGATGAGGCCGCGCTCGCCAGCGCCAACGAAGAGCTGTCGAAAGCCTTCGGAAAAGACTTCGTTCGCCCGGTGCGGATCGACGTGACTTCCGAGGATCAGGTTGCCTCTGGCTTCGCCGAGACGGCGGTCGAATTCGGCGGTATCGACATTCTGGTGTCCAATGCCGGGCTGGCCTCCTCGGCGCCGATCGAGGAGACGACACTCGCGCTGTGGAACCGGAACATGGACATCTTGTCCACCGGCTATTTCCTCGTCTCGCGCGAGGCCTTCCGGCTGTTCCGCGCCCAGAAGATCGGCGGCAACGTCGTCTTCGTTGCGTCGAAGAACGGCCTCGCCGCCTCGCCCAACGCGGCCGCCTATTGCACCGCCAAGCGGCCGAGATCCACCTTGCGCGCTGCCTCGCGCTGGAAGGCGCGGAGGCGCAGATCAGGGTCAACGTCGTCAATCCGGATGCGGTGCTGCGCGGCTCCAAGATCTGGAGCGGCGAGTGGAAGGAGCAGCGCGCCGCCGCTTACAAGATGTCAACCGACGATCTCGAGGAGCATTACCGCTCGCGCTCGATGCTGAAGCGCTCGGTGTTCCCGGAGGACATCGCCGAGGCGATCTACTTCTTCGCCTCCGACATGTCGGCCAAGTCGACCGGCAACATCGTCAACGTCGATGCCGGCAACGCGCAGAGCTTTACGCGATAAACTATTGACGACGGCGCTGCCCCTCACCCTTACCCTCTCCCCGTATAGTGACGGGGATAGGGGGGCCGATGCCCCGCTTCACTCCAAAAACACTTTCGCCCGCATCGTCTCCGGTATCGCCACACCGAGCCGGCTCAGCACTGTCGGCGCCAGCTGCAGCTGGTCGAGCAGCGTGCCGGCCTCGGGACCCCTTGCCGGGCCGAAATAATAGAGCGCGAAATCCTGCATCTCCTCGTCGTGCCCGCCATGATGGCCGCGGTTCGTCTGGCCATGGTCGGCGGTGACGATCACTCATAGCCGGCTTCGCGCCAGCCGGGCAGGAAGGCGGCGAGCATGCCGTCCATCGCGTAGCAGGCATGGTCCATCTCGTGGCAGTCATGGCCGAAGCGATGGCCCATGGAGTCCAGCGTGCAGGTGTGCAGGATGCCGTAGTCGATGCCGTGGCGGCGGGTCAGCATGGTCAGTGTCGCGAACAGGTCGACGTCGCTCGGCGTCATCTGGTTCTTGAGATTGTAGCCGGTCATGGTGTGAAAGCGGCCATGCGTGATCGGCCCGCCCGGTTCATCGAACTCCATGTCCTCGACTAGGTCGAACGGAAAGCTGCGGAAGAATTCCGACCAGTAGGAATGGGTCACAGCGCCGGTCTTGCCGCCGGCCTTGCTGACCTCGGAGAAGATATCCGGCTGTTCGACCCGGAAGCGGTTCTCGTTGGAGAGGATGCCATGCGCCTGCGGCGTGACCCCGGTATGGATCGAAGCGTAGCAGCAGGCGGAGGTCGACGGCAGCACCGAGCGCATCTTCCAAACCTGCGCCTCGCTGGACTGCGCCCAGCCTTCGAGATTGCCCATCAGCCGGCGCCAGTTCCGGTAGGGCACGCCGTCGAGGACGATGAGCAGCAGTTTGGATTTGAGCGCCACGCGCGGCTCCATGCGGTGTTGCGGGAGAGATCAGCATCGAGGGCCTGGCCGATCCGGCCAAGCCCCAGAAGAGGAAGCCAGCTCTGAAGCGCGTCGCGTTCAAACGGAGTCAGTCGACACGCTTTAGGTCGTTGTTTTATGCATGTCGTTGCCCCAAAACCGCTACGCACTTTTTGGGCGACATGCGTCAGTTCCCGGCGCTTTCCATGCGCCGGCCCGCGATCGCCTTCTCCAGCCAGCCGATCTCCATTTCGGGAACGGATGACAACAGAAGGTCGGTGTAGGCGTCGAAGGGCGGCGTCAGCACCTTGCTCTTGGAGCCGTAGCGCACCACCTCGCCGCGATACATGACCGCGATCGAATCCGCGATCGACTTCACCGTGGCGAGGTCGTGGGTGATGAAGAGATAGGCGACCTTCTCGATCTGCTGCAGGTTGAGCAAGAGCTTGAGGATGCCGTGGGCGACCAGCGGGTCGAGCGCCGACGTCACCTCGTCGCAGATGATCAGCTTCGGCTTGGCGGCGAGCGAGCGGGCGATGCAGACGCGCTGCTTCTGGCCGCCGGAAAGCTCGGCCGGATAGCGGTCGATGAAGCCCTTGCCCATCTCGATTTCGTCGAGCAGCTCGGCAATGCGCTTGTCGCGCTCGCGGCCTTTCATGCCGAAATAGAACTCCAGCGGCCTGCCGATGATGGTGCCGACCGTCTGGCGCGGGTTCATCGCCACGTCGGCCATCTGGTAGATCATCTGCAACTGCCGCAGGTCTTCCTTCGGCCGGTCGGAAAGCCTGTTGCCGAGCGTGCGGCCGTCGAAGACGACGCTGCCTTGCTCGGGCGGCAGCAGGCCGGTGATGGCGCGCGCCAGCGTCGACTTGCCGGAGCCGCTTTCGCCGACGACGGCCAGCGTCTGGCCCGGATGGATGTCGACCGAGACGTTCTTCAGCACCTTGACGGCGCCGCCGCCATAGGCGGCCGTCACGTTCTTCACCGACAGCATCGGCGTCGTGCCGGGCTGCTGTTCCTTGTGTTCGATCTCATGCACCGAAACCAGCGCGTTGGTGTATTCCTGGCGCGGCTCCTTGATGATCTGGCGTGTGCCGCCCCATTCGACCAGCCGGCCGTGGCGCAGCACCATGATCTCGTCCGACACCTGCGCGACGACGGCGAGATCGTGGGTGATGTAGAGGGCCGCCACATGGGTGTCGCGGATGGCGTCCTTGATCGCCGAGAGCACATCGATCTGCGTCGTCACGTCGAGCGCCGTGGTCGGCTCGTCGAAGACGATCAGGTCAGGCTCGGAGCAGAGCGCCATCGCCGTCATCACGCGCTGCAGCTGGCCGCCCGACACCTGGTGCGGGAAGCGTTCGCCGATCGTCTCGGGATTGGGCAGGCTGAGCTTCTTGAACAATGCCACGGCGCGCTTCTCGGCCTCGGCCCGGGTGGCGGTGCCATGCAGGAGCGAGGCCTCCACCACCTGGTCCATCAGCCGGTGCGCCGGATTGAAGGCGGCCGCCGCCGATTGGGCGACATAGCAGACCTCGCGACCCCGCAATCTCCGAAAACCTTCCTTGCCGCCCTTCAGGATGTCGCGGCCGTTGAGGATGACCTCGCCGCCGGTGATGCGCACGCCGCCGCGGCCATAGCCCATGGACGACAGGCCGATCGTCGACTTGCCGGCGCCGGACTCGCCGATCAGGCCGAGCACCTTGCCCTTTTCCAGCGTCAGCGAGACGTCATGCACCAGCGTGATCGTCTTCGGCGCTTCGCCTGGCGGATAGACGGTCGCCTCGATGCGCAGGTTGCGGATGTCGAGGAGAAGGGTGGATTTCGCTTTGCCGTTAGTCATCAGCCGCGTCCTCCCTTCAGGCTCGTCGTCCGGTTGAGCACCCAGTCGGCGACAAGGTTGACCGAAATCGCCAGCGCGGCGATCGCCGCCGCCGGAATAAGCGCGGCGGGAATGCCGAACACGATGCCGTCCTTGTTCTCCTTCACCATGCCGCCCCAGTCGGCATCCGGCGGCTGCACGCCGAGGCCGAGGAAGGACAATGTCGACAGGAAGAGCACGGCGTAGATGAAACGCAGCCCGAGTTCCGATACCAGCGGCGACAGCGCATTGGGCAGGATCTCGCGGAAGATGATCCAGCCGCTGCCTTCGCCGCGCAGCTTCGCGGCCTCGACATAATCCATGACGTTGATGTCGACGGCGACCGCGCGCGACAGGCGGTAGACGCGCGTCGAATCGAGGATGCCCATCACCAGGATCAGCGTCACCAGGTTCGACGGCAGCACCGACAGCACGACGAGACCCATGATCAGCGTCGGGATCGACATCAGGAGGTCGACAAGGCGCGACAGAATCGTGTCGTACCAGCCGCCGAACACCGCCGCCGAGAAGCCGAGGATGGCGCCGAGCGAGAAGGACAGCGCCGTCGCCAGCACCGCGATGAACAGCGTGATGCGGGCGCCGTAGATCATGCGGGACAAGAGATCTCGGCCGAGATTGTCGGTGCCCAGCCAATTGGTCGACGACATCGGTTGCCAGACGTCACCGACGATCTCGGCATTACCGTGCGGCGCGATCCAGGGCGCCAGGATTGCCGCCAGCACGAACAGCCCCGTCAGCACCAGGCCGATCAGAGATGCGATGGGGATGCGTCTGATATCGAGCATACCGCCCCCCTTACTTCGGATGCCTGAGCCGCGGATTGGCGACGATCGCCGCGATGTCCGCGATGATGTTGAGGCTGATATAGACGGCCGCGAAAATCAGCCCGACCGCTTGCACCACGGGGACGTCGCGCTTGGTGACATGGTCGACAAGATACTGCCCCATGCCCGGATAGACGAAGATCACCTCGACCACCACGACGCCGACCACCAGATAGGCAAGGTTAAGCATCACGACATTGATGATCGGCGCGATCGCATTCGGGAACGCGTGCTTGCGGATGACCGCGAAAGCCGAGAGCCCCTTGAGCTCGGCCGTCTCGACATAGGCCGACTGCATGACGTTGAGGATCGCCGCGCGCGTCATGCGCATCATATGGGCAAGCACAACCAGCGTCAGCGCCGCCGCCGGCAGCGCGATAGCCTGCAGCCGTTCGCCCAAAGACATTCCGCCATAGACGGTGGAGATCGCGGGAAACCACTGGTGCTGGACCGCGAAGTAAAAGACCAGCAGATAGCCGATGAAGAACTCCGGGAAGGAGGTCGAGGCGAGAGCCACGCCGGAGATCAGCTTGTCGACCCAGCCATTGCGATAGCGCACCGCGATCAGCCCAAGCGTGATCGCCAGCGGAATGGCCACGATTGCCGCCCAGAAGGCCAGGAACAGCGTGTTCCACAGCCGTTCCTTGATCGATGTCGCGATGTCCTGCCCGCTCGACATGGCCGTGCCGAGATCGCCGGTGAGCACGCCGCCCAGCCAGTGGAAATAACGGATATAGGCAGGCTGGTTGAGCCCGAGCTGCTCGCGCAGATTGGCGAGCGACTCCGGCGTCGCCGACTGTCCGAGAATGGCTTGCGCGACGTCGCCGGGCAGGATCTGGGTGCCGGCGAAGATCAGGACCGAAACGGCCAGCAAAAGGAGGATGCCCAGCGCAATGCGCTGGGCCACCAGTTTCACGATGGGTGAGGACATCTCCGCAAGGCCGTGCTCAGGCTTCCAGCCAGCACTTCGCCAGGGCGTAGCCGTTGCAAAGCTCCTGATGCGGATCGTCCACCCAGCCGGCGACCTTGGGACCTGTTGCGTCGATGAACTGGTTGAACATCGGCAGGATCAGGCCGCCCTCGTCGCGCACCATGACGCCCATGTCGTGGTACATCTGCTTGCGCTTGGCCTCGTCGAGCTCGGCGCGGGCGGCAAGCACCATCTTGTCGAAGTCCGGACGCTTGAAACGCGTATCGTTCCAGTCCGCGGTCGACAGATAGGCGGTCGAGTACATCTGGTCCTGGGTCGAGCGTCCGCCCCAATAGGAGGCGCAGAACGGCTGTTTGTTCCAGACTTCGTTCCAGTAGCCGTCGCCGGGCTCGCGCTTGATCTCGAGCTTGATGCCGGCCTTGGCGGCGCTCTGCTGGTAGAGCTGGGCCGCGTCGACTGCGCCCGGGAAGGCGACGTCCGAGGTCCGGAGCAGGATGGAACCGTCATGGCCCGACTTCTTGTAGTGGAACTTGGCCTTGTCGGGATCGTATTTGCGCTGCTCGATCTCGGTGAACAGCGGGTAGGACGCATTGATCGGGAAGTCGTTGCCGAGCGAGCCGTAGCCGCGCAGCACCTTGTTCAGCATCTCCTCGCGGTCAATCGCCAGCTTCAGCGCCATCCTGAGGTCGTTGTTGTCGAACGGCGCCGTGTTGCAATGCATGATGAACACGTAGTGGCCGGGACCGGAATGGTTGCGGATGGTGACGCCCGGCACGCGCTTGATCAGGTCGACGATCTTCGGCTCGACGCGGTTGATCATGTTGACCTGGCCGCCCTGCAGCGCCGCGGTGCGCGCCGTCGCGTCGTTGATGACGACGACCTCGATCTGGTCGGCATGGCCCATCTTGTCGCCCTGCCAGTAGTTGGCGAAGCGCTCGCCGACATGGCGCACGCCGGGCTCGTTGGTGACAACCTTGTAGGGGCCGGCGCGATGCCGGCATCGGGCTTGTCCTTGCCGCCATTCGGCTGGACGATCAGGTGATAGTCGCTGAGCAGGTAGGGAAGGTCGGCGTTGGCTTCCTTGAGCGTCAGCACCACTTCCTTGCCGTTGACCTTGATGGTTTCGATGCCCTTCATATAGCCGAGCGCGCCGGACTTGGACTTCTCGTCCGAATGGCGCTCGAGCGTGGCGGCGACGTCTTCGGCGGTCACCGTCTTGCCGTTGTGGAATTCGATGCCGTCGCGGATCTTCAGCGTCCAGACCTTGGCGTCGTCCGACGAGCCGATCTCCTCGGCGATGCGGTTCTCGAGTTTGCCCTCCGGCGATAGTTCGACGATCATTTCGCCCCAGCACTTGCCGAAGGCGAACGGCACCTGCGTCATCATCAGCGCCGGATCGAGGCTGTTGGTGGATTCACCGCCGACCAGGCCGGCCTTCAGCGTGCCGCCCTTTACAGGACCGGCGGCGCGGGCAGCGCTCGAAAGCAGCGAGTTGGCGAAGGTGGCCGAGACGCCGAGCGCGGCGGCGCGGCCAAGGAAATCGCGGCGGCTGAGCTTGCCGGACGCGACACGACGGCTGAGATAGTCGAGTTCGTTAGACATTTATGGTTCCTCACTCTGATGGTTCGACCTTGCGGTCGTTTCTTGTTTCTTGCGAGGATAATGACCGCAACGGAAAGCTGTAAGCAAGACCGAATGCGACATGCCGTGGCGTAAATCGCACGTCGCATTTGGACCAATCTTGCCAGCCCTCAGACGAGGGCGCGCGGGATCGTCTGTTCGAAATCGCGCTCGAACACCAGATTCTCATCCTCATAGGCCTCGATTCGGGCGCTGAGGATGAAATTTTGCGCGTCGCAGCGCATGTCGGCGAAGGTTTCGGTCCGCACCGACCATTCATCTCGCGAGAAGGTCTGCGTCCAATGGGTGCTGCCTGTCGCCGACAGCGGATCGTCGGGGTGGATCGCCCACATCTCGCTGACGATGCTGCCATGGACGAGCCCGTGGTCGAGGTCGCGGACCTCGCCGAAATCGTCGGTTATGGAAAGTGTGACCGTGCCGGTCTTCTCATCGCGATCGATATGCCGCTCCGAGTTCGTCGGCCGGATCGTCTCGGTCGCCCAGGGTGTGGCGCCTTCCGGTTCAGGGAACGAAATCTCGTCGACCTTCGCCAGCGGCCGAAGCGGCAGCTTGAGCATCGCTTCTGACAGCTTGAGCGTCACCGGCTCCGGCGAAGGCCAGATCATTGGCCAATAGGCATTGGAAACGGCGATCCGCAGCCGATGGCCGGCCGGCACCCGGTAGGCGCACTGGTCGAGCACGACGCGCGCCGAAACGAACTCGCCTGGCACCAGCGCTTCGGGAAATTCATGCGAGGCGCGATGGGTGAGGTTGAGCACGCCATAGGAGATCAACTCCGAGGCGCCGTCGGGATGCACGTCGCAGAGCCGCACCGCGATGTTGGCCTGGCGACGGTCCGACGCAACCCTGATTTCGAGCTGCGGCGCGCCGACGATGTCGATCGCCTCCTCGAGTTCGGCCTGGTCGAAACACATCGAAAGCGCATCGTCCGGCCGTTGGTCGCCCGGCAGCTCCGGACCGAAGGTGAAGGGAAAATATTCGCCGCCGGCGAGCCCGCAGCTTTGTGGCGAGGCGACGATTACCGGCTTGGAGCCTCCCGGAATGAGTTCGATCGCTTCAAGCTTGATGTTCGGTGACGGCCATTCCTGTTCCGCAATCCAGCGGCCGGGCCGCTCCGGGTGCCAACGCGCCGGCCGCACGCTGTCCATCACATAGGCCCGGTAATCCGGGTCGGCCTCGACGCCGGTCGCCGCACCCTTCAGCCAGCGGTCCCACCAACGCAGCGCCTCCTGCAGGAAGCCGATGGCCGGATTGGGCCCCGCGTAGTGCGGGTATTTGTGGATCCAGGGGCCGACGATGCCTTTGACGGGCGCATCGATGTTGGTGACGAGGTGCGAGATCGTGTTGCGGTAGCCGTCATGCCAGCCGCCGATCGACAGCACCGCTGCATGAACAGCGGAAAAATCCTCGCAGATCGAGCCGCGCTTCCAGTAGGCGTCGCGATGCTGGTGGCTGAGCCAGAGCGGCAGGAGGAAGGGTTGGTTCTCCAGCCGGCTGAGCCACAGGTCGCGCCAGCGGTTGCCGCCGGCAATCAGCGGGTCCGGCGGCCGCGAGGAATAGGAGAGCATCGTCGAGGCCCAGCCGAAATTTTCGAGCAGCAGGCAGCCGCCCTTGTAGTGGATGTCGTCAGCATAGCGGTCGACGGTCGAGCACAGGCTGATCACCGCCTTCAGCGCCGGTGGCTGCTTGGCCGCAACCTGCAGGCAGTTGAAGCCGCCCCAGGAGATGCCCATCATGCCGACATTGCCGTTGCACCAGGGCTGCGCGGCCGCCCAGGCGATGACGTCGCAGGCGTCCTGCAGTTCCTGCTCGGAATATTCGTCGTCCATCAGCCCTTCGGAATCGCCGTTGCCGCGCATGTCGACGCGGATCGAGGCGTAGCCGTGGCCGGCGAAATAGGGATGCGTCAGCTGATCGCGGAAGATGGTGCCGTCGCGCTTGCGATAGGGCAGGTGCTCGAGGATCGCCGGCACCGGATTGTCGGCGGCATCCTCCGGCATCCAGATGCGCGCCGACAGCCGGCAGCCATCCGGCATGACGATGCCCATATCGGGAAATTCGACGACCTTGCGGGGAAATTCGGTGACGGTTTTCATGTGCCGCATAACGCTCCGCGGCGTGGCGACTTTCAATCGCCATTCGCGACTGGAGCATCAAAAAATGCGACCTGGGCCGCTAGCGCAATTCGTCGAGCAGTTCGGGGTGTTTTTCCAGCAACGTCATCAATTGAATGGTCGGGCCGCTGGGTTCGATAAGCCCCCGCTCGTATTTGTCGAAGGCGTTCTCGCCCACTTTAAACAGTGATCCCGCCTCGCGCTGCGACAGCTTGAGCTTCGTGCGCATGCGCCGGATGGTTGCCGGGGCCGGGACACCGTCGATCTTCTCCTTGAGAAGGCGCAGAGCAGCGTCGACGGCAGCCATGTCGTCCCCGACATGCACGCCTTCCCCCTCGGATGCCGGATAATAACCCGGCAGGTCGACGACCATGCTTTCACCCTTATACGCCACAGTGAACGGACGTACTCCGCGAGTTAGCGTCTCTCCGTTTTCGGGAGAGATCATGGTTTCATTGGTTTGTCTTGCCGCCATGGTCATTTCTCCTTGAACGCCATGACGGTGAATTCGGTCACGACATTCGCCTGGAATTTCACGTAGAGGAGGATTCCGCGTGCCGGCACATGATAGACATCCTGCCAGACCCGATGGTCCGCGAAGGTTGTCATCGATTTCACGAACATCTTTTGCGTCATGCTGCCGATCACTTCGACAATACCGGCACGATCGAAACCAAGACCGATGGCATCTCGCAATGCGGACGTCGTGATAGCCAACGTGTCAACAGACCCAAATGCTCTCTTGATCGCTTCAAGATCGTAAGTGGGCCTGCGTTTCTCCATAGCTCAATATGCCACCATAAAGGGGGCATTTCAAGGACGTCGGCCGAGCCGTTCAGTTCAACGGGATATTGTTCTCGTCCTTGCTGGCCTGATAGGCGCCGGACAATTCGTCATAGCGCGCCGAGATTCTCCCGATACGCGCCTCCAGCCGGCTGCGTTCGACTTCGGGCAAAGCCCGCACCAGCCGGCGTATGGAAAAACTCTTCCAATAGGCGTTCTCGGCATTGTAGCCGCCGGGGTCGAGAGTGAAGACCTCCTTCAGAATCTTGAGATCGTGCGGGATGGCGAAGCTATCGCGCGAATCCTCGTGGCTGAAGAGGTAGTAGAAATTGTCGAAGCCGGTCCAGGTAATCGCCGACAGGCAGAGCGAGCAGGGCTCGTGCGTGGCGAGAAACAGCGCATCCTTGGTATCGACGCGCTCGGCCTTCGGCATTTCGTAAAAACGCTTCAGACAATGCACCTCGCCATGCCAGAGCGGGTTTTCGATCTCGTTGTTAGTCTCGGCCAGCACCAGCGAGCGGTCGGCCTTCCTCAGGATAGCGGCGCCGAACAGCTTGTTGCCGTGGGCAACCCCTTCGGCGGTCTTCGGTACGATGTCGTGCTCGATCACATCGAGCAGGCGGTCGATCAGCGAGATATCGGTCATCGGAGAAATCGGAAGCGTTCAGGGAAGGTGGATTTCGTAAGGGTGCGAGAAATGGCACTCTTCGAGGTTGGAGCCGTCGCCGCCGCGGTCGACGATCAGGAAATCCTGCTCCTCGCCGATCGGCGTCAGCACGCCGTGCCAGAGATTGCGCCGGTAATTGATGCCCTGTCCGGGCGCGGTGATGAACGCATGCGGCTCGCCCGGACTATCCTCGGTGTCATGGCAAACGACGACCAGGAACGGGCGCGGCGACAGCGGGATGAAAGCCTGGCTGCCGAGCGGATGGCGCTCGACCATGGTAAGCTTCAGCGGCATCTCATAGGGCGTGCCGCGCACCATCGAGATCAGCACCTTTGCGTTCGGCCCGGCCGCCTCGGCGGTGGCGAGGTCGTGGTAGCGCATCGCCTTGCCGCCATTGATCGGGTAGCGGTTGTCGCCGCCCATGTCGATGACGTCGCCAAACGGCGCGAAGTTTTCGCGCGTCAGCGGCCGGGCGACGATGCGGCTCACCGCGCGTGACCTCCAAGAGCGCCGCCAAGCTTGGCGTGCCGGTTGACATCCTTGTAGAGCAGGTAGCGGAAATTGCCGGGGCCGCCGGCATAGCAGGCCTGCGGACAGAAGGCGCGCAGCCACATGAAGTCGCCGGCCTCGACCTCGACCCAATCCTGGTTGAGGCGGTAGACGGCCTTGCCTTCGAGCACATAGAGCCCGTGCTCCATGACATGCGTTTCGGCGAACGGAATGACCGCGCCGGGTTTCAGCGTGACGATGGTGACATGCATGTCGTGGCGCATGTCGGCCGGGTCGACGAAGCGCGTCGTCGCCCAGCGTCCCTCGGTGCCGGGCATCGGGCTCGGCTCGATCTGCTGCTCGTTGGTGAAGAAGGCTTCCGGCACGTCAAGGCCGTCAACAGCTTCATAGGCCTTGCGGATCCAGTGGAAACGGACGGCATCGCCGCTGTCGTTGCGCACCGTCCAGCCGCTCGCCGGCGGCAGGAAGGCGAAGCCGCCGGGGCGAAGCACGTGCTTTTTGCCGGCAAGCGAGACGGTGAGCTCGCCCTCGACGACGAACAGCACGCCCTCGGCGCCGGCATCGAGCTCAGGCCGGTCGCTGCCGCCGCCAGGCAAGACCTCGACGATGTACTGCGAAAAAGTCTCGGCGAAGCCCGAAAGCGGCCTCGCGATGATCCAGGCCCTCGTCTTGTCCCAGAACGGCAGTGGGCTGGTGACGATGTCCTGCATCACCCCTTTGGGGATGACGGCATAGGCCTCGGTGAAGACGGCGCGGCCGGTCAAAAGCTCATTCTGGCCGGGATGGCCGCCATGCGGCGCGTAGTAGGTTCGCTCGGCCATTTTCATCATATCCATGTGTTGAAGCCTATAACGGGAGCATGTCTTTCAGCCGAAGCAGCGCGATGCGCTCGACCTGTTTGCAGGCGGTTTCGAACTCGACGCCGCGGCTGTTGCCGATGCGCGCCTCGAACTCGGCCAGGATCTGGTCCTTGGTCTTGCCCTTGACGGCAATGATGAAGGGGAAGCCGAAGGTGGTGACGTAGGCGGCGTTGAGTTTCGAGAACAGCTCGCGCTCCTTGTCGGTCAGCGCGTCGAGCCCGGCGGAAGCCTGTTCCTTGGCCGATTCCGGCGTCAGCCGGTTGGCAGCAGCCAGCTTGCCGGCAAGATCAGGATGGGCGTTGAGCACGGAGAGCCTTTCGGCTTCGCTCGCCGAACGGAAGACCCGGCAGAGTGCGTTGTGCAGGCCGCCGGCGCTGTCATGCGCGGGCCCAAGCTCCAATTCGTAGGCGCGCTCGGCGATCCAGGGCGAATGCTCGAACACGCCGCCGAAGGTCTGGACGAATTCCTCGAATTCCATCCTGGACGGGCGCAGCGCCGGCGCCTGGTAGGGATGCGTCTCGCGCCAATGTTTGGCGATGTCGATGCGCCGCGTCAGCCACACCTTGTCATGTGACTTCACATAGTCGACGAAGCGCTTCAGCGCCGCGACCCGGCCCGGACGGCCGACCAGCCGGCAATGCAGGCCGATATTCATCATGCGCGGCCGCCCAGCCTTGCCCTCGGCATAGAGCGTGTCGAAACTGTCCTTCAGATAGGCGAAGAACTGGTCGCCCGAGTTGAAGCCCTGCGGTGTGGCAAAGCGCATGTCGTTGGCGTCCAGCGTGTAGGGAATGATGAGCTGCGGCTTCTCCAACCCGTCGCGGTCGAACCAGTAGGGCAGCTCGTCGTCATAGGTGTCGGAAACGTAGTCGAAGCCGCCTTCCTCAGCGACGAGCCGTACGGTGTTGACCGAGGTGCGGCCGGTGTACCAGCCGGTCGGGCGCGCGCCGGTCACTTCGTGGTGTAGCCGGATCGTCTCCTCGAGGTCGCGGCGCTCGTCCTCGGCGCTGTAGTCGCGATAGTCGATCCATTTCAGCCCGTGCGAGGCGATCTCCCAACCGGCTTCCTGCATTGCCACGACCTGGTCGGGCGAGCGCGCCAGCGCGGTGGCGACGCCGTAGCAGGTCACCGGCACCTCAGCTTCGGTGAACAACCGGTAGAGCCGCCAGAAGCCGGCCCGCGCCCCATACTCGTAGATCGATTCCATGTTCCAGTGGCGCTGGCCGACCCAGGGGGCGGCGCCGACGATCTCCGACAGGAACGCCTCCGACGCCTTGTCGCCGTGCAGGACGCAATTCTCGCCGCCTTCCTCGTAGTTGACGACGAACTGCACCGCGACATGCGCGCCGCCGGGCCATTTCGGGTCCGGCGGATTGGCCCCGTAACCGCGCATGTCCCGTTCGTAACGCATGGTCGCTCCTGCCCGATTGTTGAGATGAAGATATCGAAAGGAGTGCCCCAGCATTCCCCCGAAAATTTTTGAAAGTGCTTTTTGCCGCACTCCGCTCGACCGGGACTTATGCATCGCCTTTAATTGGCGCACAATTGACCTGAAACTGTACCGGGATGGGAGGCGGCCAGTGGCAGAAACGTCGAAAGCCGATGGCGGGCGTCTGACGACCCATGTGCTCGACACCGCGACCGGCAGGCCGGCAAAGGGCCTCTCGATCGAGCTTTTCCGCATCGAGCGCCAGGCCCGCACGCATTTGAAGACCGTCACCACCAACGATGACGGCCGTTGCGATGCGCCGCTGCTTGCCGGCGCCGACTTCCGCACCGGCGAGTACGAACTGGTCTTCGCCGCCGGCGATTATCTGCGCGGGCAAGGCATCGGCCTGCCGCAGCCGGCCTTCCTCGACATCGTGCCGATCCGCTTCGGCATGGCGGAGGAGCGTCATTATCACGTGCCGCTCTTGATTTCGCCCTACGGCTACTCGACCTATCGCGGGAGCTGAGACATGGCCAAGATCCGCAACGAGATACGCTTTATTCTCAATGGCGCCGACGTCGCGCTGAACGACGGCGCGCCCGACGCGACCCTGCTTGACTGGCTCAGGCTCAACCGTTCGTTGCGCGGCACCAAGGAAGGCTGCGCCGAGGGCGATTGCGGCGCCTGCACCGTATTGGTCGGCAGGCTTTCCGCCAAAGGCCTGGTCTACGAAAGCGTCAACGCCTGCATCCGCTTCATGGGCTCGCTCGACGGCACCCATGTCGTCACCATCGAGCATCTGCGCGGCGACGGTGAAAAGCTGCACCCGGTGCAGCAGGCGATGGTCGATTTCCACGGCTCGCAATGCGGCTTCTGCACGCCGGGCTTCATCATGTCGCTCTATGCGCTCTGGATGACGACGCCCAACCCCTCCGATGCAGCGATCGAAAAGGCGCTGCAGGGCAACCTTTGCCGCTGCACCGGCTACGAGGCGATCATGCGCGCGGCGCGGGCCATTTCGAGCTACGGCAAGGCAGCTAAGGATCCGCTGGCGGTGGAACGCAAGGACGTCACCGCGCGCCTGGAAGCGCTGCGCGACGGCGCCAGGGTCGAGGTGGGTTCGGGCAAGCAGCGGCTGATCGTGCCGGCTAACGTCGACGATTTCGCCGCCGTGCTCGAGAAGGAGCCGCGCGCAACCATCGTCGCCGGCTCGACCGATGTCGGCCTGTGGGTCACCAAGCATATGCGCGACATCTCGCCGGCGATCTTCATCGGCGGTCTCGACGGCCTGCGCACCATGTCGGAGAAAGACGGTATTATCACCGTCGGCGCCAGCGTTACCTACACCGAGGCTTTCGAAACCCTATCGGAACGCATCCCGGCATTGGGTCCGCTGGTCGACCGCATCGGCGGCGAGCAGGTGCGCAATATGGGCACCATCGGCGGCAACATCGCCAATGGCTCGCCGATCGGCGACACGCCGCCGCCGCTGATCGCGCTCGGCGCGCAACTGACGCTGCGCAAGGGCGATGCGCGCCGCACGATCCCGCTCGAAACCTTCTTCATCGCCTATGGCAAGCAGGACCGGCAGCCCGGCGAGTTCGTCGAGGCGGTCCACGTGCCTGTGCCGGCAAAGGGCACAAAATTTGCCGTCTACAAGGTCACCAAACGCCGCGACGAGGACATCACCGCGACCCTTGGCGCTTTTTATCTGACCCTGGCCAGGGACGGCACGGTAGCCGATATCCGCATCGCCTATGGCGGCATGGCGGCGACGCCGAAGCGCGCCGCCGCGGTCGAAAAGGCCCTCATTGGCAAGGCCTGGAACGAGGCGACGGTGGAGGCGGCAATGGCCGAATACGAAAACGACTTCACGCCGCTCACCGATATGCGGGCGACCGCCGAATACCGGGCACTGGCGGCAAAAAACCTTTTGCTGCGCTTCTATGTCGAAACCACCGGCACCAGGGCGCCGTTCCAGGTGTCACGCAATGAGGCGGCCTGATGAACAAGCACGCCACCACTCCCAACCTCAAGGCCGAAAAGATCGTCGGCGGCGTCACCACCGAACAGCGGCATGATTCCGCGCACAAGCATGTCAGCGGCGCCGCCGTCTATATCGACGACATGCCGGAGCCAGCCGGCACGCTGCATGTCGGCCTCGGCCTGTCCAAAGTCGCGCACGGCACGCTGAAGAGTGTCGACCTGTCGGCGGTGCGCGCAGCGCCCGGCGTCGTCGACGTGCTGACCTATGCCGACGTGCCCGGCGAGAACGATGTCTCGCCGAGCAACATGCATGACGATCCGGTATTCGCTGAAGCCAAGGTACAGTTCTACGGTCAGCCGATCTTCGCCGTGGTGGCCGAGACTCGCGAGGAAGCACGCCGCGCGGCGCGCCTGGCCAAGATCGAATATGACGAGCTTCCGGCCGTAATCGACATCTGGGATCTCGACCCGGTCAAGGACAAGCAGGTCACCACGCCTCTGGTCCTGAAGCGCGGCGATGCGGCCGCGGCGATTGCGGCGGCACCCCGCCGCATCAAGAACCGCATGTGGCTCGGCGGCCAGGATCATTTCTATCTCGAGGGCCAGGTCTCGCTGGCGATCCCCGGCGAGGACGACGAGGTGATCGTCTATTGCTCGACGCAAGGCCCGAGCGAAACGCAGCATCTGGTCGCGCACACGCTCGGCGTGCCGAGCCATGCTGTGACGGTCGAGGTGCGCCGCATGGGCGGCGGCTTCGGCGGCAAGGAGACGCAGGCCAACCAGTGCGCGGCCATCGCCGCCATCGCCGCCAAGAAGCTCAAGCGCGCGGTGAAGATCAGGCTCGACCGCGACGAAGACATGACCGCCACCGGCAAGCGGCACGATTTCGCCATCGACTACGAGGTCGGCTTCGATAACGAGGGCAACATCCTCGGCGTCGACTTCACCTATGCGCTGCGTTGCGGCTTTTCGGCCGACCTGTCGGGGCCGGTCGGCGACCGCGCGCTGTTCCACTGCGACAACGCCTATTTCTATCCGGCGGTGCATGCGAAGTCAGCGCCGCTCTACACCAACACCGTGTCGAACACCGCCTTCCGCGGCTTTGGTGGCCCGCAAGGCATGGTCGGCGCCGAGCGTGTCATCGACGAAGTGGCTTTCGCGGTCGGCAAGGACCCGCTCGAAATCCGCAAGCTGAATTTTTACGACCCGATGGACGCCATCGGCGAGCGCTGCTTCACGCCCTACCATCAGAAGGTCGAGGACAACATCATTCACCGCATCGTCGCGGAGCTGGAGGAGAGCGCCAACTACGCGCGGCGCCGGCGCGAGATCAGCGCCTTCAACAACAACAGCCGCTTCATCAAGCGCGGCCTGGCGATGACGCCGGTCAAGTTCGGCATCTCCTTCACCAAGACCGAGGCCAATCAGGCTGGCGCGCTGGTGCATGTCTATTCCGACGGCTCGGTGCACATGAACCATGGCGGCACGGAGATGGGCCAGGGTCTGCATCTCAAGGTGGCGCAGGTCGTTGCCGAGGAGTTCCAGATCGACCTCGACCGGGTCAAGATCACCGCGACCACCACCGCCAAGGTGCCGAACACCTCGCCGACGGCCGCCTCCTCCGGCGCAGACCTCAACGGCATGGCGGCGCAGGATGCCGCCCGCCAGATCCGCAAGCGGCTGACCGATTTCGCCGCCGACAAATATCAGGTGCCGCTCGACCAGGTGGTGTTCCTGCCCAACCGGGTGCGCGTCGGCAACCAGGAAGTGGCCTTCAACGATCTGGTCAAGCAGGCCTACATCGCCCGCGTCCAGCTCTCGGCGGCGGGCTTCTACAAGACGCCGAAGATCCATTGGGACCGCAGCAAGGGTCGCGGCCATGCCTTCTACTACTACGCTTACGGCGCGGCCTGCTCGGAAGTCTCGGTCGACACGCTGACCGGCGAATATGTCGTCGAGCGCACCGACATCCTGCACGACGCCGGGCGCTCGCTGAACCGGGCGATCGACCTCGGCCAGGTCGAGGGCGGCTTCATCCAGGGCATGGGCTGGCTGACGACGGAAGAACTCTGGTGGGACGATAGCGGAAGGCTGCGCACGCATGCGCCGTCGACCTACAAGATCCCGCTGGCGTCCGACCGTCCAAAAATCTTCAATGTCAAGCTGACCGACTGGTCGTCGGCCTATGAGCCGACCATCCATCGTTCCAAGGCGGTGGGCGAGCCGCCGCTGCCGCACGGCATGTCGGTGCTGCATGCGCTGTCCGACGCGATTGCCAGCGTTGCGGATCACAAGATCTGCCCGCGCCTCGACGCGCCGGCGACACCGGAACGGGTGCTGATGGCGATCGAAAGGCTGAAACGGGAAGCCGCAAGGCCGGCCTGAATCGGCCAGAACGTGCAATTCGGAGCACAAAACGCTATATTTCCTAGCGCATGACCCCGAAATCGGCATCGATTTCGGAAAGGATCATGCGCCAAGCACGCGAAAATGCAGACGATGAACTCGAAAGTGCAAAGCCTGAAAGCGTTTCTCGGCCAGACCGGCCGGGTCGCGCTGGTCGAGGTCGCGGCGACGAAAGGCTCGACGCCGCGCGAGCCGGCGCCTTCATGCTCGTCTCGGCGTCGGCCATTTTCGGCACGATCGGCGGCGGCCAGCTCGAATATATGGCGATCGACAAGGCGCGGCAGCTCCTTTTCTCCCCCCTTTGGGGGGGAGACTGGGCCGCGAAGCGGCCCAGAGGGGGTCGGCAGAGGGCAGCGCGCGACGTAATAAAATGCCG
>NZ_LPWA01000153.1 GCF_001510895.1 Mesorhizobium loti | reverse complement strand
CGAGACGGAGAGGGGGAATGCGCCGGCCTGCGCCGGGTGGATCGTCACGGGAAAGGTGTCTGCCCTACGAAGGCCCCCCTCTCCGGCCGCTTCGCGGCCACCTCTCCCCCCGCTTGGGCGGGGGCGAGGAACCAAGCTTGCCAACAGCTCACATCCCCGTCAGGTCGCTCATCAGGCCAGACGCTACCGATAGCCGCGACACGGTGATGTCGCGCCTTCGGTCAGCGCCTGCAGCCGCTCGCGGATGCGGCCGACACGCTCGCCGCCGGCCTCCAGCCAAGCGGCCACCGGATCCGTCGCCTTGCCATGGGAGGTGAGCGCCGCCACCGCGATGCCGCGTCTTGCGGCGCCGATCGTGTCGGTCGCGCGCGACAGCGCCAGCTGGTCGTAATAATCCGGCGGCATGATCGAGCGCGCGGCTTCCTCGATGCGCGGGATGCGGAAGGTGTCGCTTACGGCGAAGAAGGCCTTGGCCGCGCTGACGATGTCGGCATCGGCCGCGCGCGCGGTGAGCGCGATGTCCGGGATCAGTTCCCCGATCTCGGAGAGTGCCAGCTTTTCGGCCAGTTTCTCCGGCGCGCCGCCCTTGAACAGGCCATGACGCCGCTCCTCGATCCGCTCGCGCGAGAAGGCGGGCAACAGCGAAGTGAGCTTCGGCTCCAGCGCCTTGCGCGCCTCCTGCAACTCGGCGATGCGCTGGCTGAGCGGCGCCGAACCCGACTCGTTCTTAAGGTACCAGCCGCTGGTGACGAAGATGAGCCGGCTGACCGACTGGTAGAGATCGAGCTGGGTCTGGCCATCGATCTGGTTATCGAGCGCGTCGATCTCTTGATAGAGCGCCGGCAGCGCGAAGCCGTCGCGCACCACGGCGAAGGTGCGCACGACAGCAGCCGCGGTGCGTCCCGTCGCTTCCTGCAGCCGGTTGACGAAGGACGGCCCGCCGCGGTTGACGAGGTCGTTGGCGACGACGCGCGCGATGATCTCGCGCCGCAGCCGGTGGTCGCGGATTTCGCCGGCGAATTTCTTCGCCATGCGCTCAGGGAAATAACCCATCAGGTCGCGATCGAAATGCGGATCGTCCGGCACGTCGCTGGCGACGATGTCGGAGAACAGCACGATCTTGGCATAGGCGAGCAGCACGCCGAGCTCGGCCCGGGTCAGCGGCTCGCCGCGCGCCTCGCGCTCGGCAAGCGCTGCCGGCGAGGGCAGCGTCTCGACGGCGCGGTCGAGCAGGCCGCGTGTTTCAAGAGCCGTCATGAAGCGGGCCTGATGCGCGATGTCGGCCAGCCCGCGCTTGCGCGCCAGCGAAAGCGCCAGCGTCTGCTGGTAGTTGTTGGAGAGCACAAGCCCGCCCACCTCGTCGGTCATCTCGGCGAGCAGCTTGTTGCGCGCCGGCCGCGCCAGCGAGCCTTTGCGCATCGCGGACGCCAGCGCGATCTTGATGTTGACCTCGACGTCGGAGCAGTTGACGCCGCCCGAATTGTCGATGGCGTCGGAGTTGCAGCGGCCGCCATTCATGCCGAACTCGATGCGCGCCCGCTGCGTGACGCCAAGATTGGCGCCCTCGCCGATGACCTTGGCGCGCACGTCGAGCGCGGTGACGCGAATGGCGTCGTTGGCGCGGTCGCCGACATCGGCATTGCTCTCACCGGAAGCCCGGACATAGGTGCCGATGCCACCGAACCACAAAAGATCGACCGGCGCCTTGAGGATGGCGTTCATGATTTCGACCGGCGTCGCGGTGGTCTTGGCGAGCCCGATCGCCGCGGCGGCCGCCGGCGGCAGGGTGATCGACTTCTGGCTGCGCGAGACGATGACGCCGCCTTCCGACAGCTTCGACTTGTCGTAATCCTGCCAGGACGAGCGCGGCAGCGCGAACATGCGCTGCCGCTCGGCCATCGAGGCCGCCATGTCGGGATCCGGATCGATGAAGATGTCGCGGTGGTCGAAGGCGGCGATCAGCTTGGTCGCCGGCGACAACAGCATGCCGTTGCCGAACACGTCGCCGGACATGTCGCCGACGCCGACGACGCTGAAGGCTGAGGTCTGGATGTCGCGGTTCATCTCGCGGAAATGCCGCTTCACCGCTTCCCAGGCGCCCTTGGCGGTGATGCCCATCTTCTTGTGGTCGTAGCCGGCCGAGCCGCCGCTGGCGAAGGCGTCGTCCAGCCAGAAGCCGTGCTTCTCGGAAATCGCATTGGCGGTGTCGGAGAAGGTCGCCGTGCCCTTGTCTGCGGCGACGACGAAATAGGGATCGTCCTGGTCGCGCCGCACCACGCCGGCCGGCGGGATGACGCCGTCGACACCGATATTGTCGGTGATCGAAAGCAGGCTGGAGACGAAGTTCTTATAGGCCGAGGTACCTGCCTCGAAGATCGCGTCGCGGCCGGCGCTCATCGGCAGCTTCTTCGGATAGAAGCCGCCCTTGGCGCCTACCGGCACGATGACCGCGTTCTTGACCTGCTGCGCCTTGACCAAGCCCAGCACTTCGGTGCGGTAGTCCTGGGCGCGGTCCGACCAGCGCAGGCCGCCGCGCGCCACCGGACCGAAGCGCAGATGCACGCCTTCGACCTCAGAGCCATAGACGAAGATCTCGCGCCAGGGCCGCGGCGCCGGCAGGCCCTCGACCGCCTGCGAGTCCAGCTTGATCGCCAGCGACTGCCCCTTCTCTTTCGTATCGGCTACGAAATGATTGGTGCGCAGCGAGGCTTCGATCAGGTTGAGATAGCGGCGGATGATGGTGTCGTCATCGATGTTGGGCACCTCTTCCAGCGCGTCCCTGATTTTCGCCTTGAGGTGCTTGGCGGCTACCGCGCCTTCGCTTTCGGCCGTCGGCCCGAGACGCGCGACGAACAGCTGATGCAGGCCCCGCGCGATTTCCGGATAACGGTTGAGCGCGGCGGCGATGAAATCCTGGCTCTGCGGAATGCCGGCCTGCTGCAAATAGCGGCCATAGGCGCGCAGATGGTGATCTCGCCTGACCATAGACCGGCGGTCTGCGCCAACCCGTTATAGCCGTCATTGTCGACATCGCCGCGCCAGACCGACAGGAAAGCGTCCTCGAACAGCGCGCCGCCGTCGGCTAGGTCGATCGGCTTGCCGTAGCTGTTCTCAAGCTCCATGTCGTGGATGAAGACCTTGCCGGGGCCGTCGTCGCCGACCTCGAAGGTGCGCTCGCTGATGACGCGGAAGCCGATGTTTTCCAGCACAGGAACGCGGCGCGACAGCGCCACCGGGCTGCCATAGTGATAGATCTTCAGCGCCGCCTGCTGCGGCTTCTGGTCGGCATGGCGGTAGTAGTCGATGGCGATCGCACTGTCGGGACCGATCCTGGCGATGCGCCCGGCATCGGCGAGCGCCACGGCGGCACTGAAGGTATCGCGGTAGCTTTCCGGCAAGCGCGCCGCGATTGCCTTCAGCGTCGGGTCGCTGCCTGCCGTTTCCGCGGCGTCGGAGAGCGCATCCTCCCAGGTCCGGACAATGTCGCGGATCGCCGCCTCTATCGCCGACTGCTCGATCTTCGGCGTCTTGCCGCCGGAACGGCCGATGATGAAATGAACGCGCGCCAGCCCGCCTTCCGGGAAGGCCGGATAGTAGGCCGACAGCCGGCCTTCGAACACGGTCTTGAGATAGGTGCCGATCTTCTCGCGCACGACGCTGTCGTAGCGGTCGCGCGGCACGAAGACGATGATGGAGACGAAACGGTCGAACTGGTCGACACGCACCAGCGCCCTGATCCGCGGCCGCTCGATCAGCCCGAGAATGGCATTGGCATGTTTTCGCAGCACAGGCACTGGAATCTGGAAAAGCTCGTCGCGCGGATAGCTTTCCAGGGTGTTGATCAGCGCCTTGCCCGAATGATCGTGCGGGTCGAAACCGGATTTCGAAATCACGGTCTCGGCCTTCGAGCGCAGATAGGGGATCTTCATCACCGAGCGCGTGTAGGCGGTCGAGGTGAACAGGCCGACGATGCGCAGCTCGCCGGCAAGCGCTCCCTTGGCCGTATAGGTCTTGATGCCGATGTAGTCGAGATAGATGCGGCGGTGCACCAGGGATTTGCCGTTCGCCTTGGTGACGATCAGCGGCTCCGGCCCGTGCAGGAAGGCACGGATTTCCGGCGTGGTCGTCACAGCCTCGGTGCCGCGCCGCAACACCAGCACGTCCGGATCGGACAGGATGCCGAGACCGGGCTTGTCGGAGCGCTCCAGCGTGCCGCTCTCCTGCTCGCCGACATATTTGAACTCGCGCATGCCGAGGAAGGTGAAATTGTCGTCGCGCAGCCATTCGAGGAAGGCGATCGCCTCGGCGACGCTCTTCTTGTCGAGCGGCACGGCCGAATAGCGGAATTCGGAAATCGCCTGGTCGAGGCGAGCGAGCATCCGCTTCCAGTCGGTGACGGCGGCGCGGACCTGGGCAAGTATCTTGCGCAGCCGCTCGGTGAGCGCGGTTGCCTGTTCCGCGGTCAGCCGCGGGATATGGACATGAACGACGCTCAGCCGGTCGTCGTCGTCCTTGCCGCTGTCGCCGAGAACCTCGGCGACGCCGTTCTTGTCATGCCTGACGGTGACGATCGGATGGGTGACCAGCGTCGGCTCGCCAGCGGTCTCGGCGATCTCGCCAAGGATCGAATCGAACAGGAACGGCATGTTGTCGTTGACCACGGTGATGACCGTGACTGGCCTGCCGCCGCAGGAAACACCTGAATCGGCTTCGACCGCGACGACGCTCTCGCCCTTCTTGTGGGCCGCGACCGCCCGGCTGGCGAGTTCGCCCGCGCGCTCCAGGTCGGCCACGTCATAGGCCGCGATATCCTCCGCCGGTGCGCGCGCGAGCAGGTAGTCGGCAAGCCTTGCTGGCTTCTCCTCCGCTCTCGCGGCGGCTGCGGCTTTCTTCTTCGGCTTGGATTTCACGCTGGCCATGACGCCAATTCCCTCCCGTGGCATGCTTTTGTGACTATGGTAGCCAGATGAGCGCTGTTTGGCGACAAAGGTTTGACGACGCTTTAAAAAATTCGAACCGACGCCATCGGCCTGCGAGGAGAGACCATATGACCGGCAAAATAACCGCGCTTGACCTTGTCCAGCCGGAGCTCAGCGAGGCGACAAAAGCCTATTTCGCCAAATGCCAGGAGAAGCTCGGCCTCGTGCCCAACGTACTTCTGGCCTACGCTTTCGACGAGAAGAAGCTGCGCGCCTTCACCGACATGTACAACGACCTGATGCTGGGCGATTCCGGCCTGTCGAAGCTGGAGCGCGAAATGATCGCGGTGGTCGTCTCCTCGATCAACCACTGCTTCTACTGCCTGACCGCGCATGGCGCGGCGGTGCGGCAACTGTCGGGCGAGCCTGCGCTGGGCGAGATGATGGTGATGAATTTCCGCGCCGCCGAGCTGCCGGACCGCCAGCGGGCGATGCTGGAATTCGCGGTCAAGCTGACGGAAGAGCCGGCAAAGATCGTCGAGGCGGACCGCGCTGCCTTGCGCAAGGCGGGCTTCACCGACCGCGACATCTGGGACATCGCCTCGACCGCCGCCTTCTTCAACATGTCGAACCGGGTGGCGGCTGCCGTCGACATGCGGCCGAACCCCGAATACCACGCCATGGCGAGATGAGGCTCGCCGGCATTACATTAGCTACCTCGAATTTTTCATTGCCCGCCCCACCGTTTGGCCGATGATCAACGATCGCGGCTTGCCGCGTATCGGATTGCGGCAAAGCCGCATATCGCAAGCGGCGTGGCCGCATGCCGGTTCGACGCCGCCAACAAGGGAGGAGAACATGGCGAAATATCTCTATGTCTATCACGGCTCCGGCAAGATGCCGACCGAGGAAGCCGAACGCAAAGCCGCGATGGATGCCTGGACCGGCTGGTACGACAAGCTCGGCCCCGCGGTCGTCGACGGCGGCAATCCCGTCGGCATGTCGAAGACGGTGCTGCCCGGCGGCACGGTCGAGAACAATGGCGGCAGCAATCCGACCGCCGGCTACACCATCGTCGAGGCGAAGGACATCGACGATGCCGTCGCCAAGGCCAGGGATTGTCCGATCCTGACGAACCCGGCCTTCAGCGTCGAGATCGCGCCGATCATCGAGATGATGTAGCACTCAGGAGCGCACAACGATTGCAGCGGCCGACGTGCCGGGTGAGCCGCAGCCAACGAAGAGGCACTGCGACCAGCGATGGGTTTTGTCCCTCTGAAACAGCGTCGGCGCCGCCCCTCACCTGCCTGCCGGCATCCTCTCCCCGTATAGTGACGGGGAGAGGGGCGCTGTCATCGATGATTTCGCCAATCACCAGCGTTGCAAGAAGGCGCCGAGGTCGCAGCCAGCCTCCTTCTCCCCGTCACTATACGGGGAGAAGGTGCCGGCAGGCGGATGAGAGGCAGCGCCAACGCTCGAAAATGAACTGAGCCGCGCGCCGCTCGTTCGGGCTAAAGCAGAACCCTTGCTCCTTCGCCGTCGCACGGCTAGAAGAACCAACCCTTTATCGATTTCGAGTTTCACTTTGCCTCAGTAATCGCCGGTCTCGTCTACTCCCCGAGAGCACCGCAGGCGCAGCTTTGGCGGCACCTGCACCATTTTCGTGTGTTCTTCAGGCGGCGGTTTCGAGACCGGTTTGGCATTGCTGAGCCGCCATCGTGCGCAGCCGCGCGACGCCTGATTTTCACCCATCCCAGCCTTCGCCACGCCGCGCCCGCATGGGCATGATCCCGAAAAATGGTACCTGGTTTTCGGAAAAGATCATGCCCAAACAAAGAGATAGGGCATCTCGGACATCGCCGGCCTGACGGACTTCCCGACGGGAAGGGCCTACCGGCATGTCTGGACTGTTGCGTATCCGCTGGGCGATCGCGCCCGAAATCGCGCCGCGACCTCTCATCAACTGCAATCGCTGCGGCGGCGTAAGACCCTATCGATGCAGCGGAAAATTCCGCGTCAACGCCAACGGCAAGCGCATCGACGCCTGGCTGATCTATCGCTGCATCGGCTGCGACAATTCCTGGAATTTCACCATCCTGGAGCGAAGAAATCGGCGCGATATCGAGCCGGCACTGCTTGCGGGGCTCGAAAGCAATGATCCGGCGCTGATGCGTTGCCATGCGCTCGATGTCACAGCCCTAAGGCACCGGATCGGCCGGATCGAGGAATTTCCGAACATCGCGGTCCGCAAGCAGCTTGTGGATGGCAGGCCGGAATGCGCGACCGCGCTTTGGCTTGAGCTTCGGCTCGACGCTGCAACATCCCTGCGGCTGGACCGCTTGCTCGCCGGCGAGCTCGGTATTTCGCGACCGAGGATCCGGGCTTGGCAAGAGCGGCAGTTGTTGGCTATCGAACCGGACGGCGCCAAAGCCTTGCGCAAGCCGGCGCGCGACGGCATGGCGGTCCGCATCGACCTTTCCGGCGAGGCGGACCGCGACGCCATCATCTCGCGCGCAAGCGGATGAAATGAAAAAGGGAGGGAGCGACTGCTCCCTCCCTCTATGACTGTTTGCGAAAAGGCCTACGCCGCGCCCATCACCCTGGCCGACTTCTCGAAGCGCTTGCGCTCGTTCGGGTCGAGATAGAGCTTCCTGAGCCGGATGGTCTTCGGCGTCACCTCGACCAGCTCGTCGTCCTGGATCCAGGCCAGCGCGCGCTCCAGCGTCATGCGGACCGGCGGCGTCAGCTTCACCGCCTCGTCCTTGCCGGCGGCGCGGATATTGGTGAGCTTCTTGCCCTTCAGCACATTGACCTCGAGGTCGTTGTCACGGGAATGGATGCCGATGATCATGCCCTGATAGACCTTGCGCCCGGATCGATGATCATCGGGCCGCGGTCTTCCAGGTTCCACATCGCATAGGCGACCGACTCGCCTTGCTCGTTGGAGATCAGCACGCCGTTGGTGCGGCCGGGCAATTCGCCCTTGTACGGCTCGTAGGCATAAAACAGCCGGTTCATCACGGCGGTGCCGCGCGTGTCGGTCAACAGCTCCGACTGGTAGCCGATCAGGCCACGCGTCGGCGCGTGGAAGACGAGGCGCTGGCGGTTGCCGCCCGAGGGGCGGAGCTCGACCATCTCGGCCTTGCGCTCCGACATTTTCTGCACAACGACGCCGGCATGCTCCTCGTCGACGTCGATGACGACTTCCTCGACCGGCTCGAGCAGTTGGCCGTCTTCACCCTTCTGCATGACGACGCGCGGGCGCGACACGGCGATCTCGAAACCTTCGCGGCGCATCGTCTCGATCAGCACCGCAAGCTGCAATTCGCCGCGACCGGAGACGAAGAAGGAATCCTTCTCCGCCGATTCCTCGATCTTGAGCGCGACATTGCCTTCGGCCTCGCGCAGCAGGCGGTCGCGGATGACACGGCTGGTCACCTTGTCGCCCTCGGTGCCGGCAAGCGGGCTGTCGTTGACGAGGAAGGACATGGTCACCGTCGGCGGGTCGATCGGCTGCGCGTGCAGCGGCTCGGTCACGCTCGGATCGCAGAAGGTGTCGGCGACGGTGCCCTTCGACAGGCCCGCGATGGCCACGATGTCGCCCGCCTGCGCTTCCTCGATCGGCTGGCGCTCGAGGCCGCGGAAGGCAAGGATCTTGGATATGCGGCCGGTTTCGATCTGCGTGCCGTCATGATGCAGCACCTTGACCGCCTGGTTGGGTTTCAGCGTGCCGGACTCGATGCGGCCGGTGATGATGCGGCCAAGGAACGGGTTGGCCTCGAGGATAGTGCCGATCATGCGGAACGGACCGGGGTGGACGGTCGGTGCCGGCACATGCTTGACGACGAGGTCGAACAGCGGCGCCAGGCCCTGGTCCTTCGGACCTTCGGGGTTTTCCGACACCCAGCCGTCGCGGCCCGAACCGTAGAGGATCGGGAAATCGAGCTGCTCGTCGGTCGCGTCGAGGGCTGCGAACAGATCGAAGACCTCGTTGACCACTTCGATATGGCGGGCGTCCGGGCGGTCGATCTTGTTGATGACGACGATTGGCCTGAGGCCCACCTTGAGCGCCTTGCCGACGACGAACTTGGTCTGCGGCATCGGCCCTTCGGCGGCGTCGACGAGCACGATCGCCGAATCCACCATCGACAGTATGCGCTCGACCTCGCCGCCGAAGTCGGCGTGTCCGGGCGTGTCGACGATGTTGATGCGGGTGCCCTTCCAGTCGACCGAGGTCGCCTTGGCCAGGATGGTGATGCCGCGTTCCTTTTCGAGGTCGTTGGAGTCCATGGCGCGCTCGGCGACGCGCTGGTTGTCGCGGAAGGCGCCGGACTGTTTCAGGAGTTGGTCGACGAGCGTGGTTTTGCCATGGTCGACATGCGCGATGATCGCGATATTGCGGAGGTTCATTGTCTGGTCTCGGGAGCGTTGCAGGCAGCAGGCCCAAAAGCGCCGCCTTTTTCGGTTGCGCGGCTCATACAAGGTTTTTCGCAATTGCGAAAGGGGAGGTCCCGCCCCAAATACATGGTCACTGATTCTTAAACGTCTTGGTGTGAAATGATTCTGTTAACCAAGGCGGAACCTTTGAGGGGCCGGGCAGTTCGATGTTCATGAGCGATCAGATGTCCAGATTGCGTCCGGTTTTGGCGTGGGCAGCCCTTGGCGTGCTGCTTGCGGCGGGTGCCGCGCAGTCGGCGGCGGCGCTGAGAGAAGCCGACCCGATCTCGCCGCCTGACGCCAAGACCGCGCAGCAGATGTTCGCCGACGCCCCCGACGGCGTCGACCCGATCGTCACCGGCCCGGTCAGCGCCGCCTTCAGGCAACGCCAGAAGGCCGCCAATTGCGACACGGCCGTCTGGCCGAACGTTCCCGCGACCTGCTATCCGGATTGATTTTGCCTTTGCCATAACGCGGCCAACGTCGCGATCCTTCGCGCCGGCGTGCCCTTTTTGTAACAAGCCGACCTTACGCGGAACGCACTGGATCGAGCGTGACCTTATAGAGCTCGTTGTCATCGCGATCCATCAGCCGCACGGTGAGCTGCTCGGTGGCGCCGGAAATATCGACCAGCCCGAAGAACTGCAGCCCGGCCGACGGCGGCAGGTTCTGGCCCTGCTCCGCGGTCGGCGCCTTGATGAACTTCAGCTCCGGACCAAACGTCATGTCGAGCTCGTTGGGACCGAAGGTGCCGGCATGGATCGGGCCGGAGACGAACTCCCAGAACGGGTTGAAATCCTGGAACTGCGCTTTGTCCGGGTTGTAGTAGTGCGCCGCCGTGTAGTGGACATCGGCGGTGAGCCACACCGTGTTGGTGATGCCGGCATTCTTGATGTAGCGCAGCAGATCGGCGAATTCGAGCTCGCGGCCTTTCGGCGCGCCGTTGTCGTGATTGCTGACGCTCGAGCGACCTTTTTCGCCGCGTCGTCCCAGACGACGAGGCTGAGCGGCATGTCGGCGGCGATGATCTTCCAGGTCGCCTTGGAGTTCGCGAGCTCGCGCTTCAGCCACTTGGTCTGCTGCTCGCCGAGCATGCGCGACTTCGGTGTCAGCGTCTCCTCCAGATCCGGGCCGTTCGGGCCGCGATAGGAACGCATGTCGAGGAAGAACACGTCGAGCAGCGGGCCGTAGGCGATCTTGCGGTAGACGCGACCCGGTTCCGACGGCTCGTAGCGGATCGTCGTCATCTCATGGAAGGCGCGCGCCGCGCGTGCGGCCAGCACATGGATCGACTTCTCCTTGTAACGGTCGTCCGCGGTCAGATTCTTCGAATCCGACCAGTTGTTCAGCACCTCGTGGTCGTCCCACTGGTAGAATGTCGGGCAGATGGCGCTAAGCGCGAGCACGTGCTTGTCCATCATGTTGTACTTCCACTGGTCGCGGTACTCGTCGAGCGTCTCCGCCACCTTGCGCTTGCCGTCGATCATGACGACGTTCTTCCACTTGCCGCCGCCGGGCATGTCGACTTCGTCCTTCATGGCGCCGTCGGCATAGATCGTGTCGCCGGAATGCAGGAAGAAATCCGGTGTGTGCTTGGCAATGGTCGAATAGGTCTTCATGCCGGTCTCGTCGATGCCCCAGCCCTGGCCGGCGGTGTCGCCCGACCAGGCGAAGCGCACGTCGCGCTTCGAGGCCGGCGCGGTGCGGAAGCGGCCGACGATCGGCTCGGAGACGGCGTTGATGTCGGAAAGGTCGGCAGCAGTCATGCGGTAGAAGATGTCCTGGTCGGAGGCGAGGTCGGTGAGCAGACGCTTCACCGTGTAGTCGCTGGCCGGCGAGGTATCGAGCGGCGCGAGCTTTGTCGCATCGGCGAAGCTCTCCGTCGACGACACCTCGAACATGACGCGCGCCGGGCGGTCGGTGCGCGTCCAGACCATGCCCGAGGTGGCGTCGACATCGCCGGACTGGACGCCATGGGTGAAGGCCGGGCGCTGATTGGCGCGGGAATAATAGGGCAGCGCGAGACCGGAGGCGCCGACAAGGCCAAAGGCGCTGGCCGAGGTGACGAAAGCGCGGCGGGTCAACGAGAGCTTGTTCATGGCTGTCTCCGGATGGCGTTGAACGGGACCGCCAAGCTCCGGCCTCAATGTTTCAGGCGCATATCGGAACCATGAAGTTTTGATAACAGGCCACAGCTAATCTCCCCCTCAAGGGGGGGAGATTGGCGCCTCAAGCCGCCTGCGGCTCCGGATCGAAGGCCGGCCGGCTCGTATTGATCAGCAGCGAGATACACGCCGCCGCAATGCCCGTCATGCCGGCGATCATGAACGCCAGCTCATAGTTGCCCTGCAATTCCCGCATGGTGCCGCCGAAGGCAGCCGCTGCCGCTGCGCCCACCTGGTGGCCGGCGACGATCCAGCCGAAGACGATCGGCCCGCTGCGATCGCCGAAGGCTTCGTTGGCCAGCCGCAGCGTCGGCGGCACGGTGGCGATCCAGTCCAGACCGTAGAGCACGGCGAAGATGATCAGGCTGACCGCCGAAAAACCGGAATAGGGCAGATAGATCAGCGACAGGCCGCGCACCGCATAATAGACGCCAAGCAGCTTGCGCGGGTCGAAGCGGTCGGTGAGCCAGCCCGACAGCGTCGTGCCGATCAGGTCGAAGATGCCCATCATCGATAAGAGCCCGGCGGCCTGCACCTCGCCGATGCCCATGTCGCCGCAGAAGGCGATGAGATGCGTGCCAACCAGACCGTTGGTGGTGAAGCCGCAGACGAAGAAGGTGGCGAACAGATACCAGAACACCCTGGTGCCTGCGGCGCGGCGCAGCGTGAAGAGCGTATGCGTGAGGAAATTACCTTGCGAGGCAGGCGACACCGGAGGCACGTCGTCGGCGTCGGCGCCGTAACGCACCTGGCCGATCGAGTCCGGACGCTCCGGTACCAGCAAGAGGACGAGCGGAATCAGGGCCGCTGTTGCTATCGCCACCGCGATCGCCACCGGCTTCCAGCCGCCGCTCTGCGCCAATGAGGCGATGAGCGGCAGGAACACCAGCATGCCGGTGGCGCTGGAGGCGGACATCAGGCCCATCATCAGGCCGCGATTGGTCTTGAACCAGCGATTGACGATCGTTGCGCCGAGCACGCTGGCCACCGCGCCCGAGCCGATGCCGGAAAACACGCCCCAGGTGATGAAGAGATGCCATGGCTCGGTCATCAGCAGGCTGAGCGCGGTGGATCCAGACATCACCAGCAGCGCGCCAAGCAGCGTGCGGCGCAGACCGATGCGTTCCATCAGCGCGGCGGCGAACGGCCCGGTCAGTCCGTAGAGCAGGATGCCGACACTGGCGGCCCAGGAGGTCACGTCGCGGCGCCAGCCAAAACTCTCTTCCAGCGGAACCATCATCACCGAGGGCGCGGAGCGGAGCCCGGCAGCGATTAGCAGGCAGAGAAAGATGACGGCAACGACGACGAAGGCGTAGCGCTGGCCAAACGGGCGGGATTGAGCTATCATGTTACTGACCGGTACGTTGCAATGGGATGACGCCATACATACGTACCGGTCAGTAACATTGTCAAGCGAGTTTGTTGGATGTCATCGGACAATAAAATTGAAGCGTCGGTCAACGAGGCGCCGGCGCCCAAGGCCGCCGACAAGATCCTCGATGTGGCGCGCGACCTTTTCTATCGCGAAGGCATCCGCGCGATCGGCGTCGACGAGATCGTCAAGCGCGCCGGCGTCACCAAGCCAAGCCTCTACCGTACCTTCCCGTCGAAGGACGAGCTCGCCGCCTCCTATCTGCGCAAATATGACCTCGAATTCTGGGAGCGTTTCGACGAAGCCGTCGACGCGCATCCAGGCAATCCGCGCGCCCAGATCATCGCTTTCCTCACTCGCGTCGGCAAACGCACGCAGAAGCCCGACTATCGCGGCTGCGGCATGACCAATGCCGCGGTCGAATATCCCGAGCACGGCCATCCGGCGCGCGTTGTCAGCGAGGACAACAAGCAGGAGCTGCGTCGGCGCCTTCGCGCCATGGCGGCGGCGATGGGCGCGGAGGATGCCGACACGCTCGGCGACGGGCTGTTGCTCCTCATCGAGGGCGCCTATATCAGCGGCCAGCTCTTTGGCCTCGGCGGACCGGCCGCATCGGTCGCCCGCAACGCCGATCTGCTGATCGAAGCCAGCTTGAAATAGAACTTGCAATCGAACTCAGCCGCGAGCAGTCGCGCAGTGACGGTAGCGATTTGAACCTTGCCCGGACGCTCTTGGACGATCTCGAGAAGATGTTCCTGATCCACTATGTGAGGCAGGGCAATCGAGGAATTATCAGCGAGCAAGAGAAGAAGGATATTGTCACGGTCCTCGACCTTAACGAATTCACGGTCAAGGAAGCCGTGCTGCGCAGGGTGCTTTTCCTGTTTCTATTCTCGTCGGTCGTGAAGTATTTCATCGACAGGGCCCACAGCGACAGCCCAACGGCAAGCATTCTGACGGCATCAATTTGCACGGTCGCTTTGGTGTTTTTATATCTGGATATTTTTGTCCCCGTGGTCTTGCTTGCCGCCTGGCTGTCACTGCTCGCAATCTGCTGGATGGACTATCAAGCATTCCTCGCATCCGCGCTGTTTTCCGCGTTGTACGCCCTGTATTTTTTTGCGAGGCTTAGAGCTAGATAGCGAAAACGACTGGGGGGATGTATTCGCCATGCGTGCGCTTCTGATCCCGCTTGCCCTCGCTGGCTTCTGCCAGACAGCGCATGCCGGAGACATCTCCAGCGCCTATACCGATCTCGACTGGAAGAAAGACTGCGTGACCTACGCGCAATCCGAGGAAGGCGACGGCGACTGGGCAAGCCTCGCCTGCGCCGGCTATCGCGGCTATCCGGTGCTGATCGGCTACGACGATGCCCGCGAATCCGTCTATTACGGCTTTCCCTCCGACGACATGACCGCCGTCTGGGAGAGTTTCTCCGGGCTGAACACCGCGGGTCCGAAGGTCGAGTGGCGGATCGAGACCAATGGCGACAAGGCCGTGCCCTTCGCCGTCATTCACCGTCGCGAGATCAGCAATCCCGAAGACGAGAACAAGCCGACCGAAGTTCTGGTGGTCGCCAAGGTCGCGCAACCGGAGGAGCATCTGGGCTGCACCGTCGGCCTGGTGCTCGCCACCGGCAATCCTCAGGCCAACGATCAGGCGCGCAAGCTCGCCGACGAAAAGGCCAAGGCTTTTGCTTGCGGCAAGGACAAGCGCGAGGTGATCGGCAACGTCCCCGACTTCGGCCGGGTGGACAACTGACCTGGCCTACTTGTTCTTCTTCGCCCGCTCGATCGCCTCGACGATCATCTTCTTGGCATATTTGGAATCGTGCCAGCCTTCGATCTTGACCCATTTGCCGGGTTCGAGATCCTTGTAGTGCTCGAAGAAGTGCTGCACCTGCTGGCGCGTGATGTCGGGCAGGTGCGTATATTCGGTGACGTTCTCGTAGCGCAGCGTCAGCTTGGGCGACGGAACCGCGATCACCTTCTCGTCCTGGCCGGCATTGTCTTCCATGATCAGCACGCCGATCGGCCGCACATTGATGACGCAGCCCGGCACCAGCGCCCGCGTGTTGCAGACCAGCACGTCGATCGGGTCGCCGTCGCCCGACAGCGTATGCGGCACGAAGCCGTAATTGCCGGGATAGCGCATCGAGGTGTGCAGGAAGCGGTCGACGAACAGCGTGCCGGCTTCCTTGTCCATCTCGTACTTGATCGGCTCGCCGCCGATCGGCACCTCGATGATGACGTTGATGTCGTCAGGCGGGTTCTTTCCGGTGGGCACGGCTTCGATACGCATGGCGCAAATCCCTCTCTCGATCTTGTGAGACCGATAGCTGGCGGCGCGACATGGCGCAATGCGGCGATTAGCGCTGGGCGCTAATGGAAGAGCACAGTTTGTGATGAAGTGTAACCTGACGCAGGTCGCGCGACGCGCTTTAGGCGACTTCCGTCATTCCCAGACGAAGGCGACTTTCTTCAGCGCCTTCTGCTCGAAGACCTCGACGCCCTCGGCGACGTCGCGGCCGCCATTGCCGGCATAGAAGGCTAAAGCATTGTAATTGTCTTCCAGCGCCCACACCACCAGGCCCCTGAGGCCGTGGTCGGCAAGGCGCGTCTTCGCTGCTTTGAACAGCCTGCTGCCAAGCCCGATGCCCTGATATTCCGGCCGCAGGTAAAGCTCGTAGATCTCGCCCTGCTGCCGCAGCTCCTTGGCGCGGTTCTTGCCGATCGTGGCATAGCCGGCGATCGTGCCGCCGATCTCGACCACCAGCACGGTTGCCGCACGGCGAATCGCGTTCGCCCACCAGTCGGGGCCGCGACGATTGATCATGGCCGTCAGCGTGCGGTGTGGGATGATGCCGGAATAGGCGCCGCGCCATGCTTCCTGATGCACTTCGGCGATGGCGATTGCATCGCGAGGGTCGGCTTTGCGGATATCGATCGTCAGCGTGTTCATGATTTGTTAACCATAGACCCGCTTCGCCCGCTTGCAAAGAGTCCGCACTGTCGCGCCCACGCTTTCGCACAGGCGAGCTTGCCGGCATCGGAAGCACGAAAAAACCGCTCGGCCAAACCCCGGCAGCGCCGTTTTTTACAGCCAGGTTCGATCAAATTTCGACGAGGTGATCGTCAAGCTCGTTGATATCGCCGGCGGTGACCGGGAAATGTTCGGCGAGCACCGCGCCGACTGATTCGATCGCCCTGACGAAACCGTCGGCCAGACGATCGTCGCCGGCGCGCCGGGTGAGCTCGCGCACCACGCCGTCCCAGACATGCTGGCCGACCTTGGCGTCGATGCCGCTGTCGGCGACAATCTCGGCATAGCGCTCGGCGATGGATACGAAGATCAGCACGCCGGTGCGCGCGCTCGTGCGGTGGACGTTGCGGGCCAGGAACTGCTTCATCGCATTGGCGTGCGCCGCCTGGTAGCGCAGCCGCCTCGGCACCAGATGGATGCGCCAGCCGGGCAGCGCCCACAAAAGCAAGAGCATGCAGCCCAGCGCCAGAAGCTGGGCAAGCACGAAATGCGGCAGGCGGATGGTCAGCCACCAGGCTTCCAGCCCGTAGGCCACCGCGAGGCTGACGATGAGCGTGGCTAAAGCCGCCGCGAACGCGGCCGGAAAGAAATAACCGTCGCTGGCATGGGCGACGACGCAGTAGATCTCGCCGTCGGTCTTTGCCTCCGCAGCACGGATCGCATCGGCGATACGGTCATGGTCCTCGAGGCTGATCGGTCGCGTTGCCATGGTTCCTCACCAGCTTCCCGAGGAGCCGCCGCCGCCCGACGAGCCGCCGCCGCCAGAAACCCGCCGCCACCGCCTCCACCGGAGGACCAGCCACCGCCGCCCGACGACCAGCCGCCGCCGCTGGAGGACGATCGTCGTCCCGGCTCGAAGGTCATGCCGAGCCAGCGATAGCGGCCCGGCCCGATCTTCTGGCCGAAGATCGGCGGCAGCACCGTCAGCGCGATGCTGCCGAAGAAGATCAGCGCCCAGATGGTGATGAAGATGGCGAAGAACAGATCGTCGGAGTTGAACGGCGCCTGCTCGTTGCGCTTGCCGCGAGCTTCCAGTTCTTCCGGATTGCCCTCCAGCACCATGATCATGTCGTCGACGGCCTTCGTGATGCCGCCGGAGAAGTCGCCGGCGCGGAAGGCCGGCACCATGTCGTTTTCGATGATCAGCTTGGTGTGCAGGTCGGTCAGCGTGCCTTCCAGCCCATAGCCGACCTCGACGCGCATCTTGCGGTCGTTGGGTGCGACCAGAAGAAGCACGCCGTTGTTCTCCTTGGCCTGGCCGAGCTTCCAGAATCGGAACAGCCGGTTGGCGTAGGGCTCGATCTCCTCGCCACCGAGGCTGGGGATGGTCGCGACGACGATCTGGTCGGAACCCTTCGTCTCGAAGTCGGCGAGTTTCTGGGTCAGCGCGGCTTTGGTGCCGGCATCGATGATGCCGGCATTGTCGACCACGCGTCCGGTAAGGGCGGGCAGGTCGGCGGCGAGCACGGCGAGGGGGAGGAGGAGAAGGCAGAAGACCAGGCCAAGAAAGGCGATGCCGGAATTCCTTCGCGCCCCCCTCTGTCCTGCCGGACATCTCCCCCACTTGGGGGGAGATTGGCCGTCACCACGACCTTCGCCAATCGTCCACGTTGCAGGAGAGGCGCCGTCAGCGAAGCTGCCAATCTCCCCCCTTGTGGGGGAGATGTCCAGCAGGACAGAGGGGGGCGCGAAGGAACTCAAGGCTGAAAGCTCGATCAATCCACCCGAAGGCACTCACCCGCCCTGCTTCGTGCTCGTGCCGAAATCCACCTTCGGCACCTGCATCTTGTCTTCCTCGACGGTGAAGTTGGCGAACGGCTCGTTGCCGCGGAACCAGAATGTGGCCCACAGCACCGACGGGAAGGTCTTCAACGTCAGATTATAATCCCTGACCGCCTGGATGTAGTCGCGGCGCGCCACCGCGATGCGGTTCTCCGTGCCTTCGAGCTGCGCTTGCAGCGCCAGGAAATTCTGATTGGCCTTGAGGTCGGGATAGTTTTCGGACACCGCGATCAACCGCGACAGCGCGCTGGTCAGCCCCGCCTGGCTGTCCTGGAATTTCTTCAACGCTTCCGGATCCTTCAGCGTTTCGGGCGTCACCGTGATCTGCGTGGCCTTGGCGCGCGCCTCGACGACGGCGTCGAGCGTGTCCTTCTCATGCGAGGCATAGCCTTTGACCGTCTCGACCAGGTTCGGGATCAGGTCGGAGCGGCGCTGATACTGGTTGAGCACCTCGCTCCAGGACGCCCGGGCGTTCTCCTCGGCCGTCGGGATGGTGTTGTAGCCGCAGCCGGCAAGCAGCGGCAACACGAAAGCCATCATCAGCAAGGCCGGCAGATTGCGGAAGGCGGAGGGTAGGGAAAGGCGCTCGGCAAACATGATTGGTCCCCTCGGGTCAAAGTTGCATGCGAAGCATAGCACAATCCACGCGCAAGAAAATAACCCGCTATGATGTCGCGCCGGGCCGGCCAGGCGCCTCTGTGAATACCGGCGCGAACAAGCTAAGCTCCCGGCAGGAAAGGACATTTGCCATGGCCGAGCGCCGGGACGACGAGAGCGAATCGCGCCGTATCCTCGAACGGGTGGCGCGCGAGACGGCGCCGGGCGGCACATCCTTCATAGCCCGCGTCGCAAAGGACACGCGCGACCGCGTGACCGCCGCGGACGTCGACCGCGCCGATCGGATCGAATATTGGGGCACCCGCATTGGCCGAACGCTCGGCCTCATCGTCGCCATTGGGCTGTTGGCCTGGCTGGTGTATGTCGCCACGCGGGGTGGCTAGGAATCAACTCCATGAATGCAGAAAAAACCGACGCACCGCGTGCGGTCATCGTCATCTCCAGCCATGTCGCCCGCGGCTCGGTCGGCAACCGCGCCGCGGTGTTCGCGCTGGAGACTTTGGGATTTCCGGTCTGGGCGGTGCCCACCGTCATCTTGCCCTGGCACCCGGGCCACAGCCGCGCCACCCGCATCGTGCCGCCGCTGGACCAATTCAAGGCGCTGTTGGCCGATCTCGAGCGCGCGCCGTGGCTGGGCGAGGTCAAGGCCGTGCTTTCAGGCTATCTCGGCGAGGCCGGCCAGGCCGAGGCCGTCGCCTCGCTGGTCGCCGCCGTCAAGGCAAGGACGCCGGATGCGCTTTATGTCTGCGACCCGGTGATGGGCGATTCCGGCGGGCTCTACGTGCCGGAGCCGACGGCCGCGGCGCTCCGTGACAGGCTGATGCCGATCGCCGACATCGCCACGCCCAACCGCTACGAGCTGGAATGGATGGCAGGCGCTCCGCTGCCCGACATCAGGGCGGTGACGGCGGCCGCCCTTCATGCCGGTCCCTCAACCATGCTGGTGACCTCGGCGCCGTCGATGATGGCGGGCGGCACCGGCAATTTCCTGCTCGACGGCAGCCAGGCGCTGCTTGCCGAGCACCGGGTGATCGAGAGGCCGCCGAACGGGCTTGGCGACCTGACGGCCGCCGTCTATCTCGCCCGCATCCTGTCCGGCCAGCCGCCGGTCAAGGCGCTGCAGTCGACCACGGCTGCCGTCTACGAGATCCTGGCGCGCACGGCAAAGCGCGGCGGCGACGAGCTGCAGCTCGAAACCGATGCGCAGAGCTTGTCGCATCCGATGGCCATGGTGCAGCTTCGCCATCTGCTCCATCCCGGGCGGGACAAGCGGGCGTGACGCCTGGCGCGCTGGTAGGTGTCGACGGCTGCAAGGCCGGCTGGATCGCCGTCCACCGCGAAGGCGATGCCGCGCCGTCGGTCTCGGTCTTCCCGAGCTTCCAGGCGCTGCTCGACGCGCTACCCGATGCCACCATCGCCGTCGACATGCCGATCGGCCTGCCGGATTTCTCCAGCCGGGGCGGTCGCGGGCCGGAAGCGTTGGTGCGGCCGTTGCTCGGGGCGCGGCAATCGAGCGTCTTCGCTATCCCTTCGCGCGCGGCGCTCTATGCCGATACCAACGACTTCACCACGATCGAGGCCTGGTATGCCGCGCACCGGCGGGCAAGCGAAGTGGCTTTTGCCACCTCCGATCCGCCGCGCGGCGTTTCCATCCAGGCTTTCGGCATCTTTGGCAAAATCCGCGAGATCGATGCTTTGCTGATCGCGCGGCCGGAAATTCGCGGGCGGGTGTTTGAATCGCACCCCGAGGTCGCCTTCTGCCGGCTGAACGGCGGCGCAGCGATGACGCTGCCGAAGAAGATCAAGGGCGCGGTCAATCCGGCCGGCATGGAGGAGCGCAAGGCGCTGCTTTGCCGGCATGGCTACGAGAAGAGCTTTCTCGATCAGCCGCCGCCGAAGGGTGCCGCGAGCGACGACTTTCTCGACGCCGCCGCCATGATGCTGATTGCCGGGCGGATCGCCAGCGGCGAGGCGAGGCCGTCCCCCGATCCGCCGCTGACCGACAGTTTTGGCATCCCCGTCGCTATCTGGGCGTAGTCGAGCCCTGCCGCACGCATCGCGAATGCGACGGAGCCATCCGCAATTCGGCATTGCCCGCGACCGGCTTTTGCCGTTAGAGCCTTTCCCGCAATAGAACGTGCAGCCGCCTCCAACGCGGAAAGGGTCAAGACGCCGCCCATGCCCCACCTCCCCGAGCATCTGCTGACCGGCTATCGCAACTTCATGAACGGCCGCTATCCCGCCGAAAGCGGGCGCTATCGCTCGCTGGCCCGCGAAGGCCAGTCGCCCGAGACGATGATCGTCGCCTGCTGCGATTCCCGCTCGGCGCCCGAAGCGATCTTCGACGCCGGCCCCGGCGAGCTTTTCGTGCTGCGCAATGTCGGCAACCTGGTGCCGCCTTACGAGCCGGACGGTGAGTACCACTCGACCTCGGCCGCGCTCGAATTCGCCGTTCAGAGCCTGAAGGTCAAGAACATCGTGGTTATGGGCCATGGCCGCTGCGGCGGCATCCGCGCCGCGCTCGATACCAATTCGGCACCGCTTTCGCCCGGCGACTTCATCGGCAAATGGATGAGCCTGATCGCGCCTGCGGCCGAGACGGTCGCCGCCAGCACGATGATGACGGCGACCGAGCGCCAGACCGCGCTGGAGCGCATCTCGATCCGCTATTCGATCGCCAATCTCAGGACCTTCCCCTGCGTCTCGATCCTCGAAGGCAAGGGCAGGCTCTCCCTGCACGGCGCCTGGTTCGACATTTCGACCGGCGAGCTTTGGGTGATGAACAAGGAGACCGGCGATTTCGAGCGGCCGGAGCTGTGAGCCCATAACCTGGGGAGAGGCTGATGCATCGCGACTGGCGGAAATTCCTTCTCGCGACGGTGTTGCTGCTGTTCTCGATCGTCCGCGCCAGCGCGGATGACAGCGCCATCATCGACCGCTGGTATTCGGCGCTTCTGATCGCCGACCGCACCGAATTGTCGGAGCTGCTCGCCGACGACGTGCGCATGAAGCTGGACGATATCGGCGTCGTCCAGGACAAGCAGGAATTCATCGCGTCGATCGACGAATGGCAGGGCGCGGTCGCCGGCGCCACGATCCGCCACCGCATCGAGAAGAGTGCGAACGGCGAGACGACGGTGCTCGCCTGCTACGACTTTCCGGAAAACGACACGCTGATGCGCGAGACCTTCACCGTCGTCGGCGGCCGCATCACCGCCAGCACCCAGACCGCGGTCGCGCAGGATTGCAGCGCTTACTAGAGCACGATCCCGAAAAGTGTTTAGCGGTTTTCGGAAAAGATCATGCTCAAACAAGAGATAATCCCCATGTTGCGCGGTGCGGGGCTGCGCCCTACATCGGACGCAGCCCGCCTCCATCCAGCCCACCGGAACAATTCATGTCATCCTCGAAAACCGTCGACCTCGCCACCCATCCGCTGACCCTTTGGCAGGGACCGCTCGGCCTGCCGGATTTCACCCGCATCGGCGACAATGATTTCGGCCCCGTCTTCGATGCAGCACTTGAGTCGCATCAAGCCGAGATCGACGCGATCGCCGGCAGCAGCGAGGCGCCGACCATCGACAACACCTTGGCGGCACTTGAGCTCGCCGGTGAGCCGCTCGACCGTGTCTCGTCGATCTTCTGGTGCCGCGCCGGCGCCCATACCAACGACGATATCCAAGCGCTGGAGCGCGACATTTCGCCAAAGATGTCCAGGCATTTCTCGGCGATCTCGATGAACGAGAAACTGTTTGCCCGCATCGACGACCTTTACCAGCGCCGCGACAGCCTGAATCTCGATCCCGAAACGCTGCGCGTGCTGGAAAAGACCTGGAAGGGTTTTGTGCGGTCCGGCGCCAAGCTCGATGCCGAGGGCAAGAAGCGGCTCGCCGCCATCAACGAGGAGCTTTCTTCGCTCGGCACCAAGTTCGGCCAGAACGTGCTGGCCGACGAGCGCGACTGGGCGCTGTTCCTCGACGAGGCGGACGTTGCCGGCCTGCCGGACTTTTTGAAGAGCGCCATGGCCGAGGCGGCCGAGATGCGCGGCCAGAAGGGCCGCTACGCGGTCACGCTGTCGCGCTCGATCTACGAGCCGTTCTCGACCTTCTCCGAGCGCCGCGACCTCCGCGAGACCGTCTTCCGCGCCTTCACCATGCGCGGCCAGAATGGCGGCGCCAGCGACAACACCGATGTGGTGCGCGACATGCTGAAGCTGCGCGCCGAGAAAGCGAAGCTGCTTGGCTATGAATCCTTCGCGGCGCTCAAGCTCGACGATACGATGGCGAAGACGCCGAAGGCCGTGCACGATCTGCTCGACCCGGTCTGGCAAAAGGCGCTGGAAAAGGCAGCTAACGACCAGAAGGAGCTGGAGCGGCTGGCGACCGAGGCCGGCAGCAACGATAAATTCGCCGCCTGGGACTGGCGCTTCTACCAGGAAAAGCTGCGTGCCGAGAAATTCGCCTTCGACGAGGCGGAGCTGAAGCCTTATCTCCAGCTCGAGCGTGTCATCGACGCCTGCTTCGACGTCGCCACAAACCTCTTCGGCGTCACCTTCGAGGAGAAGAGGGGCATCGCCGCCTGGCATCCCGACGCCCGCGTCTTCATGGTCAAGAATGTCGACGGCAGCGAGCGCGGCCTGTTCCTGGCCGACTATTTCGCGCGACCCTCAAAGCGCTCCGGCGCCTGGATGAGCGCGCTGAAGTCCGGCTATAAGCTCGGGCCGGGCGCCAAGCCTGTCATCTACAACATCATGAACTTCGCCAAGCCGCCGGCCGGCGAGGCAGCACTTCTGTCGGTCGACGAGGCGAAGACCTTGTTCCACGAATTCGGCCATGCGCTGCACGGCATGCTAACCGACGTCACCTGGCCATCGGTTTCCGGCACTTCGGTCAGCCGCGACTTCGTCGAGCTGCCCTCGCAACTCTACGAGCACTGGCTGACCGTGCCGGCGGTGCTGGAAAAGCATGCGCTGCACGTCAAGACCGGCAAGCCGATGCCAAAAGACCTGCTCGACAAGATGCTCGCCGCCCGCACCTTCGGCGCCGGCTTCGCCACGGTCGAGTTCACCGCCTCGGCGCTGATCGACATGGCCTACCATGCGCGTCCGGATGCGCCGGCCGAGCCGCTTCGGTTCGAGGCTGAAACGCTCGAAAAGCTCGACATGCCCGACACGATCGCCATGCGCCACCGCACCCCGCATTTCGGCCATGTCTTTGCCGGCGACGGCTATTCAGCCGGCTATTATTCCTACATGTGGTCGGAAGTGCTGGACGCCGACGCCTTCTCCGCCTTCGAGGAGACCGGCGACCCGTTCAATCCGGAGCTGGCCGAGCGGCTGCGCAAAAACATCTACGCCGCGGGCGGCTCGAAGGATCCGGAAGAGTTGTATACAGCGTTCCGCGGCAAGATGCCTTCGCCGGAAGCGATGATGGTGAAGAGGGGGTTGGTGTAGCGCTGGGTAATCTCCCCCCTTGAGGGGGAGATGGCCGCAAAGCGGCCAGAAGGGGTCGGTCCGACTGGGCTCGACTCCATAGCAGGCGAAGGAGGCCGCGCTCTACGCGACGGCCGACCCCTCTGCGCCTGCGGCGACATCTCCCTCAAGGGGGAGATTATTCGCGCCACGGATCCTTCACCCTTGGCCACACCGGCCGCTTCAGCTTCCTGTAATCCGTAACCGCCGGGTTGCTCGGATAGGAACTCGGCGCCGTCACATAGATGATCTCGGCGGCGATCGGTGCGAAGCCGGCGTAGAAATGGTTGGTCGACTTGACCAGCAGGATATCCTTGCCCATCGGATCGATGCCGATATTGGAAAAGACATCCGGCTCGAAGGTCTGGGTGCGGTTGGTGTTCAAGATGACATCGACCTCGGTGCCTTCGATGCGAACCACCGCCGACGGCCCTAACGTCACCCGGCTCGGCCCGAAACTTTGCCAGCCCTCGCTGACAGCCTTCAGCACCGTTACGCGCGCGTCGATCGGCTCGCCGGCCTGGGGCCCGGCCTTGCCGCCGAAACGCAGGTCGATGACCGCGCCCTCGCCGGCAGCCTGACAAAACGTCACCGCGATCGGGTCCCAGATCGTCGCCGCGCCGACGCTCTTGATGCCGCGCGCCAAAAGCTCGCGCAGCACGATGGTACCGTCGCCCGGCACGCCACCGCCGGGATTATCCCAGATATCGGCGATCACCGCCGGCTTGTCCTTGTGCTCGGCGTGCACGGCCAGCGCCCTCTCGATGCCGGCGGAGGTGGAAAGCATCGTCATCGCCGTCTTTTCCCGCAGCGCATAGAGCTCGCGCCCCAGCTTTTCTGCCAGAGCATCGCCCTTTGCCTTGTCGTTGTCGGTGACGACCAGGATGCGCGTGCCCATTTCCGGCACGTCCGCCGCCATGAAGCCATGGATGACCGAGACCGACAGCACGCCGTCCTTGCCATGCAGCGCTTTGATCTTGTCGACGAAGGAGCGCATCGGCTCACGGCTGGTCGGCAACACCTGGATCATGCGGCAGTCGAAGGTCGAGATCACCGGCTTGATCTCGCCGCGCGCCGCCGCAAGACCGAGCTCGACGACATGCTCGCCGCGCTCGTAGAAATCGGTGTGCGGGAATTCGAGGAAATAGGCCATGATGTCGGAGGCCGCGACGCGTTTCGACGTCAAATGGCTGTGCGGGTCAAACTCCGAGGCGATCACCACCTTCGGCCCGACGATCGCCCGCACGCGCTCCAAGAGATCGCCTTCGCAGTCGTCATAGCCTTGCGCCACCATCGCGCCGTGCAGGCCAAGGATCACCGCGTCGACCGGCAACGCCGCCTTGAGCTGGCCGAGGATCTCGTCCCGCAGCGCCTCATAGGTCTGCCGCTGCACGAGCCCGCCGGGCTCCGCCCATGTCGCGGTACCTTCGATGACAGTCAACCCTTCGGCGGCCGCGCGCCGGCGCAGCACCACGATCGGCGAGGAACAGAGCGTCGGTGTCTCCGGATGCTTGCCCGGACCGGCATAGAAGGCCATCTCGAACGAGGCCCGGTCGGTCGGCACCGGCGAGAAGGTGTTGGTTTCCGTCGCCAGCGAGGCGGTGAAGATGCGCATCAAAACTCCGTGGACTTCTGTTTTTCGCATTTCCGGGCGGAAAACCGCTGCACACTTTTCCTGGAATTGCTGGAACTGCTATTTGACGGCCCCGAGCGCCAGCCCGCGGACCAGGTAGCGCTGCAGCCAGACGAAGAGGATCGCCACCGGCAAGGTGGCGAGCAGTGTCGCCGCCATGACATGGTGCCATTCGATCGTATAGCGGCCGGCGACCAGCGAGAAAACCTGGATCGGCAGCGTATAGCTTTCCTGGCTGCGCAGCATGGTGAGCGCCACCACGAACTCGTTCCAGGCATTGATGAAGGTGAAGATCGCCGTCACCGCGATCGCCGGCAGGCAGAGCGGCAGGAACACTTTTCGCAGCGTCAGCCAGCGGCCGGCGCCTTCCATCCAGGCTGCCTCCTCGAGGTCGCGCGGGATGGTATCGAAATAGCTCTGCAGCATCCACACGGTGAAAGCGACATTGAAGGCCATGTAGATGAAGCCGAGCGCGGTCGTGCTCTCGACCAATCCCCATGCGGCCATCAGCCTAAACAGGCCGAGCACCAGCACGATCGGCGAGATCATCTGCGAGATCAAAAGGAACTGCCGGAAGGCGCCGTAGCCGGCAAAGCGAAAGCGCGACATCGCATAGGCCGCCGGTACCGAGATCAGGATCGCGCCGATGGTGGCGAGTGCCGAAACATAAAGCGAGTTGAGCAGCGCCTGGCCGAAGCCGGTCGCCACCCACATGTCGGCAAAATTCGCCCAGCGGAACTCGCTCGGCCACCAGGTTGGCGTCAGCACTTCCGGACGCGGCTTGACCGCGGTGAGGAACATCACCGCGAAGGGGAAGATCGTCACCACGATCAATGGCGCGAGCAGCAGCCAGGCGATGATGGTACGTTTGAGCTTGCCGTTCCTCATGCGCGCTGCTCCCGCATGGCGAGCCGCACATAGATCATGGTGAAGATGAGCAGGATGACGAACATCACCAGCGACACCGCCGAGGCCTCGCCGAGTTTCCCGATACGGAAGGCGAGCTTGTAGAGATGCGTCACCAGAATGTCGGTTGAATTGGCCGGCCCGCCCTGCGTCATCACCCAGATGATCGGGAATGAGTTGAAGACGTAGATGGTGTTGAGCACGATCGCGATGTTGATGAACGGTTTCAGGAGCGGAAAGGTGATCTCTCTGAACTGTTGGAAGGGTGTTGCGCCTTCCAGCGCGGCCGCCTCATAGAGATCGTCCGGGATCGACGACAGGCCGCCGAGGAAGATCGTTGTGGTGAACGGCACCGTCACTAGAATGCCGATCAGCACCTGCATCGGGAAAGCGGTCTCGGCGCTCGCCAGCCACTGGATGTTCTGGCTGATCAGCCCGAGCTTCATCAGCCCCGAATTCAGCATGCCGCTTTCGCCGTTGAGCGCCCAGCGCCAGACCACCGCCGTCATCGTCAACGACACCGCCCAGGGCAGCATGATGATGACGCGGGCCAGCCCGCGGCCATAGAAGTCGCTATTGAGGATGATCGCCACGGGGATCGACAAAAGCAGTGCGCCGCCGACCACCAGCACGGTCCATAGGCCGGTGCGCCAGAGCGCGGCGACAAAGTCAGGATCGGCGGCCAGCGCCGAGAAATTAGCCAGACCGCTGAAGTCGCGCAGCTGGCCAAAGCGATTCACGTCATGCGTCGAGATCTGCACTAGGTCCCAGACAGGCCAGAAGATCACCACCGCCGCGAGCAACAGACTGGGCAGTGTCAGCAAATAGGGCAGGATCCGGCTTTGCATCGGCTGGCTGGCACCGTGTTGCGGGTAGACAGCAGTGGCATTGGTGCTCAAGGCACGTCCCCGCATTTGAATTCCTCGCCGGCGTTTGCGCCGTCCCTCACCTGCCTGCCGGCATCCTCTCCCCGTATAGTGACGGGGAGAGGGGCGCTGCCATCGCCGGTTTCGCCAATCACCTGCATCTCAAGAAGGGCCCCAAGGCTGCGGCCAGCTCTTTCTCCCCGTCACTATACGGGGAGAAATGCCCGGCAGGGCAATGAGGGGCGGCGCCGACATCGAAGATTTCCCTTTGTCCGCAGTGATTGCCCCGTGGGTCTTCGCCATTTAGCGCGGGGAACCCCTGCATACTTCTTCTGAAAGGGTGTGGCGCGCCCCGACGGGTGGGGCGCGCCACGGGCGCAGGGAGATACGCCCTATTTCTTCAGCACGCCGTTGGCCTTGTCCGCCGCCTCCTTCAAGGCGTCTTCAGGCTTGGCGCTGCCGAGGTAGATCTTCTGCATGGCATCCGAAGTGATCTGGGCGATCTCCTCCCAGCCCGGGATGACCGGCGCGAAACGGGCGTCGGGCAAGAGCGCGGTGAAGGCGGCGAGGTCGGCATTGTTGACGTAATAGTCCATCTTCGCCTCTTCCTTGTTCACCGGCAGGAAGCCTTCGCCCTGGGTGAACTTGGCGCGCTGCTCCTTGGTGAACAGGAAGTCGAGCAGCTTCCAGGCCTCGTCCTTGTTCTTGGAGTTCTTGAACATGATGATGGAGTCGGTGACGCCATAGGTGCCGCGCGCGCCGGTCGGCCCGGCCGGAATGGCGGCGACGCCGTATTTCAGGCTCGGCGCCTCTTCCTTGATCTGGTTGGACAGGAAGGGCGCGGTGATCATCATGCCGACCTTGCCCTGCTTGAACAGGTTCTGCACGTCCTCGCGGTTGTTGGAGGTCACGCCTGGTTCGGTAAGGCCCTCGTCGATCATCGACTTGTAGAGCTTGGCGGCTTCGAGCGCGCCCGGCGTGCTCAAACCGGACGTGCCGTCCTTGTTGAGGATCTCGGTGCCCTGCGACCACATCGCATAATAGTAGTAGACGTCGGTCTCGATCTCCTTGCCCTGCAGGCCGAAGCCGAAGGCGCCGACTGCCTTGATCTTGCGCGCGTCCTCCTGCAACTCGGTCCAGGTGGCCGGCGGCTTGGCGATTCCGGCCTTCTCGAACAGCTCCTTGTTGTAATACATGGCGCGCGCGGAAGCCGCGATCGGCAGGCCGTAGGTGTGGCCATTCATGATCGAGGGCTGCAGGAAGGTGTCGATGAAGCGGTCCTTGAACTCGGGCTTGATGTAGCTGTCGAGCGGTTCGGCGACATCCTGCTGCACGAAGTCGATCAGCCAGCGCGTGCCGATGATCGAAAGGTCGGCATTGGTGCCGGCGGTGATGTCGGTGGTGAGTTTTTGCAGAAGCACATCCCAAGGCACGACCTCGTACTTGATCGTGATGCCGGGATTGGCGGCCTCGAATTCCTTCTTCACCGCTTCGAAATAGGGGCCGGTCTTGGCGCTGTATTCGGCGACGGTGACGCGCACCTCGCCCGCATCGGCCGGCGCGGCAAGCGCCAGCATGCTCATTCCGGCCAACAGGCCGACAGTCCATTTCGCAAGGCTCATCTGATCTCCTCCCATGATGCGCATTCGCGCCTGGCCCTTGAGGGCGCAGGATTTATGTGACTTTCCTACATTATCGATGGTTTTGCCCGATGCAAGCAGTTTATCATGTTGCTAAATTACATTTCGTTGAGTAGCGTTCTATCGCTGTGTGACGTGGCGGAGGAGCGTGTATCGTGGTGGCAAAGGCCGATTTCGAGGGCAGGACAGTTGTCGTCACCGGCGCCGGCGGCGGCCTCGGCTCGGCGATCGTGAAGCTTATGGCCGAACGCGGCGCCCGCGTCGTCGGCTGCGACCAGTCGGCCGAGGCGCTGGCCAGTCCGCACATCGCATCGCGCCACGTCTTCAACCTGCTCGACCGCGCCTCGATCGAAGCGGCGATCCCTGCACTGCTGGACAAGGACGGCGTCCCCGACATCCTGATCAACAATGCCGGCTGGACGCGCGCCGAAACGATTGATGCGCTGACGGCCGACAGGATCGAGCAGGAACTCGACCTCAACCTGACCGGCGTGATGACTTTCGCCGACCCGCTGATCAAGGCGATGGCCGGGCGCGGCTCGGGCAGCGTCGTCTTCATCTCCTCGGTCAACGCCATCGCGCATTTCGGCAACCCGGCCTATGCCGCCGCAAAGGCCGGCATCAATGCCTACGCCAAGTCGATCGCCGTCGAGCTTGGCCGCAGCGGCCTGCGTGCCAATGTCGTCTGCCCCGGCTCGATCCGCACCGCCGCCTGGGACCATCGCCTGGCCAAGGACCCCGAAATTCTCGGCCGGCTGAAGCGGCTCTACCCGCTCGGCCGCATCGTCAATGCCTCGGAAGTGGCGGAAGCGGTTGCCTTCCTTGCCTCGGACCGGGCTTCCGGCATAACTGGCGCGGTGGTGCCGGTGGACGCCGGACTGACAGCCGGCTACCTGCCTTTCATCGACGACATCTTGGGGGCGTGACCATGACCGACGTCCTGTTTCGCAACCTGTCGAAATCCTTCGGCCAGCACAAAATCCTCGAGGACATCAACCTGGAGATCAAGAGCGGCGAGTTCGTCGTGCTGGTCGGGCCGTCCGGCTGCGGCAAGTCGACCCTGCTGCGCATGCTGGCCGGGCTGGAGACGATCACCACCGGCGACCTCATGATCGGCGGCTTGAGAGCCAACGATGTGCCGCCGCAGAAGCGCAACATCGCCATGGTGTTCCAGTCCTATGCGCTGTTTCCGCATCTGAAAGCCGCCGACAATATCGGCTTCGGCCCGAAGATCCGCGGTGAAACCCGCGCGGCGATCGACGACAAGGTGAAGAAGGCCTCCGGCGTGCTGAACCTCTTCTCCTATCTCGACCGCTATCCCAGGCAATTGTCTGGCGGCCAGCGCCAGCGCGTCGCCATGGGCCGCGCCATCGTGCGCGAGCCTTCCGTTTTCCTGTTCGACGAGCCGCTTTCCAACCTCGACGCCCAGTTGCGCGTGCAGATGCGCACCGAGATCAAGGCGCTGCACCAGCGGCTGAAATCAACCATCGTCTACGTCACCCACGACCAGATCGAGGCCATGACCATGGCCGACCGCATCGTGGTGATGGATCGCGGTCGCATCCAGCAGGTCGGGCAGCCGCTGGAGCTCTATGACCGGCCGGCCAACAAATTCGTCGCCAGCTTCATCGGTTCGCCGTCGATGAGCTTTGTCTCCGGTGCGCTGAAGACCACGGACAGCAAGTCGTGGTTCGAGACTACCGGCGGCGGCCGGCTGACGCTTGCCGGCAAGGCCACGTCCGGCAGCAACACGGTCGAGGCCGGCATCCGGCCCGAGCATTTCGTCATCGGCGCCGCCGACGATGCCATCGCGATCAATGTCGACGTCGTCGAGCCGACCGGCTCGGAAACCCATGTCTATGGCTCGGTCGGCAGCGATACGGTGCGCGCCGTGTTCCGTGACAGGCTACAGGTGAAGCCTGGGGACCGACTGCCGGTGAGCGTCGATCCGCGCAACATCCATCTCTTCGACAAGGCGACCGGCCTGCCTCTATGACCATGAAGGCGTGACTGTAAGACGATGAAGACCCCGGCCGACATCATCACCCGCCTGCAATTGATGTCACAGGACGGCACCAAATCGGACCGCCGCCTGGCCGGGCTGGTGCTTTCCGATCTCGATTTCGCCTCGAAGGCGGCGATATCGGAAATTGCCGCGCGCGTCGGCGTCAGCGAGCCGACCGTCACCCGCTTCTGCCGCAATCTCGGCTGCGAGGGCCTGCGCGACTTCAAATTCTATCTGGCGCAGGCGATCGCCATCGGCGGCCAGTATCTGTCGCCGGAGCCGCTCAGCCGCGACGCGCGCGAGCAGCGCATCGCGTCCGCCATAACCGAAGCGGCGATCGCCGCCATCCAGCGCGCCAGCGAAAACCTCGACATGACGACGCTGATGGACGTCGCCGCCCGCATCGCCGGTTCCGGCAATATCCTGTGCATAGGTTCCGGCGGCATTTCCTCGATGATGGCGACCGAGATGCAGAACCGGCTGTTCCGCCTCGGCCTGTCGGCATTGGCGCAGATCGACGGCCAGCTGCAGCGCATGTATGCCGCCGTCGCGACGCCGGAGACGACGCTGGTCGCCTTTTCGGTCTCCGGCTATGCGCGCTCGGTGATCGAGGCAGTCGAGGTCGCGCAGCAATATGGTGCCGCGACCGTCGCCATTACCGCGCCGGATTCCGCGCTGGCCAAGGCCGCCGACACGGTGATCGTTCTGCAGCCTTTCGAGGACGGCAACATCTACAAGCCGACCTCGTCGCGCTACGCGCTTCTGGCCATCGTCGACATGATTGCCACCACGGTGGCCGAATCGCGCGGGCCGAAGGTGCTGGAGAATTTGCGCCGCATCAAGCAAAGCGTGAACACGCTGAAGGTCGACGATCCAAAGCTGCCGCTGGGGGATTGAAGATAGCAGCGGCTTGCGCCGTCGGCGTTGGCGATCCTTCGCGCCCCCCCTCTGGCCTGCCGGCCATCTCCCCCACTTGGGGGGAGATTGGCAGTTTCGGCGCTCCGCCAATCCTGAAACGTCGGTAATTGGCGAAAGCCGCGGTGACGGTCGATCTCCCCCCTTGTGGGGGAGATGTCCGGCAGGACAGAGGGGGCGCTGTCCCGCCGACATTCTAAGTTTTGGGTTACGTGGAAATCGCCTCGACACGCTTTACCAACACCGTCGGCTCACCCAAAATCCGCAGCGTCTTCAGCCGCGAGGTGCCGCCACCGACCACCGAAACAGCCGACCCCGGCACGCCGAGCGCCTTTGCCAGCATCCGCTCCAGCGCTTGATTGGCGGCGCCCTTCTCCGGCACGGCGCGCACGCGAGCCTTGAGATGGCTGCGCCCGTCGTCGGCCGTCTCGACGCCGTCGATCCGGTCCAGCGCCGCCTTCGGCGTCAGGCGCACAAAAAGGTCGATGCCATTGTCGCGCGGGCGAAACGGCGCGCTCACCGGCTGGGCTCAGGCGACCAGCGACAGCACGGTCGTAAGCAAAAACTGCCGGATGAAGAAAATGATCAGCAGCAAAATGATCGGCGAGATGTCGATGCCGCCGAGATCCGGCATGAAACGGCGAATTGGCCTGAGCGCCGGCTCGGTCAGCCGGTAGAGCATATTGCCGATGGTGCCGACGAACTGGTTGCGCGAGTTGACGACATTGAAGGCATAAAGCCAGGAAAAGATCGCCGAGGCGATGATGACCCACCAGTAGAGGTCGAGCGCCATGACGATGGTTTGAATGAGGGCGATCATGCCGGTCTCCAAATTGTCGCCGACATGTAGCCATTGCTGGCGGAACCGGCAAGGCCCGCCGGCCAAAGCGCATCGACGCCATCGGTCCGTTTCGCCTTGACATCAAACCGCCGCGACCGATACAAGCCCATCCGCTGGAACGGGGCTGTAGCTCAGCTGGGAGAGCGCATCGTTCGCAATGATGAGGTCAGGGGTTCGATCCCCCTCAGCTCCACCAGCCGAATCTTGCGAGCCGCCGTCGTGCCGGCCTGCCCGCCGCCGCAAACCCAGAGCTAACCAGACAACGTCTGCATTTTAGGTCGGCCCGAAAACCGCGTTTGTTTTTCGCCGCATGAGGTTCGCTGCGCCGGCAGCGCCACCTCTCCAGCGCTGATTTTCGGTCAAAACCCCTCGGGAGCAAGACGTCCTGAATTGTGACTTCGCCAACCGAATGGCCGGGTGCTCCCGCCCTGAGCGTTCGAACGGAACGGTTATGAATTTTCGCTGAATGGAGCCTTCAGCCTCCGTTCCGGGTCACCCTCCTACAAAGAGACCGTTCAACCCGCGGTCCCCCTGCCGCATCGAAGGAGAAGTCCCATGACCCGCACGTCAATCACCGCCGCAGCCTTTGCCGCCGTCCTCGGCTTCACCGCCGTCGCGCCCGCCATGGCCAACGACGTCAACATCGAACAATATGGCTGGCGCAATTCCGCCGGCGGCGCCCAGCATGGCTACCGCAACCGCATACACGTCTACCAGGATGGCCGCTTCAACACCGCGATCGGCCAGCAATATGGTCATCGCAACCGGTCGGTGATCGGGCAGCAGGGCGTCAACAACTACGGCGCGACCTATCAGTACGGCAGCCGGAACGCTGCAGGCATTGGCCAGTTCGGCTCAAACCATACCGCGATCCTGACGCAGGACGGCAATGGCAACATCGCCGCCGGCGTCCAGGTCGGCCACGGATGCAATGCCGACGTCAGCCAGGGCGGCGGCGGCAATGTCGCTGCCTTTGTCCAGGACTGCCCCTGAACCATGGACGGCCGGCAATGGTGTTGCCGGCCGCCATCCTGAAATGAGGAGATCACCCATGACCAGACTGGACAAGCGAGCGGCGGCCGCAGCGGCCGCGCTCCTGGCTGTGATCGCCGCCGGCGCGACCGGCGCGACGGCCGGCAAGGATGGCTCGGCTTCCGGGCCGCTGCGCTGCGAGATACGAGATACGGTTCAGGGCGACGCCATCCTGCTGGAGCCCATGATCCATGCCGACAGGAGCATCAGCGGTACCTACACGGTCAGCGTCTCCGGCGGCGGCACGTCCGGCTCCACCAACATCCGGCAGGGCGGCGCCTTTGAAGCCAGCCCTGGCATTCCCGCATCGCTTGGCCGGATGAGCGTCGGGGCAAATGGCGCTGCCTACGACGTCAGGCTGAAAGTGACCGCTGGCGGCACGAGCGTCAGCTGCGTGAAGCAGGTGTCCGGCGCGACCTGAGCGCCGGCTGTCCCCGGCTGATCGAAAGGAAGGGCTCCGGACAACCGGAGCCCTTTGCGTTTGCCTTTGCCTTTGCCGTTGCCGCCACGCCTGAAACAATTCCTGGAAGGCTGAACCGAGTTGAACCGTTCCTGAACGAGCCCTTCCGTCACGGTTCAGCCTGGCTGTGCGACTGTTTCCTCATCAACGGTCGAACCCTCCAGGAGACGTAACATGAACCGCCGGATCACGAAGCTCGTCCACGCCACCGCGCTCGCCGCGGCAATCGGCCTGCCCCTTGTCGCCGCTCCGGCAAAGGCGGGCGGTTCGATCGGGTTTTACTACTCGCCTCGGACGGCCCGCGATGCGCGGGCGCTGGATCTCGGTCTGCGCGCCTATTCGCTCTACAACGGGTTCCGCAGCGGCGCCCATATCAGGCAGTTCGGACGGAACAACCGCGCCGGTATAGGTCAGGACGGAGCCGGCAATCTCGGCATAATTCGACAGGAAGGCAGCGGACACTCCGCTACCTTGCAGCAGGACGGCAACGACAATTCCTACGGCATTTTCCAGTTCGGCAGGAACACCGACGCCAACGTCGCGCAGACCGGCGACGGGCAAAGCGGAGCGGCGCTGCTGTTCGGCTGGTAGACGAGAACTTGCGGATGCGTGGACGGCTGTCCCCCCACGCATCCGTCGTTACAGCCCATGCAGCCAGCAAGGGCCGCCTTCGGCCTCAATCGTCCCAGTCATCCCAATTGTCTTCGTCCTGCGGCGGATAATTGGGAATGACCCGGATAATCGGCCGCGGACGCTGATAGCGCCAGTAATACTCGTCCGGCTGCTGCGGCTCATAGGTGCGGTAGATTTGCCGGTAGTGGTGCTTGGGCTTCCAGTACGTGCGCTTCTTGTGCGTCCGCACGCAATAACCGTCCTCGGTCAGGTACGCGCATGTCACATGCGCCTCTTGAACCAGGCTGTCCCTCTCCGGCGCAGCGATCATGGGCGCGGCCTGGACCGCGGTTATCGGTGCCAGCATGGCGCCGGCAAGGGCAAGAACAGGTAATTTCATCGACCTCTCCATCGTTTCCGAGTCGAGGTCGGAAAAACCTTGGGATTTGGTGCGATTTGGGGCACCGGCGATCACTTTGATTTTCGGCAGCACATATGAGCGTTAGATCATGTTTCTGCGGCATGCCGGAAGCCTGCTTTCAGGCTGAAGTTCATGGGGTAGGCTGGCGATCTTTCACGCCACCCCGCAAAGCAGACCGGGCGCACCCTTCCCGCTAGTTCGCCAGCTGATCGAGAAGCGTGTCTATTTCCCCTTTCTTCGGCGTTTCGGGCGAAGCGGGAGGGGTTTGCGGGTCAGCGGCGGCGGGTTCCGCCGCTGGCGCGGGAGTCTCGGCGAGCGCCTCGCCATCCGGATTTGCACTTGGCGGCGGTGCTTGGGTTTCCGTATTGCCGTTGTCCGGCGCTGCGGCCGCCGGGACGGCGGGCGGCGATTTCGGCCGGGGCTTTGCGTTGCGCAAAAGATCGCCGATCAGATCCGCCGCTCCCTTGCCGGAACCATCGCCGGTCGCGCCTGTCTGGCCGGAGATCAGCTTGTCGAGATTGAGCTTTCCGGTCGGCAGCCCAAGCCGGCTCAACATATCCAGCGCGCCCTTCGGGTCCTTGGCCAAGGCGCTCAGGTCCGGATAGATGCGGGGCGCGGACAAGGAGCCGTCGACCACAATCGGCACCCCGATGCCCTTCACGGCAACGTCGCCGCCCTGCCCGTCAAGCGAAGCGACGACACGGGGGTTGAGGTGGATGTCGAGCGTCTGGTCGGCGAGGTCCATCTTGCCCGAACCGTCCATCCGCACCAGCGGGCCGAGCAGGCTGATGTCCGTCGTCTGCGCGACGCCGTTCTCGATCGCAAATGAGGCACCGAGTTCGGTAAACGTCGTCTTCTTGGCCTGGTCCTGCTTGAAGCCGCTGGAAAGCAGTCCGACCAGGTTGTTGTAGACCTCAGCTATGTCGATGCCGCGGAATGCGCCGTCGCTGAATTTCGCCGCTGCCTTGCCGCCGAAGGAACGGGCAAGCGACCTGGTGGTCTTTCCCGAGCCGGAGACCGCGACAGTCGCATTGAGCGTTCCTTCGATGCGGTCGAAATCCGCCGCATCGTGAAGCAAGGGAGCCGCGGCCGCGCCGGCGATTGCGGTGTTCAACTCCACCGAAGAGGCGCCACCGGAGCCGTCGGCGGTCATTTCCGCGGCAATCGTGCCGCCATAGAAAGGACTTTGCGGCACGCTCAGATGCGCCTTCCCGTCGGCCACCGTCAGCGTGCTTGCCACCGGCCCCGCGAAGACCTTTCCATATCCGAGCTTGTCCGCCTGGATCTCGACCTTGGCGTCAATTCCCTTGAGAAAGGAGAGATCGATTGGAGTGTCGGCGGCAGCGCCCGGTTTCTGTTTGCCGGCTGCTGCCTGCCCACCGCCGCCGGCGAGCGCTGCAAAATCAAGTTTGGCAAACTTGAGTGACGTTCGGACGTTGAGGGGCTCCCCCATCGTCATCGAGCCTTGTCCCGACGCCTTGACGCCATTCAGGGCGATGGCGGCCTTCTGGAAGGAAAGTCGCCCCGGGCCGGCATCGACATCGCCCTTGAAGGCAAAGCCTTGCAGGCTGCGGGAAGCGCCTTGTCCCAGCCATTGCATGAGCTTGTCGACCGAGGGCGACGCGACCGAAACCTGGCCCTTGAACGTGCCGCCACCCCCGGCAACGCCGCTGACGCTGCCTTCGAGATATTTGGAGGAAACCGAAAAGCTGATCGGCCCGGACGCTTCTGCAACGGAGGCACCGGCAAGAAAGGATGCAGGCGCGATCTGGGACTGGAACGTCACGGCCTGTCCCCGCCAGGCGAGCTTGCCCGCCGCATCGACCGGCTTGCCCATGTCGTGAACTTTCACGTCCGCGTTCAGCCCGGTGATGTTGTCGCCGTTCCGCTCCGCGAGCGGAAGCTTGCCGTCTCGGATCCCGACGGTTCCTTGCAGATTGGCGCTGCTGCGTATGCGTTCCGCGGTCAGCCCGCGAAAAGCGAACCCCATATCCGCCGTCAGTTTGCCGGACAGCGACACGGATTGCCCGGCCAGCCTGGCCATTGAGCCTATATCCAGCCCCGAGCTCGCAATATTGCCCCGTATGGTCGGAGGCGTCTCACCGACATTCGTCGAGGCTTTCGCGGTGATGCTTCCTGCATCGAGGCCGAAATGCTCCAGCTTTGCCTCGAGATGGCCATCGCGCAGCGTTGCACTGAGCTGGACATCGGACGCCCGTATCTTGCCGCCGACCAATTCATTGATGGCAACGCTGACGTCGGCATCGAAAGCCGACAGCATTGCAAGGTCGGGTTCTCCGGAATCCGCCGAAGGCTTGCTCCCGCTTGGACCGCCCTTTCCGATATCGCTCAAGGCGTCGATATCGACGCGCTGTGCCGCCAGGTCGGCGAAGAAGTGATGCCGCGCCCCAGGCTGAAAGAGCGCATCCATCTGGAAGCTTTGATCGCCGATATCGAATTTTCCGCCCTTGATCTGATAGCTGCCATTCCCGTTGAGCTGGACCTCTCCGCTCGCATGCAATGACGAGAATTTGGCAACCGGTGCCGGGTCGAGGCGCGCCACAATGGCGATTTGGGCAGGGAGCCGCCTCAGGATCGGCCTCAGCGCGGAAAGACTGCCGCTCATCTCAACGCGACGGCCGTTGCTGGTGCAGGCCAGTGAAAACGAGGCTTCACGGTCGAGGTCCGGAACGCTCAAATCGGCGTCGATTGCCGTCACGGTGACGGCATTGCCGGCTGCAGCGCCGGAGGCAAGGGTGCCATTCCTTATGGTCAGCTGGTTGATCGCCAGTCGCTCGAGCGTGTCGACAATCGATGCGAACGGATCGGCCTGAACCTCCTTCGACGCCGCAGGTGAACCCGCGTTCGCTGAAGCCTTGACCGCGATTGTCGGATCCGTCAGCGCGACGGACTGTATCTCGAGCTTTTTCGACCACAGCGACGACAGCGTTATCGATGTCGAAAACCGCGGAGCGGATATTGCGAGGTCGCCCGTGCCGGTCGACAGGGAGATATCGTCCGCGACCACCGCCAGTTTGGGCAGGAGCGACAATCTGACCGGTCCGTCCAGCCGAATGGTCATTCCGGTAGCGGATGACAATTGCCGGCTCAACTCGGCACGAACCCAGTCAATTGAAATCAGGGCGGGCAAAAGGAAGAGCAGCCCGACGACAAGAACCCCAGTCACGGTGAGTGCAGCGACGATTTTTCTCACATCGACCCGCCAACATGATCGGAAGAATCAGTGTCGTCAGCATACATGCTTCTGCCGCCCGACTAAATTCCCGCAGGTCGATGGACTTCCACATCCACTTCCCAGAGCTTCACGTCGAACGAATTTCGGGCGGCCCCACGGGTCCGCCGGTTCTTGCGCCGAGCTCCATCACGCCAGAGCAATTCCAGGAAAAGTGTGAAACGTATAGGCTCGGCGACTTCGCCGTAGCCTCCGTCCGGAATTGCGTCAAAACAAAGAGATAGAGCGCTTCGCCGTTTCCGTGAAACGGTGAAGCGCTCTAGAACCCATTCGCATGCAAATGTTTCCAAGCCCACGAGTTTGGAAACGAACATCCATTTTACGTGCCATTCCCGCGAAACAGACCGGGCGCATTCATCCCACATCCGACGGCGCAACGCCCGTCTCAACGGAACCGGGGAATGCAAGAATGTCGATGCTCGGCAATCTCGGCCGCTCCATGATGCGCGGACACAACAACGCCAGGTCCAGCAACCTGATGAACAGCCTGTCGCCTGAGCTGCAGAAGGACATCGGCTGGGACGCCACGCCCGGCGCCCGTGAAAGGGTGCGCCTCGCCCAGATCGTTTTTGCCGGCACACGCTGAATAAAACCAGGCCCTTCGTTCCAGACACGGCGAGGGGCTTTCTCGATCCAGACCCGTCACGCCATCCGCCAGCGACATGTCAGCCATTTCAATGGAGGAAGTGCCTATGTCAGTGATCGGAACCCTGCTGCATCTCAGCCGCGCGGTCATCCACGCGCACAACAATGCCAAGGTCAGAAACCTGATGGATGCGATGCCGCCTCAGGCTCACACCGAGGCCGGCAAGGAAAGGTCTCTCGTCGAAACGCGCGAGAGCCTTTCCCAACACAGGCGCGATAGACGATCGAAGTGACGGGTTCATCGGCCCGGGCAGACTCGGCGCAGTCGGAAACACTCGTCACACCACCCGGAAATAACTCGTCATACCGGTCTTCTGGTGCTCGATGATATGGCAGTGGAGCAGCCAGTCGCCGGGATTGTCGGCGACGAGGCCCAGCTGGACCTTCTCATCCGGCTGGATGAGATAGGTGTCGGAGACGAGCGGCTGCACTTGGCGCGTCGAGGAGGACAGCACTTTGAAACTCATGCCGTGCAGATGGATCGGATGCGAGTGCGGCGTGAGATTTTCCATGTCGATGATGTAGCTCTGGCCGAGCTTGAGCTCAGCCAGCGGCGCGGTCGGGTCCGGCGTGTCGCCTGGCCACGGCACCTTGTTGATGGCCCAGAAACTGTAGCCGAGCGAGCCGCAGATGCCGTCGCCCGGCACGTTCTCCGCCGTGGCGCTGAGCGCCAGCGGAATGCGCTTCGCGGCGGCGCGGTCCACCTCCGCCACCGGATTGGCTTCGAGTTGGCCGAGATCGCGAAGGTCGCGCTTGAGCGATTTGCCGACCGCGCGCAGCGTCGCCAGGATTTTTGGCTTGGTGCCCCTGACGTCGCGCAGGCTGACGATCGCGCCTTCGTCATCGGGCATGCGGATGGCAAGCTCCAGCCGCTGGCCGGGCCCAAGTTGCAAGGCGTCGGGCGCAAAGCGCTGCGGCACCGGATTGCCGTCGAGCGCGATGACCGCCGCCTCGGCGCCGTCGACGCGGAAGGCATAGATGCGCGTGACGTCGGTGATGGCGGCCCGCAGCCGCGCCAGTCCGCCGGCTGGCGCGTCATATTGCGGCTGGTCGAGCCAATTGGCGGTGCGCACCGTGCCGTAAGTGCCGGTTTTCGCCGCATCGCGCGGCCGGAATTGCTCGATGAACTGGCCGTCGTCGCCGAGGCGCCAATCGCGCAAATTGATCACCACTTCGGCGTCGAAAACCGGATCGTTCGGGTTCTCCACCACGATGACGCCGGTCAGCCCATGGCCCATCTGCTCAAGCGTGTTGCAATGCGGGTGATACCAGAAGGTGCCGGCGTCGGGCGGCGAAAACGCATAGTCGAAATGATCGCCTTGATAGACATAAGGCTGCACCAGGAACGGCACGCCGTCCATTTTGTTGGGAACGCGGATGCCATGCCAGTGGATCGTCGTCGGATCGTCGATGCCGTTGAGCAGCCGCGCGGCAAAGGGCTCGCCCTTCCTCATCCTGATGAGTGGCGGCGCGCCTGCCTCGCCATAGGTGAGAACGTTTTTGGTCGGGTCGGCCTCCGTCAGCTTCGCCTCGATGTTTGCGGTCTTCAGGATAAGCGGCTCAGGCTTCGCCGCCGCAAGCCCGGCCAGCTTGCCGACAGTCAAGGCACCGAAGCCAGCGAGACCGGCGGCAGCAGTGGCTTTGAGAAGATTGCGTCTCGTAAGTACCGTCATTTAGCCTTCCAGCGGGCAGTGTCCCGGGGCAGTTTACATTTACAATAGGGTTGAGCCCCTCAGGCGCTATCACCATCCGTCTCCCTGGCCTAGATGTTAGTCCCGCAGGCTGAAGACGAACGGCGCCGTGCGAGTGACGCGGGCGCCAAGCTCCGCCGGCGGTGTCGGTACCGTTGCGCCCTGCAAAGCGCCGAGTGCCGCGCGGTCAAGGTCGGCGTCGCCCGACGATCGCGCCAGCCGGGCAGAAACCACCCGTCCCGATGCATCCACCGTGAAGGTCACGTTGGGCGTGCCCTCGGCCCGCCTTGACCTCGCCGCGCTCGGATAGCGCGTGTGACGCCTGATCCATGCCTGCAGGCTGGCGTTCCACCGCGATGGGCTGACGCTGAACCGCGGCGCTGGGCTGGAGGATTGCGGCGCTGCGGCCTTCGCTTCCGCCTTGGCGTCGATGCTGGCCGTCGTCACCGTCTTGGGGAGCGCTGGCTTTTCCCTCTTTGGCCGCTGCTTCGGCTTTTCGACCGGCTTCTTTTCCGCTTTCTTCTTCGCCTCGACCGGCTTATCCGCCTTGACGTTCGTGTCGACCGGCTTCGGCTGCGGCAGCGGAATGACGACGTCGGGAGCCACGGCCTCGACAGGATCGGGCACGACCTCGTCTAGCGGCTGCTGCTCGCTCAGCGCCGCCACGGCCTGCTTCGCCGGCGCGGCCTCTTCCGCTTCATCGGCGTCGACCGCCTGTTCGGTTACCGGCGCGGCCTCTTCCACGGCCGGCTCCGGCGCCAGGTCGGTCACCGGCTTCACCTCGCTGACCGTCGGTGTCTCCTCCGCCGCATCGGGCGGATCCGGCGCGACCGCGTCGAGCGTGGTTAGGTCTTCCGGCACCGCAGGTGCAATCACCGTCGGCGCCATCTCGATCGCCAGCGCCGGTGGCGGACCGCTGTCCGGCATCTCGGCGAAGCTCAGGGTCTGCACGGCATAGGCAACCGCCACATGCGCGGCCAGAATGATCGCGGCGGCACTCGTCCACAGGCCGGCTTCGCGGAGGCCGAAGCGCGGGTGAGTGATTCGGGACAAGGCGGCGACCATTTGCGTCATGGCGCCGGGCGTCCACTTGCCGCTGGCGCGGCGCTTCCGCCCGTGGCTGGGGCGGAGCCGCCGGATGCCGCCTCCAGGCCGACCAGCGCCACCTTCAGGTAGCCGGCGGCGCGCAGCAGGTTCATCACTTCCATTAGCTCGCCATAGCCGACATTTCTGTCGGCGCGCAGGAAGATGCGCGTATGCTTGTCGCCCTTGGTGCGGCCGTCGAGCACGGCGGCGAAGGCCGGACGCGGCACGCTGTCATTGCCGATCGCCAGCGTGAGGTCGCTTTTCAGCGTGAGGAAGAGCGGTGTCTCGGGCCGCGGCGCGGGCGTGCGGTCGATCCAGGCAGATCGACATTGACGTCGACGGTCGCCAGTGGTGCCGCGACCATGAAGATGATCAGCAGCACCAGGATGACGTCGATGAACGGCGTGACGTTGATCTCGTGGCTTTCCTCGAGATCCTCGCCCGCCGCCTCGCGGATCCGCGCCGCCATCGCCGTCTACTCCGCCGCCATGGCCGTCGCCGGCGGCACCGTGAGGAAATCGAGATCGCGGCTGACCAGCCGCTCGACACCCGCCGAGGCGTCGGCGAGGATTTGCCTGTAGCCGGCTATCGAGCGCGCAAAGACGTTGTAGATCACCACCGCCGGGATTGCCGCCACCAGGCCCATCGCGGTGGCGAGCAGGGCTTCCGCGATGCCCGGCGCCACCACCGCCAGATTGGTGGTCTGCGCCTGCGAGATGCCGATGAAGGCGTTCATGATGCCCCAGACGGTGCCGAACAGGCCGACAAACGGGGCCGTCGAGCCGATGGTGGCGAGCAGGCCGGTGCCGCGCGACATGCGCCGCGACGCGGCCGCCTCGATGCGTGAAAGCCGTGAGGTGACGCGCTCCTTGAGGCCATCGCTCGAGGCATGGTCGAGCGCGCCGGCCGAAAGCGCGCGCTCTTCCTCCGCCGCCCGCACCAGCAGCGCGCCGGGTCCGTTGCTGTGTCCGAGCGCGCGGCCGGCCTGCATCAGCGTCGCGGCATTACCGATGGCAACAGCCGCGCGGCACGCCCTCAGCTTGCCGCCGAGGATCTCCAGCGACTTGGCCAGCCAGATCGTCCAGGTGACCAGCGAGGCGAAGGCAAGCCCGACCATGACCGCCTTGACGACGATGTCGGCCGCCATGAACATGCCCCAGGGCGAGAGGTCATGCGGCAGCGGCAGCGCGATGGCGGCTTCGCCCTCGGCGCTGTTCTGCGCCGGCTGAACGCGCGGTTCGGTTGGCGCGGTTGGTGCCTGGCTCGCGGGAACCTGTGCTGCCGCGGCCGGAGCTTGAGGTGCGAGACTCGGCTCGGCCGGTGCCTGCGGTGTCATCGGTTGCTGGGCGGGCATCTGCGCGGCCGGCGCCGGCGTTGCCGGCTGCTCCTGCGCCAGCGCAACGCCGGTTGAAAGAATGGAGCCTGCGGAAAGAACGGCGGACGCGGCCAGCGCCGCAAAAAAGCTGTTCCGGGACAAGGTTCGTCCTCGCTTCATCATTGCACGTAACCGATGGGCTGGCCGGTGACGGGATGCTCAAGCACGCCCATCTCGACGCCGAAAATGTCCTTGAGCACAGGGCCTCGCATGATCTCTGCGGGCGTGCCGCGCCTCAGCAGCCGGCCTTGCTTCAGCGCGATCAGCTCGTCGCAATAGCGCGCCGCCATATTGGGGTCGTGCAGCACCACGACGACGCAAAGGTCGCGCTTGCGACTGAGGTCCCTGACGAGGGCCAGCACCTCGACCTGATGCGCGATGTCGAGCGCCGAGATCGGCTCGTCGAGCAGCATGACGCCGGCATTCTGCGCCACCAGCAAGGCAAGCCAGGCGCGCTGCCGCTCGCCGCCGGAAAGCTCGTCGACCAAGCGGTCGGCGAAAGCGCTCATGTCGGTCAGCGCCAGCGCTTCCTCGACATGGTTTTTGTCTTCCGGCCCGAAACGGCCGAGCGCGCCATGCCAGGGATAGCGCCCGAGCGCCGCCAGCTCGCGCACGGTGAGGCCCGTGGCCGCCGGTGTCGTCTGCGGCAGATAGGCGAGAGCCCGCGCCAGCTCGCGCGCGCCCCAGCCGGTGAGCGGTCGCTCGGCGAAGCGGATATCGCCTGAGCTTGCCGGCTGCTGCCGCGCCAGAAGCTTGATCAGCGTCGACTTGCCCGAACCGTTGTGGCCGATCAGCCCGTAGACGCGCGCGTGTTGCAGTTCGAACGAGACCGGCCCGAGCAGCGTGCGCTCGCCGACGGCAAAGCGCACCGCGTCGACGTGAAAGGCTGTCTGGGCACCTGTTCCGGTCAACATCCGTCTCCCAAGCGACCGCTGCCTCAGGTTCTCGCCAGGCGGTCTACGCCGGTTGACTAGAAAACATGAGTTTACTAGTCAACTCTAAAGGTGATTTTATTGATCAACAATCGCAACGTCGCGCTTGCGAGAGCGTCGGGCGCTGCGAGGTCTGGCGAAGACGCCGCCGCTGAGTCACGATGCGGGCGGCAATCGAGGCAGCAGGCGATGATCAAGGCGATACCATTCGACTTTCCCTATGACGGCCGGCTGGTGCCGCAACACACCGCCTTGCTGGTGATCGACCTGCAGGAGGATTTCCTGTCGCCGACAGGATATTTTGCCAGGAAAGGCTATGACCCCACGCCGCTCAGGGCGATCCTGCCGGCCGTGAACCGGCTGATTGAGGCTGCCCGCGCCACCGGGCTGACCATCGTCCACACCAGGCAGGGCTACCGCGCCGACATGGCCGACATGACGCCTTACGAGAAATGGCGCCGCAAACGGGCGGGACTGGACGGCACCGACATCCTGCTGCGCTCCAGCCCCGGCTTCCAGATCGTCGCCGATATAGAGGTCAGACCCGAAGACGTCGTCGTCGACAAGACCTGCAACGGCGCCTTCACCTACACCGATCTGGAGCTGGTGCTGCGGGCGCGGGGCATCACGCATCTCCTCTTCACCGGATGCACGACGGATGTCTGCGTGCACACCACCTTGCGCGAGGCCTGCGACCGCAATTTCCAGTGCCTGACGATCGCGGACGCCTGCGCCAGCGGCGACCAAAAGGCGCACGACGCTGCCCTGCACATGGTGACTGTCGAGGACGGCGTCTTCGGCGCGCTGACGAACTCGGAGGCCGTCATCACCGCGCTGTCGCGGCTCGCGAACGCGGCGAACTGACGGCTTCGGGATCGCATGGATCGCCGACCTCCGGCCAGCCGATATCCTTGCGGATATCCATCGGCAGCAAATAGAGTGTCCGCGCCGCCCGGTAGCGGGCGTGGACAGCGGCGTATTCGGTCGCGATGCGGCTGATGGATGACAGGATCGACATTTTTCTCTCCCTTGGTTGGTGCCGGCGTCGACGCATCGGCACCCACCAGGACGAATGACCGGCGCGTTTCGGAACGGTGAGGAGGAATTTTTCTGAAAATGACCTCTGCAGTGCCGATCGACAGGCATTTGCTGGCCACTCTGCGTCGAGGGCCAAAATTTTTTTGCATGCACCGTTCCGTTCCCGGCATCGCTTTCGTCTTGACGGTCGTGACGATCGCGGAAGCCACGTCGGCCTCCGCCACTAGGGCAATTCCAGGAAAAGTGTGAAACGGTTTTCCGTCCGGAATTGCCCCAAAACAAAGAGACAAAGCGGTTCGCCGTTTCCGTGAAACGGCGAAACGCTCTAGGACAAACGGAGCCAAGCCATGTCGACCGCAGTGACCTTGATCAACGTCTTTACCGCCAAGCCCGGCAAGCAGCAGGACCTCGCCAAGGTGCTTGCCGAAGGGACGCGGAACTTCTTCAGCAAGCAGCCTGGCTCGCTGTCGTCCTCCGTGGTTGTCGGCGGCGACGGCAGCAAGGTGGTCAACATCTCGCAATGGCGCTCGGCCGACGACATCGCCGCCTTCCGGAACGATCCCCGCTTCGCCGAGTATATGAAGACGATCATGGAGCATGGAACCGGCGAGAGCGTGATGGGGCATACGAGCTATTCTCATACGGGCGGCGTGGAAGACTAGGAGGCCGCGTGACCGGTTCGCATGACCATCCCGCTGCAACGACCGAAGCCAGGCTTCGCGCTTTCGAGCGCGAAGCCGCCGGCTTGAGAGCCCGGTTGCACCGCTACTGCTCGCGGATGGTGGGATCGGTCCTCGATGGCGAGGACATCGTCCAGGAAGCCTTGGCCAAAGGTTTCGTCGCGATCAGGAATGGCGACATGCCCGACAAGATCGAGTCCTGGCTGTTTCGCATTGCGCACAATTCAGCGCTCGATTTCCTGCGCAAGCGGGCCCGTTCGCGGGAACGTGAAAGCGAGGTCGAGCTCGATACGATTGCCGATGAGAACTCGGCCCTCGATGCGCGTATCGCGGCCGAGGCGAGCCTTGCCGAGCTGATGCAGCTGCCGCCGGCGCAGCGATGCACCGTCGTGCTGAAGGACGTGCTGGGCCACAGCCTGGAAGAGATCGGCGAGATCCTCGAAACCACCGAGACGGCGATCAAGGGCGCGCTGCAGCGGGGCCGCGAGAGCCTGCGCAAGCTGGCAGCGGCGCCGCGGGCGGCGGTGCCTCGACCGCCGTTGAACCAGCAGGACATGCGGCGCCTCGGCGACTATGTCGCGGCTTTCAATGCCCGGGATTTCGATGCCTTGCGCGGCTTGCTTGCCGACGACGTGAAGCTGGAACTGGTCAATCGGCTTCGCGCCGAAGGCAAGGACTATGTCGGCAATTACTTTGGCCGCTATGCCGACGAGGCGCATTGGCATTTTACCACCGGCCTCGTCGAAGGCCGCCCCGCCATCCTGGTCACCAGCCCGGACCGTCCGGACGGGCCGCCGCGCTATTTCATCCTCATCGATTGGGAGAATGGCCGGATCGCCGGCATCCGCGATTTCCTCTTCGCCGACTATGTCATGGACGGTGTCGACTACGTCCCGCAGCCATCATCGTCCGTCGGTCCTCAATGAGACCGGCAGCCGCAACGGCCAGTCCCCGCCTCGATCTGCAATCTCAGCGGACGCGCGCCTCGGTGAAAGAGCGCGACGCGAACGTTTCTGGCGGCGGGGTGTCGGCCTCGCGCCGCGCCAGCGAATTCGCGATCAGCGTGACCGTCTCGCGCCCGATCTGGGCAATCTCGCTCGGCCGGTCGATGCCGCTGATCATGAATTCTTCGATACCCAGGGAGGCATAAGGCAACAACGCCAGCGCAAGCCGCGCCGGCGGCCCCGCGACCTCGACTGCCTTGTGATCGGATGCGCCCGACCAGCCCTCGGGGCGGATGCGCACGGGAAGTGCGAAGCGCAGCCTGCCGGCGCGGCCATGCTCGGCGGCGGCGCTGCGCACGCGCTGCATCAACTGCGCGACTTCGTCCGGCGAGCCGGCGGCCAGCTCGAAAACATCGGCATGCTTTCCGGCGACCTTCAAGGCCGTGCCCGATTGCCCGCCGAGGCGGATGGCGAGGTCGGCGCCATGCGGGCCCTTGCGCGGTACATAGCCGCCTCTCACGCTGTAGAAGGCGCCTTCATGATCGAAAGGCCTGTCGTTCGACCAAAGCCGCTTCAACAGCACCAGATACTCGTCGATGCGCTGCCAGACCACGCTGTGGCCGACCGGACGCGCCTCGGCGTCGCTGTCGTCGAGCGGCTCGCTCAGCATTCTGAGCGACAGGCGGCCGCCGCTCTTGGCGTGGAGCGCCGCAAGCTGCCTGGCCGCCACGGTCGGCTCGATCACGCCGGCCCAATGCGTCAGCACCACTTCCAGCGAGGCGGTGCGGTCGAGCGTCTGGGCGGCGATGTCCATATTGGTGAGCAGGCCGGCCGGATCGTCGACCACCAGCTTGCGGAAGCCGGCATCCTCGATCAGCGACAGCTTGGTCGCGGTCTCGGCGAAATCATAGAAGAAGCTGCCATTGGCAGGCTTACCGGGAACATGCGTGAACTCGATCGGCATTGCCATCTCCTCCATCACGTTGGATTGCCCTGCTCTTGAAAACCCGCGGACAGGCGCGCGACGGCGCCCTGGCGCGCGGCCAGTTATCTGCTCCGACTACTCAACTCAGATTTTCAGACAGCGGGGCCCAAGCCCCGATGCGATTAGGCCCCGATGCGATTATGGAATGAGACCCAGCACCACCGCGCCGGTGAACACGAATGCCAGCGCGAAGACGAGATAGGCGAAAGTGCCGCCATAGGCAGGCCTCCAGCTCGGGTCGGCCGTCAGCCTCTGGCCCTTGCGCTGAGCGTTCTGGATGTAGGACATGGTCGAGCCTCCGTCTCGGCCGTTAATCTATAAAATTAGTAGACTTTGTCGATTGCTATTTTTCGAAGATTTTTGGAAGAACATTCTCAAGGCGGACGAGATTGAGGTTTTTCGTACTCGTTCGACGTGAAAAATCGCCTGGGAACCAGGCCAAAAAGACGCGCGAGAGCTTGGAAAGCCTGGATCGAAGTGGGCTTTTCGGCCGCGATCGCCTTGTTCAAGCGCGCTTGGCTATCGCCTGCGCTGCGGGATAGCATCGGAAAGCAATCTTCATAGGATCCAGGGGAGAGAAAAATGAGTGGAAGGCTGGCGGGTAAGGTCGCCATCATCTCGGGCGGCGCGACGGGCATGGGCGGTGCGGCTTCCGAGCTGTTTGCCGCCGAAGGCGCCAAGGTGGCGATCATCGACCGCAATGGCGAGGCGGCTGGCAAGACTGCTGCGGCGATCCGGGCGCGTGGCCATGTTGCCGAACATTTCGTCGCCGACGTTTCGGACGAAGCGCAGGTCGAAGCAGCCGCGAAGGCTGCAGCGGAAAAATTCGGCCCGGTCACCGTGCTGTTCAACCACGCCGGCACCATCGTCATCAAACCCTTTCTGGAGACGACGCTCAAGGAATGGGACTGGCTGCATGCCGTCAACGTTCGCTCGATGTTTCTGATGACGCGCGCCGTGCTGCCCGGCATGATCGCCGCCGGCGGCGGATCGATCGTCTGCACCTCGTCGATCTCGGCGGTGGCGGCGACGCCGAACGAAGTGCTCTACGATACCACCAAAGGCGCCTGCCACATGTTCGCGCGTGCCATCGCGGTGGAATTCCGCGAACGCAACATCCGCTGCAACGCCGTCTGCCCCGGCTTCATCCGCACACCGCACGGAATGCGCGAGGTCGCCGATCTCGGCAAGCTCGGCGTCGACGTTTCGGATGCTGCCATGGCAGCACAACAGGGCCGCATCGGCGAGCCGGAGGAGGTGGCAAAGGCCGCCCTGTTCCTCGCCAGCGACGAATCGAGCTTCGTCAACGGCACGCATTTGTTTGTCGACAACGCGTTCACGGCGATTTGAGGCTTTCCAGAATCTAGGTTCCTGGCCCCCCGCGAAGCGGGGGAGAGGTGGCCGCGAAGCGGACGGAGAGGGGCTGCGACGCTGGTGAGTTTTCACGAGACCACGTCGAGGCCGAGCCCATTCCCCCTCTCCGTCTCGCTTCGCCGACGCCACCCTCTCCCCCACCTTCGTGGGGGCGAGGAACCCGAGCATTGCTACCGCTCTTCCCTTCGGAACGGCTTCAGCAGCGCCGACGGCGCGACAGCGTTGCGCGACATGAACGCCATGGCGATGATGGTGAAGATGAAGGGCAGCATCAGGAACGCTTCGTAAGGGATGTGCCCGAGTCCGCTGGCCTGCATCCGGAGCTGTAGCGCATCGACGAAGGCGAAGAGCAGTGCCGCCCCGGCCGAGCGCCATGGATCCCAGCGACCGAACACGACCAGCGCGATCGCCACCCAGCCGCGGCCCGAGACCACGCCGAAGGTGAAGGCGTTGAACTGCGCCATGGTGAGGAAGGCGCCGGCAAGCCCCATCAGCGCGCCGCCGAGGATCACCGCCTGGAAGCGCGTGGCGATCACGCCGACGCCGGCGGAATCCGCGGCACGCGGGTTCTCGCCGACCATGCGCACCGAAAGCCCCCATGGCGTGCGGTAGAGCACGAAGGCGGCAAGCGGGACGGCGACGATCGCCAGATAAACCAATGTGAACTGGTTGAACACCGCCGGGCCGAGGATCGGAATGTCGGACAGCAGCGGGATCGGCACCGGCTTGAAACCGTCGATGCTCGGCGGCACCGATTGCTGGCCGAAGATCAGCCGGTAGAGGAAATAGGCAAGGCCTGAGCAAAACAGCGTCACGCCGATGCCGCAGACATGCTGGCTGAGGCCCAGCGCCACGGTGAACAGCGCATGCAGCGCGCCCATCAGCGCGCCGACCAGCACGGCCGCCAGCACGCCGAGCCACAGGCTGCCGCTGAGGCTGGCGGCGGTGAAGCCGGCCATGGCCGACAACAGCATGATGCCCTCGATGCCGAGATTGAGCACGCCGGCGCGCTCGGAGAACATTTCGCCCAGCGTCGCGAAGGCCAGCGGCGTGGCGATGCGGATGATGGCGGCAAGGAAGCCGACCTGGAAAATCTGCTCGAACACCGCGCTCATGCGGACGCTCCCACGCGGCGGATGCGGTAGGCGGTGAAGAGCAGCGCCACCAGCATGGCGAGCAGCGCCGTGCCCTGGATGACATCGCTCAGGAAAGCCGGCACGCCGGTCGCGCGCGACATCGCCTCGGCGCCGGTCATGACGGCTGCCAGGAAGATCGCCGCCGGCACCACGCCGAGGGGGTTGAGCCGGGCGAGCATCGCGACGACGATGCCGGAATAGCCGTAGCCCGGCGAGATGTCGCTCATCACCTGGAAGTGCACGCCGCCGACCTCGCCGACGCCGGCGAGCCCGGCCAGCGCGCCGGAGAGCAACGCGGTGGAGAGCAGGACGCGCTCGACGTCGATGCCGCCATAGCGGGCCGCCTCCGGATTCTCGCCGGTGACGCGGATGCGAAAGCCGAGCGTGGTGCGCGCGATCAGGAACCAGCAAAGCGGTGCCGCGATCAGCGCCACGATGACACCGAGATGCAGCCGCGTGCCTTCGATCAGCACCGGGAAATTGGCCGAATCCTCGATCGGCGGCGAGATCGGATAGCCGCTGAACGTATCCTTCCACGGCCCCTCGATCAGCGCCATCAGCGCATAGTAGATGACCGAGTTGAGCAGCAGCGAGCTCACCACGTCGTCGACCTTGAACTTGACCCGCAATGTCGCCGGCACCAGCGCCACGATCGCGCCGGCGGCACCACCCGCCAGCGCCATCAGAAGCATGGCGAGGTATCCCGGCATCGGGATCGCGCCGACCGCACAGCTGGCCACCGCACCGGCCAGCAACTGGCCCTCGGCGCCGATGTTCCAGAATTTCGCGCGGAAGGCGATGGCCACGGCCAGCCCGGTGAAGATCATAGGGGCGGCGCGCACCAGTGTCTCGGTGATGGCGTAGCTGTCGCCGAGCGAGGCCGACAGCATGACGCCATAGGCCTCGATCACACCGGCGCCGGCGACCGCGATGAGGCCGCTGCACAGCACCAGCGCGACGGCGATGGCCAGCAGCGGCAAAGCTAGGTTGAACCAGGCGGGGGTCGACGTTCGGGCTTCGAGACGAAACATCAGCCGTGCCCCTCCGCACCGGTCATCATCAGGCCGAGCCTCGCGACGGTGGCCTCGGCAACGGAAAGCGTGCCGGCGACGCGGCCCTCATACATCACCGCGATGCGGTCCGAGAGCATCAGCAATTCCTCGAGGTCCTCGCCGACGACGATGATGCCGCAGCCCTTGGTGCGCATGGCCAGGAACTTCTCGTGGATGAAGCGGGCGGCGCCGATGTCGAGGCCGCGCGTCGGCTGCGACACGATCAGCACTTTCGGATCGAAGGCCAACTCGCGCGCCAGAAGCGCCTTCTGCAGATTGCCGCCCGAGAGCGCGCCGGCGCGCACCATCGGCCCGGGGCAACGAATGTCATAGGCCTTGATCTGTTCCTCGGCGAAGGCGCGGATCGCGGCAGGATTGAGCAGGCCTTTGCGGCTGAAGGCTTCCGTGCCGATGCGCGGCAGCACCATGGAGTCGGCGAGCGGCAGGTTGGTCACCAGCCCGGTGGTCATCCGGTCCTCGGGGATACGGCCGAGGCCGAGCGCCTGCAGCGCGCGCGGCGAAAATTGCGAAACCGTTTTGCCGGCTATCATCATCGTGCCCGCCTTGGGCGACAGCATGCCGGAGATCACATCGGCGAGCGCGCGCTGGCCGTTGCCGGAAACGCCGGCAATACCCAGGATCTCGCCCGCGCGGACGAAGAGCGAGACCTCTCGCAGCGGCGTGCCGGCATGGCCGGCGGTGGAAATGCCGTCGAGCGTCAACACGGAGGCGCCGGGTGTCGACGCCCCCTTTGCCGGCGGCACGATCTCGTGGCCGCACATCAGCTTCGCCATCTCGGCCGAGGTCGTGCTTGCCGAATGCTCGACGCGGCCGGCGACCTTGCCGTGGCGCAAAACGACGCAACGATGGGTGAGGGCCCTGACCTCGTTGAGCTTATGCGAGATGAAGATGATGCCGAGTCCTTGGCCCACCATCGAGCGCAAGGCGGCGAACAGGCCATCGACCTCGCTCGGCGCCAGCACCGCGGTCGGCTCGTCGAGGATCAAAAGCTTCGCGCCGCGAAACAGTGCCTTGATGATCTCCAGCCGCTGCTGCTCGCCGACCGACAGCGCCGAGACCGGCAGGTTCGGATCGAGGCTTAAGCCATGCCGACTGCCGATCTCCTTCAGCCGCGCCAGCCCGCCGGCACGGTCGATGCGGCCGGACTTGCCGGGAATACCGATCAGAAGGTTCTCCAGCACCGTCAGCCTGGGCGCCAGATGGAAATGCTGGTGCACCATGCCGATGCCGGCAGCCAAAGCATCGGCCGAATTGTGGATGGCGACCGGCCTGCCCTCGACCAGGATTTCGCCCGCATCCGGCGCATAGGCGCCGAACAGCACGTTCACCAGCGTCGTCTTGCCGGCGCCGTTCTCGCCGAGCAGACCGAGGATCTCGCCGGGCGCAACGCTGAGATCGACGGCCTCGTTCGCCTTGACGGCGCCGAAGCTCTTGGTGATGCCGCGCATTTCGATCAGAGGGGCGGACAAGGGTGCTCCTGCGCTGATACCCCTCCCCCTCGAGGGGAGGGTGCCGAGCGAAGCGAGGCGGAGGGGTCGCCTCAACCGCCTCGACGTTGATTTTGAAGATGGAGCGCGTCGCGGGCGACCCTCCGCCCTGCGGGCCACCCTCCCCTCAAGGGGGAGGGATAGGCCGCGGCTAATCCGAAACCGGCGTGTTCTCGTCGACGTCGCGCGGAAATTGCCTTCCAGGATCTCGGCCTTCTTCTTCTCGATCAGCTCCTTGACCTCCGCCGGCAGTGTGTTGTCGAACTTGTGGTAAGGTGCCAGATACGAGCCGCCCTTGGCCATGCGCGAGAAGTCGCCATAGTCCTGCGCGGTGAAGACGCCGGCCTTGACCAGCTTGATCGCCTGCTCGACAGTCGGATACATGTCCCACACCGGGCCGGTGATGACCGTGTCGGGACCGAGGCTCGACTGGTCGGACATGTTGGAGATGGCAAAAATCTTCTTCTCGACCGCCGCCTCGATGACGCCGAAGCGCTCGGCATAGATGACGTCGACGCCGGCGTCGATCTGCGCCACCGCTGCTTCCTTGGCCTTGGGCGGATCGAAGAAGGAGCCGATGAAGGCGACCTTCTTCTTGACGTTCGGGTTGACCTCCTTGGCGCCGGCAAAGAAGGCGTTGACCAGCGGTTCACTTCCGGGATACCCATTGCCGCGACCGCGCCCACCGTGCCCGACTTCGACATTTTTCCCGCGATCATGCCGGAGAGATAGGCCGGCTCATGGATCCAGTTGTCGAAGACGCCGAAGTTCGGTTCGGCCGGGCCGGCGCCGGAGCCGAACAGCCAGGCGGTCTTCGGGAACTGTTTTGCCGTGCGGCGCGATTCGCGCTCGGCGGCGAAGGCGTCGCCCAGCACCAGCTGGTAGCCGCCCTGCGCATATTCGCGCATGACGCGGCTGAAGTCGGCGGTCTGCACCTTTTCCGACCATTTGTATTCGATGCCCAGCTCCTTCTCGGCCTTTTGCAGGGCGACATGGATCTGGTTGTCCCACGGCTCCTCGATCGGCGTGGCGAAGATCGCCGCCACCTTCAGCTTCTTGTCCTTGGCGAAGGCAGCGCCAGGCAGCGCGACTGCCGCGAGGCCGAGCGCGCCGAGTTCCAGCACGTTGCGTCGGGACAGGCCGGCGCGTTGTGTTTTACTACGTTCGTTTTCCATCAAGATTCCCCTCTGCTCGACGGCCGTGTCGAGCCGGCCGTTCAAAAAATGTCAGACGTCAGGACTATGGAACGGCGCCTGAGTTTTGTCCACATGGTCAAATTTGGTGGCGACGCTGCGGTGTGGACACCGGAGATGTTGGCGGGACAGCGCCCCCCTCTGGCCTGCCGGCCATCTCCCCCACTTGGGGGGAGATCGGACGTCACGCCGCTTCGCCAATCGCCAACGCTGGAGGAGATGCGCCGGCAACGAGCTGCCAATCTCCCCCCTTGTGGGGGAGATGTCCGGCAGGACAGAGGGGGGCGCGAAGGAACGCGGCATAGCTGCTATTCGCTCTTCCACGACCCCGTCTCGGCAAACCTCCTCAGCAGCTGCGTCGGCTCGAAAATCGCCCGACCAGTCCTTGCGTGCCAATACTCCAGCCGCTCGACGATCCTGGCCGCGCCTTCAAGCCCGGCCCAGAACATCGGCCCGCCCTTGCCGATCGGGAAGCCGTAGCCGTTGACCCACACGACATCGATGTCGGACGAGCGCGCGGCTACCCCCTCTTCGAGAATCTTCGCGCCCTCGTTGACCAGAGGATAGAGCGTGCGCTCGATGATCTCACCAGCGCCGATTACGCGCGGTCGATACCCAACTCGGCCGCCTTGTCACGGATCAACGCCTCGACCTCGGGATCGGCCACCGGCTCCCGCGAGCCGCTCTCATAGCGATACCAGCCGCGTCCAGTCTTCTGGCCGAAGCGCCCCTCTTCGCAAAGCGTATCGGCGATCACCGCCGTCTGGCCGCGCGCCTTGCGGTTGCGCCAGCCGATGTCGAGGCCGGCGAGATCGCCCATCTGGAACGGTCCCATCGGCCAGCCGAAATCGGTGAAGGCCTTGTCGACCTGGTCGGGTGTCGCGCCTTCGAGAAGCAGGAACTCGTTCTCCGCGCCGCGGGCGGACAGCATGCGGTTGCCGACGAAGCCGTGGCAGACGCCGACCACGACAGCCACCTTGCCGATGCGCCGGGCGAGATCGGTGACCGTCGCCAGCACGTCGGGCGCGGTCTTGTCGGCGCGCACGATCTCCAGGAGCTTCATGACATTGGCCGGCGAGAAGAAATGCAAGCCGAGCACATCCTGCGGCCGCGATGTCGAGGCGGCGATCGCGTCGACGTCGAGATAGGAGGTGTTGGTGGCAAGGATGGCGTCGGGCTTGGCCACCGCATCCAGCCTGCCGAACACTTCCTTCTTGACCGCCATGTCCTCGAACACGGCCTCGATGATTAGATCGCAGTCCGCGAGATCGGCATAGTCGGTGCTGCCCTTGAACAGCGCCAGCCGCTGCAGCCTCGCCCCTTCCGTTAGCGAGCCTCGGCTGACCGAGACGGCGTAGTTCTTGTCGATCATCGCCAGCCCGCGCTGCAACGCTTCCTCGCCGGTTTCCAGCAAGGTCACGGGAAAACCGCCATTGGCGAAGGCCATGGCGATGCCGCCGCCCATCGTGCCGGCGCCGATGATGCCGATCCGGGCGATCTTTCGCCGCTGCAGATCCTTGCCGGGCACCTTCGCCGCCTCGCGCTCGGCGAAGAACAGATGCCGCTGGGCGCGCGACTGGTCGCCGGACACGAGTTTCACGAAGAGCCGGCGCTCGGCCGCCAGCGCTTCGTCGAAAGGCAGAGTGATCGCATTGCGCACGGCTTCGGCGCAGGCAAGCGGCGCCTCCAGCCCGCGCGCTTTCTTGGCGAGTTCGGCTGCCTGGACGCCGAAGGCAGCAAGATCGGTTTCAGCGAGGCGGTCATTGCGGTCGCGTACCGGCAGGAAAGGCCCACCTCGATCGGCCATTTCGTTAGCGAAACGAACCGCCTCCTCCAACAGCTCATCGTCAGAAACCGCATCGACAAGGCCCGCTGCCTTCGCCTCGCTGGCCGAAGTCGGCGCTCCCGAAACGATCATGCCGAGCGCTTTGGCGGCGCCCACCAACCGCGGCAGGCGCACCGTGCCGCCGCCGCCTGGCAGCAGGCCGAGTTTCACTTCCGGCAGGCCAAGCTTCGCGCCTTGATCGGCAACGCGGAAATGACAGCCGAGCGCCAGCTCCAGCCCGCCGCCCAGCGCCGTGCCGTGGATGGCGGCGACCGTCGGCTTGGTGATCGTCTCCAGCAAGGCGATGATAGCGCGCAGCTCCGGCTGCTCGACCGGCTTGCCGAATTCGGTGATGTCGGCGCCGGCGACAAAAGTCCGCCCGGCACAGGCGATGACAATGGCCTTGGCAGCTGGATCGTCGCGCAGCGCGGCGAGCGCCTCGTAAAGCGGCTTGCGGACATGGAAACTCAGCGCATTGACCGGCGGGTTGTCGATGGTGACTACCGCCACGCCGTGCTTATTTGTGACGCTGACGAAATTGGACAAGCGGAACCCTCCGGCTGCGATCGTGGAAGGGTTTACAGGGCCGCGCCGTGAATGGGAACCCGGCCCGGCGGTGGCTCAATGCTTGTCCGAAAGCTTAGCGGGAAGCGTCGCGATCCTTCACACCCCCCTCTGCCCTTGCCAGCCTCTCACGACTAGCGCACAGCCTTCTCCCCACCCGCCGCCGTGATCACCCCGACGATGATCAGCCCGGTCAGCACCAGCCGCACGCCGGCGCTGACCCCGAAGGTGTTGAGCATGGTGAGCAGGAGCACCAGGAACAGGCCGGCGCCCCACACGCCCGGCACATTGGCCTTGCCGCCGGCGACCGAAGTGCCGCCGATGACCACCACCGCGATCGAGGCCAGCAGATATTCGTTGCCGATATCGACATTGGCGCCGCGGAAATAGCCGGCGAGCAACGCGCCGTCGATGCCGCCGAGCGCGCCGCATAGCGTGTAGGTGAGGAAACGGATGCGGCCGACTTTGACGCCGGCGAGCCACGCGGCGCGGATGTTCTGGCCGATCGCCAGCACCGAGCGGCCGTAGATCATGCGCTGCAGCGCAAGTGCCGCGCCGATGGTGAAGACCACCGTCAGCATCGCCAGCACCGGAATGCCAAGGATTTGCCAGTTGGTGAAATCGGCGAAGCCCGGCGGCGGCTTGATCTGCAGGCCGCGGCCATAGCTGATGTCGACCGACTGGATGATGAAGCTTGCCGACAACGTAGCGATGATCGGCGGGATGCGCAGCGCCCAGATCAGCAGGTAGTTGATGGCGCCGATCGCGGCACCGCAGGCGAGTGCCGCGAGCAGCCCGACGACGATCATGGAATCGCTGCCGCCCATAACCTTCATCGCCACAGCACTTGCCAGCCCGATATTGGCCGGCAGCGACAGGTCGACATTGCCTGGCCCGAGCGTGATGACGAACATCTGGCCGACGCCGACAATGACGGTGAAGACGGCAAGCGAAAGCGCCGCCGTGACCATGCCGCCGGCACCGTAGCCGCCGGTGAAGGCAACCGTCGCCAGCCATACCACAAGAGCGCCGACGAAGGACCAGAGCCAGGGTTTTTCGAGCAGCATACGCAGCGAGGCCATGGCTCACCTCTCCCTGCGGCTGATCAGCACCCGCGCCGCGAGCACGATGATCAGGATCGCGCCATTGGCGGCGACCTGCCAGTCGGGCGGGATGTGCATGAAGGTCAGAAGCGGCGAGGCGGCTAAAGCCAGCGTCAGCGCGCCGATGACCGCGCCGATCGGCGACACCCGGCCGCCGACGAACTCGCCGCCGCCGAGGATGACGCCCGCAATCGACAGCAGCGTGTAGCCGTTGCCGATATTGGCGTCGGCCGAGGTGGTGATGCCGATCAAGGCCATGCCGGAGAGCACGCCGAACAGGCCGGTCAGCGCGAACAGCACAATCTTGGTGCGGAGCAGCGACCAGCCGGCGCGCCTGAGCGCCGCAGCGTTGCCGCCGGAGCCGCGCAGGATGACGCCATAGGACGTGCGCATCAGGCCGAAATGCACCACGGCCGCGATGAGCAGCGCGGCGAGGATCGGGAACGGGATGTAAGGCGGCTTGAAGGACAGGATCGAAAGCAGCCAGCCCGGCGCCTTGCCGCCCGGCTTCGGCAGGATAAGGATGGCAAGGCCCTGCCAGACGAAGCTCATGCCGAGCGTGACCACGATCGAGGGCAGGTTGCGCAGATGGATCAGCGCGCCGAGCAGCGCATAGACGCCGATCGAGCCGAGCAGCACCGCGATACCGACGAGCGGCGCGTCCCTGAGCCATGTCGCGGTGACGCAGCCGACGAAGCCGACGAAGGTGCCGATAGAGAGATCCAGCTCATTGCCGGCGATGACGAACATCTGCGCGATTGTCGCCAGCGCGATCGGGATCGCCAGGTTCAGCATCAGGTTGAAGCCGAAATAGCTGATCGCGCGCGGATTGAGCCAGGCGATCGCCATCAGCACCAGCGCCAGCGACAGCGCCGGCAAAAGGCCGCGCAGCATACGCGCCCGCGCGGCGCTGCCGCGCGGCGAGGATTTCGGGAGCGTGCCGGGAGCGATTGCCGTCATCTCAGGCCGCGTCGCCGAACGAGGACTGGATGATTTTTTCTTCTGTCAGCTCGTCGCGACCGAGATCGGCGACGATCCGCCCGTTCTTGAAGACATAGACGTGGTCGCAATTGTCGAGCTCTTCGGTTTCGGTCGTGTACCAGAGGAAGGTGCGGCCCTTGCCGGCCTCCTCGCGCACGAGACCGTAGACTTCGAGCTTGGTGCCGATGTCGACGCCGCGCATCGGGTCGTCCATCAGCACGATCTCGGCATCGGAGCCGAGCGCGCGGGCAAACAGCGCCTTCTGCTGGTTGCCGCCCGACAGCGAATAGATGTTGTTGTTCATGTCCGGCGTGCGGATGCCGATCTTGTTCTTCCAGAATTCGGCCAGCTCCGCCTCGCGCTGCGGCGAGATCAGCAGGCCGTTGCGCAGCCGCGCCAGCGAGCGGACGCCGATGTTTTGCGCGATCGACCATTGCGCGAAGATGCCGTCCGACTGGCGGTCGCCGGCGACCAGCGCCACCGGCGCGGCCACCTCGACGCCGGCTTTGGCACGCGAAGCCGCCGAGAAGATCGCGAGCAAGAGGTCGGTCTGGCCATGCCCGGCAAGACCGGCAAGGCCGATGATCTCGCCCGCGCGGGCGACAAGCTCCTTGCTGTCCTGTTGGCGCGCAGGGCGTGCCCGCACCCTGAGCGCGCCGGCTTCGACCTTGCGGGTCCCGGCGGCGGCCTTCTGATGACCTTCGGCCCCGCCCATGGCGGCGACCAGTCTGTCGCGGTCGAATGCGCTTGCGGCGTCGGCCGCGACCACCTTGCCGTCGCGCATCACGACGATGCGGTCGGCGTTCTGCAGCACTTCGCCCAGCACATGCGAGATCAGGATGCAGCTGCCGCCAGCCGCCACGAAGCGGCGCACGAAGGCGAGCAACTGGCCGGCCGTATGCGCATCGAGCGACGAGGTCGGCTCGTCGAGGATGACCAGATGCAGCGGCTCGCGGGTGAGGGTGAAGGCGCGCGCCACCTCGACCATCTGCCGCCTGCCGATCGACAGGTCCCCTGCTATGTCGTCCGCCGAAATGCCGTGGTCGGGAAAAATCTCGTCGAGCTTGGCCTGGATGAGATCGGCGGCCTTGCGCCGCCAGCCCAAACCGGCGAGCGAGGGATGGTTGATGCGCGTGTTTTCGGCGACGCTGAGATTGGGGCAGAGCGACAGCTCCTGGAAGACGCAGCGTATGCCGAGCTCGAGCGCGCGCGCCACGGAATAGCTTGCTTCCTGGTTGCCGCGCACGGCGATCTGACCGCCATCGGGCCGCAGCGTGCCCGCCACCATATGCATCAGCGTCGACTTGCCGGCGCCGTTGTGTCCGACCAGCCCGACGCATTCGCCGGCGACGACATGGAAGTCGACGCCATTGAGCGCGCGGACGGCGCCGAAATGTTTCTCGGCGCCGTCCAGCCTGACGATATCTGCAATAGCCTGGAGCATCCTCAACTTTTATCCGGTTGGCGATGCGGCTGGCAACGTTCGCCGCTATTGCTTGATGTTGGCCTTGATGGCCGCGATGGCGTCTTCCTGGGTGTATTCGTGCGTGGCGACGCCGCCTTCCTTGATGTTCGGCAGCGCTGCCTCGAAATCATCCTGGGTGAAGGCGAGATAGGGAACCAGCAGATCGTGCGGGATGTCCTTGCGGCCGTCGAGCACCTGCTGCGCCACCCAGAAGGCCAGCGTCGACACGCCGGGCGCAATCGAGGCCGACCAGGTCTTGTAGCCGTCCTTCTCCTTCTGCTCCTTCCACCACTTCAGCTCGTCCTGCCGGTTGCCCATGATGATGGTCGGGCGCGGCTTGCCGGCGGCGGCGAAGGCCTGGGCGGCGCCGTAGCCGTCGCCGCCCTGGTCGACGATGCCGACGACATCGGGCAGCGACGGCAGGATGGTCGCCACCGCCTTCTGCGCCGTCGTCTGGTCCCAGTCGCCGGTGACCGAGCCGACGATCTTGAACTCGGGATGGGCGGCGACGCCTTCGAGGATGCCGGCATGGATGGCATCGTCGATCGAAGTGCCGGCCAAACCGCGGATTTCGAGCAGGTTGCCGCCCTTCGGCTGGAACTTGGCCATCTGCTCGACTTCCTGCTTGCCCATGTCCTTGAAGTCGACGACAACGCGATAGGCGCAAGGCTCGGTGACGGTGCCGTCGAAGGAGACGACGACGATGTTGGCGTCGCAGGCCTGCTTGATGGCGCCGTTGAGCGCATCCGGCGAGGCGGCGTTGATGACGATGGCGTCATAGCCTTGCAGGATCAGGTTCTGCACCTGCGCGGCCTGGGTGGGCACTTCCTTGTCGGCGGTGGTGAAGACGTCGGCGGCCGCCACCACCTTGTCGTCGACCGCTTTCTTGGTGACGATGCCGTAGCTGTCGAGCATCGCCTGGCGCCATGAATTGCCGGCGTAATTGTTGGAGAAGGCGATCTTCTTGCCGCTCGTGTCGGCAAGCGCCGTGCCCGAGGCGAGCATGGCCGCGAAAGCGCTCAAGACGAGTAGTTTCTTCATGTCATATCCTCCCAGATGTGTTGACTGCTGCACTTCCATCGGCTCCTCCGAGCCGGCTTCACTCCAATCCCGCCAGAGCGCCCATTTCGGCCCAAGCGAACGCGCTCAAAACAACCTGAGCCCCGGCACCCGCACCCTCAGCCGGTAAAGCGATGTCGAGGCGGCGATGTAGAGGCTTCTCAGATCGTCGTCGCCGAAGGTGAAATTGGCACAATCTTCCGGCGTCGAAATGACGCGAGAAGATCGCCTGAAGCATCGAAGACGTGGATGCCGCCGGGGCCGGTGCAATAGAGGTTGCCGCGACTGTCGATCTTCATCCCGTCGGGCGACCCCGGCTCGTCGCCTTCCGTCACCGCCCATACCGCACCGCCATTGAGGTCGCCGTTGGCTTCCACGCCAAACACGCGGATATGGCCGCGCTCGGTGTCATTGACGAAGAGCCGCGATTCATCGAGTGAGAAGCAGAGCCCGTTGGGCTGCACGAAATCGTCGGCCAACAGCGTCAGCCGCGCGCCGTCGCCGTCGATCCGGTAGACGCCCTGGAACGGCAGCTCCTGCGGCCGCGGCAGGCCGTAGAATTCCGCCCGGCCGTAAGTCGGATCGGTGAAATAGATCGAGCCCCCGGTGGCGACGACGATGTCGTTCGGGCTGTTGAGCTGCTTGCCCTGGTAATGCGTGGCCAGAATCGTCGTCGTGCCGTTGGGCTCGACGCGCGTGACGCGGCTGGTGGCATGCTCGCAGGTCACCAGCCGCCCTTGCCGGTCGAGCGTGTTGCCGTTGGCCATCTGGCTGGGATCGCGGAACAGCTCGATCTCGCCCGAGGCGCTGAGCCGATACATGCGGCTTTGCGGAATGTCGGAAAAGACCAACCATTTCTCGTAAGGATGCCAGACCGGCCCTTCGATGAAGCCGTAGCCGGTGGCAAGCCGCTCCATCGCCGCATTGCCGACGACGTCGTCAAAGCCGGAACGATGGGCGCGCGCCGGGTTCGACATCACTGGCCCTTGGGTTCCCGCACCGGCGTGCCGGCGACGAACCAGTCGCTGCCCGGCACGTCCTCGATCACCACCCAGATTGCTTCCATGGGCAGCTCGGCGACCTCGCTGATCGCTTCGGTGACGCGGCGCGAGATCTCGTTCTTGCGCTTCTGCGAATGGCCCTCGAGTATCCGAATGCTGACGAACGGCATGGCGCTTCCCCGGCATCTTTTTTGTAGGACAAAAGCGTAGTCGGGACGCGGGCCGTGCGATAGCGGTCTAAGCGCATCGCCGACTGTGGTTTTGCACAGTCGATCGCTTCGCGTGCTTTCCGGGCTCGGTGCGGTCAGTGCTCCTGCGCCGGCGCTGCCTGCGCGAGCCATGCGTCGAGCTGTTCCTGCTCGCGCCGCAGCGCGTCGATGTTGATCAGCCCGCGCGCCATGGCGAGATAGATGGCGCGGGTGCGCGAATTGAACACCGACGCTTCGCCGGCGCCTTCCTCGAGCGGCACGATGCCGAGCTTGTCGTAGACATGCTTGATGCGGCTCTGCGCGCCGCGGATCGACAGGCCGCGCCGGGCCGCGATCGCCCTGTCTGTGAGTCCGAGCGCGATGTCGATCAGGCTTTCATACTCGCCGTCGGTGATGCCCTCGAACCGGTCCTGGACGCGATGCTGGATGCCGCGGATCTCGCGGTCGATGATGCAATGCCCCTCGCGGAACACGCCGCGCAGCGCCGAACGCATGCCCTCTTCCGTCGCCGATTTCAGCACATAGCCATAGACCGAGCCAGGCGGCACAATCCGCGCCACACCCCGCACATAGGCCTCGTCGGCGAAGTTCGACCAGAACAGGATATGCGTGCCGGCGCGCCGGCTCCAGATGGCACGGGCCACCTCGATACCAGTCGCCTTGGGCAGTTGCAGGTCGAGCACGACATGCGGCGGCTGCCGCTCGGCCGCGAGGTTGATGGCGTCCTCGCCGTCGCCGGCTTCGATCACCTCGACGTCGCCGGGCCACAATTGCTCGACGGTGCGCCGCGCGAAGCTGCGATGCAGCCCGTCATTTTCCGCGATCATGACCAGCATCAGACCGCCTCCGCCACCGGTTGGCCTTCCGCCGCCGCGTCGCCGCGCGCCGAAATCCTGCCCGCCGTGGGCTCGCGGTCGATCTCGATGACGACCCGTGTGCCGCCCTTGCGGCTGGCCGGTTCGAAGTGCAGCCGCGCCCCGACAAGGGCGGCCCGCGTGTGCATGTGGCCGATGCCACCTTGGGCCGCTGGGTCGACCGCGCCGCAGCCATGTCCGTCATCGGTCACGGTCACGCTGAAGGTGCCTGGCGTCGAGGCCAGCTGCACCTCGATGCGGCTCGGCTCGGCATGGCGCACCGCGTTGTTGATGGCTTCCTGCACGATCCGGTAGAGCGCCGTGCGCAGCGTTTCCGACAGGCTGTCGGCGCTGCCGTCGCTGCTGTCGGCGATGCGCACCGCGATCGGCGGCTTGGCCCTGGCGACGCTGCGGTTGAGATGCGCCTCGACGGCGTCGCGCAGGCCGAACAGTTCCAGGACGCTCGGCCGCATGTCGTCGACGATGTGGCGCAGTTCCGCCAGGCAGCCCGCCACCTCCTGCTCGAGATCGGCAAGCTGAGCCGTCCGCGCCACGCCCCGGCTGCGGAAGGCCGAGACCTGGCGCGCGATGCGGGCGAGGTCGGCGAGCGTCTGGTCGTGCAGGTCCATGGCCATGCGGCGACGCTCGCGCTCCATGCCCGCGGTCAACTGCGAGGCGCCGACCCTGAGCAATTCCGCCCGGTTGCGCGCCTCGCTTTCGGCGAGCATGGCGCGGCGCGCTTCCTCGGTCTGGATCAGCGCGAAAATATAAGGCCCGATCAGATCGGCGCATTGCTGGGCGATGTCGACGTCGTCCTGCGTGTAGCAGCCTGCCTTGTGCCGGCTGATATTAAGCGCGCCGATGACGCTGCCGCGGGCTCTCAGCGGCACGATGATGCGGCTGCGCAGCTTGGCGGCGAAGATCGGCCCGTCAAAGGCGCCCTCGAAGTGGAAGCGGTCGTCGACGAGCGCATTGTCGGTCAGGAGATAAGGCATCTCACCCCACAGCACGCGGCGGATCGGGCTGCCCTCGACCGGATGCTGCGCCAGATCGCTCCAGCTGGTATGGAAGCCGGCCTCGTAGCAGGCATGCATGCGTCCATCGAGCGACAGCACCGCCAGGTCGATATGGTCGTGCGGGATGAGCGTGCCGATTTCGATCGCCGTCGCCCGGAACGCCGAGCCCGGATCGATATGCCCGGCGAGCGCCCGCGAGATCGCGAGCAGCCGGTCGATCAGCTGGGGAGATACCTCCGACATGTCTCCTCCCTTGCCGCTGGAATGCCGCGGAAAGACGCATGCCGAGCCTTCTGGCGCGACCTCGAGTTCTTTTCCGCAGTCCTCCCTGCTTGCGAAATAGTGAGCGCTTGACGGTGCCGCTGTCAACGAGGGCTCACGCGGCGGCAAAGGCGATCAACTTCAGGTGCGACGATTGAAAAGCCTTCCGCTCCTGGTTTAGGAACGGCGGCAGGAGACCAATTGATGGCAGCGACGCCGACTGTTGCACAGGGCGCCCCGGGGATACCAGCGCGCTGGACGTCAAGCGCCAAGAGCGGCGTTGGCACCGCGCTTTCGGCGAAAAGCCCGCTCTGGTTCACCGTCAGCCACGGCATATTGAACGAGATCTATTATCCGCGGCTCGACAGCGCCTGCACGCGCGACATGGGGCTGATCGTCACCGGTCCCGGTGGTTTCTTCTCGGAAGAGAAACGCGATGCCGTCCATGTGATCGAGCCGTTCGCGGACGGCGTGCCCGGCTACCACCTGGTCAACACCGCGACCGATGGCTCCTACCGGATAGAAAAGCGCATCATTACGGATCCGAAACAGCCTGTCCTGCTGCAGGAAATCACGTTCGCCGCCCTCAAAGGCTCAATCGCGGACTACCGCGTCTACGCGCTGCTCGCTCCGCATCTGGTCAATGCCGGCATGGGCAACACGGCCTGGCTCGGCGAGCACAAGGGCCAGCGCGTGCTGTTTGCGTCAGGTCGCGGCGTCTCGGTCGCACTTGCTTGTTCGCTGCCATGGGACGCCTGCTCGACCGGCTATGTCGGCTTCTCCGACGGCTGGCAGCAACTCCAGCATGGCGGCGCGCTCGATCCTGCCTTTGAGCGCGCGGAGGACGGCAATGTGGCACTGACCGGCGAGATCGGCTTCTCGGCGGGCACGGGCACGGCCCTGCTGGCGCTCGGCTTCGGCGCCTTGCCGGAAGAGGCGGCGGAAATCGCGCTGGCCAGCCTGAGGGACGGTTTCGAGGCATCCGCCGAAACCTATACCGCCAACTGGCGGAGATTCCAGGCCGGTCTGGAAAAACTCGACCGCCATGCTGCCTCTGGCCTGAATACCTACCGTGTCAGCACGGCGGTGCTTGCCTCGCATCTGTCGATCGCCAGGCCGGGCGCCGCTGTCGCCAGTCTCTCGATCCCTTGGGGTTTCAACAAGGGCGACGACGATCTCGGCGGCTATCATCTGGTCTGGCCGCGCGACCTTGTTGAGACGGCAGGCGGTTTCCTTGCCGCCGGCGACACCAACCAGGCGCTCCAGATCCTCACCTATCTGCATTCGATCCAGCAGCCGGACGGTCATTGGCCGCAAAATTGCTGGTCGAGCGGAATGCCCTATTGGCCAGGCATCCAGATGGACGAGTGCGCCTTTCCGCTGCTGCTCGCCGATGCGCTCCGCCGCGCCGGCCACCTGCCGCGCGAGGAACTTGGCGCGTTCTTGGCCATGATCGAGAGCGCGGCCTCCTATGTCGTGCGTAACGGCCCCGTCACCGGCGAGGATCGCTGGGAAGAGGACGCCGGCTACAGCCCGTTCACCCTGGCCGTCGAGATTGCGGGACTGCTTGCCGCCGCCGACATGCTTGACGCCTGCGGCAAAAATGAGCCGGCAAACTATCTGCGCGAAACGGCCGATTGCTGGAACGGCGAGATCGAGCGCTGGACCTATGTCACCGGCACGGAGCTCTGCGCAAGGGAAGGTATTGAAGGCTACTATGTCCGCATCGCACCGCCCGACGGTGCCGGCGCCGCTTCGCCAAAGGACGGTTTCGTGCCGATCAAGAACCGGCCACCGGCCGATACCGATAAGCCGGCCGAAGCCATCGTCAGCCCCGATGCATTGGCGCTGGTCCGCTTTGGGCTCAGGGCCGCCGACGATCCGCGCATCCTGAACACCGTCAAAGCCATCGACGCCACGCTGCGCTGCGCGTTGCCGCAAGGCCCGGTCTGGTATCGCTACACCGGCGACGGCTATGGCGAGCACGAGGACGGCTCGCCCTTCGACGGCACCGGCAAGGGTCGTGCCTGGCCCTTGCTCACCGGCGAGCGTGCCCATTACGAGCTGGCCGCCGGACGACCGGACAAAGCGGCCGAACTGCTCGAAACCTTCGAGCGCTCGGCCGGTGTGGGAGGCCTGTTGCCGGAGCAGCTTTGGGACAAACCCGACATGCCGGAGCGCGAATTACGGCTCGGTGCGCCTTCCGGCAGCGCCATGCCCCTGGTCTGGGCGCATGCCGAGCATATCAAGCTGTTGCGCTCGCTGCGCGACGGCGCGGTCTTCGACATGCCGCCGCAAGGCGTCGAGCGTTACGTCAAGCGAAAGACCGTCTCGCCTTTCCGGACATGGCGCTTCAACAACAAGATCCGCTCCATTCCCGCCGGCAAACGGCTGCGCGTGGAGCTTGCAGCCCGCGGCGTGGTTCATTGGAGCAGCGACAAATGGCTGACGGTGCAAGACGACAAGACGACCGAGAACGCCTTCGGCGTCCACTTCGTCGACCTGGCCGTAGCGGACCTGCAGCCGGGATCGACGATCGTCTTCACTTTTTTCTGGCCCGAAGCCAGCCGTTGGGAGAATGTCGACTTCACCGTCGGCATCGACCCTTCGGATAGCCAGTAAGATTTCTTCTTCCTCAAGCTATTAGGATGACACCATGCAGATCGGAATGATGGGACTGGGCAGGATGGGCGCCAACATGGTGCGCCGCCTGATGCGCGACGGCCATGAATGCGTCGTCTATGACATCAATTCGGCAAGCGTCGCCGGCATGGTCAAGGATGGCGCCATCGGCGCTGCATCGCTGGAAGAATTCATCGCCAAGCTTGCCAAGCCGCGTTGCGCCTGGCTGATGCTGCGGCCGCGATCACGGGCAAGATCGTCGACCAGGTGGCAGCGCTGATGGAGCCCGGCGACGTCATCATCGACGGCGGCAATTCCTATTATCATGACGCCGTCGACCAGGCGGCGAAACTGGCGACCAAGGGCATCAACTTTATCGACGTCGGCACCAGCGGCGGCGTCTGGGGCCTGGAACGCGGCTATTGCCTGATGATCGGCGGCCCCGACGAGGCGGTGCAGCACCTCGATTCGGTCTTCGCCACGCTGGCGCCCGGCGCCGACCCAGGCTCCAACCCGCCGAAGGAGGCCGGAACCGCGGCCTTCGGCTATCTGCATTGCGGGCCGAGCGGCGCTGGCCATTTCGTCAAGATGGTGCACAACGGCATCGAATACGGCGTCATGGCCGCCTACGCCGAGGGCATCAACATCCTGAAGTCGGCCAATGCCGGCAAGCGCAACCGGACGGCGGATGCCGAAACCAGTCCGCTCGAAAACCCACAATATTACCAGTTCGATATCGACCTTGCCCAAGTGGCCGAGGTCTGGCGGCACGGCAGCGTCATCGGCTCCTGGCTGCTCGACCTCACCGCCGGCGCGCTGAAGAACGACCCCACGCTCACGCAATTCGGCGGCCGGGTGTCGGACTCGGGCGAAGGCGCTGGACCTTGAAGGCGGCGATCGACACCGGCGTCCCTGCGCCGGTGTTGTCCTCGGCGCTGTTCGACCGTTTCTCCTCGCAAGGCGAATCCGCATTCGCCGACAAGCTTTTGTCCGCCATGCGCTATGCCTTCGGCGGCCATGTCGAGAAGCCGAAGACCGGCGCTTGAGGGGGAGAGACGGCATGAGCCAGGAGAGGTCCGACACGCTGGTGCTTTTCGGAGCGACCGGCGATCTAGCGCACAAGAAGATATTTCCGGCGCTCTACCAGATGGTCGCCAAGGGGACGCTGACCGAGCCTGTGATCGGCGTCGCTTTCGAGCCTTGGGATATTGGCAAGCTGGTGGACCGGGCCCGAGACGGCATCGTCAATGCGCTGGGCAAAATCGACGACAAGGTGTTCGCCAAGCTCGCTTCGCTGCTGCGCTATGTCAGTGGCGACTACCGCGACTCGGCCACTTTCGAGAAGCTGAAGACGGCGCTCGGCTCGGCGCAGCGGCCGCTGCATTACATGGCGGTCCCCCCGACCATGTTCGAAACCGTCGTGCAAGGATTGGAACAGTCCGGCACGGCGCGCGGCGCGCGGCTGATGGTCGAGAAACCCTTCGGCCACGACCTGCAGTCGGCGCGCTGGCTGAACCGGGTGCTGCATTTGGTGTTCGACGAGCAGTCGATCTTCCGCATCGACCATTATCTCGGCAAGGAAGCGATCCAGAACCTGCTCTATTTCCGCTTTGCCAACGCCTTCCTGGAGCCGATCTGGAACCGCAATTTCGTCGAGAGCGTGCAGATCACCATGGCCGAGGATTTCGGCATCGAGGGCCGCGGCCGCTTCTATGACGACGTCGGCTGCATCCGCGACGTCATCGAGAACCATCTGCTCAACATCCTGTTGCTTTTGGCCATGGAGCCGCCGGTCGGCCGCTCGGCCGACGACCTGATCGACGAGAAGGTGCAGGTGCTCCGCGCCATCCGCACCTTGAACAAGGACGATGTCGTGCGCGGCCAGTTCGACGGCTATCTGGCCGAGCCTGGCGTCAAGCCCAACTCGCCGATCGAGACCTTCGCCGCGGTGCGTTTCTTCGTCGACACCTGGCGCTGGCGGGACGTGCCCTTCTTCATCCGCGCCGGCAAGAACATGCCGGTGCACGCCACCGAAGTGATCGTGCGGCTGAAGCGGCCGCCGCTCGACGTCTTCGACCCGATCAAGCCGGGCGACGCCAACTATGTCCGTTTCCGCATCGATCCGCAGGTGGCGATCTCGATCGGCGCGCAGCGCAAGGTCGCCGGCGACGACATGATCGGCGAGCAGGTGGAGCTCACCGCGCTCGACGACACCAAGGGCGACATGCCGCCCTATGAGCGGCTGATCGGCGATGCGATGAATGGCAATGGCCAGCTCTTCACCCGCCAGGATGCGGCCGAGCTGGCCTGGCGCATCGTCGGCCCGGTGCTTGGCGACACCACGCCGCCACAGACCTATGCGCCGAAGACCTGGGGGCCGGCCGACGCCATGAACGGCTTCGGCCCGCCCAATGGCTGGATCAACCCGACGAAATGATTTCGGAGGCAACGGCATGGCGAAAGCGGCAAAACCGGCTGCGGCAAATAGCGAGCAGATCGTGCTCACCATCGACGTCGGCGGCTCGCGTGTGAAGATCCTCACCAGTGCCGGCGGCGAGATGCGCCGCACCGAATCCGGGCCGGGTCTGACGCCGCAGCAGGTGGTTGCTTCGGTGAACAAACTGGCCGAAGGCTGAGCTACGACGTCATCTCGATGGGCTATCCCGGTCCGGTGCGGGACAACAAGCCTTCGCTCGATCCCTTCAATCTCGGCAAGGGCTGGAAGGGCTACGATTTCGGCGCCGCCTTCGGCAAACCGGTGAAACTCGTTAACGATGCGCTCATGCAGGCGATCGGCAGCTACGAGGGCGGCCGCATGCTTTTCCTCGGTCTCGGAACCGGGCTCGGCGCCGCGATGATCCTCGACAATGTCGGGCAGCCGATGGAGTTGGCCCACCTTCCCTACCGGAAAGGCTTGAGCTTCGAGGACTATGTGGGCGAGCGCGGCTTGGAAAAGCACGGGAAGAAAAAATGGCGCAAATACGTTTTCGATGTCGTGAACAGGCTTCGCGCCGCCTTGCAGCCCGATTATGTGGTCATCGGCGGCGGCAATGTCGACAAGCTCGATGAATTGCCCGAGAAATCCAGGCGCGGCGACAACACTCGCGCCTTCGAAGGTGGATTTCGACTGTGGCGCGACAAGGCGCTGGTCGTCTGATATTGTTACATTTCAGTATAGTTGTTCAAAATAACGTGTAACCGCGCAACTGACGTTGCGCCTCGCACATTTGCCGACTAGGAATTCGCCGGCCTGCCGTGCCATGCGTCTCCCCCGACGAACGAAGGACGCGGCAGCTCATCTTACATACCGATTTTCGCGCCATGCGGCATAGAGGAGGAATGACGTGGACGAGGACACCAACACAGCCAAGGACGAAGTCGACCTGCTCGGGCTCACCGCTCACATCGTGTCGGCCTATGTCGCCAGGAACCGGCTGCCCGCTTCTGGCCTCGGCGAGCTCATCGCCAGCGTCGCTTCCTCGATCGGCGGGCTCAACCAGCCGGCGGCGCCGCCGGCACCACCGCCCATTCCTGCCGTCAACCCCCGGCGCTCGGTGACGCCGGACTACATCATCTGCCTCGAGGACGGAAAGAAGTTCAAATCGCTGAAGCGCCATATCGGCGTGCATTTCGGGCTGTCGCCCGAGGCCTATCGAACCAAATGGGGCCTGCCCGTGGACTACCCGATGGTCGCGCCCAACTATGCGGCTTCGCGTTCGCAATTGGCCAAGTCGATCGGCCTCGGCCGCAAGGCTGAAGCCGAACCGGTCAAGAAGAGCAGAAGGGCCAAGGCCCCCGCCTGACCTTCACCTGCCTGTACCAACGGTTCAAGAAGCCTGCCGGCGAATCCGCCTTGGCAGGCTTCCTGCTTTTGTGGCTTGGATACCCAAATTTTGTCGGGAGCTGGCCATGAACTATGCGAGGATGGTGATCGAGAAGGAAGCGCCGGAGGAATACGGCTACGACCGCATCCGCTACAATCTTTCCGAAAGCTCGATCGCCGACCAAAAACTCTCCGACGTCGGCCTGTCGCTGCCCGACCTCACATTGTTCTACGGCGAGCATTGCGGCGAGAAGGAATTGCGGGCGCTGATCGCCGCGCAGGACAAAGGGCTCTCGCCGGACGACGTCCTGGTGACCGCCGGCGCCGCCGGCGCGCTGTTCATCATCGCCACCTCGCTGCTCTCGGCCAGCGACCATCTGGTGGTCGTGCGGCCGAACTACGCCACCAACATCGAGACGCCCAGGGCGATCGGCTGCGCCATCTCCTATGTCGATCTCGATTTCGACGAGGGCTTCGCGATCGACATCGAACGCGTCGCGGCAGGCGTACGGCCGAACACCAGGCTGATCAGCGTCACCTGCCCGCACAATCCGACCGGCACGATGATGAGCCGGGCCGATCTCGACGCGCTGATCGCGCTTGCCGAAAGCCGAGCGTGCCGATTGCTGGTCGACGAGACCTATCGCGACCTTTCCTATGGCGAGCGGCTGCCCTCGGCGGCGTCGCTGAGCCCCAACGCCATCAGCGTCTCCTCGCTGTCCAAGGCCTTCGGCATTCCCGGCATCCGCATCGGCTGGCTGGTCGTGAAGGATAAGGATCTGCAGGAAAAATTCCTCGCCGCCAAGGAGCAGATCGGCATTTGCGGCAGCGTCATCGACGAGGCGATCGCGCGCGCCATGCTCGAGCGCCGCGACGCCTTCCTGGCGTCGTTGCTGCCGGACATGGCGAAGCGCCGCGATATCGTGCAATCCTGGATCGACGGCGAGCCTCTGGTCGACTGGGTGCGACCGCAAGGCGGCGTCGTCGGCTTCCCGCGGCTGAACGTCGATGCCGGCTTCGACCTCGACCGCTTCTACACCCGGCTGCTCGAAGAGCACGGCACCTATGTCGGCCCCGGCCACTGGTTCGAGATGCCGAAACGCTTCTTTCGGGTCGGCTTCGGCTGGCCGAAGGAGGCGGAGCTGCGCGGTGGGCTGGAAGCGATCTCCGCGGCGTTGAGAGGCTGAGCCCCTGTCCATCGCGAACGATAATTCCAGATTTCTTTCATCCGGCGCGGATTTTTTGCGCGCGCGGTGGGGCGAACTGGGCTAAAGGGTTCCGGCCGGACCAGCGCCCATCGTGGAAGTGCCCCGCCGGCCAATGCCGCAACGGGGCCTCGAACCATGACCATCGAAGCAGCTTCACCTGAACAGCGCTACGCCGCCTTCCGTCACCGACCGTATCTGAGCTACTGGACGGCGCGCTTCCTCACCACTTTCGCCACCCAGATCGTCTCTGTCGCCGTCGGCTGGCAGATCTACGACCTGACGCGCAATCCCTTCGACCTCGGCATTGTCGGCATCGCCCAGTTCCTGCCGTCACTGCTCCTGGTGCTCATCACCGGCGTCGTCGCCGACCGCTTCGGCCGCCGCCTGATCATGACGTTGTCGTCGCTCGTCGAAGCCGGCTGCGCGCTGACCCTGCTGTTGTTGACGCTGGGCGGCCTTGGCAGCCCGCTGCCGATCTTCGTCGTGCTGGCCATGTTCGGTATCGCCCGCGCCTTCTACGGGCCGGCATCGTCCTCGCTGGTCGCCAATCTTGTGCCGCCACAGGATTTCGCCAACGCGATTGCCTGGAACTCGTCCGCCTGGCAGACGGCGACCATCGTCGGCCCGGTCGCGGGCGGCCTGCTCTACGGCCTTTCGGCGGAGATCGCTTACGCCACCGCTGCCGTGCTGATGCTCGTCGCCGCGCTGCTCGTCTTCATCATTCCCAAGCCAGCGCAGCAGACGGCGACCGACAAGCCGACGATGCAGACGCTGTTTGCCGGCTTTGGCTATATCTGGAGCGAGAAGATCGTGCTCGGCGCGATCTCGCTCGACCTCTTCGCCGTGCTGCTCTCCGGCGCCTCGGCGCTGCTGCCGGTCTATGCGCGCGACATTCTGGAGCTTGGGCCCTGGGGCCTTGGCCTGCTGCGTTCGGCGCCCGGCATCGGCGCCATCTGCGTGGCAGTCTGGCTCGCCGGTCACCCGATCCGCGACCATGCCGGCAAGATCATGCTGGGCTTCGTCGCGCTGTTCGGTGCTTTCACCGTCTTGTTCGGCGTCTCGACCATCACCTGGCTGTCGATCGTGGCGCTCGCCATGCTCGGCGCCGCCGACATGTTCAGCGTCTATATCCGCGAGACGCTGATCCAGCTCTGGACGCCCGACGAGGTGCGCGGCCGCGTCAACGCGGTGAACCAGGTCTTCGTCGGCGCCTCCAACGAGGTCGGCGAATTCCGCGCCGGCACCATGGCGGCGCTGATCGGCACCGTGCCGGCGGTGGTGGTCGGCGGCATCGGCGCCATCGCGGTTGCCGGGTTGTGGGCCTACCTATTCCCCGCGCTGCGGCGGGTGCGGCACCTCAACAGCCGCAACTGACGACTTCCGATCTAAGCCGTTGGATCCGACGCTCGGGCCAATCAGGCCGCGCCGGCAATGAATGAGATTCTGTCTGGAGAAATTCTACTCCGAAAAACTCACGCTAACGCCGCGCTGCCGAAAATAGGCCTGCATCAACTTGCGACCGGAGCGGTTGTTCTGCGCTAACCTCGCCGGATCGAACACCGCCTGTTTCTTCCCTTCTCGTGCCAGCGCTGCCTTGAGCGTCGCGATATGGGCATCAATGTCGGCATTGTCCGCTCGGAGTGAGGCGTAGATGCTTTCGGTCGCCTCGGCCACGGTCAGTTCGCTCACAGCTGTCGTCCTTTGATTGATCGGGCGGCGCATAACACAGATTCGTGGCTGCGCCGATACCATCCATTTTTGTTCCTCGCGTTTTGAGGGGATGGCTTCTATTTTGGACAGAGCCCGATGCTGATGTGGAGAGGCGGGCTCTCGCCTAACAGCAGGTTTACGTTGTGAAAATACGCACGACGACGCACAATCATCCTGGAGAATCAGGCGTCATTCTGCTGGATCAGCCATTGGCGAACATGATCGTGGCGACCGACATTCGCAATGGCGCAACGACGCTGTTCGGAACCGTTGATCTCCAGGTGAACTATTCCGGCAAGTACGACATCAGAGTTGAATTATCACCGGACGAACTGACGCGCGTCTACCAGCTACTCGTCAAAAATCTCCTTGAGAAAATACAGGAACTTACCACCGAACCAACTCCTTGAAGCTCTTTAAGCTCGAGGGGATCGTGCACAAGCACCCGATACCAAGCGGCGCGAAGTTCGGTGTGGTCTCCTTAATGTCCCACGATTGGGACTAGCAATTCCAGGAAAAGTGCGCAGGGGTTTTCCGCCCGGAATTGCGTAAAAACAAAGAGTTAGAGCAGACCAGCGATTCTATCAAACGCTGATCTGCTCTAGAGCAATTCCAGGAAAAGTGTGAAACGGTTTTCCGCCCGGAATTGCGTCAAAACAAAGAGATGGAGCGGTTCGCCGTTTCCGAGAAACGGTGAAATGCTCTAGGCGCAAGGCGGTCGTCCACGCCTCGGCAGAGGCAAGCCGTCTTGAGTCGAGTTCCACCGTTCAAAGTAATTCGGTTCTACTCTATCCCACAGCCGGTTTGCCGAAGATCAGGCCCAAAAATTCGCTTAGCCAGCGCTTGAGGTGCATGTCCCAGATCAGCCGGCCGCCGAGATGGTCGCGACCGGGCTGCGCGCCGGGCAACTCGAAACGGTGGGCACCGCGCACCACCCAGCGCTGCATCATCACCCTGGTCAACTCGCCGTGGAACTGGATGCCCCAAGCGTTGTCGCCATAGCGGAACGCCTGGTTGGGATAGTTTCGGCGGTCGCGAGCAGCGTTGCCTCCTTCGGCAGCGAAAAGCCCTCGCGGTGGAACTGATAGACCATCTCCGGCCAGTGCAGCAACTTCTTGCCGGCCTCGGTCGCCTTCAGCGGATACCAGCCGATCTCGACCAGCCCTTCGCCATGACCCTCGACCTTGCCGCCGAGATGGTTGGCGAGCATCTGCGCGCCGAGGCAGATGCCGAGAAACGGCCGGTTTTCCTTGAGCGGGATTTCGAGCCAGTCGGTCTCGCGGCGGACGAACTCATCCTCGTCGTTGGCGCTCATCGGCCCGCCGAAGATAACCGCGCCGGCATGGCCGTCCAGCGTTGAGGGCAGCTCCTCGCCGAGCGGCGGCCTGCGGATGTCAAGGTCGAATCCTTCTTCCAGAAGCATATGGCCGACGCGGCCGGGGCTCGATGTCTCCTGATGCAGCACGATCAGGATCTTTGGTCTCGGCCTCGGTCTGGGTGGCATGGGCAGGCGAGGTCCTATTCGTCGCTAGACGTTCCGCGCGCGCCGGGCGCTTCGGCCGCCGCCTTGCGGCGCGCCTCGATGCGGTCCTGGCGCTCGACGCCGATTAATTCGGCGACGCGCCAGACGGTGTTGTCCTCGAGCTCGTGCAATTCGCCGTCGGCATAGACGATCTCCCACATCAGCCCGATGAAGGCCTTGCGCGCCTCGGCATCGAGATGGCGCTTGAGCACGCTGGTGAAGGCATAGAGGTCGATCGCCTCATTGTCGGCGCGCTCGCCGGCGGCCGCCAGCGCGTCGAGCTCCTCGCCGCTGATCGAATAGGTCTCGGCGAGAATCTCCTTGAAGCGCTCCCACTCGACATCCTGGCGCACGCCGTCGGCGTTCATCACATGGTAAAGCAGCGCCGAGGCGGCGACGCGCGGGTCGTCGGCGCTCGGCTTGACCTCGCCGGCAGCCGGCAGATCCCTCAGGAAGGACAATACGCGTTCGAACATCGATACCTTTTCCCTGTCCGCCAAGGCCGGACCTCAAAACAAACGAAACCGACGCGGCGATTTTTCCGCCTCGTCTTCCGGCGCGACACCGGGATCGTCCGGCAAGGGCGGCGGCTCCGGTGCCTGCTCGGCGGCCGCGCCATCGCCCAAAGCGTCCGCGATCTCATTCTCCGTGCCGTTCGACGCTTCAGCGGCCGGCTTCGCGGCCGGTGCATAGGGGACAATGTCGATCGCTTTCTCGGCCGGCATGGCCGGCGGCGCGGCAGGAATTGCCGGCACCGCGACGTCCGTGTCGCTCTCGATCAACTGGCCAAGCCGCTCCATCGGCGCACGCCAGGTGAAGGCGTCCAACTTGCCGGTGACCGGCGACACCGGCGCCCAGCGTTCGGAGACGACGCCGTCGGCGACCCAGGCCGGATCGCGCGGCGCCCGAACCGCCTTCGACAGCAGCTGCCGCACCTTGCCCTGATCGCCGGTTTCGGCCTCCTCGATATCGGCCAGAAGCAGATAGGCGCCTTCGCGGCGATCCATGCGGATCGCGGCTTCCGCCTCGCGCCGGGCAGTGGTGAAATCCTGCGCGTCGAGCGCGGCGCGCGCCACGGCCATCGACGACTCGGCGTGGTTCTTCTTCATCTCCTGCAGCTTCTTTGCCCGGCTCAGACGGTCGAGCACGGCATCGCCCGGCCTTGCATGGGTGTAGAGCTCGGCGATGTCCGGATGCGGCTCGGCCCTCCAAGCCGTCTCCAGGACCTTGGAGCCCTTGCGTATGTCGTTCTGTCGGAAAAGCATATTGGCGGCGATCACTGCCGCCGGCGCGAAGTCGGGCGCCAGCTTGTTGGCTTCGAGCGCCGCAGTCCGGGCGGCATTCGGATCGCTGTCGACCAGCGCCTGAGCCTTCGCCGTGAGCAGCACGGCGCGGCGCCGGTTGGCGGCGTCGCGCTCGATCTGCCTTGTCGACTTTTGCGCCTCGACCAGCTTCAGCGCGCCATCCCAGTCGCCACGCTCGGTCAACTCCTCGAGCGTCGATTCCGCCGCCCAGGCAAGCTGCGGCGCCACCGCCGCAGCGCGGCCGGCATAGTGGCGCGCGGCGTTGCGGTCGCCCAGCCGCTCGGCTTCGAGATAGAGCCCGCGCAGGCCGAGCAAGCGCATTTCCGGGTCGTCGATCATACGCTCGAACTTCTCCCGCGCGCCCTCATGGTCGCCTTCGAGCAGCGAGGCCTGCGCGTCGAGCAGGTTGATCAGCGGCTCCTGGTCGGAGCTGATCAGCTTGGCCGCTTCCTTGGTTTTCTTGCGCGCCAGCGCGCCGTCACCGGCGCCGGCCGCGATCATGCCGGTCGACAGCGCCTGGTAGCCGCGGTCGCGGCGGCGCACCCGGAAATAGCGCGAGATCGTATAGGGGCTGTTCCACAGCGACTTGATCAGCCACCAGACGATCATCACCGCGGCGACCACGGCGACGATCGCCACCGCCGCCACCATCAGCGTGACCTGGTACTGGTAGCCGTTGAAGGTGACGATCATTTCGCCCGGACGGTCGGCCAGCCAGGCAAAGCCGAGCCCCAGCGCGAAGACGACGGCGAGGAAGACGAGGATGCGGATCATCTGTCGGTCCTCACGCCTTCGTCGCGCCGGCAATCAGCGCTTCGATCTGCTTTTCGACCTCGAGCCGCGCCTTCAGTTTGCCGGCAAAATCGGCGCCGGCCGCCTTCGCCGCATCGGGCAGCGTTTCGTATTCGGCGAGCGCCTTGGCATAGTCGCCTTGATTGACCGCGACCTCGATGCGCGCCACGGTTTCCGGCGCGCCCTTGCCTTCGACGGTGCCGACCGGCCGCACCTTGACCAGCGATTCGGCGCTCGACACCAGGCTCCGGAAGAAGCCCGCATTCTGGTCGACCGGTGTCGCCGCCTCGACCATGGCGTTGGCGGCGGCGTCGACCTCCGCGGCGATCGTGGCGCGAGTCGGCACGCCCTTCTCGGCATAGGAGCGCAGCACCGCGATTTCCGGCGCGTCCGGCGCGATCGCCGCGAACGTGTCGAGCTCGGTCGCGAACGGCGCGCCGCGATCGAGCGCGGCCTTCAGCGCCGAGGCGGCAATGGCGAGCGCGATCTTCGGCTGCGAGGCTTGCGCCTCGACCTTGCCGGAGAGCTGCGACACCGACTGTTCCAGCGCCGCGATCCGACCGTCCTCGGTCTTCGCCGCGTCGCCGGTCGATTTCACCAGCGCGTCGAGCCCGGCGAGCTTCTCGTTGAGCGGGCCGAGGTCGACGGGCGCGGCGCTGCCGGCCTTCTGCAGGTCGGCGACCGTCGTCTCGATCTGGCCGACCTTGTCGTTGAGCGCCTTGAGCGCGGTGCCGTCGCCGCTTTGCCCGGCCGAGGATTTCAGCGCCGCGATATCCGACTTCACCTGATCGAGCGCCGAGGACAGGCCGTCGACCTTGGCGGAGGCGCCGGCATCGGCCGTTTCCTTGAGCGCCGCGATCTCGCTCTTCAGCGAAGCGATCTCGCCAGTGACGCCGTCGAGCGGCGGTCCGCCGGTGGCCGGAGCGCCGAGCAGACCAACCGCCTGCAGGAGACCGGCGCCGGCCAGCGCGATCACGCCGCCGATGACACCGGCTGCGATGGTGTTGACGCCAGAGCGCCTGGAGGCCGTCGGTCCGGAATCGTCGTCCCGGCTCTCGCTCGGCTTCGGCGCCGAGGCGGCAGAATTGGTCTTGGTCGCCGACGCGTCCTCGAAATCGTAGCCGAAGCCCTTTGGCTCGCTCTTCGGAGCCTCCGAACCTCCGGGATAGGGCGCCTCCGCCTCATCCTTGTTCTTGGCTTCAGACCCGTCAGCCCCGGCCCGTGCGGCATCGGCGTGTTCCCACGGCTCGATATCGGTCTGCTCGGCATGGATGGGCTCTTCCGGCGCTTCCGGCTGCGAGGCGGAGGCGGCTTCCTCCTCCTTCGAGTTATCGGTTTGTTCCGCGCTGGTCTCTGCCTTGGCGTCATCCTCGTCGGCGATTCGCGAGACGGCGCCGGGCTCGAGCTCGATCGTCACCGGCTCGCGGCGACTCTTCGAATGTCGCGTCTTCGGCGTCTTGACCATGCTTGGGCTCCGCGAACTGGCTTGTGGATGGTTCGAAGGGTCTAGGGGGATGCTCTAGCACATCACCAAGCGGTGAAAAGGGGCGGTGTGATGACGCGGCTCAGCGCGGCAGCGACAAAAGCGCCAGCATCGCACCCTCGTCGGGGTGGGAGGCAATGCGGACCTCTTGCCCGCCGACTCCGTCCAGTGCCTTGGCGACACGGGCGGACAGCGCGAGGAATTCCGCGTTTTCGAACAGGCCACGTAGCGAGGGCCGGCGGTTCAGCGGGCTCAGCGCCTCGGCAGCCTTGGCCGAATAGAGCAGCACCGCGTCGACGGGCTTGTTCGAAAGGCGGGCGACGATCTCTTCGTCCGGATAGGCAAGCCGAACCGTGTCATAGGTCTCGACCGCATGGAACCGTACGCCGGCCGCCGCGAGCCGCTCCTCGAAGACCGGAAAGCGCACACGGCCGCAAAGATAGACCATCTCTTTGCCTGCGAGTTCGTTACTTATCGCACCGGCCAGCGCTTCGGCATCGCCCGGACCCTCGGAGACGGACCTGAATCCAGCCGCGCGGCAAGCGTCGGCCGTCCTTTTCCCGACCGCATGGCAAGGCAGGGCGGCAAGCGTCGCGATCAGCGCTTTCGGCGCATGACGAACCGCGTTGGCGCTGGTGACGGCGACCGCGACGGCGGCAGGAAAGACGCTTGCCTCGACCGGCAGCGCCACCGTCTTGGTCAGCGGCAGCACAATGGCTTGAAATCCCTGGGCTTCGAGCCGCAGGGCCGTGCGGGAGGCGCCCGGTTCCGGCCTCGTCACCAGGACGCGGACCATGTCAGGCCCAGCCCTCGAAGAATTTTGCGCCGGCCTTGGCGCGCACCGTCCGCGCGGCTTCCGCGCCTATTGCAGCCGCGTCCTGGGCCAAGCCGTCTAGTTTGACCTCATGCGACTCGGTGCCGTCGGGCGAGATGATCAGCCCGGCAAAAGACAGTTTTTCGCCCGATATCGTCGCATGGCCGGCGATCGGCGTGCGGCATGAGCCGTCGAGCGCGGCGAGAAAGGCGCGCTCGCAGGCCAGCGCCTGCCCGGTCGGCGCATCGTGGATGGCCGCCAGCTTTTTTTCCACTGCCCGGTCACCGATGCGGCTCTCGATGCCGATCGCGCCCTGGCCCGGCGCCGGCGGGAAGACATCCAACGGCATCAGGTCGGTGATGACATTTCCGAGCCCAAGCCGCTTCAGCCCGGCATAGGCAAGGATGGTGCCGTCGGCGACACCCTCGTCAAGCTTGCGCAGCCTCGTTTGCACATTGCCGCGGAACATCACCACGTCGAGGTCCGGCCGCATCCGACGGATCAGCGCCTGGCGCCTCAGCGACGACGAGCCGACCCTGGCGCCATGCGGCAGATCGGCGATCCGCTTCACCGCCTTGCCGATGAAAGCGTCGCGCGCATCCTCGCGCGGCAGGAAAGTGGAGAGCTCCAGCCCATCGGGGAGCACCGTCGGCATGTCCTTGGAGGAATGCACGGCGATGTCGATGCGGCCGTCGAGCAGCGCTTCTTCGATCTCCTTGGTGAACAGGCCCTTGCCGCCGGCTTCCGAAAGCGGCCGGTCCTGGATGCGGTCGCCGCTGGTCGAGATGGGCACCACTTCGAATGCCTCTTCGGGAAGGCCATGCGCCTTCATCAGCCGCGCCCGCGTCTCGTGCGCCTGGGCGAGCGCCAGCGGGCTGCCGCGTGTTCCGATTTTCAAAGTTTGCATGGCGCGCGGTCCGTGATAACCCCCGGGGCGATTTCGAGGTCTGCCGAGATTGAGGTCAGGCCGAGCCGAAAATGGTGGATTTCGAGAACCGGAGCGGAGCGTACTTTTGGGTACGTGACCACCGGAAGCGCAGAAAACCGCCATTTGCAGGCCGGCATCACCTGAATATCGACAGACCTCCTATATAGGAAAGGCCGGAGACACAATCTTCGAGGACAGCGACGAATTGATCCGCGTTCTGGGCATTGAGACGAGTTGCGACGAGACGGCGGCCAGCGTGGTGGCGCTGGACGGCGCTTCCGCGCCTGAAATCTTGTCGAATGTGGTGCTGAGCCAGATCGAGGAGCATGCGGCCTTCGGCGGCGTCGTGCCTGAGATCGCCGCGCGCGCCCATGTCGAGGCGCTGGACGGGATTGTGGAAGCAGCCCTTGCCGACTCCACGGTGTCGCTCGACGATGTCGACGCGATCGCGGCCACCGCCGGGCCGGGTCTCGTCGGCGGGCTGATCGTCGGACTGATGACCGCCAAGGCGATCGCCGCGGCCGCGAACAAGCCGCTGATCGCCATCAACCACCTCGAAGGCCACGCGCTGACCGCAAGGCTGACCGACGGCCTCGATTTTCCCTATCTGCTTTTGCTCGTTTCCGGCGGCCACACCCAGATCGTTGCCGTGCGTGGTGTCGGCGACTACCAGCGCTGGGCGACGACCATCGACGATGCGCTGGGCGAGGCCTTCGACAAGACGGCCAAGATGCTTGGCCTGCCCTATCCCGGCGGACCGAATGTCGAGAAGGCGGCGGCGAGCGGCGATGCCAGCCGCTTTGCCTTCCCGCGCCCGATGAAAGGCTCGGCGCAGCCCGATTTCTCCTTCTCCGGCCTGAAGACCGCCGTGCGCCAGGCGGCGACGGCGATCGCGCCGCTCAGCGACCAGGACGTCGCCGATATCTGCGCCTCCTTCCAGGCGGCGGTGGCCGATGCGCTGGGCGACCGTGTCGCGCGAGCCCTCGCCCGCTTCCGCCAGGAATTTCCCGACAAGGCGAGCCCTGCGCTGGTCGTCGCCGGCGGCGTCGCCGCCAACCGGACGATCAAGGGCACGCTTGAGGCGCTTTGTTCCGAAGCCGGCTTCGCCTTCGTGGCGCCACCGCAGAAGCTCTGCACCGACAATGCGGCGATGATCGCCTGGGCCGGCATCGAGCGGCTGCGCGCCGGAATGGCGGGCGAGAACGCCGCCGACTTCGTGCCGCGCTCGCGCTGGCCGCTGGACAGTGTTTCGGCTCCCTTGGTCGGCTCGGGCCGGCGCGGTGCCAAGGCATGACCCAGAAAGGCATGACCAGGAAAAGCACGACCAGCAAGAGGCCTGCGAGCGGCTGGCGCGTTGCGGTGCTGGGCGGAGGCGCCTGGGGCACGGCGTTGGCGCTCGCGATGCTGCGCGCCGGCCATTTCGTGCGGCTTTACGCGCGCGACAACGAGACTGTAGCCGCCATCGATCGCGGCGAGAACCCGCGCTACCTGCCCGGCATCGCGATCGAGCCGGGCATCGTCGCAACGAGCAATATTGCTGCAGCGCTCAACGGCGCCGACTGCGTGCTGGCGGTGACGCCGGCGCAATCGCTGCGCGCGATGCTGGCTACCGCCGCCGGCCATGTGCCGAAGGGCGTGCCGCTGGTTCTCTGCGCCAAGGGCATCGAGCGCGGCACCGGGGCGCTGCTGTCGGCGATCGTCGAGGAGAGCCTGCCGAACAATCCGGTCGCAGCCCTTTCCGGCCCGAGCTTTGCCAGCGATGTCGCGCGCGGCCTGCCGACGGCCGTGGTGGTCGCCGCCCGGGATGGCGAACTGGCGGCCGAGCTTGCCGCCCGCTTCTCGGCCGAGAACCTGCGCTGCTATTCCAGCGACGACCTGATCGGTGTCGAGATCGGCGGCGCGCTGAAGAATGTCTTTGCCATCGCCGCCGGTGCGGTGACCGGCGCCGGGCTCGGCGCCAGCGCCCAGGCCGCCATGGTGACGCGCGGTTTCGTCGAATTGCGCCGCATCGGCGCCGCCTTCGGCGCCCGGCCGGAGACGCTGATGGGGCTTTCCGGCCTCGGCGACCTGCTTCTCACCTGCTCGTCGGCGCAGTCGCGCAATTTCGCCTATGGCCTGGCGCTCGGCCAGGGCAAGCCGCTTGCCGGCCTGCCGCTCGCCGAAGGCGTGCCGACCGCGGGCATCGCCGCCCGCATCGCCGCCGATCGCCAGATCGAGGCGCCGATCATTTCGGCCGTCGCCGCAATCCTCGACGGCAAGGTGACCATCGGCCAAGCGGTCACGGCGCTGATGACGCGGCCGCTCAAAACCGAAACCGACATCTGAACCATCGGAGTTTTAGACATGCTGTTCGCGTTGATTTGCAAGGATAAGCCCGGCAGCCTGCAGCTGCGTATCGACACGCGGCCGGCGCACGCGGCCTTCCTGGAAGGGCTGATCAGCGAAGGGAAACTTGCCTTCGCCGGCCCCTTCCTCGACGCCGACGGCAAGCCGGACGGCAGCCTGGTGATGATCGAAGCGCCGGATATGGCGGCGGCGCAAGCTCTGGCGGCCACCGACCCCTATGCCAAGGCCGGCCTGTTCGAGAGCATCGAAATCCGGGCGTGGAACTGGGTCTTCCAGAAGCCCGCCAGCGCATGATCGCTCGCTTGCGCTCCCCACTCCCCCTGAGAACGAGGAAAGGGTAAGGGTAGCGCGAATGCTTCATCGTGGCGAACCGACAACGGCAATGGGACAAGTGAAATGAACTACTGGCTGTTCAAGTCCGAACCTTCGGTCTTTTCCTTCGAGGCGCTGAAGGCCAAGGGCAAGACGGGCACGCAGTGGGACGGCGTGCGCAACTACGCCGCCCGCAACAACATGAAGGCCATGCAGATCGGTGATCTCGGCTTCTTCTATCACTCCAACGAGGGCCTCGACATCGTCGGCATCGCCGAGGTCTGCGCGCTTGCTCATCCCGACACCACCACCGACGACCCACGCTGGGAATGCGTCGACATCCGCGGTTACAAGGACGTGCCGAAGCCGGTGACGCTGGAACAGGTCAAGGCCAATCCCAAGTTGGCCGACATGGCGCTGGTGCGTCTCGGCCGGCTTTCCGTGCAGCCGGTGACCCCGGCCGAATGGAAAGAGGTCTGCCGCATGGCCGATCTCAATCCGGCGCCGTGAAACGGCTCACGCTCGGGACCGCCAAAAAATTCATCCTCGACAATACGGCGCTGATGGCGCCGCCGCATGTGCCGGAAGTGCTGCTGCATCTGGCCGACGAGGCGCATGATCTGTGGCTGCGCACCGAGGAGGATCTGGCCGAGATCGGCCTGCCGCCGCCCTTCTGGGCCTTTGCCTGGGCCGGCGGCCAGGGCCTCGCCCGCTATGTGCTCGACCATCCGGCGACGGTGCGGGGAAGACGGGTGCTCGATTTCGCCTCCGGCTCCGGCATGGTCGCCATCGCCGCCCTCAAGGCCGGCGCGGCTGAAGTGATTGCCGCCGACATCGATCCCTTCTGCGCGGCGGTGATTACGCTCAACCTGGAAGCCAATGACGTGAAGGCCGAATTCCTGGATGCGGACTGCATCGATACGGATGACGGCTGGGATGTGGTGCTCGCCGGCGATGTCTTCTACGACAAGCCGCTGGCCGACCGGCTAGGGCCCTGGTTCGCGACACTCACGGCGCGCGGCGCCGACATCCTCGTCGGCGATCCCGGCCGCGCCTACCTGCCGAAGAAAGGGCTGCAATCGCTCGCCGTCTACCAGGTGCCGGTGACGCGTGTGCTGGAAGATGCCGAGGTCAAGCGCACCACCGTCTGGCGCTGGGGTGCCGCTACGCCTGCTTGACGCCGTCAGCGAACAGGGATTCCATCAGCCAATTCAATTCATGCGTGTCGTTGTCTCAAAACCGCTCACACTTTTGAGCGACACGCATCGGGGAGGGGATTCATGGATTTTTCGGTCGTGAACTGGCTGGCGGTGATCGTAGCCGCCGTCGTGGCTTGGCTGTTTGGCGCCGTCTGGTACATGGGTTTGAGCAAGCCCTGGCTGAAAGCGGCAAAGCTCGACCCGGCGACGATGAAGCGCTCGCCGGTTCCGTTCATCGTCAGCTTCATCGCCGAACTGGTGATGGCGCTGATCCTGACGCTGGTGGTCGGCGCGATAACCGGCGGCGAGCCGAACCCGGTCGCAGGATTGCTGTTCGGCTTCGTGCTTTGGCTGGGCTTCGTCGCCACCACGCTTTCGGTCAACCACCGCTATGAAGGATTCGGCTGGAACCTCACCCTGATCGATGCCGGCCACTGGCTGGGCGTGCTGCTGATCATGGGTGCGGTGATCGGCTGGTTCGGCGCACCGGCTGCACCCGCGGGCTAGTGCATGTCACCCAGAAGTGTGCGGCGGTTCTGGGACAACGACATGCATCAGAACAAAGACTTAAAGCGTGTCGCCTGAATCTGTTTCGGCGCGGCGCGCTTTAAAGGCGCGGAGTGATTCGGAGTATCGCTACCCCGCCTCTCCGTCTTTCGCGACCTCGTCGAGAAGCCAATCGCGGAAGGCGACGATGCGCGCGTCGTCTTTCACTCCTTCCGGATAGACCAGGAAATAGGCGAATTCCGGCGCGACCTTGATGCCGAGCTCGAAGGGGCGGATGAGCCGCCCTTGCGAAAGATCGTTGGCCACCATCGCGAAGTCGGCCAGCGCCACGGCATTGCCGTCGAGCGCCGCCTGCGTGGCGTCGGTGGAGGATCCGAAGACGAGCGTTCGGCTGTCGTCGAAATCGTCGACGCCGGCCGCCTGCATCCACATCCGCCAGTTCGGCCACGTCACCCCCTGCCGCGACCATTCGATATGCGCAAGCGTATGGTTGAAGAGATCGCGCGGCTCCTTCAGCGGCGGGCCTGACGCCAACAGCGCCGGGCTGCACACCGGAATGATGATGTTTTCGAACAGCCGATGCGCGCAAAGCCCCGGATATCTGCCGGCGCCGAAACGGATGCCGGCATCGACATCGTCGCGCTCGAAGTCGCGCACCTCGTGCGCAATGTCGAAGCGCAGCTCGATGCCAGGCTTCTGCCGGCGGAAATCGTCGACGCGCCGCATCAGCCACTTCGTCGCGAACTGCGCGTCGAGCGTCACCTTCAGAAGCGCCGCGCCTCTGCTCATCTTGCGCGCGCGGCTGACGGCGCGGCTGAGCAGGTCGAGCGCGTCGATCGAGGCCTCGTGAAGCACGTTACCCGCTTCCGTCAGCCGAATCGTGCGGCTTGTGCGCGTGAACAGCACCAGGTCGAGCTGATCCTCGATCTCCTTGATCTGGTGGCTGACCGCGGCCGGCGTCAGGCCGAGCTCGTCTGCGGCGCGGGTGAAATTGAGGTGCCTGGCCGCCGCCTCGAACGTCCTCAGCGCGCGCGTTCCGGGCAGCAGGCGGGACATCGGATCATCTCCAAATAAAACTTGATGATCGAACAAGAACTACTCGTTTCCCGTTTATTTTTCAATCCGGCATGATTGCAGCATCGAAACACCATCAAACCGGATTTGATGTCCGGAGAACACGGATAAAGCCATGACCGAGATCGCTCTCAAGTCCCGTACCGCCCTGAAATCCCGCTCCGGCATCACGCTTTGGCTGCGCGCCACGATCGATTGGCTGCGTCAGGCGCGGATCGCCGCCCGGCTTCCCAACGAGTCCATCGAGGACCTCTCCGACAGCCAGCTGCGCGACATCGGCGCCGAGCGCCGCGACGTCGCGAAGGCGATGGACCGGGAACTCGGCCGGATCGGATTGCTGGATGCGGGGTGGCAGCGGCCAAGGCAGTAGGCAGTGGGGAAAGAGCATCCACTGCCTATCCCCTACTGCCTACTCCCCTACCTCACCACCCTCACCACCGTCCGGTCCGACAGCAGCGGCAGCAGCCTCGCCATGGTGCGGGCTGTCACCGCCACGCAACCTTGCGTCGGCGTGAAGCCGGGACGCGCAAGGTGGAAGAAGATCGCGCTGCCGCGCCCGCGCCGGCGCGGCGCGATGTTCCAGTCGAGCACCAGGCACACATCGTAGAGGCGGTCGCGCGCCGCATCCGTTCATGCTGGCGCCATAGGGGATCTTCACCGGCCGATTGTAGTTGCGGTCGTCCGGCACCTCGCACCAGCCGAGGTCCGGGCCTATCGGCGCCATCGCCAGCCGCGTCCGCCGCCCGCCGGGAAACTGATCGTTGCGGAAATAGCCTGACAATATACGCATCGCGGCCAGCGGCGTCGCGCCGTCGCCCTCGCGCTTGTTTGTCGAGATGCCGCCGCGTCCGAGCGCGCAGGGAAACACCGTTTTGCCCGCCTGGAGGAATCCTTGCGCAGCGTTGCCGGGCCTTGCGCGCACGACCAGGACACCCAGGCCTTTCGGCAAAAATGCGCCTGCCTCATTGCGCGCGCGTTTTTTCTTGTATGATTGTGTCACGGAACAAATCACTGTGATCGGCTGTTGCGCCGGTGAGCTTCCGCATAAATGGGGGGAGGTCAACTGAATATTCTTTTTAAAACAACGGATTGATCCATGACATCACGCACCATTCTGATCGTTGACGACGACGACGACCTGCGGGCCACTCTCGTCGAGCAATTGGCGCTTTACGAGGAATTCGACGTTCAGCAGGAATCCACCGCCGCAAAAGGCGTCGCCGCGGCGCGAGGCGGCCTTGTCGACCTGCTGATCATGGATGTCGGGCTGCCCGACATGGACGGCCGCGAGGCGGTGAAGATCCTGCGCAAGGGCGGCTACAAGGCGCCGATCATCATGCTGACCGGCCATGACACCGATTCCGACACGATTCTGGGCCTCGAGGCCGGCGCCAACGACTATGTCACCAAGCCCTTCCGCTTCGCCGTGCTCCTGGCGCGCATCCGCGCGCAGCTTCGCCAGCACGAGCAGAGCGAGGACGCTACCTTCTCGGTCGGCCCCTACACGTTCAAGCCCAGCCAGAAGCTCTTGATCGATCCGCGCGGCGCCAAGGTGCGGCTGACCGAAAAGGAGGCCTCTATCATCAAATATCTCTATCGCGCCGACCAGAAAGTGGTGACCCGCGACGTGCTCCTGGAAGAGGTGTGGGGCTACAATTCCGGCGTCACCACGCATACGCTGGAGACCCATGTCTACCGGCTACGCCAGAAGATCGAGCGCGATCCTTCCAATGCCGAAATTCTTGTGACAGAAAGCGGCGGCTACAAGCTGGTTCCTTAAACATTTCATGATCTAGAGCAATTCCAGGAAAAGTGTGAGACGGCTTTCCGTCCGGAATTGCGTCAAAGCAAAGAGATCGAGCGGTCGGGCGGGATCGCTTCGGGTACGATCCTGGTGCTGGAGGGTGATGGATCGGCTCGCTGGACGCATCGTACGATGCGTGATTGGAAGGTTGGAGTGCGCGCATCCATAAAGGATACCGCGCTCCAAAGGAGGGACTGGACTGACCGCTCGGGGACACAGCTAGGATGGCGCTGGATGACGACATCCGCATCCTGTCCGCCGTGAAGCTTTTTCAGGGCTTCACGCAGGAACAGTTGCGCCTGCTCGCCTTCGGCGCGGAAAACACTTTCCTGCAGGCCGACCACAAGCTCTACCGCGAGGATGACGAGGCCGACTCGGCCTATATCGTGGTCAGCGGCTTGATCGCGCTTTATCGCGAGCAGGGCGGCGAGCGCATCCCGATCGGCACGGCCGGCCCGGGCGCCATGCTCAGCGAGCTCGCTTTGATCGCCGACACCAACCGGCTGACCAGCGCCTCGGCGGCCGCCGATTCGGAAGTCATTCGGCTCAGCCGCAAGATGTTCCGCCGCATCCTGGAGGAATATCCGGAGCTGGCTATGCAGCTGCACGAGCGCATCCTGGAGGAGTTCCAGCAGATGATCGCCCGCATCGAGGCGCTGGCGCCGCGGTTCACGGGGTAGATTCTGCAAAGAAATCACTGAGAGGTCGGCGGGACAGCGCCCCCCTCTGCCCTGCCGGGCATCTCCCCCACTTGGGGGGAGATTGGCAGCTTCGCCGGTGCGGCTCATCATTCGACGTTGGAGATTGGCGAAAGCCGAGACGACAGCCGATCTCCCCCCTTGTGGGGGAGATGTCCGGCAGGACAGAGGGGGGCGCGAAGGATCGCTACATAACGGCTTTCGGCCGCTCTGACGGCTCTAGTCCAAATCGAACCTGGCAATCACCGGCACATGGTCCGATGGTTTTTCCCACCCCCGAGCGGCCTTCAGGATCTCGTAGCCTTTGAAGCTTGGCACCAGGTTGGCCGATGACCAGATATGGTCGAGCCTGCGGCCACGGTCCGATGCCTCCCAGTCTTTCGCCCGGTAGCTCCACCAGGTGTAGAGTTTCTGCTCGGCGGGCACGGAGAGCCGCATCAGGTCGACCCAGCCGCCGGTCTGTCGCATCGCCTCGAAACTTTGCGTCTCGACCGGCGTGTGACTGACGACGTTGAGCAGCTGCTTGTGCGACCAGACGTCATGCTCCTGCGGCGCGATGTTGAGGTCGCCGACCAGGATCGAGGCGGACAGCTCGTCCTGGCTCGCCGGCACGCCGTTCATCTCGTAGACGAAATCGAGCTTGTGCCGGAACTTCCGGTTGATCTCCGGGTCCGGCTCGTCGCCGCCGGCCGGAACGTAGAAATTGTGCAGCAGGATCGACCTGCAGCCGGCCTGCACCTTGACCGACAGATGCCGGCAGTCGTCGATCTCGCAGAAGCGCCGCTTCTCGACCAGCTCGATCGGCCGGCGCGCCACGGTCGCGACGCCATGATAGCCTTTTTGTCCATGGAAAAGGATGTGCTCATAGCCCGCCTTGCGGAAAGCCTTTTCGGGGAAAAGCTCGTCCGGAACCTTGGTTTCCTGCAGGCAGAGCACGTCCGGCGCATGTTCTTTGAGCAGCCGCTCGACGATCGGCATGCGCAAGCGCACGGAGTTGATGTTCCAGGTCGCGATGGTGAAGGGCATGCAGGCGGGTCCGGCAAAAGATCGCCGAACTACTGCCAGCCGCGCGCCATAAAGACAAGCCGGCCCATGCCGCGGGCCGGCGTCACCTCAAGCTACCGCGTCTTGGTATTCAGCTCGCGGTTCGCCGTATAGTCGATGGCAAACGTGTCGTCCGGGATTGAGACACCTTCCTTGACGTTGAAGATCATCACCGTCGTGTCCTTGCCCTGCGCGTCGGTGATCGTCCACTGGCGCAGCTCGTAGCTCTTCGGATCGAACATCATGGTGATGCGGGCATTGCCGAACACCGACTTGTCGGAGAGCTGGATGGTGGTGAGGTCGTCCTCCTCCTTGACGGCCTTCACGCGTCCGCCGGAGAGGTCGATCCTGTCGTCCAGCAGCAATTTCAGCGGCGTCTTCGACAGCGGATAGAGGTCGGAGGTGTTCAGCTTCTTGTTGAGGATGACGACCGATTTACCGTCGGAAATCACCCGGAAATTCGACGATCCGTCATAGTTGAAACGGATCTTGCCGGGGCGTTCGAGGAAGAACTTACCGCCGGTCTGCTCGCCCTTCGGGCCGAACTGCACGAACTCGCCGCTCATCGATTTGACCGAGGAGAAATGGTCGGCGATCTTTTGCGCCGCCGGCGGGACAGCGGCCTGCGCCTGGGCCAGGAGCTGGAAGCCCGGCACGACATTGATGGCGGCGGCGCCCGCGAGCACGAGGCCAAGGCCGAGCACCTGTCGGCGGGTCGGAGCGAAATCTGTCTGGGTCTTCATGCCGGTCACTTCCTGTGATTTGTCTTGGTCTGCGTCTCTGGACCCCCAGTTGGGCCTAAGTTTGGCGGGTCGCACGGCGCTTGGTCGCATAAGCGCGGGCGACAGCCCGTCGCACAAACGCGCCAGAAGGTTCAAAGTTGCCGGCCGGCCCCTGTGGTCGCCGCCAGGCTAAAACTTATCGTCTTCCGTTGGCATCAGTATCTCGCGCTTGCCGGCGTGATTGGCCGGTCCGACGATGCCTTCTTTCTCCATCTTCTCGATGATCGACGCGGCGCGGTTGTAGCCGATGCCGAGCCGGCGCTGGATGTAGCTGGTCGAGGCCTTGCCGTCGCGCAGGACCACCGCCACCGCCTGGTCGTAGGGATCGTCGGAATCCTCGAAATTGCCGCCGCCACCGCCGCCCGAGCTCCTGCCCGAGGAGCCGTCCTCGTCGTCTTCCTCGTCGTCCTCGGTGATGGCGTCGAGATATTCTGGCACGCCCTGCAGCTTGAGATGCCCGACGATCCGCTCGACCTCGTCGTCGGAGACGAACGGGCCGTGGACGCGCTGGATGCGGCCGCCGCCCGCCATGTAGAGCATGTCGCCCATGCCGAGCAGTTGCTCGGCGCCCTGCTCGCCCAGGATCGTGCGGCTGTCGATTTTCGACGTCACCTGGAAGGAGATGCGGGTCGGGAAGTTGGCTTTGATCGTGCCGGTGATGACGTCGACCGACGGGCGCTGCGTCGCCATGATGACATGGATGCCGGCGGCGCGCGCCATCTGCGCCAGGCGCTGCACCGCGCCTTCGATGTCCTTGCCGGCCACCATCATCAGGTCGGCCATCTCGTCGATGATGACCACGATATAGGGCATCGGCTCGAGATCGAGGTCCTCCGTCTCGTAGATCGCCTCGCCGGTCTGGCGGTCGAAGCCGGTCTGCACCGTGCGCGAGATTTTTTCGCCCTTCTTCTCGGCCTGGCTGACGCGCGCATTGAAGCCGTCGATGTTGCGCACGCCGACCTTGGACATCTTGCGGTAGCGGTCCTCCATCTCGCGCACGGTCCACTTCAGCGCCACCACCGCCTTCTTCGGATCGGTGACGACCGGGGTGAGCAAATGCGGGATGCCGTCATAGACGGAAAGTTCGAGCATCTTCGGGTCGATCATGATCAGCCGGCATTCCTGCGGCGTCAGCCGGTAGAGCAGCGACAGGATCATGGTGTTGATGGCGACCGACTTGCCCGAGCCGGTGGTGCCGGCGACCAGCACGTGCGGCATCTTGGCGATGTCGACGATGACCGCCTCGCCGTTGATCGTCTTGCCGAGGGCCAGCGCGAGCTTGGCCTTGGTCGTCTCGAAGTCGCGGCTCGCCATGATTTCCCGCAGATAGACCGTCTCGCGCTTGGCGTTCGGCAGTTCGATGCCGATGGCGTTGCGGCCGGGCACGACGGCGACGCGGCAGGCGATCGCGCTCATAGAGCGGGCGATATCGTCGGAAAGGCCGATGACGCGTGAGGATTTGATGCCGGGCGCCGGCTCGAGCTCATAGAGCGTGACGACCGGGCCCGGGCGGACATGGATGATCTCGCCCTTGACGCCGAAATCCTCGAGCACGCCTTCCAGCAGCCTTGCGTTCTGCTCCAGCGCATCCTTCGACAGGCTCGGGTCCTTAGCCACGTTCTTAGGTTCGGACAGGAAATGCAGCGACGGCATCTCGAACGTGCCTGAGCCGATCAGCGAGGTCTGCGCCTCGCGCTGGACGCGCGCGCCTTGCACCGGGCGCGGCGCCGGGGCTTCGACGCGGGTCGCCGCATCGGAGCGGAAGTTGCGCACATTGGCGCGGCGCTGGACAGGCTGCTCGTCGTCGAAATCGACGTCTTGTTCCTCCTCGTCGTCGAAGACATCGTCGTCGACCGGATCGACCGAGGCGCTGCGGTCGTTGACCATGGCGGCGAAGAATTCCGGCTCGACGCGGGCACGGCCGCCGGGGCTCATCCGGGACTCGGCGAACTCGGCCGACTCGACCCGCTCGGCGGCGCGCCGCCAGGCGCTCGCCCGCGGCTCCATCTGCGGCTCGAATTCGTCGCGTTCCAGCCTGCGGCGCGCGGCGCGGCGGTGCATCCAGGCACGGAACGACAGCCACCAATGAGTGATGGCGCCAAGCGCAAGAATGCCTTCGTCGCCCTCGTCCTCATCCTCGAACAGCAGCTCGTCCTGCTCGCGCGGATCGGGCTCGGCGGCGCGCTCCATGACCGCAAAGCCGTTCTTGCGCGCAATCAGCGCCGAGCCATAGGCGAACAGCCAAAGGGCCGGTGCTGCAAACACAACGGCGATGATGCTGGCGAAGAGCCCCTTCGGGTAGCCGCCGACGGCGATCCCCGGGATCTTCAGCACCATGTCGCCGAACACGCCGCCGAGGCCGGTCGCAGCGGCCAGGTGTTGGGTGGGGTGACGCAGCCGACCATCGCCGCCGCAAGCAGCGCGAAGCCGAACCAGGCGAGCCCGCGCTTCGGCAGCCTGTCGACGCCGCGCGCGGTGAAGAGAAGAAAGCCCCAGATCACCGCCGGCACCAGGCCCGCGACCGCGGCAAGGCCGAAGAACTGCATGGCGAGGTCGGAAAACACCGCGCCCACATAGCCCATGGCATTGGTGACGATGTTGTTGGTGGCGTGCGAGAAGCTCGGATCGGCGACGTTCCAGGTGGCGAGGCTGGCGACGCCGAAGGCGGTGAACACGAACAGGCCGGCGCCGACCAGCCGTCCGACCTGCCGCCGCGCGAACGCCTGGATGCCGTGCCCCGTATCGGTCAGCGCGAGCGGTGCTGAAGCGCCTGAACGCATGCGTCTTCCCCGTAAGTCGTTGCCTGGCCGGGGGCTTGGCGCACTCCGGCAGATTCGAACGACAGACTATCGGTGGGAAGGTTAAGGCCGCATTAACCATGGCCTTTTACCGGCGCCGCCCGGTCTCCGACACATGCGATTTCCCAAAAAAGGAGGCCCGGATTGCTCCGGGCCTCAAGGCGTGAGCCCCTTTCGAGAGCGTCACGACGGGATTGTCTTCCGTGCCGGCGGGAGGATGCCGGCGCCGGTAACGTTCCTTACGGCACCACTTCGCCGTGCTGGGTGACGTCGAGACCTTCGACCTCTTCCTGGCTGCTCGGACGCAGGCCGACCAGCGCCTTGACGATGAAGAGGATCACGAAGGTGGCGATCGCCGTCCACAGGATGGTGAAGACGATGCCGTAGATCTGCGTGCCGACCGAAGCGCCCTTGCCGAGCGCGTTGATCGCCGGATCGGCGAGCGCGCCGGTGAGCAGCGCACCGATGACGCCGCCGACGCCGTGCACGCCGAAAGCGTCGAGCGAGTCGTCATAGCCGAACATGTGCTTCACCTTGACCGCCGAGATGTAGCAGAGCACGCCGGCGACGATGCCGACGATGAAGGCGCCGGTCGGGTTGACGAAGCCGGAGGCCGGGGTCACCGCGACCAGGCCGGCGACAGCACCCGAGATGATGCCGAGCACCGAAGGCTTCTTGGCGACGATCCATTCGGCGAACATCCAGCCAGCGCCGCGGCGGCGGTGGCGACCTGCGTGTTGATCATCGCAGCACCGGCGAGGCCGTCGGCGGCGAGCTCCGAGCCGGCATTGAAGCCGAACCAGCCGACCCACAGCAGCGAAGCGCCGATCACCGAATAGACGAGGTTGTGCGGCGCCATGTTGGTGGTGCCATAGCCCTCGCGCTTGCCGAGCACCAGCGCGCAGACCAGGCCCGCGACGCCGGCATTGATATGGACGACCGTGCCGCCAGCGAAGTCGAGAACGCCGGCCGAGCCGAGGAAGCCGCCGCCCCACACCCAGTGCGCGATCGGCGCGTAGACGAAGACCAGCCACAGGCCCATGAAGATCAAGAGCGCCGAGAACTTCATGCGCTCGGCGAAGGCACCAGCGATCAGCGCCGGCGTGATGATGGCGAAGGTCAGCTGGAACATCGAGAAGACGAATTCAGGAATGTTCGCCACGCCGGGCAGCCACAGCGTCGAGGTGGTGATGCCATGATGGAAGAATTTCGAGAAGCCGCCGAGATAGGCGTTCATGCCGCCGCCGTCGGAGAAGGCCAGCGAATAGCCGAACATGAACCACAGCACCGTCACCAGGCAGGTGATGGCGAAGCTCTGCATGATGGTGGCAAGCACGTTCTTTTTGCGCACCATGCCGCCGTAGAACAGCGCCAGGCCCGGAATGGTCATCATCAGCACCAGCGCCGTCGAGGTCAGCATCCAGGCGGTGTTGCCGGTGTCGAGCACAGGCGCGGGAGTAGCCGGCGCGGCGGCCGTGGCTGCAGGAGCAGCTTCCTGCGCCAAGGCGGCGACCGTGCTGAGCGCTACGAGAGCGGCCGCGCGTCCCGTCGTCTTCAAGGTGGAAGGAATATTCATTGAACTCTCCGTTGGAATAGCTGGGTCGCCGCTTTAGAGCGCGTCGGTGTCTGTTTCGCCGGTGCGGATGCGCACGGCCTGGTCGATGCCGAAGACGAAGATCTTGCCGTCGCCGATCTGGCCGGTCTTGGCGGCCGCGCTGATGGCTTCGACGGCCTTGTCGACCATGTCGGCGCCGACGGCGACTTCGATCTTGATCTTGGGCAGGAAGCTGACCGCATATTCCGCGCCGCGGTAGATTTCCGTATGCCCCTTCTGACGCCCGTAGCCTTTGACTTCGGTGACGGTCAGGCCCTGGATGCCGACGGCGGTGAGCGCTTCGCGCACCTCGTCGAGCTTGAACGGCTTGATGATTGCCATCACGATTTTCATAAGGTCTCACCCTTTGCTGTTGCGGTCCCCCGCGTTTGCACACCTTCACCGATCCCGAGGAGAGCCGGAGAGTGCCGGACAGGATTCAAGCTCCGTGCCAATTGCCGAAGCAGGCCGTTAACCTGTTGTAAACAAAGGGGATGGGCGACCCTTGCACATTTTTCGTGCGCGAGGGCGTCAGGGTGACTGATTAAGAAATAGGCAAATTTTATAAAATGCCTGTTTTCTAGGCTGCTACTCGAAGCCGGCTCATCGTTTCAGCCGGATGAGGCCTTCCTGGGCAACCGAGGCGATCAGGGTTCCGTCGCGCGCGAACAGCGACCCGCGGGTGAAACCGCGCGAGCCTTGCGTCGAGGGACTGTCCTGCGTGTAGAGGATCCAGTCGTCCAGCGAATGGCTGCGGTGGAACCACATCGCATGGTCGAGGCTGGCCGCCTGGATGTCTCGGTCGAAGATGGCGCGGCCATGCGCGAAGGTCGAGGTATCGAGCAGCGTCATGTCGGAAAGGTAGGCGAGGACCGCCGCCTGCGTGGCGCGGTCTTCCGGCACCGGACCGGTGGTGCGGATCCAGATGTTCTGCTCAGGCTCCAGCTTCTCGCGGCTGGTATAGTGCTTCAGCATCACCGGCTTCATCTCGATCGGCCGGTCGCGCTCCCAGTAGCGCTTGATGCCTTCCGGCACCGCCTCGCCGAATTTGCCCAAAAGCTCGCGCTGCGACAAAAGCGTGTCGGGCGCCGGCACGTCGCGCGGCATCGGCAGTTGATGCTCCAGCCCCACCTCGTCCTGCTGGAACGAGGCTTCCAGCGAGAAGATCGCCTGCCCGTGCTGGATCGCCACCACCCGGCGCGTGGTGAAGGAGCCGCCGTCGCGGATGCGGTCGACCTCGTAGACGATCGGCACCTTGGTGTCGCCGGGCCGCATGAAATAGCCGTGCAGCGAATGCACATGGCGCTCGGGCTCGACCGTGCGTTGGGCCGCGACCAGCGCCTGGGCGATGGTCTGGCCACCGAACACCCGCTGCCAGTCGAGCTTGGGGCTGCGACCACGATACAGGTTGTGTTCGAGCTGCTCGAGGTCGAGAATGTCGAGAAGCTCGTCCATCGCCGCCGTCATGTTCCGCGTCCTTCAAAGATGTGCCATGGCGGGTTTCGGACAGGACAGGCGGGCAGTCAAGCTGCAACGGCCGCCGCCGGAGGCCGCGAAAGGAAAGTGCCATGGTGGAGCGCAAGGCGGATGCAGAGGACAAAACATCGCTGGACGTGTTGGTGGCGGGCGCCGGTTATGTCGGTCTTGCCGCAGCCGTATCGCTGAAACAGGCGCGCCCGAGCCTCGGCGTCGCCATTGTCGACGCGGCTCCTGCCGGCGTCTGGCAGAAGGACGGCCGCGCCTCGGCGATCGCCGCCGCGGCCTGCCGCATGCTGGAGCAGCTCGGCGTCTGGAACGAGATCGCGCCCGAGGCGCAGGCGATCACCGAAATGATCATCACCGATTCGCGCGCCGCCGATCCGGTGCGTCCGGTGTTCCTCACCTTCGACGGCGAAGTGGCACCCGGCGAGCCCTTCGCCCATATGGTGGCCAACCGGGTTCTGAACGGTGCGCTCCGCAGACGGGCCAAAAAGCTCGGCATCGACATCATCGAAGGCATGGCCGTCAGCGCCTTCGACACCAACGGCGCCGGCATCACCGTGCATCTGGCCGACGGCGCTGCGCTGAAGGCGCGGCTGCTGATCGCCGCCGACGGCGTCAATTCGAAGCTGCGCGACATGGCCGGCATCAAGACGGTGAAATGGGAATACGGCCAGTCCGGCATCGTCTGCACCGTGGCGCATGAGCGCCCGCACAACGGCCGCGCCGAGGAACATTTCTTGCCGGCCGGCCCCTTCGCCACGCTGCCGCTGAAACCCGACAAGGACGGGACCAATCGCTCCTCGATCGTCTGGGTCGAGCGCACGGAAGACGCGCAAAAACTGGTCGAAGGCGACGAGTTCGTCTTCGAGCACGAACTGGAGCAGCGTTTTGGGCTCAAGCTCGGCGAGATCCGCGTCGCCGACAAGCCGCGCGCCTGGCCGCTTGGCCTGACGCTTGCGCGCGCCTTCGTGGCGCCGCGCATCGCGCTCGCCGGCGACGCCGCCCACGGCATCCATCCGATCGCCGGCCAGGGCCTCAATCTCGGCTTCAAGGATGTCGCGGCACTTGCCGAGGTGCTGGTCGAGGCCGACCGGCTCGGCCAGGACATCGGCGCGCTCGACGTGCTCGAACGCTATCAGCAATGGCGACGCTTCGACACGCTGCAAATGGGGATCACCACCGATGTGCTGAACCGGCTGTTTTCCAACGACATCGGTCCGCTGCGCGCCGTGCGCGACATCGGCCTTGGCCTTGTCGAACGGATGCCGAAGCTCAAGGATTTCTTCATCCGCCAGGCCTCGGGACTGTCAGGTGATACGCCAAGGCTGTTGAAGGGTGAGGCAATCTGACCTGCACAGGAGCGCTGAGAAACGATCGAAGGTAGCAACGTTTAGGCAGATCGGCTTGATGTTGGCGCCGCTCCTCATTGCCCTGCCGGGCATTTCTCCCCGTATAGTGACGGGGAGAAAGGGCTGGCCGCAGCCTCGTCGCCATTCTTGCATCGCTAGCGATTAGCGAAATCGGCGAAGAGAGCGCCCCTCTCCCCGTCACTATACGGGGAGAGGATGCCGGCAGGCAGGTGAGGGGCGGCGCCAACGTTTGAGATTAGCTTAATATCCCGAGTTGACTGCCCACAGGCCTAATTCACCTCGAAGCCGAGCTTCTGCCGCAGCCTCAGCATCCGCTGGTCGGCGATCCGCAGGCGCTGCTCGCCGCCTTGCGCGACGCGGTTCAGCATCCTGAGCAGATCATCCCGCTCGTGCGGGTCGAGGCGCTCGCGCAGGAACGGTGCCAGCTTGTCGATGACGATCGTCGTGTCGTCGACCTGCGACGCGGCCCATTTGGCGTAGACGACCGCCTCGTCGGTCTTCTTCGGGCTCTCGGCAATCTGCGCGATCACCTCGCGGATGACGGCCTCGCGCTGCGGCAGGATCGGACCCTGTTCCGAAACGATGGCGGTGATCAGCGTCGCGGCCGCCACCACCGGATCGTCGATCGCCGTCAAGGGCGAAAGTGCTGCCTGCTTGCGCAGCTTCTTGCGGCGGATGTTGCCTTGCACGCGTCCGACGACGTCGGCGACCTCGCGCGCGGCCTCGTTCATCGCTTTCATCCGGTACCACCAGATGGCCGCGGCGCCGAGCAGGCCAAGTACAGCGATCAGGAAAGGCATGCCGAATCCCCCGAAACCCCGGCAACGATAGGAGAAGTGCAGCATCGCTTCAACACGCGACGGTTGCGGCAGCTAAGAAATCCCTAATGCATGTCGCCCAAAAGTGCTCAGCGGTTTTGGGAGAACGACATGCATCAGAATAAAGACTGCGCGACCGCCATACGACGACTTCATGACCCGGGTATGTCGTAGATCGCCCTCACCTCGACGGTGCCGAGCTCGGCCAGCGGAATGCCGTCGGCGATCGCCAGCGCCTCCTCGAGATCCGCCGCCTCGACCATGACGAAGCCGAGCAATTGCTCCTTGGTCTCGGCAAACGGACCGTCGGTGACCAGCCGCTTGCCCTTGCGCCGCCTGAGTGACTTCGACTTTCCCACCGGTTGCAAGGCCTGCGCGATGATCAGCTTGCCTTGTCGGTCGAGTTCCCTGTCATAGGCGAGCGAGTCGGCGTCGAGCTTGGCCGATCTTTCCGGCGTGAGCGCGAAGAGATCTTTTTCCTCGCCATAGACCAGCAGCACATACTTCATTGTCAGTTCCCTTCTTGTGATGAACCATATGAGGCGACGACGACGCTGTCAGCCTTGCTCCTGACCGCCGCAGCATGATCGAGCAGGCATGCCGCCACCCCGATGATGGCCACGGCCGCCACCAGCCGGCCGAGGCCGAGCGGCGGCGGATCCAGCCAGAACTCTTCCGGTCGCCGAGCCCTTCGGCCGGGGCGGCTCCAAATTGCGAAAAACAGATTGTCCATCCTGAACCTCCATCGGCCGTAAACTCCATGGCCGCCCGCAGGACGGTCTGGCATGGTGGAAGTCGACATTTTTGCATGTGCATTTTTTTCAGGGATTTTGCCCCTGCGCCGCCAAGTCTGGCGGGGGGCGGATGAGATTCAGGTGAGGCCGGCCTGACCCGAATCTCAACACGCCTTAGGATGGTCTTCCGGCGCGCCCGCGCTATAGTTCAGGAGAACGCCGGCGCCCGCCGGCGCCGACAGGCCAGGAGGACTTCATGGACCGCACCGCAAACGCCGTCTGGAAAGGCAATCTGAAAGAGGGCAAGGGCACGCTGGACACCCAGAGCGGCACCTTGAAGGGCACGCCCTATTCCTTCAAGGCTCGTTTCGAGGACGAGAGCGGCAAATCCGGCACCAATCCGGAAGAGCTGATCGCCGCGGCGCATGCCGGATGCTACGCCATGCAGCTGTCGCACTTCCTGGCTGAGAACGGCACGCCAGCGGCCGAGCTCGACGCCAAGGCGGTGGTGACGCTGGTGCCCGGCACCGGCATCACCGGCAGCGCCATCACCCTGGTCGGCAAGGTTCCGGGCATCGACGCGGCGAAGTTCAAGGAACTGGCCGAGAAAGCCAAGGCCGAATGCCCGGTCTCGAAGGCGCTCGGGGCGATCAAGGTGTCGCTCGACGCAAGGTTGGGATAACTGCGTTATCCATTGGACAGCAGCAATCCTTCGCGCCCCCCTCTGGCCTGCCGGCCATCTCCCCCACTTGGGGGGAGATTGGCAGCTTCCGCGCCTCGCTTGTCCCTGCGACGGTGGAGATTGGCGAAAGCCGCGATGAAATCTGATCTCCCCCCTTGTGGGGGAGATGTCCGGCAGGACAGAGGGGGGCGCTGTCCCGCCGACGTTTCGGTTAGTGGCTACCCACCGAGCGCCTCGATCTTCGCACGCAACGCCGCGACTTCTTCCTCGAGCGCCCTGACCCGTGCCTCCAGATCAGAGTCCGGTGATGCCGGCGGCTGCCAGGGCGCTGTCGCCGCCGTCATTTCCACCGGTCCGCTCAGGAGATGCACATAGCGCTCCTCGCGCTGGCCGGGCGCGCGGTCGAGCAACTGGATCAGTGGCGGCCGACGGCCGATCATCAGGTCGAGATTGTCGCGCAGCTCTTCGATCGACCCAAAGCGCGCCATGCGTTCCGCGCGCGCGAGCAGCTCGTGCGCCGTCTGCGCGCCGCGCAGGAGCAGCAGCCCGACGATCGCGATCTGCGGCGTGGTCAGCGAAAAGCGCTGCGCCATCAGATGCTCGTAGCGCTCGACACGCGAGGCGAAGGCCTGCCGCACCAGGCCCTTCTGTTCGAGCTGGCTCAGCGCCCGCCTGACCTCGGTAAGCTCCAGCACCATCACCGGCTCGCGCGCCGTCTTCTGGTTGGCCGCCGCATGCGCGCCGTTGAGCGTCAGCGGATAGACGTCCGGCGTCAGCTCCTTCTTCTCGATCAGCGAGCCGAGCACGCGCGCTTCGGCGGGGGAGAGGATGGGAAGATCGGTCATGGGATCGGCTATCGGTTCTTTTGCACTGCAATTTTGACAGACATTCCAGCATCGCGACAGGGGCAGAACTTCTCAATGTCGGCGGGACAGCGCCCCCCTCTGTCCTGCCGGACATCTCCCCCACTTGGGGGGAGATCGGCAGCTTCGCCGATGGCGTCCGCCCTTCAACGTTGGAGATTGGCGAAAGCGCGATGACAGCCAATCTCCCCCAAGTGGGGGAGATGGCCGGCAGGCCAGAGGGGGGGCGCGAAGGATCGCTGCGTCCGAGACTATCGCGAGCGACCTACGGGACTAAACCCGTCTCTCCACCATCATCTTCTTGATCTCGGCGATCGCCTTGGCGGGGTTCAGTCCCTTGGGGCAAGTCTGCGCACAGTTCATGATGGTGTGGCAGCGATAGAGCCGGAACGGATCTTCGAGATTGTCGAGCCGCTCGCCGGTTGCCTCGTCGCGGCTGTCGATCAGCCAGCGATAGGCCTGCAGCAGCGTCGCCGGGCCGAGATAACGCTCGCCGTTCCACCAGTAGCTCGGGCACGAGGTCGAGCAGCAGGCGCACAGGATGCATTCATAGAGCCCGTCGAGCTTCTCGCGGTCTTCATGGCTCTGCAGCCACTCCTTGGCGGGCGTCGGCGAGACCGTCTTCAGCCACGGCTCGATCGAGGCGTGCTGGGCGTAGAAAGTGGTGAGGTCCGGCACCAGATCTTTGATCACCGGCATATGCGGCAGCGGGTAGATCTTCACCGCGCCGGAAATGTCATCGGTGCCCTTGGTGCAGGCAAGCGTGTTCGAGCCGTCGATATTCATGGCGCAGGAACCGCAAATGCCTTCGCGGCAGGAGCGGCGCAGCGTCAGCGTCGGATCGATCTTGTTCTTGATCCACAGCAGGGCGTCGAGCACCATCGGCCCGCAATCGTCCATGTCGACGAAATAGGTGTCCATGCGCGGGTTCTCGCCATCGTCCGGCGACCAGCGGTAGATGCGGTATTCGCGCAGGTTGGTGGCGCCCTCCGGCTTCGGCCAGGTCTTGCCCTGCTGGACTTTCGAATTCTTGGGAAGCGTGAGTTCGACCATTACCTGCGGTCCTTTCGGATGACGAGCTTCAGCCCGGACCAGATTTCATTCACGGCGGCGACCTTGACGTCGACGAGATCGCGCTTCAGGGCCTCGGCGCGGATCACGTCCTCGGTGACGTCTGTCGGCACCTTCGATGCCTTCTTCGGCCAGGAAACCCAGACCATGCCGTCGCGCTTGATCGCCGTCTCGATGGCGGCCAAGCCGTCCTCGATCTCGGCGCGCCGCCGGGTGAAGGCGTGCACGGCATCGTATTTCCGGTTGCCCGAGATCGCCGACCACCTGGACAGCCGATCGACCCCGGCAAACTTCACGGCTTCGGCCAGATCGTCGAGCTCCGGCGGCAGCGCGATGAAGGCCGCGACCATGCCGTCCTTCAGGCCGAGCTTGGCCGGAAGGGGCGTGCCGGAATATCCCGCGGCCGCCAGCGCCATCGTCAATACACTCGCGCCTTAGGCGCGATCTTGGCCGGGTTGATGCCGCCGTCCTTTTCCGCCAGCAGCGTCTCGGTGTGCACCGGCCGGTAGGTCAGCGTCACCTTGCCGTCCTCGCCGACGCGGGCCAGCGTGTGCTTGCGCCAGTTGGCATCGTCGCGTGCGGTGAAGTCCTCCCGAGCGTGCGCGCCACGGCTCTCCTTGCGCGCCGCGGCGCCATGGACGGTGGTGATGGCGTTGGCCATCAGGTTTTCCAGCTCCAGCGTTTCGACCAGATCGGAGTTCCAGATCATCGAGCGGTCGAACACTTTCAGGTCCTTGAGCTCGCCCCAGACCTGCGAAATCCGCTTGCAGCCATTGTCCAGCGACTCCTGGGTGCGGAACACCGCCGCGTCCTCCTGCATCGCCTTCTGCATCTTCTCGCGCAACGCCGCCGTCGGCGTCGAGCCGTTGGCGTGGCGAAGCTTGTCGAAGCGATCCATGATCTTCTCGACCGAGGCCGCGTTGGGCGAAGGGATCGCCGACTTGCGGTCGATCACCTGGCCGGCGCGCAGCGCCGCCGCGCGGCCGAACACGACGAGGTCGATCAGCGAGTTGGAGCCCAGCCGGTTGGCGCCATGCACCGAGGCACAGCCGGCCTCGCCCACCGCCATCAGGCCGGGCGACACCTTGTCCGGGCTTCTCGACGTCGGGTTGAGCACCTCGCCCCAATAGTTGGTCGGCACGCCACCCATATTGTAGTGCACGGTCGGCAGCACCGGGATCGGCTCCTTGGTCAGGTCGACGCCGGCGAAGATCTTTGCCGACTCCGAAATCCCCGGCAGCCTTTCATGCAGCACGGCCGGATCGAGATGGTCGAGGTGAAGGAAGATGTGATCCTTCTTCGGACCGACGCCGCGGCCCTCGCGGATCTCCATCGTCATGCAGCGCGAGACCACGTCGCGCGAGGCAAGGTCCTTGGCCGACGGCGCATAGCGCTCCATGAAGCGCTCGCCCTCGGAATTGACGAGATAGCCGCCCTCGCCGCGCGCGCCTTCGGTGATCAGGCAGCCGGCGCCATAGATGCCGGTCGGATGGAACTGCACGAACTCCATGTCCTGAAGCGGCAGGCCGGCGCGTGCGGCCATGCCGCCGCCGTCGCCGGTGCAGGTATGCGCCGAGGTGGCCGAGAAATAGGCGCGGCCATAGCCGCCGGTCGCCAGCACCACCATCTTTGCCGAAAAACGATGGATGGTGCCGTCGTCGAGGTTCCAGGCGACGACGCCGGTGCAGGTGCCGTCCGGCTCCATGATCAGGTCGAGCGCGAAATACTCGATGAAGAACTGCGCGTTGTTCTTCAGCGATTGGCCGTAGAGCGTGTGCAGCATGGCATGGCCGGTACGGTCGGCGGCCGCGCATGTGCGCTGCACCGGCGGGCCTTCGCCGAAATTCATCATCATGCCGCCGAACGGCCGCTGGTAGATCCTGCCCTCTTCGGTGCGCGAGAACGGCACGCCGTAATGCTCGAGCTCGTAGACGGCGGCAGGCGCCTCCCGCACCATATATTCCTGGGCGTCGATGTCGCCCAGCCAGTCAGAGCCCTTCACGGTGTCGAAGAGGTGCCACTGCCAGTTGTCGGGGCCCATATTGGCGAGCGAGGCGGCGATGCCGCCCTGCGCCGCCACCGTGTGCGAGCGCGTCGGGAACACTTTGGTGATGCAGGCGGTGCGTAAGCCTTGCTCGGCCATGCCGAGCGTGGCGCGCAGGCCGGCGCCGCCGGCGCCGACGATCACCACATCGAATTTGTGGTCGACAAAAGTGTAGGCGGAAGCCGTGTTGGCGTTTGATGCGTCCTTGGCCAAGACTTCAGCCTCCGAATGCCAGTTTGAGAAGGGCGAAGAGCGAGGCGACGCCAACCGCTATCGAGAAGAATGTATTGAGAGCGATCAGCGCCAGCTTCATGCCCTCGCCATGCACATAGTCTTCGATGATCACCTGCATGCCGAGCCGCATATGGTAGAGCCCGGAGATGAGCACGAGCGACAGCACCAGCGCCACGAAGGGATTGGCGAGCGAAGCGCGCACATCCGTATAGCCGTGGCCGTTGACCGCGATCAGGAAGCCGACGAAGAACAGGATCAGCGGGATGTTGGCGATCGCCGTCAGCCGCTGGCGCCAGAAATGGCCGGTGCCTTCGCGGGCCGAGCCCAGGCCGCGCACTTGGCCAGCGGTGTGCGCATGTCGGTGTTGTTCGCGTTCATCAGAAAGCCCCTCGCGCCATATAGCCGGCGATCCAGATCAAAAGCGTGAGCACGATCGAGCCGGCGAGCGTTGCCCAGGCGATCTTGGAGGCGGTGTGCTTTTCGAGCCCCACGCCGGTATCCCAGACGAGGTGGCGCAGCCCTCCCAGCATGTGATGCATCAGCGCCCAGGTGTAGCCGAACAGGACCAGCCGGCCGAGCCAGGAGCCGAAGGCCCAGTTGACCCAGTCGAACGCGGCCTGCGAGGTCGAAGCCGCGATCAGCCATGCCGCCACCAGCAAGGTTCCGAAATAGAGCGCGCCGCCGGTGATGCGATGGATGATCGACATCGTCATCGTGATCGGCGGCCGGTAGATCGTCAGATGCGGCGAAAGCGGCCGTTCATGTCTGGCAACTGCGCGGGTGGCTGGTGATTTGCTCATGGCTCCCCCAGTTCGACGTTCCGGAGCCGCGAAGGACGGCATTTGCCGCCTCCCTATATGGCTTCGGATAGGCGGTTTCTAATGTGCTTTTTGCACCGCGTCAAAGCCGGAAAATCGTTTTGGAAACGTCATTTAGTGTGACAAAAAGGGGAAATTCCGCTTCAATCGATTAGCGGCTGTTTTGAAGCCGGCGCAGTGTTCGCTGCAGTGCGACAAGCCGCCATCATCTTTTGCAGGTCTGTGGCGTCGACCCTCTCTTCATCAGCAGCGCCTCGCGTCCGTCAATCACGATTGCGTCATGCGTCGCCGCTTCCTGGTAGCGGCTGCTCTGATTGGCAGGCGACGCCGCGAACTCTTCGGCCGCGCCATCCGGCCCGAACACACGCAACGACGAGCCGAGATTCTGGATGGTGATGGTGCCGCCATTGCCGCATCGATAGGTGGCCGTACCCACGGTGGTTCGCGGCGCGGTCAGGTCGGTGATGATTTTGGTTGCAGGCGGCGCGGAGGTTCCAGGTGCCTTAGATGTTGCAGATATTGGGGGCGCCGCTGGTGCGGTAGGCTGCTGAGCCGGAGCAGGCGAGACCGTGCTCGCTACCTTGGGGGCGCCGTCCTGCGGCACGCAGGCAGCGGCCGCAAGAAGCAGCGGAACAACGAGCGACACCCGAACCGTGCGGCTAAACGCCATGTGCTGCCCCTTTCGTGCGCGGCACGCTAGCCACGCGGCGCGACAAGATCAAGTTCACCCGGAGCCAGCCGGGCCGGGTCGGACTCCGCGACCATGCTGCTGCGCGTCAGCAACCAGCCCACGAAATTAACCATGTTCATTAAGAACCGGCGCCGAAAGCCGCCCACCTCTTAACAAAGGTTAAGAAAGAGTTAATTTCTGATTCGAACCCGATTCCAGGCGCGATCACTCGCGTCGATCAAGGGAGAGCGACATGCGTTCGAATTCAGTGCGGGCAAGCTTCGCGGCCATCACGCTGGCGGCACTCGCCGCAGCGGTTGCCATGCCGGCCGAGGCGGGTTTGCGTCACCACGACCGCGTCTATGCCGATTCCTTCGGCAATCTCGTCATCGACAGCGCCGCCGGCTACAAGCGCATCATCGTCGGCGAGGGCAGGCACGCCAAGCAGCTTTCCGACTTCACCGGTGCCGGCCAGCCCGACGTGATCTACGAGGACGATGCCGGCGCGCCGGGCTGCTACCAGCCGCCGGTCTTCGTGAAGGGCCGCTCCTATATGTACGGGCTTTCCGACGGCGAGATGCCCAACCTCAGCCCCTGCCGCTAGAGCATTCCAGGAAAGGCGTGAAACGGCGAAGCTCGGCGACTTCGCCGTAGCCTTCTGTCCGGAATTGCGTCGAGACCAAGCGCTCTAGACGCTGAGTAGTTCGGGCGCGAAGGCGGTTTCGGGGCGCTCGTAGGAAAGACGGACGCTGTCGCGGCCGTTCCGCTTGGCCTTGTAGAGCGCCTCGTCGGCCCGCCGCATCAGCGGCGCCAGCCCCTCATTGCCGGTGCGGGCGGCGACGCCGAAGCTCGCCGTCACCCTGACGCCAGGGGGAAGCCCGTCGATAGCGCCGGCCGAATAGTAGCTGCGGATCGCTTCGGCAAACAGGCGCGCCGAGCCGAGATCGCTGAGCGGCAGGAGCACGGCGAACTCCTCGCCGCCGATGCGGCCGGCGGCGCCATGCGTGCCCGTGGCAAGGCGCAGCTTGGCGGCGAAATCGGCAATCACCCGGTCGCCCGCCTCATGTCCGTGCTGGTCGTTGAGCGCCTTGAAGTGATCGAGATCGGCAAGCACCAAGGCGATAGGGAATCCTGCCTTGGCGCATTGATCGAGCAGATGTGCCGCCCGTTCCTCAAAGCCGCGGCGGTTAAGCAGGCCGGACAGCGGATCGGTGTGGGTTTCGGCCTTCAATGCCTTCATCACATCGAGCGCCGCCGCCGTGAACAGGCAGAGCGCGATCAAGAGCGACAAGAGCGCATGCGAGAGCAGCGCCGTCGTCCAATAGGACGAGCCGTAGAAGCCGTCATAGCTCGGGAACGGTCCATGCGCGACGATGACGATCAGGGTACGGGCGGTGAAGTTCAGCGCCGAAAGCAGCGACAGCACGAACAGGATCTTCTCCGTCGGCCCATTGTTGCGCACCGTCCTGAGCTCGGCGGCGACGAGCAGGCTCAAGGCGCCGAAGCCGAAATTCATGGCGAGCACGCGCCAGGTGAGATCCGGCTGGACGAACATGAACCATGCGAAGGCGGCGAGCCCGCCGCCGGTCATGATGCGATGCCGATATAGGGCACGCGCCGGCCGTAGCGTGCGACGATCGCGCCGGAAAGACAGCAGGCGGCGATCGTGAAGCATATGTTGGAGATCAGCTTGGTCGCCACGATGCCGACCGGGAGCGTGAAATATTGCAGCAGGAAACCCGGCGCCGACAGGCAGTAGCTCGCCGCCAGCACCGCCAGATACGGGCGGTGACGCTGATAAAACCATAACACGAGGAACGCAGCGCCAAGCGCCAGCGCTATTGTCGGATTGAGCAGCGCTATGAGCAGACCGGTGTCCAAAGGACTGCGACTTTCCCCAACTTACCCAGGGGGAGATGCTAGTACGGAAGCGCAAACAAGCGGTTAAGCCACGGCACGGAACAGCTCGGTAAGACCGGCGTTTTCAACAAAACAGGAGAACGCCGATGGCCGGTACAATCACTCTGACCGATCACGATGCGATCCGTTCCTGGGCGACGGCACGCGCCGGATTTCCGGCCATTGTCGACGTCTCGCCCGAGGCCGGAACGCAACCCATGCTGCGCCTGGTTTTCGGCCAGAACGCCTATGAGGACGAAGACCGGCCGGAGCGGCCATTCAATGCCGGCGGCTACGAACTGGTCGAATGGGATGAATGGTTCGGGATTTTCGACGAGCAAAAACTGGCGCTGGTGGTCGCTGCCGACGAGCCTGGCCGGCGCGAGGAGTTTCACAAGATCATTCGACGCGGCGACCGTTGAGCGCAACAAAGCTAATTTAAAGCCCGGATCGCAAGCGCGGTCCGGGCCTTATCGCGTTTGCAGTTGGTTATTATTTCCAGTCGCGGATGTCGACGAAGTGGCCGGCGATCGCGGCGGCCGCCGCCATGGCCGGCGACACCAGATGCGTGCGGCCCTTGAAGCCCTGCCGGCCCTCGAAATTGCGGTTCGAGGTCGACGCGCAGCGCTCATGCGGCTTCAGCCGGTCGTCGTTCATGGCCAGGCACATCGAGCAGCCCGGCTCGCGCCAATCGAAGCCTGCGGCGACGAAGATCTTGTCGAGACCCTCGGCCTCGGCCTGCTCCTTCACCAAGCCGGAACCCGGCACGATCATTGCGTTGACGCGTGGATTGACTTTTCTGCCCTCGACCACCTTGGCAGCGGCGCGCAGGTCCTCGATGCGGCCGTTGGTGCAGGAGCCGATGAACACCCGGTCGAGCGCGATGTCGGTGATCTTGGTTCCCGGCGTCAGCCCCATATAGTCCAGCGCGCGCAGCTTCGACGTGCGCTTGTTCTCGTCGGCGATCTCTTTCGGATTGGGCACGACGCCCTGCACCGAGACGACATCCTCGGGCGAGGAGCCCCAGGAGACGATCGGCGGCAGCTTTTGCGCGTCGAGCACCACCACCTTGTCGAAATGCGCGCCTTCGTCGGAGTGCAGCGTCTTCCAATAGGCGAGCGCTGATTCCCAGGCAGCGCCCTTCGGCGCGCGCGGCTTGTCCTTGACATAGGCGAAGGTCATCTCGTCCGGCGCGATCAGGCCGGCACGCGCGCCGCCCTCGATCGACATGTTGCAGATCGTCATGCGGCCTTCCATCGACAGCGAGCGGATCGCCTCGCCGGCATATTCGATGACATAGCCCGTGCCGCCGGCGGTGCCGATCTCGCCGATGATGGCGAGGATGATATCCTTGGCGGTGACGCCTTCCGGAAGCTGGCCGTCGACGCGCACCAGCATGTTCTTGGCCTTGCGCTGGATCAGCGTCTGGGTGGCGAGCACATGCTCGACTTCCGAAGTGCCGATGCCGTGCGCCAGAGCGCCGAAGGCGCCGTGCGTCGACGTGTGGCTGTCGCCGCAGACGATGGTCATGCCCGGCAGCGTGAAACCCTGCTCCGGCCCGATGATGTGGACGATGCCCTGGCGGACATCGTTCTCCGAGTAGTATTCGATGCCGAAATCCTTGGCGTTCTTGGCCAGCGCCTCGACCTGGATGCGGCTTTCCTCGTTCTTGATGCCGAACTTGCGCTCAGGCGAGGTCGGCACGTTGTGATCGACCACGGCGAGCGTCTTTTCCGGATGGCGAACTTTTCTGCCGCTCATACGCAGGCCTTGGAAGGCCTGCGGGCTGGTGACCTCATGCACGAGGTGGCGGTCGATATAGAGCAGGCAGGTGCCATCGTCCTGGCGGTCGACGACATGGTCGTCGAAGATCTTGTCGTAGAGGGTGCGCGGTGCGCTCATATGCGTAAATCCGTCGATTTTGAAAAATGGGAAAAAGCTGACGCCGGTTTTCAAACCGGCGAAGCGACCTCAGTCGGCCAGGCTAAGTCGGCTGGTGAGCGCGCCGCAGACACGCGCGGCAAATCGCGACGGCAGGCGCTTCCTGTCCTGCAGCACGAAACCCTTATAGGCCGGATCGCCGAAAAGCTCTTCCATGGCGGGGTAGATAGCAATGTTTTGGCTTTTCGGCAATTGCGGCACGTCCAAAGACACGGGACCTGCAGGCAGGTTTGATTCCAGATGCTGGCGCTGCCCCTCACCTGCCTGCCAGCATCCTCTCCCCGTATAGTGACGGGGAGAGGGACGCTCTCATCGGCGGTTTCGCCAATCGCCAAGTCTGGAGGGAAGAGAGCCGGCTTCGCGGATAGCCCCTTCTCCCCGTCACTATACGGGGAGAAGTGCCCGGCAGGGCGATGAGGGGCGGCGCCGACGTCGGCGATTGACGCTACAACACCTCGAACACAAAGGTCTTTACCAGCGCGTCCGGGTCGCCGATGGCATAGCAGCGGAACCACGGGCTCTGCTCGACTGGCCGCCACTTCTTCGCCTTCTCCAATTCATCGAACACCGCCTGGAAGCCGCCGCTCTCAAAAACCTGGTCGCGCACGGTGAAGATGGCGTGGCCGCCGCTTTTGGTGATGCGCACCAGCTCGTGCAGGCCAGAAGCCGGCGCGTGGCCGATGGTGAAGACGCCCGTCGAGAAGAAGGCGCGGAAATGGCCGTCAGGCCAGGGCAGCGGCCCGCCGAGCATCGCCTTTTTCAGCTCGCTGTAGGCCGGCTTGCCATTGGCTTGGCGGCTGCCGGCGAGCTTAAGCATGTCGTCGGAAAGGTCGAGGCCGGCGATGTCGCCATAGCCCAAGGCCTTTAGCGACGGTCCCGACAGGCCGGTGCCGCAGCCGGCGTCGAGCAGCGGCCCTTCGCCCGCCGGCACATGGCGCGCCACCCAGGCGGTGATGAGGAACGGCAGCAGATAGCCGAGCGAGGCGGTCTCGCTGTCATAGCTCGCCGCCCATTCGGCATAGGCCTTGGCGAGCGCCTCCGGCGTCTCGGCCGTATAGACGGAGTCCAGCGCCGCATTGGCCTTGTCGAAATTCATGGTCGGCTCCTCCATGGATAGGCATCGAACAGGATAAGCCGGGATCGTAGCGCGGACTATCTCTGCCGGCTATTCCTCATGCTGCCGGCGCAGCCGCCGCTCCAGCGCCCGCAGCGCCAGCGACAGGCCGACGGTCAGGATGAGATAGACATAGGCGACGATCGAATAGGTCTCGAAGAAGCGGAAGGAGCCGGCGGCATAGACCTTGCCGATCTGGGTGATGTCGGCGACGCCGAGCACGGAGACCAGCGAAGAGTCCTTGACCATGGCGACGAAGTCGTTGCCGAGCGGCGGCAGGATGGTGCGGATTGCCTGCGGGAAGACGATCAGCCGGAAGCGCTGCACGCGCGTCAGCCCGAGCGCCTTGGCGGCTTCGATCTGGCCCTTCTCGACCGACTGGATACCGGCCCGGAAAACCTCGGAAATGAAAGCCGAATAGCCAATGGTGAGCGCCATGATGGCGCGCCACAAAAGCGAGACGTCGCGCACCAGCAATTCGCCGATGAACCCGGCGTTCTGCAGCGGCGTCGTCAGCGCGTTCCACGCCGCGACGAAGGCCGGCGCGCCGGCAAAAGCGATCCAGAACAACAGCACCAGGATCGGCACGCCGCGGATGATCTCGACATAGAAGCGGGCGACCTGCCGCAGCCATTGCGAGCCCGACAAGGCCATCAGCGCGATGCCGAGTCCCAGCGCCGAGGCCAGTGCGAACGCGACCACGGTGACGAAAATGGTGATGCCGATGCCCTTGGCGACGGTGGCGAAGACCTCGGCGTAGATATCGCTCGCCGCAATGGCGAGGGCGGCGGCGAGTGCGAGGACGGCCGCGGCGGCCAGCCACCACGGGAATTCGGATTTGGCGGTGGAGGATGCGGGTGCCATCAGGCGGTGCCGCGGGTGTAAAGATCGCGAAAGGGTTGCGCCAAGCACCCCCCTCTGCCCTGCCGGACATCTCCCCCGCAAGGGGGGAGATCAGATGTCGCCTTCGCTTTCGCCAATTCCCAATGCTGGAGAAAAGGCGCCATCGGCGAAGCTGCCAATCTCCCCCCTTGCGGGGGGTGAGGAGAGGTCCGCGCAGCGGACGAAAAGCCAATTGCTTGGCTTTTCGAACGACGAACGCCCGGAGCGATAGCGAAGGGCCGGGTCCGGCAGGACAGAGGGGGGTGGGAAGGAATGAGGCTTTCGCGGCTTTCCGCCTGTAGCCGTAGCGCACCGCCCGCACCAAAACGCGTTACTGCCCCATCTTGTAGTCGAGGAACCACTTCTTGTTCAGCGCATCGAGCGTGCCGTCGGCCTTGAGCGCGGCGATCGCGGCGTTGACGGGCTTCACCAGATCGGAGCCCTTGGGGAAGATGAAGCCGAAATCCTCGGTGCCGAGCGGGCCGCCGATCAGCTTGAGCTTGCCTTCGGAAGCATCGACATAGCCCTTGCCGGCGGTGCCGTCGGTGAGCACCACGTCGACATCACCGGACTTCAGCGCCTGCACGCTGGCGCCGAAGGTCTCGAAGAGTTTAATCCGCGGGTTCTGCTCGTTGCCGTCGAGCACGCTGTAGACGGCGGTGTAGAAGGGCGTGGTGCCGGCCTGCGCGCCGATCAGCCCGTCCTTGAAGGCGGCAAAACTCTTGGCATCCGTGAAGCGGCTCTCGTCGCCGCGCACCAGCATGAACTGTTCCGAACGCATATAGGGGTCGGAGAAGTCGACCTTCGCCTTGCGCTCGTCCTTGATGGTGATGCCGGTCATGCCGATGTTGTACTGGTTGTCGGAAACCGCCTGGATCATCGCGTCCCAGGAGGTGTTCTGGTACTCGATCTTGAAGTTCAGCCGCTTGGCGATCTCGTCCATCGCGTCATACTCCCAGCCGATCTGCTTGCCGGTCTTCTTGTCGATGAACTGCAGCGGCGGGTAGGCGTTCTCCGTCACCACCACAACCTTTTTGCCGCCGAGGTCGGGCAGCGTGTCGGCGAGCGCCGCGACGGGCGCGAGAAGACAGGCCAGCATGGCGGCCAGCAGCAGTTTCGACTTGGTCATGACAAACTCCCCAGAACCTGAAACGCCCGCTACGCGGGCACGCATGAAAATCCGGCGCCGACTTTAGCTTTCCGCAAGCGCCTTGCAAGCCGATCCGCTGCATGGATAGGCGCCAAAGCGGATTCCCATGCTCTGATCGGCACGGTTTCCGAACTCGGCCAAGGGAAGGATTATTCCGCAGGCTCCGCAACGGCGTCGCGCAGCCCGGCGACCAGTCGGGTAAGCGTGCCGTGCAGCGCTTTCAGCTCGCCTCGCTCTAGCGGCATGCTGCAGTCGAGCGCCACCTGGATATCCTTCATGTTCGCGCGCAGCGCCTGGCCTTTTGTCGTCGGCTCCACCAGCACCCGGCGCTCGTCGGCGGCATCGCGGCGCCGGGTGACGAGGCCGCCGGCTTCCATTCGCTTGACCAGCGGCGTCGATGTCGCGGAATCCAGCCCCAGCGCCTCGCCGAGCTCGCCGATAGTCATGGGCGAACGCTGCCACAGCGCCAGCATCGCCAGATATTGCGGATAAGTGAGGCCGAGTGGATCGAGCAGCGGCCGGTAAAGCTTGGTCATCAGCCCGCTGGCCGAATAGAGCGCGAAACAGAGCTGCTGGTCGAGACGCGGAACGGCAATCGTCCCGGCATTATCCGCCGGGACGTCGCTCGCTCGAATTTTGGTTTCAGTCGTCATGCTGCCTTTGCCGCAAGCGCCACCGTGGAAAGCGCCACGTCGATATTGCCCCGGATGGCGTTGGAATAGGGGCAGATCTGGTGCGCTTCCGATACAAGCGCTTCCGCGCCCGCCTGATCAAGGCCTTTCGTTTCGGCCGCCAGCGCGACGCCGAGCCTGAAGCCGCCCTGGTCGTTGGGATAGAGGCTGACGGTGGCCGTCACCGCCGCGTCCTGAAGCGGCAGCTTCTGCTTGCGTGCCACGAAGCGGATGGCGCTTTCGAAGCAGGCGGCATAGCCGGCGGCGAAAAGCTGCTCGGGATTGGTGGCGCCGCCCTGCCCGCCGAGCTCTTTCGGCATCGCCAGATCGACCTTGAGCAGGCCGTCGCTGGTCTCGGCATGGCCCGCACGGCCGCCAACGACGCGAGCCTGCGTGGTGTAGAGTGCTGACATCTTTTTTGTCTCCATTTGTCTTGTGCACGATTATCTAGCGTACAAGATAAATGGATGTCAACTCATCTTCGTCATCCACGGGCGGAGCAACGAGCGTAGCGACGCAGCGCGCTGGAGTGACGACGTTGCGTACCGCCCAAATGAAAAAGGCGGCCGAAGCCGCCTTTCCAAACAATCTGTCCCGAAGGACCGATGCGAGAGCCTTATTCGGCCGACGCGGACTCGGCGGAAGCAGCCTCGGCGGCCTTCTTCTCGGCGGCTTCCTGCGCGGCCTTCTCGACGGCCAGCGCCTCGGCGGCGGCGACCTTCTCGGCCTCGATGCGGGCGCGCTCGGCGTTCAGCGCATCGCGCTCCTCGTCGTTCAGCTTGCGGGCGCGCACGCCGGTGTTTTCCGAGATACGGGCCGACTTGCCGCGACGGTCACGCAGGTAATAGAGCTTGGCGCGGCGCACCTTGCCGCGGCGCACGATCTCGACGCCCTCGACCATCGGCGAGTAGATCGGGAACACGCGCTCGACGCCTTCGCCGTAGGAAATCTTGCGGACGGTGAAATTCTCCTGGAAGCCGGAGCCGGAACGGGCGATGACGACGCCTCATAGGCCTGGACGCGGGTGCGGCTGCCTTCGGTGACGCGCACCTGGACGCGCACGGTGTCGCCGGGCTGGAATTCGGGCAGCTTGCGCTTGGCTTCGATCTTGGCGGCCTGCTCGGCCTCGAGCTGACGGATGAGATCCATCTCAAAAATCCACTTCTTGTTCTTCCGACAGTCAGAGCGTCCTCAACTCGCCTTGCAGTTCCAATGACCGCTCGGCTATGTCCTTTGCCATAAGCATCGGACAGGGACGGCTACACCGCCATTGTTGACGGGCCCAGAAGAGCGTTCTTGTAAGACCGTTCTTCCGGTTCGGGCGGCCACATACAGCTATTTCGGCGCTTTGTCACGCCTTATTGCATGTCGCCCAGAAAGTGGGCACGGTTCTGGGACAACGACATGCATTAAAACAAGGATTTAAAGCGCGTCGCCTGAATCCGTTTCGGCGAGACGCGCTTTAAAGCATTTTTTGCGCCTATGGCACCATCATATTGCCGCCGTGCCGGGTTGCGCGCATTCCATATGCCCCCTAAGCCCGCAAAGTGTTTTCCTTGGCGTTTCCCTCAATGACGTTTTTCGATGCGGTCCTGCTCTTCGTTGCCGGCTTTGTTTCAGGTGCCGCCAACGCGGTCGCCGGGGGCGGCACCTTCCTCACCTTCGGCGCCATGACGCTGGTCGGCCTGCCGCCGATCATGGCCAACGCCACCTCTTCGGTGACGCAGCTGCCGGGCTATATCACCTCGACGCTCGCCTATTGGGCCGATATCCGGCATTTCTGGCGCGGCGCCCTGCTGCTTTGCCTGATCTCGGCCGGCGGCGCGCTTGCCGGCTCGCTCATCCTGCTTGCGCTCTCCAATCCGTCTTTCCGCGCCCTTGTCCCCTGGCTGCTCATCGCCGCCACCGCATTGTTCGCGGCGGGGCCGTGGCTGAAGCCGGCGGCCGGACCGGATCACCAGGCCTCGGTCGGCTCGCTGGCGGGATCGCTCGTGCAGTTCGCGACCTCGGTCTATGGCGGCTTCTTCGGCGCCGGCATGGGCGTCATGATGCTGGCGACCCTCGGCCTGACGCAGGCCGGCGACTACCACCGGCTGAACGCGCTGAAGAACATGCTGTCGATCGTGATCGCGATTGTCGCCATCCTGGTCTTTGTTTCGGGAGGCGTCGTCGCCTGGCCGCAGGCTATCGTCATGATCCCGGGCGTGGCGCTCGGCGGCTATGCCGGCGTGTGGATCGCCAAGCGTGTGCCGCAAGGCGTGGTGCGCGGCTTCGTCGTTGCCGTCGGCCTGCTCCTGGCCTTTTACTACTTCGCCAAGGGGTGACCTGCCGCCCACAGGTCCGGCCGCCGTTCCCTGGTAAGCTTCTGCGCTTCGGCGCGCCGCCATTCGGCGATCTTCTTGTGGTTGCCGGAGATCAGCACCTCGGGGATCTGCCTGCCCTCGAACTCCTGTGGCCGCGTATAGTGCGGATGCTCGAGCAGGCCATGCTCGAAGCTTTCCTCCTCGCCGGACACCGCATTGCCCATGACGCCGGGCAACAGCCGCACCACGGCGTCGAGCAGCACGAGCGCTGCCGGCTCGCCGCCCGACAGGATGAAATCGCCGATCGAGACTTCCTCCAGCTCTCGCACCTCGATCAGCCGCTGGTCGACGCCTTCGAAGCGGCCGCACAGAATGACGGCGCCCGGCCCGGCGGCGAGCTCCCGCACGCGCGCCTGCGTCAGCGGTTTTCCGCGCGGGCTCATCAACAGGCGGGGTCGCGGATCGCCGTGCGGCGAGGCGTGGTCGATGGCCCTGGCCAGCACATCGGCGCGCATCACCATGCCGGCGCCGCCGCCGGCCGGCGTGTCGTCGACTGTGCGATGCCTGTCGGTGGCGAAATCGCGAATCTGGATCGCTTCCAGCGACCAGGTGCCGGCTTCCAGCGCCCGGCCGGCGAGCGACAGGCCGAGCGCGCCCGGAAACATCTCGGGATAGAGCGTCAGCACCGAGGCGGCAAAGCTCACCGGTTGCCCCCGGCATCCTTCGGTCCGCGCGGCCTGCCCTTCGGGTCGAAGCTGGAATGACCGGGCGCCTCGCTCTCCTCATCCTCGGCCAACCCTGCCGCCAGCGGATCGACCTGGACAAAGCCGTCGGCGATCGACACATGCGGCACCGCGGCCTGGGTGAACGGGATCAGCACGCCCTTGCGGCCGGCGAGCGTGACATCGAGTATGTCGCCGCCGCCGAAATTGTGCACGGCGACGATCCTGCCGATGACACCGGTATCGTCCCTGACCTCCAGGCCGATCAGGTCGGCGTGGTAGAATTCATCCTCCTCGCCGTCGTCCGGCAGCACCGAACGGTCGACGAACAGCTCGGTGCCGGCAAGCGCTTCGGCGGCGCTGCGGTCGCCGACGCCCTTGAAGCGCACGACGACCACCGTGCCGGCCGGCCTGATGTCGAGAATCTGGAAAGCGCGGCCATCCTTGGCGTAGAGCGGCCCGTAATCGGCCAGCGCCAGCGGATCGCCGGTGAAGGTTTTTACCCGCAATTCGCCCTTGATGCCGTGCGCGGCGCCGATCACGGCCATCTGTACAGGATTCTCGAGCTTGGACATCGGCAGCGCTTCCTTTGCCCTGCTCTAACCCTCCCCAGCCATCATTTCAATGACGCGCTCTTCACCGCTTCCTAACCTCGCTGCCCGAAGATGCCTGCCATGCAGGAATTCCTCATCCCGGCGAAGCCCGACCTTCAGGCGGCGCGCGAAACCTGGCTGAAGACGCTGGCGCGCGAGCGCCGGCTGTCGCCGGAGACGGTCGAAGCCTATGAGCGCGACACGCGCCAGTTCCTGCATTTTTTGACCGGGCATTGCGGTGGACCGCCCGGTATCGCCGACATTGCAGACCTGCGGCCGGCCGATCTGCGCGGCTTCCTCGCCGCGCGCCGCAATGCCGGCGCCGGCGCGCGCACGCTCGGCCGCGGCTTGGCCGGCATCCGCTCTTTGCTGCGCTTCCTCGAAAGACGCGGCCTGGTCAATGCGGCCGGCGCTGCGGCACTTCGCGCGCCGCGCCAGCCGAAATCGCTGCCCAAACCGCTGACGGCGAGCGATGCGAAGCAGGTCGTGGCAGTCGAGGGCCAACTCGCGGAAGAGCCATGGATCGCCGCCCGCAACGCCGCTGTGCTGACGCTGCTCTACGGCTCCGGCCTGCGCATTTCGGAAGCGCTTGGGCTAGCCGGCGCCGATCTTGCCACGGAAGCGGACACCGTATTGCGCATCACCGGCAAGGGCGGCAAGACAAGGCTGGTCCCGGTGCTGCCGGTGGCGTCACGCGCGGTTGCGGAATACCGGCGGCTCTGCCCGTTCCATATCGATCCCAAGGGTTTGCTGTTTCGCGGCGCGCGCGGAGGACCGCTCAACCCGGCCATCGTCCAGCGCGAGATGGCGAAGCTGCGCTCGGCGCTCAACCTGCCCGACACCGCGACGCCGCATGCCTTGCGCCATTCCTTCGCCACGCACCTGCTCGGTCGCGGTGGCGACCTGCGCACCATCCAGGAGCTGTTAGGCCACGCCAGCCTGTCAACCACGCAGGTCTATACCGGCGTCGACACGGCAAGGCTGCTCGAAATCTACGAGTCCGCGCATCCGCGCGCTTGACTTCGTCATACCAGGGCGAAGCGATGGGCGTTTCGGCTAACTGACTGCACCGGGAACAATTTCATTCGCCCGGTTAACGGTTTTGCCGCTTTTGCCGGGTAAGAAGCTCCTTATGAAACGCGTCATCGCCATCGCCGACCGCGCGGCCATCGTCTCGTTGAAGCTGCTCGCGGCGCTCAACGCGCTGTTTTTCCTGTCGTTCCTCATCGTCCTGCTGCTGGCCGGCAGGGCGCATGCCGAGACTCCAGCCTGCGGCGGCAGCGATCTGCTGGCAAGCCTCGCAAAGAGCGATCCCGCCGCCTTCAAGAAGGTCGAGACCGAGGCGGCCGCGGTTCCGAACGGCAAGGGCCTGCTGTGGAAGCTGGAAAAGCCGGGTGAAAAGCCGTCCTTCCTGTTCGGCACCATGCATGTGACCGACCAGCGCGTCACCAAGCTGCCGGCCGCGGCGCAGAAAGCCTATGACGGCGCCGACACCATCATCATCGAAACCACCGAAGTGCTCGACAAGAGCAAGATGATGGCCGCCATTGCCGCCGAACCTGGCCTGATGATGTTCACCGACAACACCACGCTGTCCTCGCTGCTGTCGCCCGAGGACGCGGCGGTGCTGAACAAGGGGCTCGACGCGCGCGGCATCCCGCCCGCGACGGTCGCCAAGATGAAGCCATGGATCCTGTCGGCCATGGTGGCGCTGCCGGCCTGCGAAGTGGCGCGTCAGACCGCGGGAACGCCGGTGCTCGACGTCAAACTCGCCTCGGACGCGAAGGCGAACGGCAAGTCGGTCGAAGGACTGGAAACGGTTGCAGGTCAGTTGCGTGCCATGGCTTCGCTGCCTCTCGCCTTCCACATGAAGGGGCTGGTCGAAACCCTGAGGCTCGGCGACAAGGCCAACGACCTCAACGAAACCATGATCGTGCTCTACCAGCGTGGCGAGGTCGGCATGTTCTGGCCGCTGTTCCGCACCGTGCTGCCCGACACCGCGAACGACCAGGCCGGCTATGCCGCCTTCGAGCAGACCATGATCACCAGCCGCAACAAGGTCATGGTGGAGCATGCCGAGCCGATTCTGGCCAAGGGCAACGCTTTCATGGCCGTCGGTGCGATGCATCTTCCCGGTCCTGACGGACTGGTCGAAGATTTCCGCAAGGCGGGGTATACTGTTACCGCCGTCAACTGAGTCGTCTGGCGGCTGGGGAGCGGAAAACGCCGGTTTTTCAGCGCTTTCCGTCCGCCTGCGTGAAACCGATAGCGGGATCGCGCGTTGATGGCTGTTGATTGAAGCCTTTCATTCCAAGGAGGACACGTTTCATGGCGAACCCTAACGACCCCTTCACCCCTCCGAGCACACCTCCCTCGTCGGGTGGCGGCGGCAGCGGGTGGCTGATCGCCCTTGTTGTCATTATCCTGGCCATTGTTGCGTATTATGTTTTTGGCAGAGGCGGCGGCGAAAAGGCCCCTGCGCCCGCCGAACCGCCGGCAGCTACGACACCGGCTCCGGCGCCTGAGCCAGCGCCTGCAACACCTGCCCCGGCTCCCGCGCCTGCACCAGCTCCAGCTCCAGCTCCAGCACCGGCCCCTGCGCCAGCTCCCGCCCCGGCGCCAGCACCGGCTCCTGCCCCGGCTCAGTAACGGGTTGCAGCTTAACGACGAACGGCCCGCCGAAAGGCGGGCCGTTTTGTTTGGTCGCGACGGAGAAGCTACCGCCTATATGTGGATGGGCTTGAAGAACGTCGCCAACGCCGCTTCCTTGACCGCTTCCGACATCGTCGGATGCGCATGGCAGGTGCGGGCGAGGTCTTCCGAGGAGCCGCCGAATTCCATCAGCACCGCGGCCTCATGGATCATCTCGCCGGCGCCGAAGCCGACGATATGCACGCCGAGCACGCGGTCGCTTGCCTTGTCGGCCAGGATCTTCACGAAGCCGTCGGTATGCAGCATGGCGCGCGCGCGGCCATTGGCGCTGAACGGGAATTTGCCGACCTTGTAGTCGATGCCGGCCTTCTTCAATTCCTCCTCGGTCTTGCCGACGGAGGCGATTTCCGGGCTGGTGTAGACGACGCTCGGGATGACGTCGTAGTTCACATGCCCGGCCTGGCCGGCGATCATCTCGGCCACCGCGACGCCCTCGTCCTCGGCCTTGTGCGCAAGCATCGGCCCGGCAATGACGTCGCCGATGGCATAGATGCCGGGCACGTTGGTCCTGAGATGCCCGTCGGTCTTGACCCGGCCGCGCTCGTCCATCTCGACGCCCGCTTCCTTGAGCCCGAGGCTGTCGGCATACGGGCGGCGGCCGGTGGCGACCAGCACGACATCGGCCTCGATCGTTTCGGCGGCGCCGCCCTTCACCGGCTCGAACGTGACGCTGGCGCCCTTCTTGGTCTTGGCGACGCCGGTGACCTTGGCGCCGAGCTTGAACTCGAAACCCTGCTTGGATAAGAGCCGCTGGAACTGTTTTGAGACCTCGCCGTCCATGCCGCCGAGGATGGTGTCGAGGAACTCGACGACCGTGACCTTGGCGCCGAGCCGCGCCCAGACCGAGCCCAACTCCAGCCCGATGACGCCGCCGCCGACCACGATAAGGCTGGCGGGCACCTTGGCCAACGACAGGGCGCCGGTGGAGGACACGATCACCTTCTCGTCGAAGTCGACCTTGACACCGGGAATGCCGGCGACGTCCGAGCCGGTGGCGATCACGATGTTCTTGGTCTCGATCTCCTCGACCTTGCCGTCCTCGCCGGTCACCGAAACCTTGCCGGCGCCGACCACCTTGCCGGTGCCGCGGAAGGAGTCGATCTTGTTCTTCTTGAACAGGAAGGCGACGCCGCTGACGTTGGAGGCCACGGTCGCATCCTTGTGCGCCAGCATCTTCTTCAGATTGAGCTTCGGCGCGCCGACCTCGACGCCAAGCATGTCGAAGGTATGGCCGGCTTCGGCGAACATCTCGGAGGCATGGAGCAGCGCCTTCGACGGGATGCAGCCGATGTTGAGGCAGGTGCCGCCGAAGGTGGCGTTCTTCTCGACCACCGCCGTCTTCAGGCCGAGCTGCGCCGCCTTGATGGCGCAGACATAGCCGCCCGGCCCCGATCCGATGATTACGACGTCATAAGCCATGAGACTGTCCTTCTTATCCGGCCTTCAGCGGCCGCCGCTCACATTGAGGATCGCGCCCGTTATATAGGAGGCCGCGTCCGACAGAAGATAGAGAACCGCGCTCGCGACCTCGTCGGCCGTGCCCGCCCGTTTCATCGGCAGCATGTCCTGCAACCGCGCCACGCGGTCCGGCTGGCCGCCGGAGGCATGGATCTCGGTGTCGGTGATGCCGGGGCTGACCGCGTTGACGCGAATGCCTTCCAAGACCACCTCGCGCGCCAGGCCGATGGTCAGCGTGTCGATCGCGCCTTTGGAGGCAGCGTAGTCGACATATTCGCCCGGCGAGCCGAGCCTCGCCGCAGCGGAGGAGATGTTGACGATGGCGCCGCCCTTGCCACCGTGTCGGGTCGACATGCGCTTCACCGCCTCGCGCGCGCAGAGGAACGAGCCGACGATGTTGATGCGCATCATACGCTCCACCCGCTCGGCACTCATCTCGTCGACGCGCGCCTTGACGTCGACGATGCCGGCATTGTTGACGAAGGCGTCGAGCCGACCGAAGGTCTTGTCCACCGCCTCGAACATCGCCACCACATCGGCCTCGCTGCCGACATCGCCCTTGACCGCGAAAGCCTCGCCGCCGGCGGCTTCGAGCTCGGCGACCAGTGCTTCGGCAGCGGCGCGGTTGGAGACATAGTTGATCGCCACGCGATAGCCGGCCTGGCTGGCCTGCCGGCAGATGGCGGCGCCGATGCCGCGGCTGCCGCCGGTGACCAGCAGCGTCTTTTTCTCCACGCTCATTCCTGGCATCCTTTCAGGGCAAAGACGTCCCACGGCACTTTCGAGAAGCCGGCGGGACCGTAAGCGGCCGACATTTCGAGCGACGGTCCGAGATCGGGAAAGATCAGGCTTTTCGGTGCATCGGCGCCCTCGGCCGGCAATAGACCTACGACGCCCTTCTCGTCGGCGCTGTAGATGACGCCTTCCCAGACCGTGCAGGCGGCAAGCTCATCGCCGGTGACGTCGCCGGTCGGGCATTTGTACATCAGCGAGCCGTGCGGCCGCCCAGCGGAACCCTCGGTCCACATGGCGATGCCGTCGAGCACGGTGTTGTTGTCGAGGATCATGCGGAATGTGTTGGTGATCGTCGCCGAGCTGCCCGTCGGCGTGAAGTCGATCTCGGCACCGCTCCGCGCCTCGCCATAGACGGCGAGCTGGATCGGGCAGGCTGCATTGGCATCGCTAGCCACGAGAGCCACTCCGGCCGCAAGGGCGACCGGCTTCGCGGCACCGAGCCAACGGGCTGTCATTCGCCGCCCCGGCCGCGAGCGTCATGCTCCACCTTACAGATCGAGCACCAGCCGCTCGGGATCCTCCAGGCTTTCCTTGACGCGCACGAGGAAGGTCACCGCTTCCTTGCCGTCGACGATGCGGTGGTCGTAGCTCAGCGCCAGGTACATCATCGGGCGGATGACGATCTGGCCGCCGACCACCACCGGCCGGTCCTGGATCTTGTGCATGCCGAGGATGCCCGACTGCGGCGCGTTCAGGATCGGCGTCGACATCAGCGACCCGTACACGCCGCCATTGGAGATGGTGAAGGTACCGCCCTGCATATCCGCAACCGAGAGCTTGCCGTCGCGCGCGGCGAGGCCCAGCCGGCCGATCTCCTTCTCGATCTCGGCGATGGACATCTGATCGGCGTCGCGCACCACCGGCACCACCAGGCCCTTGTCGGTGCCGACGGCGACGCCGACATGAGCGAAGTTCTTGTAGATGATGTCGGTGCCGTCGATCTCGGCATTGACCGCCGGGATTTCCTTCAGCGCATGCGTCACTGCCTTGGTGAAGAAGCCCATGAAGCCGAGCTTCACGCCGTGCTTCTTCTCGAACACGTCCTTGTACTTGGCCCTCAGCGCCATCACCGCGCTCATGTCCACCTCGTTGAAAGTGGTGAGCATGGCGGCAGTCGACTGCGCCTCCTTGAGGCGGCGCGCGATCGTCTGGCGCAGCTTTGTCATGCGCACGCGCTCCTCGCGCGAGGCATCGTCGGCCGTCGACGGCGCGCGGGCGGCAATGGGCGCAGGCGCGGGAGCCGCCCTCGGCGTCTCGGCCGGCTGCGAGGGCGCGCCCTTGGCGATGGCGTCGAGCACGTCGCCCTTCAGCACCTGGCCGCGCTTGCCCGAGCCTGAGAGCTGGTCGACCGCAAGATTGTTCTCGGCGATCAGCTTGGCCGCGGCCGGCGCCGGCGGCATGGTGCGCGGCTCGATCGCACCTCCGTCGCCGGCGATCTTGGCGGTTTCTGCCGCGGCCTGCTTGGTCGTGGACGCGGCATCGGGACTGGAGGCCTGCGCCACCGCCTGCGGCTTGGCCGCTGGCGCGGCGGCCGCGCCGCCCGCCGAAATCGAGCCGAGCAGCGCACCGACATTGACCGTCTCGCCTTCCTTGACGGTGATCTCGGCCAGCGTCCCGGCTCCCGCGGCAGGCACCTCCACCGTCACCTTGTCGGTCTCGAGCTCGACCAGCGGCTCGTCGGCGGCGATAGCGTCGCCGACCTTCTTGAACCACTTGCCGACGGTCGCCTCGGTGACGGATTCGCCCAGAGTGGGGACGCGGATTTCGGTAGCCATTGTGCCTGTCCGTTCTCTTCTCTTCTTGAGGTCTATTTCGTCCGGTCTGCCTATTCGCCCCGGTCCACCTATTCACCAAGCGCGTCGTCGAGCAAGGCCGCGAGCTGGCTGAGATGCTTCGACATCAATCCGGTCGCCGGCGAGGCCGAGGCCGGTCGGCCGGTGTAGCGCACCCGCTGATGCTTGGCGTCGATATGCGCCAGCACCCATTCGAGATACGGGTCAATGAACGACCAGGCGCCCATGTTCTTGGGCTCTTCCTGGCACCAGACCATCTCGGCGTTGCGGAAGCGCGACAGCTCGGTGATCAGCGCCTTGGCCGGGAACGGATAGAGCTGTTCGACGCGCAGCAGATAGATGTCGTTGATACCGCGCTTCTCGCGCTCCTCGTAGAGGTCGTAATAGACCTTGCCCGAGCACAGCACGACGCGCCGGATCTTGGAATCCTTCACCAGCTTGATCGCCTGGTTGGCCAGGAGCTGCGCGTCGTCCCACAGCAGCCGGTGGAACGAGCTTTCGCCCGCCATCTCCGACAGTGTCGACACCGCCCGCTTGTGGCGCAGCAGCGACTTCGGCGTCATCAGGATCAGCGGCTTGCGGAAGTCGCGCTTCAATTGCCGGCGCAGGATATGGAAATAGTTAGCCGGCGTGGTGACGCTCGCCACCTGCATGTTGTCTTCGGCGCAGAGCTGCAGGAAGCGCTCGAGGCGCGCCGAGGAGTGCTCCGGCCCCTGGCCCTCATAGCCATGCGGCAGCAGGCAGACAAGGCCCGACATTCTCAGCCACTTGCGCTCGCCCGACGAGATGAACTGGTCGAACACCACCTGCGCGCCGTTGGCGAAGTCGCCGAACTGCGCTTCCCAGAGCGTCAGCGCCTTGGGCTCGGCCAGGCTGTAGCCATATTCGAAGCCGAGCACCGCCTCTTCCGAGAGCATCGAGTTGATGACTTCGTAGCCGGCTTGCGCCGCCGACAGGTTGTTGAGCGGGATGTAGCGGTTCTCGTCGCGCTGATCGTAAAGCACGGAATGGCGCTGGGAGAAGGTGCCGCGCTCCGAATCCTGGCCGGACAGCCGGATCGGATTGCCGTCGAGCAGGATCGCGCCGAAGGCCAGCGCCTCGGCGGTCGACCAGTCGATGCCTTCGCCGGATTCGATCGCCTGGCGCCGGTTCTCGAGGAACCGCAGGATCGTCTTGTGCGCCTCGAAATCCTTCGGCACCTCGGTCAGCTTCTTGCCGATCTCCTTCAACGTGCGCACCGGCACGGCGGTCTTGCCGCGGCGCTGTTCGTCCTGGTTGTCGGCGGTGCGCAGGCCGGACCACGCTCCGTCCAGCCAGTCGGCCTTGTTCGGCTTGTAGGACTGGCCGACTTCCCATTCCTGCTCCAGATGCGCGCGCCAGTCGGCTCGCATCTTGTCGACCTCGGCCTGGGTGATATGCCTTCGGCGATCAGGCGGTCGGCATAGAGCTGCACCACCGTCTTATGGGTGCGAATGTTGCGGTACATGATCGGCTGCGTGAAGGCCGGCTCGTCGCCCTCATTGTGACCGAAGCGGCGATAGCAGAACATGTCCACCACCACCGGCTTGTGGAACTTCATGCGGAACTCGGTCGCCACCTTGGCGGCGTGCACCACCGCTTCCGGGTCGTCGCCGTTGACGTGGAAGATCGGCGCCTCGATCATCTTGGCCACATCCGACGGATAGGGCGAGGAACGCGAGAAGCGCGGATTGGTGGTAAAGCCGATCTGGTTGTTGATGATGACGTGCAGCGTGCCGGCGACACGGTGGCCGCGCAGGCCCGAGAGGCCGAGGATCTCGGCGATCACGCCCTGGCCGGCAAAGGCGGCGTCGCCGTGCAGCAAGAGCGGCATCACCTTGGCGCGTTCGGACAGCGGCACGATCTCGCCGCGCTCGCGGCCGGCGAACTGGTCCTGCTTGGCGCGCGCCTTGCCCATCACCACCGGGTCGACGATTTCCAGATGCGAGGGATTGGCCGTCAGCGACAGGTGCACCTTGTTGCCGTCGAACTCGCGGTCCGACGAAGCGCCGAGATGGTACTTGACGTCGCCCGAGCCCTCGACCTCGTCGGGGGCGGCCGAGCCGCCCTTGAACTCGTGGAAGATAGCGCGGTGCGGCTTGGCCATCACCTGGCTGAGCACGTTGAGGCGGCCGCGATGGGCCATGCCGAGCACGATCTCCTTCAGGCCGAGCTGGCCGCCGCGCTTGACGATCTGCTCCAGCGCCGGGATCAGCGACTCTCCGCCGTCGAGACCGAAGCGCTTGGTGCCCTTGTACTTGACGTCGATATACTGCTCGAAGCCCTCTGCCTCGACCAGCTTCTGCAGGATCGCCTTCTTGCCGGTGGCGGTGAAAGTGATCTCCTTGTCGGCGCCCTCGATGCGTGCCTGGATCCACGCCTTCTCCTCCGGGTCGGAGATGTGCATGAACTCGACGCCGAGCGTCGAGCAATAGGTGCGGGTCAGGATGTCCAGCATCTGCCGGATGGTGCCGAATTCGAGCCCCAGCACATTGTCGAGGAAGATAGGCCGGTCGTAGTCGGCTGCGGTGAAGCCGTAATTTTCCGGCGACAATTCGTTATAGTCCTCGAGCGGCTTGGCGATGCCGAGCGGATCGAGATTGGCGTGCAGGTGGCCGCGCATGCGGTAGGCGCGGATCATCATGATGGCGCGCACGGAATCGCGCGTCGCCTGATGCACGTCGGCGTCGGAAAGCACGGCGCCGTTGACGACCGCCTTCTCCTTCACCTTCTTTTCGATGTGCTTTTCGATCAGGCCCCAATTGCCGTCGAGCGCCGAGACCAGCTCGCCATTGGCCTGCAGCGGCCAGGACGGCTTTGCCCAGGAGGCGCCCTTGGCGTTCTTGCGGACATCGCCCGCGTCGTCCTTGAGCGCGCCGAAGAAGTCCTGCCACTCCGGATTTACCGAGTCCGGATTGTCCTCATAGGCGGCGTACAGCGCGTCGATATAGTCGGCATTGCCGCCATAGAGGAATGAGGTGAGCGAGAATTGGTCGTTGGCCTGATCTTGTCTTGCCATGTCGTTCAGCGGAGCGCCTGCTCCGTCTCCTTCTTGGAGCGAATAGTGAGTAGCGAATAGCGAGTAGGGATTCCCCTGGTCGCGCCGTTACTCTGTTTTTCCCTATTCGCTATTCGCTACTCACTTAACCTTTGATCGCCTCGACCAGCGTCGTGCCGAGCCTGGCCGGCGACGGCGAAACCTTGATGCCGGCCGATTCCATCGCCGCGATTTTGTCTTCCGCGCCGCCCTTGCCGCCCGAGATCACCGCGCCTGCATGGCCCATGGTGCGGCCGGCCGGCGCCGTGCGCCCGGCGATGAAGCCCGCCATCGGTTTCTTGCGGCCGCGCTTGGCCTCGTCCTTGAGGAACTGCGCGGCGTCTTCCTCGGCCGAGCCGCCGATCTCGCCGATCATGATGATCGACTTGGTCTCGTCGTCGGCGAGGAACATTTCCAGCACGTCGATGAACTCGGTGCCCTTGACCGGATCGCCGCCGATGCCGACCGCGGTGGTCTGGCCGAGCCCGACATTGGAGGTCTGGAAGACTGCCTCATAGGTAAGTGTTCCCGAGCGGGAAACAACGCCGACCGAACCCTTGCGGAAGATGTTGCCGGGCATGATGCCGATCTTGCATTCGTCCGGCGTCAGCACGCCCGGGCAGTTCGGGCCGATCAGCCGCGAGTTGGAGCGGTCGAGCCGCGCCTTGACCTTGACCATGTCCATCACCGGGATGCCTTCGGTGATGCAGACGATGAGTGGGATCTCGGCCTCGATCGCCTCGATGATCGCCTCGCCCGCGCCCGCCGGCGGCACGTAGATGACGGAGGCGTTGGCGCCGGTCTTTGCCTTGCCCTCGGCCACCGTGGCGAAGATCGGCAAGGTTTCGCCCTTCGCGCCGGTCCAGGTCTCGCCGCCCTTCTTCGGATGGATGCCGCCCACCATCTTGGTGCCGTGATAGGCCAGCGCCTGCTCGGTGTGGAACGTGCCGGTCTTGCCGGTCAGGCCTTGGACCAAAACCTTGGTGTTCTTATCGACGAGAATGGACATCGCGGCCCTTTTCTAAAAACCGTTGATCGAGGAAGGCGAAACGCGCCGGTAGAGGCCGCTCACCATGTCTTGCCAGGCATCGCTCCCGGCGGGCTTGAACTGAAGTTTCATGCGGTAGGTATCAGTGCCTTCAAAGCTGTATGTCACGCGCGCAGCGCCACGCGGTGACGACCGCTCCAGCACGAGCTCGCTGCCGTTCCACGTGCCGGTGGCCGGTGACATCGGCACGAACTCCATCGAGTCGAACTGATGCATGGTGACCAAGCCGTTCTGCTGGTCGAAGCCGAACACATTGTGCGCGCCGAACGAAACCGTACCGTCGCGGCGCTGGCGATAGCGCTGCACCACGAACAGGCCGCCGAACTGCGCCTCCGCCAGCACTTCCGAAGTTGCCGCCCCGGCATCGGCCCATTGCGTCTCCGACACCTCCTCCTCGCCACGCCACGCGCTGACCAGCGCCTGCAGGCGTTGGTGGCCGTCCGAGAGGGAAGAGAAAGGCGCCGCGTTCATGGGTCAGAGCCGCTTGAGATCGGTGACGGTGAGGTCGCTCTTGGCGTTGCCGGTGTTGAGCGTCGTCGACGGCTCGAACATCAGCACGACCGGCTCCACAGTGAGCGAGCGCGGCCGGTGCTCGACACCGCGCGGCACGACGATGAAGTCGCCCTCGCCGAGCTCGACTGGCCCGTCGCGGAAATCGATCGCAATTCGACCGCGCAGCACGAGGAAGGCTTCGTCCTCATGGTCATGCGCATGCCAGTCGAAAACCTCGCCGAACTTGGCGACCTTGGCCTGGCTGTCGTTGACGTCGCCGGCGATGTGCGGATCGAAGACCTTGGTGATCGTCCGATCCGCCGCCTCGACCAGGTTTATCTTGCGCGGAGGCATCCGCTCAGCCCTTCACCGCCTTGACGATCTTCTTGGCCGCGTCGTCGAGGTCGTCGGCCGAAACGACATTCAAACCGCTGTCGTTGATGATCTTCTTGCGAGCTCGGCATTGGTGCCTTCCAGACGCACGACCAGCGGCACCTTCAGGCCCACCTCCTTGACGGCGGCGATCACGCCCTCGGCGATGACGTCGCACTTCATGATGCCGCCGAAGATGTTGATCAGGATGCCTTCGACCGCCGGGTCCTTGGTGATGATCTTGAACGCCGCCGTCACCTTCTCCTTCGACGCGCCGCCGCCGACATCGAGGAAGTTAGCCGGCTCAGCACCGTAGAGCTTGATGATGTCCATCGTCGCCATGGCAAGGCCGGCGCCGTTGACCATGCAGCCGATATTGCCGTCGAGCGCGACATAAGCGAGGTCGTATTTCGACGCCTCGATCTCCTTTTCGTCCTCTTCGGTGGTGTCGCGCAGCTCCATCACGTCCGGGTGGCGGAAGAGCGCATTGTTGTCGAACGACACTTTCGCGTCGAGCACGCGCAGCCGGCCGTTCTTCATGACGATCAGCGGGTTGACCTCGAGCAGGCTCATGTCCTTTTCGACGAAGGCCTTGTAGAGGACCGGGAACAGCGTGCAGCCGTCCTTCGCCGCATCGCCGTCGAGCTTCAGCGCGGCATTGAGCTTCTTGACGTCGTCCGCCGTGACGCCCTTTTCAGGATCGATGGCGACGGTCAGGATCTTCTCCGGCGTGTCATGCGCGACCGCCTCGATGTCCATGCCGCCCTCGGTCGAGACGACGAAGGCGATGCGGCCGACCGAACGGTCGACCAAGATCGATAGATAGAGCTCGCGCTCGATGTCGGCGCCGTCTTCGATATAGAGGCGGTTGACCTGCTTGCCGGCAGGGCCGGTCTGCTTGGTGACCAGCGTGTGGCCGAGCATCTCGTTGGCGTTGGCGACCACTTCGGCCGCTGACTTCGCCAGCCGCACGCCGCCCTTGGCGTCGGCGGGCAGTTCCTTGAACTTGCCCTTGCCGCGCCCGCCGGCATGGATCTGGCTCTTCACCACATAGAGCGGGCCGGGCAGCGCCTTGGCGGCGGCTTCCGCCTCGCTTGCCTTGAACACCGGAACGCCGCTTGCTACCGGCGCGCCGAACGACTTCAGCAGCGCCTTGGCCTGATACTCATGGATGTTCATGCGCTTGGTCTCCGCGAAGGACGATTACTTGCCGGCGAGATGCGGGGCGATCTTGGTGCAGGCCTCGGTGAGGCCCTGCACGGCCGCCACCGAATTGTCGAACATCTTCTGCTCGGCCTTGGCGAGGTCGATCTCGATGACGCGCTCGACGCCGCCGGCGCCGATCACCACCGGAACGCCGACATAGGTGTTTTTCACCCCATACTGGCCCGAGAGGTGCGCGGCACAGGGCAGCACGCGCTTCTTGTCCTTGAGGTAGGATTCGGCCATCGCGATGGCGACGCCGCCGGCGCGTAATAGGCCGAGCCGGTCTTCAAGAGGCCGACGATCTCGGCGCCGCCGTCGCGGGTGCGCTGCACGATCTGATCGAGCTTTTCCTTCGAGGTCCAGCCCATCTTGACGAGGTCGGGCAGCGGAATGCCCGACACGGTCGAATAGCGGATCATCGGCACCATCGAGTCACCGTGGCCGCCGAGCACGAAAGCGGTGACGTCCTCGACCGAGACCTTGAACTCCTCCGCCAGGAAGTAGCGGAAGCGGGCGCTGTCCAACACGCCGGCCATGCCGACGACATGGCTGGTCGGCAGGCCCGAGAACTTCTGCAGCGCCCACACCATGGCGTCGAGCGGATTGGTGATGCAGATGACGAAAGCCTTCGGCGCGTATTTCCTAAGGCCCGCGCCGACCTGTTCCATGACCTTGAGATTGATGCCAAGAAGATCGTCGCGGCTCATGCCGGGCTTGCGCGGCACGCCGGCGGTCACAATGCAGACATCCGCGCCCTCGATGCCGGCATAGTCGTTGACGCCGGTCAGCCTGGCGTCGAACCCGTCGACCGGCGAGGACTGCGCGATGTCGAGACCCTTGCCCTGCGGAATGCCCTCGGCGATATCGAACAGCACCACGTCGCCGAGATCCTTGAGGCCGATCATATGGGCGAGCGTGCCGCCGATCATGCCCGAGCCGATGAGCGCTATCTTGTTGCGTGCCATGTCAGGATGTTTTCCCTTTGTCTGTGACGGTGCCGTGACGGGGCCGGGGAGGCCGGAAGGATGCGGGAACCCGCGAGATTTCGCCGCACCCAATAGCTCCGGCGCGGAAGAAATTCAAACGATTATTTCGAGCCTAGTGTTTTCAATCGGTTAGATGGTTTGGGAATTACGTAAACGTCAAAGTTCATGAGCCGACTGAGGAGAATTTACACAATGAACGTCGAAATCAGAAGGCTCCATCCCGGCGATGACGCCCTTGTGATGCAAGTGGCCGACGAGGTCTTCGACGAGCCGGTCCGGCCCGACCGCCTCTCGCCGCCTATCTCGCCTCGCCAGGCCACTTGATGATCGTGGCGATCGTCGGCGGAATTGTGGTCGGGCCGCGCATGATCCCGAAAATCGAAGACGATTTTCGGAAGGGATCATGCGCAAAATCAAGAGTGCTACAGCGTCCTTTGCGCGTCCGACGGACGCGCGGCGCTGTAGTGCGCCGCCGTCATCCACCGCCATCCCGACAAGGTGAGCGAGCTCTACATCGACGAGGTCGGCGTGGCGCCGCCATTCCAGCGGCAAGGCATAGCTCGAAAGATGCTCGACGCCATGTTCGAGATTGGGCGCGAGCTTGGCTGCGAAGAGGCCTGGGTCGGCACGGAGCCGGACAACGGACCGGCGAGAGCGCTGTATGAAGCGCGGAAAGAGCCGCACGGGAAGGCGGAGGATTTCGTGATGTATGTCTACAGGCTGTGATGGCACGGAACTTTAGCGTTGGCGGGACAGCGCCCCCCTCTGGCCTGCCGGCCATCTCCCCCACGAGGGGGGAGATCGGACGTCACGCAGGCTTTCGCCAATCTCCAACATTGCAGGAATGAGCGGGACGCCGAAACAGCCAATCTCCCCCCCTTGTGGGGGAGATGTCCGGTAGGACAGAGGGGGGCGCGAAGGAACGCGACAGAACGAAATTCAGGCTTGAGCCTGCCGCGCTTCCACTGCCGGCAGCAGACCTTGCCGCCGCTCCGCCCAGCCCTCCAGCCAGTCGCGGCTTTGCATCTCGACCAGGCGCGAGGCGGTGCGCTCGAATTCGAACACCTCGGTGCCGCGCCTGGCGGTGTAGAGCCCTTCGGGCGGCGCCTCGGCGCTCATCACCAGCCGCATGCGGTGATCGTAGAGCGTGTCGATAAGCAAGATGAAGCGCTTGGCTTCGTTGCGCTTGCCTTCGCCGAGCACCGGCACATGGTCGATGAAAAGGGTCGAGAAGCGGCCGGCTATCGCCAGATAGTCGCGCGCGCCGAGCGGCTTTTCGCAGAGATCGGCGAAGGAAAAGCGGGCGGCATCGCCGGCGGCGCGCGGCACGATGAGCTGGCGCCCTTTCAGCGTCAGCGTCACCGCCTCGGTCGGCCTGCCATGCGCCATCGCCCTCCAGGCCTCGTCGAGCGCACTGTCGGCCGCCTCGTCGGCCGGCGTGACATAGACCGGCAGGCGGTTGAGCTTCTCCTGCCGGTAGTCTTTTTCGGCGTCGAGCGTCAGCACTTCGGCGTTGCGTTCAAGCAGACTGATGAACGGCAGGAAGAGCTGTCGGTTCAGCCCGTCGCGATAGAGGTCCTCCGGCGCAACGTTGGACGTGGCGACCAGCACCACGCCATTGGCAAACAGCGCCGAGAACAGCCGCGACAGGATCATCGCGTCGGCGATGTCGGTGACGGAAAACTCGTCGAAGCACAGCACCCAGGCTTCTTCGGCCAGAATTCGCGCCACCGGCGGAATCGGATCGTCTTCCTTGACGTCGCCGTTCTTGCGCGCCGCCCGGTGCTTCTGGATGCGGTCCTGCACGTCGGCCATGAAGTCGTTGAAATGCACGCGGCGCTTGCGCCTGACCGGCAGGAGCTCGAAGAAGATGTCCATCAGCATGGTCTTGCCGCGTCCGACACCGCCATGGACGTAGAGGCCTCTCACCGCCTCGCGCGGCTGCTTCTTGCGCGCGAACAGCCAGCCCAGTGAGCTGGATTTCTGCGCCAGCCGTTTCGCGGAGATTTCGTCGGTCAGCCGGTCGAGCGCGGCAACGACGCGCTCCTGCGCCGGATCGCGCTCGACCATGCCGGTTTCCACCAGATGGTCGTAGCGCTGCCTGACGGTCGCATGGGTCTGGAGGCCGTCACGCAGATGCATAGGTCACGTCGTTCTCGAGCAATTCCGGAGTGTTCGGGGAGCTCTCCGTCCGGAATTGCGTAAAATCAATAGGAAGGGTCCGCTTTACCTTGTAAGCGAGATTGCCTGGCCGTTGGAAGTCTGGCCGTCGAACTTTTCGCCGCCGGAGGAATAGAGCCTGGCCAGCGTGCCGCCATTTTCGTCATAGAGCGTCAGCTGCTTGCCGGCGACGTTCCACGACTTGATGCCGTCGATCGGCGCCGGGCAATGCAGCGGTCCGGCGCGATAGCCGGCGCCGAACTTGGTCTGCGGCGTCGCCACCTTGCAGCTCTGGCCGGAGACGCTGGCGTTCCAGACGCCGGCGACATTGGCCGCTGTGAGATCGGTGGCGCCGGCGGGCGCCGTGCCGTCCGGCGGCAGCGAGGCCACCTGCGTGTTCTTCGGCGCGGTCGGGAATTGCGACGGATCGGTGGTGCCCGGGGCGGCCGGCGGCGGCAGCTGGTTTTGCGTCACCGTGCCGGACGGCGCCGGCGTGAGCGGCGCCGGCTGCTGGTCGTCCATCGACGAGAAGCGCGAGGTTGAGCAGCCGCTCGCAACGAGCGCGGCCAACGATATGGCCAAAAGGCCCGTTTTCGAAAAGGGGCGAGTCTTTGAAAAAGTCATTCCAACCTCCGTCGGATCCGGTGGGGGGCGCCGTCCGCGTAAATACCTGCTTCACCAAGATGGCGAAGGTGGCAGAATTTCAACCCGATATGGTTAAAATAGGGTTTTCGGGGCCGGTGTTGCAAATTTATCGCAAGCCGTCAGTCGCCCTGGCCACGCCGCGAGACTGAGGCATAACTTATTGAAATTTCAGGCTTGCAGCCGCGCGCTAGGCACGAAGACATAACCATCCGGTCCGACGATGTAGCATTCGCGCAGGCCATGCGGCTTGTCGATCGAGCCGGCCAGCACGATGTGGCCGAGCGCGGCCGCCTTTTTCTCGACCGCGTCCGGGTCGGCGCCGTAGAGGCGCAGCTCGATGCCGGCGCCGCGCGTCTCGGCACCGGCAATCACGCCCGTCATCGGATTGTCGAGAAAGCTGTGGTCGGCATGCAGCATGAAGACCGAGCCCAGCAGCTCGATCGCCGCGAAGTCCTCGTCGGCATAGATGATCTGAGCGCCGAGCACGTCGCGGCAGAAGGCCTCCATCGCCGCCATGTCGGTGACCAAAAGGTTGACGCCCAGTCCGAGCGGCAGTGAGCGGCCGAAGTCCTCGGCCTTCATCCACGGTGTCTTGGTTCGTTTTTTCAATTGACCACCTCGCTGCACCAAGAAGCGATTCTAACCGAAGCGATCCCGCCGCCCTTGGCATTCGCAGGCAAAAATGCTTGCGCCAGGCGGCCGCGTTCCTATTTCAGGAAAACGAAACGGAACGGGCGGTAGGAAATGGCTGCGGGAAAGAGGACCGCCAACCGCTATTACAGCGGTCCGCCCAACGACCATTTCGACGGCACCTTCTTTTTCAATCCCGACGGCAAGCCGCCGGGGCGTTTCATCGATCTCTTAAGATGGCAGTTGAGCGGTAGCCGCTCAAAATGGCCGGCGGCTTTTCCAAGCCCTTACCGCCAAGCAAAACCCGACAAGAGGGTCGAAGGCACGGCGCTGCGGCTCACCATGGTCGGCCACGCCTCGCTGCTCATTCAGATCGCAGGGCTGAACATCCTGACCGATCCGGTCTGGTCGGAGCGCGCCTCGCCTTTCGCCTTCGTCGGTCCGAAGCGGGTCAATCCGCCGGGGATCGCCTTTGCCGACCTGCCGTCGATCGATCTGGTGCTCCTCAGCCACAACCACTACGACCATCTCGACCTCGCCACGCTCAAGCGGCTGAAGCAGAGCCATGATCCGCTCCTGGTCACGCCGCTCGGCAACGACGCCATCGTCGGCTCTGCCGTCCCCGGCATGCGAATGTCCGCGCATGACTGGGGCGACAGGATCGAAGTCGGCAGCGGCGGCGCGATCCACATCGAGCCGGTGCATCACTGGTCGGCGCGCGGCGGGCGCGACCGCCGCATGGCGCTATGGGCGGGCTTCGTTATCGAGACGGCGGCCGGCAAGGTCTATTTCGCCGGCGACACCGGTTTCCACGCCGGGACCAACTACCGGCTGATGGCGGAAAAACATGGCGGCTTTCGCCTCGCCATCCTGCCCATCGGCGCCTACGAGCCGCGCTGGTTCATGGCGCCGCAGCACCAGAATCCGGAAGAAGCCGTGCAGGGCATGAAGCTGTGCAACGCCGCCCACGCCGCCGGCTGCCACTGGGGCACCTTCCATCTCACCGACGAGCCGATCGAGGAGCCTGCGCAAAGGCTGGCCGAAGCGCTGGCGGCCGAAGGCGTTTCGCCGGAGCGTTTCCGCGCCATGCGTCCGGGAGAGGTCTGGGAAGTGCCGTCCGCCTAGCCCGCCAGGCAGCGGAACCCGAGGCGCATAGCCGCGTTGCTTCCTTGACACAATTCGGCAGGGAGCAGTCCCATGATCAAATGGATCATAATCCTTCTGATTGTCGCCGCGGCCGCGAGCCTGCTCGGCATGCCGGCGCTGGCCGGTGCCGCCGCCCTGGGCGCCCGCATCCTGATCGGCATCGTGCTCATCATCTTCCTGCTGATCGTGCTCGGCGTCTTCGCGGTAACCTGAACCCCGCGCCGGACTGGTAATTGCTGCCCGTTTCCGCCATATAGCGCCAAACGGACACGGAAATGACCGGATCGATGGCAGGCACTGCCCCCTTCGCCAAGATGAATGGCATCGGCAACGAGATCATCGTTGCCGATATGCGCGGCCGTGCCGACAGGGTGACGGCAGCCGCGGCGATCGCGCTCAACGCCGATGCCGCGACGAAGTTCGACCAGATCATGGCGATCCATGACGCCCGGACGGCAGGCACCGCCTACTACATCGACATCCTGAATTCCGACGGCACCGGTGCGCAGGCCTGCGGCAACGGCACACGCTGTGTCGTGCAGGCTTTAGCCGCCGAGACCGGCCTGAAGACCTTCACCTTCGAGACCCGCGCCGGCATCCTCAATGCTCAGGAACATGCCGACGGCTCGATCTCGGTCGACATGGGCAAGCCGCGCTTCGGCTGGCAGGAGATCCCGCTTGCCGAGGAGTTCCGCGACACCCGCATGATCGAATTGCAGATCGGCCCGATCGACGCGCCGGTGCTGCACTCGCCTTCGGTCGTGTCGATGGGCAATCCGCACGCCATCTTCTGGGTCGATCGCGACGTCTGGTCCTACGAGCTCGACCGCTTCGGCCCGCTGCTCGAAAACCATCCGATTTTCCCCGAACGCGCCAACATCACCATTGCGCAGGTGACGTCGCCGCAGACGATGATCATCCGCACCTGGGAGCGCGGCGCCGGCCTCACCAAGGCCTGCGGCTCGGCCGCTTGCGCCGCGGTGGTGGCGGCCGCCCGCACCAAGCGCACCGGCCGCAGCGTCTCGCTGATCACGCCTGGCGGCGGCGAGTTGCATGTCGAATGGCGCGAGGACGACCACGTCATCCTGACGGGCGCAGCCGAATGGGAGTTTTCCGGCAGCTTCGACCCCTCGACTGGCGCCTGGGCACGCGACACGGAAAGCGCCGCCTGATGTCCGCCGTTCAAAAAGGAGTCGACGTCGTCACGTTCGGCTGCCGCCTCAACACCTATGAGTCCGAGGTGATGCGCCGCTCGGCCGAAAGCGCCGGCCTCGGTGCGCTGGAAGGCGGCGCCGTCATCTTCAACACTTGCGCCGTCACCGCCGAAGCGGTGCGCCAGGCCAAGCAGGCGATCCGCAAGGCCCGCCGCGAGAACCCAGAGGCGCGCATCATCGTCACCGGCTGCGCCGCGCAGACCGAGCCGCAGAATTTCGCCGCCATGGACGAGGTCGATCTCGTCCTCGGCAACGAGGAGAAGCTTAAAGCCAACTCCTACCGCGCGCTGCCCGATTTCGGCGTCAACGACACCGAGAAGGCGCGCGTCAACGACATCTTTTCGGTGCGCGAGACGGCAAGCCACATGGTCGACGCCATCGAGGGCCGGGCGCGCGCCTTCGTGCAGGTGCAAAACGGCTGCGACCATCGCTGCACTTTCTGCATCATCCCTTACGGCCGCGGCAATTCGCGTTCGGTGCCGATGGGCGCCGTGGTCGAGCAGGTCAAGCGCCTCAGCAACAACGGCTATGCCGAGATCGTGCTGACTGGCGTCGACATGACCAGCTTTGGCGCCGACCTGCCGGGCAGCCCGAAACTCGGCAAACTGGTGAAGACCATCCTGCGCCAGGTGCCCGACGTGAAGCGGCTCAGGCTGTCCTCGATCGATTCCATCGAGGCCGACGACGACCTGCTCGATGCCATCGCCACCGAGCCGAGGCTGATGCCGCATCTGCATCTGTCGCTGCAGTCGGGCGACGACATGATCCTGAAGCGCATGAAGCGCCGGCATTTGCGCGACCAGTCGATCCGCTTCTGCGAGGACGTTCGCAAGCTGCGTCCCGGCATCGTCTTCGGCGCCGACATCATTGCCGGTTTCCCGACCGAGACCGAGGCGATGTTCGAGAATTCGGAAAGGATCGTCGAGGAGTGCGGCCTGACGCATCTCCACGTCTTCCCGTTTTCGCCGCGCGAAGGCACGCCCGCCGCGCGCATGCCGCAGGTCCGCCGCGAGGTGGTCAAGCAGCGCGCCGCCAGGCTGCGTGCCGCCGGCGAGGCCGCCTATCGGCACCACCTGACGGCACTTGCCGGCACCCGCCAGTCGATCCTGGTCGAGCGCGACGGCCTCGGCCGCACCGAAGGTTTTACCCTTGCCGCGATAGACATTGGCGCGCCGGGAGAGATCGTCGAAGCTGTCGTCACCGGCCATGACGGCGCCCGTCTGATCGCGGCTCCGCTTGCCGCCCAAGCCGCCTGAGACTGCGAGACGTATGGCTGGTTTCTTCAAGAAGATATTTTCGTTCGGCAGGAAAGAGGTCGTCGAGGAGCGCGTCGACGAGGCAGCACCCTTGCCGCCGATCAAATGGGACGCGCTGGAGGCGCTGAAGCCGGAGGCGGGCAGGCTGCGCCGGAGTCACCGCCTGCCGCGGAAGCCGCGCCTGTTCCCTCGCCCGCGGTCGGGGCGGCACCCACGCCTCAGCCGGCGCCCGAAGAACCAAAGCCCGAGCATGCTCCGGCCATTCCGCCTGCGCCAGAGCCGACGATTCCCCCCGAGCCGGAACCGCTGCCGGAGCCTGGGCCGGAAGAAGAACCGCGACCGGCTCCGGGGACACCCGAACCGGCGCCGGAAGAAGTGCCGGTGCCGCCGGCCCAACCGGAGCCTCAGCCCGAACCGAAGCCGCAGGAAGTGCCGCCACCTGCGCCGAGCGAGCCGGATATCGTGCCGTCGCGACCGGAGAGGCAGCCGGAACCGGCGCCGGTCGAAGTGCCGACGCCGCCCAGCGAGGTTCCGGCCGAGACGCCGGCGCCTCCCGAAATCCCGCCGTCGAGTCCGTCTTCTGCGCAGCCATCTTCGGAGGCCGGCGCTGCCCCTCATCCGCCTGCCGGCCCCTTCTTCCCGCATAGTGACGGGGAGAAGGAGGAAGTTCCAACGCCGACGCCCCCCTCTCCTCGTCCTTCACGGGCAGAGGGTAAGGGTGAGGGGCGGCGCCAACCTGCGCAGGATTTAGCGCCAGCGGAGCCAGCTTCATCGGCGGAGATCTCGCCACCCATTCGCCAGCCTTCGCCGGTCGAGACACAGCCGATCCCTGCCGAGGTTGCGCCCGAGCCGCAGCCGGTCCCGCAACCCACTCCGAAACCTTCGTCCTCCGCCGGTAAAGTGACGGTCGCAAAGAAGGTCGAACCGAAGGCGGAGCCGCAGAAGGCGCCGGAGCCGGCGCCGAGGCGCTCCTGGTTCCAGCGCATGCGCGACGGGCTTGCCCGTTCCTCGCGCGAGCTCAGCGGCAACATCGCCGGCGTCTTCACCAAGCGCAAGCTGGACGGGGACACGCTGCAGGACCTGGAGGATGTGCTGATCCGCGCCGATCTCGGCGTCGAGACGGCGCTGCGCGTGACCGATTCGCTCGCCTCCAGCCGCTACGGCAAGGATGTCTCCGATACGGAAGTCCGTGCCGTCATGGCCGCGGAGGTGGAAAAAGTCCTGACCCCGGTCGCCAAGCCGCTCGAGCTCGACCTCAGCCACAAGCCGCATGTCATCCTGGTCGTCGGCGTCAACGGCACCGGTAAGACCACAACCATCGGCAAGCTGGCGGCCAAGCTGACCGAAGGCGGGCTTTCGGTGATGCTGGCGGCGGGCGATACCTTCCGCGCCGCGGCGATCGAGCAGCTGAAAATCTGGGGCGAGCGCACGAAATCGCCCGTCATTGCCACCAAGCTCGGCGCCGATGCGGCCGGCCTCGCCTATGATGCTTTCGAGAAGGCGAAGGAGGCGGGCTCCGACGTGCTGATCATCGACACGGCTGGGCGGCTGCAGAACAAGACCGAGCTGATGGCGGAATTGGAAAAGATCGTGCGCGTGCTCGGCAAGCTCGATCCGGAAGCGCCGCACACCGTGCTGCAGACGGTCGACGCCACCACCGGCCAGAATGCGCTCAACCAGGTCGAGATCTTCCGCAACGTCGCCGGCGTCAACGGCTTGGTGATGACCAAGCTGGACGGCACGGCGCGCGGCGGTATTCTGGTGGCGATCGCCGCCAAGCACAGATTGCCGGTCTATTTCATCGGCGTCGGCGAGCAGGTCGACGATCTCGAACCCTTTTCCGCCAGCGAATTCGCCAGGGCGATCGCCGGCGTGGCTTGACCACGTGGCCTGAACAAAGGCGTGATCTGCCGAAGCCGCCTGCTTTTCGGCCAGATCATGCGCAAGAAGGACTTTTATGAACATCATCGAACGCGACCCGTCCGATCCGCGCCGCAAGCCGCTCAATCCCGGCTTGAAGTTCCTGCTCGAGCTCGGACCCGGCCTGGTGTTCTTCTTCACCACCATCCGCGGTGAATGGCTGGCCCAAAAATTCCCGGTCCTCACCCATCTCGGCGAACCGATCCTGATCGCCACCGCATTCTTCATGGTCGCGACGGCCTTGTCGCTCAGCGCTTCCTGGGCGCTGACGCGCAGCCTGCCGCTCATGCCGCTGGTCTCGGCGATCGTCGTGTTCGTGTTCGGCGCGCTCGCGCTGTACCTGCAGGACAAGACTTTCGCCTTCATGAAACCGACGATCATCAATTCGCTGTTCGGCGTCGCGTTGCTCGGCGGGCTGGCCTTCGGCAGGTCGCTGCTCGGCTACGTCTTCGATTCAGCCTTCCAGCTCGACGCGGAAGGCTGGCGCAAGCTGACCTTTCGGTGGGGGCTCTTCTTCCTGTTCCTGGCCGTGCTGAATGAGGTCGTGTGGCGGAATTTCTCGGAAGCGACCTGGCTTTATTTCAAGGTCTGGGGCACGATTCCCATCACCTTGCTGTTCACCTTCAGCCAGATGCCGCTGATCATGCGCCATTCGCTGGAGGAAAAAGCCAAGGAAGAGGACAACGAGAGCAATTCCAGGAAAAGTGTATAGCGGTTTTCCGTCCGGAATTGCGTGAAGACGAAGAGCAATTCCAGGAAAAGTGTCTAACGGCTTTCCCTCCGGAAATTGCGTCAAGCCAAAGAGGGGGCGGCATGGAATTCCTCACCACGCGCGACGAGCTGAGGACAATCTACAAGACGCCCCGGCCGACCGACGGCTCGATCCGCAAGGAGCTCAAGGCGCTTGACGGCCACTGCCGCTCCTTCATCGGCAAGAGCCCCTTCGTGCTGATCGGCTCCTCCGACGGCGCCGGCAATGCCGATGTGACGCCGAAGGGCGACAAGCCCGGCTTCACTGCAATCCTCGACAACAGCACCATCGCCATCCCCGACCGTCCCGGCAACAACCGTCTGGACACGCTGGAAAACATCGTCCGCAACCCGTCGGTCGGGCTGCTCTTCCTCATTCCCGGCATGAACGAGACGCTACGCGTCAACGGCGACGCCCGCATCACCGTCGATGCCGGCCTGCGCGAGCGTCTGGCGGTCGACGGCAAGGAGCCGCAAAGCGTCATCATGGTGACGGTCAAGGCCGCCTACATGCACTGCGCCAAGGCCTTCATGCGCTCCGATCTGTGGAAGCCGGAGACCTGGTACGACCGCGCGACGCTACCGACGCTCGGTCAGATCATCCGCGATCAGCTGGCGCTCTCCGAAAGCGCCGGCGAGATCGACCGCGAGCTGGATGACGATTACCGACAGACCATGTGGTAGGGTTCGGGCTCGATTCGCCCGAGCTCCCGACCTTGCTGACCTCCTCGCCATCTCCGGCAGCCTGCGCGCCGCCTCGACCAATTCGGCGCTGATCGCCGCGCTCGCCGCCAATGCGCCTGCGGATTGCCGCGTCACCATCTATGACGGGCTCGGCCGCTTGCCGATCTTCAATCCCGACGACGAGGGCGAGCGCACGCCGCGCTCAGTTGCCTCCCTGATCGACGCCGTCACCCGCGCCGACGGTATCATTGTCTCCTGCCCGGAATATGCGCATGGCGTGCCCGGCGGCATGAAGAACGCGCTCGACTGGCTGGTGTCGCGCGATGCGGCGGTCGGCAAGCCGGCGATGCTGGTGCATGCCTCGCCCCGCTCGCTCTATGCCCGCGCCGCGCTCGCCGAGATCATGCGCACCATGTCCTTCGCGCTTTACGAAGACACACCGCTCGAGATCGCGCTGCTCGGCAAGAAGCCGCCGGAGGTCGAGGCGATCTTGGCGGAGGCCGCGAGCAGGCAACCGATGCGCGATGCGGTTCAAAGCTTCGCAGGCTTTATTCGCGATCGCTAAAGCAGCTGCCGATACCTGCCGTTGCGTTCCTTCACACCCCCCTCTGTCCTGCCGGACATCTCCCCCGCAAGGGGGGAGATCGGATGTCATTTCTGTTTTCGCAAATCGCCAACGTCGCAGGAAGAGCGCTGCAGCCGAAGCTGCCAATCTCCCCCCTTGCGGGGGAGATGCCCGGCAGGGCAGAGGGGGGTGCTGTCCCGCCAACCTTCCCGCACCTTCAAGTTCGCCTGAACGCCCGCGCGATCAGCAGGGCGTGGACGACGATCACGCTCAATAAGTCTTCGCCCCGTTGACCATCAGCCAGACCACATAGAGCGAGGTGGTGCCGCAGATGTAGAGGCGGTTGCGCTTGACGCCGCCGAACACGCAATTGGCGACGACTTCCGGCACCTTGACCTTGCCGATCAGCGTGCCGTCCGGATCGTAGCAATGGATGCCGTCGGCGGCGCTTGTCCAGATGCGCCCGGCCTCGTCGAGCCGGAAGCCGTCGAACAGGCCGGCGGTGCAATCGGCGAAGACCTTGCCGCCCGAAACCTTCTTGCCGGCCTTGCCGACATTGAACACGCGGATATGCGCCGGGTTCTTGGCGCCATGGGTGCGGCCGGTGTCGGCGACATAGAGCAGGCTTTCGTCGAGCGAGAAGGCGAGCCCGTTCGGCCTGACCATGTCGGTGATGACGGCGTCGATTTCGCCGGTGTCGGGATCGACCCGGTAGACGTTGCAGGCGCCGATCTCGCTCTCGGCATGGTCGCCCTCATAATCGCTGTCGATGCCGTAGGACGGATCGGTGAACCAGATCGAGCCGTCGGACTTCACCACCACGTCGTTGGGCGAGTTGAGCCGCTTGCCTTTCCATTTGTCGGCGATGGTTGTGACCGAGCCGTCATGCTCGGTGCGGCCGACGCGGCGGCCCGAATGCTCGCAGGTGACCAGCCTACCCTGACGGTCGACGGTATTGCCGTTGGAATTGCCGGAAGGCTGGCGGAACACGCTGACGCTGCCATCGGTCTCGTCATAACGCAGCATTCGGTTGTTGGGGATGTCGGACCAGACGAGATAGCGGCCGGCGGCGAACCAGGCCGGGCCTTCCGCCCAGCGGCACCCCGTGAACAGCTTCTCCACCCGCTCATTGGCGTTGAACAGCCGCGCAAAACGCGGATCGAGAATTTCGTAGTCGGCGGCCGTCATGATTTCCTCCCGGCGATCTGGTCGGGCGCGATCAAGCCAGCCGGCGAGCGATCTGGCAAGATCGACGACGACGCTTCACCGCATCTTGTGTCTTGCCGCGGTGCCTTCGGGCCGACATGCGGGTAACGGCCGGTTAACCGGCTATGCGCTGGCTGCAATGGTGCATTGCAACATCTTCTTTTTGCAATGCACCATTCCTATGTCATGCTCGCAATCGATCAGGGAGGAACAACTAAGCAAGGAACCTCGTCATGATCTTCGACAATCTCGTCTCGCGCGCCCGCACCAACATCGCCAAGCGCCGCCAGTACAACCGTCTCGTCGCTGAAATCGAAAACCTGTCGAGCCGCGATCTCGCCGATCTGCGCGCCGACCGCTCCGAGATGCTCTACCAGATCCACAAGCAGATCTACGGCTGAGTCTTTTAGCCACCCGGCGCCAGGCCTGACGGCGCGTTGAGATTCAGGTCAGGCCGAGTCGAAAATGGTGGCTTCCGAGAACCGGAGCGGAGCGTACTTGAAAGTACGTGAGCACCGGAAGCGCAGGGAGCCGCCATTTGCAGGCCGGCCTCACCTGAATATCAATGCGCCGCCAGCGCTTTCTCGATCTGCGGCAGCAGCAGGTCCCTCGCCGATTCCGGCGTCAGCGGCCCGACATGCTTGTAGGCTATTCTGCCGTCCTTGCCCACGACGAAGGTCTCCGGCACGCCGTAGACGCCCCAGTCGATCGCCGCGCGGCCGGCCGGATCGACGCCGATCGCCTGGTAGGGATTGCCGAGATCGCCGAGGAAGCGGCGGGCGTTTTCCGGCTGGTCCTTGTAGTTCAGCGCGGCAAGCGTGAAGCGCTTGTCCTGCGACAGCGCCAGAAGCACCGGATGCTCTTCCCGGCATGGCGCGCACCATGATGCAAACACGTTGACCAGCGTCACCTTGCCCGCAAAGGCTTTCGAGTCGAGCCCCGGCAGGTTCGACCCTTCGAGCGGCGGCAGGTTGGTCTGCGGTGCCGGCAGGCCGATCAGGGCCGAGGGGATTTCCGAAACGTCGCGGCCGGACAGGAGCTGCGACAGGAACAGGCCGGCAAGGCCCAAAAAGACCAGCAGCGGCAAGAGCACGAACAGGCGGCGACGGGGTGCCGGCGTTTGTGTTTCGCTGCTCACGGCTTCGCCGTCCCGGCCTTGTCGGAACGCCGCCGCACGCCCGCGGCGTCCAAAGCGGCGAGCTCGCGCTTGCGTGCCCGCTGGTCGAGCAGGATCCAGCCGATCAGCCCGGCGAGCACGATCGCCGTGATGGCATAGGCGGCCGTGACATAGAGAGCATGCGCGCTCATGGCTGCCGCTCCGTGCGCGTGCCTTGTGCGCCTGTCGTGCCCATCCGTTCGATCATGCCTTCCCTTAGCCTTGCACCGCCGGCCGCGCAATCAGCCGCCGCGCCGCAGGTGAGAAACGTTGTCCGAACCTCAATCCGTCCCGTGGCGCAACGCAAGCGCCGCGGCCAGTGGGCCGATCACCGCAAGAAACAGCGTCAGCGCGGCAAGAATGAGGAAGGGCTGCAGGAACGGCGCCGGGTCGGCCACCGCGCCATAGCTTGCCGAGACGCCGAAGATCAGCACCGGAATGGTGAGCGGCAGCACCAGCACAGAAATCAGCAGCCCGCCGCGCGGCAGCGCCACCGCGACAGAAGCGCCGGCGGCGCCGATGAAGGTGATGGCCGGCGTGCCGACGAGAAGCGTCAGCGCCGTGGCGCCGATGCCGAGCGGCGCCATGTTCATGAACAGGCCGAGCAAGGGCGCCGCGATCACCAGCGGCAGCACGCTGCCGGTCCAGTGCGCCAGGCACTTGGTCAGCACCGTCAGCGCCAGCATCTGGCGGTCGTTGTTGAGCACGAGGAGATCCAGCGAGCCGTCCTCGCGGTCGGCCTGGAACAGCCGGTCGAGCCCGAGCAGGCAGGCGAGGAGGGCCGCGATCCACAGGATCGCGGGGCCGATGCGGGATAAGAGGTTGAGGTCCGGCCCGACGCCGAACGGGATCGTCGCGATGACGGCGAGGAAGAAGATGACGCCGATCAATGCTCCGCCGCCAGCGCGGATGGAAAGGCGGATATCGCGCAGGAAGAGGGCTAGCACGGCTTGATATCCCTTCGCCCAGGCACCCCCCTCTGGCCTGCCGGCCATCTCCCCCTCAAGGGGGGAGATTGGATGTCACCCTGGCCTTCGCCGATCTCCAGCGTGGCAAGACTAGCGGGGCGCCCGAACTGCCGATCTCCCCCCTTGAGGGGGAGATGCCCGGCAGGGCAGAGGGGGGTGCCTCGCGCCGACATCAAATAGTCTCCCCCATCCTCAACCCCTTCGCCCCTTCCAGCCCCAGCGGCAAATGCGTCGCCGCAACTACAATCCCTCCATCCTCCAGATGCCCCCTCATCAACCCCGCGAACTGCTCCTCCGAAGTCTTGTCCAGCCCCGCCGTCGGCTCGTCGAGCAGCCAAACCGGCCGCCGGCTGATCAAAAGCTTCGCGATCGACGCGCGCCGCCTCTGCCCGGTCGAAAGATAGCCGAAGGGCAGATGCCCGAGCCCGCCAAGTCCGACCGTATCCAGCGCCTCCTCCACGCTTAGCCCCGGCTCGCCTTGGAAGGCGCGCCAAAAACCCAGGTTTTCTTCGACGCTGAGTGCGATCTTCATCGCGTTGAGATGGCCGAGATAATGCGAGGCCGAGGCGACCGTGGGAAACGCTTCGCCGCCGCCCTCGATCCTTACCTTTCCGTCGCTCGCCGGCAGAAGGCCGGCGATGACCCTCAGAAGCGTCGATTTGCCGGCGCCGTTCGGCCCGGTGACGATGAGCGCCTCGGCCATTTCGAGCGCGAAGCCGATGCCGGAGAAGACCGTCTCGCCGCCGCGCTCGCCGCCCAGATTTTCGGCGATCAGCCGCATCCTTGCCCGTCCCGAAAGCACCGTTTCGCGGCCGCCGCCGCATCGCACAAATTTGCTTTTCGACTGTCTAGAACTATTCCAGGAAATTCTCTATATGCGGTTCATCCGTGCCAGCGGTCGGCGCGGGAACCTAATTAGCGCCGAACCAGCGCACGCGCCGCCTTGAACGGCTCGGGTTGCTTGGGAGCGGACAGCGGAAATGGCCGTACCCGCACCTTTGCGCGTGATTGCATGCCATCGGCGTCCGTTCCCTTTCAGGCTGAACAGACAAGGACGGATCGCACGTGTCAAAATCCCTCGACAGTTTCAAATGCCGCCGCACCCTGACCGTGGGTGGCGCGGACTATGTCTATTTCGACCTCGCCGAGGCCGAGAAGAACGGCCTCACAGGCATTGCCAAGCTGCCCTATTCGATGAAGGTGCTGCTGGAGAACCTTTTGCGCAATGAAGACAGCCGCTCCGTCACCAGGGAGAGCATCCAGGCGGTCGCCGCCTGGCTGGGCGACAAGGGCACCGCCGGCGTCGAGATCGCCTATCGCCCGGCCCGCGTGCTGATGCAGGATTTCACCGGCGTTCCGGCGGTCGTCGACCTCGCCGCCATGCGCGACGGCATCAAGGCGCTCGGCGGCGATCCGGAGAAGATCAATCCGCTGGTGCCGGTCGATCTCGTCATCGATCACTCCGTCATCGTCGACGAGTTCGGCACGCCGATGGCCTTCGCCCGCAATGTCGAGCTCGAATATGAGCGCAACGAGGAACGCTACAAGTTCCTGAAATGGGGCCAGCAGGCGTTCCGCAACTTCCGCGTCGTGCCGCCCGGCACCGGCATCTGCCACCAGGTCAACCTCGAATATCTCGGACAGGTGGTGTGGACCAACAATGAGGATGGCGAGACCACCGCTTATCCCGACACCTGCGTCGGCACCGATTCGCACACCACCATGATCAACGGCCTCGGCGTGCTCGGCTGGGGCGTCGGCGGCATCGAGGCGGAGGCCGCAATGCTCGGCCAGCCGGTCTCCATGCTGTTGCCGGAAGTGATCGGCTTCCGCCTCACCGGCAAGCTGAAGGAAGGCGTCACCGCCACCGACCTCGTGCTCACCGTCACCCAGATGCTGCGCAAGAAGGGCGTCGTCGGCAAGTTCGTCGAGTTCTTCGGTCCCGGCCTTTCCAACATGACGCTGGCCGACCGCGCCACCATCGGCAACATGGCGCCGGAATATGGCGCCACCTGCGGCTTCTTCCCGGTCGACAGCGAGACCATCCGTTACCTGACCATGTCCGGCCGCGAGGAGAACCGCATCGCGCTGGTCGAGGCCTATTCGAAGGCGCAAGGCATGTGGCGCGACGCCGGCTCCGCCGATCCGGTCTTCACCGATCTGCTGGAGCTCGACCTCGGCGACGTGGTGCCATCGATGGCCGGGCCGAAGCGCCCCGAGGGCCGCGTCGCCCTGCAGGACATTCCCGCCGGCTTCGCCAAGGCGATGGAGACCGAGTACAAGAAGGCCGCCGAGATCTCCAAGCGCTATGCGGTGGAAGGCGCCTCCTATGACCTCGGCCATGGCGACGTCGTCATCGCCGCCATCACCTCCTGCACCAACACCTCGAACCCAAGCGTGCTGATCGGCGCCGGCTTGCTTGCCCGCAATGCCAACCGGCGCGGCCTGAAGCAGAAGCCCTGGGTGAAAACCTCGCTGGCGCCAGGCAGCCAGGTGGTGGCCGAATATCTTGAGAAGTCCGGGCTGCAGAAGGAGCTCGACCAGATCGGCTTCAACCTAGTCGGCTTCGGCTGCACCACCTGCATCGGCAATTCCGGCCCGTTGCCGGGGCCGATCTCCAAGACCATCAACGATAAAGGTTTGATCGCTGCCGCGGTGCTCTCCGGCAACCGCAACTTCGAAGGCCGCGTCTCACCCGATGTGCAGGCGAACTACCTCGCCTCGCCGCCGCTGGTGGTGGCGCATGCGCTGGCCGGCACCGTCACCAAGGACCTCACCACCGAGCCGCTCGGCGAGGGCAGCGACGGCAAGCCGGTCTATCTCAAGGACATCTGGCCGACCTCGGCCGAGATCCAGGAGTTCATCGAGAAGAACGTCACGCGCGAGCTGTTCGCCCGCAAATATGCCGACGTCTTCAAGGGCGACGCGTATTGGCAGAAGGTCAAGGCGCCGGAAGGCCAGACCTATGCCTGGGACGACGGCTCGACCTATGTGCAGAACCCGCCTTATTTTGCCGGCATGGCGCGCAGCTTCGGCAAGGTCGGCGACATCAAGGGCGCGCGTGTGCTGGGTCTGTTCGGCGACAAGATCACCACCGACCACATCTCGCCGGCGGGTTCGATCAAGGCCGCTTCGCCGGCCGGCAAGTACCTCACCGAGCACGGCGTCGGCGTCGCCGACTTCAACCAGTACGGCACGCGGCGCGGCAACCATGAGGTGATGATGCGCGGCACCTTCGCCAACATCCGCATCCGCAATCACATGCTGGGCGAGAACGGCCGCGAGGGCGGCTACACGATCCACTATCCCTCGAAGGAGGAGATGTCGATCTACGACGCCGCGATGGAGTACAAGCAGGAAGGCGTGCCGCTGGTCATCTTCGCCGGCGTCGAATACGGCAACGGCTCATCGCGCGACTGGGCGGCCAAGGGAACCAATCTCCTTGGTGTCCGCGCCGTCATCGCCCAGTCCTTCGAGCGCATCCACCGCTCGAACCTGGTCGGCATGGGCGTCATCCCCTTCGTCTTCGAGGACGGCACCTCGTGGGCGTCCCTCAACCTCAAGGGCGACGAGCTGGTCGAGATCGACGGCCTGGCTTCGATCAAGCCGCGCCAGAAGATGGTGGCCAAGGTCACCTATGGCGACGGCACGGTGAAGAACGTGCCGATCGTCTGCCGCATCGATACGCTGGACGAGCTCGACTACTTCAAGAACGGCGGCATCCTGCAATACGTGCTGCGCGATCTGGCTGCTTAGCAGCAAGGGAGTAGGCAGTAGGGCATAGGCCGTAGGGAAAGCCCCTATTGCCTACTGCCTAATGCCTAATTAAAGCGCCGCCGGCCAAGCATTGGCCGGCTCGGCCAAAGTCCAGATCCGGTTCGCTCGCAGTAGAGATCGACCGGCATCAGCAGAGTTTACCACATGGCGGTGAAGCGGTTCCGAAATCGAACCGCGTCGAAAAATGCAGTGGCCTCTCCTATCGTCGCCTTACCTGCGATCGCGGTGACAAATTTCACCGCAACGTGACTTCCCGTTGACTGGCGCTTCTGCCACATATTTTGGCAATCAGAACAAGGCCGGCGTCACCGGCGGGAATTGGAACAGTCATGGCATCTCGAGGACCATTGCGGCTTGCGGCACTTGCACTGGCCCTTTCAGCGTTTGCCGGCACCGCACTGGCGAACGAGCCTGAGAAGCCGCAGACCGACAAGGCTCAGACCGACAAACCGTTAGGCGTGGTCGAGCTTTTCACCAGCCAGGGCTGCAGTTCCTGCCCGCCGGCCGATGAATTCTTCGCCGAGCTGGCCGCCAAGGAAAACATCGTCGCGCTCGCCTACCATGTCAATTACTGGGACTATCTCGGCTGGCAGGACACGCTGAGCAACAAAGAGAATACCGACCGGCAGTATGACTATATGCGCGCCTTCGGCAGCCGCTCGGTCTATACCCCACAGGCCGTCATCAATGGACGCAGCCATGTCAACGGCGCCAGCCGCAAGGACGTCGACGGCGCTCTGGCCCGGATGGACAGGGTGGGCGAGGGCATGCGGGTCGGCATCAAGGTGAGCCGCACCAGCGACCGCGTCATGATCGACGCCGGCGACGCCGGCAACGGCCCGAGCGACGCCCATGTGGTGATCGTCTATTTCGATCCGCCGCAGATGGTGAAGATCGGCCAGGGCGAGAACAGCGGCCGCAGCCTGACCTATTGGAACGCCGTCTCCGACATCCAGACCGCCGGCATGTGGCACGGCAAGGCGCAGCGTTACGAATTGCCGATGACTGAGATCGCCAAGAAAGGTGGTTGCGCGGTGCTGCTGCAGTCGGTCGGCAAGGATGGCATGCCCGGTCCGATCCTCGGCGCCGCCTTCATCCGCAAGCCTGATCGGCTTTAGCTCGCACCCACTTCCCTTCTCCACAAGGGGAGAAGGATAATAAAAAACCGGCGTCAGCTTGCTTCTGACGCCGGTCATTCAGGTTTTGGGATCGTCGCACCTGATTTTTCCAAGGAAAAACCGAGGTTGGTTCGATCCGACGCTGACCCGTGGGCGGGGGGCTTGGGGTTTACGAGCCGGTGCCGGACCGAACCGTCTCAGGCAACGCGGGTAAACTCGTCGGACATTGGGGCATGAGCGCGGATAATTTGTGGCGACATTGTGGCGAAGCATCACCAATTCCAACACGCGTTTTGCAAACGTGACTGGACCTTTCGGAAACCGCGCAGGGCCCGCTTGCTTAGCCGGCCCTTGCAATTCAGCCGCGAAAGCGCGAACCTTGGGAGGCGCAAGATTCAATCGAAGGGTCGCGGCATGACCGATCACAGCAGCGGGACGGAGGATGGGGAAGCATCCGGAATATTGATCCCGCTACATGAGGCGCGCAGCGCACGCCTCGACCAGCCGGTGCGCTTCGACCGGCGCGAGCTCGACCAGATCCTGAGGCTTTACGGACGCATGGTGGCAGCCAATGAATGGCGCGATTATGCGATCGATCATCTTACTGATCGCGCTGTTTTTTCTGTCTTCCGCCGGGCCAGCGAAGTGCCGTTGTTCCAGATCGTCAAGGACCCGAAACTGGCGCGCCGGCAGGGCGCCTTCGCCGTCATTGCCGCCGGCGGGCGCATCCTCAAGCGCGGCCAGGAGCTCGGCCGCGTGCTCGGCGTTTTCGATCCGAAGTTGAAGCTGGTCGAGGCGTGAAGGGGAATTGAGGAACTGAAGAATTGAAGAACTGAGGAAAAGCGCTTGGCGCGCCCGGTATAACCGCTGTCCTATTTTGTTCTTCAGTTCTTCAGTTCCCCTTTCAGCCCCTCCCGAAATTTCCGCTCCGGCAGCGAATCCGGATCGGGCGGCAGCGCAGCACCCCCATTGAGCGTCAGCTGCATGAACACCGTATCCAGCCAGCGCCCGTGCTTGTAGCCTGACCCTTCCAGGCACCCGGAATGGCGGAAGCCGAGCTTCTCGTGCAGCCGCACCGACGCGCTGTCGGCATGGCCGTCGCCGATCACCGCGATGATCTGCCGAAAACCTGAAGCGCGCGCCGCCTCGACCAGCGCCTGCATCAGCAGGCGTCCGACGCCCTGGCCCTTGGCCTCGGGCGCGACATAGACGGAATCCTCGACGATGAAGCGGTAGGCGGGGCGCGGCCGGAACGGTCCTGCATAGGCATAACCCTGCACGATGCCGTCCTTTTCCGCCACGAGATAGGGAAAGCTGCCGGCCGTTAAGCTATCGAATCGATTACCCATTTCGGCCAGGCTGGGCGGCTCCAGCTCGTAGCTCGCCGTGCCGTGCGTGACAGCGTCCGCATAGATTTCCGTGATCCGGTCGAGGTCGGCCGCGGTGGCGGCCCTGATCGCAATGTTGCTCATAATTTGTGCAATTTGTTTTCCTGCCTCGATAACAGCAGAGGAACACACAAAAAGAAAGGGCGGCCGTTGGGCCGCCCTCTCGAGTCTATGGTCCAGCAAGCAATTCCAGGAAAAGTGCGTAGCGGTTTTTCGTCCGGAATTGCGTAAGACAAACAGCCTTAGCGGCGGTCGCCCATGAACTGCAGCAAGAACATGAACAGGTTGATGAAGTCGAGGTAGAGCTGCAGCGCGCCCATGATCGCCTTGCGGCCGGCGACGTCCGCGACGTCACCCTCGAAATACATCTCCTTTATCTTCTGCGTGTCGTAGGCAGTCAGGCCCGCGAACACCAGCACGCCGATCGCCGAAATGGCGAAGGCCAGCGCCGACGACGCCAGGAAGATGTTGATGACCATCGCGATCAGCAGGCCGATCACGCCCATGATCAGGAACGAGCCGAAGGCCGTCAGGTCGCGCCGGGTCGTGTAGCCGTAGAGCGACAACGCGCCGAAGGCGGCAGCGGTGGCGAAGAATGTCTGGGTGATGCTGGTGCCGGTGTAGACGAGGAAGATCGTCGACAGCGACAGGCCGACAAGGCCGGCATAGACCCAGAACGTGGTCTGCGCCGCGGCCACGCTCATCGACTGGATCCTGAACGACAGGAACATCACCGCAGCCAGCGGCGCCAGGATGACGACCCAGCGGAATGCGCTTGCGTAGATGAGCTGGCCAAAGGCGGTCAGCTGGCCGTCGCCAGTGACGGCGAGCTGGAACGCGCCCCAGGCGGCAAGGCCGGTGATGAGCAGGCCAAGCCCCATCAGGTTGTAGACCTTGATCATATAGGCCCTGAGGCCCTGATCGATATCGCGCGCGCGCCGGGGGCGGCGGACGTCTGGTAGTTGCGAATGGGATCAGCCATTGGAAATCCTCTGTTGCTTCTGCCCCGTCCGGTGACGGGCCTCATAGGCCAGGCGCCGCTGGCGGGGCTCCAGCATGCCTGCACGAAATATGATGGTTCTTGACGTCAAGGACAAGACGGTAACGGGGCGTAACGCTTCGTGAGACGGCAAAAGCCCGGTTTTCGGCCGTTTCGGCTGACATCCTTACAAAGATTTAACCGGGAGCCGGCCGCCGGCCTTGCCGGATCAAAGGTTGCGCAGCACCGGGGCCGCCTTGTGGCCAAGCACCCGCCAGGTGCCGGCAAGGCCGATGCCGACGGTGACCGCCAGCGACACGAGGATCGTCGCCACCGCCACTTGCGGCATGAAGTGCGACGGCAGCGTCATGATATGGGCGACGACGAACCATGCCGCGATGCCGCCGGCGGCAAGCGCGAACAGCGCGGTCGCAAGGCCGATCAGCACATACTCCAGCGAGAAGGCGGTGATCAGTGTTTTCCGTGTTGCGCCGAGCGTCTTCAGCACCACCGCGTCATGGATGCGCGCCCGGTTGCCGGCGGCCAGAGCGCCGGAGAGCACCAGCACCGAGGCGATCAGCGCCACGCCCGCGGCGGCGCGGATGGCGGTGCCCAACTGGGCGACCAGCCGGTTGACGATGTCGAGCGCGTCCTTGACGCGGACCGTCGTTACCGCCGGAAAGGCACGGGTGACGGCGTTGAGCAGCCGCGCGTCGTCGGCCGTGGTGGCTCCCTTGTCGGTCAGCGTCGCCAGCCAGCCATGCGGCGCGCCGGCAAAAGTGTTGGGCGAGAACACCATGACGAAATTGATGCCCATGGTCTCCCACTCGACCTGGCGGAAATTGGCGATTTTTGCCGTCACGTTGCGGCCGAGCACATTGACGGTGACGGTGTCGCCGAGCTTAAGTCCGATCGCCTTGCCTTCCTCGGCCGAGAACGACACCAGCGGCTCGCCGGAATAATTCTCAGGCCACCACGTGCCTTCGGTCAGCGTGGCGTTTTCCGGCTGCCTGGCGTCATAGGTCAGGCCGCGGTCGCCGCGCAGCACCCAGGCACCTTCCGCCGGGATCTTCACCTTGTCGACGTCGACGCCGTTGAGCGCCATGATCCGGCCGCGCAGCATCGGCACCTTGACCAGCGCTCCCCGAGGCGCCTCTTTCCCGACCAGGCCGGCGAAGGCATCGACATCGCTATTCTGGATGTCGACGAAGAAGAAATTCGGCGCCCGCTCCGGCAGGCTGCCGGAGATCTGCCGCCTGAGATTCCCGTCGATCAGCGCCAGCGTCACCAGGAGCGTCAGGCCGAGCCCGAGCGACAGCACCACCGAAGGCGTCAGCGCGCCTGGACGGTGGATGTTGCCGAGCGCCAGCCTGAGCGACACGAAGCGCACGCGCGGGCTGCGCCGGGCCAACCATTGCACCAGCGCCGCCACCAGCCGCAGCACCAGGAAGGCAAAGACCGTCGCGCCGACGAAGATCGAGGCGATGCGCTGATCGTCGGCCGAAAGAATGGCGAGCCCCGCCAGCGCAAACACGATCGCGAGAGCAGCGCCGACATAGGGCAGGCGCGGCAGGCCTCGGCTCTCAAAGCCCATCTCGCGAAACAGCGCTGTCGCCGGCACGTCGCGGGCGCGCCCAAGCGGCAAGAGCGCGAAGGCCAACGTCACCAGCAGACCGAACAGCGCGGCCATGGCGAGCGCGCCAGGATAAAAGCCGCCTTCCGCCGGCACCGGGATGACCGACTGCAGAAGCGCGCTCGCCACGAACGGCATCGCGGCGCCCAGGATCAGGCCGAGCACGATGCCGAGGCCGGCAATAAGCAGGATCTGCACGAGATAGACCGTGAAGACGAAGCCGCCGGAAGCGCCGAGGCTCTTGAAGGTGGCGATGACGCCGCGCTTGCCATCGAGATAGGCGCGCACCGCGTTCGCCACGCCGACGCCGCCGACCACCAGCGCCGTCAGCCCGACCAGCGTCAGGAATTGCGAGAAACGCTGGATGTTGGAGGAAAGCGCGGGTGCCGCGTTGCTGCGCGTGCGGATCGACCAGCCGGCCTGCGGAAAGTCTTTCGCCGCCTCGGCCTGGATTTGCTTGATCCGCGCTTCGCTGGCGCCGTCGGGCAGTCGGACCTTGTAGGCGTTCTCGACCAGGCTGCCGGGCTGGATCAGTCCGGACGCGGCAAGCCCGTCGTTCGAGATCATCAGCCGCGGCGCGAAGCCAAAGCCGTCGGAGATCGCGTCGGGCTCGTTGACCAGCCTGGCCCTCAGCTCGAAGGTTGCGCCGCCGAGCTTCAGCCGGTCGCCGACCTTGAGATTGAGCCGGTCGAACAAAAGGTCGGGCGCGGCGGCGCCGAAGACTCTCGCTGTCTCGCCGAACAGCTCCTTCCTGGGCAGCGGCGGATCGGTCTCCAGCGTGCCGTAAAGCGGATAGGCGTCATCGACCGCTTTGGCTTCGACCAGCGCCTGGTCCGAACCGCCCTCGAGCCGCGCCATGGAGCGCATGCCGGAATTCAGCGAAACCGTGCCGAGGCTCTTGATAAAGCCGAGCTCGGCATCAGAAGCGCTGCGCTGGTTGATCTGGAAGCGCAGATCGCCACCGAGCAGCGTCTGCCCCTGATTGGCGACGCCGGCGGTGATCGCCTGCGCCACCGAATTGACGCCGCCGATGGCCGCGACGCCGAGCGCGATGCAGCCGAGGAAGATCATGAAGCCCGAAAGGCCGCCGCGCATCTCGCGCAGCGAGAAGCGGATGGCGAGCTTCAATGTCCTGGGCATCAGGCCGGCACCTTCACCGGCCTCGGCGCGTCCTCGATGCGTCCCGAACGCATCGACACCTGGCGCGAGCAGCGGGCCGCGAGCGCCGGATCATGCGTCACCAGCACCAGCGTCATGCCGCGCTCGGCCGCCTTGGCGAACAAAAGGTCGGCTATTTGCTTTCCCGTCGCCTGGTCGAGGTTGCCGGTCGGCTCGTCGGCAATAAGGATGCGCGGCGAAGGCGCCAGCGCCCGGGCGATCGCCACGCGCTGCTGCTCGCCGCCGGAAAGTTCGCCCGGGTAATGCGTCACACGGTCGCTCAGGCCGACAGCTCCCAATTCCCGCGTGGCCACGCCGAACGGATCGGCGTGGCCGGCGAGTTCCAGCGGCACCGCGACATTTTCGAGCGCCGTCATATTGGGGATGAGATGGAAGGACTGGAAGACGATGCCGATGTTTCGTCCCCGAAACGATGCGATCTGGTCCTCGCTTTTGCCGTTGAGCAATTCGCCGGCGATCCGCACCGTGCCCTGGTCGACCCTTTCCAGTCCGGCTAGCACCATCAGCAAGGTGGACTTGCCGGAGCCCGAAGGGCCGACGATGCCGGTGGCTTCGCCGCTAGCCACATCGAGGCTGACGCCTTTCAGAACATGGACGGAGGAAGCGCCCTCGCCGAGCGTCAGCGAGACATCCCTCAGTGCGATGACGGCTTCTGTCACAATGAAAGCGTCCTATATGGTGGAAAAGGAGACGACGATATCTCCTCCAGGGATTGTTCCGGTCATATGGGGCTCGCCGCATGGCTTTCAAACATACACTTGCCGCAGCCCTCATCCTTTTCCTCGGCGCTTGCGGCGCCATTTCGTCGGCGCGCGCCGAGACCTTCAATATCGTCGGCTTCGGTGACAGCCTGACGGCGGGTTTCGGCCTCGGTCCGGGCCAGGGCTTCACCGACAGATTGCAGGCGGCGCTGAAAGCGAAGGGCCATGACGTTGCCGTCGCCAATGCCGGCGTGTCGGGCGACACCACGAGCGGCGGGCTGGCGCGGCTCGACTGGTCGGTGCCGGACGGCACCCGGCTCGTCATCCTCGAGCTCGGCGCCAACGACATGCTGCGCGGCGTTTCGCCCGACATCGCCGAAAAGAACCTCGACGCGATGCTGGCGGAGCTGAAGCAGCGCAAGATCGCCGTGCTTCTTGCCGGTATGCGCGCCGCGCCCAACCTCGGCGCCGGCTACCAGAAGAGCTTCGATGCGATCTATCCAAGGCTCGCCATGAAATACGATATCCCGCTCTATCCGTTCTTTCTCGACGGCGTCGCCGGCCACCCCGACCTGCAGCTTGAGGACGGCCTGCATCCCAATCCCAAGGGCGTCGATGCGATCGTCGAGCGCATCCTGCCCTCCGTCGAGAAGGCCATTGCCGCGGATGGCGGCGCCTAGTGAGGCTTGGGCGCAACGGTTTCCGTTGGGGAAATCTTGTGGACAACAAACCGCTTGCCCCGCGCGGATATCGATGATTCGCTAGGGCCAAGAGTTTCGATTCGAGGACAGGAGGCTTTTCATGCCACGTCTTTTCACCGCCCTCGAAATTCCGCGTGATGCAGCTCTTTCACTGTCCCTGCTCCGGGGCGGCCTTCCCGGAGCCCGCTGGATCGATGTCGAAAACTACCATTTGACGCTGCGCTTCATCGGCGATGTCGAAGGCCATGTCGCCGATGAGATCGCCAACGCGCTCGACCGGATCAACCGTCCCTCCTTCTCCTTGACGCTCTCCGGCGTCGGCGCTTTCGGCGGCAAGAAGCCGCATGCGGTGTGGGCCGGCGTGTCCGCCTCGCCGGACCTTGGGGCGCTGCAGGGCGAGATCGACCGCATCTGCCAGCGGCTCGGCCTGCCGGCCGATCCGCGCAAGTTCTCGCCGCATGTGACGCTTGCCCGCCTGCGCAATGCGAGCCCGCTGGATGTCGCGCAATATCTTTCGGCGCGCGGCAACTTTTCCGCGCTGCCCTTCCGCGTCGGCCGCTTCGTCTTGATGTCATCGCGCGATTCGGTCGGCGGCGGCCCTTATATCGTCGAGGAAGCCTGGCCGCTTTCGGGTGTTGACGCGCGTTCGTTGAGCCGCGTCGCCAGCGCTTCCGACGCCTCGCGGATCATGCGGTAGACCGAGGCGAAGGCTTGCTGGTCCTCGTAATAGGGGTCTGGCACGTCGCGCTGGTTGCCGCTGGCAAACTCCAGGAAGAGATGGATGCGGCCGCGCGCGGCCGCCGGCGCCAGCGCCTTGAGGTCGCGCACGTTTGCCCGGTCCATGCCGAGGATCAGGTCGAAGCGTGCGAAATCGTCCGGCGCTATCCTGCGCGCCCGCTGTCTGGAAATGTCGACGCCGTGCCGTGCGGCGACCGCGATCGAGCGCGGGTCGGGGGCGGAGCCGACCTCCCAGCCGCTGGTGGCGGCTGAATCGAGCACGATGTCGTGACCCGTCCCGCGCTCGGCCAGGACGGCGCGGAAGACACCCTCAGCCAAGGGCGAGCGACAGATATTGCCGAGACAAACGAACAGAATGGACTTTATGGGCTTTGCGCTCATCGATCCGGCGCTATGGTTGGTTCAATTTTCGAATAGCACAGGAACCCGACATGACCAGAGAGAAACTCAGCAAGGAAGCGATCGCCGCCGCGCTCGCCGAACTCGAAGGCTGGTCGCTGGCCGCCGACGGCGCTTCCATCAAGCGCAGCTTCGGCTTCAAGAACTTCTCCGAGGCCTTCGCCTTCATGACCCGCGTGGCGCTGGCCGCCGAAAAGATGGATCACCACCCCGACTGGTCGAACGTCTACAAGACCGTCGACGTCACGCTGAACACGCATGACGCCGGCGGCGTGACCGCGCTCGATATCGAGTTGGCCAAACGGATGAACCGCTATTTTGGGTAGCGGCTGGGAAGCGGCCGTGCCTCCACCCTGAAGCGTTCCGGCGGTGGAGAAAACTTTGAGACGCCGGCGGGGCAGCGCCCCCCTCTGTCCTGCCGGACATCTCCCCCACTTGGGGGGAGATCGACGTCACCGCCGCTGTCGCCAATCGCCAACGTCGCAGGACTGAGCTGGGCGCCAAAGCTGCCAATCTCCCCCCTTGTGGGGGAGATGTCCGGCAGGACAGAGGGGGGCGCGAAGGATCACGACCGATGTCACCGGAGTCCCATTTTCGGGACCAGCAACCGCGCGAACACTTGCAGCGGGCCGGCGCTTTCACCACATCTTTCGCCGCAGGTCGCGACGCAAGGGTTGCACGCAACCGCCAAGGAGAGATTGATGGCGCAGGAATCCGGTTTTGATTTCTTCGGCTTTGGCGACAAGCTCGCCGGCGAGGGCGAGGTGCGAGAGAAATTCTGGCGTACCGCCAAGAAGGCCGCCCGGCAGATCCCGTTCATGGACGAGGTGGTCGCCGCCTACTATTGCGCCATGGACAAGGACACGCCGTTGCGCGCCAAGGGCGTCCTGCTCGCCGCGCTCGGCTATTTCGTGCTGCCGGTGGATTTCATCCCCGACTTCGTCCTCGGTCTCGGCTTCACCGACGACCTTGCCGTGCTGACCGCCGCGATCACCGCCGTCAGCGCCCACATCACGCCCGCGCACCGGCAGGCCGCCAGGGACGCGCTTGCCGACAAGCGTTGACCCTGGGGTTGACCCGGCCGGCATTTCGGGACAACGAGACGGCGAAACCGCCCGCGCGAAAAGACAAACTCTTGCCGCTTTCGTGGCCTCCAAGTTCGCGCCGGGACATCGCGATCGCCGCATTTCCAGCGGCGGCGCGACTGGTGGCGGTTTCCGGGGGTGAGCTCCTTTTCTTGAGGACAATTCACCGTTTGGTAACCCTGATTAAATCAAAATGAAGCGACGGCAGGACGCCACGCGGGCCCGCCTCCGCACCATTTGGGAATACGGGAAGAACGATGCGCGGATTGATTGCTACAGTTTCCAGCCTGGTCATGGTGGCCGCCTTCGCAGCGCCAGCGCTGGCACAGCAGGCGACCAAGATCGGCCAGCACAATGCCTGGGGCACCTACAGCTATCAGTCGGCGGGCGGCAAGGTCTGCTACGTGCTGACGGTGCCGACCGACAAGCAGCCGACGACGCTCGACCATGGCGACATGTTCTTCTTCGTCAGCCAGCGGCCGGGACAGCAGGTCTCCTACGAGCCGCAGTTCATCGCCGGCTACAACTTCCAGGAAGGCTCCAAGGCCACCGTCACCATCGACAAGAAGTCCTTCTCGATGTTCACCCGCGGCAAGTCGGCCTGGGTCGAGAACGCCGCCGAAGAGCCGGTGCTGATCGCCGCCATGAAGACCGGCACCGACATGAAGGTGCAGGCGAAGTCCGGCCGCGGCAACCCCACCTCCTATGTCTTTTCGCTGAAGGGCATCTCGGCCGCGCTGGCCTCGATCGCCAAGTGCAAATAGGTCAAGGCGAGACCTGCTTTTGACGCAAAGCCGGACTTAAAGCAGGTCGCGTGAAAAGGATTCACGCGACCTGCTTTAGGTTTTTGATTTTAAGCATGTCTTTGTCCCGAAACCGGGCCCACTTTCGGGAGACATGCTTTAAGTCCGGCTTTTGTTTTCCAGCCCTGCCGCTCCACAGCTTTGAGCCACCCGGATCGCCTCGGCCACGGCAAGGCCGGGTTGGTGGATATCCCGCCGGCATGTTCGCCGGCGCGCGGCGCGTTGGCGAATTTCCGGAATTTCTCACATCGCCATTTTTTCACATTCGGCCTGGGCCTTCTTGGTCGACGTATCGATCATGTAGGCCTTGCCCTTGGCGTCGGTGATCATCATCATGCAATGCTTGATCGGCTTCGCCATCTTCATCATTTCGGCACTCGTCTTCGCGTCAGGCATCATGGTGCCCATGTGACCGTCGGGCATGATCGCCGTCACCTGTCCACCCTTCATCATGGTCATCGTGCCCATCGTGTCCTCGGCAAATGCCTGCGAGGCGCAAAGGCCGACGAGGCCGGCCATGGCAACAAGCTTCAACGAATGCATTCCGCGTACTCCCATTTTTGCAAGGGCATAGTCGCCCCTTTCAGGTTCGCGGTTGCGCCTCGAGCCGTTACGCCAACACGAATATGTGATCGGGCCCACGGTGGGGAGTCGCGCCCCGACCGCGAGACAGATGCCAGCTCTCGGCCATGGCATGACTCCGGCCGCAAGCTGTGCTATGCGCCGCGCTTCATTTCGGGCACGATGCTGAAATCGGCCGCAAACCGCTTATATTGGCGCAACCATGACCCTTTCATTCGATCTGACCGCCGAAGGCGCACGCGACGCCTTGCGTGCCCGCGCCGCGGCGACCGAGAAGCCGTCGCTGATCGGCCTGACCCGCGCCGAGCTTGGCGCCGCGCTGGTCGCGGCCGGCATCGTGCCGGAACGCCAGGCCAAGATGCGCGCACAGCAGCTCTGGCACTGGATGTATGTGCGCGGCGTCTCCGACTTCGCCCATATGTTCAACATCTCCAAGGATCTTCGCGCCGAGCTCGACAGGCATTTCACCGTCGCGCGCCCCGAGATCGTCGAGGAGCAGATCTCTTCCGACGGCACGCGCAAGTGGCTGTTCCGCTTTCCGCCGCGCGGCGCCGGCCGCCCCGTCGAGATCGAGACCGTCTACATTCCCGAGGAAGGCCGCGGCACGCTCTGCATCTCCTCGCAGGTCGGCTGCACGCTGACCTGCTCCTTCTGCCACACCGGCACGCAGAAGCTGGTGCGCAACCTGACGACGGAAGAAATCCTGGCACAGCTGCTGACCGCGCGCGACCGTCTCGGCGATTTCCCCGACCGCGACACGCCGGACGGCGCCATCGTGCCGGCCGAGGGACGCAAGGTCTCGAATATCGTCATGATGGGCATGGGCGAGCCGCTCTACAATTTCGAGGCGGTGAAGAAGGCGTTGCTGATCGCCTCCGACGGCGACGGCCTGTCCCTGTCGAAGCGCCGCATCACGCTCTCGACCTCCGGCGTGGTGCCGGAGATCGCCCGCACCGGCGAGGAGATCGGCGTCATGCTGGCGATCTCGCTGCATGCCACCAATGACGATCTGCGCGACCTTTTGGTGCCGATCAACAAGAAGTTCCCGCTGAAGGAATTGATCGCCGCCTGCCGCGCCTATCCGGGCCTGTCGAATGCCCGCCGCATCACCTTCGAATATGTGATGCTGAAGGACGTCAACGATTCGCTCGACGACGCCAAGGCGCTGGTCAAGCTGCTCAAGGGCATCCCGGCCAAGATCAATTTGATCCCGTTCAACCCCTGGCCCGGCACCAACTACCAGTGCTCGGACTGGGAGACGATCGAGAAGTTCGCCGACTTCATCAACAATGCCGGCTATGCCTCGCCGATCCGCACGCCGCGCGGCCGCGACATCCTCGCCGCCTGCGGCCAGCTCAAGTCGGAATCGGAGCGCATGCGCAAGGTCGACCGGCTGGCGTTGGAAGCCATGATGATCGCGGGGCACGGCGAGGCGTGAGGCGTATCATCGCCTATCTCGTCCGCTTCGCGGCCATCCTGATCGGCTATGTGATCGCCTCGCTGGCGGCAAGCGCCTTCCTCAACGTGCTTTTCCTCGGCTATTTCGGCTATGCGCCGGAGCCCGGACACCCGACGATCGCGCCCGCGCTCTATTTCTCGGTGCCTTTCGCGGCGCTGTTCGTCGCCTATTTCGGCTTCATGCCGGCGGCGGTGGTCATCCTGATCGCGGAGGTGCTCGGGCGGCGCGACTGGCTGTTCTATGCGCTCGGCGGCGCCGTCATCGCCGTCGTCTTCCTCGGCTTCGCACATAACGTCGGCGAGGGCGATTTCGATGTCACCGACAACAATGTGAGGCTCGCGCTGATCGGCAGCGGCATGGTCGGCGGCATCTTCTACTGGCTCTCCGCCGGCCGCCGGGCCGGCACTTGGCGCCGCGAGCCGTTGCCCGATCCCGAAACCTGAGTTCAGCGCGGCTCAGTCCCAGTTTGAAATTTGATTGGGTGCCATCCGCCGTCGGAATAGGCCCCGTCGATCAATCTCGGAAGGCTGTCACCCGGATTTCGACCCGCATCGCGGGATCGCCAAGCGATGCCACGCCCAGGCAAGTCCAGATTGGTTTGTGGTTCGGCATGCGCAGACGAAACTGCCTCGCCATCTCTGCCGTGGCCTTGAGGATTGTCCCGTCAGGTTCCAGCGTGTGGTAAGAGTTGACGTGCGCGACGTGAGACCAGCCGAGCCCGACCTCTTTCAACATGAAGGCCACGTTCTCGAAGGCTTGATCGATCTCTGCCTCGATCGGAATGCTGTCCCCGGGAAAATCAAGCGTGTCAGGCCGCCAGCCACCTTGGCCGGACAGTTCGACCCGGCCGTCGACTTCCATCACCATCGAGTAGCTGTAGTCGTTGGCGCTCTTTTCGCCCCAACGGCCGGGAGCATATAGCTTGAACCTTGGCATCATTCCTCGCTAGAGCAATTCCAGGGAAACTGTATAACGGTTGGGCTCGGCGACTTCGCCGTAGCCTTCCGTCCGGAATCGCGTAAAAACAAAGAGTTAGAGGCAGGTCAGCGATTCTACGAAACGATGAACTGCTCTAAGAGAGCCGCAGCCTACCAAAGCGATCGACACATTCAAACTGAGCCGGCGTCTACTTTGCCTGTGCCGTCAGGATCTTGAGCGCGAAGGCCGAGAACACGCCGCCGAACAGATAGTCGACCACGCGGGTGACGCGCGGGCTGGCCTTCATCGCCGCCGAAAACTTCTCCGCCGCCAGCACCATCGGCGCCGTCACCGGGATCGACAGTACGATGAACATGACGCCGAGGAAGAACAGTTTTCCCGGCGCGTTCGGGTCATGCGCGGAAACGAATTGCGGCAGGAAGGTCATGAAGAACAGGATGATCTTCGGATTGAGCAGGTTGACTCCGAGCCCGGCCGCCCAGCTGCGGAACAGCGAGATCTGCGGTCCGCTCTTCTTCTCCGGCGAGAAGGCCGAGCCTTTCGTCACCGCCTGCCAGGCCAGGAACACCAGATAGCCGGCGCCGAAGATCTTGAGCGCGAAGAAGGCCATCGGCGAGGCGACGATCAGCGCCGAGACGCCGACCACCACCAGCGTGGTGTGGATCAGCGTGCCGGTGAGCGCCCCTGCCATCGAGGCGAAGCCGGTGGCGCGGCCCTGGCTGAGCGTGCGCGATACGAACAGCGTCATGTCCGGTCCCGGCGTGATCGCCAGGATGACGGTCGCGATGGCGAACTGGATCAGCGTCGTGGTGTCGGGAATGAAGGACATGGGAGGCCTCCGCAGTAAGACCGGCTCCTATATCCCAGCTGTCTTGCCGGCGCCAGCGACTACCTGCGCGGCCTCTGGTCCAGTGCTGCGGCAAGCAGGCGGTCCAGGGCAACCGCGTCAGACAATTGTCGACGTCGGTGCCGCCCCTCATTGCCCTGTCGGGCATTTCTCCCCGTGTAGTGACGGGGAGAAAGGGCTGGCCGCAACGCCGGCACCCATCCTGCAACGCTGGCGATTGGCGAAACCATCGCTGAGAGCGCCCCTCTCCCCGTCACTATACGGGGAGAGGGTGCCGGCAGGCAGGTGAGGGGCGGCGCCGACCTCCGAAGAGTCTCGGAAATCCGCAACGGTCTTGCATCGCCCGGAAACGCCGTGATACCTCGCCCGCGAAACCATACTCCGCGGAACCGCCAAGATGTCCAAGACCAAAGACGTGAAGAAAGTCGTGCTCGCCTATTCCGGCGGCCTCGACACCTCCATCATCCTGAAATGGCTGCAGACCGAGCTCGGCGCGAGGTCGTCACCTTCACCGCCGACCTCGGCCAGGGCGGCGAGCTGGAACCGGCGCGCCGCAAAGCCGAGATGATGGGCATCAAGGACATCCGCATCGTCGACGTGCGCGAGGAATTCGTCGCCGACTTCGTCTTCCCGATGTTCCGCGCCAATGCCGTCTATGAAGGCACCTATCTGCTCGGCACCTCGATCGCCCGCCCGCTGATCTCCAAGCATCTGGTCGAGATCGCCAGGGAGACCGGTGCCGACGCGATTGCCCACGGCGCCACCGGCAAGGGCAACGACCAGGTTCGCTTCGAGCTGTCGGCGTACGCGCTGAACCCGGACATCAAGGTCATCGCGCCGTGGCGCGACTGGTCGTTCAAGTCGCGCACCGACCTCCTCAACTTCGCCGAGCAGCACCAGATCCCGGTGCCGAAGGACAAGCGCGGCGAGGCGCCCTTTTCGGTCGACGCAAACCTTCTGCACTCTTCCTCGGAGGGCAAGGTGCTGGAGGATCCGTGGAACGAGCCGCCGGAATTCGTCCACCAGCGCACCGTCTCGCCGATGGATGCGCCCGACGCCGTCACCGAGATCGAGATCGAGTTCCTGAAGGGCGATCCGATCGCGCTCAACGGCAAGAAGCTGTCGCCGGCCACCATGCTGGCGGCGCTCAACGACCTCGGCCGCGACAACGGCATCGGCCGCCTCGACCTCGTCGAGAACCGCTTCGTCGGCATGAAATCGCGCGGTGTCTACGAGACTCCCGGCGGCACCATCCTGATCGCCGCCCATCGCGCGATCGAATCGATCACGCTCGATCGGGGCGCCGCGCACCTCAAGGACGAGTTCATGCCCCGCTATGCCGAGCTCATCTACAACGGCTTCTGGTTCTCGCCCGAGCGCGTCATGCTGCAGGCGATGATCGACAAGAGCCAGGAAGACGTCGAAGGCACGGTGCGGCTGAAGCTCTACAAGGGCAACGTCATCGTCACCGGCCGCAAGTCGAAGAAGACGCTCTATTCCGATGCGCTGGTCACCTTCGAGGACGACCGCGGCGCCTACGACCAGAAGGACGCCGCCGGCTTCATCCGCCTTAATGCGCTCAGGCTCAGGACTCTCGCAGCGAGGAACCGTCGCTGACGCTGCTGATCTCCCCCCCTTGCGGGGGAGATTGGCCGTCATCCCGGCCTTCGCCAATCTCCAGCACTTTAAGCCATAGGGACAAAAGCCCGGCGCATGGCCGGGCTCTCTGTGGAACGGAGATTCCGTCAGTTACCGTCGATCGCCTCGGCGATGCGGGCGATGGCCTGCTGGTAGACGCTCGCGGAATTCCATCCGGCGATCGCGCCCATATTCGCCTCATAGCTTGCGCCGGCCTGCCAGCCATGACCCTTGAGGAAATTGGCGGTGGAGGCGAGCGCAGTGTTCCTGTCGCGCAGGTTTCCGCTGCCGACGCCATACTTCAGCACGTTTCCGGGCAGGAATTGCGTGTGGCCGATCTCGCCATGCATGGCGCCGACCGAGGAGGCGCTCAATGCGCCGCGATCGACGAGCTTCAGGGCTGCGATGGCATGCGGGGTAAAATAGTCCGGGCGGCGGCAATCATAGGCCAGCGTCACGATGGCCGAGACCGTGTTCTGGTTGCCCATGGAAGCACCGAAGCCGGTTTCCATGCCCCAGATGGCGAGCAGCACGCCCGGCGGCACGCCATAGGTCTGCTCGATCCTGTCGAACATCGCCGCGTTGGACTTCTTCAAAGCCCGGCCCTTGGAAATAATCGCCGCCCCGCCACGGCGCTTCATGAAAGCTTCCACCGAGCCGCTGAAGGCCTTGTGGATGGCGCGGTCGGCGGCGATCGTCCTGGTTGCGTAGGTCGCGCCGGCCAGCGCCGACAGACCCCTCTGGCCAACGCCCTCAGCCTGTGCTTCCGCGGCAAACTGCTGCTTCCAGGCGTCGAAGCCGGCGCCGTTCTTGCCACAACTGGCCGCCGCCTGCGCGCCCGTCGCCAGCCCAAGTGCCGCCACAGCGGCGGCCACGAAATCCTTCCCTTGGCAAAAAATGCCATGTCGTTCTCCTGGTTGCCTGAATCACGTCCCGGTTGCAAATCTGCCAGTGAAACGCCCGGTTGTCACCGCCCCTCGAGGGGCTTGCGTGGCGCTCGACGCTGGCGAATGCCGGGGAATTTGCCTACGATCAAGCATTTATTATGGCGACGGCATTTATTGGGGGGCTTTTGTGGAAGACGTTGATGTCGTGATCATTGGCGCCGGCTCCGCAGGGCTTTCCGCGGCCAAGACGCTGCAGGCTTTCCCTTCGACCTCGACCTGATGGTGGGGTTCGTCGGCGCTGCGCTGATGCAGCCGGTGGCGGAAAAGATCTTCTTCGCCGGCGAGCACGTCGCCGGGCCGCTCATCCAGACCTGCGGCGGCGCCAGGCTGTCTGGCGAAAGCGTGGCGAGCCAAGTCATCGCCCAGCTCGCGCCAAAATAAGTCGCAAAATACCGAGAGATGTCCGGCGTAAAACTGGCGCTCCTCACGAGCTTTTGACCCGCTCGTCGAAAGAACATGGAACAATTCGTGAGCGCGCGACAACCACTTTAGCCGGAACGCATAAGGCCTGGTTTCGTTTTCGAGCCCGAGGGAGCGTTGAAAACGGAGAAAAGTCATGAAAAGCGTATTGTTTCCGGCGTTTGCCGGTGCGCTGCTCGCCATGTCGGGTACGGCCCTTGCGGACACGCCTGTCTCGGCGGTGACGGATCTGAACGTCCGCGCCGGCCCCGGCCCGCAATATCCTGTGATCGGCGTGCTGGCGGCCGGCCAGTCGGCCACGCTCAGAGGCTGCATCGCAAACAGCAAATGGTGCACCATCGCCGAAGCCGGCGGCAATGGCTGGGTCTATTCCGACTATGTGACGGGCGACTTCGGCGGCAGCCGGGTCGTCGTGACGCGCCGGCCGGCTGAAGCCGGCATTGCCGTCGTGGCGCCGCCCGCGGACGACGTCTACACCACCGACACCTATACCGACGCCATCGTTTCCGGCGACGACGCCATCGAGCCGATCGCCAGGCCGCCGGCCGAGGTGGGCACCTACATCACCACGCATCGGGTCGACCCGGTCTATCTCGAGGGCGAAGTGGTGACGGGTGCTACCCTGCCCGACACGGTCGAGCTGCGCGAGATCCCGGACTACAACTACCGCTACGTCTATGTGAACAACCAGCCGGCGCTGGTCGATCCGGGTACGCGCCGCATCGTCTATGTGATGCGCTGACCGGATTTGACGACTGTCAGGAAGCGGCCGCCGGCGATAGGCGGCCGCTTTTGTTTCCGGCATTGATAGGGCATGTTGCGATAAGGCTAATTGCGCGCGCCGCGGCGATCCCATAGATCATGCGACCCGAAAGCGTCCGGCAGGGGACCCGCGTGATCATCGACAGTGCCGCCTTCGAGCGCTACCGGCGCTCGCCGAACGAGAAAACCACCTTGCTGCGCCTGCTGCTCGGAACGGCAATCGTCATTGCCTTCTGGATGGCTGTGACAGCTCTCGTGCTTTTTGCCGGCACCTACGCCTACATCGTCTGGCGTCTGCCCGGCCCCTCGACCGGCCGGTACATGCAGGATTTCCTGGCTTCGCCCGTCGGCATCCTCACCGCGCTGACGTCGTTTGCCGGCATCTGGATCGGCCTCTGGGTGGCGATGCGTTTCGTGCATGGCGAGCCGCTCTCCGCGCTGATCGGCACCGGCCGCCGCATCTCGCGCGGCGGCTTCCTCAAAGGCCTGGTCGCGGTGCTGATCACCTCGTTGTTCTCCGAGGTCCTGCTCTATTTTCTGCAACCGGAGATCGCCCGTGGACCGATCGCGTTCTCGTCCTGGCTGCTGTTCCTCGCGCCGATCGTGCTGCTTGCCTTCCTGCAGACGTCGTCGGAGGAGGCGCTGTTTCGCGGCTATCTGCTGCGCGGCCTTGCCAGCCGGTTTGACAGCCCGCTGATTTGGGCGGCGCTGCCGGGGCTGCTGTTCACCGCGCTGCATTGGAGTTCGGCCTCGACGCTGGCCATCAATGCCTGCGTGCTGGTGTCGATCGCCGCATTCGCGCTGCTGCTCACGCTGCTGGTCTATGCGACCGGCAATCTCAGCGCCGCCTTCGGCGCCCATCTCGGCAACAACCTGACCGGCTTCCTGCTGATCTCGCATCAAGAGAGCTACAATTCCTTCGCCCTGTTCAACGCCAAGCCGCTCGAAGGCCCTGGCTGGACGAATTGGGACGCCGTTCTCATCGCCGCGATCGGCATCGCAAGCACCCTGCTGACGATGCTCTTGCTTTTGCACCGCGGCTCGCCGCTGAAGGTCGGGCCGGACGAACCATGACCCTAAAAACTGGAAACCGGTTCTCGGACCGGATCATGGTCGAGCAAAAAGCCGACGGGCTCACCTGATGCGCATCACGCTGGTGGCGGAACGCACCATCCCCTGCAAAGGTTATGGCGGCACCGAGCGCCAGGTCGACTGGCTGGCTCAAGAGTTTTCGCGCCTCGGCCACCAGGTCGTCCTGATCGCCGGCCGCGGCTCGAGCCATCCGCATTGCGAAGTGCGGCAGGCATCTTCGGCCGCCGAATGCCGCGCCGCGATTCCGGCCGACACCGACATCGTGCATTTCAATGGCTGGTACACGGAGGCTCCGCGCCCGGCGCTCCATACGATGCATGGCTTTGACCCGGAATTCCCGAAAAAGGGGCAGAACTGGAACTTCGTCAGCGCCAGCCATGCGCGCAACCACGGACGGAAAACCTTCGTCTATAACGGCTTCCCGCTCGACGCCTATCGGCTGTCCGCCGTCAAAACGAGCCGGCTTTTGTTTCTGGCCAGCATCGCCCGTGCCAGCAAGAACCTGAACCGGGCCGTCGATCTCGCCAGGGTCTTCGATTTCCAGCTCGACATCGCCGGCGGCTCGCGTTGGCAGCTCCTGCAGCGCACGAAGGTTCGCCGCCAGGGCGTCTTCTTCAAGAGCCTGGGCCGCCGCTTCCGCTACCACGGCGTCGTCGACGGCAATGAGAAGCTGCGCCTGCTCGGAGAGGCCAAGGCCTTCCTCAATCCGATCGCCTGGGAAGAGCCGTTCGGCATGGCGCCGGTCGAGGCGATGCTGTGCGGCACGCCGGTGCTGACGACGCCGCGCGGCGCGCTGCCGGAAATCGTCGACGATGCCACCGGACGCCTCTTCGACACCGATGCCGAGTTCGCGCAAGCCTTCTCCGACATCGCCGCGCTTTCGCCCGAGCGGTGCCGTGAATCCGCCGCCGACCGGTTTCCCATTGCCAGAACGGCGCAAGGCTATCTCGACCTCTACAAGCGCATACTCGACGGCGAAAGCTTGCCGTGAGCCGTGCTCAGCGCGGCGTTTTGGCCCTCAAACCGGTCTCAGCCTTGACTCCGCCGCCGATTTCCTGTCTAGACGCCCACGAATTCCGCGACGAGTACACCTCCGCGAAAGCCGACCAGGACGCCGAAGCCTCTTCGAGGCAAGAGCTGTAAACCGATCCTGGAGGCCAACACCCGGCAGCGCGATGCGCCCCCGGGTGCTTTTTGGCTTTGAGCTTTTGCCTGGACCGGTTGGACACTGGGCGCGAACGCATTACCTCTCGGGCATCCAACCGGTGCCAGAGAAAAGGAAAACGAATGTTTGAATCCCTTCAGGAGCGCCTTGGCTCCATCCTGAACGGCCTGACCGGCCGCGGCGCGCTGTCGGAGGCGGATGTCGCGGCGGCGCTTCGCGAGGTGCGCCGGGCGCTGCTCGAGGCGGACGTCGCGCTGGAGGTGGTGCGTTCCTTCACCGACAAGGTGCGCGAGAAGGCGGTCGGCGCGGCGGTGCTGAAGTCGATCAAGCCCGGACAGATGGTCGTCAAGATCGTCCATGACGAGCTGGTCGAGATGCTCGGCGCCGAGGGCGTCGCCATCGACCTCAATGCGCCGGCGCCCGTCGTCGTCATGATGGTCGGCCTGCAGGGCTCCGGCAAGACGACGACGTCGGCCAAGATCGCCAAGCGCCTGACCGAGCGCCAGAACAAGAAGGTCCTGATGGCCTCGCTCGACACGCGGCGTCCGGCCGCGCAGGAGCAGCTGCGCCAGCTCGGCGAGCAGGTGAAGGTCGCGACGCTGCCGATCATCGCCGGCCAAAGCCCGGTCGACATCGCCAAGCGCGCCGTTCAGGCGGCCAAGCTCGGCGGCCATGACGTCGTCATCCTCGACACCGCCGGCCGCACCCATATCGACGAGCCGCTGATGGTCGAAATGGCCGACATCAAGAAGGTGTCGAGCCCACACGAGATCCTGCTGGTCGCCGATTCGCTTACCGGTCAGGACGCCGTGAACCTGGCGAAAAGCTTCGACGAGCGTGTCGGCATCACCGGCCTGGTGCTCACCCGCATGGACGGCGACGGCCGCGGCGGCGCCGCGCTTTCGATGCGCGCCGTCACCGGCAAGCCGATCAAGCTGATCGGCACCGGCGAAAAGATGGACGGGCTGGAGGAATTCCACCCCAAGCGCATCGCCGACCGCATTCTCGGCATGGGCGACATCGTCTCGCTCGTCGAGAAGGCCGCCGAAACCATCGACGCCGAGCAGGCGGCGGCGATGGCCAAGAAGATGCAGTCGGGCAAGTTCGACCTGAACGACTTGGCCCAGCAGCTTCAGCAGATGTCGAAGATGGGCGGTATGGGCGGCATCATGGGCATGATGCCCGGCATGGGCAAAATGAAGGACCAGCTTGCCGCGGCCGGCTTCGACGACAAGATGTTCCGGCGCCAGCTCGCCATCATCTCCTCGATGACCAAGGCCGAGCGCGCCAACCCCGACCTTCTGAAACATTCGCGCAAGAAGCGCATCGCCTCCGGCTCCGGCACCGACGCGGCCGAGATCAACAAGCTCTTGAAGATGCATCGCGGCATGGCCGACATGATGAAGGCGATGGGTGGCAAGGGCAAAGGCGGCGGCCTGATGCGCGGCATGATGGGCGGCCTTGCCTCGAAGATGGGCCTTGGCGGCATGATGCCGGGCGGCATGCCGGATCTTTCCAAGATGGATCCCAAGCAGCTCGAGGCGCTGCAGAAACAGGCTGAGGCCGCCGGTCTCGGCAAAGGCTTGCCTGGCGGGTTGCCCGGTGGGCTTCCCGGTGGCGGCGGTCTGCCGGGCCTACCCGGCGGCATGAAGTTGCCGGGACTTCCCGGCCTGGGCGGCGGCGGGCTGCCCGGCTTGGGCAAGAAGAAGTGAGGGGGCGATGAACGAGGAGAAGGACATGGCCGACGCACGCGCCGTTCTGGCTGGCTACCGCGCTTCGATCGACAATATCGACGCCGCCCTCATCCATATGCTGGCCGAGCGCTTCCGCTGCACCAAGCGGTCGGCGTGCTGAAAGCCGAGCATGGCCTGCCGCCCGCCGATCCGGCGCGCGAGCAGCAGCAGATCGCCCGCCTCCGCCAACTGGCGAAGGATGCGCATCTCGATCCGGATTTCGCGGAGAAATTCTTGAACTTCGTCATCCGCGAAGTGATCCGTCATCACGAGCAGATCGCCGCTTCCAACGGCGTGACGAAAGCCGGCTAATCAGCCACAGACCCAATCAACGAAATCAGAGAAATCAGAGCTTTTAGGAGATAGAAAATGGCACTGAAGATCAGACTGGCCCGTGCGGGCTCGAAGAAGCGTCCCTACTACCACGTCGTCGTCGCCGACGCCCGTTCGCCGCGCGACGGCCGTTTCATCGAGGCGCTCGGCTCGTGGAACCCGCTGCTGCCGAAGGACGGCGAACGCGTGAAGGTCGACGCCGACCGCGTCAAGCACTGGCTGTCGCACGGCGCCCAGCCGACCGACCGCGTGCTGCGCTTCCTCGACGAGGCCGGCATCGCCAAGCGTACGGCCCGCTCGAACCCGAGCAAGGCCCTGCCCGGCAAGAAGGCGCAGGAGCGCGCCGCCCTGCTGAAGAAGGCTCAGGAAGACGCTGCTGCCGCCGTTGCCGCCGCGTCCGCCGCGCCGGCCGAGGCGGAAGCCGCCACCGCCGAGTAATCTCGGCTTCCATTCGCTTACAGAAACGGCGGGCAAAGGCCCGCCGTTTCGTCAATGCATGTCGCCCAAAAGTACGCAGCGGTTTTAGGAGAACGACATGCATCAAAACAATGACTTAAAGCGCGGCGCCTGAATCTGTTTCTGCGCGACGCGCTTTAGATCAGCCGGTTGCGCCTCAATAGCCCTGTGGGCAACGCGCGATATAGACGCGCCCGTAACGGTCGCGATACCGGCATTGGCCGCTTTCGCTGGCGTGGCCGATCAGGGCGCCGGCCACCGCGCCGACAGCGCCGCCGACCACCGCACCCTGTACCGGATTTTTGGCAACCGCGGCGCCGACGGCGGCGCCGCCCAGACCGCCGATCGCGGCACCTTTTTCCGTTTGCGAGCACGCGCCGAGCGCCGTCGCCAACACCAGAATGACCATCGCTTTCTTCATCGTGGTTCCTCTCACGCGGATCGCCGTCCTCGCCGCCATGTCTTTAACTCGCAGACGGCTAATTTGATCCCAGGGCAATGAAGATCGCCGGCGCAACTTGCGCCGGCAAGCAGCTATACCATTGGAAATACTTACTTTTGCCGTTCTGTGGCACGTCTCAGATTGTCGAGTCCAGCCTCGAAATCCTTGCCGATCAGCGCGTCGAAATTCATGAACAGGCCCATCAGCTTGGCGATGAACGGGCGGGCGCCGCGCATCGCCCAGGTGACCGTGGTGCCGTCGCCCGATGGCGTCAAGGTGAAGTCGACCGTGTTGTTGGCCCGGAACGGCCTTTCGAAGTCGAGCTTCAGCGAGACCAGCGACGACGGCACCGAGTTGGTGATCTCCATGCGGCCCTTTCCGGCCTTGCTGTTGCCTTCCCAGGCATAGGCCGCGCCTTTGCCGCTTTCGGCGCCGGAAAGCGTTCGTCTCATGTCCGGATCGAGCTTTTCGAAGGGCGACCAGGTCGGCCAGTGCTTGAAGCCGTTGATCAGCGGGAAGATCGCCTCGGCCGGCGCCTTGATGTTGGCGGAGCGGCTGACGACGAATTCGTTCGGCCGCGTCGCGGCAAAGATGAGCACGGCGGCGACGATGACGACCAGGATGATGAGGATGGTGGCAAGCATCTTATTCTCCTCCTCTTAGCGGCTGAACGGGATCAGCGCGCGCACTCTTGCATCGCGCAGATAGAGCCCGCCCCACAGGATAACACCGAGATAGACGCCGAACAGCGTGTGCGAGAACAGCGGGTTGCCGATGCGCACATGCGTGGAAATGGCGCCGCCCATATAGGCGGTGAGCAGCATGGCGCCGAGCACGGACGTGCGCGGCAAGGCATAGAGCGCCGTCGAAATCAGCCCGATGATGCCGAGCAGGCGCGCGATATTGGCGTCGGCCGGCCAGCCGAGCTCAGTCATCGTTTGCGTGACGATATCCAGTGGCGGCAGCTTGATGACGCCGTCGAAAATCATGAACAGGACCACGATGGCGCTGAGCACGCGCCCGGTCCACAAGGCGCCGTTCGAAACGGGCGCGGCTGCTGAAATGCTCATTGCTGTTCCCTCCAAGGTTTCGAATGCCGGCCATTTGCCGGTTCGAACCGAGGACGAGCCACGACGCGGTGATCCTACACCGAGCGAAGTCTTTTTCAGCGCCGCGACGTCGCTTCGCTCCTGAACCGCCTAGAGCAATTCCAAGAAAAGTGTGTAGCGGTTTTCCATCCGGAATTGCGTGAAAACAAAGAGATAGAGCGGTTCGGCGTTTCCGTGAAACGGTGAACCGCTCTGGGATGACGAAAGCGCCTGTGGCTACGAAAAGTAAAACTTATCGGCCGAAATCATCTTCGGCGGCGTCTCGCCCAGCGCCTCGAACACGGAAATCTCGCAGACACGGCAGAGGCCGTCCAGCGCCAGGTCGTTGGGCTGGGTGCCGAACGGATCCTCTAGCTCCTCCGAAAGCGCGTCGAGGCCGAAGAAAGTGTAGGCGATCAGCGCCGTGAAGAGCGGCGTCGCCCAGCCGGTGGCGGAGGCCAGCCCGAATGGCAGGAGCAGGCAGAAGACATAGGCCGTCCGCTGCAGGAGCAGCGTGTAGGCGAAGGGCAGCGGCGTGCCCATGATGCGCTCGCAGCCGGCCTGGGCGGCGGCGATTTCCGACAGCCGCTCGTCGAGGATGCGGTAACCGATCGTGTCGATCGCGCCGCTCTTGCGCAAGGCGGCGACGCGCGCGCCCATGCTGCGCACCATGGCGTCGGGAGCGTTGGCGGCGGCGGCGATCGTATTGGCTTCCTCACCGATGAAGCCACGGGCTTCCGGAAGGGCATCGACGCGCCGCAACAAGCCGCGCAGGAAATGGCAGAACGCGATCGCGTCCATCATGAGCCCGCGCAGCGTGGCCCGATCCTCGATGAGGCCGGTCGAGGCGCGCGCCAGGTTGCGGACGTCGAAGACGAGCTGGCCCCACAGCTTGCGCGCTTCCCACCAGCGGTCATAAGCGGCGTTGTTGCGGAAGCCGAGATAGATCGACAGCGCAACGCCGAGCAAGGCGAATGGTGCGGTGCCGGCGTTGCCGAACTCCAGCTTGAGGGCACGCACGATCAGCACCACCAGCGCGCCATAGGCGGCAAAGCCGAAGATCTGCGGCAGGATGCGCGGCACCACCGAGCCGCGCATGATGAAGAAGAGGTGCAAAAATCCCGGGCGCGGGCGAACGATCATCGAAACTCCTCACGAGCATTCCAGGAGACTATACAGGTCCGCAAGACTTCAGGGGCACCGCGCACGAGCCTGGCAGCTCTAGTCCCGTGTATTGTGTTAATCACCTGTCACGCAAGCTCGGCCGGCCGCGACATTGCGATGTCGTTTGAATAGGTGTGCCGTCACCCAGCCGGCCATTCCAGGAGCCTGGCCGACTGCAGGCGCACCATCGAGGGAAAGAAAAATGACGGGCGAGACCAATCTGCAAAGACTGCTGGCGTCGATGACGCCGCGACTGCTCCCCGACGTCCATGTCTTCGCGACGCTGGCGCAGGGTGTGGCCATGCCGGACGGACTCGTGCCCGTCATGAGCTTTCGCGAGCGGGAAGGTTTGACCCTGATCGTGACGGAGGGCGAGGCACAATCAGCCGGCCTCGCCGGCACGTTCCGCTGCCGCATGATCACGCTCGACATCCATTCCTCGCTGGAGGCGGTCGGCTTCCTTGCCGCCATCACCACGCGGCTGGCGGCGGCCGGCATGGGCGTTAATCCGGTCTCGGCTTTCTATCATGACCATCTGTTCGTGCCGGCGGAGCGGGCGGAGGAGGCCATGGCGATACTGGCAAAGCTGGTAGAGGAGAACTGGGCATGATGCTTCGCCGAAAGTGTTCCCTGCGGCGCCGGCAATTGGCGAAAGCGGTGGCGACATCCGATCTCCCCCCTTGTGGGGGAGATGTCCGGCAGGACAGAGGGGGGCGCGAAGGATCGCCATCGTTGGTGCAGATCCGATAGCGCCAGGAACTGCATTCCATGGTGATCTGACAAGTATTGCTAGGCTGGCGGGACAGCGCCCCCCTCTGCCCTGCCGGGCATCTCCCCCACAAGGGGGGAGATTGGCAGCTTCAGCGGCGCCACCGATCGACAAGTGTCGCGCTAACGGCGATACGGCTCGTGAGCAAGAACGACCCGGCCGAAGGCTCCGCGGAGGGCCCGCCGCGGCAGCGGCGGTACGGCCCGTGAGCGAAAACTAGGCCGCCTTCTTCTTCGGCTGGATCAGGCCGCGCTCGACCAGCAGCTCGGCGATCTGGACGGCATTCAGCGCCGCGCCCTTGCGCAGATTGTCGGAGACGACCCACATCGACAGGCCGTTGTCGACGGTCGAGTCCTCGCGGATGCGCGAGATGAAGGTGGCGTCCTCGCCGGCCGATTCCAGCGGCGTGATGTAGCCGCCGTTCTCGCGCTTGTCCAAGACCTGGCAGCCTGGCGCCTCGCGCAGGATCTCGCGCGCCTCGTCGGCGGTGATCGGCTTTTCGAACTCGATATTGACCGCTTCGGAGTGACCGATGAACACCGGCACGCGCACGCAGGTCGCCGTCAGCTTGATCTTGGGATCGAGCATCTTCTTGGTCTCGGCCACCATCTTCCACTCTTCCTTGGTGAAGCCGTCGTCGAGGAAGACGTCGATATGCGGGATGACGTTGAAAGCGATGCGCTTGGTGAACTTCTTGACGTCGACCTGGTCGGCGACGAAGACCGCGCGGGTCTGGGTAAACAGCTCGTCCATGCCTTCCTTGCCGGCGCCCGAGACCGACTGGTAGGTGGCAACGACCACGCGCTTGATGGTCGCGACGTCGTGCAGCGGCTTCAGCGCCACGACCAGCTGTGCCGTCGAGCAATTCGGATTGGCGATGATGTTCTTGCGTGAGAACAGCTCGATCGCGTCCGGGTTCACTTCCGGCACGATCAGCGGCACATCCGGGTCGTAGCGGAAGGCCGACGAATTATCGATGACGACGCAGCCCTGCTTGCCGATCCTGGGCGACCATTCCTTGGACACATTGCCGCCGGCCGACATGACGCAGATGTCGGTGTCGGAAAAATCGTAAGTGTCGAGCGCCTTGACCTTCAGCGTGCGGTCGCCGAAGGACACTTCGGTGCCCTGGCTGCGCCGCGAGGCCAGCGCCACGACCTCGCCCGCCGGGAAGCCGCGCTCGTCCAGAATGTTGAGCATTTCGCGGCCCACATTGCCCGTGGCGCCGACTACCGCAACCTTGAAACTCATCGAAATCTCCTGTCCCTCTCCGCTTGGTTGTTGGAGAAAACCCGCCGGCCTCATGCGGGTTCCGTCCCCCGGGCCGAACCCGGGAGAGGGTGGTTAGGCCAAGGGAATCACACCGTTTTGGTGGTGGTTTTGGCCATAGTTTTGCTGGAACGAGGGGACGCGCCAACGCGCCCGGCCCGATGCTCCGCATCGTGGCTGGGGGCATCGAATGCAAGAAGAGCCATCAAAAGGCCGCGCATCGAAGACGATCCCGTTCGAAGCGGGCTTTTACGCGGTTTGCGGAAAGAGTCAATTGGCGGCGAAGCGGCTGGCGCTCCGGTTTTAGGATAGTGTCGGAGCGCTGGCGCCGCCCCTCACCTGCCTGCCGGCATCCTCTCCCCGTATAATAACGGGGAGAGGGGGCTGGCCGCAACGTCGCCGCTCTTTCTGCAACGCTGGTGATTGGCGAAATCCGCGATGAGAGCGTCCTTCTCCCCGTCACTATACGGGGAGAAGTGCCCGGCAGGGCGATGAGGGGCGGCACCGAAGATCAACAATTGGCCGTCTGCGCGGAAAGCGGCGCGTGCCCACATGCCCTGTACAACGCCGATGGCACGAAGTACGAACGGCCAAGATTGTTTTGGCTGGCGTTAGGTCGGCCCCAGTTTGTGCTCCACGATGGGCACACAACCCCTAAATTCCGAAAGAACAAGATGTCCAACTTCGAAGGCATTGTCCCAGCGCTGGCGCAGGCGTTGGAAAAACGCGGTTATGCCGAGCTGACGCCGGTGCAGCAGGCGGTGCTCGCACCGGAGCTCGGCCAGGCGGATGCGCTGGTTTCGGCACAGACCGGTTCCGGCAAGACCGTCGCCTTCGGCCTCGCCATGGCGCCGACCTTGCTTGGCGGCTCGGAGCGCTTTGCCGCTGCCGCGGCACCCCTGGCGCTGGCCGTGGCGCCGACGCGCGAGCTTGCGCTGCAGGTCAAGCGCGAGCTTGAATGGCTCTATGAACTCACCGGTGCCACCGTGGCATCCTGTGTCGGCGGCATGGACATGCGCGGCGAGCGGCGGGCGCTGGAGCGCGGCGCCCATATCGTCGTCGGCACGCCTGGCCGGCTGCGCGACCACATCACGCGGCAATCGCTCGACATGTCGGCTTTGAAGGCCCTGGTGCTCGACGAGGCCGACGAGATGCTCGATCTCGGCTTTCGCGAGGATCTCGAATTCATCCTCGACGCAGCGCCCGCCGAGCGGCGCACGCTGATGTTTTCGGCCACCGTGCCGCGCTCCATCGCCACGCTGGCCAAGAGCTACCAGCGCGACGCGGTGCGCATCTCGGCCGCCGGCGAGGAGAAACAGCATCTCGACATCGAATATCGGGCGCTGAACGTCGCCCCGGCCGACCGCGAGAACGCCATCATCAACGTGCTGCGCTACTATGAGGCGAAGAACGCGCTGGTGTTCTGCAACACCCGCGCCGCCGTCAATCATCTGACGGCGCGCTTCAACAACCGCAATTTCTCCGTCGTGGCGCTGTCCGGCGAGCTCAGCCAGAACGAGCGCAGCCATGCGTTGCAGGCGATGCGCGACGGCCGCGCCAAAGTCTGCATCGCCACGGACGTCGCGGCGCGCGGCATCGACCTGCCCAATCTCGAACTGGTGGTGCATGCCGACCTGCCGACCAATCCGGAAACGCTGCTGCATCGCAGCGGCCGCACCGGCCGCGCCGGACGAAAAGGCGTGAGCGCGCTGATCGTGCCGGGAAATGCCCGCCGGCGCACCGAAAGGCTGCTGCAAAGCGCGAAGCTGACCGCGACCTGGGCAAGTCCGCCCTCGGCCGACGACGTGCTGCGCCGCGACGACGAGCGCATCCTCGCCGACCCCGCCTTCGAGGAGCCTGTGCGCGAGGACGAGCGTGGCTTCATCGGCACGCTTCTGGAGAAGCACGGTGCCGAGCAGGTGGCCGCTGCCTTCGTGCGGCTCTGCCGTTCCAGCCGCTCGGCGCCGGAGGATCTTCTCGAAGTCGCCCCATTCACGCCGTCGGGCGAGAAGTTTACGCGCCGCGACGAGGCGCCTTCTCGCCGCGACGATTTCGGCGACAGCGTCTGGTTCTCGCTGTCGGTGGGACGCCGGCAGAATGCCGAGCCGCGCTGGCTGATCCCGATGCTGTGCCGCACCGGCGGCATGTCCAAGCGCGAGATCGGCGCCATCAAGATGCAGCCGGAGGAAACCTTCGTGCAGATCTCCGCCGACTGGGTCGACCGCTTCCTCGCCGCGATCGGCCCCGACCGCAGGCTGCAGGGCAGCATCGTGGTCAGGCGGCTCGACGGCACGCCTGATTTGTCGCGCGCCGGCTATCAGCCGCCACGACCCGACAAGAAGCCGCATCGCGGCAAACGGCCTTTCGATCAGAATGCGCCCAAGTTCGAGAAACGCGCGCCGAGCGAGCATCAGCCCGCCGGCACGGCGGAGTCAAAGCCCTGGGCGAAGAGGCCCGGCAACAAGCCAAAATTTGACAGGCCGAAATCCGACCAACCGGCAAAACGCAAGAAGCAAACGAAGCGGCCGGCGTAGGGGTTGGAAGCCGGGTCGCGGCGAACGCCTGCATTCTCCTTTGGTGGCAAATCGCAACCTTCGAGATTGGCCGAAGCGTCCGACCTTCGTCATCCACGGGCGGAGCGGGAGCGAAGCGGACGCGTAGGCCCGAGGATCCATTCCGTGACCTCGCGCGAAGAATAGAGACGACACAGAACAGGGGCCGTTCTGGACCGCTGCAAAGCGCATAGGTCACGGAATGGATTCTATGGTCTGCGCCGCGTCGCTTCGCTCCTTGCTCCGCCATAGAATGACGAAGGCGTGGTGCTCGCCAGGTCACGCTGCTGTGTATGCCTCTTGCGGTCCGCCGCAACTTTGAACAGTCTGGGCATGCGCGGCAATGGGGGACAGGGCAATGCGCGGCGAAGTTCTACACTATGACGCGCAGCAGGGCTTCGGTTTCATCACCGGCGCGACGGCAAGCGCTACACATTCGCGCGCGAGGATTTGCGCCGCGAGATGGCGCTGGCGAGAGGCGACGAGGTCGAGTTCCAGCCGAACGGCGATCGGGCAAGCGGCATCTTTTCGATCCGCGCCCGCATGACCGGCGCGGCACAAGGCGCCACTCCGGCCGCGGTGGCCGCCGGTCCCTTACCGGGCAGCGCGCCCGCGGCGCCGGCGCATTTCGGCCGCAACGCTGAAAACGGAACGGCGGCACCCACCGGCTTGTGGAGTTATTTCTGGCGCGGCCTGACGACGAACTACGTCAACTTCTCCGGCCGCGCCCGACGCAAGGAGTTCTGGGGCTTTTGCCTGTTCTGGACGATCGGCCTTGTTGTCGCCATCGGTGTCGGGCTGTCGGTGGATTTGTCGCGCGGCGATGTCGAGGGCGGCGGCGACGAACCGATCGTCATGTTCGGCCTGTTCGGTCTTTACGTCCTGCTCACGATCCTTCCGTGGGTCGCGCTCATCGTGCGCCGCCTGCACGATCTCGGCCTGACCGGCTGGCTCGCCATCCTCTGCTTCCTGCCCTATGTCGGCGGCCTCGCCACCCTGGTCTTCGCGCTGATCCCGACCCAGGCCGGCGACAACAAGTGGGGACCGGTGCCGGCCGGCGTCAGGTTCTAGCGCTAAACGTGTTGTTGCAATTTTATGCAACTTGGCGTAGCTGTTATGACAGCAGTGCGAGGGGGGAGCAATGCGCGGGACAGTCTTTCACTACGACCAAGATCATGATTACGGCTACATCAACGGCGTTGACGGCAAGCGCTACATATTCAGCCGCGCCGATCTGACCCAGAACATGACTCTTGCTAGACGGACGCTGGTCGAGTTTACGCCGGACGACGGGACGGCGCACGATATCGTAGCCGCGAAATCAACCCCATCGTCGGCAAGTGGCGCCCCGCAGCAGCGCCGCCGCGCCACCGAGAACCGTACCGCCAGGTCCATGGGACTGTGGGCCTATTTCCTGCGAGCGCTGGGCGACGACTACGGCAATTTCACCGGCCGGGCCTGCCGTAAGGAATTCTGGGCGTTCCATCTCTGGTTCTACGTCGTGCTCGTCGCGCTGTTCGGTTTCGGCATTCTGCTCAACCTGGCGATAAACGGTTTCGATGACAGGCCAGGGACCTCGATCGGGTATATTCCTGCCCTGCTTTTCGTGCCGGCGGCGATCCTGCCGTCGATCGCGGTCGCCGTGCGGCGTCTGCACGACATCGGGCTGACCGGCTGGCTTGTCTTGCTTTGCTACACTCCGGCTTTGGGGGCTGTTGCCTTTCTCATCTTCGGGCTTCTTCCCTCGCAATTCGGGGAGAACCGGTGGGGGCCGGTGCCGGCCGGCGTCGGCCCGGCCTGAAGCCTGCTTGAGACAGCGACCGTCCTGAGGTTAGCCCAGGAACTTGGCGATGATGGCGTCGCCCATCTCAGTGGTGCCGACTTCCTTCATGCCCGCCGAGAAAATATCCTTGGTGCGCAGCCCGTCGTCGAGCACGGCGGCGATTGCCGCTTCGAGTTTGTCGGCTTCGGCCGCCATGCCGAAGGAATAGCGCAGGCACATGGCGAAGGAGGCGATCATCGCGATCGGGTTGGCGATGCCCTTGCCGGCGATGTCCGGCGCCGAGCCGTGTACCGGCTCGTAGAGCGCCTTGCGCTTCTTGGTCTTGACGTCCGGCGCGCCGAGCGAGGCAGACGGCAGCATGCCGAGCGAGCCGGTCAGCATCGCCGCCACGTCCGACAGCATGTCGCCGAACAGATTGTCGGTGACGATGACGTCGAACTGTTTTGGCCAGCGCACCAGCTGCATGCCGCCGGCATCGGCCAGCATATGCTCGAGCTTGACGTCGCTGTAGCGGGCCTGGTGCGTCTGGGTGACCACCTCGTTCCACAGCACGCCAGACTTCATGACGTTGCGTTTTTCCATCGAGGTGACGTGATTCCGGCGGGTCCGCGCCAATTCGAAGGCGACGCCCGAGATGCGCTCGATCTCAAAGGTGTCGTAGACCTGCGTGTCGATGCCGCGCTTCTGGCCGTTGCCGAGATCGATGATCTGCTTCGGTTCGCCGAAATAGACGCCGCCGGTGAGCTCGCGCACGATGAGGATGTCGAGACCTTCGACCACCTCCTGCTTGAGCGAGGACGACGCCGCGAGCGCCGGATAGCAGATCGCGGGACGCAGATTGGCGAACAGCTCCATATCCTTGCGCAGGCGCAGCAGTCCGGCCTCGGGGCGCACCTCGTAAGGCACCTTGTCCCATTTCGGCCCGCCAACGGCGCCGAACAGCACCGCATCCGCCGCCATCGCCTTTTCCATGTCGCATCGGAGATCGCCGCGCCATGCGCATCGTAAGCGCAGCCGCCGACCAGGCCCTCGTCGGTGGCAAAGCCGCTGCCGAGCTTCTCGTTCATGGCGCCGATCAGCTTCTTCACCTCGGCCATGGCCTCGGGGCCGATGCCGTCGCCGGCGAGCAGGAAGAGATTTCTGGAAGCCATGAAGAACCGTCCCGGGAAAGTTTTGAACCGCGGCCTTGCTAAACGCCAAGCGCTTGCCGCGCAAGCCGGAAGGATAACCTCATTGCTTGGTGATCCTTCGCACCCCCCTCTGCCCTGCCGGGCAGAGGGGGGTGCTGTCCCGCCGGCACCTCGCAAGAGGCTGTAGCCCGCCTACCGATGCGTGAGAATATTGACCAGCCGGCCGAACGGGTCGCGCACATAGAAGCGCCGCACGCCCCAGGGCTCGTCGGCGGGGCCGTATTCTATGGCGAAGCGGCGCTCTTCATGGCGTCGAGCGCCGCGTCGACATCGTCGACCTCGATCGAGAGATCCGGCACCGGCGTGCCCGATCCGCCCTCTGCCATGAAGCTGACCTGCACGGTCATTGTCTGTTGCGAGCCGTAAGTGGCGATCCAGCCTAGATCCATGAGCGGATCGAGGCCGAGCACGTCCTGATAGAAGCGTTTCGCCGCCGCGATATCCTGCGTTGCGATATTGGCTACGATGCGCCGGACCTGCATGGCTTCAGCTCCTCACGCCGTGCGCTTGAGCGCGGTGACCTCGATCTCGATCTTCATCTCAGGCTTGTTGAGCTGGCAGACGATCATCGTCGCCGCCGGCCTGATCTCGCCGAACGCCTCGCCGAGGATCGGGAAGACCACGTCAACATAAGCCTGGTCGGTGATATAATAGTGTGCCCGCACCACATCGGCCATGTCGAAGCCGCCGTCGGCCAGGGCCTTGGCGATCGTGGCGAGGCAATTGCGCGTCTGCGCCTCGACCGTCTCCGGCATCGTCATGGTGGCATAGTCGTAGCCGGTCGTTCCGGACACGAAACACCAGTCGCCCTGCACCACCGCGCGCGAATAGCCGGCGGTTTTCTCGAAGGGGGAGCCGGTAGAGATCAGCTTGCGCATGGGGGCCTCCGCGTTTGTTGGCATGTATCTATCAAGGGAGACGCGGCTGGTCGTGGGCCAAGCAATGCGGAGCATTGTCACGAAGGCAAGCGCCAGCCTCGGAGATCAGCGATAGCCGTCGCTGTGCCGAACCCTAATTCCCCGACCCCTGCGCCTCGTCCAGCGCCTTCTTGATATCCGCCGGCCAGGTCTTAACCGGCGGCCAGGCATCCGGCTCGGGATTGTCGCCGCGGCGGGCGAAATAGACCTTGTGCTTCACCGGGTCGACCGCCATGAAGCCGTCATTGCTGCCGCAGTCATGCGGCACGCAGCCGCTGGCGTAGAAGGCGCCGGAAGCCGTCTTTTCGGTGCCGCCGCCGACCAGCAGGCTGGTCGCCATGTCGGGCATGTCCTTGCCGAGCAGCGCCTCGGCCGCCTTGTAGACGGCCTCGTTATGGAAGGCGTCGATGATGTTGTCGTATTTCGATGGGTCGACATCCTTCCAGTCGGTGCCGGGTTCCGGCGTATAGGTGAGCTCGCCCGAGGTCGTCAGCCCGGTGGTCGGCGACCACTGCAGCGCCGGCTTGGAATCGCCCGGCAGAAGATAGGGCACGAAATAGATGGCGTCGTCGGAAACCGCGGCCGGCGGCGCGCCGCATTCGTCCTGCTCGACCGTGGTGGTCTGGATCTCGCCGTCCTTCGGCTTCCAGACGATGACCTTGGCCGGTCCGCACTGGTTGCCGCCGTCGCCGACATCGACCAGCGCGACGTTGACATCGCCGATCTTGACCACCTTGTCGAAGAAGACGTCGTAGTTGCTGGCGAGCTCTTTGCCGTCATAGGCCAGCACCTTCTCGCCGTCCTGCTCCGGCTGCGTGATGGTGAGCTGGCCGCCCTCGAACGGGATCGGCGCCTGTTTGTCCTCGTCGGCGGGAGCGGCGTCGGACAACTGATCGGTCGTCCCTTGATCGGTGGCGGGCTGGTCGGCCAGGGCCTGCTGCGTGGCCGGCGCGCTGGTCTGCGCATTGGCACCGCCTAAGGCCAGAACGATTGCCACCGAAGCGCAGGCTCCGGCCAGAAGCGAGCGTGTCATGACTGTCCCTCCATTCAGCCGTACCCGGCCGGCAATGGTCGGGCCTATCGATTTGAAGCCGGGCCGCTCAGGCCCAGGGACGCTGCTCGGCGTTCTTCTTCTCGAAGGACGCGATGGCGCCGGCCTTCTCCATGGTGAGCCCGATGTCGTCGAGGCCGTTCAAGAGGCAATGACGCTTGAAGTCGTCGAGGTCGAACTTGACCACGCCGCCATCCGGGCCGCGGATTTCCTTCGCCTCGAGGTCGATCGACAGCGTCGCGTTGGAGCCGCGCGAGGCGTCGTCCATCAGCTTGTCGAGGTCTTCCGGGCTGACCGTGATCGGCAGGATGCCGTTCTTGAAGCAGTTGTTGTAGAAAATGTCGGCGAACGAGGTCGAGATCACGCAGCGAATGCCGAAATCGAGCAGCGCCCACGGCGCATGCTCACGGCTCGAGCCGCAGCCGAAATTGTCGCCGGCGACCAGGATCTGCGCCTTGCGGTAGGCCGGCTTGTTGAGCACGAAATCCGGATTCTCCGAGCCGTCGTCCTTGTAGCGCATCTCGGCGAACAGGCCGGTGCCGAGCCCGGTGCGCTTGATCGTCTTCAGGTAATCCTTCGGGATGATCATGTCGGTGTCGACGTTGACGATCGGCATGGGCGCGGCGACGCCGGTGAGCTTGGTGAATTTGTCCATGGTCCTTGCCCGTCTTCTCTCTGCGGGGATTGCTGCGGCACGCTTTACACAAAGCGGCGGGCAAATGAAAGGCAACTGTTGGCGGTTGGGCTTGGGCCATCGAACACAAGTCGGCATCGCCTGCTTTCAAAATGCCGATCGATCGGGCACCTTGGTGGCATGGCAGCGACTTCGAAGCTTCTTTACGCAAGCGAGCCCAGGCTCGACGTTGCCGAATTCCGCCGCGTGCTGGTGGAATCCGGCCTCGGCGAAACACGCCCCGTTGATGACGAGGCCCGGCTGAAGGCGATGCTTGGAAATGCCAATCTGGTGCTGACGGCGCGCCTCGATATCGAGGGCAGGCCGCTGATCGGCGTCGCCCGCGGCCTCACCGATTTTGCCTGGGTTTGCTACATCTCCGAGCTCGCCGTGTCCGCCTCGGCGCAGGGGCTCGGCGTCGGCAGAGGCCTGATGGACGAGGCGCGCCGCCAGCTCGGTCCTTCGGTCGCCATCAGCCTGATCTCGATGCCAGACGCCGTCGGCTTCTACGAGCGCATCGGCATGAAGCGCATGGCTGACGCCTTCTGGTACGGCCGCAAGCGCTGACGCCATTCATCGGCAAAGTGATTGCCTGGTTCTGTCGCAACGCTTGACATGCAACCAAATGGTTGCATATTAAAGCCATGAGCATGGATGCCGTCTTTCGCGCTTTGGCCGACCCGACCCGCCGGCAATTGCTGGATAGCCTCTATGCAAGGAACGGGCAGACGCTGAATGCGCTGTGCGAGGGGATGGACATGACGCGCCAGGCGGTGACCAAGCACCTGGCGATCCTCGAGGAGGCGAACCTCGTCACCACCGTGCGCCGGGGCCGAGAGAAGGAGCATTTCCTCAACCCCGTTCCGATCAACGAGATCGCCGAGCGCTGGATCGGCAAGTTCGAGCGGGGGCGATTGGCAGCCCTCAGCGACCTGAAGAAGCGATTGGAAAGGGAAGAGCCGTGAGCAACAACAGTTTCGTCTACGTCACCTATATCCGCACCACGCCCGAAAAGCTTTGGACGGCGCTGACCGATCCGGAGTTCAACCGGCAGTTCTTCCTCTGCTCCTATCAGGAGAGCGACTGGAAAGTCGGATCGAGCTGGAAGCTGATCTTCCCCGATGGCCGCGTCGCCGACTCGGGCGAGATCCTCGAGATCGATCCGCCAAAACGCCTGGTCATCAAATGGCGCAACGAATGGATGCCCGAGGTGAAGGAGGACGGCTACACGCGCTGCACCTTCACCATCGAGCAGGACGGCGAGCTGATGAAGCTGGCCGTCACCCACGAGGCCGACGGCCCGCACAGGCTGATCGAGAATGTCGCCAAGGGCTGGCCGCTGGTGCTGGCAAGTCTCAAGAGCCTGCTTGAGACCGGCAAGGGGTTTGAGCGCCCGCCGTCAAAGGGCTGAAGCTTCGTTTCGATATCGAAACAGCAATGAGGAGGTTGGGATGATGCTGCCGCATAGCTGGCCGCGAGCCATGGCGAATGGCGAAACGGTCATGGCCTCGGCCGAGATCCCAGCCCCTCCGGATGAGGTCCTTGCGGCGCTCGCCACCGATGAGGTCGAGCGCTGGTGGGGTTCTGCCGCGGCCTATCGGATGACCGGCTGGACCGCCGATCTTCGCATCGGCGGGCGTTGGAACGTTACCGTTCGAACCGCCGATGGCAGGCGCCTGCCCGCCAGCGGGAGATTCCTCGAGATCGAGATGCCGCGCCGCATCGTGCAGACGCGGCGCTATGACTGGGATCATCCGACGCTGGGCCGTCACGAAACGACGGTCGCGTATCTGGCGGAGCCGATCACCGTCGGCACGCGGCTCACCATCTGCCATGGCGGCTTCGCCGGCTTCCCGGAAGCCGCGGCCGAACATGCGGAGGGGTGGGCGCGGGTGCTGGGCTGGTTGCAACGGTATTTTGGCGAAGGACGGCAGGCGGCTTAGGCAGCGAGCGGGCGTAGCGATCCTTCGCGCCCCCCTCTGGCCTGCCGGTCATCTCCCCCACGAGGGGGGAGATCAGATGTCATGCCGGCTTTCGCCAATCACCAACGTCGCAGGGAGGAGTGAGGCGCCCGAACTGCCAATCTCCCCCCTTGTGGGGGAGATGTCCGGCAGGACAGAGGGGGGGCGCTGTCCCGCCAGCGTTGGATCTAAATCCTCGCTACCCTTCAAATCACATTCAGCTCCCTGAACGCCCGCCCCTCCGCCACACGGCTGTACCCGAACGCCGAGCAATCCACCGTCCGATACCCGCCTAGCATGATAAGCTCGGCGAGCGCCTTGCCCACCGCCGGCGCCTGCTGCAGGCCGTGGCCGGAGAAGCCGTTGGCGAAGAGGAAGTTCTCGACCTCCGGATGCGGCCCGATCACCGCGTTCTGGTCGAGCGTGTTGTAGTCGTAATGCCCGACCCAGGCGCGTGTCGGCTTGATCGCCTCGAAGGCCGGGATGCGTGTGGCGAGCGTCGGCCAGATCACCTCTTCGAACAGCGGCCACTCGACCTCGAAATCCTTGGGATCGGGCGCGTGATCACCCTCCTCCGGCTCGGCGCCGCCGGTGAGGTAGACCGAGCCTTCCGGCCGCACATAGATGCCGGAGGGGTCGACCAGCAGCGGCATGTCGGCATATTTCTCGCGCGCCTCGAAGACGAAGACGTTGCGCTTGCGCGGCTCGACCGGCAGCTCGAGCCCTGCAAAAGCCGCGACCTTGCCGGCGTTCGGCCCGGCGGCGTTGACGATGATGCCGGCTGCAAGCGTCTCGCCATTGTCGAGGCTCACGCCCGTGACACGGTTGCCGTCGCGCGAAATGCCGGTGACCGAAGCGGTGATGAAGTCGATCGCCTTCTCGCGCAGCGCCTTGCGGAACAGCATCAGCATCGCATGCGCGTCGAACCAGCCTTCGCCGCTGCGGCCATAAGCGCCGGCGGAAATGCCCTCGGCCGACAGCCAGGGGAAGCGGCGCGTCAGCTGCTCGGCGTCCTCCAGCACGATGTCGGCGCCCTCGGCGATCTGCGCCTCGTGATTGGCCTTGAGGATCGGCAGCCCGGCCTCGCCGGCGAGGATCAGATAGCCGCCCTCGCGAAAGCCGATATCGGCCTCAGTGCCAAAGGTTTCCTTCAGCCGCCGGAACAGTTTCAGCGTGAACTGCGACAGGCGGATGTTTTCAGGAATCGAGAACTGCTGGCGGATCGAGGCCAGGGACAGCGTCGTCGCGGCGTGGGAAAATTGCGGATCGCGCTCGATCAATGCGATCGAGCCGGTAAAGCCTTCCTCGCGCAAATAATAGGCGACCGAGGAACCGACGATGGCCCCGCCGATGATAGCGATGTCGTAGCGCATTTTTTCTCCAATTCGCCAAACCGCATCATGCGACCGGCAAATTGATCTCGAAACGCGTGCCGCGTGCGGAGTCAACTAGGCTGATCGTGCCATCATGCGCTTTCAGGAGGGCCAGCACGATGCCGAGGCCCATGCCGGTGCCGCCGGCCTCGCGCCTTGTGGTGAAGAACGGCTCGAACACTTTTGCGCGGTTGCTGGGCGAAATGCCGTCGCCGTCGTCGCCGACATGGACCGCCACTCTTTCGCCTGCGCTTGCGGCACCGACCGCGACCTGCTTCGCGCCGTGCCTGGCCGAATTGTCGATGAGGTTGGCGAGCACGATCGCAAGATTCTCGCCCGAGATGCCGAGGCCGATATCGCCGCCCGATTCGATGCGCGCCTCCAGCCTGGTGTCGACCGGCAGCAGCGCCAGCGCCGCATTTAGCGTCGTGGTTTCGCCGCTCGGCGCCAGGTTTTCCGCGCGTGCCAGTTCGAGCAAGCGGCGCACCAGCAGATTGAGCCGCCCGGCATCGGTGACGATGTTGTTGGAAAAACGCCGCCGCTCGGCCTCGTCCATCGTCCCGCCGGAATCCCTGAGCAGTTCCGCCGCGCCCTGGATCGCCGTCAGCGGCGATTTCAGCTCGTGCGAGACATGGGTGGCGAAGGTCTGGATGCTGTCGGAGCGCGCCTGCAGTTTTTGCGCCATGTCGAGGAAGGCGGCCGACAGCGCCGCCATCTCGCGCGTGCCGTGATGGTCGAGCGGCTTGATCGCCTCGCGGTCGCCGGCGGCGATGCGCTTTGTCCGCTCGATCAGCGCATAGATCGGCCGGCTGACGGTGCGGATGAACACCAGCGCGATCAGCAGCGTGCCGCCGAGCACAGCGAGCGCCGCGAGCGTGACCTTGCCGCGCTCGCCGTAGAGATGCTTGACGATATTGTTAGGCGTTCGCGACAGATACACCACCCCGGCGACCCTGCCATCGAGCTCGACCGGCATGGCGACGAAAACGCGCACCTTGGTGCCCCGGCTCACCGAATAGAGCGGCGGCGGCGGCTGGTCGGGGATCCTTAAGCGAAGCTCGCTGGCATAGACGCCGGCAAGCGCCTGCCGCACCTCCTCGACCTGGCCGAGCGAGAAGCCCACCTCGTCGCCGCCGGCGATGACCACGCCATGCGGATCGAGCAGACGGAAGCCGGCAAGCGTCGTCTTCTGCGTCTCATCGAGGATGCCGTCGAGCCGCGCGCCGACAGCCGCAAAGGCAGGATCGGCGGTTGCGGGAAGAGCCGCCGGCCGCGTCGGCATGACATAGTCGGACGCAAGGTCCAGACTGGGCTCGATCGGCTCGTAAGGATAGTTGGTGTTGTCGCGCACCGCTGGCATCTTGGCGCCGAGCTTGTCCGGGGATATGCCGGCCGCGCGCAGCTCACTGGCGTAGACGGCGGCGACGACCGCGCCCTGCGCGATGAGCTCGCCCTCGGTCTGGCGGATCAGCTGGTTCTCATAGAGCCGGAAGAAGAACAGCCCGACCAGCGGCAGCGCCATCACCACGATCAGGATGGCGACGACGACGGTGGCAAGCCGCGGCCGCCATCTGTCCTTGCTCAACCACCGCATCGGCCGAGTCGGAAGCCGACGCCATGCACGGTCGCGATCGCATCCAGGCAGCCCACCGCCGCCAGCTTGGCGCGGATGTTGCGGATATGGCTGTCGACGGTGCGTTCCGAGACATGGATATTCGATTGATAGGCATTGGCCTTCACCGCGTCGCGGCCAAGCACGTGCTGCGGGCGGGCGAGAAAGCCTTTGAGGATCGCGAACTCGATCGCCGTCAAGGTGAGCGGCTTGCCTTCAAAACTCGCGGCGTGGCTGGTCGGAACAAGCGTGAGCTTGCCATGCGCGAGCTGACGGTGGCCCGCCTCTTCCACCGCCGCCGGACGGGCACGCCGCAGGATGACGTTGACGCGGGCGACCAGCTCGCGCGGGCTGAACGGTTTCGTCACATAGTCGTCGCCGCCCATTTCCAGGCCCAGGATGCGGTCGATTTCTTCATCCCGCGCCGACAGGAACAGCACCGGCACGTCGGAGCGCTGGCGCAACCTGCGGCAGACCTCCAGCCCGTCCATCTCCGGCATGCCGATGTCGAGAACGATGAGGTCGGGCGCGCGGCGCTCGACCGCCTGGAGCGCGGCGGCGCCATCGGCCACGCCAAGCGTCTTCATGCCGGCCTTTTCCAGCGCGAAGCAGATGATCTCGCGGATATGCGGGTCGTCATCGGCGACGAGGATGTTGTGCGGCATCGATCAATGGCCCGGCGCGTAGGGTTGGGTGACGGCAGGATTGGCAAGCGAGCCGCGCTTGTCGAGATAGCGCAAAAGGCGCCAGTCGCGAAAGCTCCACGCGCGCCAGTGATCCAGGACAGCGCGATAGCAACCTTCGTCGACGGGGCGTACCCCCAAAAGTTGGCGAAAGGCTGGATCTGCGGCAGTCGTCGGGCCTTGATGATCAATGAAGCGGTCGAGGGCAGGAAATGCGCTCGCGCCAAGCGAACGCACATACCAGACGTCGAGGGGAACGCCCTGTCCGGTCATTTCGAGGGAATGGTCGACATTGTAGTTGGCGATCAGCGCGGCGAAGTTGATGTATGAGCAGGCATAAAGCGTCGCCGATAACGTCAGAAGATTGGCGGAAAGCAGCCATTCGCTGGATTTTGTGAGCGCAATGCGGGCGATGATGAGCGCCAGCCCCGCCGCCACCAGCCCCATCCAGATGAAGGCGGCGATGCGCAGATAGGTGAGCGCATAGACGCCGACATAGAGGTCGAGCCTCAATATCGAGGAGATCACCAGCACGATGTTCTGCACCACCCAGAGATAGACGAGACCGCGAATCAGCGGATCCCTCGACGTGTCGCTGCCGGGCCTGAGCGCCGCCAGTACGAAGCCGGCGGCAAGCAGCGCGGTGACGACCAGCGGATAGGCGCCGCGATGCGCGTAGGCGGCATAGGTCAGCCCGTCGGGCAGGGCTGCGCCGCCCCAGAGATAAGCGGCGTCGAGCGCCGTCTGCACGGCAAACAGCGCATTGAAGACGATCAGCGCGCGCAGGATGGCAGCCTTGCCGAAGATGACGTCCTCGGCCGTGGTGCGTGTCGATCTGGCCGCCGGCGCCGCAGGCACGGCCCGCCTGATGCGCGCTACGAAGCCCGGCAGGCGTGGCCTCAAGAAGGCCCAGACGCCGGCCAGCACGATCAGCCAGAAGATCAGCCGCCCGACCTCGATGCGTTCGAGCAGCGCGTAGAGATCGATCAGCGACAGCCAGTGTTCGATGATCGGATTGGCGGCGCCGAACAGAGCGAGGAAGACGGCGCCCAGCGTCAGCGGCATGGCCCAGACAGCGATTGCCGCCAGCCGGACGTGCCGCCGCCCGAGCCGTCGCGCAACCTTGCGCCAGCGTAAGAAGTCGCGCGCAAACCGGAAGGGGGCGGCGAGCAGGAGCAGGCAAAGCTGCCCGGCGATGCGGGCAAGACCCGTGCGCAGCCGGCCGGCCAGCGACAGCGCGAACACCGCCAGCGCCACGATCGCGACCAAGACTGATAGCGGGCTGACATTTTCGATGAGCGGCAGCAGTCCGGCGAAAAGGGCGAGAGGCCTGAGCCAGACGCGGCCGTCGCTTAAGGCGGCGGGATGCATGGCGACGACCGCGCCGGCAAGCACGATGCCGAACAGGAAGACGGTGATGCCGGCGGGCTGGCCGTAGAAGAGAAAGTCGGCCAACGCCACCAGCAGGACGCCGGCGCCGATGCGGCGGCAGTAACTCGTGGCGAGTGACATCGTCCTCATGGCCGGGCCTTCCTGGCCTTCCGAACGACACGCCGCGACCGCGGCACAAAGGGCAACAGGATCGCCGTGGGGCGTACCCTTGGCGAATCGACGAGCCACCAGCCGTCGGTGCGCAGGCGGTACGGCAGGGGCCAGCGGAATATGTGATGTATTCGCATGCCGGCCTGTTTCGCCGACGGGCGCGAAACACTCGGGGCGGATTGGAGGAGGTTTTCCGCAATGATTTGCAGTTTTCGTGCAGGGCAAATCGCTTCAGGCTGGCGCCGCCCCGCACCTGCCTGCCGGCATCCTCTCCCCGTATAGTGGCGGGGAGAGAGGCGCTCTCGTCGCCGATTTCGCCAATCGCCAACGTTGCGGAAAGGAAGCCGGCATTGCGGCCAGCCCCTTCTCCCCGTCACTATACGGGGAGAAGTGCCCGGCAGGGCGATGAGGGGCAGCGCAAGCTTCAAGGATTAGCTGGTCCGTACCAAAGGGCGGCGAATACCCACGCGCTTGCCTCATCCGGCTCCAGCCGGCATAGATCGGCCATGACCTCTGACACCTACCGCCCGCGCCGCTCGGTGCTCTACATGCCCGCTTCCAACGAGCGGGCGCTCGCCAAGATCGCCTCGCTTGCCTGCGACGCCGTCGTCATCAACCTCGAGGATGGCGTCGGGCCCGCCGACAAAATTTCCGCGCGCGACAGGGTGGCGGATTTTTTGGCAGCGCGCCCCGAACGGCGCTGCGAGATGGTGGTGCGCATCAATCCGCTCGGCAGTGAATGGGGCGCCGACGACCTTCTGGCCGTCGCCAAGGCCGGGCCGGACGGCATCCTGTTGCCCAAGATCGGTACGCCGCGCGACATCCTGGAGGCCGGCGACCTGCTCGACGACAATTTCGCGCTCGATACGGTGAAGCTATGGGCGATGATCGAGACGCCCAAGGCCTTGCTCAACATCGGCGCCATCGCCGAGCTTGGCCGCGACCCGGCTTCCAGGCTCGCTTGTTTCGTTGCCGGAACGAACGATCTGGTGAAGGCAACGGGAGTCCTGGCCATCCCTGACCGGCGCTACCTCATGCCATGGCTGCTGCAGCTTGTGCTTGCCGCCCGCGCCGGCGGCCTCGATGTGATCGACGGCGTCGCCAATGATTTCCGCGACCTCGACGGCTTCGCCCGCGAATGCGCCGAGGCCGCCGCCATGGGTTTTGACGGCAAGTCGCTGATCCACCCGGCCCAGATCGAGCCGGCGAACCGCGCCTTTACGCCGTCGCCCGAGGCGCTGGCCCAAGCGCGCGTGATCCGGGACGCCTTCTCGCGGCCCGAAAATGCCGGCAAGAGCGTCATCGCGCTGGACGGCCGCATGGTCGAGCGGCTGCATCTGGCCGAGGCCGAGAAACTGCTGGCGAAGGCCGCAATCATCGGCGCATGATGTCATCCATACATAGACATTGGTCACGACAGGGTCGAAAAAATGAAACTTTACCGCTTTCTGTCCGGTCCGGACGACGCCACCTTCTGCCATAAGGTGACGGCGGCCCTGAACAAGGGCTGGCACCTGTTCGGCTCGCCGACCTATGCCTATGACAAGACGACCAAGTCGATGCGCTGCGGCCAGGCCGTGGTGAAGGATATCGAGGGCCAGGAATACGGACCCGACACCAAGCTCAGCGAGTGGTAGGAAAGAACTGGCGCGGACCGCCGGCCGTTCCGGCCCGATCCGCGCCGGCCCTCAAGCGCTTCAGCGGGTTCAGCTCGCCAGCCGGCTTGCCATCTCGTGCTGCGCGTAGGCGCGGCCGAAGCGGTTGGCCAGAAATGCGTCGAGCGCGATGTCCTCCTGGCGGACAAAACCCTCCGCCGGCAGGCTGCCGTCGGCCAGCATGTCGAGCACGGCGCAGATGCCGGAGGCGGTGGTGATCTGGATGGCGCTGCGCACGACAGATCCGACGCGGTGCGAGTAGATCTTGTTGGCGTAGGTCTCCTGCAGCAGGCGGCCGTTCTTGCGCCCCGAAACGGTGACGAAGACGATGACCACGTCCTGCAGCGTCGCCGGCAGGGCGCTCTCGAAGATGTCCTTCAGCACGTCGCGGCGGTGGCGGAGCCCCAGGTCGTTGAGCAGCGCCTTCATGATCGCGGCGTGGCCGGGGTAGCGGATGGTGCGGTAGTTCAGCGTGCGCACCTTGCCTTTCAGCGTCTCGGCCAAGGTGCCGAGCCCGCCGGAGGTGTTGAACGCCTCGTAGGTGACCCCGTCGAGCGAGAACTCCTCGCGCTCCTCCAGCGGCGGCACTTCGGTCAGCTCGCCCTCGACGATCGCCTCGCAGGGCTCGCAATATTCGTTGATGACGCCGTCGGTGCTCCAGGTGAGGTTGTAGTTCAGCGCGTTGGACGGATATTGCGGCAGCGCGCCGACGCGCATACGCACGCTTTCCAGCGTGTCGAAGCGGCTGGCGAGATCGTTGGCGACGATCGATATGAAGCCCGGCGCCAGGCCGCATTGCGGGATGAAGGCGCTCTTGGCCTCGCGCGCCAGCTCCTTCACACGGCGGGTCGAGATGACGTCCTCGGTGAGGTCGAGATAGTGCACGCCGGTAGCGGCGGCTGCCTCGGCGATGCGCGTGGTGAGATGGAAGGGAGCGGCGCTCAGCACGGCGAACTTGCCGGCGAGGGTTTTCTCCAGCGCGCCGGGAGCGGCGATATCCAGCTCCTGCGTTTCGACGCCGGCCGGCAATTCGGCGGCGGCGAGCTGAGCGGCCGAGCGGTCGACGAGCGTGACGCGATAGTCGCCCGTGGCGCTGAGCATCTCGGCGATGGTCGAGCCGATCTTGCCGGCGCCGACGACAACGATGTTCTTCATGGTCAATACCCCTGCCAAATTCGAGTTTGGCGGAATCATCGCAGCTTGCCTGTCGAAAGGAAGCGTGGATTCTGGCAAAGTGAAGCCTATGTTTAGGCAATCTGCCGAAGGGAGTCGTCACTTTGCTCAGCGATGCGGAACAAGCCCTGCTTGCACTATTGCGCGCCAACGCGCGCGCCTCGACCGCGGAACTGGCGCGCCAGCTCGGCGTGTCGCGCACCACGGTGCAGAGCCGCATCGAGCGGCTGGAGCAGCGCGGCATCATAATCGGCTACGGCGTCAGGTTGTCGCCGGACTATGAGCAGGGGCTGGTCAAGGCGCATGTGCTGCTCACCGTCACGCCGAAACTCGCCGACAAGGTGGTGCGCAGCCTCGAAGCGCTGCCGCCGGTCCGGACGCTGCATTCGGTGAGCGGCAATTTCGACATGATCGTCATCGTCGACGCGCCGTCGATCAGGGATCTGGACGCATTGCTTGATCAGATCGGGGCGATGGACGGGGTGGAGCGAACGTCGTCGTCGATTATTCTGTCGACGAGGATCGATCGGTGAAACTGCCGATCTCCCCCCTTGCGGGGGAGATGGCCGGCAGGCCAGAGGGAGGTGTGAAGGAACGCCAGCTTGGCCGATTTCCTCATGCCGCCGCGGCTTATGATGGTCGGGAGAGGTTGGCGGGACAGCACCCCCCCTCTGCCTTGCCAGGCAT
>NZ_LPWA01000152.1 GCF_001510895.1 Mesorhizobium loti | reverse complement strand
CGTTTTTAGCTCACCGTCGCGATCCGCCACAGCGCGCTCTCGCCACCCGCCTTTCTGCGCGACGCCAAGCTAAAAACGCTCTGCATTATGTGGAGCGCCCGATTATGCGGAGTCCGCGGCGGCAATTCCTTGCCGCCTAAGGTATTTGAGCAGCGATCACTCGACATAATCTACCGATCGACTGACGGACTTCAGCATGGCCAGCAGCTTGTCGGGAGAGCGGAAGTGACCCGGCTTGAGCGACGGCGGCACCATCGCGGCAAGCGCCTCGAGCTTCTCGGTCGGGTCGGCCCGCAGGTAGATTTCCGTGCTTTGGAGGCTGGCGTGACCGAGCCAGAGCGAGACTTTGCGGACATCACGGGTCGCCTGCAGCGTGTGCATGGCACAGGTGTGGCGCAAGACGTGGGGAGTGACGCGCTTGTCGGCGATGGACGGTTGCTTCCGCGCCGCGATGGCCACGTGCTTGGCCAGGATATATTCGAATCCAGACCTGGTCATCGCGTGTCCCGTCGCATTGAGAAAGAACTCGGCGTCGCTACTCGCCGGGCGGATCGCCAACCAAGCCTTCAACGCCGCCGCTGTCTCCTTCCACAGGGGCAGCACGCGCTCGCGACGCCCTTTGCCCATGACGTGGATGCTGGCGACCGTCTGGCGATCGATCTGGTCGATGCGGAGGCTGACGAGTTCGGACACGCGCAGCCCGGCAGCGAAGGCCAGATGCAGCATCGCCCGATCGCGGATGCCGGAGACCCGACGCGGGTCCGGCGCGTCGAGCAGAGCCTGCATCTCGTCGCGGCTGAGATGGCCGACGAGGGCCTCGTCGACCTTCTTCATCGGGATCGCCCGGATCCGGCGTGCCTGATCCAGACAGGATGGGAGCCTATGCTCGAGGAAGCGGAAGAAGGCTTTGATGGCGGCAAGACGGACGTTGCGGGTGCGCGCCGAGTTGCCGCGTCCTTCCTCGATGTGTTCCAGGAAGGACAGAATGAGCGGCGGATCGAGCTGCTCAATCCCGATACCGGACGGGGTGGTCCGCAGACGGGCAGCCGCGAAGCAGAGCAGCAGCTGAAAGCTGTAGGCGTAGGCCGCACAGGTGTGCGGGCTCGATCGCCTCTCGTGCGGCAGATGCTCGCGCAGGAAGGCGGCGAGATGCGGGGCCAGCGTTGTCATGAGACGTCTCCTTGGTGCAAGGCCTCGCCGGCCGCCGCGATCTGCCTCATCAGGATCGGCGTCGCCTGTAGGTACCAATAGGTGTCGGTGACGTGGGCATGACCGAGGTAGGTGCTGAGGGCAACGATATGGCGGGCGGTGGCATCGCGATCGTGCCGGCACTGCTCCAGGGAGCGTACGGCGAAGGTGTGCCGTAGATCGTGAATACAGGGGCCCGGTTGGCCGGGGCCTCCTCGCAGGCCGATCGAGCGCGCGAGCTGGAGAAAGTTGGCGATCACGGTACTGTAGGCTGGAGATGCGCCCACGGCGGAAACGAATAGCGCATTGTTCAAGGTGCCGAGCCGGCGGCGTGCAACCAAATACCGGTCCAAAGCGTCCCATGTCGTGCCATGGAGCGGCAGCAAGCGGCTCTTGTGGAACTTGGTCTGTCGGATGATCAGGCCATCGGCGGTCAGGTCATCGAGCTGAAGCGAGAGGGCTTCGGAAATGCGCATGCCGGTGGCAGCAATCAAGCCGAACAGGGTCTCGTACATTAACGGCCGGATCGAACCTGCCGGCTCCAGGCAGGTAGCCGCCTGCATCAGCGCGGAGATCTCGTCCGCACTGTAGATATGCGGAATCCGTCGCTCCAACGGGCTGTGGCCCAGAGCGTCAGCGGGCGGGATCTCATGACGCCGATCCTCGGCCGACAGCGCCAGCGCAAAGCGGCGGACTGTCAGCAGTCGGTTGCGGCGCTGCTGTGGCGAAGGCGCAAGCCTCGCCCATTCGAACACGCGGGCAGCTTGGACATGTCGGTCGTCGTGTTGCTCGGCGAAGGCAACAAAGCTCTTCAACAGCGTGTTCTGGACTCGGAACCTGAAGCCCAGCCTATGCTGCAGTTCTACATAGCGTGCGAGATCCTGGCTCAGCATGACGCACTCCCCGGCCAGGGCTGGGCAACCCGAAGCAACATGTCGACGTCAACCTTTGCGTAGTGAGCGGTGGTGTCGACTGACTGATGGCGCAGCACGGTTCCAATCACGTGCAGCGTGGCGCCGGCCCGCAACATGCTGGTTGCCGCCGAGTGCCGGAGAAGATGGGCTCCTCGGGAGGGAGCGTGGTTGATGCCGGGGCCCTCGCGAGCGCAAGGCTGACGATGCTCGAGACACTCGCGCTCACCAATGGCCGAAACGGTGCAACGGTCCGCAGGAAAATCTGCTCACAGGCGGCAGGCGGACGGGCGTCTCGCAGATAATCGATAATTGCGTCGCCAGTGCCTGGGGCAGCGGAAGCCGGACCTCGCGACGTCCTTTGCCGCGGACGCGCAAGGTTCCCTCGCGCCAGTCAATGTCGTCGAGGTGCATGCTCGAAATGTCGCCGGCGCGCAGGCCGAGACGTGCAAGTAGCAGGAGCACCGCGCGGTCGCGGATGCCCATTGGCGTTGTGCTGTCGCACGACGTGATAACCCGCTCGACTTCCGTCGTGGAGATGTAGCGCGGTAGAGCCGACAACCGCCATTGCGGCACCGTCGGGATCGCATGATCCAGGCCCGACTGGCACAGGCCTTGGGTTGCTAAATATCTGAGATAGCCTCGCAGCGCCATCGTCATGGTCTTGAGGTTTGCCCGCGAATTGCGCTGCGCTTCCCCCAGGATCGCTTGCCGAATGAGACGGGCATCGTAGTGCCTTGGATCGGGACCCAAAGCGGGGAGCAGCCGCATGACCATTCGGCCATGGCGGCCGATTGTGCGCTCAGAAATGCCCCGGTGCCGTCTCAGCCAAGTCTGGAATGCAAGTACTTGGTCATCGTGGACACGCGGCTCATCCTGCGTCAATGGCGTCACGACTCCGCATTCCGCCAGAAAGCTCACGAACCGCCGCGCCCGGTTCACGTATTTGGCGGACAGGCGATCGGCTCGTCGGACGCCGGGACAGCGGCATCGATGTCGCGCGAAGCGGCGAACCGTATCCTCGTTGATCTCCGCGACAGCGATCCTGGCGCTTTGCAGCCAATATCCGAAGTGGCGAGCCGAGGCTTCGTAGCCTGACACCGTCAGGCGGGTGTGTCCCAGGCTCAATAATCGGCTCGTGAACACTTCCACCAACGGTCGCAAGGCGCCCGGGTCTATCAATCGCGTGCATTCGAGCAGAACTTCCTTTGACTTTGACAATGTGGTCTCCTCTCAAGGTCCAATGACGTCGAGAGACGACAACAATTATGTCGAGCAAGAAAGCGGATTGAGCGCTCTAACACATTGGAATGGAAGGACGAAGTTGGCTTGATTGTGGCCGACTCCGCATAATCGGGCGCTCCACATAATTGCGAAAGTCGACCGGCTTCGTCGCCACCATCACCTTGACCGCCCCGGTCGGCCCGATCACGTCGTCGCCTTCAACGCACGAATGACAGCACCAACCGTCTTTGCGTCGGCGCCGCGGCCAACCCGCATGGCGACGCCGTCGATCTCGAGTTCGATCACACCAGCATCGCGGGAGGGCCTCTTCCTGCCTTGCCGCCGTTTAACTGCAGGCACCGGCGTCGGCGTAACTCTCGCCCGGCTCATAGCTCTCCGCCACGATCCGGGCCTTCTCCGCAGCCGGCCAATCTCGTCGCCGACCGGTGCCGGTGAACGCCTCGAACCGGCGCACCGGCTCCGCCTCACTCACTCGACTTAAGCGCAAGCTCTGAAATCGTCATATGTCGAAGCCGTCAATGGCTACGAACATCGCCCCTCAAGTCGCCGCCCGAAAGGTGCCCTCAGAACATCGCTAACCTTAGATCAATGCTCGGCAGGGATTATTTTGGAGGTCCCCCTCCCGCAGCTACGTGGGGTGGTCGACGCGGAATGCATTCCTCTTTACGGCAGTCCGTCGACACCCGTCTAGCAACGCATCGAGCGCTTCCGTTTGAGCCGGGATCAACATTGGAGTCGAACCAAGCGAGGCGACTTCCTGGGGCCATTTGATGCCGGCTGAGGTCAATATAACGACGGTGACAGTGTCTGCGGGTATGCGGCCCTCGGCAAGCAGGCGCCGTACAGCAGCAAGCGAAACGCACGATGATGATTCCGCAAGGAGACCTACGGAAGCAAACAGGTGCATCGCGTCTTGGATCTCTGCGTCAGTTGGGGAACATGCAAAACCGTTGGAACTCCGCACCGCGCGCAGCGCGTGATCGCTGCAACGCCCTGCGCCGATCGAAACTGCCATAGTCTGTGGATCTTCGATCTTCCCCACATTGCTACAATTGGCCGCAAGGGCACGCGCCAATGGATTCGCAGTCGCGGACTCACAGCCTACGAAAGCAGGGACACGGTCAATCATCCCAAGCTCTCGCAACTCTAAAAACCCTTTGTATGTTCCATAAAGATCGTCGCCGCTCCCAACAGGTACTAGCATGTAGTCCGGCACGCGCGGGCGCAAAGCAATCGCTATTTCGAACGCAATCGACTTATAGCCTTGCAAACCAAACGGATTACTAATTGGTGTCGGCAGCGAGCTCTTCGACGGATACCAGCCCTTCTCATTAACAAGGTGCGCAAGAAGGTCCGCGGATCGGTGCCAGTCGGTGAGCACTGTAGCGCCACCATAGGCCTGTATCATCTGGGCGTAGATATCGGGCGCTCCGTGTGACAAAAAAATGATGCTGCGCAAGCCGGCAGCCGACGCATAGGCCGCCGCCGAGGCCCCATGGTTGCCGGTTGATACTGCCGCGAGGTTATTAAACCCAAGCTCGCGAGCAAGGCTTGCATTCACGGCATTCAATCGATCTTTGAAAGACCAAGTTGGATTGGCTGCTTCGTTCTTGATGAAGAGGTTTGGCATTCCAACGAGCGCATTCAACCGCGCATGGCGAAAGAGCGGCGTCCCACCTTCACCGAGTGTCACGAAATCTTCAGCATTCGAGATCGCGAAGAAGGGCGCGAACCTAGCAATATTGCCACCTGATTGTTCAAAGGCGCCCGGCGGCACGCGCTTAAAGGCCGCCCGGATATCTACATCCACATCGAGCGGCCCTTGACATGCATCGCACGGTGTAAAGCGTGGAGAAAACGGATACTGCGCCCCGCAGGATCGGCAAAGGAGTAAGCGGTCAACCATCGATGTGTCCTTGGTGTGCCACGTTGAGCAACTTTCTCGCTTAGTAGGTTTGCATCATCCTCAAATAGATCTCTGTCGCCTTCTCAACCTCATCCAAATCAACGTATTCATCGATCGTATGAGCTTGGGCAATGTCGCCTGGCCCTAAAACTACGCATTTGGCTCCGGTGAGCTGAATCTGGCTTGCATCGGTACCCCAAGGGGCGCCATGGAGTGTCGCCCCTGTACCAGCTATGCTGCGACATGCCTCAGCGGCCACTTCCGCGATGCGCGATCCAGTGGCGTCCTCTAGCGGAGGATCTTCAACCGCAGGAAGAACCGAACGAACCTGTAGGTCCCGATGCCTCTCGCGCAAATCAGCGAGAATTTTTTCCACTTCCTCAATTCCACCGGCTGGGGTCTCTTTTGGAACCAGCCTTCGGTCCAGAAAAATCCGGCAGCTTGCGGGTACGGTGCAAATATCGCTCCCGCCTTGAATCAGACTGATTGTCAACGAAGGCGCTCCCACCAATGGATGGGGGTCTCTCGTGCGCAACTCATCGCCGAGGAGCACAAGTTCTGGTATGACTTGTGCCATACCGGCGATTGCATTCAACCCAAGTTCTGGTTTGGAGCTATGCGCGGCCCGGCCGATCGTTTCAATCCACCAGCGCACCGACCCCTTGTGAGCAACCACCACCTCCAGGTTGGTGGGCTCGCCCGCAACGGCTGCTTCAAACTTTAAACCTGATCGGGCCAGTGCTCGAGCACCACTCTTTTGATATTCTTCGTCGACAGTCCCAGCGACAAATATGGTTGCTCGTGGCTTGTCCTTCTTGATTGTAATCAATGCGTTCAACATCGCAGCGAGCGATGACTTCGTGTCGCACGTTCCCCGCCCGTACATTCGGCGGCCCTCTATTTCAGCAGCAAATGGATCTCGCTGCCACCCTTCAACTGGAACAGTATCCATGTGAGATTCGAACAGAACGCGCTTATCTGGATTGGCTCCACGCACCCAAGCAAAAACGTTGTTACGCCCTTCGCTTACTGGCCGGATCTCGAATTCAATTCCTTCGCTTTCGCAGATTTTTGCAACGTAGGCACCATCGCAGCCTCACCGCTTCCCGCGGGGGATAGGTTCGGATTGATACTTTCAATCCGAACCAGTTGGGCGAGCAAATCGGAAACATTGGACATGGAAGCTCCCCTGATCTGTTTAGATTTGCCCGGTAACTGGGAGTTCCTGGGGCGCAGGAGTGCTCAAGAACTCGTAACCGTTCTCAGTAACAGCTATAACCTCTTCGACCTGGAAGCATCCGAACGGCAGGACGACCCGTGGCTCGACATGAAGGATCATTCCCTGCTCGATCATTGTCTCATCCCCGGATCTGATGGATGGTGGCTCGGTTATGTCGAGGCCGGACCCATGGCCGATGCGACCGGGACCCTTGAATGCATTTTTCGCGATGTCGGAAATTGCAGACAGCGGGATGCCAGGCTTGACCGCTTCTATGCAGGCGCGAGTGATATCCCAGACGTTCCGGTAGGCTGATCTTTGATCGTCGCTTGCGCGGCTGACGGCTGCCACACGATTGTAGTCAGACCAGTATCCTCGAACGGTCACACCTGCGTCGCACCAAATTGTGTCGCCTTCTACAAGCTTACGTTCCGTAGGCTCCATCGCGACTTTGAAATAATTTCCCTCGCCAGAATTGATCGGCAAGAACAGCACCTTATCTGCTCCCCCTTCCAGCATCGCGATAGACAGATGTCGATGTAGCTCCCGCTCTGTCATTCCAGGCTTGGCAACTCTCCATCCATGGCGGAAACCATTCTCATTGGCAGCGCATGCCTGTCGGATATAATCAATTTCAGCATCGGTCTTTAGCATTCTGGTTGCCCAGATAAGGTCCGAGCCATCCACGAATTTGACGCTTGGGACGAGCGTTTCTAACGATCTAAAGGATGGCACCGGCATCCCCAACCGCATTTCGCTTCCGTAGTCGACTCCGATCCGACTGCGATCAAGCTTAAGTTCTTTGAAGATATCAGCGAGAACTGGAAGAGCATCATCTGCAAACCCGAACCAAGTCCGAATATCTTCTATCCAACAAACATCCTTGGCGGTATAGCCCTCGCTTTCTGACACCAGAGCTATCGGATGCTTACCGTATGGCAACACGGCGAACATAGGACGCGAATAACTGACCCCGAACTGCGTCCGGTGGCCGGTAAAATAGCGTCGATTTACGTCTCCTGTGAGTAGAAGTGCATCTACGCCTTGCTCACGCATGACTCTCCATGCGCGTTCGCATCTATTTTCATATTCGCCTCGGGAGAATTCAGCGAGTTTCATCGTTTTTGTCATGAGTATATTCCCCGTTAGATTTGTTGCGGTTATCGTTCTTAGCGACTTATTTCAATCCGGCGGAGGTGCCGCGAATGCGTGGGGCCGGTCGGCCATTTGAGCGGTCAATGACATCCTTATTTTGGGGCTTCCCAGGTCCGAACAGATCGTCGACCACAGCTTTAATCAATTGAGTCTCCGACTATAGCTCAACATCGCGCCGCGACCTCGCCCATCATCTTCACCAGGGGGGCACTAAAGTCGGGGTCGTAGGCGCTCGCGTTCTCAAGCACGCTGAAATAAACGACGACGGTGCCAGTGTCGGGGTTCGCGAGCATAAACTGGCCGCCATAGCCGCCGTGCCCAAGCCAAGTGCCGTCGGTATTCATCTGGCGGCTATATCTTGTGCAATCGCGCGGCTGCGGCCAGGAAGGGCCTGGATTACGGCGCGTGTGTTCGATGAAGCTGCATCGCCGACACGGCGACCGCCAATACCCTCGCCCTTTCGCGCAAACAGTAGACCGTAGCGTGCGAGATCGCGGGCGGTGAGGAAGGCACTGCCCGGCACGCCCTCGCGGTCACAGGCGATATGGAAGCATCCCTCGATACCGGCCGCCTCGACGATCTCGATTAGCCAGTCGCGCAGAGGTCTGCCGCTTGCGCGCTCAATGATCCAGCGGAGGACCTCGCTGTTAGCCGACTTATACAGCACCTCACCGCTGCGGTTAGTTAGGTCGCTGCCGGTGATGCCGCAGAGGAAGGAGTGTGTCGTCTCCTCCTTCTGCCCCTCTCTCGGGAGGCGCCAGCCCAAGGCGGCCTCTAGGTCGAAGACCGTAGAGTTGGCGTCGGTGTAGTCCTCGGTGTAGTCGTTGGCAACGTTCATGTCGGCAGTCGCCTTGACGGTCGCCTCGGCATACCCGGTTCCGATCTCTGGGAGGTAGTCCTTCACCGGACGGTCAAGGTCGATGAGGCCATCAGAGACGCAGCGGCCAAGCATCAGATTAATTGTCGTCTTGGTGATAGACATGATCGGGTGGGGCCTGTCGGGCCCGAAGTCCGGCGCATAGGCTTCGTAAAGGATGCGATCATCGCGCACCGCGATGAAGGCCGAAAAATGCGGCATAGCAAGATAGCGTGCGACCTCTGGCCGCTCGCCAACGGTCCAGTCGATCTCCTTCCTGAGCGGCAGGATGCGAGGAGCGCGCAGCGACATCGCATAGCGCATAGTTGTATGGAGATTGTGGAAGCCGTGGCGGCGGAAGTCTGGCAGGTTCCAGCGTGCCTTGTTGTCGAACAGGACTTCGAGGTCTGGATTGGCGACCGAGGGGACAGTCATGCGGCGGGGCCTTTCAACTTCTGAATTGAAGAACTCATGAACTTTCAATGCAAATTTGCGGGGTAGCCGGCAAATCACGAGGTCCAAACTTTTATCGATGATCAGTTCGCTCAAGGCGCAGTCAAACGCATCATTTGCGAGTGCCGCCACGCCAACGTCGAGCACGAACTCCCTTGCCTCCGTTGGCTCCCAGCCTTGACCGGGAGCGTGGCATACCTGCAATGCCGGTCTTGCTTCAGCCCTTGCAGAGCTCGGCCGTGGTCATGTTGCCGTCCGGCAACATCGACTTATCGAATCCGTAGCTGCTGATCGACGCCAGCATCTCATCGGAGCCGATATATCCTTTCATCGCTGCGTTGGCGGCATCGACCGAAGCTCGGTCATTGAGATTAAAGGCGAAAGCGGCATAGTCGGTCCTGGCGGAGTCGGTGAATGGGTTGGCTAGCTCAAGCCTCTTATCGTCGCCGATAGCTATCTTCAGAGCCAAGTAATCGCCAGACCCAGCATCGGCGCGGCCTGCCTTAACGGCTTGGACAATCTCCGCATAGCCGGGGACCTGCAGGATCTTGTCGTCGGCGATGCCGACATCATGCGCGCTCTTGATGGCCCCGAAGCCAGAGCCTGTGACGAGGATGGCACCCTTGTCGCGTACATCCTCCAAGGAATGCAGTCCTTTCGGGTTGCCCGCGGACACGAGGAGCGAGCCCTTGCCAACGTAGAACAAGTCGCTGAAGAGCACATTGCGGCAGCGCTCGGGCCGGACGTACATGGCGTCGGAAATAACGTCGAAGCGACCAGCTTGCAGCCCGGGAATGAGCGAGCCCCATTCCGTCACGACCGGCTCGATCTTGGTGGCGCCCATCCTTTTTAGAATAGCCACTATAACCACATTGCTGAAGCCAAGTGGTTCCTTGTTCTCCCCAGAATAAGCGGAAGGGGGACCCTCGGAGTAGCCGATCCGGACTGTCCCTCCGTTCTTAATCTTGTCGAGCAGCGACTCCGCTGAGGCCGAAGCGGCCACCAACACGATTGCCATCGCCGCCATACCCAAAGCAGCCATTCCCGCAATAGCTGCGCGCTCAAAAGTATTATACCTGCGTTTGACGCGTTGCCACTTACTCACTAGAAATCCTCCCTTTCTTTTTGTAGGTTATCCCACAGAAATACTGCAATTGCATTCAGCCTTTGGGTTTACGTGAACCGCACTGCATTATGCCTCCGTTCGACGCGCCCCGTAGTTAAGCTATTCCTTCCATGCGGCGGGGCCTTTCAATTTCTGGATTGAAGAACTCATGAACTTTCAATGCAAATTTGCGGGGTGCTGGCAAATCACGAGGTCCGAACTTTTTCGATGTGGAGTTCGCTCAAGGCACAGTCAAACGCACTATTGCGAGTCCCGCCACGTGAAGTCGAGGACGAACTCCCTTGCCTCGGTTGGCGCTCCCGGCCATGGCCGGGAGCGCGGTATACCTACAATGCCGGTCTTGCTTCAGCCCTTGCAGAGATCAGCGGCTTTGATGCCCTCCGGCAACATCGACTTATCGAATCCGTATTTGCCGACCGACGCCAGCATCTCATCGGAGCCGAAATAACCTTTCATCGCTGCGTTGAAGGCATCGACGGAAGCTTGGTCATTGCTATTGAAGGCGAAAGCAGCGTAGTCGGGCTTGGCGGAGTGGGTGTAGGGGTTGGCGAGCTCGAGCCCTTTATCGTTACTGATAGCCTTCTTCATCCCCAAGTAATCGCCAGACCCAGCATCGGCGCGGCCGGCCTTAACAGCTTGGACAATCTCCGCATAGCCGGGGACCTGCAGGATCTTGTCGTCGGCGATGCCGACATCGCGCGCGTTCTTAAGCGACGCGAAGGCAGAGCCTGTGACGAGGATGGCACCCTTGTCGCGTACATCCTCCAAGGAATGCAGTCCTTTCGGGTTGCCAGTGGACACGGCAAGCGCGTATTTGCCAACGTAGATCAAATCGCTGAAAAGGACATTGTGGCACCGCTCGGGCCGGACGTACATGGCGTCGGAGATAACGTCGTAGCGACCAGCTTGCAGGCCGGGGATGAGCGAGCCCCACTCCGTCACGACCGGCTCGATCTTGGTGGCGCCCATCTTTTTTAGAACAGCCAGCATAATCGTATTTGTAAAGCCAATCGGTTCATTGTTGTCCCCGGAATAAGCGTTAGGGGGGTCGTTAGAGAAGCCGATCCGGACTGTCTCTCCGTTCTTAATCTTCTCGAGCAGCGACTCCCCTGAGGCCGAAGCGGCCACTGACACGATTGCCATCGCCGCCATACCCAAAGCAGCTATTCCCGTCATAGCTGTGCGCAGAAGAGTACTACGCTTGCGTTCAACGCATTCCCACTTAGTCATTAGTAATCCTCCCGTTCTTGCGTAATTTATCCTACCGAAAGACCGCAATCCGGTATTTGGGTTGATGTGGACCGCACAGCTTTGTGCGCTCCCTTTGACGCATCCGTTAGTTAAGTTGTTCCTTCCTAACTTTGCTTGCTCTGTGATTCTTTCTCCTTTCTGCTCGCTATCTGGATCATCGCGGCTAGCTATTAGGCGGTCCACGACTCCCTTGTTCGGGTCGTCACCCATCCGGCTCCCGATCCAAAGCCGTTCAGGCCGCCAAGGCGCCCGACTTCTTCGCCGTCCAGGTGGCGATGTAGTCCATCAGGCCGGGGTTGAGGCAGTCATAGGGTTCGAGCCCGATCGACTTCAGCTGGGCGCGGATGCCGGCCATGCGGCTCGGGTCGACGCCGGATTCGATGATCGACGAGACGAAGGCGGCGAAGCCCGGCGGCGACCAGCCGTCCTCCTGAAAACGCTCGGGATGGATGAAGGACAGGCCCTTGAAGGGATGGTCGCGCTCGACCGGGCCGTACATGTGCACGCCGCAGCCGGTGCAGGCATGGCGCTGGATCAGCGCTGCCGGGTCGACCACCTTGAGCTTGTCGCCGTTCTCGGTGACGGTGACGTCGCCGGTGCCGGCAACCGCAACCACCGAGAAGATCGCGCCGTCCGGCTTCCAGCATTTGGTGCAGCCGCAGGCATGGTTGTGGGCGATCTGGCCCTTGACCTTCACCTTCACCGGATTGCTGGTGCAGGCGCAGACCAGCGTGCCGCCGGCAAAGGAAGCGCTCTCCTTCGGCAGCCCGTTGTCGATCTTCGGATGCAGTTTCTCCGCCATTCCTTCTTCCTCCCATGTTGACCACAAAGGCCGCAGGCGTGATCGCCCGCGGCCGGTGGCGTTGCTTCAGTAAACCACGACGCTCCTGATCGACTTGCCCTCATGCATGAGGTCAAAGCCCTTGTTGATGTCCTCCAGCTTCAGCGTGTGGGTGATCATCGGGTCGATCTGGATCTTCTTTTCCATGTACCAGTCGACGATCCTCGGCACGTCGGTGCGGCCGCGCGCGCCGCCGAAGGCGGTGCCCATCCAGGAACGCCCGGTGACCAGCTGGAACGGCCGGGTCGAAATCTCCTGGCCGGCGCCGGCGACGCCGATGATGACCGACTTGCCCCAGCCGCGGTGCGAGGCTTCCAGCGCCTGGCGCATCACCTTGGTGTTGCCGGTGCAGTCGAAGGTGTAGTCGGCGCCGCCGATCTGATCGGCGCCGCGCTTGGTCAGGTTGACCAGGTACGGCACGATGTCGCCGTCGATCTCCTTCGGATTGACAAAATGCGTCATGCCGAACTTCTCGCCCCAGGCCTTCTTGTCGGTGTTCAAATCGACGCCGATGATCATGTCGGCGCCGGCAAGCCTGAGACCCTGGATGACGTTGAGGCCGATGCCGCCGAGGCCGAAGACGACGGCCGTCGCGCCCTGCTCGACCTTGGCCGTGTTGATGACGGCGCCGATGCCGGTGGTGACACCGCAGCCGATGTAGCAGATCTTGTCGAAGGGGGCGTCCGGGTTGACCTTGGCCACCGCGATCTCCGGCAGCACGGTAAAGTTGGAGAAGGTCGAGCAGCCCATATAGTGGAACAGCTTCTCGCCGCCGGCCGAAAAGCGCGAGGTGCCGTCGGGCATCAGGCCTTGGCCCTGCGTGGCGCGGATGGCGGTGCACAGATTGGTCTTTCTCGACAGACACGATGGGCACTGCCGGCACTCCGGCGTATAGAGCGGGATGACATGGTCGCCCTTCTTGACCGAGGTGACGCCCTTGCCGACATCGACGACGATGCCGGCGCCCTCATGGCCGAGGATGGCCGGAAAGATGCCTTCCGGATCGGCGCCCGACAGCGTGAACTCGTCGGTGTGGCAGATGCCGGTCGCCTTGACCTCGACCAGAACCTCGCCATCGCGCGGGCCCTCCAGGTCGACCTCCATGATCTCCAGCGGCTTTCCGGCACCAACGGCAACTGCGGCACGCGTTTTCATTATATGTCCCTTAGTTCACTGTCGCGGGCGTTCGCGCGACAAGCAGATATCTGGCGGCTCGAACGGCGCTGGCGTGCGGCTGTGGAAGGGCGGTGCGGACCTTTCATCGATAAGAATTCCACGTCCGGCCATCCGCCTTTGTCCGCCAGCCATGGTCGAGCTGTTCGGCGCCACTACGATCTTGATCGAGTGCCACTCTACGGCGCCGATGATTGCCAGCAGCAACTCGAACGCTCACTAGTCGAGCCGACTAAGAACCCATTCTTGAAAGGCCAGGACGTAATTCTCGGACGGCATCAGCACCCCGCTTTCGAATTCCACCGAGCGCAATCCTTCTTGATTGATTTCGCATATTCTAGCGTCCTGCTCGAGAACTCGGCGAGTGAACTCGATATTACTTTCCCGATCAAACTCCGGGTTGGCGAGATTCTCTTCAGAAAAGAAGTACTCAACACTGACCTCCGTTTCCTCGGCACCCAGCGGGCGTACCCTGATCGTGCGTACAACATCGATGTTGGCCGCAATAATCAAAGACGGCCAATTCGTTCGGAGGCCGATGCCAGTATGAAGATCCTCCTCAGTGAGCCCAGGAAACGGCGATGCCTTAGTCTGCCCATTCATTGAATAGGTCATTACGCCTTCGGCGATCCCACCTTGAAAGCGCGGATGCGGCTTATGCTGATTCTCCTGCCAATTCGGATCTTGCCGTTTATCCAGAATTCCGCGCCCAACCATTGGCACCAATTGTGCAAGTTCCGGATGCACCCCTGGACAGTGATAGCACTCAGACGAGTTCTCCCAGAAAATCTTCCAATTGCAGGCGATTTTTTCGCTGAACGAATATCCTAACCTAAGATCCTCTAGCGGCCAGTTCGCCAGGCTAGCCACCCGCGCACCGAAGGGCTCGAAGTTCGGCACGGCAGTGGCGTCTAAGTTAATGAAGACAAATCCACGCCACACAGAAACCGCAACGGGAAAGAGGGAGAATGATGCCTTGTCAAAATCGGAAGGCATGGAAAGGCCCGGGACTCCGGAAAGTTTACCGTCGAGCGCGTAGGTCCATCCGTGATAGGGGCAGACAATGCTCCCGGTATGGAATTTGCCTTCCTGTTCGGTGCACAGGCTCGATCCGCGATGTCGACAGGTATTGTGGTAGGCGTGCAGATCGCCTTGCGCATCGCGGACAATAAGGATGTTCTGATCCCCGATCGTGTGCCGCCGGAAAGAGCCCCTGTCGATGGCCTCGGAACGACAAACGTAGTTCCATTCCTTGTACCAAACGGCTTTCAACTCGCGATCGTACTGAGCCGGATCAAAATACATCGACTTAGGAAGCGACTTCTCCAATCGACGGAGACCGACGTAGAACTCGTCGGAAGCGCCGCTCGTTTCGCGAGCTTTCACCTTCGTGTTGCTGGATGCCTTGCTCATGCTAATGCTCCTCGCGCACTGACCGAAAGGGAACCTAGCCACGAAAATGCTGTCCTGAAAGAGGCAGAAAGAGGAAAAGGAAATAGATACAGATTGCATAAACGCCGGCCAGGCGGGTCGCACTGCCGACGGAATTCGAATCTCACGGTATTTCAAGCTGCCTTGTGGGCCGATCCAAATTGATTTGTTGAACCAGCTTTGCGGCTCGTCGGTTAGTCGACGGGCATTTCGACAGGCATTCGCGGAGCGTTAGTGATGGGTCCCTCGCTTGCCGGCCCGATGCGATCTCGACCCAAGAGCGTCATTCGGGGCTCCTGGGTTCTCCATGATGTTACTGAAGTGTCGCAACTCCGGTTTCTTCCTCAAGACCGGATGTAATCTCTTTTAAGCGCCATCTCCCGGCACTTGCGCGCGCTTGGCTGAGGCACCTTGGACTTGACAGGAGCTCGATCACAACATTAGGGATGCTGTCATACGATTGCTATAAAATAGCTGATTATAGCAGTACAGACTGGGCAATGCACCGGTATCAAGAAGTGGCGAAACTCATCCAGGAATGGATCGGCCTGGGCCTAATCAAGCCAGGAAACCGGCTACCATCCGTGCGGGAGATGAGCAGGCAGACCGGTTTCAGCATGGTGACCGTGCATCATGCTTACTCGCTTCTCGAATCTGAAGGCGTTGTAGAAGCTCGACCGCGTTCTGGCTTTTATGTGTCTCGCACCGAACGTGCCCTGGGCAACTTTCCGGAGATGCAGGACGAACTGCAAATCGCGCGTAATGCCTCTCCCACACAAGTACCGAGCATATACGAGCTGAACAGGGCATGGCGACAGAGCACATTCACGAATTTTGCCAGCCTGCATTTGAGCAATGATCTGATTCCTACGAAGCAAATCAATGCGCAGCTTTTGCGCGCAATTCGTGAGGACATCAGACACCCAAACCTTCCCGAGCCTGTGGAAGGGCATTCCGAACTGCGGGGTATCGTTGCAAAACGACTCGGTTTGCGCGGTGTGCTTGCTCGCGGCGATGACATCATCCTGACGAGCAGTACCCCTAAAGCAATCGAGCTTGCTCTCGACACGGTCACCAAGCCTGGAGACACAGTACTGATCGAGAGCCCCTCCTATTATCCCCTATTTGCAGGCCTCCGACGGCGACAACTTCAACCTGTGGAGATCTACTCCCATCCGAGGTTTGGTTTGGACCCCGCGCAATTCGAGTATCTGCTGGAACACAATAAGATTGCCGCGTGCATTTTGATGCCGATCAATCATTTTCCCACCGGCACCACGTACTCGGACAGTGTGCTTAGAAATCTCGTCGCGAGCGCGACCAGGCATGGAACTCGCATTATCGAAATTGATCTGTACGCAGAGTTGTCGCATGCTCCTCAAACTGCGTCGACCCTGAAGAAATATGATGTGGCTGACATTGTTACGCAGGTGGGCAGTTTCTCCGCGGGTTTAGGGCCGCGATTCGGGGTCGCATGGATACACGACCGCAGCCACCGCCGCGAGATACTGGAAATGCTCTACTCTGAGGACGCTGAGCCGGGGAATGTCGCCATTCAGCGTGCTGCCGGGAACTATATCAACTTGGGCGTCTACGATCGCCATTTGCGCCACATTCGCGAGGAGCTCGGAAAAAGAGTTAGGCGCGGCCTGTCGCAAATATCGCAGACGTTTCCCTCCACGTGCTCCATCTCCCACCCCTCTGGCGGTTTCATGTGTTGGATTCGATGTCACACCGGCTTCGATTCACTTAAGGGCGCGAGAAAAGCTGCGGAATATCGCATCGGCATTTCACCCGGCAGCCTCTTCTCTGTGACAGGCTCATTTCCCAACTTCTTGGGCTTGAATTTATCCACACCGGCAGATTTGCATCGCGAGGATATGTTGCAGGTTGTGGCGGAGCTCATTAGGGAATAGAGCTATCCGACCCGAAGCAATTGTTCCTTCAATAAGCAAAGCAGCCCGGCGCGCCCGACAAAGTGATGGTGCTGGGAGACTGGGATAGCCGTGCCAGGGGCGAAACGGATCCTGCGGCAAGGATGCCGTCGGCGGTGCTATCCCAGTCAATGTCGACAAATCTATGCATAACATTATGCCCACGCCGGGCGAGCGCATCAAGACGAACCGAGGGGGACGCCGTCACTCTGGCGCGGCTGCACGGACGGGTGAACGTGGCTGAGTGTGGCTGCCGAACGTAGTCCATGAGCGTAAGCGTAGAGGGGACCCCATCTGGCGTCGTTTGAAGGGATTAGCCAGACATAGAGACACCGAAACGAAGGGGGTGAGGAGCTCACGGTGTCAACTTCCATGTCTGCGTCTATGAACGATGATAGAAATTTCCATGTCATCGAGGCGGTTCCAGAGCGCCTCGGGGTCAGCCCGGCGCGATCACACCGGCGGTGGTCGCAGGAAGCAAAGGCCCGTCTGATCGAGGCATCGCTGGTGGCGGGAGCGAACGTTTCGGCCATCGCGCGGGAAGCCGGGATGGCGCCTTCGCAGCTGTTCGGCTGGCGGCGCAAGGCCTTGAAAGGTGACACGGCGAGCCGGCGTGCGAATGAAGGCCGGCTGGGCTTTGTCGAAATTGCCACGACGGCAGCGCAGGTCGAGATCGAGGTCGGCGGAATGATCATTCGGGCTGGCGCCGACATCGGCCAGGACCAGTTGGTCAAGATCATCCGGGCAGTGAAGACGGCATGATCCCGGCGGGCGTGAAGGTTCTGCTGGCCAGCCATCCCGTCGATTTTAGAAAAGGACCCGATGGCTTGCTTGCGCTGGTGCGCGACGCGGGATCGGACGCGTTCAACGGCTCGCTTTATGTTTTTCGGGCCAAAAGAGCCGATAGAATCAAGATCGTCTGGTGGGACGGGTCAGGGGTCTGCATGTATGCAAAACGGCTCGAGAAATCGAAGTTCTGCTGGCCGCGGATCGGACCGCACAGGGTTCAGCTGAACCATGCGCAACTGCTTGCCCTGGTCGACGGGCTGGACTGGAAGAGGGTTCGCCCGGTGGCGGTGAAGCGGCCGCAATCGGTGGGCTGACGCGGCTGTGGCAAAGTGAATCGGACCTGTGGAAATGGTGGGAAAACGGCCGCGAACATGGTCTGATTGCGGTGATGACGAACCCCGTTTCGCAGCTTCCCGACGACGTCGACGCGCTCAAGGCGATGATCGCGGCCATGGCGCAAGAGCGGCTGCAGCTGGAAGCGCGCAATGGTGAGCTGGAGGCGCGCAACAGCGATCTGGAAGCAAGCAACACGCACCTCGAAGCGGTCAACAAGACGGCCGCGCAGCGCATTGCACGGCTGACGGAGCTTCTGAAAGAGCTGAGGCGGGCGCACTATGGAAGGCGCTCTGAGCGGCTGAGCGAGGATCAATTTGGCTTCGTGTTCGAAGAGATCCAGATCGGGATTGCGGCGGCCGAGGAAGAACTCGCCAAGGCCGGAGGCGAGGACAAGGCGAAACGCGCGCCGCGGCCTCGCAAGGGCTTTGCAGAGCATCTCGAGCGGATCGAGGTCGTCATCGAGCCGGAGACGCCGCCAGGCTGCGAGGACCTGGACAAGGTTCTCATCGGCGAGGATGTCTCCGAGCGGCTGGACGTCATCCCGGCGCAGTTCCGGGTGATCGTCACCCATCGCCCGAAATACGCCTACAAAGGCTTCGACGGCGTCTTCCAGGCGCCGGCGCCGGCCCACCTGATCGAGGGCGGCATTCCGACCGAGGCGCTTCTGGCCCACATTGCCGTCGCCAAGTATGCCGACGGGCTGCCGCTTTACCGAGTATGTTGACATCAACATACTCGGTAAGATGTTGCGCTGAGGATTATGCTGCGGAAGCTCCGGTTCTGCCCCAGTTTCAGGCGATCCCAAGCAATCTCCGCAACATAATTTTCTAAAGCACATCCGATGGCATGATCCAGGCGCCAACAACAAGGAGACCTGGATTATGTTTGAAGTTCTTTTTCGCCGGCCGTCTGCGGTCGCACGATATCGCGCCGCTCCACTGCTCAAGGAGCGGCTCCTCTATCTTGCCCATTGCGAGCAAATCGGCATCAAGCTTGAGACATTGTGCAAGATCGCCCTCTACCAGCTGGAGCTGGTGCGCATCCTGGATTTGCACGACGACGACAGCTCGAACTTGCTCAAGATTGAGAGCAGTTTCCGGCGATGGTCTTCACCGGCTGAACGCCAATCGCGACCTGAGGCGCGTCGACAATTTTTCGGCCACGCTGAGCGATGGATGCGCCTTATCGGTTGGCTCGATGAGCCTGGAGCGACGCGCCACTCCCATACGCGCGAGGTTACTATCTTTGCGACGCGTATGTCTTCCGAACACGGATGGGCGAGCGCCACGATCGAAGGTTGTCGCCAGACGATAGATTGCTTTTTCGTCTGGCTTGACGAGAGAGGTGTCGATCTAGCGTCGGTCGGAGTCACCATCTTCGATCAGTTTGTCGCGCGCTGCCACGCGAGCGGCTTCAGTCGATCGACGATCCATCTCTATGCGCAACGACTTCGTAGATTTGTCCGGTTCGCTGAGCAGCAGGGCTGGTGCAGGCCGGGGCTGTCCGACGGGATCATGCCGCCGCGACGCTATCCCGGCGAGACAATTCCGAAAGGATTGAACCGGGATGAAGTCATTCGCCTGCTCGCGACCACTGAAGGAGATCGTCCTCGCGACATACGAGACCGTGCTGTCCTGATGTTGCTCATCACCTACGGCCTACGCGCCGGTGAGGTCAGCGGCCTTCAGCTTGGCGATTTGGACTGGGAGCAGGAGATGTTGAGGGTACGCTGCCCCAAGCCCGGACGTACGCATCTCTATCCGCTTTCACCAGCCGTGGGACAAGCTGTTCTGCGTTACCTGCGCGAGGTTCGCCCCGCGCACCTCGAACGGAGCCTGTTCCTGACGATGAAGGTCCCGATTAGACCGCTTAACAGGGGAGTAACAAAGTGGATCGTTTGCAGCCGTCTTGATCGTCTCGGAATCACCGGCAAACGCCGCGGCCCGCATGCGTTGCGCCACGCCGCTGCTCAGCATCTCCTCGATCAAGGTCTGTCGATGAAAGCGGTCGGGGACTATCTCGGCCATCGAAGCACCGCGGCCACCGCGATCTACGCCAAGGTGCAGCTTGACGTTCTTCGCGAGGTTGCGGCGATTGATCTGGAGGGACTGCTATGATCCTCCGTGACGCAATCGACTCCTATGTGGCGTGGCGGCGTGCCCATGGCGCCCGATTCATTCCCAGCGCAAAGACATTGTACCAATTCTGCAGGAGCGTCCCTGAGCACGTTCTCTGCGATGCGGTTACAGAAAGCGAGGTGCGCCAATTCCTCGCCGGAACCGGCCCGCTCACCCGTTGGCGTGCTAACAAGTACGGCGCTCTCGCCGGATTCTACCGTTATGCGATCAGCCGCGGTTATGCCGCCCTGTCACCGCTGCCGGCGGCGGACGAAGAGCCGCGAAAGCGGCGATCGGCGCCATCTTACATCTACTCCCGCGAAGAACTGCAGCGCCTGTTCGGAGCCATTGATATCAGCCGTAAGCGCGGCATTCGGTTCGATGCCGAGACCTTCCGTATGCTGCTCTTGATCCTGTACGGAGCTGGACTGCGAACCAGCGAGGCGTTGAACCTGTCCATGAAGGATGTCGATCTTGCGGACGGCATTCTGACGGTGAGGAACACCAAATTCTACAAGAGCCGGCTCGTTCCCGTTGCTCCCCAACTCGCCAGCGCCCTTAGACGTTATGCCGAACGACGTTCAGACCGTCCGCTACCCGAAGGAATGGCGTCCGCCTTCCTTGCAAACCGCGACGGAACACAGGTGAGGAAGCACAATGTCGACCATGCATTCCGACGGCTGCTCGAGACCACCGGTATCGGTCGCAAGGATGACGGCCGGCGTACCCCGTGTCTGCACGCCATGCGCCACACCGCAGCCGTGCACCGGCTGACGTCTTGGTACCGCATGGGCGCAGATGTGCAACGATTGCTGTCGGCGCTCTCGACATATCTCGGCCACGCCAACCTGGACGGCACAAGCATCTACCTGTCCATGACGCCGGAGTTGCTACACGAAGCATCGGTCTGCTTCGATTGCTACGTCAATGGAGGGGACCATGCGTGATACTTGCATGCTCGGCCCGTGGCTCCGGCGCTTCCTGGTTGACTACATCGTTACTGAGCGCCGGCTCGCCCGCAACACGCAAAAGAGCTACCGCGACACCTTCACGCTACTGCTGCCATTTATCAGCGCCAAGATCCGCAAACCAGCGGACCGCCTGGATGTGGAGGATATCGCTCCAACACACGTGCTGCAGTTCCTTGCCCATATTGAAGAGAACCGGGGCTGTTCGGTGCAGACCCGCAACCAGCGCCTGACGGCGATCCGGTCCTTCGCTCGCTTCGTCGCCAGCCGTGATCCGGCTCGTCTTGCCTGGTGTGCGCAAATCCGGGCCATCACGACGAAAAAGGCTGCACCGCAGCCGATTACGTGGATGACCAGGAATGAGATGGAGGCTCTGCTGGCGGTTCCCGACCGCCGGACGCCGCGGGGCCGGGCCGAATACGCCTTGTTGCTCTTCCTCTACAACACCGGGGCACGGGTCTCGGAGGCAACAAGATTGCAGGTCAGCGATCTCCAGATCGGCCGACACGGCGACAACCATGCGCTCGTCACCCTTTGCGGCAAGGGCGACAAAATCCGCCAATGTCCACTGTGGCCACGCACAGAGAATGCGCTTGGCGAGCTCATTCAGAGACGCGCAAACGGTGATCCCGTCTTCCTCAGCCGCCATCGCAAGCGCTATACGCGGTTCGGGGTCTACCGGCTCGTCGAGCGATGTGCAGCGCGCGTACCAACGCTTGCCGCAAGGTCAATCACGCCGCACGTGATCCGTCACACAAGCGCCTGTCATCTTCTGCAGGCAGGTGTCGACCTCAACACCATCCGCGCATGGCTTGGACATGTCAGTCTTGAGACCACCAACATCTACGCCGAAATCGATCTCGAGATAAAGGCGAAAGCGATGGCGCTGTGCGATGCCGCGGCTTCGCGGCCAGACCGGCCGTGGAAAGAGGACAAGGGTGTGATGGCGTTCCTGAATGCAATTTGACTTCAGAAAATTATGTTGCGGAGATTGCTTGGGATCGCCTGAAACTCGGGCAGAACCGGAGCTTCCGCAGCATAATCCTCAGCGCAACATCTTATCGGCAGGAGGCCATCTTTGCCCGCTCTGGCGTCGAACTCGATCGCACGGTGATGGCGCCATGGATGGGCAAGGTCGGCTTTGAACTGCAGCCCCTGGCCGACTATGTGCTGGAGCGCATCAAGCAGGCCGAACGGATCTTTGCCGACGAGACCAGCCTTCCGACGCTCGCGCCAGGGACCGGCAAGACCAAAACGGCCTGGCTATGGGCCTACGCCCGCGACGATAATCCGTTTGGCGGGGCCAGTCCGCCGATGGTCGCCTACCGCTTCGAAGACAGTCGCGGTGGCGAGTGTGTCGAGCGTCATCTGCAGGGGTATCGCGGCATTCTGCAAGTCGACGGCTATGCCGCCTACAATCGACTGGCCCAGTCGGCCGGCGCCAATGACGGCGTGACATTGGCGGCCTGTTTTGCCCACGTCCGACGCAAGTTCTACGAACTCCATGTCAATGGCAGTTCGGAGCTGGCGAGCGAGACCGTAGCCTCCATGGCCAAGCTCTGGCAGATCGAGGATGAAGTTCGCGGACAGGCTCCCGAGATCCGGGTCAGGGCCCGCCAGGAAAACTCCGCGACCGTCGTCGCGGAACTCTTCGACATGTGGGAAAAGCAGCTCCCACGGATATCCGGCAAATCGAAACTTGCCGAAGCGATCCGCTATGCCCTTGCCAGACGTGTGGCGCTCGAGCGCTTCCTTGCCGACGGCCGCATCGAAATCGACTCCAACATTGTCGAACGGGCGATCCGCCCGCAAACAATAACAAGAAAAAATAGTCTCTTCGCGGGCAGCGATGGCGGTGGACGCGCCTGGGCCACCATAGCCACCATGCTGCAGACGGCCAAAATGAACCGCGTCGATCCTTACGCTTGGCTCAAGCTGACCCTCGAGCGCATCGCTCGAGGCTGGCCGATCTCTCAGATCGAC
>NZ_LPWA01000151.1 GCF_001510895.1 Mesorhizobium loti | reverse complement strand
GACAGAGGGGGTGGCTAGCGCATGAAGCGCCAGCGCTTTTTTCGACAAAAGAGCGCGTCGGCGCTTCACGCGCGGCGCCCCCCTCTGGCCGCTTTGCGGCCATCTCCCCCTCAAGGGGGGAGATTAGTTCGCGCTTACACTTAACGTCGGTTTCTGATTGATCGTCTGGAACACCACGCAATAGCGTTCGGTGAGTTTTAGCAGCGAATCGATGCGCTCCTGTGGCTCGTCGGTGTCGAGATTGAACTTCAGCCGGATCTCGCGGAAGCCGACCGGCGCGTCGCGAGCGACGCCGAGCGTGCCGCGAAAATCGAGGTCGCCTTCGGCCTCGACCGCAGCGTTGCCGAGCTTGAACTCCAGCGCCGTCGCCACCGCCTTCAGCGTCACGCCGGCGCAGGCGACCAGCGCTTCGAGCAGCATGTCGCCCGAGCAAAGCTCCAGCCCCGAGCCGCCGGTCGCCGGATGGAGCCCCGCCACGGCAAGCGCCCTGCCCGTCTCGACCTTGCAGGCAATCGACTGGTCGTCGAGCGTTCCGCGTGCTCTCAGCGTGATCAGCGCCTGTGAGGCGTCCTCGCGATAAGCCTCCTTCAGCGGCGCCTGCATGGCCTTGAGCGCGGTCGCGTCCATTCGCTGCCCTCTTCGTCGACTGTTTTCTTGCACCGGCATCCGCCGTCAGACCGAGATTTACCCCGATTAATTGGCAAGGCAATTGCATTTATCCCTGCCTCTGTTCAGGCCCTGCCGGCGCACTCCGATATCCCAAATGGGACATTGACGGACGATACCCCAAAACCGTCTGATCCGGACGAGTGTCGTCGTTCCATTCTCCGGTGATCCCGCAATGCCACGCACCCTTTCGACGAAGCCGAAACAGGATGGGTTTCGCGCGCCCGGCGAATTCGAGCCCAAATCGGGCTGTTGGCTGATCTGGCCGGAGCGGCCCGACACCTGGCGTCTCGGCGCCAAGCCGGCGCAGAAGCTGTTTGCCAGTGTCGCCGCGGCGATCGCGCAAAGCGAGCCGGTTACGGTGGCGGCATCCGGCCGGCAGTGGCGGAACGCCAGGGCCCGATTGCCCGACCACGTGCGCGTGGTCGAGATGTCCACCAACGATTCCTGGCTGCGTGACAGCGGCCCGAATTTCGTCGTCAACGATCATGGCGCAGTGCGCGGCGTCGATTGGACTTTCAACGCCTATGGCGGTTTCGACGGCGGGCTCTACGCGCCGTGGGATCTGGATGACCTGGCGGCGCAAAAAGTACTCGAAATCGAGAGGCTGGATCGCTATCGCGCCCCGCTGATCGCCGAAGGTGGAGGCCTGCAATGCGATGGTCAGGGCACGCTTATCACGACGGAGCAATGCCTTCTCAATCGCAATCGCAACGCCCATCTCGGCAAGGCCGAGGTGGAACGGCAACTGGGCGACTATCTCGGTGTCGATAACATTATCTGGCTGCCGCGCGGCTTTGCCTTCGACGAGACGGACGGCCATATCGACGACGTCTGCTGCTTCGTGCGCCCCGGCGTGGTCGCGTTGAGCTGGACCGATGATCGGGAAGACCCGCAATATGAAATCGTACGAGAGGCCGAGGATATACTGCGCTCGGCCCGTGACGCGCGTGGCCGCGCCCTCGATGTCCATCGGCTGCCCCATCCCTTGCCGATCGAGATGACGCCGGAAGAAAGCGAAAGCGTGGACCGGCTCGATTCGACCTGGGCGCGACCGGCCGGCAATCGGATCGCGGCAAGCTACATCAACTACTATCCGGGCAACAGTGTCGTGGTCGTGCCGGAGTTCGGCTCGGATCTCGACGTGAAGGCGAAGGAAAAACTGGCATCGCTGTTTCCCGACCACAGAATAGTCGGCATCGAGAACTCTCGCGAGATCTTGTTGGGCGGCGGCAATGTCGCTTGCATCACCTTGCCGGTCTATGCGCCACAACGACGTTGAGGAGGAGGACATTCATGCGCACTCTAATCTTGTCGACTCTGCTTGCCGGGATTGCTTGCAGCATCGCCAGCGCGGTCTCGGCGGATGAGGAAAAAGTCGTCAATGTCTACAACTGGTCCGACTACATCGCGCCGGACACGGCCGAGAAGTTCGAGAAGGAGACAGGCATCAAGGTTCGCTACGATGTCTATGACGGCAACGAGGTCCTCGAGACAAAGCTGCTCACCGGCGGCTCCGGATATGACGTGGTCTATCCTTCGGCCTATCCGTTCCTGAAGAACCAGGTCAAGGCGGGGGCTTTTCTCGAACTCGACAAATCGAAGCTCGCAAACCACGCGAAGATCGATCCGCAAGCCCTTTCGCTGATCGCGGGTGCCGACCCGCGAAACCAGCATGCCGTGCCCTACATGGCCGTTACCGACGGCATTGGTTACAACGTCGCCGCGGTCAAGCAACGGCTGCCGGACGCGCCAACGAATTCCTTCGCCATGGTCTTCGATGTAGACGTCGTCAAGAAGCTCTCCGATTGCGGCGTGGCGATGATCGATGCACCGGCTGAAGTCATCCCGATGGCGCTGAACTATCTTCACATCGACCCGAGATCGACCAGTCCCGACGACCTCGCCAAGGTCGAAGAACTGATCGGCAAGGTGCGGCCCTACATCCGTTATTTCCATTCGTCGAAATACATCAACGACCTGGCGAACGGCGACATCTGCGTCGTGTTGGGCTGGTCGGGGGACATACTTCAGGCAAGGACCCGTGCCGCGGAATCCACCAAGAAGCTGGAGATTGCCTATTCCATTCCGAAAGAAGGCACACTTATCAACTTCGATACGATGGCCGTGCCGAAGGATGCGCCGCACCCCGACAACGGCATGGCCTGGATCAACTTCAACCTGCGGCCCGATATCGCCGCAGCCAATTCCAGCTACGTCTCCTACGCCAACGCGATACCTGACTCCCTGCCGCTCATGGACAAGGCAATAGCCAGCGATCCCGGCGTCTTCCCTCCCGATGACGTGAAGGCGAAGCTGTTCGTGGTGGACAACAGCGACGCAAAGCTGCTGCGATCGCAAAACCGCATGTGGACGCGCATCGTGACGGGACAGTAGTGCCGGAGCGAAACGTCAGTCTTGCGCAGCATCGCGAATGATCGCCAGCAACTCCACCTGGGAGTGCACGCCGAGCTTGCGGTAGATCTGCTTGATGTGGTTGCGGGCTGTGCCGGGTGAAATGGAGAGGCTTCGCGAAATGGTCTTGGCACTGCCGCCGTCGATCAGGTGCCGTGCGATCTCGCTCTCGCGCCGGCTCAATTGCGATCGCGCAATCTCGATTGCCGCGCCCTTGTCTCGAAGGCGGCATAAGTGAAACAACTTTTCCAGAATGAGCTTCGTCGCGCTGCCTGCCGCGCAGGCGAGCGCCAGATCCTGCTCGCCGAAGGGCGGCGCCCCGTTGCGTCGCAGAAAGGTGACATAGCCGGCGGTCAACCTGTCGAGATTGAACACGCCGGTTATCTCGTCGAAGCTGTCGGAGGGACCGTAGAATTCGCGATAGTAGGACGAGAGCTGGAAATCGTGATCGCAGAGAGCCGATAACGGCAGCAGGAAATCCTGCCGGGTGCTGGCGAACCTCTGGAAGAAGGGATCCAGTCGATAGATGCGCGCATCATAGTCGCGGTTCCAGCGATCAGGGCCGGCATCGTCGATTGTCAGGGATGTTATATCGCGACGATAAAGGCCGACATAGACGCGATCGGAGGCAAGCAGCACGCCTGCCGCCGCGGTGAAGCGGGCCGACAATTCTTCGGGCGTAGCGGCGCCGGCCGCGGCAGCCACTCCACCGCTCCAACGTCCAAAACGGTCGAGAGAAAAATTCGACTGCATTCAGGCCTAGCGTAGCGCAAGCCGCTGCAAGTTCAACCTGGCGAACGGCGGCAAGGCCGAGCGGTGCTGGAGCGGTTTAGCTTTTCCACAATCGCTAAACCACTGACCAGCCGTCATTCTCTTTGACTTCGATCGTCCCGGCCATACTTTGCGGGAGTCTCTCGTGCGGAGGTCCCATGCGGTCCAAGCTGAAGCTCGTCCCTCTCGTCCTCCTGGCGCTTGCCGCCTTCGCGCAGCCAGCTCCTGCCGAAACTCCCGAACGGCCGGCGCCGGCCGGCGGCGTGCTGTCGCTTTTGCCGCCGCCGCAGGTGACCGAGCATTCGGTCACGCTTGGCGGGCGCAAGCTCGACTACCAGGCCAAGGCCGGCACGCTATCGCTCTTGTCCGGCAAGGGCGAGGTCACGGCGGAAATCTTCTACGTCGCCTACACGCAGCAATCGCCCGCCCCGGCGAAAGAACGTCCGATCACCTTCGTCTTCAACGGCGGGCCGGGCGCGGCGTCGGCTTATCTGCATCTCGGCGCGCTCGGCCCGCGCATCGTCGTGACCGCACCCGACGGCGAGTTCCTGCCATCGCCGCAGAAGCTCATCGACAATCCCGACAGCTGGCTCGACATGACCGATCTCGTCTTCGTCGATCCGGTCGGCACCGGCTACAGCCGCGAGGCGCCGGGCCAGGACACGAAAGCGTTCTGGGGCGTCGACCAGGACGCCAGCTCGGTCGGCGCCTTTATCCGGCTCTATCTGGCGCAGAACGGCCGCACCGCTTCACCGCTCTTCCTCGCCGGCGAAAGCTATGGCGGCTTCCGCGCCGCGCTGCTTGCCAGGACGCTGCAGGAGGATGTGGGCCTCAGCCCCAACGGCATCGTGCTGATCTCGCCGGCGCTGGAGTTCATGCTCGTGCGGCCGGACCAGTTCGACCAGTTGCACTGGGCGCTCGAACTGCCTTCGCTGGCGGCGGCGCGGCTGAAGGCCGACGGCGTCGGCGGCGAGGCGCTGCGCGACAGGCTGGCCGAGGTCGAGCGCTACGCGCTTGGCGACTACCTGACGGCGCTCAACAGCGGCCTGGAGCAAGGCGGCAAGCTAGCCAGCGGGCGCGTGTCGGAGATCACCGGCCTGCCGCTCGACCTTGTCGAGCGCAATTTTGCCCGCGTCCCGACAGGCCTCTTCGCCCGCGAGTTCAAGCGCGCCAAGGGCAAGGTGCTCAGCCCCTACGATGCCATGGTCGCGACCAGCGACATCGCGCCGGAAAGCGCCCACATCGCCGGCCCCGATCCGGTGCTCGACCGCAGTGTGCCGGTGCTGACCTCGGCCTTCGTCGCCTATGCGCGCGACGAACTGAGCTACCGCACCGATGTCAGCTACCGGCTGCTCAACGGCGAGGTCAGCCACAACTGGGACTACGGCAATTCAGGGCAAGGCTATGCCGGGGTGATGAACGACCTGCAGCGGGCGCGCTCGCTCAACCCGTCGCTCGGCGTCGTCATCGTCAACGGCTATACCGACCTCGTCACGCCCTATCTCGCCACGCGCTATCTGGTGAGCCAGATCCCCTCGCTCGCCGATGCCAAGCCGATCCGCCTCGATGTCGTCGAAGGCGGTCACATGATGTATCTTAGGCCGGATGGAAGGCGCGCGCTGAAGGAGGCGGCTTCCGAGCTCTACCAGGCAACGCAATAAACGTCTGATTGGTTCGAACCTGCGGGCCCTGCCCCAATGTAAGCGCAGCGCTGGAGCAGCGCCGCGAAAGCTTTCGCTCGTATAGCTGGCACAGCGGATCCGATGGGGCGGAGCCGCCTTCACGCAAAACCCAGCCGGACCGCATGGCCGACGTCGTCATCCTCGAAAGCCGCGAAAGGGTTCTGGCCGGCATCCTGTTCACGGCTGCCGCCTATTTCCTGTTCTCGGCGCAGGATGCCTCGATCAAGCTGCTCGTCGCCGGCATGAGCGTGTGGCAGATCATGTTCTTCCGCTCGATCACCGTGCTCGTCGCCTGCGGCGCGATCGGCGGACGGAAGCTGTTCGCCGATACGATAAGCTCGCCCATCGTGCGGCCGATGCTGGTGCGCAGCGCCTTCACGCTCGCGGCCTGGCTCTGCTACTACAATGCCGCGCGCTCGCTGCAGCTTGCCGAGCTCACCACCATCTATTACGCCGCGCCGATCATCGTCACCGTGCTGTCGGTAATGATGCTGGGCGAGGCGGTGCCGCTGCTGCGCTGGGTTGCGGTTTTCATCGGTTTCGCCGGCGTCTTCATCGCCTGCGATCCAACGCGTCTGGGTCTCTCGCTGCCGGTGCTTCTGGTGCTGGCAGCCGCTGTTCTCTGGGGCATTGCGGTCGTGCTCTTGCGCAAGACGGCAATGCAGGAGCGCACCATGATCCAGCTGGTGCTCAACAATTTCTACTTCCTGCTGTTTTCGGCAGTGCCGGCATTGATCTGGTGGCGGACGCCGGACGGGCTGCAGCTCATGCTTCTTGCCAGCGTCGGCGCGCTTGGCGGCGTCGCGCAATACATGCTGTTCGAGGGCATGAAACGGGCGCCGGTGTCGATCGTGGCGCCGTTCGAATACACTTCGCTGATCTGGGCCTTCGCACTGGGTTTCGCCATCTGGGGCGACGTACCGCGAAGCGAAGTGTTCATGGGCGCTGCCTTGATCATCAGTGCCGGCCTGCTGGTCGTCGGCAACGAACATTTCCGCAAACGGGTCTAGGCTCATGACAAAAGGCTGTCAGCAGGAACAAGATAGTCTGGTGCCATGACGGATACGCTCGACGTCCCGGAAAAGCTTGCCAAGGGCGCCGGCGGCCCCGCTGCCGAACGCACGCTCGGCATCGTGCTGGTTTCGGCTTCCGCCGTCGCCTTCGCGCTCACCGGCGTGCTGACCAAGTCGATCCACGCCGATCCGCTCACCATCACTTGCTGGCGCGGCTTCTTCGGCTCGATCCTGATCACCCTCTATGTGCTGTGGCGGCGGCGCCGTTCGGGCGGGCGCGAGAGCCTGCGGCTCGGCTGGCGCGGCTGGCTGCTGGCGGTCGAAGGTGCCGCCGCCAGCATCGCCTTCATCTCGGCCTTCAAGTTCACCTATGTCGCCAATGTCGCGGTCATCTATGCGACCTCGCCCTTTATCGCCGCGCTGTTTGCCTTCCTGCTGGTGCGGGAAAAATTCCGGCTGCAGACGATGCTGGCGGCGGCCGTGTCGCTTTGCGGCGTCGCCATCATGGTGGGTGGCGGCCTCGGCAGCGGCCATCTGTTCGGCGACGGGCTGGCGCTTTTGATGACCACCGGCAGCGCGCTCTACATGATCATGGTGCGCGCCTTCCGCGACTCGCCTGTCGTCTGGGCCGGTGCTGTATCCGCCTTCCTGCTCTTCGTGCTCGGCTGGTTCGTCACCGACCCGCTGGCCGTCTCGACCCGCGACGTCGTGCTGCTTGCCACCTTCGGCTGCTCCTTCGCGCTGGCCTCGATCCTGTGGACGGAAGGCTCGCGGCTCATCCCTGCCGCCGAATCCGGCCTGCTTGGCTCGGCCGAAGTGCCGTTCGCCATCCTGTTTGCCTTGCTGTTCCTCGGCGAGATCCCGCCGATCGCCAGCATCATTGGCGGCGCCATCGTGCTTTGCGCGGTCTTTGCGCATGCTGGACGCGACTGGATGAGGGCGAAATCGGCGGTTCCGTAAAATTATTTTCGAGGTCACGGAACCATCATCCGACTCAGGCATTGTTAGCTCCGACGGGTCCACCCCCCCAAGTCCCCCCAAACCCCTCGACCCGTCCGACTAGAAGCCGACCCGCAAAAAGGTCGGCTTTTTCTTTGCCTTAAGCCCACTGCGATCTTTCGGATTCGCCATCCGATTTTCTGGAGACATGCCTTAGGACGGCAAGGCCAGGCCGCTGCCGAGCAGTTCCGCCAGATCCCGCGCCGCGCGGGCAGCCTCACGGCCGAGCCGGATGGCGAAGTCGGCCACCGGCAACGGCGGCAGGTCGAACTCTGAAGACACCTCCACGATACCCGAATGGGCGAAACGCCGGGTGCGCGGCGTCAGCGCGATGCCGGCATTGACCGCGGTGCGCAGGCCGGCAAGGCTGGCGCTGCCGGCGGCGATGCGATAGCGGCGGCCGGCGGCGTCGAACGCATTGAGCGCCGCCTCCCTGAAGCCGCAATAAGGGTCGAGCAGCGCCAACGGCACCGCCTCCTGCCGGGTTGCCAAGCCTTTTTCCGAGCAGAGCCACAGCATCGGCTCGCTGATCACGGCCGCTTCATCCGGCGATGGAGCATTGCGCATGGTGATTGCGAGGTCGAGCTGGCCTCCCTGCAACGCCGAGCCGAGTTCCAGGGAGCGGCCGACGCGCAACTCGATCCGCACACGCGGATGACTGACGGCAAAGGCCCTGAGCAGGTCCGGCAGGCCATGATCGGCAAAATCCTGCGTGGTGCCGATGGCGATGCGGCCGCCTGCGCGCGCGCCCTTCAGCGCCAGCCAGGCCTCGGTGTGCACGGCAAGGATGCGCCTGGCATGGCCAACAAGGTCCTCACCGGCCGGCGTCAGCCCGCGCCCCCTGCCCTGGGGGCTAAGCAGCGGCTCGCCGACGATCTCCTCCAGCCGCTGCATCTGCGCGGTGACCGCCGAGGGCGAGCGGCCGACAGCCGACGCCGCCTTGGCCAGCGACCCGCCGTCGACGAAGGCGAGGAAGGTTTTGAGCAAGTCGGGGTCAAACGTTTCCATACTTCGATGTTATAGAATCGTTTGTCAAAAACAATTCGATTTTTCTGACGCATAGATGATGGCATGGTCCTTTCATCGACGGCGCGAGGCCGTCAAACCCGAAGGAGAGAAAAATGCCGATCATCAATGTCAGCGTCACCGGCAAGCCGGATGCAAAACTTTCCGCAGAAATCGCCAAAGACATCACCGAGATTACGGCGACGCATCTGCGCAAGGACCCGACCATCACCGCGGTCGCGGTCAGCTATATCGACCCGCAGCACTGGTTCGCCGGCGGCAAGTCGCTGGCCGAACATGGGACCAACAGTTTCTGGCTCGATATCAAGGTCGTCGACGGGACCAACACCAAGCTCGAACTCGAATCCTATCTCAAGGCGATCTTCGACGCCTTCGGCCGCCTGCGCGGCGGCGTGCATGAGGAAAGCTATGCCCTGGTGCATGAGGTGCCGGCCGCGGCCTACGGCTTTGGCGGCAAGTCGCAGGAGTTCCGGTTCATCAGCGGGAGGTTGAAAGCGGCGTGACGGGGCATTTTGCTCGTTCGCCCGCTCCGGCGGCTATCTCGAAGGAGGATGAAGCCTCGTATCAAGCGCAAAATCCTCTTGAAGGCGCAGCGTGTAAAGGCCGGCCGCCCGACCGGGATCGAACACCACGTTCCAGCTATGCTGGGATACCGTGCTTGGAATCAGAAACAAGGGGTGCTTTGCCAGTAGACTGTCGCCAAATTGCTGTTGCCCCGCGCTAGGGATGCCGGGGCGCAGCCAGTTTGCGTTTGGAATATCGTCAATTTCCACCACATGAATTTCCGACGGATCGGTGATGTCAAATGCCGTCAACACATGACGCACAGTATCGAGCGTCCGAAACCCCTTGTGAACGGCCACCTCGAGAATGGCGGTCGAGGGGTCAATGGACGCATACACAGCCCTGACCCCTTTGCTGTTCCACCTTCCTCCGAGTTTGAAGGCTCCTTCACCACTGTCCCACGTTGCCTCGAAACGTTTGTGGTCAAGTCTCCAGCCGACGACGTCTCCTTCTCCAAGAGAACCAGGCAAGGGCGTCACGTGTAGACACCGTAATCGAGCCGCTCAAGAAACTCTTGGACAAGTATCGTGCCCGCCGCCGTGGCCAGCAGATCGATCGGCCGCCGGTTGTCCAAGCCCATCGCAGGCTGAACCATCCATTTCTCAGCCTCTTCCTGGGTTCCAAGAACCGACGTGGCCTTAGTGAGAACCCTGGCGAAATTCCAGGTTCTAGAGCCTTGCTCCCTATTAAGGGTTTTGGAGCGATCGGATTTATGTCGCTGAAATGTTCGCTCGCTCATGCCGAATGCCGTCTCGAAAGAATCGGCAAGATCAATGACGGTCAGGTGCCTGACAAGGCTTTCCAAAGCCTGGCTTGGAATTCCATGCAGGATCATTTCATGTGCCTCGAGCGGACTAGACACGGAAAATCCAAGAACTTTCGGCCCACCAAACAGGTCAACCAGCCGCTCGAATTCCGGCTCCATGCGGGATGTCTCAGCAAATGCCATTGGAAAACTAGCCATCCTTGCTTCTCCGTCACGTGTCATTTTATTTACGACACGTGTCGCAATCTTTCAAGTGGCAGCTCCGGATCTCTTGGCACATCATTACCCAGAGATCGAAGCCTGCTCAGGTCCCCACACCTACATTGACCTTCCCCCCACTTCCGCTACCCTCTGCCACCGAAGCGGCCGCCAAGAGCCGCGCCCTGGAGGACGTTGGGAGAGAGCGGCATGATGCTGACACTGGCGCTGCTTGCTGGCCTTGTCTTTGCCTGGCTGCTGATCGGCGTGATCGAAACGTTCCGGCTCGACCTGCGTTTCACCCAGGCGCTGCTTTACGTGCCGTTCAAGCTTGCCTACCGCGTTGCCGACAACCGCATCCGCATTGCCCGCAACGCACGGACGCCGGTCATCTATGTCGTCTCGCATCAGTCGCGCATCGAGCCGGCGCTGATGCTGTCGCTGCTCCCGGACGACACGCTGCACATACTGGACGAGGCCTCCGCGCGCTCGCCCTGGCTGGAGCCGTGGCGCGAGCTTGGCCGCACCATTGCCTTCAATGCCGAGCATGTTTTCGTCAGCCGCCGTTTGGTGCGCGTGCTGAAAGGCAAGGGCCGACTTGCCGTCTATCTGCCCGACACGGTCGAGCCCGACGTCAAGTCGTTCCGGCTGTTTCGCGCCATCACCCGCATCGCCATGCAGGCTGATGCGCGCATCGTGCCGATCTTCGTCGCCGGCGCGCGTGACCTGCCGGTATCGCTGACGCCGGCCGACAAGGCACCGCGCCACTGGTTCCCGCGCCTGTCGCTCAGCGTGCTGGAGCCGATGACGATCGCCGAACTGGCGGCGCGCAACCCCGACCAGGCCTCCAACACCAACGCGCTGTTCGACCGTTTCGCCGAAGCGCGGCTCTACGGCAACAATCTCGATCGCGGCCTGTTCCTGGCGATGCGTGACGCAGCGGACCGAGTCGGCGCCTCGCATCCGATCATCGAGGATGTCATTTCGGGCGCGCTCTCCTACCGCAGGATGTTCATTGGCGCGCGCGTGCTCGGCCGCCGCTTCGAGGCGGTGACCGCACCCGGCGAAGCGGTCGGCCTGCTTCTGCCCAACGCCAACGGCGTGGTGCTTTCCTTCGTCGGCTTGATCTCGGCAGCCAGAGTGGCGGCGATGATCAACTACACAGCCGGCCCGGCGAGCGTGACAGCGGCGATCCGCACCGCCGTCATCCGCACCGTGGTTTCGTCCCGCGCCTTCATCGAGAAGGCCGGCATCGACGACATCGTCGCCGCCGTCGAGGCTGGCGGCGCCAAGATGCTGTGGCTGGAGGATGTACGCGAGAGCGTGACGGTGCTGGACAAGGTCGCCGCCGCGCTTTTCTGGCGCTTGCCGCTGCAGCGCCAGGATGCGGCCAAGCCGGCGGTGATCCTGTTCACCTCGGGCTCGGAAGGCACGCCGAAGGCGGTGGTGCTGTCGCATCGCAGCCTGCTTGCCAACGCCATGCAGGCCGAGGCGCGCGTCACCATCTCGCCGGCCGACATCCTGCTCAACGTGCTGCCGGTGTTCCATTCCTTCGGACTGACCGGCGGCACCATCCTGCCGTTGGTGACCGGCGTGAAACTGTTCCTCTACCCCTCGCCGCTGCACTACAAGATCATCCCCGAGATCGCCCGCAAGGTGAAGCCGACGGTCATGTTCGGCACCGATACTTTTCTTGCCAACTATGCCCGCACCGCCAAGGACGGCGATTTCTCCAGCCTGCGCTTCGTGGTCGCCGGCGCCGAGGCGGTGAAGCCGGAAACGCGCCGCACTTACCGCGACCGCTTCCAGGCATCGATCATCGAAGGTTTCGGGCTGACCGAGGCGGCGCCCGTGGTGGCGGTGAACACCGCCATCCACAGCCGCGACGGGACTGTCGGCCGGCTGCTGCCGGCAATCCGCATGAAGCTCGAACCGGTCGAGGGCATCACCGATGCCGGCCGGCTGTGGCTCGACGGGCCGAATATGATGATGGGCTACATGACCGCCGACCGGCCCGGTGAATTGCAGCCGCTCGAAGGCTGGCATGACACGGGCGACATCGTCTCGGTCGACCGCGACGGCTTCATCACAATCCGCGGCCGGGCAAAACGCTTCGCCAAGATCGCCGGCGAGATGGTATCGCTGGGCGCGGTCGAGATGCTGGTGCAGTCGCTGTGGCCGGAAGAGCGCCATGCCGCGGTGGCGGTGCCCGACAAAAGGCGCGGCGAACGCATCGTGCTGGTGACCACCGCCGACGACGCCAGCGCCGAGGAATTGCGCGCCTTCGGCAAGAAGGCCGGCGCCGCGGAATTGATGGTGCCCAACGACATCATCAAGGTGGAAGAAATCCCTGTGCTGGGTTCGGGTAAGACGGATTATATTTCGGCCCGCAAGCTGGCGATCGACCGGCTTGGGTTGAGTGCTGCGGCGTAGGCGGAAGGTCCGAGAGTACTATCGTCAGCGCTGGCGGGACAGCGCCCCCCTCTGTCCTGCCGGACATCTCCCCCACAAGGGGGGAGATCGGATGTCGCGCCTGCTTTCGCCAATCGCCGACGTTGCAGGATGGGCGGCAGGAAAGAAGCTGCCAATCTCCCCCCAAGTGGGGGAGATGTCCGGCAGGACAGAGGGGGGCGCGAAGGAACTCGGCGACTCGAAGTCGCGCGTCTCCAACGAGTTACCCGATATCCGACGGCGGCACCTTCTCGCCTTCTCGCATGGCCCGCTTGGAATAGGCGCGCACGGAAAACGGCAGGAAGACCAAATAGCCGGCGACCGAAGCCGTCAGCGTGTACCAGGGATAGGTCATCAGCAAGAGGATGTAGAGCACGACGCCCAGGATGACCGGCAGCACCCTGTCGCCCGGCACCTTGACGCTCTTGCCTGAATAGACCGGCAGCCGGCTGACGAGAAGGAAGGCACGAGCACGGTGAAGCCGGTGGCGACGAAGGCCGCGGGCCGGCTTGGCTCAAGCCCGAGCCGCAGGAAATAGAGATAGAGCGGCAGCATGACCAGGACCGCGCCTGCTGGCGCCGGCACGCCGACGAAATATTCGGTCTGCCAGGCCGGCTGGTCGGTGTCGTCGGCCAGCACGTTGAAGCGGGCAAGCCGCATGCCGCAGGCGATGGTGAAGAGGAGCGCCGCGATCCAGCCCGGCGAGCCGGCGCGGTCGAGCAGGAAGGCATAGAGCACCAGCGCCGGCGCGACGCCGAAATTGACGATGTCGGCCAGCGAATCCATCTGCGCGCCGAATTTCGAGGTCGCCTTCAGCATGCGCGCCAGACGGCCATCGATGCCGTCGAGGAAGGCGGCGAGCAGCACCATGACGACGGCCGGCTCAAAACGGTCCTCGAAGGCGAAGCGGATGCCGGACAGGCCGGCGCAGATGGCGAGCACGGTGACCAGATTGGGCAGCACCATGCGCATCGGGATCTCGCGGATGCGCGGGCCGCCGCTGGCGTGCGCCTCGAATTTTTTGAAGGGCGCGCCCACCGCTCAGGAAATCCTGACCAGCGGGGCGACGGCTGCGCCGCCGAACTCCGCCAGCACCGTCTCGCCGCCCACTGCCGTCTGGCCGATGGCAACGCGCGGCACGGCATTCGCCGGCAGGAAGACGTCGACGCGCGAGCCGAAACGGATCAGCCCAAAACGTTCGCCGATGCCGATCGAGCCGCCGGCCTCGGCCCAGCAGACGATGCGGCGCGCCACCAGGCCGGCGATCTGCACGGCGGCGATCGTGCCGTTCGGGCTGTCGATGACCAGGCCATTGCGCTCGTTCTCGGTGCTTGCCTTGTCGAGCTCGGCGTTGAGGAATTTGCCCGGACGATGCTCGATGCGCGTGATCCTGCCGCGCACCGGCGCGCGGTTGATGTGGCAGGAAAACACATTCATGAACACCGAGATGCGGGTCATCTCGGTCGAGCCCAGGCCAAGCTCGCGCGGCGGCACGGCAGGCCCGACCGCCGAAATCACGCCATCCGCCGGGCTTACCACCAGCCGGTCGTCGACCGGCGTGACGCGCTCTGGATCGCGGTAGAAATAAATGCACCAGGCAGTCAGGATCAGCCCGATCCAGAACAGGATCGAGGAGAAATAGCCAAGAAACAGCGTTGCCGCGCCGAAGGCGGCGATGAACGGGTAGCCCTCGCGATGGATCGGAACGAACGTATTCTTGATCGTATCGAGAAGCGTCATCGGGCTCAAGGGCGGTCCCTGTTTCAGGTCCGGCCTCAATAGCCGAAAGCCCCCCTGCCCGCAACGCAACAATGGGGGAGGATGAGGGCGGCGGCTGGGGCGGATACCGTTAAACGCAGCTGAGACCTACCCAGCGGTAGCGGAGAGATCAAAGTGCTCGGCGAGCTCAGGCAGTGCAGCCTCTGCGAGCTTTTCGTCATCCTTGCTGCGCAAGAGCACACCGCCATTAGGCGAAGACAGGAACAGGAAGGCCCGGCTAGACGCCAGCACCACCCAATTCACGACTGGCCCTTCCGCCGTCTGAACTATTGAGTTCGCGGAAACAATGGCATCCGCGGGGTCGAATCCGGCCTTGCGCAGCAAAAGGTCGACAGCGACCGGAGCATGGTGTTGTTCAGCCAGTTGGATGACCGTCTTGATCTCCGACTCTTCCGCGTGTCCGAGCTGCGCACCGACCCGTGGTGCATTGGCTCCAAACAGGTTCTCACCCGGTCGTATGACCGGAGGATCTTCAGGGGCGATATACTCGTAAACGGCAACGTGCGTCTTTGTTGCAGCGCATAGCCGGAGTTCTTTCGCACTTGTGCGGAGGTGGAAGACCATCTGCTTTTCGCCTTCGACGTCCAACATCCTTGCCATGCCGAACGCCCGTTTGATCTCCGATGGCGATATCCTTGCACAGGCGAGACCGGCGCCGACCTCGCGCTGGCTCAACATCTGGCTCACCAGTTTGCCAACCGACTCATGAAGAAGCCTGCCTTCGCGCTGGGGATTGGCCAGCACTAGTTGATTGACCGCTTCGTCGTAATCGTCATCGTCGACAATTTGCAAATCAGGCCAAGAAGCGATCCAGTGCGCGAGCAAATCCTCCATCGGCTCGACTTCATCCGTTTCGTAGAATGCGTCATCGAGCGTATCCAGGAAATCGTCGCGGCCACCCTCGAAGCCCGTCTGCTTTGCTGCTTCGTTAGGGTGCTTGGCAATCCAGGCTGACATCTTTTCCAAAGTCGCCAACTGCCCCTTTGCTCCGCAAGCGCTGAGTCCAGCTCTGGCGTTGGCAATCATGGTGTCGATTTCCTGGCCCGCATTATGGATGAATTGACTATGGCCGCCGTTCTTTACCTCCGAGGAATACGAGTCCGCGTGAAAGACCTGCATTGCCTTGGGGTTGATCTCCGGATAGCGATAGAGCCCCTTGGAAATCATCGTCACGGCGAATTGCATGACAGCGAAGACGAGATGAAAAGGGCTTCCCCCAGGACCTTCGACCTTTGAACGAGGCACAATAATCAGAGGCACGAGGAGGCTGGCGTTCTTGTTCGCGGAAGCAAGCGCTTTCTTCTCGGGGGCACCTTTGGACTTGCGCGAGAAAAACCCAAACATCGAAAATGTTTCCGTAATCCAAGGCAACTGCGGGCTGGTTATTTTCGACGTGACAATACCACCTGTTTCTAGATTTGAAAGGCACCCAGATGTGGCCAGATTTGGCGGGCTATCGCCGCGCAGTAGGCCTTTTAAAATTGTCGATCGCTATGTCGGCAAGCCCCACGATCGGCCGTCCTGGTAGGATAGCGCCGCACGACGCCTCTGGAAGGTGACGAAGCGCGAACGGCCACGCAGCCACGGAGCCAACCAATGCCATCTCCGAGATCCGTCACCGAGAACGCCAAAGTCATCACAGGGGGCCTCGCCTTCGGCGAGTCGCCGCGCTGGCATGAGGGGCGGCTCTGGCTCTGCAACTGGGGCACGGGCGAAATCGTCGCCGTGGACGAAGGCGGCAAGAGCAAGGTGATGCTCACCGTGCCGGCCGTCTTGCCCTATTCGATCGACTGGTTGCCCGACGGGCGGCTGCTTGTCATTTCTGGACGGGAAGGCCTTCTGCTCCGGCAGGAAGCGGACGGAACGCTCGTGACCCATGCCGATCTCAGGCAGCTGTCGAAAAACCCGTGGAACGAGATCGTCGTCGATGGTCGCGGCAATGTCTATGTCAACGGCGGCGGGCCAGTTCCTGCACCGGGCGAGCATTTCGGACCCGGCACCATCGTGCTGATCATGCCGGACGGCGCGGTCCGGCAGGTCGCCGAGAATATTGCCTTCGCCAACGGCATGGCGGTGACGCCGGACAACAAGACGCTGATCGTCGCCGAATCCCACGCCAGGCGGCTGACTGCCTTCGACATTGGCGATGACGGCGAGCTATCCAACCGCCGCGTCTGGGCCGATCTCGGCAATGACTACCCCGACGGCATCTGCCTCGATGCCGAAGGCTGCGTCTGGTATGCTGACGTGCCCAATCGGCATTGTGTCCGGGTGCGCGAAGGCGGCACGAAACTCGACAGGGTCGAGGTCGATCGCGGCTGCTTTGCCTGCATGCTGGGCGGCGCTGACGGGAGGACGCTGTTCATTACCGCCGCCGAATGGCGCGGCTTCGAGCACATGGTGAGCGATGCCCGCACCGGCCAGGTGCTCAGCGCCGAAGCGCCGGCACCTGGCATCGGCTGGCCCTCCTACAGCTCGGGTAACCGCTGGTAGTTGGCGATGTCGGCCTTGACGCCGAGGCGGGCGATCGTTTCCTGCGGGCTGAAAGCGACGCGCTCGTGTGCTGCCTTGACGATCGGCACCACCTTGTCGACCGCGGCCTGGCTTTCCCACTCGACCATGGTGACGATGTTGAACTCGCCGGGGCCGGAAAACTGCTCGAGCAGGAAGTCCTGCACGAAGCCGTCCTGCTGGCGCAGCAGCTCATGCGTCATGCGGACCTTGCCGAGGATTTCCTCGCGCGCTTCCGCCGGGACAACGAACTTGTCGACCCGGAAAACGCTGCCATCGCGTTGATTTATCTTGCTCATTTCGATCTGTCTCCGTTCTTGAACGAGATGCTTCGCAGGGGCTCGGAGACGGTTTGCAAGCTCAAGATAGGTTGAGGTCAAGGGGAATTTTGCGCCGCGCTAGCTCACCTCCGACGTCCGTCTGCGCACGATAACGCCGAGCTCGTCGCTCTCTCGCGCGATGCGCAGCCGCTCCTCGGCTTCGGTCGCCTCGCGCTGGCGGTCCCACATCGAGGCGTAGAGGCCACGCTTGGCAAGCAGCGCCGCATGGGTGCCGCGTTCGGCGATCTGGCCGTCCTTGAGCACGATGATCTCGTCGGCCGAGATCACCGTCGACAGGCGGTGGGCGATAACGATGGTGGTGCGGCCCTTGCTGACGAGGTCGAGTGCCGCCTGGATCTCCTGTTCGGTCTGGGTGTCCAGGGCCGAGGTCGCCTCGTCCAGCATCAGGATCGGCGGCGCCTTGAGGATGGTGCGGGCGATCGCGACGCGCTGCTTCTCGCCGCCTGAGAGCTTCAGGCCGCGCTCGCCGACCATCGAGCGGTAGCCTTCGGGCAGCTTGGCGATGAACGGCCCGATCTGGGCAAGCTCGGCCGCCTTGCGCACCTCCTCCTCGCTGGCACCGACGCGGCCGTAGCGGATGTTGTAGGCGATGGTGTCGTTGAAGAGCACGGTGTCCTGCGGCACCATGCCGAGAACGGCGCGCAGGCTCGCCTGTGTCACATCGCGGATGTCCTGGTCGTCGATCAGCACCTGGCCGCGCTGCACGTCGTAGAAGCGGAACAGCAGCCTGGAGATGGTCGACTTGCCGGCGCCGGAGGGGCCGACGATCGCGACCGTCTTGCCGGCCGGCACCTCGAAGGAGACGCCCTTCAGGATCTTGCGGTTCGGATCGTAGGAGAAGTGCACGTCGCGGAACTCGACCTTGCCGGGGCCCACTTTCAGCGGCTTGGCGTCCGGCTTGTCGACGATCTCCTGTGGCACGTCGAGCAGGTCGAACATGTGCTCGATGTCGGTCAGCCCTTGGCGGATTTCACGATAGATGAAGCCGATGAAGTTGAGCGGCACGGAAAGCTGCATCAGCATGGCGTTGATGAAGACGAAATCGCCGACCGACTGCGTGCCGGCCTGCACCTCCAGCGCCGACATGCACATGACGATGACGGTGCCGAGGCCGAAGATGAAGCCCTGGCCGAAGTTCAGCCAGCCGAGCGAGGTCCAGGTTTTCGTCGCGGCGGTCTCGTAGCGCGCCATCGAGCGGTCGAAGCGCTCGGCCTCCATGCGCTCGTTGGTGAAATATTTGACCGTCTCGAAATTCAACAGCGAGTCGATCGCCTTGGTATTGGCGTCGGTGTCGCTGTCGTTCATGTCGCGCCGGATCGAGATGCGCCAGTCGCTCGCCTTGACCGTGAACCAGACATAGATCCACACGGTGACCGCCACCACGGCCACGTATTTCCAGCCATAGGTGTAGGCGAAGATGCCGGCCGTCAGTGCGAATTCGAGGATGGTCGGCGCCGTGTTCAGCATGACGAAGCGCACGATGGTCTCGATGCCCTTGGTACCGCGCTCGATGATGCGCGACAGGCCGCCGGTGCGGCGCTCTAGGTGAAAGCGCAGCGACAGCTGATGCATGTGGACGAAGGTGCGAAAGGCAAGCTGGCGCACCGCATATTGCCCGACGCGGGCAAACAGCGCGTCGCGCAGCTGGTTGAAGCCGAGCTGCACCAGCCGCAGCACATTGTAGGCGACGACCAGCATCACCGGCGCAAGCATGAAAGCGGGCAGCGGCGGCGGGATCTTGGAACCATGGGCCAGCGCGTCGGTCGCCCATTTGAAGAAATAGGGACCGGCGACCAGCGTGACCTTGGCGACGACCAGAAGCAGCGTCGCCCAGGTGACGCGGGCTCTTAAGTCGGCGCGGTCGGCCGGCCACATATAGGGCCACAGGTTGCGCAGGGTCGTGAGGGTGCCGGATTCGGCGGAGACGGTCTTGTCGGCCACTAGTCTTGCCTTTTGGGTGAGAGGGTCAGCGGCTGGAGCAGCAGGAGTTGACGAGTTCATGAAGCGAGGCCGATACGCCGGCGAGCGCGGCATGATCAACCGCGTAGCGTGAGCGCTGGCGGTCGGCCTCGAAGCGGACCAGCCCCGCCTCGACCAGGATTTTCAAATGCTGCGAAACCGTCGACTGGGCGAGATCGAGATGGTCGACCACCTCACGGCACGAGCAGCAGCGGCTCGCCGAAAGATGTTTCAGGATCTCGATGCGCGCAGGATGCGAAAGCGCGGCAAACCGCGCGGCGATGACGCGGCTGTCGGGAGCGCGGCTTTCGGAAAGGGATTCGATCATCGTTTATCGGCGATAGACGATGGAGGGTAATAGGGCAAGCTAGGCGATTGGGTAGGACGGATAACCTCCCCCTCGAGGGGAGATGTCGCCGAAGGCGACAGAGGGGGTCGTCTCGCGTAGATCGCCGGCGCCCGCTTCGTCGCGCAGGAGGTCGGCGCTCCACGCGCGGCGACCCCCTCTGGCCTGCCGGCCATCTCCCCCTCAAGGGGGGAGATTGCTTGCTCAAACGCCTCGCTCCTACTCCGCCTTCGGCGTGGTCATCTGGTCGCCCATGGCCTTCATGTCGGCGGTCTCACCTTCCTTCGACTTGCCGGGAACCTTGAAGACCTGGCCGGGCCAGATGCGGTTCGGATCGCGGATCTGGTCCTGGTTGGCGAGGTAGATGGTCGAGTAGCGCATGCCATAGCCATAGACCCTTCGGGAGATGCGCCAGAGCGTATCTTTGCGACGGATGATGACGGCACCATCGGCATGTTCGAGCTTCGGTGCGACCGTCTCCGGCACGCCGGCCGACGGCGCCGCTTCGGCGGTCTTGGCCGGAGCCTCGGCAGCCGGAGCCGTTGTGTCGGCGGGCTTGGCTGCTTGCGTGGCCGGCGCCGCGGTCTCGGCGGGCTTGGCCTGCCCGGCCAGGGATCCGGCACCCTGGACCTGCGTGAGCTTGGTTCCAGCGGGCTTGGCCTCGTTCGGTGCCACGGCGGCGATCGACTCGCCTGGCTCGCGTTCGAACGGCACGGCGGCGCGGGCGACGACCTTGACGCCGTCGTCGGCAAGGCCGTCGACATGGATGGTGTAATTGCCGACAGGGATGTCGCGCTTCGCCTCGATCAGGAAATGGCCGTCGGGCGAGGTCTTGGCCTCGCCGAGCAGGATGTCGTCGGCATAGGCGCGCACCTTGCGGCCGGGATCGGCGGTGCCGGCGACGAAGATCTTGCTGCCGTCGATCTCGACCGCCTCGACGGCGATCTTGGGCTCGCCTGCGGCGGCGGGGGTCTGTGTTGCGGGGGCGGCAGCCTGGTCGGTGGCGGCCGGAGCGGTCGCTGCCGGCGCTGCCTCGGTGTTGGACGTCGCCGGGGCGGTTGCGGCCGCGGCCGGCGCCTGAGGCTGGTCAGCGGCGACTGGCGCAGCCGGCTTGGCTTCCGGCTGCGGAACGGTGAGCAGTTCGGACGGCTTGCCCGGCTCCTCGACCATCGCCAGCACCTGGCCGGTCGGGCTCTGCGGCACCGAGACGACGGCGGTCTGTGCCGAGGCGACGGCGATGCCGCCGGCAGTGGCGCGCAACGTGATCGTGTAGTCGCCGGGCTTCAGCGGATCGTCGAGCACGATGGCGAAGGCGCCGTCGGGACCGGCATCGGTCGAGCCGAGCACCGTGCCGCCGTTCAGGATCTCGACCTTGGCATTGGGCGCGGCGCTGCCGGCGACGACGATCGAGCCATTGCCTTCGACGCGCACGACATCGAAGGTCGGCAATACCGGACTGGCGGGCGCTGAGCGGCCGGCGCGGATGCTGCCGGAGCCGTCGCCTTGTTGGCCGGGGCCATTGCGTTGTTGGCGGGCGCCATCTTGTTGGCCGGAGCCATCGTGTTGTTGGCCGGCGCCATCGAGTTGGCCGGGGCTTGCGTCTGCGGCAAACGCGCCTCGGTGGTTGTGCTCGAGGATTCCGCCGGCTTCGTGTCGGCTTGCGGAAGTGCGGCGACCTGTGCCGGTTTCTGGTCGTTGACATAAGGGTCGAGCGCGCCCGAACCGTAGGCGACGGCCGCGACGACGGCAACGCCGCCCGCCGCGAACAAAAACGCCTTTGAAGGATTGATAGCCATAATCTTTTCTGCCCCTTAGCCACCTAACGCCGGTCTAACGTGTTTTATCAAATGCTACAAGAAAAAGGGGGCTGCAAGAAAAAGCCGGGCCATGGGCTTGACCGCGCCGACCGTCCCCATCACCAATCATCCTCATGAACACGATTCGATCCGTCTGCGTCTATTGCGGTTCGTCTCCGGGCCGCGACGAGGCCTATATCAAGGCCGGCCATCTGCTCGGCCGCTCGCTGGCGAAATCCGGCCTGCGCCTGGTCTATGGCGGCGGCACCAAGGGGATCATGGGCGCTGTCGCCGAAGGCGCGCTCAAAGCCGGCGGCAAGGTGACCGGCATCATCCCGCGCTTCCTGATCAACAGGGAGGCGACGGAGACCGCTCTCGACAAGCTCGACGAGCTTTTGATCACCGACAACATGCACGAGCGCAAGCACAGGATGTTCGAGAAATCGGACGCCTTCGTGGCCCTGCCCGGCGGCATCGGCACGGTCGAGGAGATCGTCGAGATCATGACCTGGGCGCAGCTCGGCCATCACCGTAAGCCGATCGTTTTCGCCAACATCAAAGGCTTCTGGGACCCCATGCTCGCGCTCATCGAGCACATGTCCGACGAAGGCTTCATCCACACCGCACATAGGGTGAAGCCGCTGGTGGTCAACGATCCCGAGGCCATCGTCGCCGCCATCATGGTGGCGGGCTCGTCGGTGGATGCGCCGACGGAGGGCGTGCAGGCGGTGATAGACAAGATGTAGGCAGTAGGGATTAGGCAGTTGGCAACAGGGAAGACACCCACTGCCTGCTGCCTAATCCCTACTGCCTACTGCCTTCCTTAAATCCCCAATCACCGCCCTTCGGTCATTGCGGCGCCAGGCGAGATGGATCGCAACACTGCGCTTGAACCAGGGCAGGTCGCGGAAGACGACGCCTGCTGGCGCGGCGCTTCTCAAGCTCGCCTGCACCGTCGCGAGGCCAAGGCCGGCGCTGACCAGGCCGAGCGAGGTCAATGGGTCGGCCGTCTCATAGGCGATGTCGGGCACGAAACCGGCCTCGACGCAGGCCGCCAGGAATTGCGCCCGGTTGGTGTCGTCGGGCTGGCGCACCACGGTGATCCAGACGCGGCCGTCGAGATGGCCGGGCCGGATATCGGCGACACCGGCAAGCGGATCGCCCTCGGGCATTGCCAGGACCAGCGGCTCGCGCCGCACCAGCATACTGTCCAGGTCAGGATCGCCCTTCGGCGCCGGTGCATAGACGAAGCCGAGGTCGAGCACGCGCTGCCGCAGATCCTCGAACTGTGCCGCCGTGCGGCGGCTGCGCAATTGCAGACGGAAATCCGGCCGCTCGCGGCGGAATGCGCGCAGCATGTCGGCGATCAGTCCGGCATGCACCGCGCCCTCGACATAGCCGATGGCGAGGCTGCCGGCGGCGCCGCTGGCAAGGTTGCGGCCGAGCTCCTCCAGCCGGGCGGCATTGGCGAGTAGCGCACGGGCCTCCACGAGGAAGGCCTTACCTTCGGCATTGAGATGGACGCGCTGCTTCGCGCGCTCGAACAATGTGACGCCCAACTGCTCCTCGAGCTGCATGATCTGCCGGCTCAAGGGCGATTGCGAGATGTGCAGCTGCTCGGCGGCGCGGCCGACATTGCCGGCCTCGGCGACGGCGACGAAATATCTTATTTGGCGCAGGTCGAGCATTTTTTGCTCCCACGGCACAAGTCCCATTAGGTCTGAATTTTAGCCTAATCAGTCTTGGACTGTCTAACCAGACGGCGCGATATCTCCCGCATCAACCGGCTACAAAGGAGACCGCCATGCAGTTCTTTGCCCTTCTTACCCGCAACACCGAAAAGTTCAGCGACGCCGATTTCGCCCCACTGCTCCCCGGCGAAGCCGAACAGCGGCGCACGCTCTACGCGCAAGGCGCGGTGCGCCAGGTCTGGAATCGCGGCGACATTCCCGGCGCCGGCATGATGTTCGAGGCGGCCGACGAGAAGGAGGTGCGCGGCCATCTCGCCACGCTGCCGCTGGTCGACGCCGGCATGATGGGCATCGCGGCAATCGTGCCGCTCAACCCCTACCCCGGCTTCGGCCCGAAGCGCTGAGCACCGCGCCCCGGAACAGGTGCTGCCGCTCGGCCGGCAGCATCTATGAACGACCGAAAATGCGACGGAAAATGCCTGCCTTCGAGGCACCGGCATAGCGTTCCGGCAGAGGGCGGGAGAGCAAGAACTGCTCATGGCCATCGACGGTCTCGGTGCCGAGATAGCTGCATTGCAGCGACCGGGCCAGCGGAACGATTTCCCGCAGCACGGTCCGGAATCCTTCGGCGTCGATCGGCACGCTCTTCGCCATGCGCAATTCTCGGGAGAATGTCTCGACGCTGAGGAAGCGATAGCCGCGTTTTTCGAGTTCGGCGCGCAGCTTCGCAAGAGAGGGCTCCGCGCCCCAGAACTCGAAGCGCGTCGGCCGGATGCGGACATCCGCGGCGATTTCCAGGGTGAGGTCGCCAATCGCCTCGGTAGGAAGAATGAGCGGCGCCACGGCGGCGAGCGAATGCTGTTCCAGCGTGAGCGGAAAGGCCAACGCCTCGGCGGCCTTGCGGGCAATCTTCTCGAAGCCGGCGACATCCTCGGTCGTAAAGTAGAAATCCCGGCGTCCCTCGCCGTGCTGTTCCGCGATGTAGCAGGCAGGGCAGCCGGCGGCGGCCAGGTCCTCGCACAGCCTTTCGAGGAAGGCGTAGTTCCGGCTCGATCCCTTGGGCGTCAGCAGAGCGTCGCGCGGCGTCAATTCGTTTGCGCGCGAGGTGATCTTCAGGAGCAGGATGGGAAGCGTGGCGGCAGCCCGCAGAAGCGCCATGTTCACCCGCGTATGAACGAACAGCTCGCCTCCGTCGGGGCGATAGCGCACCAGGCCACGATGCGGTTCCGCCTCGCGGATGACCTCTTCCGTCTCATCGTTCGAGACCTGTTCGCCGGTGACCGCGAACTCAAGCAACGCCATCGCCTGCCCCTTGCCCCGGTGGGAAAGTTCATCTTGCCAGTTTGTTGGGCCCTGGCCTAGGTGTTTGATCCCGGGCTTTGATGGTGCACCATTGTCGCACGAATCAAAGGATGCGCTATGGGCCAGGTTCTTCACGGGAGCGCCACGACGACGGAGGCGGTCCGTCGAGCGATACAACATAGTCAAGAGAGCCTAAGAGCGCTGGCGAAGCGATACGGCGTCGATCAGAAGACGGTTAGGAAGTGGAGGAACCGGACGTCGACCGCCGATCTTCCG
>NZ_LPWA01000150.1 GCF_001510895.1 Mesorhizobium loti | reverse complement strand
AGCCTCCTGACATTTCCTCCCGACACCAATTGGCCAAGTGCAATCAATCAACAAAACAAAACCCCGCCGAAAATCGACGGGGTTTGTCAGCGGTCTGAGCCCGCCACACCGGCGGGCTTTTTTTGTTGTCGGGAAGGCATCATCTCGCGCGTCCTATGATGGCACCCTCGCGGCTGCCTGAAAGAAGGAGAGCATCATGAGAAAGCTCATCGTCACCGAGTTCATCAGCGTCGACGGCATCGCCGAGGTCGAGAAGCTGCCGGGCGTGACCTGGAACGACGAGATGAACAAGTTCAAGGAGGACGAGCTTGCCGACAGCGGCGCCATGCTTCTCGGCCGCACGACCTACGAGATCTTTGCCGGCTCATGGCCGAAGGAAACCGGCGACTTTGCCGACCGCTTCAACGCGCTGCCGAAATATGTCGTCTCGACCAGCCTGAAGGCGCTCGAATGGCAGCCGGCCGAGCTGCTCGCAGGTCCCCTGCCCGACGCCGTTGCCAGGCTGAAGCAAGGGAGCGGCGGCAACATCTACGTGCATGGCAGCCTCAGCATCGCCAGGCAGCTTCTCAGCCACGGCCTCGTCGACCGCCTCAGGCTGCTCAGCTACCCCGGCACCGTCGGCGCCGGCAAGCCGCTGTTCCCGGCAGAGAAGCCGCTTCAACTGGAGCTGATCTCAGCCGTGCCGTTCAGCAATGGCGTGGTGGCGCTGGAGTATGGGCCGAGGAAAGTGAGCGAGTGAGATGCACACTCCTCACTTCTGCCGAAACGCCGTGTGCAGCGACGTCGTCAGCGGGCCGAGAATATAATCCAGCGCGGTTCGCTCCTCGGTCACGATCATGACGGACGCCGGCATGCCGGGATAAAGCTGGATCTGCGGGGCGGCGGCGAGCTCCTCCGCATCCACCGCAACGTCGGCGACATAGTAGGGAAAGCCGGTCTTGGCATCGGTGACGCGGTCGGCCGAGATGCGGGTGACGCGGCCGTGGATGACCGGCGTCGTGCGCTGCTTGTAGGAGGTGAAGCGCACTTCGGCCGTCATATCGGCGCGCAAGCTGGATATGTCCTCGACCTTGACCTGCGCCTGGACGATCAGCGAATTCCTGGCCGGCACGATGTCGAGGATGGTCTGGCCGGGGGAGACAACCGCGCCGGTGGAAAAGACCGTGAGGTCCATCACCTGGCCGTCATAAGGCGCGCGCACTTCGGCACGGTCCACGGTGGCCTGTGCGGCAAACATCTTCGGCACCAGATCGGCGAGGTTGGACTGCGTCTCGATCAGCATGGCCGAGAGTTTCGCGCGGCGCTCGTTGGTGAGCTGCGCAATCTGGCTCTCGAGCTCGGCCTTGCTCTGGCGGTTTCCCGCGATTTCGCCGAGAGCCTGGTCGATCAGGCCCTGCAGGTCGGACGCGGAGCGGTCAAGCTCCAGGATGCGCGGCTTGGTCGTCAGTCCGGCTTTCAGAAGCTTGTTGAGACCTGCCTTTTCGTCGATGGTCGATTTCAGCTGCGCGCGAAAGGATTCGACGCGCGCCTGCTTGCCGTCGATCTGCTCCTCGAGCTCGCCGATCCGCTTCTGCAGGATCTGCCTGGCGCCGGCCATCGAAGCGCGCTGGCTTTCGAGGTCGGCGATCTGGTTGGCCATCGCGTCCTGCAGATAGGCCTGGTGCTCGGCGGTGATGTCCTTCGGAAAGGCGACCGCCTCATGGCCGTCGAGCTCGGCGCGGATGCGGGCATCGGTAGCGCGCAGCAGCGCGTATTGCTGCGAATAGAGGTTGAATTCGGAACGGGCACGTGTGTCGTCGAGGACAACCAGCACATCGCCGGCCTTGACGATGTCGCCGTCCTTGACCCGGATTTCCTTCACCGTGCCGCCGTCGAAATGCTGGACGCTCTTGCGGTTGCCCTCGACCTTCACGACCGCGTCGGCAAGCACCGCGCCGTTGAGCGGCGCGAGGGCCGCCCAGCCGCCGAACACGCCGAAGAAGAGCGCGATGATGAGCACGCCGACCCAGATCGGCCCACGGATCGAATCCGGGTTGGCGCCTGCGTCGTCGGCACCGGAGAGGCTGCGATAGGTGGCGGCGACGTCGGTCATTGGGTTGCCACCGCGATGGGTGCGGCGCGCTGGTTGAGCAGCGCCACGATCTCGTTCCTCATGCCGAAGGCCTCGACGGCGCCGTCCCTGAGAAGCAGGATCTTGTCGACATTGGCCAAGGTCGAGGGCCGGTGCGAGACGATGATGACCGTGCTGCCGCGGCGTTTGAGCTCCAGCGCGCATTCGCTGAGCGCGCGATCGCCATCGGCATCGAGGTTGGAGCTCGGCTCGTCGAGCACGATGAGATTCGGCATGCCGAACACGGCGCGGGCAAGCGCGATGCGCTGCCGGTAACCGCCCGACAGCACCGCGCCGCCCTCGCCGATCTGCGTCTCGTAGCCTTGCGGCAGGCGGATGATCATCTCATGCACGCCGGCAAGCCGCGCCGCCTCGATCACCTCGCGGTCGACGTCGGTCTTGAAGCGGCCGATGTTGGCGGCGACCGTGTCCGAAAACAGCTCGATGTCCTGCGGCAGGTAGCCGATATGGTCGCCGAGCGCCTCCTGCCCCCATTGCGTCAGGTCGGCGCCATCCAGCCGCACCGTGCCGCGGCTCGGCTGCATGATGCCGGCGAGATGACGGGCGAGCGTGGATTTGCCGGCGCCGGAGGGGCCGACGATGCCCAGCGCCTCGCCGGCCTCAAGCCGGAACGAGACATCGCGCAGCAGCACCTTCTGCAGGCTGGGAATGGCAAAGCTCAACTGCTCGACGGCGATCTTGCCGGTCGGCTTCGGCAGGTTGAAGGAGCGTTCGCCCTGCGCGCCGCCGTCAAGCAGCTTCTCCACCCTTCCAAGGGCGGCCCGCGCCAGGATCAGGCTGCGCCAGAGGCCAACGATCTGCTCGATCGGCTGCAGCCCCCTGCCGAGCAACAGGCTGGCAGCGAACATCGAGCCGCCGGTGACCTGCCGCTCGATGACCAGGTACGCGCCGAGGCCGAGGATCAGCGACTGCATGGTGAGGCGCAGGAAGCGGATCAGGCCCGACATCAGCGCGGCGCGGTCGCTGGCCTGCCCCTGCTGCCGGAGCGCCAGACCGCGGTCGCGCCCCCAGCGCCGCACAAGGCCGTCGAGCATGCCCATGGCGCGGACGACTTCCGCGTTTCTCAGGCTCATCTCGGTAAAATTGTAGTTGGCCGTGGCAAGGTCGTTGGCCTGCTTCAGCGGCGCCCGGACCATGTATTCGTTGAGCAACGCCATGGCGATGAGAAGCAGCGAGGAGCCAAGCGCGAAGAAGCCCAGCCACGGATGCAAGAGGAAGATGATGCCGATATAGATCGGCGACCATGGCAGGTCGAACAGCGCGTGGATGCCGCTGCCGGTGATCACCTGGCGGAACGTGTCGAAATCGCGGATCGGCTGGCTTTGCGCGGCGCCCTGCGACGGCGTCTCGACCGATGCGGCCAAGATTTTTGCCGACAGCAGCCGATCGAGCCGCGCGCTGGCCCGCGTCAGGATCGCGGCCCGCACGAGGTCGAGACCCGCCAGCGCCAGGAAGGCGGCGAGCAGCACCAGGGTGAGCATCACCAAAGTGGTCTCGCTGCCGCTGGTGACCACACGATCGTAGATCTGCAGCATGTAGAGCGGGGATGCGAGGTAAAGCAGGTTGATCGCCAGGCTGAACACCGCCGCGAAGAGGAAGTAACGGCGGCAGGCGCGAAGCGCATCCCTCACGGTCTTGGATTTCTTGTCGAAACTCACATACCCAGCGGAGAACCGCCCCCTGTCCAAACTGCTTGCCCGGAAGCGATACTACTCCCGATCCCTCAACCGGCCACGCGATCCTCTCGTAAACCTGCCGTAAACCTTAATTCGTAACCTTGGATCGTCGGCCTGGTGGAGACGAGGTGAGCCGCGCGTGGCTGCGGGCTCACCTCCTTCGTCACAGCACGAAGTCGCTTGCCGTCAGTCCGAGATTGATGCCGGTCAGCGTGATCTGGAAGTCGGCTGACGTGTTGCCATTGACATCGACATGCACAATCGTGTTGCCGCCAACTTCCGACCAGGTGATGCTGTTGGCGACGGTGGCCGCATTCTGGCCGCCGAAGAGGAAAGCCTGGTCGCCGCCGCTGGCCGTGTTGGCGTCGATCGAGGACAGGTCGATCTTGTCGACGCCATGCACGAAGTCGGTGATGGTGTCGTTTCCGGCACCCACTGGCGAATCCGAGATGGCTGAGCCGTAGTAGAATGTGTCGGCGCCCAGACCACCGGTGAGCGTGTCGGCACCGACACCGCCGACGAGCCTGTCGTTGCCATCACCACCATTGAGGGTGTCGTTACCGCTTTGGCCGAACAGCGTGTCATTGCCGGCCATGCCGAGGATGATGTCTGCGCCACCGTTGCCATAGAGGACATCGTCGCCGCCGTTGGCTCCGTTGAGGCCGTCGCTCGAGTTGCCGTTGCTGCCCGTGATGACCTGGAACGTCTCGCTGTACTGGTAAGCGGGCCCGGCCGGATCGCCCACCTGGGTTGCCTGCACAGTGATTGAGTAAGCTTTGCTGGGCGACAAGCCGGATAGGCTGGAGCTGAGCGTGCTGCCGGAAATGGAGAAAAGCCCTGGGTCCGATTGCGAAGTGATGCTGTAGACGAAGCTGCCCGGATCGGGGTCGGTGGCGGTCAGTGTTCCCGTGAATTGGAAGGAACTGAAGTTAATGTCACCGGTGGTGGTGCTCGGTGTAAGCTGGATATCGGTCGGCGCGAAGCGCGCCGGCCCATCGTCCGTGCCAAGGATATCGATGGCGACCGAGGTGTGGGTGCCGTCGGCGCTGACCACGTCGAAATTCTCGGTATAATGCTGACCGGCCACAAACTCGTCATGAGCCGAGCTCGCCGTATAGGTCCAGGCGCCGGCGCTGTTGATCGCGAAGGTGCCGTAGCTGCCGACGGTGCCAGCCTGGGCTGCGAAGGTCGCCGGACTGTCGACGTCTGAGATAGTCAACGTGCCCGACGTCGAGATATCCGCGGCCGTGTTGCCTTCCGTCAGATTAACCGATGCCGAAGAAAGCACTGCAGCGTCATTGGCGCCGTGTATGGTGATGTCGATCACCTGTTGCGTGCCGTCGACAGTCGAGACCGTCACCAGCTCATGCAGCGTGGTGTTCGCGCCGCTGCTGTTGAGCGCTTGAACGGTCGCGTTGTTGTCGTCGAGCGTGTAGCTCCAGGTCCCGTTCGCATCGATCGAGAAGGTGCCATAGCTCTTGGCGACGCCGGTCTGCGTATTGAATGTCGCAGCGTTATCGACATCGGTCGCATTGAGGTCGCCCGAAGCGGAAGCATCGCCAGGCGTGCCATTGGCGACGCCGCCCTTTTCCGTGACGGAGATGTCCTGGGCACCGTTGACCGTGATCACCGCAGCGTCGTTGGCACCGTGTATGGTGATATCGATCACCTGCTGCGTGCCGTCGACAGTCGAGACCGTCACTAGCTCATGCAGCGTGGTGTTCGCGCCGGTGCTGTTGAGCGCCTGCACGGCGGCATTGTTGTCGTCGAGCGTGTAACTCCAGGTCCCGTTCGCATCGATGGAGAAGGTGCCATAGTTCTTGGCGATGGCGGTCTGCGTATTGAATGTCGCCGCGTTATCGACATCAGTCGCATTGAGGTCGCCGGAGGCAGTGGGGTCGCCAGGTGTGCCATTGGCAACACCGCTCTTTTCTGTGACGGATGTGTCTTCAACACCGTTGACCGTGATCACCGCCGCGTCGTTGGCGCCGTTGATCGAGATGACGATGTTCTGCTGGGTGCCGTCCGAGGTCTGCACGGTGATGGTGTCGGTCAGCGCCGGATCGCCGACGTTGAGCGCCTGCACCGCGGCATCGTCCTCGTTGAGCGCATAGCTCCACTCGCCGGCCGCGTTGATGCTCAGCGTGCCATGCACGCCGTTGGTCACCACCGAGAAGTCGGTGGCGCTGTCGACATCGCTGGCGTCGAGATCGCCGGTCGCCGGCGAGGTGCCGGCCGTGCCGTTCAAGACACCCGAGGCCTCCGTCACCGAGCCGGTCGCATCGCCGGTGATCACCGCCGCGTCGTTGGTACCTAGAATGTTGATATGCACCGAGGTGTGGGTGCCATCGGCGCTGACAACATCGAAATTTTCAATATAGTGCTGACCAGCTATAAACTCGTTGTGCGCCGACGAAGCGGTGTAGGTCCAGGCGCCAGCTGCATTGATCGCGAAAGTGCCGTAGCTGCCGACCGTGCCGGCTTGGGCGACGAAGGTTGCTGGGCTGTCGACATCCGAGATAGTCAGATTGCCGCCGGTCGAAATGGCGGCGGCCGTGTTGCCTTCGGTCAGGTTGACCGAGGCAGAGGACAGAACAGCGGCGTCATTGGTGCCCGTGATATTGACGACAATGCCGTAGCTGGCGGTCCCATCCGCCGACGTGACCTGCAGCGTATCGGTGACGTGCTGGCCCTGTGTGAGGGGATCGGCAAGAGTCTGGTTGAGCGCGTAGGTCCAGGCGCCGGTCGCGGTGTCAAAAGTGAAGGTGCCGTAGGTGCCCAGGAGACTCGCCGGTGCCTGGAAATGGTTCTGCCCAGCATCAACGTCCGAAATGATCAGCTGCCCGTGCGCGCCGGGGTCGCCCGGCGTGCCGTTGGCGACGCCGCCCGCTTCCACCACGGCACTGTCGGCGCCCGGCGTCGCGGTGATTGTCGCGCCATCATTGGTGCCCTGGATGTTGACGGAGACGCTGGCCCAGCTCAACGTCCCATTGCCGAGCTTGATCGCATAGGTGAAAGTTTCGCTGATGTGGTCGCCGGCGCCAAGCGCCTGCAGGCTCGAGAAGCCGTGCAGCGCGAGATAACCACTGAGGTCCATCTCGACTTTGCCGTTGTTGATGCGGATAAGCACACCTCCACCGATGCCTTCCCAGGCGGAGATGCCGGTTGCCTGCACATCCTGGGTCGTCAGGTCGATCGGCGCGTATTGCTTTGTAGCCGTCGTTGCGGACGTGCCGTCGTCAATCGAATAGAGGGTCTTGGCATTCCCGCCGAGATCGTTGGCCAAAACGTCCAGCAGGATGATGGACTGGGCGGCGGATAGGATAACAACGTTGTCCTCGGTGTAATTGAAGACATCATTCTGCGCCTGCGGCGTGTTGGAGAACGACGTCGCGGTGCCGCCGGCACCGGCGATCTGCGAAGTGGCCATTTTTGTACCCCCTGGCGGACGCGCTCCGCGCCCGCTCATTGGCCGTGCAAGACGGCTGACTACCCCATGCCGAAAGGATCGGCGCCCAGTCTAACGGGGGAGGAAATGACCAGAGTTGCCATACAACCAGGCGCAACCGAACGGTCTGGCCCGTGAACGACCAGCCCATAGTGGCAATTCACAGGCAAGCGGTGGCTCGCTGGTGATGGCTACGACGGCTATGCAAGCCGCGCAGCGTTTCCCCTACCCCAGTAGCGCCGTAACTCGTTGTTGCCGGTCGGGAGATTATTTACGCTACCCTATATATTAGGATATTATTAACTCTATCGCCACGTCAACGTCGGATTCGATGAATAGTTAATGACAAAACGCGTACTTGTACGCGCGTGTGGATATCTGCATCCGCCTGGAAATGGCGCCACAAGGATTACCGCTCGGTGAAACGGATCGGCGGTTCAGCCCTCACACGGCCTTCTTGCCAGGCTTGCCGCCGCGCTCGGCAACCGCCTTCTCGACGGCGCGCTTCAGCTCGTCCTTGATCTCGATGGTGTCGGCCATCAGCGTCTCGATCTTGAGGAAGTCGAGAACGCGGTATTTCGAGACCGCCGGGCGGATGAGGATGTCCGGCGGGTGCTGCCGCAGCTTGTTGGCGATGATCGACTGCATCATCAACTGCGTCGCGCCATACATCAGGTCTACGGTCGTCGGGTGCTTGCGCTCGACGTCGCTCGGCGCGCCCACCACGTCGATGGCGATGATAATGTCGGCGTCCTTCTCGACGAGGTCGAAGGGCACGGGATTGTAGATGCCGCCGTCGATCAGCACGCGGCCATCGCGCGTGACCGGGCGAAACACCGCCGGAATGGCGGCCGACGCCGCCAATGCCGATTGCAGGTCGCCCTCGGCGAAGACCGCGAGCTTGTGGCCGAAATAGTCGGTCGCCGTCACCTTGAGCGGGATCTTCAGCTCTTCGAAGGTCGCCGGGATCGCTTCCGGCAGGAAGGCCTTCAGGATGCGCTCGACATTGAACTGGCCGACGCGGATGCCGCCCTGCATGGCTTCGGCGATCGTGCCCGGCCGCGAGCGCCACATGCGGGCGGCCACCTCGGCGCGGCTGCCGAGGATCGCGCGGCTATAATCGTGGATCTCCGCCCCTCGCATGCCGGCGGCCATGCCGGCGCCCATGATGGCGCCGATCGAGGAGCCGGCGATCGCCACCGGCCTGATGCCGAGCTCGTCCAGCGCCTCGATGGCATGGATATGCGCAAGTCCCCGCGCGCCGCCGCCGCCAAAGGCAACCGCGAAGGTCGGGCTCATCCCTTGCCGCCTCCCGCCACCTGCACCAGCGGCGGACCGACCACCATCACCGCCGGGTCGGCCGACAGGAGCTTCCTCGCCGCCGCCTTGACGTCTGCAAGCGTCACCGCGTCGATCAGCGCAGCGCGGCGCCTGATATAGTCGATGCCGAGATTGTCGAGCTGCAGCTCGACCAGCGTCGCGGCAATGGAACTGGAGGAATCCAGATTGTTGATGGCGTAGGCGCCGATCATGTACTTCTTGGTCGCCGCGAGCTCTTCCTCGGTCGGCCCGTTCTCGGCCATATCCTTCACCACCTGGCGCACGATCGAGAGCGTCTCGGCGGCGCGGTCGGAGCGTGTCGCGGTCGTGACCAGCAGCGCGTTGGAATGCTCGTGGTCGACGAGATCGGAGCTGACGCCATAGGCAAGGCCGCGCTTTTCGCGCACCTCCTCGTAAAGCCGCGACGTGAAGGTCGAGCCGCCGAGGATCTCGTTCATCAGCACGGCGGCGTAGAAATCGGGATCGCTTCGTTTCACGCCTGGCCAGGCAAGCTGCAGCGAGGTCTGCGGCAGATCGTAATTCACTTCGAGCTGCTGGCCGAGCTTCGGTGTCACGTCGGTCACCCGGGCCAGCGTCTGCTTGTCCGGCAACTCGCCGAACACTTCGTCCAGCTTGCCGCTCAGCGTCGCCGCGTCGATATCGCCAACCACCGACACATGCAGGCCGCCGCGGGCGAAATTCGCCCTGTGGAAGGCCTTGATATCCGCGGCCGTGATAGTGGCCAGGCTCGCTTTGGTGCCCTGGTCCGGCCGCGCATAGGGATGCTCGCCATAGATCGCGCGCAGCCAGCGCTGCTGGGCGATCGTGTCGGGGTCGCGCTCATTGGCAAGGATGCCGGAAAGCACCTGGGCGCGGATGCGATCAATCGGCGCCTGGTCGAAGCGCGGGCTGTTCACCGCCAGCCTCAGCAAGCCGAAAGCCTCGTCTTTCTGATCGGACAGCATGCGCATCGAGCCGTAGGTGCCGTCGCGCGCCGCCTGAAAACTCATCTCGGCGCCGGCATCGTCGAGCTTCAGCTGGAAGGCCTCGCTGTCGAGGTCGCCGGCGCCCTCGTCGAACAGGCCGCTCATCAGGTTGACCAGGCCTTCCTTGCCGGCGGGATCCTGCGCGGTGCCGCCGTCGAAGACGAAGCGGACAGCAACCAGCGGGATCGAATGGTCCTCCACCAGCCAGGCGGTGATGCCCTTCCTCGATTTCACCTCCTGGATATTCATCTCGGCGCGCGCGGCAAGCGCCGGCAGAAGCAGGAAGAAAAGGGCAAAGCAGAGGGTGGCGAAGATACGGTAGGGTCCCCCTTCTCCGCTTGTGGAAGAAGGAAAAGCGCTTATTCGCCCGCGTACCATGTTCATCATCAATTCCCAGCCTGTTGCTGCGGCAAGAGATAGCCGATGGTCGAGTGGTCGAACACGAGATAGCGGGCGGCAACCGCCTTCACCTGTCCGGCGGTGACCTTGCGGATGCGGTCGGGCCATTCCTGCACGTCCTTCACATTGCCGCCGGTGGCGAGCGTCGAGCCGTACATATTGGCCATGTCGTCCTGCTTGTCGCGGGCAAAGATCATCGAGCGGACATAGCGGGTCTTGGCTCGCTCCAGCTCGTCGTCGGTCACGCCCTCCCTGGCGATGCGGGCAATCTCGGCGTCGACGGCAGCTTCGACATCGGAAAGCTTGGCGTCGCCGCGCGGCGAGCCATAGACGGTGAAGTTGGTGGCATCAAGCATGGTGCCCTGGAAAAAGGCGGCGGCCTCGGAGGCAATGCCCTGCTTGACCACGAGCTGCTGGTAGAGGCGGCTGTGGTTGTCGCCGCCCAGGATCTCGGCCAAGAGGTCGAGCGCCTCGGCCTCGCCGGGCTTGGCGGTATGATAGGACGGCACCACCCATTGCGTCGAAAAGCTCGGCACCGAGACGCGCGCGTCGGTGAGCGTCACGGTGCGCTTGGTGTTCTGCTCCGGCTCGACGGGGCGGATGCGCGGCGGCAGATCCGGCCCGCGCGCAATCTTGCCGTAGGTCCTTTCGGCCATCGCCTTGACCGCGCCGGGATCGACGTCGCCCGCCACAACCAGCACGGCATTGTTCGGCCGGTAGTAACTGTCATAGAAGGCCTTGGCGTCGGTGCGGTTCAGCTGCTCCATCTCCTGCATCCAGCCGATCACCGGAATACGGTAGGGTTGGTTCTGCCACAGCGTCGCGTCGACCTCCTCGTCGAGCACCGCCTGCGGATTGCTGTCGATGCGCGAGCGGCGCTCCTCCAGGATCACGTCGCGCTCGGTCTTGATGACGTCGTCGGTGAGAATGAGGTTGCGCATGCGGTCGGCCTCGAAACCCATCATCTGCTCGAGCGCCGAGGGCGTCACCGTCTCGTGGAAGGCGGTATAGTCGTAGGAGGTGAAAGCGTTGTTCGAGCCCCCGATGTCGGCCACGGCGCGATCGAACTCGCCGGCGGCATGGTTGGCGGTCGCCTTGAACATCAGATGCTCGAAGAAATGCGCGATGCCGGATTTGCCGGGCGGCTCGTCGGCGCTGCCGATCTTGTACCACACCATATGGGTGACGATCGGCGCGCGATGGTCTGGAACGACGACCACTTCCATGCCGTTGTCGAGCAGGAAATCCTTGACCTCGGCTTCGTCCCCGGCCCGCGCTGGAGCCTGCGCTACAAGCGCCAGCGCGCCGGCAAGGAGTGCTGCGCCCAGCCCTCTGGTGCTTAATGTCATCAAATGCTCCGGTTTCGGTCGCGCGACGATAGAAAAGGTTCTCACGAGAGGCAAAGTGAATTGTTCGTCATTTTCGAGGCATGGCCTAACCTTCTTCCCTCGGGGGAGAAGGGGGCGCCGCGCTTAACTCGCCTCAATGAACCTGATCACCGTATCACCATAGCCGCGCTCATCCACCACGGAAAAACCTTCGCCTGGTTCGAACGGCGCCGAGGCCGCTTCCTCGACCACGCAGAGCGCGCCCGGCAGAAGCCAGCCGCCGGCCTTTGCCGAGCGCAGCGCGCGTTCGCCGAGGCCCTTGCCATAGGGCGGATCGGCGAAGACCAGGCCGAAGGGCGAGAGCGTGCCGGCTTCGCCGAGATGCGTGGCGTCGCGGCGGAAGATTTTTGTGCGGCCGGTGAGCCCGAAGGCTTCAACATTCTCGCGGATCAGCCCGCGTCCTTCCGCCGATTCCTCGATGAACACGCAATAGGAGGCGCCACGCGACAGCGCCTCCAGACCGAGCGCGCCGGTGCCGGCAAAGAGATCGAGCACGCGGCCGCCTTCGAGCTTGCCGGCGTGGCGGTGCGCCAGCACGTTGAACACCGCCTCGCGGGTGCGGTCGGTGGTCGGGCGGATGGCATTCGAACGGGGCGTCGCCAGCGGACGCCCGCGAAACTCACCGCCGACGATCCGCATTGCCACCCCTCGGACCCTTCGGACCGCGTGGCCTGTCGCCGCCGCTGCCCCCACCGCTTCCCTCCGGTCGATCGCCTCTTGGCTTGCCGAACGGTTTGCCCTTGCCGCCGGGCTTGAACGACGCCTTGCGCGCCTTTGCCTCGGCGGCCTTGGCGGCGTCGGCCTCCGCCCTGCCCTTGCCGATGGGGCGCGCGCCCGGCGCCATCCAGACATTGGCCTTGCGCTGGCCGGGCGGCTCGATCGGCCGCTGCGCGCGCTCGGATTTCTTGCCGCCGAAGCCGCCGCGTTCGGACTTGCCGAAACCGCGCTCGGATTTATCGAAGCCAGACTTGTCGAAGCCGGACTTGGGGCCGCGCTCGCCGAAGGCCCTGTCAGGCTTGGTCGACAGCTTGCCCAGCGCCTCGTCGCGGCTGCCTTCGCGATGCTTGCGGGCCTTGATCAGCCCGCCTTCGCCGATCGGACGGCGGTCGCCCTCACGCGAGAATTTCGGCCGCTCGCCCTCCTCGCGGCGCGGCTCGCTTCGCCGCACCGGCTTGTTGGAGAAAGGTTTTTGGATCTCGGCATCGAAATTGGCGCCGGACTCTTCGACCAGCCGTTCGCCAAGCTGGTCGCGCAGCACGCGACCCTTGATCTCCAGCACATGGCCCTCGGGGAGATCCTCGAGCTGGAACGGCCCATAGGAAATGCGGATCAGCCGCGTCACTTCGAGGCCAAGCGCGCCAAGAATGTTCTTCACCTCGCGGTTCTTGCCCTCGCGAAGCCCGATCGTCAGCCAGGCGTTGGTGCCCTGCTCTCGATCGAGCGAGGCCTCGACCGAACCGTAGAAGACGCCGTCGACGGCGATGCCGTCGCGCAAGGCGGCCAGCGCGCGCTCCTCGACCTTGCCGTGGACGCGGACGCGGTAGCGCCGCAGCCAGCCGGTGGCCGGCAATTCAAGCACCCGCGACAGCCCGCCATCATTGGTGAGCAGCAGCAACCCTTCGGTGTTGATGTCGAGGCGGCCGACGGTCATCAGCCGCGGCAGGTCGGCCGGCAGCACGTCGAAGACGGTCTTGCGGCCTTCCGGATCGCGGTTGGTGGTGACCACGCCCGCCGGCTTGTGGAACAGGAACAGCCGCGTGCGCTCGATCGGCGGGATTTCCGTGCCGTCGAGATGGATGACGTCGTTGGCCATGACGTTGAAGGCGGGCGAAGTCAGCACCTTGCCGTTGACCTTGATGCGGCCGGCGGCGATCAGTTCCTCGGCGTCGCGGCGCGAGGCGATGCCGGCGCGCGCCAGCCGTTTGGCGATGCGCTCGCCGGCCTCCGGAGCTGCTTCCGAGGGATGCGGACGCGGCTTGAAGCCGCCCTGCTTGGGCGCGGTGCCACGCGGCGGACGATCGCCGAAATCGCGCTTTGGCCGCTCCGCGAACTCACGTTTGGGACGGTCGAAGCGCCTTTCGCCGCGCTCGCCTTCAGCGGCCATCGGCCGGTCGCCGCGAGGGGTGTAGGGTTTGCGGCCTTCGCGCTTGTCGAAGGGCTTGCCCTCGCGCGGCGGTCCTTTGCGGAACGGCCTTTCGCCACGCTCCCCGCCCTCACCTGCTTCACGCGGCTTGTAGCTGCGCGTGAATCGCGCCGCTCGCCTTCGGCCGCCATCGGGCGGTCGCCCCGTAGCGCATAGGGTTTTCGCGCGCCGTCGCGCTTCTCGAAGGGCTTGCCTTCGGAGCGCGGCCCCTTGCGGAACGGCTTATCGCCGCGCGACGCCGGTTTCGATCCGCCTTTGCGCGGCCCTTTTTGTCGTGATGGTTTCTTATCGTCGTCCATATGGATCTTGCTCGTCTTGGACTGCTACGCCGCACGCGCCCGTTCGGACGCGCAACGCAGGCAGTGTCATCTTGATTTTGCGCGTACAGCAGCGCGGCAAAAACCGATTCCGGTTTTCAAGGTCACGCGCTAGATAACAGGATCACCATCGGGTGGCGAGGAGTAATCGGAATGGAAACCGCGTGAAGCGGCCGGATTTCATGGCTTTGGCGCTCCAGGAAGCCGAAGCGGCCGCAAGCCGCGGCGAAGTGCCTGTCGGCGCGGTGATCGCCAACGGCAACACGGTCGTGGCGAAGGCCGGCAACCGCACGCGCGAACTCGCCGACCCGACCGCCCATGCCGAGGTGCTGGCGATCCGCGACGCCTGCCGCAAACTCGCCAGCGAGCGGCTTGCCGGCCACGACCTCTACGTGACGCTGGAGCCCTGCGCCATGTGCGCCGGCGCCATCTCCTTCGCGAGGCTGCGGCGGCTCTACTACGGTGCCGCCGACGAGAAAGGCGGCGCGGTGGTCAACGGCGTGCGCTTCTTCGCCTCGCCCACCTGCCACCACACGCCGGACATCTATCCGGGGCTCGGCGAAAGCGAAGCCGCCCTCATCCTCAAGGATTTCTTCCGCGGGAAACGGGAAATATAGGGCTGCGGCGCGGTTGACCGCGGCGAAAGCTTAAAGGCCCAGCCAGTCGAACCAGCCGCCGCTCTTCTTGCCTTCCGCCTGCGCCTTGAGCCGGCGCTCCTTCTTGTACTCGTCCTCGCCAAGCTCGTTCTGCGGCGCGGTGTCGGCAGCCTGACGATAGGCAAGCGGAGGCTCGCTCAGATATTTGCGGGCATTGGGATTGCCCTGCTTGCTCTCGGCCAGACGGCGCTGGATCTCGGCGGAACGGCCAGCACTGGAATCCTCCGGCGACCAGCGCGGCGGGTGGCTGGACGCCGAATCGGCCATCGCCTTCTTCACCGCCACCGGATCGGTCTGCACGTCCTCGACAGCTTCCGGCTGGTAGTTCGGATCGTTCTGGTGGGCGGTCGCGTCGGCGCGGATGCGGGCGCGGCGAGCCTCGGGCGATTCGGGCCAGTCGGCGCTCGCCGTCTGGATGCTTTCCTGCGGCGGCGGCAGGTTTTCCTTCTGCCCCGGCGCCGGCTTCACCAGATCCGGGCGCGGCTTGTAGTCGATCGGGTCGCGATGTTTCGGCGTGATGGCAATGGCGCCGGAAACGTCATCGGCGAGCTGTTCGGCGGCGGTCTTGTCGGTTCCGTAGGTCGGTGAGCCGACACAGCCCGACATGGCAAAGGCCGATGCCACAAGCGGCGCCAGCAGCGCGGCGCGCGCGAACGTTCTTTCGGTCATGCCAAAAAGTCCCACTCTAACAGCCTTTCGGTCGCCACCGGCCACAGGGGCGCGGTCCCCTTCTTCCCCGCACTTGCGATGGAAATCCGGCGACAATTTGTCTGCCGGAGTGTCGCGTGTTTACCTCAACCACTTATTAAGGGCAACGCGCGGGCGGATTTGCGCCGCCCGGCGTGGCACTTTTGCACCGGCTTATATACGCCCGAGCGCCTTCAGCTCATGCAGCACCGCCGCGTCGCGGGCCGAAACGTCCGGGAATTCCGGGTCCTGCCCGACATCGGCCGTGTAGCGCCAGGAGCGCGCGCATTTGACCAGACCGCGATCTTCGGCCTTTTCCACGACCACGGCGACGCCCTTGACGTCGTCCAGGGTGAACGCGCCTTGGGGAGCCTTGCCATGCCTGATGACCAGGTCGCTGGTGATCGCCATCTCGGCCATGTCGACATCGGCGATCGCCGCTTCAAGTGCTGCATCGTCGATGGTGACCACCGGCACGGCTTCGAGCGAGGAGCCGATCAGCTTTTCGGCGCGCGCGATCTCGAGCGCGCCGGTAACGACGCGGCGCACCTGCCGGACCTTGCGCCATTTCTCGGCCAGCGCCTCGTTGCGCCAGTTTTCCGGGATCGCCGGGAACTGGTCGAGATGCACCGAGACGGCATCCGGGTGACGGTCGAGCCAGGCCTCCTCCATCGTGAAGGGCAGCATCGGCGACAGCCACTTCACCAGGCATTCGAAGAGGTGGCGCACGACCTGCACCGCCGCCTTGCGGCGCAGGCTGGACGGCGCGTCGCAGTAGAGCGCGTCCTTGCGGATGTCGAAGTAGAAGGCCGACAACTCGACCACCATGAAGTCGAGCAGCGCGCGGGTGATGCGCTTGAACTCGAAGGCGTCGTAACCCAGGCGCACCGCCTCGTCGAGCTCGGACAACCGATGCAGCATCAGCCGCTCCAGCTCCGGCATCTTATCCAGCGGGACGTCCTCGCCGTCGTCATGGGCAAGCGTGCCCAGCATCCAGCGGATGGTGTTCCTCAGCTTGCGGTAGGCGTCGATGTTGGTCTGCAGCACGTTCTTGCCGAGCCGCTGGTCTTCCCAATAGTCGGTCGTGACCACCCAGAGCCGCAATATGTCGGCGCCGGACTGCTTGATGACGTCCTGCGGCACGACGGTGTTGCCGAGCGACTTCGACATCTTGCGGCCCTCCTCATCCATGGTGAAGCCATGGGTGATGACCGTGTCGTAAGGCGCCCTGCCCCTGGTGCCGCAGCTTTCGAGCAGCGATGAGTGGAACCAGCCGCGATGCTGATCGGAGCCTTCGAGATAGACGTCGGCCGGCCATTTGAGATCCGGACGATCCTCCAGCGTGAAGACATGCGTCGAGCCGGAATCGAACCAGACGTCGAGGATGTCCATCACCTGGTGCCATTTCGCGGCATCATGGTTGCCGAGGAAGCGCTCCTTGGCGCCGGGCGCGAACCAGGCGTCGGCGCCCTCCTTCTCGAAGGCGTCCATGATGCGCTGGTTGACCGCTTCGTCCTTCAGCACATTGCCGTCGACGTCGGCGAACACAGCGATCGGCACGCCCCAGGCGCGCTGGCGCGACAACACCCAGTCGGGGCGTTCCTCGATCATGGCGCGGATACGGTTCTGACCCGCCCCGGGCACGAAGCGCGAGGCGTCGATCGCCTTCAGCGCGCGGCTGCGCAGTGTCGTGCCGTCGCCGAGGTCCTTGTCCATATAAACGAACCATTGCGGCGTGTTGCGGAAGATGACCGGCTTTTTCGAGCGCCAGGAATGCGGATAGCTGTGTTTCAGCCGGCCGCGCGCAAACAGCGCGTTGCGCTTGATCAGTTCATCGATGACCGCCTGGTTGGCGTTGCCCTTCTTGCCGTTGTCGTCGATGACGCGCGCCGGTCCGCCCTCGCGGTCCGGGCCGAAGCCCGGCGCATCCTTGGTGAAGAAGCCGGCATCGTCGACGGGGAACGGAATAGCGGTATCGACACCGCGCTTGAGCAATTCGGCCACCGCGTCCATCCAGGCGTCGAAGTCCTCGCGGCCATGGCTGGGTGCGGTGTGCACGAAGCCGGTGCCGGCATCGTCGGTGACATGTTCGCCAGCGATCATCGGTACGGGGAACTGATAACCGTCGGCAAGACCCCTGAACGGATGCGAAAGCGTAAGGCTTGCAAGCTGTTCGGCCGAAACGTTGTGAAGGCGGTTCAAGGTGACCTTGGCCTTGGCCGCGGCGTCCGCGGCCAGCGCGTCGGCGAAGATCAGCTTCTCGCCGGGCTGCGGGCCGAAAGCGTTCTCGGCCGCCGTCACCTCATAGAGGCCATAGGCGACGCGCGGCGAATAGCTGACGGCGCGGTTGCCGGGCAGCGTCCAGGGCGTCGTCGTCCAGATGACGACATGGGCTTCGAGCAGGTCCAGCGAGGTCTCGGACAACGCCGCCGGCTGCCCGCCCTCGCCGCCGTCCACCGGGCGCGCAAGGCTCGCGACCGGGAATTTTACCCAGATCGTGTCGCTCTCATAATCCTGGTATTCGACCTCGGCCTCGGCCAGCGCGGTGCGCTCGACCACGCTCCACATGACAGGCTTGGAACCGCGATAGAGCTGGCCCGACATGGCGAACTTCAACAGCTCGCCGGCGATGCGCGCCTCGGCGTGGTAGGCCATGGTCGTATAGGGGTTGTGGAAGTCGCCGATGACGCCGAGGCGCTGGAACTCGTCGCCCTGCACCTTGATCCAGTGCTGCGCGAAGTCACGGCATTCCTTGCGGAACTCGTTGACCGGCACCTCGTCCTTGTTCTTGCCCTTGGCGCGATACTGCTCCTCGATCTTCCATTCGATCGGCAGCCGTGGCAGTCCCAGCCAGGCACGTAATTGGCATCGTAACCGCGCATCTGGAAGGAGCGGTTGATGACATCCTTGAGGATCTTGTTCAGCGCATGGCCGATATGGATGTTGCCGTTGGCATAGGGCGGGCCGTCATGCAGCACGAATTTCTCACGGCCTGCGGCCTCCTCGCGGAGCTTGCGGTAAAGGTCCATGTCCTGCCAGCGCTTGACCAGGCCGGGTTCCTTCTCGGGCAGGCCGGCGCGCATCGGGAAATCCGTCTGCGGCAGGTAAAGCGTTTTGGAATAGTCGATCGTTTCAACGGTGTCGGTCATTGATCTGCCATCTGCGTTGCCCGGCGTCGGAAAGCCCGGGCGTTGAACTAGCATTTTCTTGAAAAAGCGCGAGGGGCGCGCGCGAAAACTCCCGGCGGCTCCGGCGGCGCTCAGGCCACCCGGAACACCGGGCCCGTAATTCGTATCGCGATCGCGAAAAGGCGCGAAAAGCTCGTCATGGCGTGGCTTTTAGCGGATGCAGCGGCAGGAATAAAGCGCGGATTTCAAGGCAAAGCGCCGGTTTGTTGCCCTACATCGAGAAATTGAAGCGATAGGTGGTCGACACGCCGACGGTCCACTGGTTGCGGTCGCCGCGCTCCTTGACGAGGCTGGAATCGGCTGCCGGCCCCATCAGGCGCGAATATTCGGTGAAGACGCTCGCCGTCATCGGCTCGGTCACCTTCCAGGTGATCGCGCCGCCGAGACCGGTCGACTTCACCCCGCCGCCCGGATGGTATTCGCTGAGACCGGAAGCGGCGGCCTCCGTGGCGTTGACGCCGTAATAGGCGTCGAAATAGTCGGACGAGGCGAAGGAGACGCGCGGACCGCCGGAGATGCGGACAGTCGGCGTGACGTCGTAGAAGGCGTCGGCAGCGATGTCGGCGACGAAGCCATTGTGGGCGCGGATGCCGTGCCGCAGCTCGGCACGCGCCCGCACCCAATCCAGCGGATAGAATTCGAAGAAGCCGCCGACCTCGCCGCCCCAGCGCACGGGATCGAGTCCTTCGAGCTCATCTTTGCTGTCACGCGAGAACAGGAATTTGCCGGTCAAGCCGGCGCGCACGCTGCCGTCGTCGATCAGCGCCAGCGAGATGTTGTCGTTGCGCGAGGTGAAGCGCGCCTCCGGTCCCACCTTGCCAAGCGAGATGATCGGCTGGGCGCTCAGCATATACTTCTTGCCGCCCTCGAAATTCGGCGCGACGAGGCCGGTGGCGCCGAGCGTCAGGTACCAATCGCCGGAAATCCAGCTCCCCTCGCCCGCCTGGGCGGCGGAGGCGGCCATCAGGCCAGAAGCGAGAACCAGCGGAATCGTCCCGACAATACGCATCGTCAACCCTTACGCGAAACAGGCCGGCAGGAACACCCGGCAATGCGGAAGGCATGGCGCCAGTGCGGTAAATTTTGACTTAAAATCTGTAACGCTGGCGATAGCCGCCAAGCAAAAGAACGGCCGCGCGGATCAGGTGCCGCGCGACGCGGCCGGCAGGTCCAGCAGCGTGGCTACGGCCCTGGCGCCCTTGCCGGCAATGCGCGCCGATCCGTCGTCCCCCACCTCGACAGTGGTGCCGTTGGAGAAGCTGAGCGACCAGCCATCACCCTTGGCGCTACGCCGGCGGTCGGTAAGTTCAATACCGGCAGCAGTGACCAGGGCGACGATCCTGTCGGCGTCCATCTTCGTCCTCCGGATACGCGCCCTCAATTCAGGTCGAGCCCGCCGGTAAGATCGCCGAGCGGCGGCTCGCCGTGCGCGGCCACGGCCTTGTCGCGGACCACGATGCCATGCAGCACCGGCAATTCGAAGCGCTCGGTGATGAAGCGCAGGATCGACGTCGTGTCATAGGGCGTATGGTCGACATAGCTGTGCTTGGCAAAAGGCGAAACGATGATCGCTGGGATGCGCGTGCCCGGTCCCCAGCGGTCGCCCTTGGGCGGCGCGACGTGATCCCAGATGCCGCCGTTCTCGTCATAGGTGACGACGACCAGCATATGCGGCCATTGCGGGCTTTTCTCCAGATGGGCGACGACGTCGGCGATATGGCGGTCGCCGGCCTGGATGTCGGCATAGCCGGAATGCTCGTTGAGATTGCCCTGCGGCTTGTAGAAGGAGACCTGCGGCAGGGCGCCGTCGTCGATGGCCTGGATGAAGCTCACTCCGGCGAGCCCGGCGTCGCGCAGATGCTCGCGCCTGGCCTCGGTGCCCGGCGCGAAGTTGGCGTAGTAGTTGAACGGCTGGTGATGGTACTGGAAATTCGGGGTCGGCGTGTGGTTGCCGTGGTCGAGCGTGTACTGCCAGGCGCCCGAATACCACGCCCAGCTGACGTGCTTGAGACTGAGCATGTCGCCGATGGTCGGCTCCGTCTGCGGCGGCAATGTCGTCGGCTTGGTCGGATCCGCCATGCGCGGATCGCCGCCAGGCGCCGGATCGTTGCCACTCGGCTGGTAAGGCGGCTGCATCGTGTTCACCGCGTAGAAGTCAGGCGTGAGATTGCGTCGGAAACGAATTTCGGAATACCGTCGCGCGCCGACTTCGGCGAATTGTCGGCGATCTTCAGCGCTGTGCCGCTATCGTCCGTCACCGAAATCGACGGTTTGGCCGGGTTCTTGTCGGCGTCAGCATAATAAGGCGCGCAGGCGCAGATCAGCCACTGGTGGTTGAAGAACGAACCGCCGAAGCCACCCATGAAGAAATGGTCGGCCAGCACGTATTTCTGCGCGACCGCCCACATGTCGGTCTTGGAAGTGTCCCAGTTGCTCATCGGCATGGCGCCTGAATCGGCCCAGGCGACGAACATGTCGTTCTTGCCGCCGTTGATCTGCATCTGGTTCTGGTAGTAGCGATGCCATAGATCGTGCGTTATGACGCTGAGCGGAACGTTGAAACCCTTCGCGTCGTTCACGGTGAACGGCTCGTTCGGAAGGTGCTCGGTCATCGCCTGCGTCACCGGCGGCGTGACGCCCTTGGCGGTCAGCCCGTCCCAGACCGGCGGCAGTTCGGACAGCACCGAACCGTCACGGTCACGCTGCTCAAGGCTTTCCTTGCTCGCCTTGTCGATGCCGTCGGCGCCGGGGAAATGGCCATAGAGATTGTCGAAGCCGCGGTTCTCGGCGAAAATGACGACCACCGTTTCTATCTTGGCGATGCCGTCCGGCGGATCGCCGGGTTGTGCCGCGAACGCAGGCGCCGAAGCGGCAGTGCACAAAGCGAGAGCAGAGGAAAACAGGGCGAGCCCAGAGGATCGCTTCATCGCCATACCTCCCTAAAGCGCGTCGCGCAGAAACGGATTCAGGCAACGCGCTTAAGTCTTTGTTTTGATGCATGTGGTTCTCCCAAAACCGCTACGCACTTTTGGGCGACATGCATTAGCGCAAAACAGGATGACACCAGCTTCGGCCCCTGTTTGCAATAGCGGCGGCGCTGGACGGGCAATACTATTGGGATTACCTTCCCTTCAACCAAAGGATGCGCGGCGAACTCTGGAGGGAGACGAAGCCATGAGCTTGCAAGGCGATACCCTGAAAGACGCGATCGGACGGACGCGCGACAAATGGGGATGGTTCGTGGCTCTCGGCGTGCTGCTCCTGATTTTCGGCGGCATCGCTTTCGGCAATCTCTTCATCGCCACCGTCGCCTCGGTCTATGTCGTCGGCTGGCTGATGCTGATGGCCGGCGCCATCGAGATCATCCATGCCTTCGGCGTCAAGACCTGGGGGCGCTTCTTCTACTGGCTGCTTAGCGGTCTGCTCTACGCGGTCGCAGGCTTCTTCGCCTTCGACAATCCGCTGCTTGCCTCGGCGGTGCTGACGCTGCTCCTGGCGATCGCGCTCGTCGCTTCCGGGCTGCTGAGAGCCTGGGTCGCCTACAATCATCGGCCGGAGCAAGGCTGGGGATGGCTGCTCGCGGCCGCCATCATCACGATCCTGCTTGGCCTGATCATCGCCATGGGCTGGCCGGTCAACAGCCTGTGGGTGCTCGGCATGTTCCTGGCCATCGACCTGATCTTCCAGGGTTGGAGCTTTATTGCCATCGGGCTGGCGTTGAAGCGGTAGCTCCCGTCAAAAACAGATCGCGGCGTCCAGCTCCGATAGCGGGCGCACGCCCGAAAGCAGCGCCCTCGCCTCGGCCTCGTCCCGCTTCATCTGCACCACCAGCGCTTCGAGCCCATCGAATTTCAGCTCGGGGCGCAGATAACCGAAGAACGACACCTGGCAGGTCTCGCGATAGAGATCGCCGGAGAAGTCGAAGACATAGGTTTCGAGCAGCGGCGCGCCATTGTCGTCGACGGTCGGACGCCGGCCGAAGCTGGCGACGCCATCATGCAGCGTGCCGTCGGCGCGGCGGAAGCGGACGGCGTAAATGCCTTCCTTCAGAGTGGCTTCCGGCGAAAGCCTCATATTGGCGGTCGGGAAGCCAAGCGTGCGGCCGAGCTGCTGGCCGCCGATCACTTCGCTCTCGACGGTGAAGCGGTAGCCGAGCAGACCGGCGGCCTCCTCGACCTTGCCGTCGCAGAGCAGGCCGCGGATGCGGCTCGACGAGACCACCTCGGCGCCCTCGTCGCGGAAGGCGTCGACCAGCGTGACACCGAAACCGTGGCGCTCGCCGGCCACCATCAGGAAGGCCGGGCCGCCCTGGCGGTCCTTGCCGAAATGGAAGTCGAAGCCGGTGACGGCATGGCTGACGCCGAGCTTGTGCTCCAGCACGTCGGTCACGAAAGCCTCGGCCGAGAGCGCGGCGAAGTCGCGCGTGAACGGCTGCTCGACCAGGGCGGCAAAGCCGAGCTTGGCCAGCAGCCGCGCCTTCATCGGCGGCGGCGTCAGCACGAAAAGCGGCACTTCCGGCCTGAACACCTTGCGCGGATGCGGCTCGAAGGTGAGCACCAGCGCCGGCACGCCGCGGCGGCCGGCCTCGGCCAGCGCCCGCTCCAGCACCGAGAGGTGACCGCGATGGACGCCGTCGAAATTGCCGATCGCCACGACGCCGCCGCGCAGATGGGCCGGCAACGGCGCGACCGCCGAAATGCGTTCAAAAGCTTGCGTCATGTCGACCTGCGTAATGTCGGGGCGCCCGTCATGGCAACGCTACCTGCCTATTGCAGCCGCGCGATGACTGCGACCGGCCGATAGCCGTGCGTTGCGAGGAAGCCCGCCAGCCTTTCGGGATCGGGCCGCAAAGGATCGCCATAGTCGCGGGCATGAATGCCGCCCGAAACATAGAGCACGTCGAAGCCGTTGTCGGTAGCGCCCTTGACGTCGGTCATCATGCCGTCGCCGATGGCCAGGACAGCCGAGCGCTCGACCGCGCGGCCGAGCAGGCCGGCAACTTCCTTCATGGCGAGGTTGTAGATCGGCGCGAAAGGCTTGCCGGCGATAAGCGTGCGGCCGCCGAGCTGCGCATAGTCGCGGGCGAGCGCGCCGGCGCACCAGATGGTGCGCTCGCCGCGCTCCACCAGTATATCTGGATTGGCGCAGATGAACGGCAGGTTGCGGACGCGCAGGCGCTGCAGCAGCTCCGCGTAGTCGGCGGGCTTTTCCACCTCGTCGTCATATAGTCCGGTGCAGACGACGCCAGTGGCTTCGAACTCTTCGACCAGTTCGACGCCGAGGCCGTCATACAGGGTGAAGTCGCGCTCCGGGCCGATGTGGAAAATCTTCCTCGGACCCTCGGCGATCAGATCGCGCGTGACGTCGCCCGAGGTGACGACGCGGTCATAGGCATCGGCCGGCACGCCGATCACATTCATCTGCGCAACGACGTCGGCGCTGCGGCGCGGCGAATTGGTGATCAGCACCACCGGCACTTTTGCCGCGCGCGCCCGGGCCAATGCCTCCGCGGCGACGGGAAAGTGCCATTCGCCATTGTGCACCACGCCCCAGACGTCGCACAGAATGGCCGCGTAGTTGCCCGTCAGATCGGCGAGCGAAGCGATGATGTCGGGCGAATCCGCCATGCCGTTTTCCTGATCTGATCTCTGGCAAGGCCGCGACAGCCGTCCTTTTAGTCAGGAGGCCGCCGCGGCCGGTCTCGCATAACCGAAGCGCTCCATCCTGTCACCAGCTTTCGCCATCGCCGGCGGGCGAGCCCCGATGTCGCCTGCCCGACAGCAAAGGGTTAACGCGCGGTCAAAAAGGCGGTGCGTTGTTGATCGTTTCGCTCAAGCTGAAATTTAGTGATTTATGACCATGGTTGCAGATCAAATACGACCTTGGTCGTACACCAATTGGGTCTTTGGCGGGGGCTAAGCGCAATGATCCGCGGATTCTTCGCGAAAGGCGGGACAATCATGTCCCCGCAGCCGCCATTGACATGATCGGCCGATTCCTTCGTTGCAGCGACGGCTCCTTCGTGCCTGTCGTAGTCATGGCAATGCTGTCGCTGCTGCTCGCGGTCGGCTTTTCCGTCGACTACACCTCGGCGGTGACCACCAGAAGCAACATGCAGAGCGCGCTCGATGCCGCGGTCCTGTCGATCACCACGATGCCGACGACGACCTCGAAGGCCGACCGCCAGGTGGCGCTGCAGCAGGCCTATGCGGCCAATAGCGGGCAGGGCGCAACGACGCTCACAGGTGTCGACGTCGCCGCCGACGGCACGGCGACATTCAGCGCCACGGCGGCCTATCCGATGCCGACCGATTTCATGGGGATCGCCAGGATCGACACGGTGAATGTCGGCGTCGGCTCCTCGGTGCGCAAGACGCCGGCGCTGGTGCAGGCCGACTTCAAGGTGTCGAAAGTGTCGGGCTACTGGAACAAGACGATGACGCTCTACGGCACCAAGTTCGCCCAGACGAACGACCAGAGCCTCATGAAGATCGACTACAACTACGTCCCTTATAAGTACACCTATCAGGACCACAACAAGAGCTACACCGTGACCGAGCCGAAGGGCTACGGAACCAGCACTGTCTACACGGTGAATGGAACCACGCAGACCCAGGTCCAGCAGCAGACCTGCACGACGACGGGCTCAACCAGCGCCTTCAGCAATCCGCCGGCCGGGTCGATCCCCGGCACCACCAAGGATAAAAGCAACAACAACAAGACGATCTACTTCCTCACCACCTGCGCGACCACCACCTACCCGGCCAGTGGCGCCGGAGCCTCCATCGACGTCAGCCAGATGGACCAGCTCTACCTGCAGATGGATGTGCCCTCCGGCAACCCGAAGACGCTGCAGTCGAACGATGCCGCCACCTCGAACCGGCTCTATATCGGCGCCAGCGGAACCGATATGCCCGAGGTCGCAACTGGAGAGAAGGTCGACATCTTCACCGCCGTGCCCTGCGGCCAGACCAGCTACCAGGCCTGGGAAGACGGCGGCAATGCGGTGCCGGCACCGGTTTCCAATGCCGACTTCTTCTACACCGTGACCGGCAAGTGCGCCTTCAATCAACGGCCGTCCGAAACAGTGATGATGCAGTAACCGCATGCAGAGCCGCCTACCACAGATGCGCGAATTCTGGCGTCGATTTTGCCGCGACCGGCGCGGCAATTATGCCCTCATGACGGCGATCGCATGGTGCCCCTGATGGGCGCCTTGGCGGTCGCGTCGATTTCACGGAACTCAACCGGCAAAGGCAGATGGTGCTGAATGCGCTCGACGCCGCGAACTTCGCCGCTGCGAGGCGCTTGGCGGAAGGCGCCACCGACGATCAGATCAGGGCCTATGCGATCGACTTCTTCAACGCCAACCTCAACAACATCGACCCGGCGACTATCTCGCTCGATGTCACGCTGCCCAGCAGCCAGGCCGGCGGCGGCCTGGTGAGCATGTGCGCGACGCTCAACTACCACCCCTATTTCTACCCGGCGGCGGCGCTGCTCAACGGCGCGTCCGAAGGCGACGCCAACAAGCCGATCACGCTCGGGCCGTGCTCGCAGGTGCGGCTGAAGAACACGCTCGAAGTGGCGATGGTGCTCGACAATTCGGGCTCGATGTCGACGAAGGGATCCGGCACCGGGCAAAAGCGCATCGACCTGCTCAAACAGGCCGCCAAGCAGCTCGTCGACACGCTGGCCCAGCAGGCGGCGCAGATCAAGCAGATCGACAAGCCGGTCCAGTTCAGCCTGGTGCCCTTCGCCGCCTCGGTCAATGTCGGGCCGGACAATGACAACGCCTCCTGGATGGACGTCTACGGGCTGTCGCCGATCGCCAATGAGAATTTCGACTGGTCGACGCTCGACGCCGCTGACAAATACGCCGAGAAGATCAACGGCATCTGGTACAAGAAAGGCACCGGCTGGGGCACGGAGGAAGGCCAGGCGCTGAGCCGCTTCTCGCTCTATCGGGACATGAAGGTCGTCACCAGCCATGAGCGCATCGTCGGCAGCAAGCGTGTCGTGTGCGACGAATACCGTTCCCACAACACCTGCGAGCGCAGCCACAACGAATACGACTACAACGACACCTACGGCCCGTTCGCCAGCTGGCAGGGTTGCGTCGAGGTGCGGCCTTATCCCTACAATGTCGACGACACGCCGGCATCTGGCGGACCGAACAACACCGGCATCGGCGTCGGCGACCCAGCTACCATGTTCGTGCCGATGTTCGCTCCGGACGAGCCCGGCAACCATTGGAAAGTGACGCAGGATCCGGACGAGCCGAAGCCGGCGACCTACGGCGCCGCCAACAGCTGGTGGAACGACGACCCGTCGAGCAGCACTGGCAAGACGCAGCAGTCCAACATGGCCAAGTATTTCCTGCCGCGGCCGATGAATGCCCCGGTGCTGGGCGCGGGCGCCGGCCCGAACTACAGCTGCACCACGACACCGATCACGCCCCTCACCGACGTCACCAGCGCCGACGGGCTCGCAGCCGTCAAGGCAGCGATCGACCTGATGGTTCCCAACGGCAACACCAATGTTCCGGAGGGCATGGCCTGGGGCTGGCGCACCGTCTCAAGCGCAGCACCATTCACCGAAGGACGGCCGGAAACCGAGCGCGGCAACGACAAGGTCGTCATCGTGCTGACCGACGGCGAGAACACCTATTCGACGGTAAATCCAGACCCGGCCGGCAACAAGTCGACCTATGCGGCCTACGGCTATACCGGCGTCGGCTATAACGGCACATCGGTCACCCGCCTGTTCGGCGGCACATCGAGCGATATCGGCCAGTTCAACTATTCCTCGAGCAACTATACCAACGCCCTCAACGAGCAGATGGCCAAGCTCTGCGACAACGCCAAGGCGGCCAACATCATGGTGATGACGGTGGCGCTCGACATGTCCTCGACCGATGCCGGCGACAAGAAGGCGATGGAGGCGCTGAAGACCTGCTCGTCCGACTCCCGCTTCCGCAAGGACCCGACCGACCCCAGCAAGCCCGCCAAGCTGTTCTGGAACGCGACCGGCGCGACGCTTTCCAACAATTTCAAGGAAATTGCGAACGAGCTGTCGAACCTGCGGGTGGTGGGGTAGCAAGGATTAGCGCCGGCGCGAAAACTGCCAATCTCCCCCTTGCGGGGGAGATGCCTGGCAAGGCAGAGGGGGGTGCTGTCCCCGCCAAGCCTTTCGAATCAATCCTGCACGTCGAGGTTGGATCTGGGTAGAAATGATTCACGCCAAAGGTCG
>NZ_LPWA01000149.1 GCF_001510895.1 Mesorhizobium loti | reverse complement strand
CGTCCGATCTCCCCCCAAGTGGGGGAGATGTCCGGCAGGACAGAGGGGGGCGCTGTCCCGCTAGCGTTTCAAGGCTTCTCCGCTGGTAACGCTGATAGGACGTTACGGGAACCGCCGTTAGGCTGCCAGCATCGCAAGCTCTTCGGCTGTCAAATGCCGCGCCTTGCCTTTCGCCAGATCACCCAACTGCAGCTGCCCGATTGCCACCCGCACCAGTCTCAGCACCTCGATGTCGAAAGCGCCGAGCAGGCGGCGGATCTGCCGGTTGCGGCCCTCGTCGAGCACGATCTCCAGCCACGCCGTGCGCCCGCCGCTGCGCAAGAGCTCGATCGAACTTGCCGTCAGCAATTCACCGTCGACCACAGCACCTTCGCGAAACCGCTCGAGCATCGTCTCGTCAGGCGCGGACGCGATCTGTACGTGATAGGTCTTGGCGACATGCGAGGCCGGCTCGAGCAGGCCGTTCGCCCACCGCGTGTCGTTGGTCATCAGAAGCAGCCTTCGCTCGCCTTGTCGAGGCGGCCGACCGGCGAGACGTACGGCAGGTCGAGACCGGCAATGCAGTCATAGACGGTGCCGCGCCCTTTGGGATCGTCGCGCGTGGTGACCAGCCCATGCGGTTTGTTGAGCATCAGATAGACCTTGCGTTCGGCCGCGACGCGCTCGCCGTCGACGGTGATATGGTCACGGCCGAGATCGACACGCAGCGACGGATCGCGCGCCACCTTTCCCGCCACCCGCACGCGCCCCTCGGCGATCAGCAGTTCAGCCTGCTTGCGCGAGCAGAGCCCAAGCTTCGACAGCGCCCGGTTGAGGCTGACTTTCGCGCCAGCGGATCGTCGGGCGGCATCAGGCGGTGTCGGCATGGGCTTGCGTGTCATCGGCCCACAGATGCCATGCAGCGCGACGCATGCGCAACCTAACCGAACCTAACCCCTTCGCGATTAATCGAGTCACTTTCAATGTTGACTATTGCAGTCATGTTTCATAGTCCAGCCGGTCATTGATGATAGATTTCAGAGACCGGCCTGTCGTAGAGGGAGCGGGGATCGTGACGGACAATGACGGCCTCGCGGGCGCCGTGCCGGACTACCCACCACCGGCGCTTGTCACCAAAAGCGGCAAGCCTCGGCGTCAAACCCCTCGTATGACCCGGCGCGCCGCGCTTGGGCTTTTCGCGCTGCCTTTCGCAGGCTTCCGGCCGGCTGGTGCGACGGCAAAGCCGTTACGCATCGTCTGCCTCGATGACGGGCTGGCTGAGACCTTGCTGATGCTGGGCGTCAGGCCGGTCGCCATCGCCGACCGCAAGGTCTGGGAGGATTGGGTGGTCGAACCGGCGCTGCCGCAGGAGGTCGCCGATGTCGGCACACTGCTCGAACCCAATCTCGAATTTCTTCAGCAGCTCAAGCCGGACCTCATCCTCAGCATCCCCTATCTGGACGGCATCAAGCCGCTGCTGGAACGCGTCGCGCCGGTGATGTCGATCGGCATCTATAGGGAGAACGGGCAGCCCTACCACAACGCCATCGAAGCCACGCGAAAGCTCGCCGGCCTGGTTGGCAGGCAAGCCGAGGGGGAAGCGCTGATCGACGCGACCGAGGCAAGCCTCGCAAAGGTCAAAGAGGAACTGGCGCCGGTTGCCGTGAGGCCGGTCTACGTCGTCTCCTTCATGGATCCGCGCAATGTGCGCGTCTATGGCCGCATGAGCCTGTTCCAGGACGCGTTAGACCGCATCGGCATCCGCAACGCCTGGACCGCCGAGACCAATTATTGGGGATTTTCGACCGTTGGCATCGACGGCCTGGCGACGATGGATGACGCGCGTCTTGCCTATCTCGAACCCCTGCCCGCCGGTGCCGGCGGCACGCTGACCGAAAGTCCGGTCTGGAACGCGATGCCCTTCGTGCGCAATCGCTCGATCATGCGCCTGCCGCCTGTGCTGATGTTCGGAGCGCTCCCTGCCGCTTCCCGCTTCGCCCGCGTGCTTGCCGAAGCGATGACCGCCCATGGCTGAGGATGCAGCGACGATGGCGCAAAGCCGCACGAGCTTCGCCGGCGCGGCGGCCTCGCGCGCGGGCCGCTGGCCGCTTGGCGCTCTCCTGCTCAGCGCGGTGCTCGTCGCGTTTGGCTTGGCGGCGTCGGTCACCAACCTTGCCGCGCAATTGCCGCCGTCGTTCTGGTTCGACGCGCTGACAGTGCCCGACATCGACGATATGCGGCAGGTGCTGGTCCATTATGCCTTCCTGCCAAGGCTTGCCGTCAGCCTGCTCTGCGGTGCCGCACTTGGCCTTGCCGGTACCGTGCTGCAGCAGGTGCTGCGCAATCCGCTGGCCTCGCCCGAAACGGTCGGCGTTTCGGCCGGCGCCTATCTGGCGCTGGCGCTGGCGACACTCGCCGCGCCGTCGCTGCTTGCCTTCGGCCGCGAATGGGTAGCGCTCGCCGGCGCCTTCGCTGCGCTTGCGGCGGTGCTTGCGCTCTCCTGGCACAAGAGCCTGTCGCCGCTGTCCGTCGTGCTCGCCGGCCTCGTCGTCAGCCTCTATGCCGGAGCGATCGGCGCCGCGCTTGTCGTTCTCAATCACGAATGGCTGGCCAGCCTGTTCATCTGGGGCGCCGGCTCGCTCGGCCAGCAGGATTGGGTGACGACACTGTGGCTGCTGCCGCGTCTGGGCATAGCTGCATTGGCGATCGGCCTGATGACGCGGCCGCTGGCCTTGCTCGGCCTCGAGGACGAAAGCGTGCGCAGCCTCGGCGTGCCGCTCGGCATCTATCGTTTTGCCGGGCTTGCCATGGCCGTGGCGCTCGTCGCCTTCGTCGTCGCGGCCGTCGGCGTCATCGGCTTCGTCGGCCTCGCGGCCGCGGCACTTGCCCGTATCGGCGGTGCGCGCCGGTTCGGTCAGCGGCTGGTCATGGCGCCGCTGCTCGGTGCCGCGTTGCTGTGGGCTGCCGACCAGGCGGTGCAACTGGCGACCGGCCCGCAGGGCGACCTCTTGCCGACCGGCGCCATCACCGCGCTGCTCGGCGCGCCGCTTCTGCTCTGGCTGCTGCCTCGCCTCAGCCTCGGCGCCGAACCCCCCGTGCTCGCCGCCGAGCGCCTGCCCAGGATAAGGCGCCCTGGCATGCTGCTCGCGTTATTGGGCCTCGCAATGCTCGCGGTTCTGGTTCTCGCCCTGTCTTTCGGACCCGGGCCGGAAGGTTGGAGCTTCGCCGTCGGCGATCAATTGCGGCCCCTATTGTCCTGGCGTTGGCCGCGCCTGCTTGCCGCACTTTCCGCCGGCGCCATGCTGGCGCTCGCCGGGCTGATGATGCAGCGGCTGACCGGCAATCCGATGGCGAGCCCGGAGGTTCTGGGCATCAGCGCCGGTGCCGCGCTCGGCATGGTGGTAGCGATGTTCGCCGTCTCCGATCCGGGCCGCCCCGTGCAGACCGCGGCCGCCGCCGTCGGCGCCTTCGCAACTTTGCTTGCCGTGCTTGCCATCGGCCGCCGTGCCGCCTACGCGCCGGAGCGGCTTCTGCTTGCCGGCGTCGCGCTGACGGCGCTGTTCGATGCGCTGATCCTGGTGCTCACCGCCACCGGCGATCCGCGCGCCATGCTTCTCATCAGCTGGCTGACCGGCTCGACCTATGGTGTCGATCAAGGCTCGGCGATCATGACGGCGTCGATCGCGCTTTGCCTGCTGCTGATGTCGCCGCTGTTCATCCGCTGGCTCGACATGCTGCCGCTGGGCACGCCGGCGCTGCGCTCGCTCGGCATCGATGTGGCCAGAACCCGGCTTCTGGTGCTGCTGATGGTTGCCGTGCTGACCGCCGCCTCCATGCTGATCGTCGGTCCGCTGACCTTCATCGGCCTGATGGCGCCACACCTGGCCCGCCGCCTCGGCCTTGCCCGCGCCTTGCCGCAGGCCGTCGGAACCGTGCTTGCCGGCGCGCTGATCATGGTCTTGGCCGACTGGATCGGCCGCACCTTGATCTTCCCGCGCCAGATCCCGACCGGTCTCGTTGCCACGCTTATCGGCGGTCCGGTGCTGATTTGGCTCTTGCGCCGCCGCTGATCGTTCGTCTCCGGTGGAAGTGGCCGTACCAGCACGCCATGCCGGCGGCGTTTCGGTGAAGCAGAAGCGGGCAGGGCGGTCAGCGTGTTGTGAAGTCATGGCTCCGGCGGTGCGCTCAACCGCCGGTAGGGGACGCCGTCGAAGGTTGCCGTCACGAAGCTCTGGACCGACATCTTGCGCTTGCGGCCGTCGCTGCAGGCATAGACCGGCCACCCGGCCTCGCTGCATTCGCTGGCCGCGCAGATGCGGGCAAGGCAGTTCCCGACGGTGAGCCGGAAGCCGCCCTTGCCGGCAAAACCTTGCAGCAGGCTGCCGTCGGCCGAGCGCCATGTCCGCTGGCGAAACTCCGGCCGCAAGGCCAGGGGTTCGAGAGGGACGGCGAGGTTGGCCGTACCGGTACGCGCCATGAGTTGAAGGCGGTAGCGGGCCATTCCGGTCGCATAGGCGGTCACAAGGTCGGACTCACCCAGATAGGCGGCCGCCAGATCGGAGTTGTCGAGCAGATGAGGCAACCGCTCGCCTGCCTCTGTCGGCCTCACCAGGGTAACAAGCGCGGCAAAGGCCAAGCAAACGCGCGACATCTCGATTTCCAGCAGCCATGCATATCCGGCGTGCCAGTGCCCCCGGCTGCCTTCCATACCATCCCGCCAATTGGTTCGCGGTGCAAGCCGCTGCAGCTGATAACCGGAACGTCCTAGCCGGTAGGGGACGGCGGCAGCTCGAACAGGGTCGCGCCGTTCTCTCGCCCCCGGTCGACATAGCCGATGATCCGAAACCATCTTGCGACGTCCGGTCGATGGAGCCAACTGCGCGAGTGTACGGGGAGATTGCCGGCGAGCGCCTGGATATGGCGGATATGGCGCTTGCAGAAGCGAACGGTTGCCGCGCTGAAGAAGTCCTCCTGTGCGGCAAACAGCGTGTCGGCCGCGTCGCCGTGCTCATGCCAGGCGATGATGGCGACAGCCTTGTCATCCTGGACCAGCGCATGCGCCCGGCCTTCCTTCAGGTTCATCATCAGATTGTCGTAGGCGGCCTTGCTGTCCTTGCCGGCCGCCAGGTACTCGTCCGACATTCGCTTGGACAGGCCACGGAAAACATCCTCGAGGTCTCCGACCGTCGCTGCGCGTGCTCTCATTTCTCCTCCAGACAGCCCGGAAGGCAGTTTGCCCTATCGATGGGGGATCACCAAGCGAAGCAAATCCGCCACCGGGCCGATGCGCGCAAATGCATTTCACAATGCCGTGATCGCCGCTCCGTGATCGTGCGGCGCGACGGCCTGAGATCGTGACGCCGGCGCCACCCCTTATTACACAATCACCACGTCGTTGAGCGCCAGGGCCCGACATTCGCAACGACCGCAGGTCTATGCCGCCGAACAGATTCCGGAATATGTCCGCGCCTAATGGACACAGGTGTACATTCAAGCTAAGTTCGCGCCGCGAAGGTCGATGGCCTTCGCCAATCCGCAGCGGGACGGAATGGATCATGGACCTTCAAGGGCGGGGCGAGTTGATTGCGCCGGTTTGGCCTCACGCCGGCGGCGCGGCATCTCAACGCCCCTGCGCACCGATGCGATATCGGTCGCGTGATGATGCGGGCTTGAGCGCATGACAAGACATTATTCAGCGCTTTCACTGTTCAAGGAAGGCGTCGCCGGCCAGACCGGCTGGGAAAAGGCCTGGCGCTCGCCTGAGCCCAAACCACGTTACGACGCGATCATCATCGGCGGTGGCGGCCATGGCCTCGCCACGGCGTACTATCTCGCAAAGAACCACGGCGTCACCAACGTAGCCTTGCTCGAGAAGGGCTGGATCGGCGGCGGTAACACCGGCCGCAACACCACCGTGGTGCGCTCCAATTACTTCTATCCCGAAAGTGCGGCAATCTACGGGCTGGCGCACAGCCTCTACAAGACGCTTTCGAAGGACCTGAACTACAATGTGATGTTTTCCGCGCGCGGCATCCTAACCCTCGCGCACAGCGAAGCGGGAATGGAAACTGCGGCGCGGTCCGTCAACGCCATCCAGGTCAACGGCATCGACTGCGAATTGTTCTCGGTCGAGGACGTGCGCCGCGTCGTGCCGATCTATAATTTCAGCCCGGATGCCCGCTACCCGGTCTATGGCGGGACGTGGCAGCCGAGCGGCGGCACCGCCCGTCACGACGCCGTGGCCTGGGGTTATGCGCGTGCGGCAAGCCGTCTCGGCGTCGACATCATCCAGAACTGCGAGATCACCGACTTCATCATTGAAAACGGACGCTGCCGCGGTGTCGTCACATTACGCGGCGCGATCCGGGCCGAGCGTACGGGGATGGCGGTGGCCGGCCATTCCTCAGTGCTGGCGGCAAAGGCGGGATTCCGGCTGCCGGTCAATTCCTATGCGCTGCAGGCCTGTGTGTCCGAACCGGTCAAGCCGATTATCGACACGGTGGTGATCTCGCCGGACACGGGCGTCTATGTCAGCCAGTCGGACAAGGGCGAACTGGTGATCGGCGGCGCGCTCGATCGCGTCCCGTCCTATGGCCAGCGCGGCAACCTGCCGGTGCTGGAGGGTGTCATCGCCGGCATGCTCGACATGTTCCCGATCTTCGGCCAGCTGAAGATGATGCGGCAATGGGCGGGTATCGTCGACGTGGTCCCGGATTCCTCGCCCATCATCGGTGAATCGCCGCTGCCCGGCCTCTTCCTCAATTGCGGCTGGGGCACGGGCGGCTTCAAGGCGATTCCCGCCGGCGGCACGCTGCTTGCCCATCTGCTTGCCACCGGCAGGCACCACGACATCAGCCGGCCTTTCGATCTCGACCGCTTCGCCCGCGGCCGGGTGATCGACGAGGCGGCCGGCTCCGGCATTGCCCATTGAAGGTATAGAAAAGATGCAGCTCTTTCCCTGCCCGTTCTGCGGGCCGCGCGAAGAAAGCGAATTTCACTATGGCGGCGAGGCCGGCAACCTTCGGCCCGATGGCGCCGACGTGACGGCCGAGCGCTGGGCCGGCTATCTCCACATGCGCGACAATCCGAAGGGGCCGACCCGCGAGATCTGGGTGCATCTGACCTGCGGCGAGTTCTTCGCGATGAGCCGCGACAGCGTCAATCACAAGGTCTCGGGTTCTTCCGCGCTCGGCGAAACGGAGCATGGCGCATGAGCGCGTCCCGTCTCGCCAATGGCGGCAGCGACATCGATCGCGCCCGTCCGCTGAGCTTCACTTTCGACGGCAGGCGGGTCGAAGGCTTTGCAGGCGATACGATCGCCTCGGCCCTGCTGGCGAGCGGCCAGGCCGTTGTCGGCCGCAGCTTCAAATATCACCGGCCGCGCGGCATCTGGGGCTCCGGCGTGGAGGAGCCCAACGCCTTGGTCGATGTCGAAAGCGCCGGCGGCCGCGTGCCGAATGCGCGGGCGAGACCGTGCTGGCGACGGATGACATCGTTGTCAGAAGCGTCAACGCGTCGCCGACGGCGCTGGCCGACCGCAACGCGATGCTGGACCGCTTTGCCCGTTTCCTGCCTGCCGCCTTCTACTACAAGACTTTCATGTGGCCGGACTGGCACCTGTTCGAGCCGCGCATCCGCGCCATGGCCGGACTGGGCATCGTCGACCGCGACTGGAAGCCGCGCCAGGTGGCGGACCAGATCAACCACCATTGCGACGTCCTGGTGGTCGGCGCCGGACCGGCGGGCCTCGCCGCGGCTGCCGGCGCGGCGGCGGCCGGGCACTCGGTCGTCCTCGTCGACGACAGGACGCATCCCGGCGGCTCGCTGCGCCATCGCGCCGGCGAAGTCGACGGTGTCGAGGGGACGGCGTGGGCCGAGGCAATCGTGTCCGGGCTCAAGGGCGGCGGCCAGCTCGCGCTGACCGATACGACCGCCTTCGGCCTCTACGATCACAATCTGGTCGCGCTCAACCAGCGGCACCACGACGGCCGGCCCGACACGCTCTGGCGCGTGCGGCCGCGCCGCATCGTGCTGGCGACCGGAGCGATCGAGCGGCCGGTTCCGTTCGCCAACAACGATCTTCCGGGAATTCTCTCCGCCGATGCGGCGCTCAGCTACCTGCGCCGACACGGCGTGCTGGTCGGCCGGCGGATCGTGGTTGCGACCAACAACGACAGCGCCTATGAGCCAGCCTCGGCTCTCGGCGCGGCCGGTGCCTCGGTGACGGTGATCGATTGCCGGCACGACGGCGGCGCGCTGGCCGGGACCGACATTCGCGTCCTGGCAGGGCGTACGGTTGCAGCCGCGCGCGGCCGCAGCGCCGTCGAAGGTGTCCTGCTCGACGATGGCACGGTGCTCGCGGCCGATTGCGTGCTCGTCTCCGGCGGCTGGACGCCCACGGTGCACCTGTTCTCGCAGGCGAAGGGCAAGCTCGCCTGGAGCGATCGACTCGCGGCCTTCGTTCCGGGAGAAGCTGTCGAGGGAATCGGCGTCGCCGGCGCCGTGGCCGGTACGATCTCGCTTTCCGAGACCTTGGCGAGCGGTGCTGCGGCCCTCGGTTCGTTCGGCGCCGCATCGTCGCCCCCGCCGCGCAGCACCGGGGCGGAGGCGACACTGGGTGTGGTCAGCCTGTGGCCGAAGCCCAAGGCCAAGGGCCGTGTGTGGATCGACTACCAGAGCGACGTCACCGCCAAGGACGTCGAGCTTGCGGCGCGCGAGAACTTCGTCTCGGTCGAGCACCTGAAGCGCTACACGACGCTCGGCATGGCGACCGACCAGGGCAAGACGTCGAACCTGAACGGCCTGGCGCTGCTGGCCGAGGTTACTGGCCGCGCCATCGCGGAAGTCGGCACCACGACCTACCGGCCGCCATTCACGCCTGTCCCCTTCGCCAGCCTGGCGGGAGCGCGCCGGGGCAGCATGCATGCTCCGGTCCGCCGTCTGCCGCTGGAGGCAAACCATCGCGCCGCAAGCGGGGTGTTCCAGGAATATGGCGGCTGGCTGCGGCCGGCCTATTACGGAAGCGGCGAAGCAAGGGCCACGATCCAGGAGGAAGCGCGACGCGCCCGGCGGTCCGTCGCGCTCTTCGACGGCTCGACGCTTGGCAAGATCGAGGTGATCGGCCCGCGCGCGGCGGAATTCGTCGACTTCATCTACTACAACACCATGTCGACCCTGAAGCCCGGCCATTGCCGCTACGGCTTCATGCTGTCGGAAAACGGCGTCGTCTTCGATGACGGCGTCCTGGTGCGGCTCGACGGGCACCGCTTCATCGTCTCCTGCTCGTCGTCGCACGTCGCCGCCGTCCATGCCCGGCTGGAAGAATGGCGGCAGGATCGGTTCGGCCGCGATGCCGTCTATATCCACAACGCCACCGCGCAATACGCCACCTTGACCGTTTCTGGTCCGAACGCGCGCGGGCTGATGGAAGCGCTCGATCTGGGCGCTGCGCTGGACGATGCTAGCCTGCCGCACATGGCTGTCGCCGCCGGCCGCTTTGCCGGCGACGAGGTGCGCATAACCCGCGTTTCCTTCACCGGCGACCGCAGCTACGAAATCTCCATCCGCGCCGATCGCGCCGAAGCGCTGTGGGCAAGGATGCAGCAGGAGGGCCGCGCGTTCGACGCCGTTCTGCTCGGACTGGAATCCCTGATGATCCTGCGCGCCGAGAAGGGCTACATCGTCATCGGCAAGGACACCGACGGCAACATCATGCCGCACGACCTGGGCGTCGCCGGACCGCGGACCAAACGTACAGGTGAATTCGTCGGCCGCCGCTCGCTTTTCACCGAAGCGGCGAACAGGGCCGACCGCAACCAGCTTGTCGGGCTTGCGGTTCGCGATGGCGAGCCGCCGCTGGCGACCGGCGCGCATGGCGTGGAGAAGAGCGGAGGCCGACTTCGAAGCATAGGCTTCGTCACCTCCAGCTATCAAAGCCCGACCCTGGGGCGCCCGGTTGCCCTGGCGCTCATCGAACGCGGCGCCGCGCGGCATGGCGAAACGATCGACGTTCAACATCTCGGCGTTGTGCGGCAGGCAACCATCGTCGCGCCCTGCGCCTTCGATCCGGAAGGGAAGCGGCTGCATGCGTAACCTTGCCGAAAAATGGCCGGCAGCGCCCGACTGGACCACGGCGGTGCTGAACAAGAACGGCATCAGTGTACGCACGCTGGGCGGGCTGAGCCAGATCCTGGTCAGCGGCGACCTGACGGCCTGGTCGCGTGCTTCCGGTCTTGCAGGCGAGGGCGTGGGTGCCGGCGCGATTGCAAGCGGCGACAAGTACATGGTGCGCATCGCGCGCGATCGCATTCTTGCCGTCGGCGAACGGCCCTTTCCCATCGCGGCCGGCTGGCACGAGGCCGGTTTCGCGGTCTCGGTCGTGGACGCCGGGCTGCATGTGTTCGAGATCGAGGGGCCGGGTCTGGACAGCCTGATCGCTAGGGGCACGGCGCTCGGTCCGGGGCAGGCAAGCCGCTCGGCTTCGGTGCTTTTTGCTGGCGTCAATGTCCTTTTCTACCGGTTCGGCAAACCCGACCGTGCACGTCTACACGTCGACCGGGGCCTCGCGCCTTATCTGTGGGAATGGCTCGAACAATCGCCGGTATTGTAGCGATGCGGTTTCGCGTCTATCTAGCCGGCGTTTGATCTTGGCCGCCTTGCTATGCTCTCCGATTCCAGTGCTGAAGACGTCGTGCGGCGGCCCGGTCTGACGGGCAACACCAAGGTGACGCGCGAGGACTGGATGAAGCTCGCGCTGGAGACGCTGATCTCCGAGGGCGTTGAGGCGGTGCGCGTGCTTGCGCTTGGGCAGAAGCTGAACGTCTCCCGCTCCAGCTTCTACTGGTATTTCAAGAGCCGCCAGGACCTGCTGGATCAGCTTCTCGACCATTGGCGCAACAACAACACCCGCTTCATCGTCGAGCAGGCCGCCCGGCCCGCCGCCTCGATAACGCAGGCCGTGCTCAACGTCTTCGAGTGCTGGCTGGATGAATCGCTGTTCAATCCGCGGCTGGATTTCGCCGTGCGCGCTTGGTCGCGCCAGTCCGCCGAAGTGCACCGGATCGTGACTGAGGAGGACGATGCGCGGGTCGACGCCGTCCGCGCGATGTTTTCGCGTCACGGTTACGCCGACACGGAAGCGTTCGTGCGGGCGCGCGTGCTGTACTTCACCCAGATCGGCTACTACTCGCTCGAAATCGTCGAGCCGGTGGGCAACCGTCTCTTCCTGACGCCGGCCTACCTGCTCACCCACACGGGCAAGGAACCTCGCAAAGGAGAGGTGGAAGCCTTTGCCGAAAAGATGCTGCCGCGAACCCGTGGCTGAGCAAGGCCGACTGATCGACGACGACCTCGTCGCCGGCGCGTGCGACGAGATGTGTCTCCTTGCGCCAGACATCACCGAAAGCGGCCTGCAGCACACGGCGGCTCTAGCCTGCGGGACGGAACGGCTGTGCCAGCGACGCGGGGAAGTGCAGGGCAAGCATCTGGCGGTTGCGCGAGATCAGCATCAGCACCACGATCGTCGCCAGATAGGGCAGTGCTGACAAAAGCTCCGACGGGACCTGCAGCCCAAGCGCCTGCCCCTGCAGTTGCAGGATCGTCATGCCGCCGAACAGCCAGGCGCCGAGCAGCACGCGCAGCGGCCGCCACGTGGCGAACACCACCAGCGCCAGCGCGATCCAGCCCTTGCCGGCCGTCATGTTCTCGACCCAGAGCGGCGTGTAGGCCACCGACAGATAGGCGCCGGCGAGGCCAGCCATCAGGCCGCCGAACAGCACCGCCATGTAGCGGATCCGGATAACGGGATAGCCGATGGCATGCGATGTCTGTGGCGATTCCCCGATCGTGCGCAGGATCAGCCCTGCCTTCGTGCGGTAGAGGAACCAGCTGATCGCCACGAACATCAGCAGCGCCAGATAGACCAGCGGGTCGAAGCGGAAGAGCAACGGCCCGATCAGCGGCAGGTTGGACAGGATCGGGATGTTGACGCCATGCAGCGCCTCGATCGGCGCGCTGCCGAAGCCGCGCCCCAGAAAGGCCGAGACGCCCGAACCGAAGATCGCCAGCGCCAGGCCGGCCGCGTATTGGTTGGTGAGGAAGGTCAGCGCCAGCACGCCGAACAGCAGCGAAGCGGCGGCACCCGCCAGCGCGCCGGCCATGATCGCGACCGGCATCGAATAACCTGCCGTGACCGCCCAGAAGGCGAAGGCGGCGCCCATCAGCATCATGCCTTCGATGCCGAGATTGAGCACGCCGGATTTCTCGACCACCAGCTCGCCAAGCGCCGCGAATATCAGCGGCGTGGCGGCGATGATGGTGCCGGTGAAGATGGCAATGAACAGATCCATCGACTGTCTCCCCACTATCGCGCCGTCTCGAGCGCATGCGCATCTCTGGCCGGCCGCACCAGGCGAATGCGATAGAAAATGAAGAAGTCGGCGGCGAGCAGGAAAAACAGCAGGATGCCCTGGAAGATGCGCGTAAGCGCCGAGGGCAGGGCAAGCGTCATCTGCACGCCTTCGCCGCCGAGGAAAAGCAGCGACATCAACAGCCCGCCGAGCACGATGCCGAAGGCGTTCAGCCGTCCGATGAAAGCGACGATGATCGCGGCAAATCCGTAGCCGGGCGAAATCTGCGGCGAAAGCTGGCCGAGCGGCCCGGCGGCTTCCGCCATGCCGGCGACGCCGGCCGCGGCACCGCCCGCCAAAAGCCCGATCCAGACCGCGGCTGACTCACGAAAACCGGCATAGCGGGCGGCGAGCGGCGCCGCGCCGCTCACCGACATCTTGTAGCCGAGGAAGCTGCGGTCGGTGAACAGCCACATCAAAAGCACGGCGACAATTGTGATGAAGATCGAGGGGTTGAGCCGATAGGCCGGATCGAAGGATTCGAATAGCGCCGCTGTCGGCAGAAGCGCCGTCTGCGGATAGTTGAAGCCGGCCGGATCGCGCCACGGTCCGTGCACCAGGTAGGACAGGAATAGCGTCGCGATATAGGTCATCATCAGCGTGACCAGGATCTCGTTGGTGTTCATGCGGGCGCGCAGGAAGGCGGGAATCGCGGCCCATGCCATGCCGGCGGCCATGCCGGCCAGGAACATCAGCGGCAGCAGCAGCGCGCTCTCCGGGTTCGGCCAGAACAGCCCGACGCCGCTCGCGGCAATCGCGCCCATGGCGAACTGGCCCTCGGCACCGATGTTCCAGACATTGGCGCGGAATCCGATCGCCAGCCCGCAGGCGATCAGGACCAGCGGCGAGGCCTTGAGCAGCCATTCCGACAGGCCGTTCATCGAGCTCAGCGGCTCGACGAAGAAGGCATAGAGCGTCGGCAGCGGGTCATGCCCGAGCGAGGCGAAGAAGAGCGAGCCGACGATCAGCGTCAAAAGGGACGCGAGCACCGGTGCTGCAATGCGCATCGCGGCCGAAGGCTCCGGCCTTTGTTCAATCTTGAAGCGCAACGTCGCCACTCCTGTCCTTGCTCATCGTTCTGCCGGTCATCAGCAATCCGATCTCCTCCCGGTCGGTGCTCGTGCGCACGAGCGGCGGCGAAACCCGCCCCTGGCAAATGACGAGCAGCCGGTCGCAGATCTCGAACAGCTCGTCGAGCTCCTCCGAGACGACGAACACCGCCGTGCCGGCGCGGCTAAGGTCGACGATGGTCTGGCGGATGAAGGCGCTCGCGCCGACATCGACGCCCCAGGTCGGCTGGGAAACGAGCAGCAGCTTCGGCGCCAGCGCGATTTCGCGCCCGACGATGAATTTCTGCAGATTGCCGCCGGACAGGCTCTGCGCCGTCGCGCCCACACCGTTGGCCTTGACCTTGAACCGGTCAGTGATGCCGGCGGCGAAGGCGCTGGCCCTGCGCCGGTCGACAAGGCCCTTGCGGACGGTGCCGAAGCGATGCGCGGTCAGCACCGTGTTTTCCCACAATGTGTGCGACGGCACCGCGCCTCGTCCGAGCCGCTCCTCGGGTACGAAGGCGAGGCCGAGCCTGCGCCGCTCGTCGGGGCGTAAGGTCGCCGCAGGCGTTCCGTTGATTTTGATCGCGTCGTCTTGCGCATGCCGGCGCTCGCCGCTGAGCAGGGCGATGAGCTCGGCCTGGCCGTTGCCGGAGACGCCCGCCAAGCCGACGATCTCGCCGCCGCGCACGTCGAAGGACACGTCCTTCAGGTCGACGCCGAAATGGTCCCTGGCCTTGGTCGTCAGGTTCTTGACCTCAAGCACCGGCTCGCCGGGGGCCGAAGGGGTGACATGCATTTCCGGCAGCTTGGAGCCGACCATCATGCGGGCGAGCTCGAGCGACGTCGTTTCCTTCGGGCGCGCGGTGCCGGTGACCTTGCCGTTGCGCAGCACCGTGGCGGTGTCGCAAAGCTCCTGCACCTCGTCGAGCTTATGGCTGATATAGACGATGCTGCACCCCTCGGCGGCGAGCTGCCGGAGCGTGTCGAACAGCTTGACCACCGCCTGCGGCGTCAGGACGGATGTCGGCTCGTCGAGGATCAGAAGTTTCGGCGCCTGCAGCAGGCAGCGCACGATCTCGACGCGCTGCCGCTCGCCGACCGACAGGTCGTGCACCTGGCGGTGCGGGTCGATGGGCATGCCGTAGCGGATCGACAGCCCGCGGATCTTTTCGGCAAGCGAAGGCAGATGGAAGGCGCTGCTTGTCGAGAGCGCGATGTTTTCGACTACCGAAACGGATTCGAACAGCGCGAAATGCTGGTAGACCATTTCGATGCCGAGCGCGCGCGATGTCGCCGGATTGTGCGCCGCGATCGGATTGCCGTCGCAATAGATCTCGCCGGAATCGGCCTGCGCCGCGCCGTAGATGATCTTCATCAAGGTCGATTTGCCGGCGCCGTTTTCGCCCAGCACAGCATGGATCTCGCCGGGCTGGATCGACAGCGAGACGTCGTCATTGGCGACGACGCCGGGATAGCGCTTCGAGATGTTGCGCAGTTCTAGTCGCGGATGCATGGCGGGTCCTGCCGGGCTTGAAGCGAGGTTGGACGGGAACCAGGCGAGGAAACGCCGAAGATATGAGCTTCGGCGTCTCCCGGCTCTTTGGCGGTGATCAGCTCAGCTTGCCGATCATTCCCTTGACGAACCAGTTCATGCCACGGATGCCGTCGTCGGCCAGCACCGATCCGGCCGCGACCTTGACGTTGCCGTCCTGGTCCTTCAGCTCGCCGGCATAGGGATGCACCTTGCCGCTGCCGATATCGGCCTCGAGCTGCTTCAGCTTGGCCTTGGTGTCGGCCGGTATGCCGTCATTGTAGGGCGCCATCTTCACGACGCCGGCGGCCAGTCCGTCCCAGCGCACTTCCGGCTTCCAGCTGCCCGCGGCGACGGCCTTGGCGGCGCCGACATAGTCGCTGGTCCAGTCGAGCACGAAGGACGTCAGCTGCTTGCCCGAGGCGAATTTCGCCATGTCGCTGGCATAGCCGATCGACCAGGCGCCGCCTTCGCCGGCGACCTGCACGCCGGTCGCCGTATCGGTCATCGAGCAGATGACGTCGCAGCCTTGCGAGAGCAGCGTCTTGGCGGCCTCCTTCTCCTTGCCGGATCGAACCAGGAGTTGAGGAAGATGGCGTTGCAGGTGGCGTTCGGATTGACGCTCTGCGCGCCGAGCAGCAGCGCGTTGGCCGGCCCGACGATATCGGGGATCGGGAAGCCGCCGATAAAGCCGATCTTGCCGGATTTCGACATGTAACCGCCCGCCGCCCCGGCGACGAAGGTGCCTTCGTAGTACTTGGCCTCGAAGGTGCCGAGATTGGCGAGGTGGACGATACCCGAGCAATGCTCGAATGCGGTCTTGGGGAAGCGCGGCGCCACCTTCTGCATCGGCGTGCCGTGCGAGAAGCTGGTGCCGAAGATCAATTGATTGCCGGCGCTGGCGAGCTCGCGGAAAATGCGCTCCGCATCCTGCGGCATGAAGATGTTGTCGATGACGGTGAGGGCGACCTTGTCGCCGAACTCGGACTTGATCGCCTCGACGCCGAGGCTGTGCTGCTTGGTCCAGCCGATCTCGGCGATCGGCGAGACGTAGACGACGCCGATCTTGAGCACCTCCTGCGCTCTGGCGATGGTACTCAGGCCTCCGGTGCCGAGCGCCGCGCCGAGCGCGCCGCTGTATTTCAGAAATCCGCGTCTTGTCAGGTCGTTCATGTGGGTAACCCTCTGTTGGTTTTTTTGCTTGCTGCCCGGCTTGTCGGTGCCCGGTCTTTCTTGGGGAGATGGACGTGCAGATGCGCCGCGCCGTCGCCATTCCCGGAAGTCTCTGCTTGTTTGCGCGGCGCGACCGATGTTGTCGCGCCGTCCGCCTTGGCTTCGAGATAGGGCGCCAGCGCCTCGGCCGGCGTCATCTCGGGAAACACCTCGCGATCCATGATGTAGCCGCGCACCACCGAGCGGTGATGCGTGTCGATCAGGTCCATCGCCTGTTTGAGCCGGCCCTTTTCCAGGAGATCGACGACCCGCGAATGGTCGTCGAGCAGGTTGCAATAGTCGAAGTCGGCGGTGATGAGCGAGCGCAGCAGCGTCGTGCGGCGCACGAGCTGGGCGTGGATTTCCTGCATCACCTTGTTGCGGCTCAAGCGCACGAAGACGGTGTGGAATTCCTGGCCGAGGACATCGGCCAGCGCGTCGTTGCCGGCGGCGACGGCCTGGCGCTGGCGCTCGACATGCTGTCGCAGCTCCGCCCATCCGGCCGGGCCGAGGCGATCGCTGAGCTGGGCGGCGACGCCCTGCTCGACGAGCGTCAGCGCGTCGTAGATCTCCATCGCCTCCTGCATGCTCGGCTTGGCGACGAAGGCGCCGCGGTTGCGCTCGATCTGAGCCAGCCCGTCATCGGCGAGCCTGATCAGCGCCTGGCGCACGACGATGCGGCTGACGTCGAATATTTCGGCCAGCTCGCGCTCGCCGAGCTTGCAGCCGGGAACCAGCCGATGGTCGATGATGGCGCGTGTAAGGATATCCGCTATTGTCTGGGAACGGCTGCTCAAGGCGCGGCTCTCCGCCAATTCGAGGGCATGGTCGGCATGCTTTCCGTGGTAAGAACAGACCTCGTCGGGACGCGACATATCCCAGATTCAGAATTGCATATATCGGAAGTCAATCGCTGAAATCTGTCAACACAAAAAAGGATTTTGGCTGACAAAAAATTATTGATTGATATCCAATCTTGTGGTTTCGTGTCTCGAAACGCCGGGCTAGGTTCATGGTGAAGGGCTAGCCGAGTTGGGAGGGAAGCCGATGGCTGCCCGTTGCGTCGACCGCGAGTTGCTGAACGATTGGCACATTGTCGCGGACCAGGAATCGCTCACTCAGGATACGCCATTCCCGACGCGCCTGCTCGGGGTCGGCCTCATCGTCCGCAAGGGTTCGAGCCGGGTCGAAGTCGTTCGCGCCGACACGGGCGCCACTCTGAATTCCGCCGCGCGCTACGGTTTCATATGGGCCTGTCTCGACAAGCCCTGGCGCGACATCGTCCATATTCCCGAGGCCAATGAGGCGGACCGTCACCTGGTCAGCGGCGGGTCGATCGCGGTGAAGGTCTCCGGCTTGCGCGCCGTCGAGAATTTCCTCGACATGGGCCATTTCCCTTTCGTCCACACCGGCTGGCTGGGCGAGGAGCCGCATACCGAGGTGGCGCCCTACAATGTCGAGATCACCGCGCAGGACGAGGTGCTGGCGACCGAGTGCAAATTCTACCAGCCGATAGCGTCGCCGACCGCCAGGGAGGGCTTCGTCGTCGACTATATCTACAAGGTGATCCGGCCTTACTCGGTGGCGCTCTACAAGAGCAATCCGGTCCAGAAGCATCGGCTCGACGTCATCGCGCTCTTTGTGCAGCCGCTCGACGAAGAGAACTGCGTCGCCCATCCTTTCCTTTGCTACCTCAAGGACGGCATGGAGGCGGCGACGGTGCGCAGCTTCATGCAATTGATCTTCGCCCAGGACAAGCCGATCCTGGAGAACCAGGTCCCAAGCGCCTGCCGCTCGACCCGCGCGCCGAGACACCGATCCGCGCCGATGCCGTCTCGGTTTCCTACCGGCGCTGGCTGCGTGATCGCGCCGTCACCTATGGCGCCATACCGGCACAAAACTGATTGACGTCCCGACGCTGTTTAAAAGGTAATGCGATGGCAAAATGCTCGGATGCGGTGATCCTCAACCTCTGGCACCCCGTAGGTGCGATCGCCGAGGCAATTCCCGGTGTCGTCCAGGAAACGGTCCTGCTCGAGGAGCGCCTGAGCTTCGAGATCGGCGCGGACGGCGAACCGATCGTCTGGCGCTCGCGGCCGGACGCGCGTGGGGCCGATCAGGTTCGGGCTGCCGACAGGCTCCCGGTGAGGAGCGCCTACGGCTATGTCTGGACCTCGCTGGGCTCGCCGCCGGCCGAGCTCTTCCCGATCCCCGAATACGCAGAGCCCGATCGGCGCAAGCTCAACGCGGCCACGTTCGGCGTCAACGTTTCGGCGCCGCGCGCCATCGAGAATTTTCTCGACATGGGCCATTTCCCTTACGTGCACACCGACATCCTCGGGGCCGAGCCGCATACCGAGGTCAAGGAATACGATGTCGAAATCTCGGTCGACCGCGACGAGATTCTCGCCACGCGCTGCCGCTTCTTCCAGCCGATGGCGTCCACCGCCTCGGATGGCGGCGCCGATGTCGACTACGTCTATCGCGTGCCGCACCCCTATTGCTCGGTGCTCTATAAATCGAGCCCTGTCGACGAGGCTCGGCGCGATGTCATCGCCATCTTCCTGCAGCCTATCGACCAGGAGCATGTGCGTGCCCACATGCTGCTTTGCGTGCTCGACGAGAACAGCGAGGACAAGGTCATCAAGCGCTTCCAGCAGACGATCTTCGGCCAGGACAAGCCGATCCTGGAAAACCAGATGCCGAAGCGACTGCCGCTGGATCCGCGCGCCGAAACCCCGATCCGGGCCGACAAGTCGGCCATCGCCTACCGGCGCTGGCTCAGCCAGAAGGGCGTGACTTACGGGGTCATTCCGGCTCCAGCCTGACCAGGACATTTTGGGAGACATTTTGATGTTGGAAGAAGCCCGAAGCCGGTGGCATCCGATTGCCGCTGTCCATGACCTGCCGTTCCGCCACGTTTTCCACGGCCAGTTGCTTGGCCGCGAGTTTGCCGTCTGGCGGGCCGATGACGGCTACGTCAACATCTGGGAGAACCGTTGCCTGCATCGCGGCGTGAGATTGTCGATCGGCATCAATGACGGCCGCGAGCTGAAGTGCCAGTATCACGGCTGGCGCTATTCGAACCGCACCGCCGGTTGCACCTACATCCCTGCGCATCCGGCCGACGCCCCGGCCCGCACCATCACCAACCGCACCTATCCGGCGGTCGAGCGCTACGGTCTGGTCTGGTCTTCCGAAGAGCCGCTGGGCGAAGTGCCGGATGTCGCGGGCCTCGCCGAAGGAAGCTGCTTGCGTTGCGCGGCATCCCGGTCAACGCACCGGCCGACAAGGTCGTAGACAGGCTGAAGACCTATCGCTTCCAGCCCAACCGGGTGATCGACGGCAATGCTGCCGAAATCAACGTCGAGGCTGCTCAGGATTTTGCCGTGGCGCTCCATTCCCGTGACGGCGCTGCCGAGACGCTTGGTGTCTTCTTTGTCCAGCCGGTCGATTCCAACCGTTCGGTCATCCGCGGCGTGCTCGATCAGGACGCCGAAGGCGCCGCGCGCATCGCCATCCTCAGCCATCACAATGAGCGGCTTTCCAAGCTGCGCGACAAGGTCGAGCGCGACGTGGCGAGCGCACCGGCGCCCGCGCCGATCGAGCCGGTCTACGAAAGGGTATCGGCCGAGCTTGCCGAAATGCCGGAACTGACCGCGCATGGTCGCAAGGCGGCGCTGCGCGTCACGGTGGCCAGGAAATGGCAGACCGCCGACGGCATCGCCGGCTTCGAGCTGCGCCCGGTCAAGGGCATCCTGCCGACCTTCCAGCCCGGCGCGCATATCGACGTCCATATGCCCAACGGCGAGATAAGGCAGTATTCGATCACCAATGGGCCCGGCGAAACCGACAGCTTCGTCATCGGCGTCAAGCTGGAGCGGGATTCGAAGGGCGGCTCGAAATGCATGCACGAGACGGTGCGCGAGGGCGACGTGCTGGCGATCTCCGAGCCGCGCAACAACTTCCCGCTGCGCCGCGATGCGATCAAGACGATCTTCGTCGCCGGCGGCATCGGCATCACGCCGCTGCTTGCCATGGCGCAGGCGTTGAAGAACCAGGCGCTGACGCATGAGCTGCACTATTTCGCGCAAGGCGAAGAGCACCTCGCTTTCGCCGACCGCCTGGGAGAGCTTGGCGACGCGCTGAAGCCGCATCTCGGACTTTCGCCGGACGAGACCGGCGCCGAGCTTCGCCGCGTGCTTACTGGCTACCGGAACGGCATGCATCTCTACATCTGCGGTCCCGGCCCGATGCTGGAAGCGGTGCGTAAGATTGCGGCCGAGCAGGGCTGGCCGGACGGTGCGGTGCATTTCGAATATTTCAAGAACACCAACAAAATCGACGACAGTTCGAGCTTCGAGGTGGCGCTGGCAAGGTCCTGCGTGACGCTTCAAGTGCCGGCCGGCAAGACGATCCTGCAGGTCATGCGCGAGAGCGGCATCGACGTGCCGTCGTCCTGCGAGCAGGGCGCCTGCGGCACCTGCGTCGCGACGGTGATCGAGGGCGAACCCGACCACCAGGACGTCTATCTCAACGACGCCGAGCGCAAGGCCGGAACGAAGATCATGACCTGCGTCTCGCGCGCCAAATCGGCACGCCTCGTGCTGGATATCTAACTACTGTTTTTACGCAGTTCCGGACGGGAAAACCGCTACGCACTTTTCCTGGAATTGCTTTTGGGAGCCGCCGATGATCACGCTTTACGACTATGAGCTTTCCGGCAATTGCTACAAATTGCGACTGCTGATGAGCTTTCTCGGCATCGACCACAAGACCGTGCCGGTCGACTTCTATCCGGGCCGCGAGCACAAGTCAGAGTGGTTCCTGAAGCTCAATCCGCTCGGTCAGTTGCCGGTCATCGACGATGACGGGCTGATCCTGCGCGACGCCCAGGCGATCCTGGTCTATCTCGCATCGAAATACGATCCGTCCGGCAAATGGTACCCGAGGGATAACCCGGCCCTGCTCGGCGAGATCAGCCAGTGGCTGGCCTTTGCCGACGGCATCACCGCGACGGCGTCGGCCGCCCGTCTGCATGATGCGCTGTTCTACGATTTCGACATCGATGCCGCCCGAGCCGGCGCGCACCGCCTGTTCCGCATCCTCGACGAGCATCTGTGGTTCGGCGAGCAGCAGGGGCGCGACTGGATCTGCTCGGCTGCGCATCCGACGATCGCCGACATCGCCTGCTTCCCCTACATCATGCTGTCGGAAGAGGGCGGCATTCCGCGCCAGGACTATCCGGCGCTCCGGCGCTGGTGCGATCGCGTGAAGCGCATCAAGGGTTTTATCGTCATGTCGGGCGTGTTTCCGGCGGGACCGGCGAGAGCCGCCGCATAATTTCAATCACGAAGCCGGGCGCTCGCTCCGGCTTCTCGCCGGACTTCACTGAGAGCAATTCCTGGAAAAGTGTGAAACGATTTTCCGTCCGGAATTGCGTAAAAAAAAGAGATAGAGCGGTTCGCCGTTTCCGTGAAACGGGTGAAACGCTCTAGTCGGCCCACTTGGCCGGCCCACGGAACTCGATCCCATAGCGTCCAGCGAGTTCCGCCACCTCGGTTATCCGGTCAGGATGGTTAGATCACGTGCGGCCGCTTCGACGAAGAACTCTTCAAGGCCGCCGGGCGTCAGAATCGTGAGGTTGCGACCAGGCCCGGCGCTCACAACGCGGAACGTGTGCGGCACGCCACGAGCCAGGAAGATCGACGCGCCCGCGGGCACCACCATGGACTGACCGTCGAGCCAGAATTCGTAGGTGCCCTCGATCACGTGGATCACCTCGTCCTCATTGTGGTGGACATGCATCGGCGGGCCGCCGAGCGACGGCACGATCGATTCGAAGACGCCGACGATGCCGCCGCTGTGGTATCTTCCGACATTGATCTTGTAGATCGTACCCATCCATTTCACGACTCGCGCTGCGCTCTCCGAAGCCGTGGCGATGTTCATGGCGATTTCCTTTCCGCATCCCGTTGGCTAGATTAGGCAGCGATCCCGACCGGCGGAAATCGAATGATTGTATGCGGGATATTGGCGCCATGAATTTGGCCGCGTTCGATCTCAATCTGCTGCGCGTTTTCGACGCCATGATGGTGGAGCGAAGTACGATACGCGCCGGCGAACGGGTCGGTCTGTCGCAGCCGGCCGTCAGCTCGGCGCTCGGGCGCCTCCGTTCCATTCTTGGTGATGAGCTTTTCGTGCGCGACGGCAATCGCATGGTGCCGACGCCGCGCGCGCTCCAGCTGAAGGAACCGGTGCGCCAGGCATTGGCGCAGATCGAGGAGGCTCTAGCGGCAAACGTAGTCTTCGATCCTCGGACGTCGGCTCGGTCCTTCATGCTGATCGGATCGGACTATTTCTCAGCTTTGCTCATGCCGAAGCTGGCGGCGATGGTGACGCCCGGTGCGCCGTCGATCACCCTCCAGATGATAGATCACCCTTCGACAGACGTTTTCGGCCTGCTGAGCGATGACCGGGCCGACATCGCGCTGGACCGGGCGTTGGAGACGCCGGAGTGGATCGCCAGTCGCAAGCTGTTCCGCTCCTGGCTTGTTTGCATCGCCCGCCGTGGGCATCCGTTGCTGGGTGCAAGGGGCGTCCGGCCTGGGGCGACCATTCCCGCCGACGTTTTCTGCGCCATCCCGCAGGTGTTGCGTTCGGCCGACGGGGGCAAGACCGGAACCATAGATCCCGCGCTCGAAAGGCTCGGCCTGTCGCGCAAGGTCGTCATCACCGTTCCGCATTTCCAGGCCGTAGCGCTCGCCGTGGCGACGAGCGAGCTGCTCGGCAGCATCCCGGCTCACTTTGCGCGTCAGGTGGCCGAACGTCTCGACTTGGACATTTTCATGCCGCCGATGGAATCGCCGGCTATGGACGTCACAATGTACTGGCACCGCCGATTTGACCGCGACGCCGGAAACGCCTGGCTGCGTGAGCAGCTGGTGGCGGTTGCCTCGTTCTATCCATAGGGCCGACGCGATCGAGTCACGAAGGACAACAGTATGTTTGCTCTACTGCGATCGAGCGCTCGCGCTCGTACGAACACTCCCGCCGGATCACGGCGCTCGGCGTCGTTCCCTGAAAGTTTGATGTATTTCTCGCTATGCTGCGGATGCATGCGCAGTGGCATCGAATTTGTTAGCGTACCCGCTCGCAGCGCAAGAAACAGACTGCGTAGATGAGCGCGAATGTTCACAGAAATTGTCGATGCGCTTTATGAAGCTGCGTTCATAGCGGAAAAATGGCCCGCTGTTCTCGGGCAGATCACCAATGCGTCGGCATCGAAGGGCGGTGCGCTGTTCGTCTTCGCGGATAGCGCGCCAGTTCGCGGAAAGGCCGTCGCATGGCTGCAGGATCTGATGGATGAGTTCCTGGAGGATGAAAGCCTGCGCTTGTCCACCGCCGCCGCGCGCATGGGCACCGTCCGGCCCTCGAGCTTCGTGGATGTAGACAGATTCATGACGGCCGACGAGGTACGGGATGACCCGATACGCGTCCGGTTGCGCGCGCGTGGCCTGGGCGTGAATGCCTGCGCGGCCATCCCTATGCCCAGCGGTGAGATAGCCATGTTTGTTTTCCAGCGCGGGCTGGACGAAGGGGGCTACGACGAGCGGCAACTTGAAGTTCTCGATCGGATGCGGCCCGACATGGCGCGCGCCACGCTCGCGGCCGCTCGGCTTGGCCTTGTGCAGGCGCGGGGCGCCGTCGATGCCTTGGCCAAGATCGGGCTTCCGGCCGCCGTTCTCGCCTCCAACGGCCGTGTCCGGGTGACCAACAGCCTGTTCGATCGCGAGAAGGCGCTTTTCCTGCCGACGGCATTCGGCGGCGTCGCCGTCGCCAACTCTGAGAGCAACCGCCTGTTCCAGGCCGCGCTGCAGGCCGTGCGTGGCGGACCGCTCCCGCGATCTATCCCTGTGCGCGGCACACCGCCGGCGGTGGTCCACGTCCTTCCGCTCAAACGAAGCGCGCACGACCTTTTCGACGGAGGTGACATGCTCGTCGTCGCGACGGCAATCTCGGCCAGTGCTCTCGTGCCGTCTCCGACCATCTTGACCGGTCTCTTCGACTTGACGCCTGCCGAGGTAAATCTTGTGACCGCGCTGGCCAAGGGACACAGCCTCAAGGCGGCGGCAGCTGAAGCCGGGCTGCAATTCTCCACCGTGCGCACTTACCTCAACCGTATTTTCCGCAAGACCGGGACAAACCAGCAAAGCCAGCTGGTTGCCCTGCTGAAGTCGGCGCACCCGCTCCCGCGCTGACCGGGCGTTCCCGACAGCCGCCCTTCAAACGCAGTCCATCGCTCTTCCTATCATCATTTGGTGATAGGCGACCCGCGGTTTTCGCGGCAGCTTCTTCTGCGGTGCCGGATGCTGTCCCGCGGACGAGAGCGACACTTTCCGCAATTCGTCTGCTGAAGCAAGGGCCGTCGCCAACGGGGGAGTGACGATGCTGGAAAGCGTTGTGCGCGGTTCACAATCCGCTGAGAGCCTGCTGAAGCGGGACGACTCTACCGCGTTTGACGGCGAGCCAATGGCCATCCTCGTGACCGGCAAAGGGCCACAAGACACGCCAGCATGTTCGACCAGTCGATCCCCGCCGTGTCATCGCGTCGAAACGAGCAGCAGATTGGGGTCGAACGCGGCCAATTCATGGCGCCAATATCCGGCATACAATCATTCAATTTCCCCCAGTCAGATCACTGCCCTAGCAATAGGAGCGGCGCTACAGCTGCTTCCACCGAATGTCTCTCTGCGCGTCGCGTTGGCGGCTCCGGTCGCCGGGCTTGTCGGCGCGGCAGTTCACCAATCCCGTTTGCCTTGAGGTATACGACGATGAGAACCATCGCCAGCATGAAGGGGATCGGCGCCATCGCCGTGCTGCTGGTCGTTGGCGGACTAGGCATGGCGCTGCCTGCCCGGGCGGCGGACGCGAAGGGAGTTCCGATCACCCGCTGATCGGGCGCTACGACGGCTCCGAGATCGTCGGCTACAACGTCACGCAATACGATGAAGCAAACCTCGTCGACGGTCCTTTCTCGCCGACAAGCAGCAATGGCGGCACCGGCTTCAAGACGGTCGAGGGCCACATCACGCTCATCTACTACGCGCTGCCGCAAGGCCGTTCGACGCTCGAGGTTCTCCGCAACTACGAGGAAGGCCTGAAGTCGAAAGGCTTCTCGGAGGTCTTCACCTGCGCCACCAAGAACGGCTCCTGCTTCGAATCCGGCCAGCCCGAGGGTGGATACCTGCTTGGCCAAGCCGTGGGCGATCCGCTCAGCCTGCCGAAGCTTTCGGACGACTACGTGCACAACTGGTTCCAGGAAGGCGGCCGCTACCTTCTCGCCCGGCTCGACCGCCCGGAAGGCGCAGTCTACGCAGCTCTTTATCTCGGCGAAAGCAGCAGCGGCAACGTCGCCGTCGTCCGGGTCGTCGAGACGAAGGAGATGGAGACCGGCAAGCTCCGGGTGGTCACCGCAAAGGAGATCGGCTCGGCGCTCTCCGACAGCGGAAAGATCGCGGTCTATGGGATATTGTTCGACTTCGACAAGGACGTCATCAAGCCTGAGTCCAAGCCGACGCTCGACGAGATCGCCAAGCTGCTGACGTCGGAGCCGGACCTGAAGCTGCGTGTCGTCGGCCACACCGACAACCAGGGCGGCGCAGACTACAACCTCGATCTGTCCCGGCGGCGCGCTGCCAGCGTCGTTGCGGCGCTCGTCTCCCAATATGGCATCGCCGCCGATCGCCTCGCCTCGGATGGCGCCGGCATGACGCAACCGGTTGCATCCAACGACACCGAAGAAGGGCGCGCCAAAAACCGCCGCGTCGAATTACAGCGGGACGACCTGGGCGGTGGTTCTTCCGGCGGAAGCGGCGGCGCTCCGGCCAGTTCCGGCAACGCCGGTTAGGCAGGACAAGGCACGTGGCAGTGGGTGGGAAGGACCGTCAAATGGCTACCAAAGAATGCCGGACCGGGGCCGGCGGGTTCCGGCTCCTTCTCTTGGGCATAGCTACGCTGCTTGGTTTGGGCTCGCCGGCTTTAGCTGCTTCGGGAGTTCGCGAGATCGCGCCGATCGGCGCGTCGGGGACCGCCGCGTTCAACGACGTTTGCAAAGACGGCGGTTACATGATTGGCGTTCGGGTTTACCTGGGCGACTGGGTCGACTACATCGAGATGGTCTGCAGCGACTACCGACCCGACCTCACATGGAGGCCGCGCTTCGTGTCCGGCTATGGCGGTGGCGGCGGCAGTCCCACGCCAAAAGTGGGTTTGTGCAAGGACGGATGGATTCTCACCGGACTGCGCATGGAATTCACGAAGTATCGCAGACAGGTTCGCTCCATCTATGGCACGTGCCGCGCCGTGGCGTCCAATACGACCGGCGGCGGAGACTGGGTCGTATACCCGGGAACGGGTGCAGGGTTCGTGGATGCGCCGAGCATCACCTGCCACGATGGCGAAGCCGCCGCGGGCCTCTCCGGACGCTATGGCGACCACGTCAATGCGCTCGGCCTGAACTGCCGCAAATATCCGCCGAAATCTACCGGTCCGGTGGCCTCGGATCAGGCTCCGCCGCGCGGGCTCTCCCGCATGCTTTTCTGCCAGGCGGAGGCATGGCCGTGAGTTCGGGTCCCCTGAAGCTCAGCATACTCATCGACTTCAGGGCCGCCCCTCAGTCGTCAACCGCCGCCATACCGGCCCGGGGCGAGTGCGCCTGGCAGGACACGCCGGTCGCGGCCAACGAGCCGAAGCGGATCTACGTGCCGCTAAAGAGCGAGATGAAGCCGCTCGTCGAGGCCGCGCAAAAGGGCGGCATCTTCCTGATCCACGGGTCGGTCCAGGGCAATGCCGTCCAGATCGACAAGGTCGACAGCGTGAATGTCGGCTTCGTGCCCGGGGCAGGCACCGGCCACGGCAACAAGCTCAAGACGCTCGGGCCGGTGGCCTTTGGCAAGGCCGGCGGCGGTTCCCCACCGGTGGACGAGGCCGGGGGAGGCGGCACGCCTCAAACACCGGCGGATATGGGTGGCATGCCGCCGATGCAGCAGGCGGATGGCACCTGCGGCGATGGCAATGCAATGGCGACGGTGGTGATCAACCAGCCGGGCCTCGACAAGTTGAACGTGCGCACTGGTCCCGGCGGCCAGGTGGTCGGCACGGTGCCGGAAGGCGGCACGGTGTCAGTGGTCGGCCCGTGCGGTGCGATCAGCGGGGCGGCGGGCTTCGCCAAGCCGAAGACGCAGCAAGGCGGCGGCGCCGCTGGCTGGTGCCAGATCAGCGCGCCGGTGCACGGTTGCGTGTCTTCCCAATTCCTTGCGTTCGGCGGTGGCGACACCGGTCTGCCCGGGGGTGCGGCCGGCTTCGCGAAGTCGAAGAGCAAGCCGCAGGTACCGGCGTCGGCGGCGACCGGCTTCTCCGGACAATGGGCCGCCAATGCCGACAATGTCGCCTACACGGTTTCGCTCAGGCAGAAGGGCAACAGCGTCTCCGGCAACTACCAGGGCTCCGACGGCAGCGCCGGAACGATCAGCGGCAAGATGAACGGCAACATTCTGCGCTTCGGCTGGGTGCAGAAGGACGGCACCCGGGGGAGCGGCAAGTTTGTGCTCGCCGACGACGGCCAGTCTTTCGACGGCAGTTACAACTTCTCCAACAACCCCGACACCGTCGAGGGCAGCTGGAACGGCAGGCGGCAATGATCGCGGGGACCTGATGTTTTCGTCGGATGCAACTTCAACAGACCTATCCCGGAGGAGTTAAGCCATGTCGTTCGGGCGAACGGCGCGCCGCCTGTGCAAGGTTCTCGCGCTACTGGCGCTGATGTCCCTCCCTCGGCCGGACCCGGCGCATGCCAGCGACTGCACGTCATTCAGCGGCGTCTGCGTGGATGAGCGCCTGACGTTCAACGGGAACTCACGCATCCTCGAGATAACTCTGAAGCCAGACGGATATACTGATCTGATTAACGTGATCGTGCCCGGGCAACCCCAAACGGAATGGAAACCTTACTCGGTCCTGAGGCTGGCGGTTCAGCCGGATGGCACGGTGACCTATTCGGCACAGGGTTGCTTGGCCGGTAAATATGGACTCTCGTCGAGTTGCGGGAGTTGGCGCCAGGTCACGCGGCGATACCCGCCGCTCCATTCTGCAGACGCCGGCGGGAACGGGGGGAACTCGAGCCTATCAACTGCCGAAACGGGCGTCGATCGACCGGGTGACGATTACGACAGCTTCGATTTGGAGGCCACAATCGCAGGCTTCGGACCCTGCAAGTCGATGTGCGAGTCCGACGCAAACTGCAAGGCTTGGACATACGTCAAATCGGGCGTTCAGGGTCCGAAAGCAAGATGCTGGCTGAAGTCGGCTGTGCCTCCGCCAACGCCGAATGGCTGTTGCGTCTCGGGTGCGAAAGCGGAAACAGCCCCTGCCGCTCAGGCCCCTCCGCCGCCAGTTGTGCCGGAGAAGCCCATCAAGCATACCGGCAGGAGCAACGCGTGTATCGCCTACGGCGATCGCATGTCTGCCATTGCCAGCGAGGCGCGCGGTCTTGGCTGTAAATTCGTCCAGATCGCTCCCTGGAACAATCCTCGTAACTATTGGGTGGAGCGATGCGTGGCGCACTCCGGTGATGGTGTTGCCGATTCCGAAGAGGCTACGTTCAAGCAGCGAGTGAATGACTGTCAGCCTGCTGGTGTAGGCAGCGCCGGTGCGGCAGGTGGCGGTGGTGACCGGGCCGACGGCTCCTGCGGCGGGGGGACGGCGACGGTGGTGATCAACCAACCGGGCCTCGACAAGCTCAATGTGCGCAATGGTCCCGATGGCCAGGTGACCGGCACGGTCCCGGAAGGCGAGACTGTGTCGGTGACCGGCCCGTGCGGCGAGACAGGCGGC
>NZ_LPWA01000148.1 GCF_001510895.1 Mesorhizobium loti | reverse complement strand
GCAGCCTCCTGACATTTCCTCCCGACACCAATTGGCCAAGTGCAATCAATCAACAAAACAAAACCCCGCCGAAAATCGACGGGGTTTGTCAGCGGTCTGGGCGGGGCTTGCCCCGCTTTTTTTGTTTGCCCCGTTTTCTCGTTTGGGGGACAGTCCGCCCTGCTTGTCGGAGCGTCTTGCCGTTTCACGGAAACGGCGAGCCGCTCCATCTTCTTGTTTGGACGCAATCCCTGACGGAAAGCTACGGCGAAGGCGCCGAGCCTAACCGTTTCACACTTTTCCTGGAATTGCTCTGAGGGCGCCGGATGTCCAGCGAATCAGGCTCACGATCCAGATGGTCGACGGCGCTCGTGTCGGTGTTCGGCGGGCCGTTCGGCGGCTTTCTGTGGATCGGGGCCGGCCGCCTGGCGATCGCCTGGCTCATCGTCGCCTGTCTGGCAGCCTTGGCCGTCTGCTACGTCGGATTTCCGGTTCTTCCCGGCACGAACCTCGCTTGGGTCGCTGACCTCGCAGGGCTCAGCCTGGCGGTTCTGTCGGCGGCGATCGTCGTCCCCTTCACGCAGCGCTTCAAACCGGACAAGTGGTACGCGCACGGGCTTTCGGTCCTCGTTCTGGTCCTCCTCACCTCCTACGGTGCCGCCCTGACAATCCGCACATTCCTGTTCCAGCCATTTTCCATGCCGTCCGGCAGCATGGAGCCGACGCTTCAAGTCGGCGACTATTTCTTCGCCTCCAAATCCGCCTATGGCTATGGCCGCTACAGCGTTCCCTTCGGCTTGCTGCCGGTCGAGGGCCGGGTTCTCGCCCGCCTGCCGAAGCGGGGAGACGTGGTGGTGTTCAGGCCGCGCAGCATCCCGGCACCGATTACGTCAAGCGCATCGTCGGCCTGCCGGGGGACCGGATCCAGATGATCGACGGCCGGCTCTACATCAACCGCGTCGCCGTCAAGCTCGAAGACCTCGGCGAATATTCCACCGAGGAGATCCACTCGACCCGGCTGCAGCAGGAGACGCTGCCGGAAGGCATCTCCTACCTGGTGATCGACTATGACGTGAGCTCGGTCGGTGACGACACGCCGGAGATCACGGTGCCGGCGGGAGAATATTTCCTGCTCGGTGACAACCGCGACAATTCCGCCGACAGCCGTTTCACCATGGGCACGGTGCCGTACGCGAATCTCGTCGGCAAGGCGGTGCGGGTGTTCTGGAATTCGAACGGGGTCGATTATGCGTCGCGCCAGGTCGTGAACGGGGCCAGATAGGCCGAACGCCGTGGCCTGATGGTTCAGGCTCGAGCCCCGCAAGCTCCGTCAACTGTCACCGATGTCGAGCGCGGCGAGGGCAAGCGTGGGGCCGCCCTGCCTCAGCTTGGTGAGGTGAGTTGCTGCGAGTTCGATCAGGAGCCGGCGATCGGTGTGGCCTTTGGCAAAGCCCGCAAGGTTGAACACAGCTGCAACTGTGTCCTCCGTCGGAAGGGCTTGGCCGAGGAGGTCATTGAGGGGCGCATCGAGCGGATCGGTGAAATGGGCTTCGGGCAATGTCTTGCCGCGTGCTTCGCAAGCGGCGATCCAGGCAGCTACGGCCAGCATCAGATGCCTGGGTACAATCCCTGCCCCAATGCATTCCATTGCCGAGGCAACAATACGCTGCGGCAGCTTCTGGCTGCCGTCATTGGCGATCTGCGCCGTGCGGTGGGCAAGCGCGGTGTTGGAAAAGCGCTGGGCGAGCTCGACCGTGTAGGCGGTCGTGTCGAGCCCGGCGTCGTCCGGCAGGGTCGGGATGGCTTCGGTCCACAACGCATCGACGAATTGCCGGATCGTCGGATCGGCAAAAGCGCGATCGACGGTGGCATGGCCGCCGAGCAGACCGAGATAGGCTATGCCCGAATGAGCACCATTGAGCAGTCTAAGCTTCATGTCCTCGAAGGGGCCGACGTCCTCGACCATGGTGACGCCGAATCTTTCCCAGGTCGGCCGTCCGGCCGAGAAACGATCCTCGATCACCCATTGCCGGAACGGCTCGGTCATTACCGGCCAGGCATCCTCGAGGCCGAGTTCGTCAGCGACGCGGGCGCGGTCGGCATCAGTGGTCGCCGGCACGATGCGGTCGACCATGCTAGACGGGAAAGCCACGTCGTTTGATATATAGCCGGCTAACGGTCGATTGCCTGCGGCGGCACTGGCGTCGCGAAGCTTCGCAAACTCGATCAGCAGCCTATGCAGCGTGGCGCCGTTGGCTGGCAGGTTGTCGCAGCAGAGCACGGTGAAGGGCGGCGTGCCGGCGGCGCGGCGGCGCGCAAGAGCCTCGGTGAGAAAACCATGCGCCGTCTTCGGCGATCCGGGGTTCGCCAGATCGTGGACAATATCGGGATGGGCCTTGTCCAGCGTGCCATCGGCGGCCCTCAGATATGCCTTTTCGGTGATGGTCAGCGTGACGATGCGGATATGCGGATCCGTCAGCGTGGCGAGCACCGCGCCGGGATCTTCCGGCGCCACCAGCAACGACAGGATCGAACCGACGACCTGCAGCTTTTCGCCGGCGCTGTCCCGCACCGCCAGCGTGTAGAGCCCGTCCTGCGGCGCCAACGCATCGCGCGTGTCGGGGCTGCGCAGCGAGACGCCGACGATGCCCCAACCCGTCTCACCATCCGCCAGGCAGGCATCGACATGGGCCGCCTGGTGCGCGCGATGGAAGGCGCCGACGCCGAGGTGGACGATGCCGGGCGTCACAACAGCGCGGTCGTAACGCGGTATGGCAACTGCGCCCGGCAGTTCAGCGATCGTGGCGTTGGAAAGACGGCTGTTCATTGGCGTTTGAAGTCTCCGATCGGCGCGTCAACCAGCTCTCTGGGCAGCAGTGGAACGGCTGCGGCGTAGCATCCGTCACCGCCCCATACAATGGCCACACTTTATGCGAAAGTCATCATACAACTAGATAATTTTTGTATGTTGACATTATTTCCGGCCGATCTACCAATAAGCCAGCCTGGGAGGAATATGTGGTCGCACTGACCGATCCGGACCTGCTGTTTGCGCCGGAAACGCGAACGTTGGCTCGCGCGCTCTATGCTGCGGTGAAGGACCTGCCGATCGTCAGCCCGCATGGTCACACCGACCCGCGCTGGTATGCGCTCAACGAGCCGTTTCCCGATCCGGCGCAATTGCTGATCGTGCCGGACCATTACATCTTCCGCATGCTGTTCAGCCAGGGCGTGCGGCTGGAAGAGCTCGGCGTGCCGAGGGTCGATGGGGCACCGGTCGAGACCGACGGCAGAATGATCTGGCGGCGCTTCGCCGAGCATTATTATCTCTTCCGCGGCACGCCGACCCGGCTGTGGCTCGACCATGTATTCGAGCATCTGTTCGGTATCGACGAGCCGCTGAACGCCGCCACCGCCGACCGGCACTACGACACGATCGCCGCACTGCTTCAGCGCGACGACTATCGGCCACGGGCGCTGTTCGAGCGCTTCAACATCGAGGTGATCGCCACGACCGAAGGCGCGCTCGATGATCTCAAATGGCACCGGATGATCCGCGACGGCGGCTGGCAGGGCCGCGTCGTCACCGCCTACCGGCCGGACGCCGTGGTCGATCCCGACTTCGAGGGTTTTTCGGCCAATCTCGATCGGCTCGGCGAAATCACCGGCTGCGACACCGGCACCTGGGCCGGCTATCTCGAGGCGCACCGCCGGCGCCGCGCCTATTTCAAGGAATTCGGCGCGACCTCGTCGGATCACGGCCATCCGACCGCCGAGACCGCCAATCTTTCCGACGCCGCGGCGCAAGAGCTGTTCGACCGCATCCGCCGCGGCTCGGAAGACGAGCGCGAGCGAAAACTGTTCCGCGCCCAGATGCTGACCGAGATGGCCAAGATGAGCCGCGACGACGGTCTGGTGCTGCAGATCCATCCCGGATCGTGGCGCAATCATTCGCCGGCTGTCTTCCAAAAATTCGGCCGCGACAAGGGTTTCGATATCCCGACCAGGACCGACTATGTGAGCGCGCTGAAGCCGCTGCTCGACTGCGTCGGGCTCGAGCGCGGCCTCACGATCATCCTGTTCACGCTGGACGAGACAAGCTATGCGCGCGAGCTGGCGCCACTCGCCGGCGTCTATCCGGCGCTGAAGGTTGGGCCGGCCTGGTGGTTCCACGACAGCCCGGAAGGCATGCGCCGCTTCCGCGAGATGACCACCGAGACGGCCGGTTTCTACAATACCGTCGGCTTCAACGACGACACGCGCGCCTTTCCGTCGATACCGGCGCGCCACGACATCGCCCGCCGCGTCGACTGCGCCTTCCTGGCGCGGCTCGTCTCTGAACGCCGGTTGCGCGAGGAGGAAGCGCATGAGCTGGCGCGGGAGCTTGCCTACACGCTTGCCAAGAAAGCGTATCGGCTCTGAGCCGGTCGTCAGGGTTTCAAAGGGAGGAAGTCATGTTGCATCTTTCGAAATTGACGGCAGCCACATTGGCCTTCGGCGCGCTGTTCATCGGTATTGCCAACGCCGAAACCGTGCTGCGCTCGGCCGACACGCATCCGGACGGCTACCCGACCGTCGAGGCGGTCAAATATATGGGCGAGCTGATCAAGCAGCGGACCAACGGCCGCTATTCGATCGAGGTCTATCATTCGGCGCAGCTCGGCGAGGAGAAGGACACGATCGAGCAGACGCAGACCGGCGTCATCGACCTCAACCGCGTCTCGATGGGGCCGTTCAACGGCATCGTGCCGGAAACCGCGGTGCCATCGCTGCCCTATATGTTCCGCTCCGTCGACCAGATGCGCCATGTCATGGACGGGCCGATTGGCGACGAGATCCTGAAGGCCTTCGAGGCGCATGACCTCGTCGGGCTCGCCTTCTACGATTCCGGCGCGCGCTCCTTCTACAACACCAGGAAGGACATCACCTCGATCGCCGACCTGAAAGGCATGAAGTTCCGCGTCATCCAGTCGGACGTGTTCGTCGACATGGTCAATGCGCTCGGCGCCAATGCCACGCCGATGGCCTATGGCGAGGTCTATTCGGCGCTGGAAACCGGCGTCATCGACGGCGCCGAGAACAACTGGCCGAGCTTCGAATCCGCCAAGCATTACGAGGTGGCCAAGCACTATACGATCGACCAGCACCAGATCGTGCCGGAAGTGCTGGTGATGGCCAAGGCGAGCTGGGACAAGCTTGCGCCGGAAGACCAGGCGATCGTCAGGCAGGCCGCCAAGGACAGCGTCGTCAAGATGCGCGAGCTGTGGGACGCGCAGGAGAAGAAGTCGCGCGACATCGTCGAGAAGGCCGGCGTCAAGGTCAGCGAGATCGACAAGCAGCCGCTGATCGACGCGATGAAGCCGGTCTACGACAAATATCTGTCGACGCCCGAGCTCAAGGATCTCGCCGCCCGCATCCAGGCAACCAAATGAGGCTCGCTGCGGGACGGGATGCACCCGTCCCGCAGTTTCTTGAACTGGCTGAAGATCGGGAGGATCGGGTGGCGACAACATCAGCAAGCAGAGTGCCGCGCTTCAGCATCGTGCTGTCGCGAATCTGCGACGGCGCGCTTTATCTCGCCGGCTTCGGGCTGGTCGCCATGACCGCTTTGGTCGCCTATCAGGTGTTCTTCCGCTTCGTGCTCAACAGCTCGCCGAGCTGGACCGAAACCAGCGCCATCATGCTGATGAACTGGTTCATCTTCCTCGGCGCGGCGGTCGGCGTGCGCGAGAACTACCATATGGGCTTCGACGTGCTGGTCTACATCCTGCCGAAAGGCAGCAAGGGAATCCTGCGCACGCTCTCGGACCTGATCGCTTTAGCCTTCGGCGTCGGCATGGTCTGGTATGGCTGCAAGCTGGTCGGGCTCACCTGGCACACCGTCATCCCGGCGCTCGAGCTGCCGGGCGGCTTCGACTATCTGCCGCTGGTCACCGGCGGCGTGCTGATTTGCCTGTTTTCGGTTGAACGCATCGTGCTGCGCTGGTCGGGCGTCGACGTCGACAAGGACCTCAATCTGGAAGAAGTCCCCGAGGTGCCGGCGGTGCAGGAGGCCTAGATGGAACTCTGGATCCTGTTCGGCGTCTTCACGCTGTTGATGTTCGTCGGCACGCCGATAGCCTTTTGCCTGGGTGCCGCCTCCTTCGCCACGGTGCTCTATCTCGGCCTGCCGCCGCTGGTCGTGTTCCAGCAGCTTAAGTCGGGCATGAGCGTGTTCTCGCTGATGGCGATCCCGTTCTTCATCTATGCCGGCGACCTGATGGTGCGCGGCGGCATCGCGCAGCGGATCGTTTCGTTTGCCGGCTCGCTGGTCGGCCATGTGCGTGGCGGGCTCGGCCAGGTCAATATCATTGCCGGCACGCTGTTCGGCGGCATCTCCGGTTCGGCAGTGGCGGAAGCCGCGGCCGTCGGCGGCCTCATGATCCCGCAGATGAAGGCACGCGGCTACGGCGCCGACTATGCCGTCAACGTCACCTCGATGGCGGCGCTGATCGCGCTGCTCCTGCCGCCGTCGCAGAACATGATCATCTATTCCATTGCCGGCGGCGGCAAGATCTCGATCGCCGACCTGTTCACCGCCGGCATCCTGCCGGGGCTTTTGTTCGCCGCTTCGCTGATGGTCACCGCCTATCTCGTCGCCCGCAAGCGCGGCTATCCGGTCGAGACTTTTCCGGGCTTGGCGCGCGTCGGGCAACTGGCGCTGATCGCCATCCCCGGCCTGCTCCTGGTCGGCATCATCTTCGGCGGCGTGCGCTCCGGCATCTTCACGGCGACCGAAAGCTCGTGCATCGCCATCCTCTATGCCCTGCTGGTCACGGTGTTGGTCTATCGATCGATGCGCTGGAACGATTTCGTCCATGCCACGCTGGGGGCGGTGCGCACCACCTCGATGGTGCTCCTGATCATCGGCATGGCGGCGTCGTTCAGCTGGCTGATGGCCTATCTCAAGGTGCCGGTGCTTTTGATCGCCGGCATGAACGCCATCTCCACCGACCCGCTGGTCGTGCTTTTGCTGCTCAACGTGCTGATGCTGCTTCTCGGCACCTTCATGGACATGGGGCCGATGATCATCATCTGCACGCCCATCTTCCTGCCACTGGTCCAGCACTATGGCGTCGATCCGGTGCATTTCGGCGTCATCACCATTCTGAACCTTGGCATCGGCCTCAACACGCCGCCGGTCGGCACGGTGCAGTTCGTCGCCTGCGCCGTCGGCAAGATCACGGTGTGGGAAGCGATGCGCTCGATCTGGCCGTTCTACGGCGCGGGTATCGTGGTTCTGGGGCTGGTGACATATATTCCCGCGATCTCGCTGTGGCTGCCAAGCGTGTTCAAATAGGGCGCGTTCAAATAGGGAGTGCGAATTTGGCCGAAGGCACAACGGATCTGAGGGTCGAACGGAAGCCGAAACTGTCGGAAACGGTGGTCGCGGCGATCCGCAAGCAGCTCCTGGCGGGCGAGATGCCGCCCGGCCACAAGCTGCCGACCGAGGGCCAGCTGACGGAAACCTTCGGCGTCAGCCGCACCGTCATCCGCGAGGCGCTGGCCAAGCTCGCCGCCGACGGTCTCGTCGAGGCGCGGCAGGGCGCCGGCGTCTTCGTCACCGAGCACATCTCCACCACGCTCGGCGTTCTGGCCGCCGACATGGGAGCCAAGGATTCCATCGCGCTCAACGTGCTCGAGGTGCGGCTGGCGATCGAGATCGAATCGGCAGGCCTTGCCGCCATCCGCCGCAACGCGGCGCAGGAGGCGGCGATCCAGGAGGCTTTCTTCGAGTTCGAGCGGCTTTTGCTCGACAGCCAGCCGACCGGCCCGGCCGACCTCGCCTTCCACCGGGCGATCGCCAGCGCTACCAACAATCCCTTCTATGTCGAGATGCTCGACGTGCTCGGCCGCCGCGCCATTCCCTGCGACGTGACCTCGCCCTGGTCGACAGAGCTCGTCCAGTCCGACGACTACCAGCGCGGCCTGCAGCGCGAGCATCTGGTGATCCTCAACGCGATCTCGGCGGGCGACGCCAATGCAGCGCGCGAGGCGATGCGGGCGCATCTCACCGCCAGCCAGCAACGCTACCGCGAGCGCCTGCAGGCACGGCAGGCCTATTACGCAAAGTCGGTGGCGGCGGCATCGACCGGATGATCATTCGAGCAGGACAGATGGATCACAAACACACCGAATTCTCCTCCCGCTTCGCCATCGACCCCATTGCCGCGGCGGCGATGGGAACCGACGAGCTGCGCCACAATTTCCACATCGAAAGGCTGTTCCAGCCCGACCTCGTCAGCCTCACCTACACGCATTACGACCGCATGATCGTCGGCGGTGCGATGCCGGCCGACAAGGTACTGCCGCTGGAAGCGATCAAGCCGACCGGCACAAAGGCGTTCCTCGACCGCCGCGAGCTGATCGCCGTCAACATCGGCGGCGCTGGCACCGTGACCGCCGATGGCCTACCCTATGAGATGGCGGCGCGCGACATGGTCTATCTCGGCATGGGCACGCAGCAGGTGTCATTGGCTTCGGCCGATCCGGAGAAGCCAGCCAAATTCTATCTGTTGAGCGCGCCGGCGCATCAGGCCTATCCAAGCCAACTGATCCGCATCGGCGACGCCAAACGTCTCGACCTCGGCAGCCAGGCGACCAGCAACGAACGCTCGATCTTCCAGTTCATCCATGCCGACGGCGTGAAGACCTGCCAGCTTGTCGTCGGGATGACCCAACTGGCGCCGGGATCGGTCTGGAACACCATGCCCTGTCACGTGCATGACCGGCGCATGGAAGCCTATCTCTATTTCGACTTGGCCGAGGACGCGCGCGTGTTCCATTTCATGGGCGAGCCGGACGAGACGCGCCACATCGTCATGCGCAACGAGGAGGCGGTGCTGTCGCCGGGCTGGTCGATCCATTCGGGCGCCGGCACCTCGAACTATGCTTTCATCTGGGCCATGGCCGGCGACAATGTCGACTATACCGACGTCGACCAGGTGGCGATGGATCAGCTCAGGTGAGCGACCTTTCGGCCTTCAGCCTCGCCGCAGGCGCATCCTCGTCACCGGCGCAATACCGGTATCGGCCAGGGCATCGCCGTGTCGGTGGCACGGGCCGGCGGCGACGTCATCGGCGTCGGCCGCTCGGCAATGGACGACACGGCGGAAAAAGTCGCGGCCGAGGGGGGACGGTTCGAAGCGGTGGCCGCCGATCTCGGCGACCCCGCCAAGGCTGCCGCGATGCTCGACCGGATCTGGGACGAGAGCGGACCGCTCGACGGGCTGATCAACAATGCCGGCATCATCCGGCGCGCCGATGCGGTCGACCTGACCGAGGCCGACTGGGACGAGGTGATGGACATCAACCTGAAGACGGTCTTTCGCCTTTGCCAGGGTTTTGCCAGGCGCGTGCTGGCGGCGCCCGGACGGCGCGGCAAGATCGTCAACATCGCCTCGGTGCTGAGTTTCCAGGGCGGTATCCGCGTCGCCTCCTACACGGCCTCGAAACATGGCGTGCTCGGCCTCACAAGGCTGCTCGCCTGCGAATGGGCGCCGAAGGGCATCAACGTCAACGGCATCGCTCCAGGCTATATCGAGACCAACAATACCGAGGCGTTGCGCGCCGATCCCGACCGCAGCGCCGCCATCCTCGGGCGAATTCCCGCGGCACGCTGGGGCCGGCCTGGCGATATCGGCGATGCGGCCGTGTTCCTGCTCGCGCCGGCGTCCGATTACATGCATGGCGCGGTGATGCCGGTCGACGGCGGCTGGCTGGCACGCTGAACTGACCCTCCCAACGGAAGCTCGCGATGACCGAAATCTTTTCCCATGCCGACGAGAAAGCCTGGACCCCGACGCCGGACGGCAACAGGCGGCGGGTGCTGGTGCATACGGATGAATTGATGATGGTCGAGTTCGCCTTCGACAAGGGCGGCGTCGGCGCGCTGCATTCGCATCCGCATGTCCAGGCGAGCTATGTCGCCGAGGGCCGCTTCGAAGTCACCATCGACGGCCGATCGGAGATCCTGGAAGCGGGAAGCAGCTTCATCGTGCCGTCCAACCTGGTGCATGGCGTCAAGGCGCTGGAAGCTGGGCGGCTGGTCGACAGCTTCGCGCCTTACCGGGCAGACTTTCTCGTCTAATTGCATGTTGCCCAAAAGTGCGCAGCGGTTTTGGGAGAACGACATGCACCAAAACAAAGACTTAAAGCGCGTCGCCTGAATCCGTTTCAGGGCGACGCGCTTTAAGACGCAGCTTTTGATTATCGGAAAAGGAAAACCCGCGCCGTGGGCGCGGGTTTGTTGCCTGGGCGCCCGTGGCGCCGCCGCGGTACTCAAACATCGCCGCAGGAGGTCAACGTGCCGCAACATAGTGAAGATAGGTTTAACGGCGCCGGAATCTTTGAGTTGCGGCTCCATATCGGCCAGTCAGGCACTTTTTTGCGCGCGCGGCGGCTCGACGCTGACTCAGCGCCTGATAGGATGTTTTGAGAATATCTTCGCGCACCCGCCCGAAGCCCGTACACGATACTCCGAGGGGGCCTTGTTGCATGCAATTTATGACGCTGGAGCGCTTTGCAGGCTGCGTGGGGCAGGGGTTCGACGTTGATCTTGGTACGGCATCCGTCGCCTTGACCTTGTCGGAAGCGCGCCCCTTGCCGCAACAGGGATTTGCGGCGGCCATGCGGTCGCCATTCTACCTGCTCTTTCGGAGCGGGTCGCCGGTGGTGCTTCCGCAAAAGATATATCGAATGAAGAATGTGACCGTCGGAGCGATCGAGATATTCATCGTGCCGGTGGCGCGTGACCGGCAGGGGATCGTCTACCAGGCGATCTTCAACTGAGAACAGGCGAGTGAGAACAGGCAAGGCAACTTGCCTCGAAGCGCGTCGAACGGATTCGAGCGATGCGCTTCAAGTTTTGTTTGATGCATGTCTTTTCCCAAAACCGCTACGCAGTTTTGGGCGACATGCATTGGCCGGAGAAACGCTCCGGCCTCCATTCCATCCGCGCGTAAGACGGTTCTTCCCGAGAGACCTCGAGAAAGCCCAGCCTTCGATAGAATCGCTGCGCGCCTTCGTTTGCGCAGGCAACGTGCAGCACAATCCCCGCGGCTGCGGAGGCTCGCGCCTGCCGCTTGATTGCCTGCATGACCGCGGACCCGAGGCCGGCATTGCGCCGCTCGGATTTGAGGCCGATGTCGATGATGTGCCAATGGTCGTGGCTGGTGTCGATGTACAGCCGTCCGGCCGGTATACCTTCCCACAAGATCAGCAGGAAGTCCGCCCGAGGAAAGGTCGCCACATAGGAGCGGTGCTGCAGATCGAATTGTTGAACCAGCAATGCGCGCAGCTGGTCCGGAGGCCATCCGAGCGATGCAAACTCCTCGGCGCGGAGTGAGCAGTAGAGTTCGCGCAGGAAACCCAGGTCATCAAGCGTAGCCCGCCGAAACGTGCCGGGCTCAATGCAAATGGGAATGTCGCGCTGATTCGCCGGAAAGTCCGTCGACAGCGACGCTTCACGCAACGGCATCACCGAAGGACGGAAAGACACCCGCCAGGGAAATGCAGAAGTTCAAGGCAAGGTATGGCTGGCGGTTTTCATGCGGCTGACCTCCGCCGGCAGCGCCACCCATGCGTTGCGAGAACGGAGTATTCGCCGGCCCGCTCGAGTTGAAAGGCGTGCTGTTTTGCGGCACGACCACCGAGGAGCCCTTGGCAGGCGCGCTCGTCCGCTTGCTCGTATCCGTCTGGTTATAGATGGTGAACGCATGCGAGTGGGAGGGCATCTGGTTCGCGGTCAACGTGACGCTGTTCTCGCCGAAGGCATCCCCGATCGTGCGCGGTGTCACGCCGCCGCTTCCTCCCTGGTTGCAGCCGGCACGGCCCGCGAAGTTAGGCAGCATGAAGGTGGTCTTGCCGTCTCCGCCATAGACCGTCCCCAAAAGCGCGAACAATGCGGTATTCTGCTGGATGGCCATCGTCGCCCCATTGCAAAATGCCCAGCTGCGAGGTGCAAAGCCGAAACCGAAAATCTGGATCTCACCGATGTATGGTTCCATGAGGGCTACCTTTGATAGCTTGATCGGGTTGGGGTGCGAGCTCAGCCCTGGCTCGGGAAAATCCCGTTGAACGCGATGCAGAATTGCACGGTGAGCGTGGGCATAAGGTTGTCGTGAGCCACATTCCCGCCTGCCGTCGAGGTCGACGTCGTGGCCGTCGCGGCGCTGGGCACACCGGCTACGTCGCTTGCGTACATGGTGTCACCAGCGACCGTCCCGAACTCGACATTCGCCGCGATCTGTTTGGAACTGGCCGGTGCGGTCGTCGCAACCATCGGATGAACGTGCTGAGGTATCTGCGACGTTATCAGCGTGACCGTTTCGGATCCGCCGATCTCTCCGGGGACATACGGCGACAAGCCGGGTCCGGAACCCCAATGGACGGGAACGCGGCTGCTGAGATTCGGCGTGGCGAAATTCGTCACACCATCACCGCCGTATGTTGTCCCGATCAAAGTGAAGAGCGCCTCATACTGGGAGATCGCCTGGAGCGACCCATTGCAGGGCAGCCAGCCGTAAGGGACGCGGGAAAAGCCGAACAGGCGGATTTCACCAACATACGGCTCACTCATTGTTCGACCTCCGAAGGATAGGAGTTCCGCACGTCAGTTTCGGGAAGGAAATGTCCCTGTCAGCGCGATGCAGAAGTTGATGACATTGAAAGGCTGCATATTGGCATGAGCCTGATTTCCACCCGCGGCCCCGATGCTTCCGGCAGCCAGGGTAACTTCATCGGTTCCGGCAGGACCGTAAATCGCCGCGCTGTTGGTCCCGTAGAGGCGTTGCCGGGGTTGCCTCTGTCGCCCTGAGCATTGGTGCCGCTGCATTGATGGACGTGTATCGGCAATTGTGCCGTCACTAGCGTGACGCCTTCCACGCCGCCTGTTTCTCCCAGTTCGTACGAGGAGGGCTGCCAATGCGGGTCGGCGGACTGGCCGAAGCCGACTGGTACCCGTCCACGCAGATCGGGCAGGGCAAATGTGGTCTGTCCGTTTCCGCCATATGCCGTGCCAAGCAGGCTGAAGAGGGCCTGATTTTGCTGGATTGCAATGACTTGGCCATTGCACTGGGCGAACCCCCTTGGAGCAAAGGCGAAGCCGAGCGGCACGATCTGACCAATAAACACTTCGGTCATGCTTCCCCCTGGTATTTTAGAAAGTTCGCATATACTTGCAATACCTGGGCGTAGCTTCGCGCAATCGCGGTATTCTTGCAAGCGCAATGTTTAGCGACAACGAATATTTTCGATTCAGCAATAATTTCTTTGATTCCGACGTTGGTTTGTGTACAAGCATCAAACGCCTCGTGGGGGGATTGATCTCGGCGGCACGCGCGAGTGTGGCGAGCTGAATGTAGAACTCGATATCCCAAGGTAGTCGCGGACAATCGTCCAACACCTCCCTCGGTGCGGCGTCTGCTATGCAGTGGGGGGCGGGGACAATGCTTCACGATCGATCGCATCATCGCGGCCGTTCGCACACGGCGGGTGACAGCGTTTCGTGGCTCCTGGCATTGATTGCGCCGCTTTGGGCGGCCCTGTTGCCGGTATTGACGCCGGTGCGCCATTTGGCGCGGATGACATCCGAGAGGGGGAAGCTCGGTCGCGCCTTGCCTGTCCCGGGGCGACGATCGCCGGCCATCCTCGCGCCGCGCGTCTGGCTCGCGATCCTTGCCTTGACGATGGTGCTGCCGAGTGCCGCGAACGCCGCGTGCGGTACTTTCAACGTGCCCGACTCGCACACATCGCCCTCGACCTCGCCGATGGTATCGGGCGGCACTATCACCATCACGCTCGGCACGCTCTGTGACGCCTTTGGCCTGAACCCCTACCCAGATACCACACCGCCCAATACTTCGACGGCCCGCTGCACGGCACGGTGAGCGTCAATACCAGCAGCGGCATCGTCACCTACACCAACAACGGCGACGGCGCGACCAGCGACAGCTTCGTTCTCACGGATGCGAGCGACAATCCGTTCACCATCAACGTCGCGATCGCCGCCGCCACCAGCCCGATCACTGTTTCGCCCGCTTCGCTGCCGGCGCCGAACGTCGGCACTCCCTACAGCCAGACGCTGAGCGCGACGGGCGGCACAGCACCTTACAGCTTTGTCCTGACCGGTGGTTCCCTGCCGCCAGGCCTCAGCTTTTCGGGCGCCACCATCTCGGGCACACCCAACCAGGCCGGTTCCTATACATCCACCTTCACCGTCACCGACAATCTCGGTGCGACGACCACCAAATCTTACACGGTCATCGTGCCCAATCCTTCCAACGGGATCACGGTTGGAGCACCTCCCACAGCCAGCCTGAACGCGCCCTACAGCCATACCTTGTCGGCCTCGGGAGCGCTGGCGCCCTACACCTTCTCGATCCAAAGCGGAGCACTGCCGCCAGGCCTCAGCCTCGCCGGCGGCGTGATCAGCGGCACACCTACCGCCATAGGCACCTACAATTTCGACGTCGTGGCGACCGACAGCAGCCCGAACCTTGGCGGGTCCTCGCCAGGCCCGTATTTCAATGTCGTCAGCCTCAGCCTGACGGTTGAGAACGTACCGCCGACGGCTGGCTCGGTCAGCGCCACGGTGAGTTATGACAGCAGCGCCAATCCGATCACGCTGAACATCTCGGGCGCCTCGGCAAGCTCGGTGGCCGTCGGCACAGCACCCAGCCACGGCACGGCGACGGCTGCCGGTACATCGATCACGTATACGCCGAATTCCGGCTACGCGGGCTCGGACAGTTTCACCTATACCGCCACCAACGGAGCCGGAACATCCGCACCGGCGACGGTCACGATCACGGTTTCGCCGCCGACCATCGCTTACACCCCGGCCAATCCGCCCACCGGCACCGTGGGCGTGGCCTACAGCCAGTCCGTCGCGGGCGCGACCGGCGGCGCCGCGCCCTACACCTACACGGTGGTCGCGGGCACCTTGCCGTCCGGCCTGACGCTGGCCGCCAACGGCACACTGAGCGGCACGCCGACCACGGCAGGACCGTACAGCTTCAGCGTTAGGGCGACGGACAGCTCGACCGGCACCGGTCCGTTCTCCGCGACGTCCCCAGCCTTGGCGTTTACGATCAATCCGGCTGGCCCCGCGATCGCCTCGGTCGCGCCGGGCACGGGTTCTACGGTGGGCGGCACGTCGGTGACGGTCACCGGCAGCGGTTTCACCGGCGCGACGGCGGTGAGCTTCGGCGGTGTGGCGGCGACGAGCTTCACGGTCGACAGCGACACCAGCATCACGGCGGTGACGCCGGCGCATGCTGCCGGCGCGGTCGCCGTCGCGGTGACGGCGCCCGGCGGCAGCGCCAGCCTGCCAGCCGGCTTCACCTATGCGGCCGCGGTCCCGACCGTAGCGAACCACACGGTTCAACTGGTCGCCGGCACGACGGCAACGGTAGATTTGACACAGGGAGCGACAGGCGGTCCGTTTACCGCCGCCGCAATTGTCACACCGCCCCCGTCGTCAGACGGCACCGCGAGCATTGTGAGAAATGGCGGGCAATGGCAACTCGCCTATGCGGCCACGCCGAACGCCGCTCCGACAGTCATCGTGCGTTACACGCTTTCGAATGCGTCGGGCACATCAAGCCCGGGCACGGTGACGTTTACGATCATTGCGCGCCCCGACCCATCCCGCGACCCTGAAGTGATCGGACTGCTCAACGCGCAGGCCCAAAGCGCCCAGCGTTTTGCGAAATCGCAGATCACCAATTTCCGCGACCGGCTCGAGCAGCTTCACGATGATTCAAATCGCGAAGCGACGTCGCTGAACGTCCGGCTGGGTATCCCTCAAGACCCGAACGATCCGAACGCGCTGGGTTACGCCGAGGACATGAAACCATACGATCCGACCCGCGAGGCGTATGGTTTCGCGTCGAACGGTCCGGCAGGTTCGGGGCCTTCCGCCAAGACACCGACGTCGCGAGGCGGATCGTCGAGTGACCTTGCATTCTGGGCAGGCGGCTTCGTCAATTTCGGCACGACCAACAGACACAACACCGATCTTGATCACACGCTGGTCGGCGTCAGTGGCGGGGCGGACTATCGGTTCTCGCCCAACTTCACGGCGGGCATCGGTTTTGGCTATGGGCGCGATTCCGTCGACGTCGGCGCCAATGGCACGGAAAGCAACGGCCAGGCGTTCAGCGCGGCGATCTATGGCAGCTATCACCCTCGGAACGATATCTTCGTCGATGGGCTGCTGGGCTACAGCGCGCTGGATTTCGGGAGCAAGCGCTTCGTGACGTCGACGAGCGGCTTTGCGGAGGGCGACCGTCCAGGCAGCCAGGTGTTCGGTTCGCTCAGCACAGGATACGAATCCAGAGGCGAGCATTTCCTCTTCTCCCCATATGGCCGCATTGAAGCAGCCTGGACACAACTCAACGCTTTCATGGAAAGCGGTGCGGGTTCCTACGACCTCATCTTCGGCGACCAGTACATGGACATGCTGGCGGGCGTGATCGGTCTTCGCACCGAATATGATTTGCCGCAGGATTGGGGTTTGCTGAAAGCGCGTGGACGACTCGAATACACGCATGATTTCTCAGGCTCGAGCTGGGCAAGCATGGGTTATGCCGACCTCAACAGTGGTTTGCCTTATTCGCTGAGCATCGACGGCTTCACCAGGGACTACGTGTCGGTCGGCCTAGGCTTCGACGCCAGTGTCGGAAACGGCGCTACGATCGGGTTCGATTACACAACCGCAATTGGCTTTGAAGGAAAAAGCCAGGACCACAATTTCGCGCTAAGGTTCGGCGCCAAATTCTAAGGCTGCGTCGGTCCGCAAAGACCATCATGTTGGAGATGCCCAGGATCTAGAGGGAATGCATTTCTGCGACGCCAAGCGATTCCGCTTGGCGGCAAAATGCTTCAGAGCGTTCCACCGTTTCACGGAAACGGCGAACCACTCTATCTCTTTGTTTGACGCAATTCCGGACGGAAGGCTACGGCGAAGTCGCCGAGCCCAACCATTACACACTTTTCCTGAAATTGCTCTAGCGCTGCTGCAGCGCCAGTCGCACGCCGAGGGCGCAGTATATACCGCCGACCACCTTGCCCTGCCATTTCAGCACAGCCGGGTTGCGGCGCAGGAAGGAGCCGAGCCCTCCGGCAGAGACGGCGAAGACCACCGTGCTGAAGAGACCGAGAAGGACAAAGACGGTGCCAAGGATCATCAGCTGAAGCGCGACCGATCCCTGTTCAGGGCGCACGAACTGCGGCAGGAAGGCGAGGAAGAACAGCGCCGTCTTCGGGTTCAGCACCTCGGTCAATATGGCCTGCCGGAACGCTTTGTCTGCCGGTATCGGCAGAGCGCCCCTCGCGAGATCGGCCGTCGGCGCCTTCTCGAGGATGGCGCGGATGCCGAGGTAAACGAGATAGGCCGCGCCAAGGTACTTGATGATGCCGAACAGCATCGCCGAGGTGGCGATGATTGCCGAGATGCCGAAGATCGCCATGACGGTGTGGACGACGTCGCCCGCCGCGACGCCGGCGCCGGTGGCGATACCGACCCTCGTCCCCGAGCTCGTCGCCCGCGCCACGGTAAGCAACGTGGCAGGCCCAGGAATGAAGACGAAGCCGAGCACGATCGCGACATAGGTCGTCAATGTGGCCAGGTCGATCATTGCCGGTTCCTCCGCTGCGGGTCGCGACAGGAAGCCACCCTTTGCGCGGAAAGGCAATGCGGTGGCGGTGTGCCAGCAAAACGACGGGTAGAGCGGGTTCGGATAGCATTCAGGCAATCTTCTCCTTAAGAAGGTTGATCAGCCGAATCCGGGAATCACATTCAATGCAAGCATCGATGGCGGGGCGGACATCGACGGCAGGCCTCTTTGCCGAGGGACGCGATCCGAAGCGGCGCGTGCTGAAAGACGTGTTCGGCTTCGACGATTTTCGTCCCGGCCAGGCCGACGTGATGGAGGCGCTGCTCTCCGGGCGCCACGTGCTGGCCGTCATGCCGACCGGTGCGGGAAAGTCGCTCTGCTACCAGGTTCCGGCGCTTGTCCTTGGCGGGCTCACCATCGTCGTCTCGCCGCTGGTGGCGCTGATGCAGGATCAGGTTGCGGCGCTGCGGCTCGCCGGTGTCGCCGCCGACACGATCAACTCCTCGCTCGACCGCGACGCCAATGTCGCGGCATGGCGCCGCGTCGCTTCGGGCCAGACGCGCCTGCTCTATCTCGCGCCGGAGCGGCTGATGACCGAACGGATGCTCGACGCGCTCGCCAGGCTCGACATCCGCCTGATCGCCGTCGACGAGGCGCATTGCATCTCGCAATGGGGCCCGGCGTTCCGGCGCGAATATGAGGACCTTGCGCGGCTGCGCGGCCTCTTTCCGAACGTGCCGATCATCGCGCTGACGGCGACCGCGGACGAGGCGACGCGCACCGACATTTCGGCACGGCTGTTTGCCGACGGCGTCGACACGCTGGTGCTGGGCTTCGACCGGCCCAATATCAGCCTTGCCATCGAGCCGAAGCAGGACAGCAAGCGCCAGCTGTTGCGCTTCGTCGAGCGCCATTCGGGGCGCAGCGGCATCGTCTATTGCCTGTCGCGCCGGAAGACGGAAGAGATGGCGGCCTTCCTCGAGCAAAACGGCATCACCGCGCTCGCCTATCATGCCGGCATGAGCAAGGAGGCGCGAGAGGCCAATCAGAACGCCTTCATGACGCTATCCGGCGTGGTCATGGTGGCGACGATCGCCTTCGGCATGGGCATCGACAAGCCGGATGTGGCCTATGTCTTCCACACCGACCTGCCGGCGAGCCTCGAGGCCTATTACCAGGAAATCGGCCGCGCCGGCCGCGACGGGCGGCGGCCGAGGCGCATATGCTGTACGGCCTCGGCGATATCCGCACCCGCCGCATGTTCATCGACGACGAGGATGCCTTGCCGGAGCACAAAAGGCGCTCGCACGGCCGGCTGGACACCTTGATCGGCTATTGCGAGACGGCGCAGTGCCGCCGCCAGGTGCTGCTCGGCTATTTCGGCGAAAGCGCCTCGCCCTGCGGCAATTGCGACAACTGCCTCGGCCAGGCGCCGCGCGCGGACGGCAGCGCGGAGGCGCGCCTCATCCTTTCGGCCGTCGCGCAAACCGGCGAGCGGTTCGGCGCCGCCCATGTGATCGACGTCCTGCTCGGCCACGAGACCGAGAAGGTGCTGGTCAGGGGCCATCAAAGGCTCGCCAGCTTCGGCACCGGCGCGGCGCACAAGCGGCCGGCGTGGCTGTCGCTGATCCGCCAGCTCGTGGCGGGCGGTTCCTGATGCCGGACCCGGATGGCTATGGCGGCCTCGCCATTTCCGAAAGCGGCCGCGCGCTCGGCCGCGGCGAGATCGTGTTCGAGTACCGCGTCGAGACGCGGCATCGTTCCTTGCGGAACAAGGCGCGTTCGGCCCAGGGCGCAGCCGCGGCGGGCACGGAGGATCTGGACGCCACGCTGCTCGCCGCGCTCAAGGCGCTGCGGCTCAGCCTGGCGAAGGAACGCCAGGTGCCGGCCTATGTCGTCTTCTCCGACCGCACGCTGATCGACATGGCCGCGCGCCGGCCGCGCGACCTCGACGCTCTGCCGAGGTGAACGGCGTCGGCGAGGCCAAGCTCAGGGAGTTCGGCGAAATTTTCTTGAGCGCGATCGTAGCGCATGAGGCCGAATGACTCGGCAAACGCGGCGCCTAAGCCGGCGAGGCAGCATTTCTTGAATTTTTTGCCGCTGCCGCAGGGGCACGGATCGTTGCGCCCGACGTCGCGCCAGGGATTCGTAATCGGCTTAATGTCCGACCAGGCCCAGTCTGGCCCCGAGGGCCGCCAGTCGTCGTCCTCGCCAAGCTCGAAGTCATCGCCACCGCCAAAGCCGCGCGTCCAGTCCAGCGCCACGAGGACATCCTCGATGTAGCTCAGGTTGGCGCGGTCGAACCGGTCGATGTCGCCGGGTTCCTGCTCGGCCTCCCGCAGATCGCTTTCGAAATCGCTGCGATCAAGCGCATCTTCCGGTATGCGGTCCTCGTCCCAGGCGCTGTAGACAAGCGGAACGAGGTCTTGCAGGGGAAGGTTCGCGATCGCCTCCAGCCAGCCGACCCAGGCGTAATCCCAGTCGTCCGCCAGCCTCTCCTTGTAGAATCGCTCCAGAAAATGCAGTGTCCGGTCGCGTTCGATACGACCGTCCCAGGTTAAAAAGGTCACCGCGCCAAACACCGCGTCGCGGATGAATTCGTCGACGGAGCGGTCGGCGATGATGTCGAACAGCGCGTCGGCGTCGCCGTCGAAGACGCCCGCGACGATGCGCGACAAGGTTTCTGTTATGGCATCGCCAAGCAGCCGGCTGGTTTCCTTCGCGGGCCGGCGTAACAGGCGCAGCAAGGGTTGGCACGCCTGGCTGTCGCGGGCGCCGCCGAGAATGTACAGGCCTCTGAAGAGCAGCAGCTCGTCATCGTCCGACAGAGGCTCTCCATTGGCCGCGCGTTCAAGGACCGCGCGCAGCGGGGGTGCGGATTCTTCGATCCTGATCGTGCAGAGCACGATCGCTGCATCCGGCACTTCGCGCTCGGTCGCAACGGCATGAAGGTAATCCTCTATCGGGTCAACGTCGAAATCGTCCCGGCCGTCGCCGAAGAGCCTTTCGGCTTCTTCCTTCTTCATGTCATCCTCAGAGGTGCCCGCTCCTGCGAAGTCTGTGGCGGATCATTCGCCGTGCAAATGCCCCTTCCATCAAAACAGTGCAGCAGGCCGGCATTCGCGGCAAGGCTGATATGACGATGTTGAACATATCCTTGCCCGATCCTAAGCAGGGCAAACGCGCCAAGCGAAAACAGGTAATAGGGGTTCCGCCTTTCGATAGGACGCGGCGAATGGGAACCCGTCTCTCGTCCCATCAATAATGCGCGTAGCCGCTCAACGGACATCTTTGAGACGCGGGAACCTCGAATGTGCCATCGATGCCGCTGCAGGTGCGGTATCCGGATTTTCGCTGCGCCGGCTTTGATTTCGGCGCAGGTCTTGGATTGGCTGCTTCGCGCTGCTGTTCGCGTCTCGGCTTCGCACGGACGACCGGTTGCGGCTTCTCAGTCCTTTGCGACGTGGCGCTTTCCTGTTTCTTTGCTTCCGCTTCCGATGCCCGCTTAGCGCGGTAGCTTTTCACGGCGTCGTCCGTGTCGAGCTTCAGGCGAGCGTATTGCTTTTGCGTGAGATAGGTGGTCGGGGGCAGCCGGTTTTCTTCCTGCCACCGACCGATGGCTTGGCGCGTCTTGATGCCGAAGTCGCCGTCGGCGGCGTCCAGGTCGTAACCGATCGCCAGCAGCCTTTCCTGCAGATCGATCTTGTCCTGGCGACCAAGCCCGATGGCGCTTTCCGTCAGTTCGGTCCCGGCGTCGGTTTCCGGATTGCCGGCCGCGGCCGGAGGTTGCGCCGCAGTGGCCGATCGCGCCACGTCGCTCTCGGTGTTGGCGACGACGGTTGGTGTGTTGCCGACAGTGATCGGCGACTTCTTGAGCTGATCGATGTTGAGGCGGGCGAGATCGGCGAACGCTCCCTTGGGAAATTGCTGCAGATAGGCTTCGTAATGCGCAAGCGTGTTGCGCTTGGAGGCCTCGTCCCACACGCGCTGCTCGATTTCCCATCCGCGCGTGTCCGCGCCTGGGGGCTCGGCCGGAGTCCCCGCGGCGGATGGCTGCGGGGCTGCGACGGCCAGCGGCGGCGCCTGCGGGCCGATAAAGACCTCACGGCCGAGCGAAGCATTGTGCCAGGGTCGCTGGCGCCCGTCGGTTTCGGCCGTCACTTCACCGCGGACCCGGGTCAGCGCGCTCTGAATCTCCACGCCCGGCTCGGCGAGATGCCTGGCCAACGACATCGTGTAGGGGCTGTTGGCGCCATTGCCGTCGTAGGACACGGCGCCGGGATCGGTCGCAAAGGCGATCAGCACGCCGCCGGTGCCGACGTCCGACCCACTGACATCGATGGGCGCTAGGCCCGGCGCCGTGGTCGAGCGGCTCTTCGGCAACGAGGCCGCCAGGGTCCTCGCCAGTGGATTGTCGCGACAGGCATCGAGAATGACGATGCCGACGGCAGGGTCGGGCGGGAGGGCAGCGAGCAGTTCGTCCATCTGGACGGTGCGGGTCTGAGATGCGCCGGCGCTGTAAGCTCGGCATCGATCGGGATGAGATAATTCTTGCCGTTCACCTGCATGCCGTGGCCGGCGTAGTAGATCAGCGCCGTATCGGCGTCATACGAGGCCTCGGTGAATTTGTTCAAGCGGTCACGCATCCCGGCATAGTCGAGATCGACGCCTTCGATGACGTTGAACCCAGCCTTGCGCAAAACTTCGGCCATCAGGCGCGCATCGCCGGCGGGATTGGGAAGCGTCGGCGCGTAGACATATTTGCTGTTGCCGATGACCAGGGCGACCCGATTGCTGCCGGCGGCAAGAGCGCCCGCCTGCAGTAGATCGGCTGCAGCCAGGAAAAACAAACCAACAATTGCGGCCCAGAACCTCATCGCGCGCACTCTCAATCAAGTTGCGGCTTTGCCTGCTCGTTCCAGTCGCAATTTCACGCGGGGGATGCCCCTTCCATGAAATACGTAACACATCAGCGGGGTTGAATGTGCATCCTGCGCGGCGCGAATAAGAAGCTTGAGACGAATGAGCGGCCCTCCTTCGCCAAGGCTTCGGAGGGCATCCTGCTTCGCGCTGAGAAGAATTTGCCGGACTTGTCCTGCGAAGCGCGCAGCGCGAAGCAGGATGGCGGAGAGGGAGGGATTCGAACCCCCGATACCCTTGCGAGTATGCCGCATTTCGAGTGCGGTGCATTCGACCACTCTGCCACCTCTCCGCGAGGTCATGGTCGGCCGTTGCCGGCGCGGCGCACTAGATAACGGCTGACTGCCGCAGTTACAAGGCCCTATTCGACCGATTTCCCGCTTCAGCGAAAAGCGACGGCGACGCGACGGACCGACCTTTGCCGGCAACGCCGCTTGCGGTATCTCCCAGGGCAAGGCCGTCGCCTTGACTCTTGCGCAACCTTCGGTTAGGGACAGCCCGCATTCAGCGTGGAGGCTTCTCCGCGCCGCTTGTTTTTTGAACCCGCAGACTGACAAAAAGACGGCCGGACCGCTTGAGGCGGTTCATCAAGGCCGACCGAACAGCGAAAGGCAAAAAAATGTTCGCAGTCATCAAAACGGGCGGCAAGCAGTATCGCGTCGCCGCCAACGATCTGCTCAAGATCGAGAAACTCGAAGCCAAGGTCGGCGATATCGTCGAGATCGGCCAGGTGCTCGCGCATGGCGAGGGCGAGAACGTTACCTTCGGCGCACCGTTCGTCGATGGCGCTTTGGTCACGGCGGAAGTCGTCGAGCAGGGCAAGAACCGCACCGTCATCGCGTTCAAGAAGCGCCGCCGCCAGAATTCGCGCCGCAGGATCGGCCACCGCCAGCTTCTGACCACGGTGCGGATCTCCGAGATCCTGCTGGGTGGCGCCAAGCCGTCGAAGAAGGCCACTGCCAAGCCAGAAGCCAAGGCTGAGGCCAAGGCTGAAGTCGCCGCAGAGGCGAAGGCCGAAGCCGCCCCGAAGGAGGCCAAGGCCAAGAAGGAAGCCAAGGCTGAGACTGCTCCGAAGGAAGAGGCCAAGCTGCGCCGCTGTTCAAGGCGCCGAAGGGCGAGCCGGATGACCTCACCGTCATCAAGGGCATCGGCCCGGTCGCGGCGAAGGACCTCGCGGAGCAGGGCATCGTCACCTTCGCGCAGCTTGCCAAGCTCACCGACAAGGATGTCGCCAAGATCGACGAGCACATGCCGTTCAGCGCCGACCAGATCAAGGACTGGCGCGAGCAGGCCAAGGAACTGGCGAAGAAGTAGTAAGCGCACTGGCGACAAACGTCGCCGGTACGGGCTTGAAACGGAACGCGAACGCGTTCATAAGACAATTCAAGCGCCCCCTGGGCGCATCGGAGTTAGTTAGATGGCACACAAGAAAGCTGGCGGTTCGTCGCGCAATGGTCGCGACTCGCACTCCAAGCGTCTCGGCGTGAAGAAGTTCGGCGGCGAAGCCGTCGTCGCCGGCAACATCATCATCCGTCAACGCGGCACGCAATGGCATCCGGGCACCAACGTTGGCATGGGCACGGACCACACCCTTTTTGCGCTCGAAGCAGGTGCAGTCGCCTTCAACAAAAAAGCCAACGGCCGAACCTACGTGTCGGTAAACCCGATTACCAAAGCAGCGGAGTAGCCGGTTCCGCACCATAACACCGGCGCCCATCTCGGGAACCGGTGTCTGGCCAGGCCAGGAAAAGGATCAGGAGAGATGGGCTTCCATCTCTCCTTTTTCATTTTTCTTATGCCCTGGAGGACTAAAATGGTTGCCGAAGCGGAAGACATCGACGACGAAAGTTACGCGATCGATTGCCCGGTGCTCGCCACCGAGCGACTGGTCATGCGCGCCCCGCGCGAGAGCGATCTCGAGCAACTCGTCGCTTTGGCCGACAACCGACATGTCGCCGAAATGCTGGCACGCATGCCGCATCCCTATGGCGAGGCCGAGGCCAGAACCTTCCTCGCCATGGCCTTGTCGCGCCGCGCCGGCATCGTCTACGCGCTTACGCTCGCCGGCACCGGCACCTTCGTCGGCTGCGCGGGGCTCAACACCACCGATCGCGGGCTGGAGCTCGGCTACTGGATCGGCGAACCCTACTGGAAGCGCGGCTATGCGACGGAAGCCGCGCACGCGCTGGTCGACCTCGCCTTCCAGAAGACTTCGATCCAGGTGCTGCATGCCTCGACCAGGGTCATCAATCCGGCCTCGCGCCGGGTCATCCACAAGTGCGGCTTCCAGTATGCCGGCCAGGGCATGCTGAACTCGATCGTCGCCGGCCAGGTGCCGGTCGAACGCTACCGGCTCGACAGGAAGACGTGGACGAGCCTGCGCAACTGGGTACATTTTTGACAGCTGGCCCCAAAGGTCTGCTCTTCGGTCTCTTCTCCCCTTGGGGAGAGGTGGCCGCGAAGCGGCCGGATGAGGGGGGGCCTCCTGCGCGGTTGGCCTCAGCTCAGTTCTACCCAGACCGGCAGGTGGTCCGACCCACGCGCCTGCCGGTCGACCCACAGGCGCTTCAGCGAGCCGGCGAGCGAGGCGCTGGTGAAGACATAATCGATGCGTTTGTGTCGGCCGGCATCATCGGGGCGCTTGGGGTCGACCCAGGTGAACAGGCCGGAAACGTCGAGGCGCTGAGCGACGTCGACGGCGAGATCGGCGGTGAGCGGCATGCCGAACTCATGGTCCGGACGCCCGGCGAGTTCGACATATTCGGGCGATCCGGGCAGCATGTTGAAGTCGCCCATGACGATGAAGGCCTCCGGATAGGGCAGGTCCGGCAGGCCGATCTCGGGAATGCCGGAAAGGCCGCCGCCTTCCAGCGCATAGTTCAAGAGGCGCTGGCGCAGGAAACGGATCTGGCTCTGGCGCTCGACCGGGCTGCGATGGTCGAGATGGGTGGAATAGAAGCGGATGAAACCGAGCGGCGTCTCGATCAGCGCCTCGAGCGCGCCGCGCTGGAAGTTCATCCGCTCCAGACTGCGGCTGCGCGGCAAAAGGAGATTTCGAGACAGATGAATGGGCGTCTTCGACAGCACCATGTTGCCGAGCTGGAAGGTCCTGGTGACGGCGCGGCCGGCATCCAGGCGCGAGCCGATATTGACCTCGAAATTGCTGCCATAGGCGGCAAAATAGTCCGGTAGGGCCTCGCTGATCTCGGCCACCATGTCGCGGTCGCCGTTGCGCGGGTTGTTGCGGGTCACCTCCTGCAGGGCGATGACATCGGCGCCGCGCACGGCATCGGCAATGCGGCCGACATCGTATTTGTCGTCGAGGCCGATGCCGTACTGGATATTGTAGGTGACGAGCTGCATTCCGGTACTCCAACGCCAACGCAGAACCGCGAAAACCGGAAACGATCGTCGCGTAGGATCATTCGCAATCGGGCAGTGCCAGCGTGTCCGCGGTACGTGCAAAAGCGTGTGCCGGCGCTTTCGTCACAAAACAGCCTCGCCCTAAGCCCCGCCTTGGTTTAAGGCGTGTTGACATTCAGGTGATGCCGGCCTGACCTGAATCTCAACACGCCTTAGAGCAATCGCGTAAAGTAATCAGCAGAAACCTCGAAAATCCGATGAAATTCCTCGATCAAGCCAGAGTTTACATCCGTTCCGGCGACGGCGGCGCCGGTTCGATGTCGTTCCGCCGCGAGAAATTCATCGAGTTCGGCGGCCCGGACGGCGGCGACGGCGGCCGTGGCGGCGATGTCTGGGTGGAAGCGGTCGACGGGCTGAACACGCTGATCGACTATCGCTACCAGCAGCATTTCAAGGCCAAGACCGGCATGCACGGCATGGGCCGCAACATGACCGGCGCGAAGGGTGCCGACATCACGCTGAAAGTGCCGGCGGGCACCCAGGTCTTTGCCGAGGACAATGAGACGCTGATCTGCGATTTGACCGTTGTCGGCCAGCGCTTCCTGCTCGCCAAGGGCGGCAATGGCGGCTTCGGCAACCAGCATTTCAAGACCTCGACCAACCAGGCGCCGCGCCGCGCCAATCCCGGCCAGCCGGGCGAGGAGCTGAGCATCTGGCTCAGGCTCAAGCTGATCGCCGACGCGGCCTTGTCGGCATGCCCAATGCCGGCAAGTCTACCTTCCTCGCCGCCGTCACCGCGGCGAAGCCGAAGATCGCCGACTATCCGTTCACCACGCTCCATCCTGGCCTCGGCGTCGCCCGCATCGACGGCCGCGAATTCGTGCTGGCCGATATTCCCGGCCTGATCGAGGGCGCGCATGAGGGCGTCGGCATCGGCGATCGTTTCCTCGGCCATGTCGAGCGCACGCGTGTGCTCCTGCATCTGGTCTCGGCGCAGGAGGAAAATCCCGGCAAGGCCTACAAGACCGTGCGTGCCGAGCTCGAGGCCTATGGCCATGGGCTGGCCGAGAAGCCCGAGATCGTCGCGCTTTCCCAGGTCGATATCCTCGACGCGGAGGCCCGCAAGAAGAAGGCGGCGTCGCTGAAGCGCGCCGCCGGCCGCGCGCCGATGCTGTTGTCGGCCGTCACCGGCGAAGGCGTCGAACCCATCTTGCGCGCGCTGATGGCCGTGGTCGCCGAAGCGCGCGACGCCGTTCCCGCTCCCGTCGAGACGCGCTGGCAGCAAAATCCATGAAATCGCTGACAAAATACCGGCGCATCACCGTCAAGATCGGCTCGGCGCTGCTCGTCGACCGCGCGACGGGCCTGAAGCGCGATTGGCTGACCTCCTTGGCCGACGATATCGCGGTGCTCGCCAATGCCGGCGCGGAGGTGCTGGTCGTGTCCTCGGGCGCCATAGCGCTCGGCCGCACCATCCTCGGACTTGGGAAAAGGGCGCTGAAGCTCGAGGAGAGCCAGGCCGCCGCTGCGGTCGGCCAGATCGCGCTCGCCGGCGCCTGGTCGGACGCGCTCGGCAAGGACGGCCTGAAATCTGGCCAGATTCTCTTGACCCTTGGCGACACCGAGGAGCGACGCCGCTACCTCAATGCGCGCGCCACGATCTCGACTTTGCTCAAGATGAAGGCGGTGCCGGTCATCAACGAGAACGACACGGTGGCCACCTCGGAAATCCGCTACGGCGACAATGACCGACTGGCCGCACGGGTCGCCACCATGATGGGCGCCGATCTTCTGGTGCTGCTCTCCGATATCGACGGGCTTTACACCGCTCCCCCGGCCAAGGATCCGGGGGCAAAATTCATTCCGGTGGTCGACCGCATCACCCCGGACATCGAGGCGATGGCGGGGGCGGCTGCGTCCGAGCTCTCGCGCGGCGGCATGCGGACAAAGCTCGACGCCGGCAAGATCGCCAACGCCGCCGGCACGGCGATGATCATCACCGCCGGCACGCGGCTGTCGCCGCTGATGGCGATCGAGCGCGGCGAGCGCGCCACCTTCTTCCGGCCGAGCGCCAATCCGGTGAAGGGTTATAAGACCTGGATCGCGGGCCAACTCGAGCCGGCCGGGCGACTGACCGTCGATGCCGGCGCCGTCGGTGCGCTGAAGTCGGGCAAGTCGCTGCTGCCGGCCGGCGTGAAGCTGGTCAGCGGCAATTTCTCGCGCGGCGACACGGTGGCGATCCTGTCGCCCGAGGGCCGCGAGATCGCGCGTGGTCTGGTTGCCTATGATGCCGCCGATGCCGTAAGGATCGCGGGTTTGAAGACGGCCGAAATCGAAAATGTGCTCGGCTACGAGGCGCGTTCGGCGATGATCCATCGCGACGACCTTGTGGTAAGCCTTGCCGGCGACCAAGTATTGGCCAGCGGTCAAATATCGGCCGGCGACCAGGTATTGGCCGACGAATGACCGAGCGGAGGATGAACCATGCTGAAGCTGCATGAAAAATCCGGGGAAAACACTGTAGCGCTGATGGCCGATATCGGGCGCCGCGCCCGCACTGCTGCCCGACCGCTGGCCGTCGCCACCACCAAGGCCAAGAATGATGCTTTGGCCGCCATGGCCGAAGCCATCCTGCGCAACGAGCAGGCGATCCTCGACGCCAACGCCGTCGACATGTCGAATGGCGAGGAAGCTGGGCTTTCGGCCTCCTTCATGGACCGGCTGAAGCTCACGCCGTCGCGCATCAAGGCGATGGCCGACGGCATCCGCGAGATCGCGGCGCTCAAGGATCCGGTCGGCGACATCATCGCCGAATGGGATCGGCCGAACGGCCTCCGCATCGAGCGCGTGCGCACGCCGCTCGGCGTCATTGGCGTCATCTACGAAAGCCGGCCGAACGTGACGGCCGATGCCGGCGCGCTCTGCCTGAAAGCGGGAAATCCAGTGATCCTGCGCGGCGGCTCGGATTCGATCAATTCGTCGTCGGCGATCCATGCCTGCATGGTCGAAGGGCTGAAGGCGGCCGGGCTGCCGGAAGATGCCATCCAGCTGGTGCCGACCACCGACCGCGCCGCCGTCGGCGAGATGCTCAAAGGCTTGAGCGGCAATCTCGACGTCATCATCCCGCGCGGCGGCAAAAGCCTGGTCGGGCGGGTGCAGACCGAGGCGCGGGTGCCGGTCTTCGCCCATCTCGAAGGCATCTGCCATCTCTATGTCGACCGCTCCGCGAAGCTCGACATGGCGGTAAAGATCGCCGTCAACGCCAAGATGCGGCGCACGGGCGTCTGCGGCGCGGCCGAGACGCTGCTGGTCGACCGCGCGGCCGACTCCACGCATCTGGTGCCGATCCTCGAAGCGCTGCGCGCGGCCGGCTGCGAGATCCATGCGGATGCCGCGGTGATGAAGGCTTTCTCGGACGCCAGCCCGGCGACCGATGCCGACTGGGTGACGGAATATCTCGACGCCATCATCGCGGTGAAGCTGGTCGACGGCGTCGCCGGCGCGATCGAGCATATCGAGACTTTTTCCTCGCATCACACCGAGGCGATCGTCGCTGAGGACGCGCAAGCGGTCGAAAAATTCTTCAACGAGATCGATTCGGCGATCCTTTTGCACAACGCCTCGACGCAGTTCGCGGACGGCGGCGAGTTCGGCATGGGCGCCGAGATCGGCATCGCCACCGGCAAGATGCATGCGCGCGGGCCGGTCGGCGTCGAGCAGCTGACCTCATTCAAATACCGCGTGCGCGGGTCGGGACAGGTGAGGCCTTGAGTACGGGTCCTACCCTCCCCCTTGTGGGGAGGGTGGGCGAGCCTTGCGTGAGCCGGGGTGGGGATACGACGGCTGAATTCCAC
>NZ_LPWA01000147.1 GCF_001510895.1 Mesorhizobium loti | reverse complement strand
GGCGACTTCGCCAAGCCTCGAATCGGATGGCCGTCCGGTTCGAGGCTCAGTCGCTCTTCTCGCACAAAGTCTCCTCCGTGCAGATACAAGGGGCAGCGCCGACCTTGTGAGATTGTCGTTTCGGACACAAAGCGCGATGGGTGCGATCATTGCCGAAGTCGGCGCCGCCCCTCATCCGCCTGCCGGCACCTTCTCCCCGTATAGTGACGGGGAGAAGGAAAGCTCGACCTCAAGCCTTTCCAAACACCCGATTGAAGATCGTATCGACATGCTTGGTATGGTAGCCGAGGTCGAACTTCTCGCGGATCTCGGCTTCGGGAAGTGCCGCGGTCACGTCCTTGTCGGAAAGCAGTTCCTCAAGGAAATCAGCGCCTTGTTCCCACACCTTCATAGCGTTGCGCTGCACCAGCCGGTAGGCATCCTCGCGTGACACGCCGGCCTGCGTCAGTGCCAGAAGCACGCGCTGCGAATGCACCAGGCCACGGAACTTGTTCATGTTCTTCAGCATGTTGTCGGGATAGACGAGCAGCTTGTCGACGACGCCGGTGAGCCGCGATAGCGCAAAGTCCAGCGTCACCGTCGCATCCGGACCGATCATGCGCTCGACCGAGGAGTGCGAAATGTCGCGCTCGTGCCAGAGCGCCACATCCTCCATGGCCGGCATGGCGTAGGAACGCACCATGCGGGCAAGGCCGGTGAGGTTTTCGGTCAGCACCGGGTTGCGCTTGTGCGGCATCGCCGACGAGCCCTTCTGTCCCGGCGAGAAATATTCCTCCGCTTCCAGCACCTCGGTGCGCTGCAGATGGCGGATCTCGATGGCCAGCCGCTCGACCGACGAGGCGATCACGCCGAGCGTGGCGAAGAACATGGCGTGGCGGTCGCGCGGGATGACCTGCGTCGACACCGGCTCCGGCTTCAGTCCGAGCTTCTTCGCCACATGCTCTTCGACATAGGGATCGATGTTGGCGAAGGTGCCGACGGCGCCCGAGATGGCGCAGGTGGCGATGTCTTCGCGGGCGTGCAGCAGCCGCTCGCGGCAGCGCGAGAATTCGGCATAGGCCTGCGCCAGCTTGACGCCGAAAGTCGTCGGCTCTGCATGGATGCCGTGGCTGCGGCCGATGGTGACGGTGTCCTTGTGCTCGAAGGCGCGGCGCTTCAGGGCGCCAAGCAGCGAGTCGATGTCGGCGAGCAGTATGTCGCTGGCGCGGCTGAGCTGCACCGCGAGGCAGGTGTCGAGCACGTCCGACGACGTCATGCCCTGATGGATGAAGCGGGCATCCGGCCCGACGAATTCCGCGAGATGGGTGAGGAAAGCAATCACGTCGTGCTTGGTGACGCGCTCGATCTCGTCAATCTTGTCGACGTCGAATTTGGCGGCGCCGCCCTTTTCCCAGATGGTCTTCGCCGCTTCCTTCGGGATGACGCCGAGCTCGGCCAGCGCGTCGCAGGCATGCGCCTCGATCTCGAACCAGATGCGGAACCGGGTTTCGGGCGACCAGATGGCGACCATTTCCGGCCGGGAATAGCGAGGGATCATCGTTTGCAAGTCCTGCCTGGGAGAAGCTTCGGCCGCGTCCTAACAGAGGCCGGCCCAATGCTCAACGCTGCTGGCGCGCAAACCAGATGCTGGCGCCGGCAAGGGCGAGGAAGCCGAGCGGAAAATAGAGCCGGACGCCCAGGACGACGAACTGATAGAGCGCTGTCAGCGCCGTGAAGACGAGTTCGAATGCCCAGGTCAGCGTGAAGGCCGGCGCGTGCCACTCGGCGTAGTAGGAACGATATTGCAGCACGAACAGGCCGCCAGTGAAGCCAAGCGTGGTGGCAAGCAGGCACACGAAGGCGGCAGCTAGGGCGGTTTCCCAATGCCGGCCGCGCGACACCAGCCTTGCAAGCGTCAGCCCGACCGGAAAGGCAAGCGCGCCGCCGATGAAATACAGAAGCACGACGAAGCGGATCCTGTCCGATGTCTCCCAGTCGTGGAGCCGCAGGTTGCGGAGCGCGCTGGCACCCATCTCCATGCCCCAGAGCAAGGCGCCAATAACAGCCGCGCCCGCCGAGGGCAGGGTATCGCGCAGGCGGTTTCCAACGCGCAGGCGCAAGGGGACTGCCTGCAGCGGCGTCACGGCCAGGCTACGTCGTACGGCGAATGGCCGTTCAGGGTGCGCATCATTGGCAATGCAGTCTGTCTCATTGGCGTCATGCCTATCACGCCATGGTGAACAAGACGTGCCGCTCGACGCATCCAATCCGGCGCTCATTTGTTATTGTCGGCCGTCTCACGTCGACAGGGGGCGCTGTCATCCAACGGAGGACCAGAATGACCACCGACATCAGCAAGATACGCGAGCATATGGAAGTGATCGGCGCCGATGGCGTCCATATCGGTACCGTCGACGAGGTCGAGGGTCAGCGCATCAAGCTGACCAAGGCCGACAGCGGCATGGGCAGGCACAGGGGCCACCACCACTACATTCCGCTCAGCCTCGTCGCAGAGATCGACGAGAAAAAAGTCTGGCTGTCGGCGAATTCGGACGTCGCGGTGACCTTCGAGGAAGAAAAGTCCGATCCAACCTGATCCCGAACGATCATTGGCGCGACGACCAGACCGGGAACAGATCGCCATCGGCGGGCGTCGCCGCATGGACGCCGCGGCTGATCGCGCGCGCCATGGTGGCGCCGGCCGCCGCATAGAGGTCGATCGCTGCGTCGGCGCCGAGCTCGATACCGCTCCTGCCGGTCGCCAGTGCGAAGACCAGGTCGCCGTCAGCGGGCGTATGCGTCGGCCAGATGGCGCGCACGAAGCCGTCATGCGCCGAAATCGCCAGCCGCTTGGCGGCGGCTTTGGTGAGAACCGCGTCGGTGGCGATGACGGCAATGGTGGTGTTGCCGCCTTCGGCCTGTGTTCCGGCATGCCGGTCGCGGTATTTCAGCAAGATTTTCTTTGCGTCTTCCGGCATTGGATCGGGATAGCCCAGGCCGCCGAACTCGTCGCCGATCTCGAAGGGCGCTGCCCAAAAGTGGCGGCTCAACCCGACCGTCACCGAGCCGGTCGGGTTGACGGCCGCCAGCGCGCCGATGGTGACGCCGCTGTCGAGCACCGTCGAGGCTGAACCCAGCCCGCCTTTCAGCCCCGAGGTCAGCGCGCCGGTGCCGGCGCCGACCGTGCCGATTGGGAAGTCGGCCGTTGCCGCCTGTACCGCCTCATAGCCAAGCTCGCGATAGGGCGCGTAACGGCCCCAGTCCTTGTCGCCGCCATTGCGCAGGTCGAACAGGATCGCCGCCGGCACGATCGGGACGCGAAAACCGCCGACCTCGACGCCGATATTTTTCTCCCGCAACGCTGCCTGCACGCCGGAAGCAGCATCGAGCCCGAAGGCCGAGCCGCCGGACAGCACGACGGCATGGATGGCTTCGATGGAATTCTGCGGCTCGAGGAGATCGGTCTCGCGCGTGCCCGGAGCGCCGCCCAGCACCTGGACGCCGGCAACGGCAGGTTCATCGCACAGCACCACCGTAACGCCGGATTTCAGCCTGGCGTCGGCGGCATTGCCGACGCTGAGGCCGGCGACATCGGTGATCAGGTTACGAGGTCCGGTGCGGAACATTACTTTTCCTCCAGCGGCACGAAATGCGTGCCGTCGAAGCGGAAGGCGCGGAACGGATTCTGACTGAGATCGCCCTTTTCGTCGAAGCGGATGGTGCCGATCGCGGTTGCGAAATCATGCCCGGTGAGAACCTCGGCGAGCGGCTTGCCGGAGCTTTCCGCATCGGCCGCTGCCGCTTTCGCCACCTCCACCGCGACATAGGCCGGCAAGGTATAGCCGTCCGTCACGATCTTCCTTTCGCCAAAGGCCTGCACGACCTTGGGGTCCGCGGCTTCCGCCCATTCCGGCAATGCGATCATCAGCGTGCCAGCCGCATAGGGGACATCGTCGGTCGGCGTCCGCAACGTCTCGCCGCCAGCGAAGGTGATGCCAGCATCGAGCTGCGCGGCGTCTCGCCCCATGATGGCGATGTCGTCGCCGTCGCCGCCGGCAAACACTTTTGTTGCGCCTGCCTTCTTCAAACGGCCGATAAGCCCGATCTGGTTGTCGAGCTGCGGCCGGAAGGTGTCGACGAAGACCGGCTTCAGCGCTGCTTGCTCGGCCGCCGCGCGGAAAGTCTCAGCGATCTCTCGGCCATAAATGGTGCCGTCGTCGACAATGGCGAACAATTCGTTCTGCCAGAGCCGGGTGAGGATGGTGGCCACTGCGTTGCGCTCGTCGTCGCCGCGTGGCCCGAGACGGTAGACCGGCCAGCCGGTCTTGGCACGGCGATCCGTCAGGCTCTCGGTGCGCACGCCGATCGTGATGACGGGAATATTGGCGCCCTTCAGGATCGGCAGCGCCGCCTCGATCGCTTCGGTGCAGAGGAAACCCACAACGACACTGACCTTGGCGTCCACGAACTGCCTGGCGGCCGCCGCGCCGCCGTCGGCTGTGCAGGCATCGTCGGCCGTCTTGACCGTGATGCCTTGGGCCTCCGCCGCAAGCGCGCTTCCTGCCTCGATCTGCTTGCCGAGGATCTCGGATGGCCCGGAGAGCGGCGCGGCGACGCCGACCAACATGTCGGCATTGGCGCTCGCGGCCAGCGACAGCCAGAACAGCGCGGCTAATGTCGTCGTGATATGGCGCATTCGGGCGAAGAGGTCCCCCATGCCGGCGTTACAGTCCGGCACTATTCCAGCAAAGACCTAAAGGCTGGCTAGTCCCGGCGCAACACGCGAATTTCAGGATTGCGGTCAAGCACTTCGCCCATGCTAGGCAACTTGTGGCCTGCAATATGCCGCCATATATAACGGGCTTGGTTTTTTACAGGTGGATCATCGGGTGCTGAAGATCAACGACATCGGGCCACAGCACTATCGCGATGCGATGGCGCATTTTGCCGGCCATGTGCATGTGGTGACCACCGACGGCCCGGCGGGCAAACGGGGCGCCACGGTGATCGCCGCGTGCTCGGTTTCCGATACGCCGCCCACCGTGCTTGTCTGCCTCAACCGCGAAAATCCGAAGAACGAGCCCTTTGTCAGGAACGGCAATTTTGCGCTGAACACGCTCGCCTCGGACCAGGAAGCGATCTCTGTGGGGTTTTCCGGCATCACCGGTCTGCCGCCTGAAGAGCGCTTCGCGCTCGGCGAATGGGACGTGATCTCGACTGGCGCGCCGACGCTGAAAGGCGCGCTCGCCGTGTTCGATTGCCAGATCATCGATGCCAAGGATTTGGCCACCCACCGTGTGCTTTTTGGCAAGGTGACAGGTCTGCGCATCGGCGATAATTTGCGGCCGCTGATCTACCACAACCGCGGCTACCACGTTCTGTGAAACGGGCGAGCGGGATCCACGGAGACAAGATGACCGCCCCGCGCCCCGCGCCGAAGTCGATTGACGAGACGCTCGATCTCCTGACCGGCGCGGACTATGTCGCGGATCGCTCACTGGCGACGGTGCTGTTCCTGTCGCTGCGCATGAAGCGGCCGCTGTTCCTCGAGGGGGAGGCGGGTGTCGGCAAGACCGAGATCGCCAAGGTGCTGGCCGATGCGCTAGGCCGCCGGCTGATCCGCCTGCAATGCTATGAAGGGCTGGACGTCTCCTCCGCCGTCTACGAGTGGAACTACGCCGCCCAAATGATCGAGATCCGCATGGAGGAGGCGGCTGGCAAGGTCGTGCGCTCCGATATGGAGCGCAACGTCTTTTCCGAAAAATACCTGATCCGCCGTCCCGTGCTCGACGCGCTGACTGGCAAGGCGGGCGCGGCGCCGGTGTTCCTGATCGACGAGCTCGACCGCACCGACGAGGCCTTCGAGGCCTTCCTGCTCGAGATCCTGTCGGACTTCCAGGTCACCGTCCCGGAACTCGGCACGATCAGGGCGGAAGAGCCGCCGATCGTCATCATCACCACCAACCGCACGCGTGAGATCCACGACGCGCTGAAGCGGCGCTGCCTCTATCACTGGGTCGACTATCCAAACGCCGAGCGCGAGCTGGAGATCGTGCGCCGCAAGGTGCCGCAGGCCAACCGCCGCCTGTCGGCCGAGGTCGTCTCCTTCATCCAGAAGCTGCGCGAGGTCGAGCTGTTCAAGGCGCCCGGCGTCGCCGAAACGATCGACTGGGCCGGCGCGCTCACCGAGCTCGACAAGGTGGCGCTCGATCCGGAAACCGTCTCCGACACGATCGGCGTGCTCTTAAAATACCAGGACGACATTGCCCGCATCGAACAGGGCGAAGGCCGGCGTATCCTCAATGAGGTGAAGGCCGAGCTTTCGGCGGCGGAGTAGGCGCGATGCCGTCGCCGCGCCCGGAACCGAGAGAAGCGACAGCGGACGGGCATATCGCCGACAACATCGTCTATTTCGCGCGGGCGCTGCGCAAGGCCGGCATGCGCGTTGGACCGGCCTCGATCAAGGACGCCATCGAGGCGGTGCTGGCCGCCGGCATCGGCTCGCGCGACGATTTCTACTGGACGCTGCATGCGGTGCTGGTCTCGCGGCATGAGGATCATCCCGTCTTCGATGAAGCCTTCCGCCTATTCTGGAAGTCGCGCGAGCTGATCGAAAAGCTGCTGGCGATGTTTTCGCCAGTCGCGCCGGACGATCGCGAGAAGCAAAAGCCGCGGGCGGCCGAGAACCGCGTCAGCCAGGCGATTTTCGAGGGCTACCACAAGAACCAGCCGGCGCGGGAAGTGCCGGAGATCGAGGTCGATGCGCGTTTTACCTTCTCCGGCAATGAGGTGCTGAGGGCCAAGGATTTTGCCCAGATGGATGCGGCCGAGCTGGCCGAGGCCAAGAAGGCGATCGCGGCCTTGCGGTTGCCCTTCGATCTGGTGCGCACGCGGCGCTTCAAGACTGACGCGCAAGGGCGGCGCATCGATCCGCGCGCCATGATGCGTTCGGCCGCACGGACCGGCGGCGCGCTGATCCTGCCGAAATTCCGCTCGAGGCGCGAAGTGCACCCGCCGCTGGTGGTGCTTGCCGACATTTCCGGCTCGATGAGCCAGTACACACGCATCTTCCTGCATTTCCTGCATGCGCTGACGGAAAAGCGCCGACGCGTGCACGCCTTTGTCTTCGGCACGCGGCTGACGAACCTGACCCGCCAGATGCGCCACCGCGATCCCGACGACGCACTCGCCGAATGCTCGACAGCCGTGAAGGACTGGTCGGGCGGCACCCGCATCGGTAACGCGCTCGCCGAGTTCAACCGGCTGTGGTCGCGGCGTGTGCTCGGGCAGGGCGCCGTCGTGCTTTTGATCACCGATGGGCTGGAGCGCGACGATGTCGCCGGCCTGTCGGAGGAGATGGAGCGGCTGCACAAATCCTGCCGGCGGCTGATCTGGCTCAATCCGCTTTTGCGCTTCGATGGTTTCGAGGCGCGTGCCCGTGGCGTGAAGGCGATGCTGCCGCATGTCGACGAGTTCCGCGCCGTGCACAATCTCAATGCGCTGGCTGATCTTTGCGCCTCGCTCGACCAGCGGCCGGCGGCGTCGGTCGACCCGCGCCGCTGGCTGCAAACTGGCGGGAGGCGTGCAGCGTAGCCATATGTTCGTGGGAGAAAACTAAAGTTTCTCCTGAAAAACAGACTTTGTGAGAAGCGACGATGGACGAGAGCATTTATCTCGATGAGGCCCGCGATCCCCTGATCATCGCGGAAGGCTGGATGAAGGACGGCAAGGATGTCGCCATCGCGACCGTGGTCGAGACCTGGGGCTCGGCGCCGCGTCCGGTCGGCAGCCATCTGGTCATCGATGCCGAGGGAAATTTCCACGGTTCGGTCTCCGGCGGCTGTGTCGAAGGCGCGGTGGTGACCGAGGCGATCGATGTCATCGGTTCGGGCAAGGCTAGGATGCTGGAGTTCGGCGTTGCCGACGAGACCGCCTGGCAGGTCGGACTCTCCTGCGGCGGCCGCATCAAGGTGTATGTCGAGCGGTTAGGTTGACTGCGGATGGATCCGTACGTTCTCAAAACATTGAATGAGGAACGGCGCGCTCGCCGTGCGGCGGTGCTGGTCACCGATCTTGGCGATGGCCGCGACCGCGTCGTGCGCGAGTGTGATCTCGTCGCGGGCGATCTTGGGGCAGCGATCGCCAGGGCGTTCCGCACGGGCAATTCGGAATCGGTCGAGGCGGAAGGGCGGACCTTCTTCCTCAACGCGCATCTGCCGCGCCCGCGCCTGGTGGTGATCGGCGCCGTGCATATCAGCCAGGCGCTGGCGCCGATGGCCAGGATCGCCGGCTATCCGGTCGAAATCATCGATCCGCGCACGGCCTTCGCCACGCCCGAACGCTTTCCCGATGTGGCGCTGCATGCCGAATGGCCGGAGGACGTGCTGAGGCGCCAGCCGCTCGACAGCTACACAGCACTTGCCGCCGTCACCCACGACCCCAAGATCGACGATTACGCGCTGAAGGCGGCGCTCGATGCCAGGTGCTTCTATGTCGGCGCGCTGGGCAGCAGGAAGACCCATGCCAAGCGCGTCGAGCGCCTACTGGCGCTTGGCGCCAGCGCCGACCAGATCGCCCGCATCCATGCGCCGATCGGTCTCGACATCGGCGCGGCGAGTCCGGCCGAGATCGCCGTCGCTGTGCTCGCGCAGGCCATCCATGCCTTCCGCTCGCGCGGCCTCGAAGCCAAAGGCGCCGTAGCGTGAAATTCGGTCCGGTCCCGATCGAGCAGGCTCAGGGCGCGGTGCTGGCGCATGCGACGACGGCCGGCGAGCGGCGGTTCCGCAAGGCGCATCGGTTGAATGGCGAGGATATCGCCGCGCTGAAGGCGGCCGGTATCAGCGAAGTCGTCGTGGCCGTTCTGGCTGCCGATGATCTTGGCGAGGATGCCGCGGCCGAAAAGATCGCCTTGAGCATGACTCATCGCAACGTCGAGACGAAGCCCGCCACAACAGGACGCGTCAACCTGCATGCGGAAGCCTCAGGCATCTTCACCGTCAGCGTCGAAATGATCGACGCCATCAATGCCATCGATCCGTCCATCACCATCGCGACGCTGCCGCAGCATGCGCCGGTCGAGAAGGGCCAGATGGTGGCGACGGTCAAGATCATCCCCTTCGCCGTCGCAGCAAGCCTGGTGGAGGCGGTGGTAAAGATCTGCACCCGTGGGGAGATATTTGCCGTCAACGCCTACCAGCCGGTCAATATCGGCGTCATCCAGACGGTGCTCCCCAGCGTCAAGCCGAGCGTGCTCGACAAGACTTTGCGCGTCACCGAGACGCGGCTGGCGCGCTCCGGCGGCCGGCTGACGGCGGAGCGGCGCACGCCGCATGAGATCGCGCCCGTCGCGGAAGCAGCAAGCGCGCTGGCCCGCGACAACGATATGGTGGTGATCTTCGGCGCCTCGGCGCTGGCCGATTTCGCCGATGTCATCCCGGCTGCGATCGAGAAGGCGGGCGGCACGGTCATCCGAGCCGGCATGCCGGTCGATCCCGGCAATCTGCTGGTGCTTGGAACGCTGGGTGGCAAGCGCGTCATCGGCGCGCCCGGCTGCGCCCGCAGCCCCAAGGAAAACGGTTTTGACTGGGTGCTCGACCGGCTGATCGCCGGGCTCGACGTGACCGCGCGCGACATTGCCGGCATGGGCGTCGGGGGTCTCTTGATGGAAATCCCGACCAGGCCGCAGCCGCGCGAGCCGCTGCCGGCGTCACGGTCGGCACGATCGGAGCGAGGGTCGACATCGTGCTTCTTGCTGCCGGCCGCTCCAGCCGCATGGGCGGGCCGAACAAGCTCCTGGCGCTGTTCGACGGCAAGCCGCTGGTGCGCCGCACGGCCGAGCGGGCGCTGGGCTCGAAGGCGGCCGGCACCATCGTCGTCACCGGACATCAACGCGAGCGCGTGCGCTCTGCGCTTTCCGGCCTCGATTTGACACTTGCCGACAATCCGGACTTCGCCGAGGGTCTTGCTTCGTCATTGAAGACAGGCATTGCAAAGGTCGCGCCCGATGCCGCCGGCGCCATGATCGTGCTCGGCGACATGCCGGGCGTCTCGTCGAAGGACCTCGACAGCCTGATCGACGCCTTCCGCCGGTCCGGCGGCCGCGCTGTGGTGCGCGCGGCGCATCAGGGCAAACGCGGCAATCCGGTGCTGCTGCCGCGGTCACTGTTTCCGGCCATCGCGCATCTCGAGGGCGACACAGGCGCCCGCCATCTGGTCGAGGCCGAAGGGCTCGACGTCATCGACGTCGAGATCGGCCAGGGTGCTGCGATCGACGTCGATACGCGCGAGGCGCTGGAAGGGGCAGGCGGCGTCCTGCAGGATTGACAAACCGAAGCCGAATTTCGCATGGCTCTCGGCATGTCTTTCCGCTTCCGATTTTTCTCCGCACTGCTAGCCGCGTCAGCTCTTTTCCTCTCTGCAACAGAGGGACAGACGCTGGAACTCAAATCCTTCAAGGACGACCTTTTCGCCTATCCGGCGACGCTGTCGACCGGCGACAACGGCACCTATACCGTGCTCGACTATCGCGAGATGCGCGACATCAACCAGCGCGACGAGGTGCCGGAAAAGCGGGTGCATGCCCAATACACCGATCCCGGCGTACGCAAGGTGCAGCAGGATCTGATGCTGAGGACCGATGCCGGCGACGTCAGGCATGTCGCGGTCGGCAAGACGGAAGGTGCGGCCATCATCGTGCTTTACCTGCACGGACAGGGCGGCAGCCGCAAGCAGGGCGTCGACGACTTCACCTTCGGCGGCAACTTCAACCGCCTCAAGAACCTGATGGCCGAAAATGACGGCCTCTATCTTTCACCGGACTTTCCCGATTTCGGCGACAAGGGCGCCGCGCAGGTGGCAGCGCTGATCGATCACTACGCCGGAAAATCGCCGGGCGCCAAAGTCTTCGTCGCCTGCGGCTCAATGGGCGGCATACTTTGCTGGAAGCTGGCCGATCGCAAGGATACCGGCACCCGCATCAACGGGCTGCTGCTGCTCGGCTCGCTCTGGGACGACAGCTTTTTGACCAGCCCTGCATTCAAGCGTCGCGTGCCGGTGTTTTTCGGACAGGGCAGCCATGACGTGGTTTTCCCGGTGGAGAAGCAGGAAGCCTTCTTCCGCTCAATCCTCGCCAAGTCGAAGGCCTATCCGACCCGGTTCGTGCGCTTCGAGACCGGCACGCACGGCACGCCGATCCGCATGGTCGACTGGCGCGGCACGCTGAACTGGATGCTGACGAAAGCGCCTTGAACAGGGCGCTTCAGATCAAGGCGGTGTGTTGTAGTCCAGGACGGTCTCGGGGTTGATCTCGCCGTCATAGGATGCGTCGACGTCGTACTGCACCAGCGAGAAATTGCCGTTGCGGAACAGGTAGGTGCCGGCCGACGAGGCGTCGCCGACGCCGCGCCATTTGTTCATCGAGGTGATCGTCTTGGTCTTGTCGTCATAGTCGGAATTGACCAGTTGGTCGTCGGTCTGGAAGCCGATGATGTGGATCCCCTCGACCTTGCCTTCGCTGTTGTTGTTCTCGTAGCGGATGTCAAGCTCGGGTGAGGCGAATTGCAACTGCCTCACACCGGAGACGTCATCGTAGATGTAATAGACCGCGCTTTCATTGTAGGCGGCCATCGAGCAGAAGAAGCGGAAGAGACGCGTCTCGCGCTCCGGCTCGTCGGCTCCGGCGTCCTTGTCCTTGTAGTGGATGGAGTAGGCGTCCGGCTCGCCGACCGGTTTGCCTTCCGGATTCTCCTTGTCGCACTGTTCGCCGTAAGTGGCGAGGAAGGCTTTCTTGGCCTGTTCCAGCACTCCATCCTTCTTCGGCGGCGGCGGGCCGTCGCCGCAGCTTGCCGGTACAGCGTCCTCGAAGTCCGAGGTCGACGGCTTCAGCGCGCCCTTGTCGATGAAGATCGGCTGGAACGGCGGTTCCTGGATCTGCGCGTTGACCTGGCGAAGCGTGTAGCAGCCGGCAAAGACCTTTGCTTCGCCCTTCTTGTCGGTCGCCTGGATGGCGACGGGAACGCTGTAGTAGATGCTGCCGGCGGCACCCTCGTTCGAAACGGCGCCGGTCTTGACCTCGACCATGTCGGTGTTGTCGTAGCCCTTGACGAAAGCGTTGAAATCTTTTGCCGGCTTGGTATCCCCGAAATAACCCCAGGCGCGGGCGAATTCATGCCGGCTGATGGCGCTGTAGAGCGAGCGGATGACCGCCTCGGCGCTGGATCTGTCGTCGATATAGGGCGCTTCGGCGGCGATTGCCGACTGGCCGATGCCGGCAAGGGAGAACAAGGCAGTCGCTGCCAGAAAGATGCGTCTCATCGGGGAATCTCCGCTCGATAACGAAAATACTACCGCGGCGATTGCGGCGGCGTGGTGACGCCGGGGCAGGACTGCTTGAAGAATCGGGTCGGGAGGCACTAGCTGATCACCCGCGGCGCTGAGGCCGCCTAGGGAGATTACTCACGTGACCATATCCATGTACGACATTTCCGTGGCTGTCTTTTCGGCCCGGCTGAAGGCGCTGGCTAGCGTGCTGTCGCTGGCCGAGCAGAACGCTGCCGATCGCAAGATCGACCCGCAGGTGTTCCTGACCGCCAGGCTCGCGCCCGACATGTTCGCCTTGACCCGGCAGGTGCAGATCGCCACCGACCATGCCAAGGGCGCGCCGTCGCGGCTCGCCGGCCGAGAAGTACCGAAATACGAGGACAACGAGTCAAGCTTCGAAGAGCTGCACGCCCGAATCGCCAAGACGCTCGATCATCTGGCGACGTTCTCGGCCGCCGATCTGGACGGGTCGGAGGAGCGGACGATCGAACTCAGGCTTGCCGGGCGCGAAGTGTCGATGAACGGGCTGCAGTATCTGCTCAATGCCGCCATGCCGAACTTCTACTTCCACATCACCACGGCCTACGACATCCTGCGGCACAATGGCGTGCCGCTGGGCAAGGCGACGTTCCTGGGACGCTGAAGACAAAGAGGTTTCCCGGTCCAGGGAAACCTCTTTTCATCGTCAGCGTATCGACATTTCGCGGGCGATACGCGGAAAATCGGCCGGCTTGATGCCGATATCGGCGCGGTCGGCGTTGCTCATCGCATTGAGAAGCGCGAGCGCCGAGCGGTAGCGTTGCTGTTCCTGCGGGCGCGGCCGCGCGAACATTTCGGTGAAGAACCCCATATCCCAGGCCCCTAATTTGTCCTCCACACGCCGAGCATATAGGTAATTTGTTACAATTGTGCAGTGCAGCAATTGCATGGCAGCCATGCCTGGCGAATTTTTTTTCGTCACAATCGATTCTTTCTGAAACTTTTGCGGAAGCTCGACCGTACGCCTCGGTGCTGGCCCATGGCCGGCTTTTTCCTCGCCACTCCTGGCGACCTTGCCGGGCCGCATGAACATGCAGCTCGGCTTTTCATTTTCGGCGCGTCGGGCAACGAGTTTTCGGGAGCCCAAAAGGCCGCAATTGTTAGCGTCGTCGGCATTCATTGTTAAGGAGAGCGATCTATGGTCGGCGATGACAGAGAATGCCGTTGCGACAGGAGGAGGCTGAGATCGGCACCGGGAACAAGCTCGATTTCGCTTCATTGCTCGACGACCTGATCATCGCTTCCGAGAAAGGCGAGGAGGCGGGAGCCCGGCCCTCCATTCCGTTCGACTATCTGTCGGTGGCGGACGAGCTTCACTCCGGCCGTATCAAAGTTGCCGGCGAGAGCGTCGCCACTGAATACCGTGAGGCCGGCGCCGATCTTGCCGCCGAGTTCGCGGCCCTTCTCGACCAGGCCAAGCTCGCGCTTGCCGACGAAGAGCACCGGCCGGAAGAAAAGCTGCCGCCGATCGATCCCGAGTCGATCGCCGGCGAGCTCGGCCTCGACCGTCCCGCCAAGAATGCCGATTTCGGCCGCATGCGCCGCAACTTTGCCTTCTCCAACCATCCCGACCGCGTCGCCCCGCATCTGCGCCAGCGCGCCATGATCCGCATGCAGGTGGCCAACATGCTGATCGACGAGGCCAAGCGGCGCGCGCTGGCCGTCACCCGGCGCTAGCAATTTCACGCAAAAGTCGGCGGCGGCAGGGCTTGGAGAACCTTCGGCCTTTGCTTTATGCTTGAATTTCCTCCCAGCGCAGCCCTGCGCAAAACCTCCCGCCGGAGACATTTCAATGCAAAAACGCCGCCTCGGTCGGACCGATCTCCTTGTTTCGCAAATCTGCCTGGGGTCGATGACCTGGGGCCAGCAGAACACCGAAACGGAAGGTCATGCGCAGATGGACCTGGCATTCTCGCGCGGGGTCAATTTCATCGACACCGCCGAGCTCTACTCGATCCCGCCCAAGGCGGAGACGCAAGGGCGGACCGAGAAGATCATCGGCAGCTGGATGAAGGCGACGGGAAACCGCGACAAGGTCATCATCGCCTCGAAAGTGGTCGGCCGCACCGCCAACACCTGGTTCCGCGGCGACCGTCCGTCCAAGTTGGTGCGCGCTGACATCTTCGATGCGATCGAGAAGTCGCTGGCGAAACTCGGCACGGATTACATCGATCTCTATCAGATTCATTGGCCGGATCGGGACATCCCATGGGGCTCGAACCCGACGCGCATCGGCGCGGCACGGCGGGCCGATGCCGCAGCGGCGCCGGCAGGCGAGACACCGATCGCCGAGACGCTTGGCGTGTTCGAGGAACTGGTGAGGGCCGGCAAGATCCGCCATCTCGGCCTGTCGAACGAAAGCTCGTGGGGCGTCATGCGTTTCCTCGCCGAAGCCGACAAGGGCATTGGTCCGCGCGTCGCCTCTCTGCAAAACGCCTACAATCTCGTTAACCGCACCTTCGAGGTGAACCTGGCCGAGGTCTGCGAGCGCGAGCAGGTAGCCTTCCTGCCCTATTCGCCGCTGGCACAAGGCTATCTCACCGGCAAATACGATCATGGCGCGCGGCCGCAAGGCTCGCGCTCGCAGCTTTTCAATCGCGGCCAGCGCTACGAGACGCCGAATGCCGCGGAAGTGCTGCTCGAATACAACGAGCTGGCGCGTTCCTTCGGCATGGAGCCAGCGCTGTTCGCCAACGCCTACGTGTCGAGCCGGCCGTTCGTGACCGCGAACATCGTCGGCGCCACCAGCGTCGCGCAGCTGGACATGGCGCTGTCCTCGGCCGAGGTCACCTGGACGGATGAGATGCAGAAGGCAGTCGACGCCATCCATCAGCGCGTCGGCAATCCGTGCCCATAACCGGAAATCATTAGAAAAGACAAAGGGATGGAGACGATGGCAGATTTTCCGATCGAGGCCGTGCGCGGCAAATTTCCAGCACTTTCGCTGACGGACAAAGGCCGCCGCCGCATCTATCTCGACAATCCAGCCGGCACGCAGGTGCCGCAGGCGGTGGCGGACGCGGTGTCGCGCTGCCTGCTCTCGACCAACGCCAATCTCGGCGGTTTCTTCGAAACGACGGTCGCGGCGCAGAGGGTCGTCGACGACGCGCATACGGCGATGGCCGATTTTCTTGGTGCGGCAAGCGTCGAGGAGGTCATCGTCGGCGCCAACATGACGACGCTGACCTACCATATGTCGCGCACGCTCGGCCGGACGATGAAGCGTGGCGACGAGATCATCCTGACGCGCATGGACCATGAGGGCAATGTCTCGCCCTGGCTGCAGCTTGCCGAGGATCTCGGTTTAGTCGTCCGTTTCCTGCCGTTCGACGAACGGAGCTGGCAGGTCGAGGAAGCTGCGTTGAAGGCGCTGCTTTCGGAAAAGACGCGGCTCGTGGCGCTGAACTACGCCTCGAATCTCACCGGCTCGATCAACCGCGTGAAGGCGCTGACGGCAATCGCCAGGCAGGCCGGCGCGCTGGTCTATGTCGATGCCGTGCAGTTCGCGCCGCACGGGCTGATCGACGTGCGGGAACTCGGCTGCGATTTTCTCATTTGCTCGGCCTACAAGTTTTTCGGGCCGCATATCGGCATATTGTGGGGCCGCCGCGACGTCATCGATACGCTCAAGCCATACAAATGCCGCTGCTCGTCCAACGGCCTGCCGGAGCGTTTCGAGCTCGGCACGCCACAGATCGAGCTGATGGCCGGACTGACCGCTGCCGTCGACTATTTCGCCGATCTCGGCGCTGCGGCCGGCGAGGGCGGTTCGTGCCGACAGCGGATCGAGAAAGCCTTCGAGGTGTCGATCGCCTACGAAAACGCACTGGCCCGGCGGTTGATCGAAGGCCTGTCGGACATCGAGGGCCTGACGGTCCGCGGCATCACCGATCCGGAGCGCCTCAGCGAGCGCGTGCCGACGGTTTCCTTCACGGTCGAAGGCGTCGCACCGGAGACGATCGTGCGGCAGATGAACACCGAAAACATTTTTGTCTGGTCGGGCCACAACTACGCATGGGAAATCGTCCATCAGCTCGGCATCCCGCCGGAACAAGGCGTCGTGCGCATCGGCATTGCCCACTACAACACGGCCGCCGAGATCGACGAAACGCTGGAAAGCGTGCACCGCGTGATCGCGATGTTGAGGCAGCAGCGCAGTTAAAGCGCGTCGCGTGAAACGGATTCAGGCGACGCGCTTTAAATCTTTGTTTGATGCATGTCGCCCAGAACCGCTGCACACTTTTGGGCGACATGCATTAGAAACTGGCTAGCGCTGCTTGCCGCCGAAGCCGGTCAGGAACGCAGTAAGATTGTCGCCCAGCGCATCGCAGAGATAGCCGCCTTCCTGGACGATCACGGTCGGCAGGCCGAGCCCGGCAGTCGCCTCGCCGATGCGCGCGAAGCCGGGTGTCGTTACCGAAAGCCCGCCGAACGGGTCGCCTTCGAAAGCGTCGAGCCCGAGCGCCACCACCAGCGCTTCCGGCGCGAAGGCGCGGATGCGCTGGAAGGCTGTCGCCAGCGCTTCCAGAAACGCCGCATCGCCGGACTTGCGCGGCAGCGGCAGGTTGAAATTGTAGCCGAGGCCCGGGCCTTCGCCGCGCTCGTCGGCATGGCCCCAGAAGAAGGGGTAAAAGCGCACCGGGTCGGCATGCAGCGAGACGGTGAGCACATCGGGCCTCGCGTAGAAGATGCCTTGCGTGCCGTTGCCGTGATGCAGGTCGACATCGAGGATCGCAACACGCGCGGCGTTCCTGCGCAGCACCTGTGCGGCGACCGCTGAATTGTTGATGAAGCAGAAGCCGCCAGCGACATCGGCGAAGGCGTGGTGACCCGGCGGACGGCAGAGCGCATAGGCGGAAGGCGCACCGGTCATCACGGCTTCGGCAGCTCGACCGCGCTCCAGGCGCTCCACAGCGCGCTGTTCCAGGTCTCGGCCGAGATCGGGCAGGCGGTGTCGGCCATGTGATAGCCAGCCTGGCCGACCGCCGATGCCGGATAGGAGCCGTTGCGGACGATCGGGTGGATGTTGGGGATGACCTCCGCCGAGGCGCCTTCGATGCGCTGCCAGCGCACGAAGATGTGTTCGAGGAAGTCGAGATATTCGGGCGTGTGGACGGCGGCTATCGGGCCGAGCCCATAATCCTTCGGCCGTGCAATCGTCAGGCCGGCCGATCTTGCGCCGGCTAGCAATCTTTCGACCCGCTCCGGCTTTTCCGGGTTGGGCTGTGGCGCGCCGCTGGAAAGGAAAGCCTTTGGATCGTGGCGCTTCTGTTCCTCGGCATAGAAGGCTTTCATCGTTCTTCCTCCGGCGCATCGGTAAAGGCGAAGAAGGCCTCGCCGACGATCTTTTGCACCTGCTCGTAACTCGACCAGCCGATGCCGAGCTTTTCATAGAAAGCCTTGGCGGTCTCGTTGTCGGTATCGACGGAGAGCCTTAGATAGACGCCGCCTGCGGCGCGGCATTCTCTTGCCACGCGCCGCAGCAGTTTCTCGCCGATTTTGCGGCCGCGAAAGCGATCCTCGACATATAGGTCCTGCACAAAGACGCCCGGACGGCCTATCCAGGTCGAGAAGATCGGGAAGTGCAGGCAAAGCCCGGCGAATTCGCCGTCGACCTTGGCGATCAGAGTGGAGAAGGCGGGATTTGCGCCAAAGCCGTAGCGGCGCAGATCGTCGGGGGTGGAGGTGATTTCCTGGTGCGCGCCGATGTGGGCGCCGAGGCGCAAGAGTGCCGCATGGATGGTTTCGACGTCGTCGATCCGGCCGGGGCGGAGTGTGACAGCCTTCGTGGTTGGAGCCTTGCTCATTGAGAGCATGGCGCCCAGGCACCCCCCTCTGTCCTGCCGGACATCTCCCCCGCAAGGGGGGAGATTGGCAGCTTCGGCCGTGCCGCCCGTCTTTCGCCGTTGGAGATTGGCGAAAGCGGAAATGACATCTGATCTCCCCCCTTGCGGGGGAGATGGCCGGCAGGCCAGAGGGGGGTGGGACGGAACGGAAACATCTCAGATTGGCTTATCTAAACCCTTTCACCACTGTCATCGTTGTACCGGCAAGTCGAGCTCGGCGGCCAGTGCTTCGAGCGAGTCGCCAAGGACCGCGATGATCTCGCCGATCTGCTCGCGGGTCACAATCAGCGGCGGGCAAACCATGAAATTGTCGCTCAGCGGTCCGCCACGCACACGCCGCGAATAAATGATCAATCCGCGTTCGAAAGCCAGATCGATGAGCCGCAAATTGGCGTTGAGGCCTTGCGGCAATGGCTTCTTGGCCAAGGGTCCGCGTAGATTTCGGCTCCCATGAACAATCCTTTGCCGCGCACGTCCGCAACGAAAGGAAAGCGCGCGGAAAGTGCCTCGAGCTCGCCTCTCAGCAACTCGCCCATGGCAGCTGAATTCGCGACCAGGCCAAGGCGGTCGACCTCGCCAAGGACGGCTACGCCCGCGGCACAAGCGACCGGGTTGCCGCCATATGTGTGGCCATGCAGGAAGCCGCCCATCTCGAGAACCGGCCCAACAATTCTCTGTGTCGCGGCAAGAGCGCCGAGCGGCGCATAGCCGGATGAGAGACCCTTGGACAGCGCAACGATATCCGGCCGGCAGGACCAGTGATCACCGCCAAGAAATTTGCCGGTGCGTCCGATGCCAGTCATCACTTCGTCATGGATAAGCAGGATGCCATAGCGATCGCAGATTTCGCGGATGCGCGGAAAATAGCTGTCGGGTGGGACCAGTGCTGCGGTCGCAGCGCCGCCGATCGGCTCCATAATGAAGGCGAGCACGCTTTCCGGCCCTTCCTCCAAAATCTTTTCTTCAAGCATATTGGCGTAGCGGACGCCTCGCTGTTCCATCGACAGATTGTCGTGATCGCGATGAACAAGCGGGGCCGGCACCAAAGGCATCGGCCGGCCGATCGGATCGAATGTCTTGGTGAGGACGTCGTCACCGGTAACGGCAAGCGCGCCAAGGCTGATGCCGTGATATGAAGGCATGCGGCCAATTATTTTCCAGCGCTTGTCCTGGCCTGTCGCGACCGCCCATTGGCGCGCGAGCTTGAGGCAGGCTTCGATCGCCTCGGAACCACCCGACACGAGATAGATGCGGTCCAGTCCGTTCGGCAGCCGCTCGGCAAGTCCCCGTGCAAGTTCAATGGCCGGTTCGTTCTCGAACTGGAAGATGTAAGCGAAGCTCACGCGGTCCAATTGCCGCTTCATCGCGTCGATGACATTGCGGTTGCCATGACCGACGTTGACATTGACCGCGCCGCTCGACCCGTCGATGTAACGGCGGCCGGTCCTATCCCACAGGTATATCCCATCGGCGTGGTCCACCATCGGCCGCGGCAGCCTGGTAAAGTGGAACAGATTCGGTCGTCGGTCAGCTTCAGCGGACTTCACGGCGGTCATTCACTCTCCCTTTTCCCGTCCGAGATAGCGGTCGAGAACATTCTTGGTCACGCGTTCGACCATCGCGTCCTGCCTTAGCAGGCCGGCGACCCATTCGCAGCTTCCGGCGTGGAAGACTTCGCCCTTGCCGCGCGGGAAGTTGACGATCATGCCGTTGCCGCGCTTGACCTTGTCGAGATTGGCGTCGCTCGCCTCGCCGAACAGCGTCTCGGCGGTGAAGCGCCCATCCTCGTCGGTGAGGAACTGGTCCTCGATCGGGATGTCGGCGCTTTCCTCGACCTGGCTCGCCATGCCGACGGCGAGCACCTGCAAGCCATCCGGCGCGCCGCTGGTCGCGGTCGGGTAGGGCAGGCCGCCACGGATCTCGAAATCGAGCCCGTCGACCTCGTAGCCATAGACATGGCTGTCAGCGCCGAGCAGGTCGCCATAATAGATGCCGGTGCCGGCGAAGGCCCAGTGCTCGGGGCGGTAGACCGGGAAGCCGCGCACGCCGCGCGGCGCGCAGCCGCCCCAGCCGGCATAGACGCCCCTGGTCGCATTGAGGCCGAAGGTGGCGCTTCCCGGACGGCCGATCTCCGGCGCCTCCCAGGAATTGGTGGCACGCGTTACGTTGCCGCCGCGATAGGCGGGGTCCTCGGAGCGCGCCCGGTATTTGTAGCAAACCTGGCGGCGACCTTCGTCCTCCAGCCTGGTCTGCCACATGAAATTGCCGGCGAAGCGCGCCGCGTGGCCGCCGCGGGCCACATAATTGTCGACCGCGTCGCGCATCTCCCAGGTCCAGTATTCGTCATGGCCGACGAAGACGACGCAGTCATAGCCGTCCAGGATTTCGGGCGAGAAATGCAATTCGTGCTGGCTGGCGAGGTCGACCGCGTAGCCGGCGCGCTCGGCGAAGCGGAAGAAATGGCTGTCATAGCTTGCCCAGCCGGAAGAGGCGTATTTCTTCGAACGGCCGGTAGCGAAGGCCCATTCCATATGCGGATAGCGCGGCACGGTCTTCGGCGGCACGGCGACTTCCAGCGGCACGCGCGGCGCCTCCTTGGGCAGCACGACGAAGCCTCGACACCAGGGGCGCTGCGTCGAAACCATCGTGGCATACTGGTTGCGGTTCGGGCCGGTGATGCCCTGATAGTGGTTGGAGCCGCCCCAGGTGTTGTAGGCAAGCCAGGTGCCGGTCGCCGCGACTTGCAGCAGGCGGCCGGGCTTGCGGCCGGGCAGGGGCGCGACGATGAAGAGATGGTGGCTGTGGATCGGCTTGCCATCTCGTCCTTCGGCCGAGAGGGCGACACGATAGGCGCCCGACAGCCAGTCTTCGCCGATGCGGAATTCGAGCGAGGCCTCCCAGCCGCAGCCTTCGACCGAACATTGGTCGGGCGTGTCCTGCCAGCGTGCCGACAGGCCCGCCTTTTCGAAGATGCTGGTTTCAATGCCGCCGTCGCGGACGATCGCGATGCTGAATTGCGCCGCCGTCGAACTGACAAAAAGCGTCACCATCTCGCCAGGCCGATAGGAAAGACGGTCGCTGTAGCACCAGAGCTCGCCGCTCGAGCCATCCATGCCCGGCCATTCGTAGTAATGGCCGCGCACCGCCTCGCGGCGCTGCTCGGGCGTCAGCCCGAAATCGGGGAATTCGGTTGGCAGTTGCGTCAAAGAACACCTGAAACAAGAAGCCGCCATTGAGACCATTGGCCAGCCAAGCGTCAAATGGAAACAATCGGGCCAGCAAGCGCTTACGCTTGGCGATATCCGGCAAACGGACTATTTCATCGTGAGGCGACGTTTCAACGCCGGGAGCCGACATGCTGCGCGTGCAAAAGGTCAAGGTCGACGACATCTACGTGCCAACCGCGCGCCGCAAGACGCTGCATCCCGAGACCGTGCGTCATCTTGCCGAGGACATTCTCGAGAACGGCATGAAGACGCCGATCCAGGTGCGTCACGACGGCAAGCGCCATGTCCTGGTCGAAGGGCTGCACCGGCTCGAGGCCGCCAAATGGCTCGGCGAAACCGAGATCGACGCCTACCTCGTCCAGGCCCGGCGCCACTAACCTTGCTTCTCCACTTGGGCTCGACTCGGGCTCGAAACGCGGCGGCTCGCTGCCCGTCTCCATTTTTTGGCGAGCCATGTCGGCTTGGGCTTTGTCGCCGCGTCCTTGAGACAGCCAAACGGAGGAGACCAAACGTGTCCAAAACGCTGCTTTTAGCCATTCTTGCTTCGGCCGTGGCCCTTATTGCCACGCCGGCCGCACAATCCGAGGAGTCCAAGCCTGCCATGACCACCGAAGCCAAAGCCCCTTTGAAGCCGGAAAAATCCGACCTGCTGCCGATCGACGGCCTGAACTACTACTACGCCATCTACGGCAAGGGCGAGCCGCTGCTCCTGCTGCATGGCGGCCTGGGTTCGACCGACATGTTCGCGCCGATCCTGCCGAAATTCGCGGAGCACCGCACGGTGATCGCGGTGGACTTGCAGGGCCATGGCCGCACCGCGCTCGGCGAACGGCCGTTCGGCCTTGAAGCGATGGGCAACGACATGGCGGCCATCGTCAAGGCGCTCGGCTACGACCGGGTCGATGTCATGGGCTATTCGCTCGGCGGCGGCGTCGCCTTCCGCATGGCTGTCCAGCACCCAGAGGCGGTGCGCAGGCTGGTCATGGTGTCGACCGGCTACGCCGCCAACGGCTTCTACGACGAGATGCGCCCGCAGCAGGCGCAGGTGAGCGCGGCGGCTGCCCCGTTCATGAAGGATACGCCGATGTACAAATCCTATGTCGCCGTGGCGCCGCATCCGGAGGATTTCCCGAAGCTGCTCGACGCGCTCGGCAACTTCATGCGCAAAGACTACGATTTCTCGGCCGATGTCGTGAAGCTCAAGATGCCGGTCATGCTCGTTTATGGCGATAGCGACATGTACAAGCCCGAACACGAGATCAAGTTCTTCCAACTACTCGGTGGCGGCCTGAAAGATGCCGGCTGAATGCGCGAAAACCTGTCGCAGAACAGATTGGCAATCATCCCCAACCGCACGCATTACGACGTGTTCTTCGCGCCGGAACTGCCTGCCACCACGCTGCCCTTCCTCGACGGCGAGACCAAAGTCAAAACCTGGGACGAGATGGTAAGCGAATGACCCTTGGCCGCCGGCCGGCCAACGGAGGCGGCCGGCGGCATCACCGCAAGCGATCACATCCTATCAATGCTTTTTGATTGACGCTGCGATGCTCGCCGCTACCGTGGCCGCATTCCCACAAAGCAGGTGTTTGCGATGACGAAATACCAGGGCGGATGCCTGTGCGGCGCGGTGCGCTATCGCGCCGAGGCCGAACCGATCAACGAGCGCGTCTGCCATTGCCGGATCTGCCAGAAGGCGATCGGAGCTGCCTTCAACGCGCGGCTTCTGTTCCGCATCGATGATGTGACCGTCGAAGGGCCTTTGGCGACGGTCAATTCATCGCCGGATCTCACGCGCGGCTTTTGCGCGGCTTGCGGCACGACGATGTTTTCGCGCCGGGATTCACGGGGCATCCTCGGCGTCACCTCCGGCTCACTCGACGATCCGTCCTTGTTCAAGCCTGACATGCATTTCTGGACGGCATCCATGCAGCCCTGGGTGCAGCTCAATGACGGCCTGCCGCAATATGAAGGCGCGCCGCCGGCCTGACTCATTTTGAGCCAAGCTTGCACAAAAATTTCATCTTCGATTCACGAGATAGCCGGCAAAGCGTCATTGGCGGGCCATCATTGGCTGCTTATCTAAGCGCCATGCGGGAAGGCATCGAGGAGGCGACGGATGAGCGAGAGCATCAACACCCTGGACGAGCTTTTGAACGACCCGATGATCCAACTCGTGATGGAACGCGACCACGTGCGCCCGGCGGAACTCCGCATGCTCTTGGAAAAAGCGCGCGGCAGGGCCGGCGACGATTCGCGCATTGACCAGCCAGTGGTGCCGCCGGCGCATGTCGTGGCCAGAAGCTGCCTCAAGCAATGGCTGTATCGCTAACTCTCAATTTTACGCAATTCCGGGCGGAAAACCGTTTCACACTTTTCCTGGAATTGCTCTAGGGTCGTACTCTCATTCCATCAGCTCGAATGCGCCGGCAAATAGCTGTAATGACTGCGCAAATAGGCGATCCTGAAACCGAGCCGCGCATAGTTGCGGTAGGCCGGACCGTCGCGCTCCTCGCGCGGCGCCTCGATATCGGCGACGAATAGTTTCGCGCCGGCGGCGGTGCCGTCGCGGACCAGCCTTTCGCCAAGCATGGCGTCGAGATCGAAGCTCGGCGCCATGATGCCAGGCACCGGCGCATCGATGCCGCTCCAGGCGGCGCCGTCCGAGACGAACAGTGAGCGCACCGCGGCGACCGCACCATCTCGCTTCAGCATGTAGTGATGCCAGCCTTTGCGGCCGACCAGTGCCATGAGCCAGGGCGAAGTGGGCAGTCTGTACTTGCCGTCGATGAAGGCAGCCCATTCAGGAGCCGTTTTGGACGTGACCTCTTCGACGGATACATCGTCTGTCGGGAAGAGTGGTTCGGCCGCCAATGGCGTCGCATCGCGGAAGATGCGTTCCCAACCGCTCTGATGCTGCAGCCCGCGCGCTTCCAGCCAGCATCTCAGCCGCGACGGCTCGGTATGCGGATTGGTATAGAACCACGGCCGCAAGATGCCGGCCGCGCGATAGTGTGCCAGCAGCGCATCGAGTTGAGCCTCCGAGGCAGGCCCGTCGACGCCGATGTTCTTCACGCAGTTGAAATGGATGAACGGGATCGTCATGCAGGTGGTCCAGACGAGGTCGCCGTCGCGGGCGATCGACAGGCCGTGCCGCGCGGCGAAATCGGCGGGCGCCGCATCATAGAGGTCGAGCCAGGCATCGACCTCGGCGCGCTCGATGGCGCGGCTCAGATCACGCGAGACATCCTCGATCGCAATTTCCGGCAGGTGCGGTTCCGGTGGCGCGACTGGCTGCAGTTCCGAGAGGGCGGCGGTCGACATGATGGTCCTCCTCCGATTTACCTTACAGTGTAAGATTAGCGGATGATAATATGGCTGCACCCGTTGTCAAGCAGGATTAGCGGCACCTTACAAATCCGTGAGTTGGATTCCCGGTGTCGCGCGGTTAAGGCTGTCCTTGAGGGGCTTTGCGAATGACGAGTTACTTTGTTCTGGGGAAAGGACCGGGATGACCGATGTCTGCACGCAGGGACTGGATACGGGCTTTGTGAGCCTGGGTTATGCCAAGGTGGCGTTTCTCGGCATCGTTCAAGGCATCACCGAATTGCTGCCGATCTCTTCGACGGCGCATATGCGCGTCGTGCCGGCCGTGCTCGGCTGGCAGGATCCCGGTTCTGCCTTCTCCGCCGCCATGCAGCTTGCGGCATTGGCAGCAGTCGTCAGCTATTTCTGGAGCGATGTCAGGGATGTCGCGATGGGTTCGCTGGCGGCGCTCGCGCGCCGCGATTTTGCCAATCGCTACTTTCGCCTGGCGATCGGCATCGTGCTCGCGACCGTTCCGATCGTCATTGTCGGCCTAGCGCTTTCCGGCGTGCTCAACGCCTGCAACTCGCCGCTGCGAGGGCTGGCCGTGATCGGCTGGGCCTGTATCGTCATGGCCGTGCTGCTGGCGCTCTCCGAAATCTATGCCCGCCATAGGCTGACCCTCGAAAAGGTGTCGGTGCTCGATGCCTTGCTGGTCGGCATCGCCCAGGTCGGCGCGCTCATCCCCGGCGTGTCGCGCTCGGGATCGACGCTGACGGCGGCGCTGGGTCTTGGCTATGCCCGGCCGGAGGCGGCGCGGCTCTCCTTCCTGCTCGGCCTGCCGGCGATCGCGCTTGCCGGCCTCAAGGAGCTTTGGGAACTGCACAAGGTTCATCTCGGCGCATATGGCTGGTCGGTCCTGGCCGTCGGCCTTGTCGTCGCCTCGATCTCGGCCTTCTTCGCCATATGGGGGCTGATGCGGGTGCTCGAGCGCTTTTCCGCCTGGCCCTTCGTCATCTACCGCGGCCTGCTCGGCGTCGTGCTGTTGCTCGGCCTGGCATTAGGATGGCTCTCCTAGCCGATCCGGCATTTTCAGCGGCTCGCGCACGAGGCGTGCGCCGCTTCGCCGGATTTCTGGGCTGCCTGTTGCTTGCGATGCCGGTGGCCGACGCCCATGGCCAGGATGACCACTGGCAAGCCGGTCAATATTCCTTCTCGGACGAACTTGGCGGGTTTCGCATTCGATCCGTCTCGGGCAGCGGGACAAAATCCGATCCGGTCGTTCTCGGCGAGGAATTGGAGACGGCCGATCCCGTCATTCTGACGATCCGCGAACGGCAACCAACAGCGAATTTCATCGAGGGGATCCTCTATCTGCGCATCATGACGCTCAACGATAGCGGCCACCCATGGGTGGATTTCATGTTCGAACTTCAATCGATATTGAACGAGCCAAGCGAATTCGGCGACGGCCTGTCTTTCGACCAGACCCACACGCCGTCCGAGTCCATTTCATCCGACAGTTTCGCGAAATACGACCGCCAGCTGGAGCCGTTCGATCGCCTTCGGTTTCTCGACGGCCATGTGGATACACTTCATCAGGCGACCTTCGATTTCCTCATCACCGATTTCAACCCCAAGCGCGTCTTCTATTTGCTGCAGGACCCGGGCATTCCGGCGTCGTAGCGGTCTCGTTCGCGTTGGGGCAGAAAGCGCCGGAAAAAGATGCTTTGACGGTTCGTCTCGACGGCCTGTTCGCTTATTGATACCGACATGGATATTGCGACGCTTCTGCATTCGGTGCCCCTGCTGGCGATGTTGGTGAAATCGGCGCTGCCGGCCGCCGTCGGCGCGGGCTTAGGCGTCGGGCAATGGCTGGCGGCGCTGCCGCCGTGCCGCAATCTCACCTTCGAGACCGCGACCTATCTCGTCTGCGAGACCGATCCGAAGCACTATTCGATCGAGCTATTCTGGAAGAACGAGGATGGCGAGCTCTACCGCTCGCTGCACAATCTCCGCACCGCCGAACAGGCCGCCGGCCGCACCATGCTCTTCGGCATGAATGCCGGCATGTACCATCCGGACCTCGCGCCGGTCGGGCTCTATGTCGAGCAGGGGAAGCAGATCACATCGGCGAAGACCGGGGCCGGCACCGGTAATTTTTCCATGCAGCCGAACGGCATCTTTTATCTCAGCGGCGGCAAGGCAGGCGTTCGCGCGACGAGAGACTTTCTGAAACGTCCCCCAAAGGTGGCTTACGCCACCCAGTCCGGGCCGATGCTGGTCATCGACGGCAAGCTGCATCCGAAATTCCAGGCGGGCAGCCCATCGCGAAAAATCCGCGACGGCGTCGGCGTGCGCGCCGACGGCGTCGCCGTCTTTGCGATTTCGAACGACGTCGTGACCTTCCACGAATTCGCCCGCCTGTTCCGCGACGAGCTCGGTTGCCCGAACGCGCTGTTCCTCGACGGCTCGATATCCAGCCTTTATGCGCCGGCCATCGGCCGCAACGACGATTTCTGGAATCTCGGGCCGATGATCGGTGTGTTCAGGAAAGACGGATAGCCACCAGAGTGCTTCACCGTTTCATGGAATCGGCGAACCGCTCTAACTCTTTGTTTTGACGCAATTCCAGGAAAACCGCTGCGCACTTTCCCTGGAATTGCTCTAGCTGTCGACCAGGCTGCGGAAGCACCGCGACACCGACGTGCAGCGGTGCTCTTGCGTTCAGTTGGACGCGTCCTGGATCGCGGACAGCAGCCACGGCCCGCCGGCCTCGCGGGTGAAGGTCCACAGTTCTGTCGCTTCGACCGGATTTTTCGGATCACCCTTTTCGACGGCGCCGGTTTGGCGGTTGCGCATGACATCGATGGCCGACCAGCGCATTGCCGCGGTGGCGTAATCGCGCGGACCTTCTCGCCACGCCTCCGCGATGTCGGCTTCCAGCAGCTCAAGATTTGTCACGTCGTTCTTGAGGCCATGGGTCGCGTTGTCCGCAAGCTCTTCCGAAAGGTAGGAGACCATCTCGGGCGTCGTCAGCCTTCGCAATGCCTGGTGATCCTCGCGACTGAACGCGGCCTGCACGTCGCCGAGGATATTTTCGAACGCATTCCGATCCGCGTCCGTGATGCCGATTTCGTCAGCGCCGGATGCGCCGGCCGAGCCCAAGCTCGGGGTGCTGGAACGATAGCCGGATTGCGCGCCTCCCCAGTCTTGCCGGCCGAAGGCAAAGCCGGAGCTTCTCATATTGGCCGGCGCTGCATTGTCGCGGCTGAAAAACCGCATCGCCAGCATGACAAGGCCGCCGATGAGCAGCAGCTGGAAGATGAAGCTGAAGCCGCCGCCGATGCCGCCGAAGCCATGGCCGAGCATCATGCCGAACAGGCCGTTGAAGAGCAGCCCTCCGACCAGCCCGCCGACGAAGCCACCGCCAAAGCCGTTCCAGAACCCCGGGCGCGCCTGGCCGGGAAACGATTGCGCCGGCGGGATCGACTGGGTGGTGTTCGGCGTCATCGAGCGCGTTACTGGCGCTGTGTATGGCGCGGTCTTCGTCGGCGCCGGAGCCTGGAAAGTCCTGCTGCCGCGGCTGCCGAAACTGCCGCCCATACGCGCCTCTGCGGTGCCGATGGACACGCTTCCGAGCGCCATCAGCAGGATCAGGAGGATCGACGCAACCTTGATCGTCCGTGATTTCGACATTGGTGACAATCCTTTGAGTCGGGGCGTTTCAAACGCAGCTAGCGAGCCCCCCTATATGGGTACGAATTGGGGCAGGGTTAGACCCCATCCTTCAAGACGTAGGTTGTGGCGGAGCCCGCAGCCTTCCGATCAGGTCCGCGGCTTGCCGGATTCACGGCAGCCCGGGCCAGCCGCGAATCGCCCGGCCGGACCAAAAGTAAATTTTGATTCAAACTTTGTTGGTAATTTCTCATTAGGAATGGGGCTTCCGGCGGCGCCGTTCCTGCCTTCGGTCTGTTTTGTTTTGCGTACAGGTCAAGATGCGGATTTTTGGCGTCGTCAGTTTCGTGCTCGCATCGCTTTGGCTTGCCGGCTGCTCGTCCACGTCGGGCGTCGATGCCTTGCAGATGCCGTCCAACGAGACGACGAGTTCCGTGGTCAGGCCGAGCGCGCCGGTGGCGAAGGCCGTGAGGACGGCCAATACCGAGACGACCGTCGAGACCGCGTCAATGACGGGCTCCGCGCGCTTCAGGCCGCCGGCGCCGCTGCTTGATGACCAGAACGCGCGTCCCGACGACGAGAATTCGCGTCCTTTCGGCTTGGCCGAGGAAGAGACGGTGGCGTTCCCCGCTCAGGACCTGCCGGACACGGTCGAGCCGCCGGTTCAGGAGGCCGCGCTGATGTCGCCGCCGAAGCGGCTGTCGCGCGCGGCACCCGCGATGCTGGCAAGCCCGGTCACCCGCTATGCTTTCCGTGATGCCAAGCCGATCAATTTCGGCCGCGCCTCGCCGCGGCACCTTGCCGTGCATGGCGTCGACGTCTCGCGCTGGCAGGGCGACATCAACTGGCAAAAGCTGCGCGCCCAGGGCGCCAACTTCGCCTATATCAAGGCGACCGATGGCGGCGACCATCTCGATCCGATGTTCAGGGCCAATTGGCGCGGCGCCGACGCCGCCGGGCTAAAGCGCGGCGCCTATCATTTCTTCTACTGGTGCCGCACCGCCGGCGAGCAGGCCGACTGGTTCATCCGCAACGTGCCGCGGGTCGAGGGCGCGCTGCCGCCGGTGATCGATGTCGAGTGGAACGGCGACTCCTCCTGCAAGCGGCGGCCCTCGCGCGAAAAGGTGCTGGAGAAGATGCAGGTGTTCATGGACAAGCTGGAACGGTATTACGGCCAGCGGCCCATCATCTACACCAGCCCTGACTTCTATCGCGACAATCTGCGCGGCGCTTTTCTCGACTATCCGTTCTGGCTGCGCGCTGTGGCGGCGCATCCGTCAAAGGTCTATCCGGGCCGCAGATGGCTGTTCTGGCAGTATTCGGGCTCAGGCCTGTCGCACGGGGTGAGAGGACGTATCGACCTCAACGTCTTCCGCGGCGACGAGCGCCAATGGCGCAATTGGCTGGGCGGCGGGCAGATGGTGGCCGACGCGGACTGAGGGCTTCTTTCCTTCTCCCCTTGTGGGAGAAGGTGGCCGCGAAGCGGCCGGATGAGGGGTGTTCCAGCTTGGCGATATGCTCGAAATCGCCGCAGTCTCATTCCTTCCAACACCCCTCATCCATCTCGGCGCTGCGCGCCGATCCACCTTCTCCCACAAGGGCTGGCGTGCGCACACATTTGCTTCGGGTTCATTCTTTTGTGGCCAGAACGAAGCCGTCTACGATGGCGTTGAAGCGTCTGAGGCCGTGAGTGAAGG
>NZ_LPWA01000146.1 GCF_001510895.1 Mesorhizobium loti | reverse complement strand
AAACTGTCCGGTTTTTAATCGGAATCGCGTCCGGTCAATTCTCGGAATCGCGTCCGGTTTTTGATCGGAATGCCGTCCGGTAAATCGTCGGAATCTGCAGCTCCTACATCAAATGCTCGTTTTCTTTGAGGGCATCCGTGGCAGGCCTAGCTGTCGATAAACTGAACCGCGCCGGGTTTTCCGGAGGCCGTTTCGTTTGAGTCACGCGGCCATGGCTGGCTCTTCCAGCATGGCGTAATAGCGTTCCTCGGCTTCGGCCGGCGGGATGTTGCCGATGGGCTCCAGCAGCCGGCGATTGTTGAACCAGTCCACCCATTCGAGCGTGGCGAACTCGACGGCCTCGAATGAGCGCCAGGGTCCGCGTCGGTGGATCACCTCGGCCTTGTAAAGACCGTTGATCGTCTCAGCGAGAGCATTGTCGTAGCTGTCGCCGACGCTGCCGACCGACGGCTCGACGCCGGCCTCCGCCAGGCGTTCGGTGTAACGGATGCTGACGTATTGGCTGCCTCTATCGCTATGGTGCACGAGCCCGCCGTGGTGGATGGGCCGCCGATCGTGGAGCGCCTGTTCCAGTGCGTCCAGCACGAAGCTGGCATGCGCTGTCCGGCTCACCCGCCAGCCGACGATCCGGCGGGCATAGGTGTCGATGACGAAGGCGACATAGACGAAGCCCGTCCAGGTCGCGACGTAGGTGAAGTCGGAGACCCACAGCATGTTCGGCGCCGGGGCATGGAACTGGCGATTGACGTGATCGAGAGGGCAAGGTGCGGCCCTGTCGCTCACCGTGGTGCGGAGCGGCTTACCGCGGATGATGCCTTCGAGACCCATGGCCTTCATCAGGCGGGCAACCGTGCAGCGGGCGATATCGAAGCCCTCGCGCCGCAACTGCCGCCAGACCTTGCGAACGCCATAGACGCGGAAGTTCGCCTCGAACACGCGGCGAACCTCATCCTTCAAGGCTGCATCCCGTCTTGCCCTAACCGACAGCCGGGAGGGATCGACGCGCTTGCCGACATGGTCGTGGTAGGTCGACGGGGCGATCGGCAGCACCTTGCAGATCGGCTCGACCCCATACGCCCCACGATGATCGTCGATGAACGCGATCATGGCCTGAACCGGCGGTCGAGCTCCGCCTGGGCAAAATACGCGCTCGCCTTGCGCAGGATCTCGTTGGCCTGTCGAAGCTCGCGGTTCTCGCGTTCCAGAGCCTTGAGCTTCGTCGCCACATCCGTGGCAACTCCTGCGCGCACGCCGCTATCGCGCTCTGCCTTCTTCACCCACTCATGCAGCGTCTGCGCCGTGCAGCCGATCTTGGCGGCGATCGACGAGACCGCCGCCCACCGTGAGGCATGCTCGCCTTCGTGATCCAGAACCAGCCGCACCGCGCGCTGGCGAACTTCCGGAGAGAACTTGTTGTTCGTCTTGCTTGTCATTGCTCCACCTTCTCAGGAGTTGGAGCCTCCGATCAACCCGGAGCGGTTCAAACCCTTTCGCGTCCTGACCTTGGATGGAGGTGGAGCGAAGGGCTTCTACACTCTGGGCGTGCTTCACGAGTCGAGGCCAATGCTCGGCAAGCCCCTTCATGAGGCGTTCGACCTCATTTTCGGAACCAGTACTGGCGGCATCATCGGCACACTCCTAGCCATCGGCACTCCGATCTCTAAAATCCAGTTACCGGAACACGTGCCCGACGTGATGCGGCCCAAGGACAAGGCGAGTCGGTCGGAGGCATTGAAAAAGCTGGGCGACGAGATTTTCAAGAAGCAGAAGTTCGATGCAGTAAAGACCGGTTTGGGTGTGGTCACGACCAAGTGGGTGATGGAAACACCTATCATATTCAAGTCTGATCCAAAGCAGGCTCACGGCCGCGCGGCGACCTTCGTTCCAGGGTTCGGCTGCAGCCTAAGCGACGCGGTGCAGGCGTCCTGTTCTGCCCCACCCCTTTTTCATGAGGCGGCAGCTCAGGGACGAATGCCTCAATGACACGCTGTTCTCGACACTGCCCGAGGCCCGCAGCGCCATCGCCTCATGGAAGGAGGATTACAACCACCGCAGACCACACTCGGCCCTCGGAAACATGCCGCCGGCCGAGTTTGCAATGAAATCCACGCTGGAAAAACAGGCCGCATGAGGCCAGAAATGAAACCAGGACTCTCCCTCAAGCCGGAGGAGATTGGGGTCTCAGGTCAGGCGACTTCGATTATGGCGGCCAGTTGCACCTCAACGACAGCACCGCCCGGCAGCGAGATGACCCCTACAGCGGCTCTTGTGCCAATCCCTTCAGCACCCAACTCGCCCAGCAGATAGTTGGATGCAATATCAGCAATACGCGAATGGTCTTTGAATTCTGGATTTGTCGAAATGTATACGGTGAGAGAAAGCATGCCTCCTATCTTCTCGCCCGGCTCGAGAACAGTTTTCGCTGCCTCGAGTGCGTTCGAAGCCGCCAGTTCGACCGCTTGTTGGTAATGCTCCAGTGGGTATTCGCTTGTTACCGCACCGGTATGTGTCAGTACACCTCCCGATCGCGGCGTCATGCCTGAAGTGTGAACGAGATCCCGATGACGCTTTGCAACAACATAGTTGCCGTTTGGGACAAGTTCGTGTTTGTTGGCTGTGCTCTTCACTTTTAGGTCTCCTAAGTCAAACGTTGCCGCAGGGTCGGAGCAACCGTTGAGGGTTTGACAAGTTTGTGTAATCCCCCACGACATCATCGATTGCAGGCTTGCTGGTTCAATCCGCTCGTTGCTCGATCACGGCACTTGAAAATCTCTGCCTACAGACTTGAAAGAGGCCCTGACCGTATTTGCCATCAGCATCGCAATGGTCATTGGACCCACTCCACCTGGGACAGGCGTAATCGTCCCCGCCACTTCAACTACTTCGCTGAAGGCAACGTCTCCGACCAGACGTGTCTTTGTTTCTCCCCGCTCCGATGCGGCGATGCGGTTGATGCCAACGTCTATGACGGTCGCGCCCTTCTTTACCCAATCCGCCTTGACCATCTCCGGCCGCGACCGCAGCGATGAGAATATCCGCGCGGCGGCACAGATCAGGGAGGTTATTGGTCCGTGAATGGGCAATAACAACGGTCGCATTCGCGTTGAGCAGCAGCTGGGCCATCGGCTTGCCAAAGAGGTTGGAACGGCCGATGACCACAGCTTCGAAACCGGACAAATCTCCGCCATGGAGACGACGGACCAAAATCATCGCGCCAGATGGCGTACAGGGTACCAGCCCGCTCTTCAAATCGCCAGTTGCAACCTTACCGGCATTGACAACGCTTAAGCCGTCCACATCCTTCTCGGGTGAGATTGATTGGATGATTGCTTCGCTGTCCAGATGCTTGGGCAACGGCAATTGCACCAGAATGCCGTGGATGGACCGATCGGCGTTCAGGGTCTCTACCAGGGTTGCGAGCTCGTCCTGTGTGACCGCGGCTGGCAACGTATGCTGCTGCGAGGTAAAACCACACTCCTTGGCCATGCGGCTCTTGGCTGCAACATAGGCAAGGCTTGCTGGATCGTCGCCGACGATGATGACCGCAAGCCCTGTCTTTACGCCGTTTTCCGTCGCTAGCGCCACAGCTGCGGCCTTGACGGTGTCGAGGACCGACGCCGCAACCGCTTTGCCGTCAATTACTGAGCTAGTCATCCCATACGTTCCGATGCGAACGATCCTGGCGATGCCGGGAAAACCACGGTCTTATTCCCGTTAAGGAAGACACGGCGATGGATATGAGCATGGATGGCTCGGGCGAGCACCTGGCTTTCTACATCACGGCCCAGGCTCACATAGTCGTCTGGACTCTGTGCGTGTGTAACCCGGATCGTGTCCTGCTCAATAATCGGTCCCTCGTCGAGGTCGGCGGTGACGTAATGGGCGGTTGCTCCGATAAGCTTTACACCGCGTTCATAAGCCTGCTTGTAAGGATTTGCCCCTTTAAAAGATGGGAGGAACGAGTGATGAATGTTGATGATTTTGCCTGACATTCTTTCGCACATCGCGTCGGAAAGAACCTGCATGTAGCGTGCGAGGACGACCAGCTCAGTGCCCGTTTGCTCGACGAGCTCCATAATCTGAGCTTCGGCTTTCAGTTTGTTCTCTTTGGTGACCTTGATGTGGTGGAAGGGAATGTCGTGATTGACCACGACCTTTTGGTAATCGAAGTGGTTGGAGACGACCCCCACAATATCGATCGGAAGCGCGCCGATACGCCAACGGTAAAGTAGGTCGTTCAGGCAGTGCCCGAACCGTGAAACCATCAGGAGGACTTTCATCCTCTTGGCATGAAGGTGGAGCTCAGTCTCCATTTGAAACTTTTCGGTGATCGGCTTCAGCCCGTCAGCAAGGGCTTCGGCGCTGGTCCCGCCTTCAGATACGAAAGAGACCCGCATGAAGAAGCGACCCGTACTGAGGTCATCGAACTGCGAGCTGTCGATGATATTGCAGCCCATCTCGCACAGAAAACTTGAGATGGCTGCGACGATTCCTCTTGTCGACTGACAAGTTGCGGTTAGTACGTAAGTGCTCATTGCTTGCCTTCGTGAGATTAAAGGACATCGTCCGCTCGGGTGAGCAGCGGAGAAAAAAACGGACTGCGACTTCAGGGCCTGACGAATAGGCCCGTCGAGGACTTAGCTGCCGTCACCCGTGTTGGTCAGATACTGACGCCAGGTATCGAGATCGACATTGCCGCCGGAAACCACCGCGACGACGGTCTTTCCCTTCCATTTTTCTTTATGGCGCAAGACCGCCGCAACAGCAGCAGCGCCGCCCGGTTCGGCAACGATTTTCATATGATCCGCCAAGGTCTGCATTGCAGAAATGACATCGGTCTCCGACACTGAGAACCCCTCGGCCACGAGCTGCTTGTTGATCGGAAACGTTTTTTCACCGGGGATCTGCGTTACGATGGAGTCACAGATCGAGTTGTATCCAGGCTCGTTCCCGACCCTTTCACCCGTGATAAGCGATCGCTTAGTATCGTCGAAGTTTTCTGGCTCTGCCGTGTAGATCCTGGTCTGGGGAGCGCGTTCCGCCATCGCGGTTGCGATGCCGGCAATGAGCCCACCTCCACCGACCGGGCATACCAGAGCGTCGGCGGACGTATTGATCTGTGCAAGTTGATCGGCGACCTCCAGACCAATGGTCCCTTGCCCGGACATAAGCACATAGTCATCATAAGGAGGAACGAGTGTTGCACCGGTTTCCTCCGCCACATCACGTGCGATCTTCGCCCGATCTCCTGTCAGGCGATCGTATGTAATGACTCTTGCACCATATTCGGCGGTGTTGCGGAGCTTCACGGCAGGGGCGTCGTCAGGCATAACAATCGTCGACGAAACACCCAGCTCCGCCGCGGCTGCGGCAACACCTTGGGCGTGATTGCCGGATGAGAAGGCCACCACACCGGCTGCTCGCTCTTTGGCGCTCAGCGACGCGATCTTTACATAGGCGCCCCGGATTTTGAAGGAACCGGTGCGCTGCAAGCACTCCGCTTTCACCACAAGGCGGAAACCAAGTCTTCGGTTGAGAAGCTCCGATTCCAACAGCGGCGTAACACGGGTCACTCCTTCAAGAATTTGAGCGCCTTGGCAATCATCGGGAAATCGAGCATTGCATTACTTTCCAGCTTAAGGTCGTCTCGCATTCTTCAGATCAGTCAGTCCGGCCGTACGGTACCTGGCGTGACGAACTGAGGTCCGACATTTCGAGCCGCGGCATCTTCCCGGCACGCGTCTTCAAACCGCTGGATGTGCTCGGGACTGTCGCTGTAGGACATCACCAGCCGGAATCCCTCGCCGTTGCCGCCCAGGTTCCATGGCCGTAGGTGGATGCCCTTCTCTCGGAGAGCAATCGAGAGCCGAGGCGGCAGAACGGCGAATATCTCGTTGATCTGCACTGGATGAGCCAATACGACGTCAGAGCACTGGGCCAACGCGCTCGCAATTCGAACCGCGTTTTGGTTCGCTTGCAGTGCGTTGGCGTACCAAAGATCGTTCTCGAGATAACTCAATAGCTGCACCGACATGTAGCGCATCTTCGAGAACAGGTGCCCCGCCCGCTTATGCAAAAACCCAAGCACGCGCGCGATCTCCGGATCGAACGCAATGACTGCCTCGGCATTCATTGTACCGTTCTTCGTTGTGCCAAAAGTCAGAATGTCGATACCAGCTTTCCAGGTCATCTCCGCTGGGGTTACACCCAGATGAACAATGGCATTCGAAAAACGCGCGCCATCAAGGTGGACTTTCAGTCCTTCCCTATGCGCTAGTTCGGATAATTCTTTCAGTTCCTCCACGCGATAAACAGCACCGGCCTCTGTGGCCTGGGTGAGGCTGATCGCGCTCGCCGCCATGTGATGAACATTGCCAATTCCGTGCTTTCTCAACGCCTTGTCCAGATCCGTCGGCGTGATTTTGTTGTGCTCGCCGGGCAGCAGCGTCATTCGACAACCCCCGCTGTAGAATTCGGGGGCGCCACCTTCCGTCGTCACGATATGCGCGCTCTCATGACAGAAGATGGTGCCATACGGGGGGGTAACGGCACCCAGCGCGAGACCATTGCCGGCAGTGCCAGTGGGAACGGGAAATACGAAGGCTTCCCGCTCGAAGTAGTCGGAATAGGCGGGCGCCAGGTTCATAGTGAATCGATCCGCGCCATAGGCGGTTTCTGTGCCCTGGTTACAGCTCATCAGCGCACTCATAACCTGATCACAGACAGGTGCGCCGTTGTCCGAATTGAAGTGGTAGGTGGCTATCTTACTTCCTCCCGGCTGGAGCGAAGCCGCCGCCGTATTCGGCTGAGGCGTCATCCAACACTTCCCAGAGATAATCGGCGGAGGCGAAGTCAGTGAGAAGGTGAAATCCTTCAAATCCAGCGCCGATCTCCCGGATGAGCACAGCGCCGATCCGCGCCACGATTGTTTGGGCAATCTCGCCTAGCGGAAAGATTGCGTCACGAAGATCCACGCCGCAGATCTTCGACATCATCTCAGGAACGCGCACGCCCTCCAGAAAGAGCCAGCTATGGCTGTCAGCCCGCGGGAGAGGATAGCCCATGCGAATGGCGCCGTTAGCACTTTCCGAAGCCCAGGACAGGTCCAGTTCGGCAGAAACGTCGTTCGAGGAGCCGCGGCCGTTCAGAACGAGGTACTCTTCCTTGCCAAGTCGAGCAACGACAGTGCCGTCGGAAAGCGAGACCGCCCTGTTCGGACGCTCCGGAAGAGCGGAGACCTTCGACGCAAGCCATTCGCTCGTCCCCGGGCCCTTGAAGCCCGTCCGACCAATGGGCGTGAGATCATGAATAGATACCTTATCGGGTTCGTGCGGGACGCGGCTATGTCCGAGCCGATGGGCGAAGGGGCTCCTTGCGATCGCAGCCATCTTACATCTCCTGCCGCTTATTTTCGGGATCATAGAAGTGCGGAGCGACGACCGCGGCCTGATGCTGGCTGCCGTCACTCGAGCGCAACGTGATTTGGCTCCCGAGGTTTGCGTCCGCACGGTCGGCGTAAGCGAGCCCGATCACCTTTAAGAGGGTCGGAGAGTAGGTAATGGACGTGATGAAGCCGACAATTTGTCCATTTTTCACGACCAGGTTGGATTCCTGCAGGCCTGACGCCGGCATCCGATCGAGCGAAAAGCCGACAAGCTTGCGGTTCGAGAGAGCCTTTCCACGGATCTCCAGACTGCGCTTACCAATGAAGAAGGGCTTGGAGTTGGCTACCGCCCAGTTCATGTCGAGTTCTTCCGGCGTGGTCATGCCATCGGTGTCTTGCCCAATGATGACATGCCCCTTTTCCAGCCGCATCACGCGCTGCGCTTCGAGGCCGAACGGCTTGATCTCATATGCCTGCCCCGCCTCCCTTATTGCACGCCAGAGCTCGGCCCCGTATCGTGACGGAACGTGAATCTCATAGCCGAGCTCGCCGATGAATCCGACGCGGAACACACGCGCAGGGATGCCCGCGACTTTACCCTCGCGGTAGGCGAGATAAGGAAACTGTTCCGGCGACACATCGATGTCATCCGTCAGCGTCTCGAGCACCTTGCGGGCGTTGGGACCTGCGAGATTTACACCCGAATATGCTGCGGTGACGTTCGCAATGTCGACGTCAAGCCGCCACTGTGCATTCCACCACAGCATGTTGCGATAGATGCGATCGACGCCCGTCGTCGTTGCCGTGACGTAGAAGTACTGATCGCCTCTGCGGCATGCGACCCCGTCATCGATGACGGTGCCGGCCTCGTTCGTCATCAGGAGGTAGCGAGTCTTGCCGACCGGAAGCTTCGCATAAGCGAAGGTGTACATCCGATTCAGGAACTCTGCGGCGTCGGGCCCACGTATATCCAGGCCTCCCAGCGTCGATACATCGATCATGCCGACATTGTTGCGCGCGTTGTGAACCTCATCGGCAATGATCTTCTTGTCGTCAGGTCCCTTTCCGTAGAAGGCCGGTCGCATCCAGTTGCCGGCGAGAAGCCAGGAGGCACCTTCGGCGGTGTGTTGCTCGTGCATCGGCGTTCGGCGCATTGGCGTGAACTTCCGACCCGCCAATGTCGCGATCTTTTCGGTCGTTACCGGAGGTCGAGCTGTTGTGACACCCACCTCGCTGATTGTGCGACCGGTCTCCCTGGATACCAGCATCGCCGTCGCCAAGGCGGCATGGCGACCTTGGCTCGGCCCCATCCCCACGGTCGAGAAGCGCTTAACAAGTTCGAGTTCGCGATAGCCGTCTGCTACCGCATTCTTGATATCCTTGACTTGCAGGTCCTCATCGAAATCGACGAAATCCTTTCCGGCGGGGTGCGGAAAGATCGGGCGAGGATGGTTCGGTGACGTAGAGCAACGCGGCGGGCGTACGGGGAGTCCGTCAATCCCAAATCCGCAGTTGGCGGCCGCCTGTGCACCTTGCGCGGACCCATCGGCGATGCACGCGTCGATGTCGAAGCAGCCGTCGACAGAACCTGCAAGAAGTACGGCCCGATCCTGCCCTGAAATCGTGAACTGCGCGGAGATATCGTCGTACTCCAACTTGCCTCCAGCCTGGAGGGGCAGTTGATAGGCCGGGACATAGCCGACGGACATGCAGACAAGATCACAGTCGAACCGGAGTCGGATCTTCCCGGCATTCCCCGACGCATCGAGCTCCGCGACCTCAACGGCTCGCACATGCTTGTGGCCGCTCTCAGGCATAGCGTCGAAGACGCACCAGCCGTCCAGGATTTCAATATTGCGTGATTTCAACGCCTCGCGGTTCGCTCCTGTGATGTTCCTCTTCCGAAGATCACAGATGGCTGCGATTTTTACGCCGGCATCGAGAAGGTCCAATGCTACGCCATAAGCATCGTCGTTCGAAGCCAGAACAACGGCGCGCTTGCCCGGCTTGACACCGAAAAGACGAATAAGGCGCTGTGCCGCTGACCCCTGCATGATGCCGGGCAAGTCGTTGTTGCGGAACTGCGATGGCTGCTCAATCATGCCTGTCGCGAGAACGACCTGCTTCGCCCGAAGCTTGTACAAGCGGTTGCCACGAATGACGGGCAGCCAGTTGTCGGCATACCAGGCATTACACGTCGCATCCGTCCAGATCTCGATTTTGGGATGGACTGTCGCTTCGTGGACAAGGTCGCGGTCTGCCCTGAGGCGCGCATAGGTCAGCGCACCTCCGATGACGGGGTTTTCATCGACGATGAGTACCGACGCGCCTGCGTCCGCAGCTGCAATTGCAGCAGCTAGGCCAGCAGGTCCGGCGCCGACTACAACGACGTCGAACCAGCCGTAGGCCTTGTCATAATACCCTTCCGTAGCCTTGCTGATATCCAGTTTGCCGAGGCCGGCCTTGGCCCGGATGCGCGGCTCCCAGACTCTTTCCCAAATGCCTTTCGGCTTGAAGAAGGTCCGGTAGTAGAAACCGACGGGCATGAACCGCGAAAACCGGTTCATCGCGAAGCCACTGTCGTTGCGGGCAGAGTGGCTGACGTTTTGCGCGCGAACGGGAAGGCCTTCAGAAATCGGGTGGCGATCGGCGAAGACACTCACCTCATTGCCGATCTGGACAAGCGTGTTGGCGTCCTGCGCGGCCATCGTGAGAATGCCGCGCGGTCTATGATATTTGAACGAGCGTGATAGTATCCACTCGTCGTTTGCTGCAAGCGCCGACGCGATGGTGTCGCCGGCTACGCCAACGTACTCCCTTCCATCAAAGGTGAACCTGATCTCTTTCGAACCATCGATAAGCCGGCCCTGCCGCTGTTTCGGCATATTCATCGTATCTCTCCCAGGGGACCATCCGCAGGTACGGCGAAAGTAGCCAGTATCTCGTCTGTTACCGTGTTGCGCTCAGCAAGAAACCAGAAGTTCGACGGTGTGTGACACCACCACTCGCGAACGACGCCCGCTGTGTTGTTGGACATCCAGAGGTAGTCGGACCATTGTTTGTCGCTGGCGCTCGTCGGGTCAATGTGCGCATGGACTTCGCCATGGCACTGGAACTCAGTTATATTTCGTGGCCCATTGAGAGGGCATGTCATGATTTTCACGTGAGGCTCCTCAATGGCTTGCGGCGGTAGCGCCCATTTCGTTGACGAGATCGAAACGATCGAAGCGATCCAATTGAAAAGGACGGATTTCTTCCGGGATGCGGTTGTCGGCGATGGCCTTCGCCAGGAAAAAGCCGCTGGCGGGCGTCGCCTTGAAGCCCCATGTCCCCCAGCCGGCATCCAGCCAGTAATTGGAGAGTGGGCTTTGACCCATGATCGGACTGTAATCGGGCGTCATGTCGGTGATGCCTGCCCATTGGCGCAGAACTTTCAACTCTCCGATGAAGGGGAACAGTTCCAGAGCAGAGGCGGCCAGCCCTTCTTTCAATTCGAGGGTCGATCGGGTGTTGTAGAGTTCGTACGGATCGGATCCGCCACCGATGACGAGCTCACCTCTGGCCGATTGCGAGATGTAGCAATGGAGAGCGGTCGAGGAGACCATCGGATCTAGGAACGGCTTGATCGGATGAGTGACCATCGCCTGGAGGGGATAGCTTCTTATCGGCAGCTTCAGGCCGACCATTTTCCCGACGACGGACGAGTATCCCGCGACGCACTGCACCACGAGTCCTGCCGAGATGTCGCCGCGGTTGGTCCGGACGCGCGTCACCTTGTTATTTGCAACGTCCATGCCTTGGACTTCGGTACGCTGGTGCAACTCGACACCACGTTCGCATGCTTTGATGGCGTATCCCCAGACCACTGCGTCGTGGCGGGCGATTGCGGCGTTCCGGTGCCAGAGACCGGAAAGTATAGGCATGCCTTTGATGTCGAGATTGAGGGAAGGAACGAGCTCTTTGATCTGGTTGCGATCAAGGATCTCGTTTGCTTCGCCGCAGAAAACGCCAGCGTCTGCGCGCAGCCGTAGCGACCGCGATACCCCGTCGGAGTGGGACAGCGTCAACTGCCCTCGCCTGGAGTACATCATGTTATAATCAAGCTCGTTGGAGAGCGACTCATACAGTCTCAGCGACTTGGCGTAGAACTTGATCGAACGTTGGTCGGTATAATTTGATCGGATCACGGTGGTATTTCGGGCCGTGTTGCCACCGCCGAGATAGCCCTTCTCGAGGATTGCGACATTGCGAATATTGTGATGCTTGGCCAAGTGATACGCTAACGACGCACCATGCCCGCCGCCACCAATAATCACGACGTCGTAGTGCGCCTTGAGCTCCGGGGTGGCCGGGATTTCCTGGCGCGCGGGATACTGTCTCGAGAGGCCGTATTTCAGAAGCGCAAACACCATGTCCCGTGTCCTGTTACCTGTTGAGCAGGATTGAATATCGCTCTGCGATATGGAGGCCACCCAAACTCACTCTAATGCCATAAAAGGAGATTGGCATACCATAGTGTTCCTGTGTTGCCTTAAAGGGACATACATTGTAGATTTTTTGCCATCTCCGCCAACAAAGGCGTTCGTTTCCGATGTGGAGGTACACCAAATGTCAACGCGGATGGCGTTCATTCTGACCAATGGCTATTCTCTAATGGCAACCGCTTCTGCGGTTGAGCCACTGCGGGCAACAAATCACCTGGCGGGAAAGAAGCTCTACGAGATCACCTTTGTCTCGACGTCCGGAGGATTTGCCAGATCCACGGCCGGTGGCGGTTTCGACACTCTGGCCCTACCGGAAGCAGGTTTGGATTTCGATTTTGTCTTCGTCGTAGCCGGCGGCAATCCGATGACTTATGAAGATCTTGACCTTACGAAGTATCTCCGGAAACTCAACGCTCGACATGTGAAGCTCGGAGGCATTTCGGGCGGGCCCGCGATCCTTGCCAGGCAGGGGCTGATGGAAAATCGCCGGTTCGCCGTCCATTGGCAGCATATCGAGGCTTTGGAAGAGCTGTCGTCAGACTTGCTGGTCGAGCGGCGGCTATACGTCATCGACCGGGACCGGTACACCTGCGCGGGAGGCGTGGCAGCGCTCGACATGATGCTTGCCATTGTCGCTTCCGAGCATGGGACCGTATTTGCTCAAGCCGTCAGCGACTGGTTCATCCATACGCATATGCGGTTAGCAAACGAACCACAGACCGCGACTTTAGCCCAGCAACTAAACATCACCCATCCTGCTCTGATTGCCGCTACTGAGCTGATGGCAAGCCACTTGGCGGATCCCCTGAATGAGCAGCAAATAGCAGACCTCTCCGGCTTGAGCTCAAGGCAACTACAAAGGCTGTTCAATGAGCAGATCGGCGAACCGATCATGCACTTCTATCGCCGGATACGGTTGGAGAAAGCAAATGAGCTTCTTCAGCAGTCGACATTGCCGATAACCGAGGTCGCGATCGTTGCTGGGTTTTCGAGCCTTTCGCACTTTTCCCGAGCTTTTCGAGAACAGTTTGGTGTGACTCCGCGGCGGCGCCGGGTGGAGAGCCGAAAAAGCATGACAGTGCTGCGTTAGCGCGGTCACAGCGGAAGTTTAACAATCGAGGCGGTCTGGATCGCTGTTACGGGTGTCGAGTCCAGAGGCCCGGACACCCGCCCGCAGATTGGTTTTGGAGCCGCCTTACGGCAGCTCGTATGCTGAGTGACTTTGCTCCAGGGATTGGGCAATCCGCAAAACGAGGTCTTCGTTGAAGCGCGGACCAATCAGGCGCAAGGCGGCGGGAAGCCCTTCCCCCGGCATTATTGCACGCCGCATGTGAGGTCTACCGCGGGTCGCGAGCGACCTGGAGAAGATCCACCCGCATAAATGTCTCAATGCTGGTGACATGTCAGCTCCCGAAACTCGGCAGCGGGATGGAGAAGCGGCCGCTTCGCTCGATCGCATGGGCCGCTTGAAGGACGGTCTTTTCATCGAAGTAGCGCCCCACCAGCTGCAACCCGATGGGCAGCCCTTCCGTGTGCATTGCGCATGGCATCGTCAGCGCCGGATGGCCCGTCATGTTGAAAAAGGTTGTAAACCGGGTAATTGCGTTGCCAATCGCCTCGTTCACCCCGTTCCTGGTCACTGTGACGGTTCCGACCTTCTGGGCGATCTCGGGGGTGGCCGGGGTGAGGATCAGATCAACCTCATCGAAAAGTTTGTTTGTTTCCTGTCGATAGACCTCGACGAACCGCTTCGCTTTGACATAGTGCTCGGCCAGAATGCACTGTCCGAGCGCGAGACCGGCCCGGAAATCCGCTCCATAAAGCTCACCGCGTTCCTGCACATAAGCCGAATGGGCGCTCAATGCTTCGGGCATCTGCAGGGTCAGGGAGACTGTCCGACTATGCTCCATATCAGGGAAGGTGACCGGCACTAGCTTTGCGCCGGCAGCGGCAACGAATTCCTGGACACGTTCCAGGGCTGCCAGGATCTCATCATCGGTCCGCTCATAGTAGAAATTCCTGGGAATGCCAATTCGCAAGCCTCCAATGTCTCGGCCCAAAACCTCGCCATAATGGTCGACGGGTCGATTAACTGAGGCAGAATCAACGGGGTCGTAGCCCGCGACAATGCCCAGGAGGTCGGCACAGTCCTCGACCGTTCGGGTCATCAAGCCCACATGGTCCAGGGTCCAGCAATAGGGCACGACGCCCGATGTTGGAACTCGGCCAATTGTGGGCTTTAGACCAACAAGGCCGTTCAGCGCCGCCGGCGCTCGCACCGAGCCTCCGGTATCTGTACCAAGAGCGGCCGGCACGAGCCCGAATGCAACGGCAGCGGCTGACCCGCTAGACGAGCCGCCCGCAAGCCGCGTTGGATCATAAGCGTTAACGCATGTGCCGTAGACTTCATTTTCGCCCGTCGCACCGTAGGCAAATTCGTGCAGGTTTGTTTTGCCCAAGCTGATCGCTTGCGCTGCCCGAAGTTTGGCAACTGCGTAGGCGTCGGTCTTGGCTACCCGGTCGTGAAAGACCCTGGAGCCGGCTGTAGTAAGGACGCCCTTCACATCGAACAGATCCTTGGACGCGTAGGGAACGCCCGCGAAGGGGGATATTTCCAGATCTTCCCGCGACATGTTGGCGGCATGTTCTTTGGCAGCCTCGATCGTCGGCGTGATGAATGCTTTTGATAATTCATTGTGCTGATCGATGCGCTCGGCAAACACACTGATGAGCTCCGCCGGGGTTATGTGACCGGCAGAAAGCATCGCTTTCAGACCCTTGACATCTTTGAATGCGATATTGTCAGTCATTCCGATCTGCACCTTGGACGCTCATGGCTGGAGGAATGGTTCCGAGATCAATTTTTCGAAGCTGTTCAAGCTCGTTAAGCAGGTCCTGAAAGCCGGTGATGATCCCCAGCTTCGGGTCAACAAGCTCGTTTATCTCTCCTTCAGACCAGCTATGCGATGCCATTTGGCTGCATATGCCGGTCAGCGTGTCTTTTTGGAGTTTTTGCATCTGGCCCTCGCCTGCGAAGGACGCGCTAACCTCCGTGGTTAGCGCGCGCCGCTCTCATTAGCGTATGATCAAGGTCTCGGGAGTTTTGTTGGTGAGGATCTCGCCACCATCCTCCGTTACCATCACGGTGTTGGAAATGAAGTAATCGGCCACTTTGGTGTTGGTAAACCACGAGTGGGCGTGGACCACCATTCCGACCTCGATCTTGCGGGTTGATTTCGGGAAGAGGCTCGTCACCATCGATCCCCCGGTCCAGCTGGGCGGGAAGCCGATCCCAACCAGATAGCCGCAGTGATGGCGGTGATAATCGACGAGACCGGCACTCGCAGCCACGTCATGCCACGCCTCGTAAGCATCACCCGCCTTGGCGCCTGGCTTCAACGCTTCACAAATCGCCTTCATTCCGCGAACAGCGAGTTCCGCAGACGCTTCAACGCCTTTAGGGGCGCTTCCGACATAAACGAGCCGACCCATCGGCGACTGGTATTTGCGATATGCGGCGCACGTTTCCAGGAAGACCGCGTCGCCGTTCCTGAACACGTCGCCGCGCCATGTTGTGTGCTCTTCACCAAGACGGCTGGTCGGACGGATGAATGGGCCAAACCCGGGATACTCGCTGCCCTCAAGGATCATCTTGCTGTGATAGGCCGCAGCGACCTCGTAGTCAGACGCACCGTCGTGCACGGCCTCGACTGCAGCCAGCGTACCCATATCGACGGCATTCGCAGCCTTACGCGTATATTCCATTTCAAGCGGCGACTTGATCAGGCGAATATCGTCCAAGATACCGGAAGCATCCACCCACTCAACGCCCGTCTGGTCGTTCTGGATGCGCTCTGCATGGCGCGCCGTAAGAAAGAGACTCCGTTTCTCGAGGCCTACTCGCGCACCCGCAAGACCCAAGTCCTTCATGGCCTGGTGCACATAGTCCGAAAGCTCTTCATGGTCCTGGTGCCCATAGAACTTTGCATTCGTGACCTGGTTCTCAACGGTGATCCGCTCCATGGCGCGGCAGCTGAGCGCCATTTCTCCATTCCGGTTGAGAACGAGAACGTGGGCCGCAAAGAACCCCCAGTGATCGAGGCCGGTGAGGTAATAGATGTTTTCAGGGACAGCAATCACGATCCCATCGAGATTGTTTTTCGCCAGCGCGTTCATTGCTTTCGCCAGGCGGTTATCAAGTTCCTCTTTCGGAAAAGGCGCTTGGAATGTCATTGGTATTCCCTCCGGGTGATGCGGCTATGTACTCGTTAATGGTATACCTTTATTAATCTCACGCCGGAAAGACCGCAAGCCAAATTTTGCATAACCAACCATTTTGCCCGGATTATGGGGATTCTATAGCATCCCAGCGAACAGTTCTTGCTTAAACTCGCGTTCAGTGGTACACCAATTTTGACAATCCTGCATCAAGCCCAAAAATGGGGGAACCAATGAGAATCAGAACCATCGTCGCGGCGTTCACGACAGCTGCCGCATTGTTTGCCAGCGCTTCTCTCGGCTTGGCTGATGACCTGTCCGACCGAGCCAAGGCTGGAAAGCCGATCCGGATCGGCTTCGCACATGAGATTCCCTGGGCTTATCCGGGCGACAAGAACGAGCCGTTGGGTTTTGCTAATGCCCTGGCGCTCGGCGTGCTGAAATCCATGGGTTACACGAATATCGAGCCGGTCGTGACCGACTGGGGCGGATTGATCCCTGGATTGCAGGCGGGCCGGTTCGATATCATTACCGGCGGCATGTACATCACCGGAAAGCGTTGCGCGAACGTGAGTTTCGCGGAGCCTATGGGCAAATTCGGCGACGCCTTCATAGTAAAGAAGAGTAATCCAAAGGGCATCGAAACCTACCAGGACATCAAGAAGAACGACGCAACGATGGCGACGGTCTCCGGTTTCGTGAATGTCGACGCAGCCCTGAAGGAAGGGATTGCCGAAGACAAAATCATGCAACTGCCGGGCCTCACCGAAGTTCTCGCTGCTGTCAAAGCTGGTCGAGCCGACGCCGGCGCTGGCAACGACTTCGCGATGAAAGATCTTGTCAAGAGTGCCCCGGAGGACATCGAGGTTACCGACTCGGCCGCCCTTCCAGAGTGGACGTTCAATTGGGTCGCCATTGCGTTCAAGCCGGAAGATAAAGACTTCCTGAAGGCGTATAACGAAGCGCAGGCAAAGTATCTCGGAACCCCAGAGATGCTCGAAGCCGTTGGAAAGTTTCAGTACACGAAGGCCCAGCTCCCCGGCGATACGAAAACCGACTGGATTTGCGCAAACAGATAAGCCTCCCAAGGGCAGGGCGAGCTGCTATACGTGCAACTCGCCCATTCTTTGCAAAGTGAGTTGCAATGACTTACATCTCATTTCTCTATGACTACGGCGTCCGCTTCTTAGACGGCATGCTTGTCACCGGCCTGCAGTTTGTCTGCGCTTTGGCCTTGGCGACAGCGCTCGCGCTCGCCTCCGGTCTTATGCTGTTGTCATCGAACCCCGTGGTGAAGGGCGCCGCTGTCGTTTACGTAGAGTTCTTCCGTGGAACTTCGCTCCTGGTGCAGCTTTTCTGGCTCTTTTTCGTGTTGCCCCTTTTTGGGATAACACTAGAGCCTTTCCTGACCGGGTTTCTCGCGGTCGGACTGAACACCGGCGCCTACGGAGCTCAACTTGTCCAAGGGGCCATCAGATCGGTCCCCCGCGGCCAGTGGGAGGCAGCCTATGCCCTGTCGATGTCCACTGCGAAGCGCATGCGACGCATCATCATCCCTCAGGCACTTGTCATCATGCTGCCGGCATGGGGCAATCTCGTGATCGAACTGCTCAAAAGCACTGCACTCGTCGCTCTCATCGCGGTGCCTGATCTGATGTTCGAAGCGAAGCAAATGAATAGCTCGACTTATCTCTCTACATGGACGTTCGGCACCGCCCTCGTCATTTACTACATCTTTGCTCGGTTCCTTATCACGCCAGCCATGCGAACACTGGAGCACGTGATGGCTCGTAGAATGGGAAGGAGCTAAACGATGCACTGGGATTGGCAATTTACAGCCGAGATCCTACCTCGGATGCTGTGGGCGACGGTAAACACGCTCATTGCATCGGGACTTGGTTATGCAATCGCCGCCGTACTCGGGCTCGTGTTTGCGATTGCGCAGCGCACACCACTTCGCCCGGTTACGGTCACTGTTCGCGAAGTCGTAGAGTTTCTCCGCTCGACGCCGCTCGTACTGCAGATATTCTTTGTCTACTACGTCGGGCCTGAATATGGGGTCTCCTTAAGCCCCTGGGTTGCCGGCATGATTGCCATCGGTCTGCACTATGCGGCCTACCTCTCCGAGGTTTATCGCGGCGGGATTGAATCAGTTCCCAAAGGCCAGTGGGAAGCATGCACGGCGATCAACCTCAGCACAGTTCAAACCTATAGGCGGATAATCCTGCCGCAAGCACTCCCGCCATCCGTAGCCGGCATGGGCAACTACCTGATCAGCATCTTCAAAGACACCCCAATGCTTTCGGTCATTGGCGTCGCGGAGCTCATGCAGGCCGCTACGGCAATTGGTGGTCAGAACTACCGCTACCTCGAGCCGTACACGATCGTTGGCGTCGTGTTTCTAATCATCTCGCTGTTCTCCGCTGCCACTATTCGTAGCTTCGAAGCGTGGATCCGCCGCAAGTTGGGAATGTACTAATGAAAGACCTTTCTTCTTATCCGCTCGAGCTCACCGGCCCTAACGTGCCGATGGTGAGATTTATGAATGTACGCAAGCCTACGGCGACTTCGTAGTTCTCGACAATCTCAATCTCGACGTTGCACCGAGCGAATTGGTGACGGTTATCGGCCCGTCGGGTTCCGGTAAAACGACCGTCTTGCGGATGCTGATGACGCTCGAAACCATAAATGGCGGTGTTATTTACGTTGACGGCAAGCCGCTCACCCATATGCCCAAGAACGGCGTTCTGGTACCGGCCGACTCCAAATATCTCCGGAAGGCGAGGTCATCGATCGGCATGTGTTTCCAGCACTTCAACCTCTTTCCACACATGACCGCGCTGGAAAACTGTATGGAGGGGCCGGTGCAAGTTTGGGCCTCTCCCGCCGCGAAGCCCGCGAGCGCGGAGAGGAACTTCTATCGATGGTCGGTATGATCGATAAAAAAGATCAGCATCCGGCGCGCCTTTCGGGCGGTCAGCAGCAACGTGTCGCCATTGCCCGCGCGCTGGCGATGAGACCAAAAGTGATGCTCTTCGATGAGGTAACATCGGCACTGGATCCAGAGGTGATCGGCGAGGTGACGAATGTGATCAAGGATCTCGTTCCTAAGCACAAACTTACCATGCTTATGGTCACTCACCAGATGGGGTTCGCTCGGGACATTTCCGACCGAATTTGTTTCTTCTACGGTGGCAAGATCGAAGAGCAAAACACGCCCGAGGAATTGTTTACTAATCCGCAAAGCAAACGCACCCAGCAATTCCTAAGTGCGGTCAAGGCAGCGGACTAAATGTCAAAGCGGATGAAAATTGGAAAGGGTTAAATCGACGGAGCATCTCGGCGGGTCTCGCTCGTCAGGCAGCCACGGCCGGCACGCTCCGGGTGGTGAAACCCATCACACGGAAACCGCGCCTTGGCGCCCGTCGGATCCGTGATAAAGAACAATCCTGGTTTGAAGGGACTTGAAGCGTGGTTTGCATATTCCGGGCGAAGGGCAGAGGTAGCCGAGGGGTGTGCGGCAAATGCAAACGTGCCGTAGCGATTAGCTTCGCACCCTCGGCCGCGAGCCCTTAAAGCAGTGGGAACCCCGCCTTGCGTTGAAAGTTCGGTCGCACTGCTGCGCCCAATGGGCGCCGGTTTAGGCCTGGAAACAGAAATCGCCTGACTCTGGGCGGCGGCCCGATCTAAGGAAGATATCAATGACAAGGATCGACACGACGGGACCATTAAACGAGGTAGCTTTGCCAGAAGGGGAGCGGCAACTAGCTGGAAAGGCGAGTAAGCAGGAGATCTATCTCGAGCTTCGGCGTCGAATCTGTCTTCTCGATTACCAGCCTGGCAGTCGATTGAATGAGAGGGAGCTTGCGGCGGAATTTGGCGTCAGCCGGACACCGCTTCGCACAGTATTGCAGCGCCTTGAGTACGACGGCTTGATAATTAGCCAACATGGCAACGGCACCGAAGTGACGTCCATCGATCTAAGCTCAATCCGTGACATATATATCGTGCGGATGCGCCTGATGGATGCCATGGCTGAGTCCTCGCCATTGCCAGTGACAGACAACGTTCTTTCTGAAATACAAGAATTGGAGAACGAGTGCCGCGCACTGCTAGAAAGTAAGGATAAACGCAAGTTTGCCCAGATCAACATCCATCTTCATCGCGTCTTGCACAGCTTGAGCAGCAACGGACCGCTCAGAGATTTTAACGACATCCTTTTCTTTCAGTCAGCACGATTTTGGTTCTTGCTTCTTGAAAAAATGGACTTCCGTCAACAGGTGGAAGATCTACTCGACGATCTGCGTATGATCAAAAGAAGCTTGGAGCTGAGGGACGTCCGTTTGGTGGCGATCGTTCATAAATCCCACTTGGCCATCGTTGTGTCTCGGCTGGATGCAATGGACCGGGAACTTAACCAGTCTGATTGATCTCCCTCGCTGCCATTGCGGCATATCGCGAGGCCTTTTGGCCATGTACGCGGATGCGCTGATAATTTTGCCGGGCTCGGGCAGCGTTCTAACGTCAGAGGCTAGAGGACATCCGGCTTAATCCGGATCGTAGCCTGCTGCCTTGAAGTAGTTTTGGCACTCTGCCGGGGAGAACAGTTCGACGATCGAGCCGACGGCATCCCACAGGGCCTTGATTGTTCGCTCTGCTTTGGCACGCAGAAGCGCCTTGAGCTTTGAGAAAGCATTCTCGATTGGATTGAAGTCGGGGCTGTATGGCGGCAACAAGCTGAATGTCGCGCCAGCCCGCTCGATCGCCTGTCGGACACCTGCCGCCTTGTGCGCGGGCAGGTTGTCCATGATGACGATGTCGCCCGGCTTCAGGGTCGGACGAGAACCTGCTCGACATAGGCGAGGAAGACGGCGCCGTTCATGGCGCCATCGTAGACGAACGGCGCGGTCATGCCGGTCAGCCGCAGCGCCCCGGTGAAGGTGGTGGTCTTCCAGTGACCATGAGGCACGCCAGCCCGGCAGCGCTCGCCGCGTGGCGCGCGCCCGCGCAGCCGTGCCATCTTGGTCGACAGGCCGGTCTCATCGATGAAGACGAGCCGGGCAGGATCGAGATCGAGCTGGCCGTCGAACCAGGCGCGGCGTCGCTTCAGAACGTCCGGACGGGTCTGCTCCAGTGCATGCGCGGACTTTTTTTGAACGTCCAGCCGCGCTTGCCAAGCCAGGCGCTCAAGGCGCTGCGGCCGATACCGACCGACCGCTCGACTGCCAGCCGCTCGACCATCTCGTCCAGCGTGATGTCCTTGCGCTCATCGATCAGCCCGACGATGAAGGCTTCATGCGCATCGAGCCTCGAACCCCGCCGCCAACCCTGCGGCCGGGGCGTTCGCTCGCCGATCTTGGCACGTGCGACCCAACGGATCGCACTCGACACTCCAACGCCGAACCGCGCCGCTGCCTGTCGCGCCGACATACCCTCATCGGAAGCTTTCAAAACCCGCGACCGAAGGTCCTCGCTGAGTGCTCTCGCCATCATCCACCTCATCAAAGTGGACGTTGAATCAGCCGGGACTGCCGCTGTCACATCACAATCGATTCATCGATCAATGGATTTGCTCTAGTGCTGTTAACGCTTACATCGCTTTTGTCCATTGGCCAGCGTGAGGCATGGCAATACGCCTGGCAGCGGAACTCTGCGGCGGCCGGTACTCGCCTCGAATCCTTCGGAGGCCGCGCCGCAGTTCTCGTTATACTGTTACGATAAGCCCCTTCAGGCCGCCGGCATCAAAGAGACGAAAACATCAAGTCCCGTTGCATGATCCGCGCAACTGACCCCATAGCTTGCGACGGCAGATGACGGGCGAATGGTCGCAGCGTCCGGATTTGGCGCACCGCGATCGGAACGCCATGCAGGGTTTCAGGGTCGACGGTACGAGAGCTCGGCCTAAACGTCGAGGCTTAAAGTCAGCTTGACGTCAAAGCGACGGATCCGCTTTCCGCGATGGCGCGGCCGATCCTACGCAACCCTTCAGCCTCAAATCGAGGTATACCTTTGCGGGGTCATCAAAGAACACTGCTTGCTTCAAATCGCAGAAGGACACGCCTACTTTCGCGGCATTGTGGGGAATTTGAAGAATTTCGTTGCAAAGCCACTGTGAGCAGTGGTACACCAATACGGCAATAATAACCAACCCAACGATGGGGGAACTCATGAAATTCACCAAAATTCTCGCGGCGATCGTTACGACAGCCGCGCTTTTTTCGACATCCGTGGCGAGCCACGCAGATGCACTCACCGACCGAGCAAAGAGCGGCAAGCCGATAAGGATCGGATTCGCTCACGAGATCCCTTGGGCATACCCGGGAGATAAGAATGAGCCGCTAGGCTTCGCGAACGCTATTGCTGTCGGCGTCTTGAAGTCCATGGGGTATACCAACATCGAACCCGTCGTAACCGACTGGGGCGGCTTGATCCCGGGCCTTCAGGCAGACCGCTTCGACATCATAACAGGCGGCATGTATATCACTGGCAAACGTTGCAAAAACGTCGCCTTCGCCGAGCCAATGGGCAAATTTGGAAACGCCTTTATCGTGAAGAAGGGCAACCCTCTGGGGATCCATACCTACAAGGACATTAAGGACAAGGATGCGACGATGGTCACCGTCGCCGGCTACGTCAATGTTGACGAGGCTCTCAAGGAAGGGGTGCCTGAGAACAAGATCATGCAAGTGCCAAGCAACACAGAAATGCTCGCCGCCGTACGAGCCGGTCGTGCAGACGCCGGCGCCGGAACTTACTTCGATGCGAGAAATCTTTCCGAAAGTGCGCCAAACGAGATAGAGCCGACCGACCCGGCATCGCTGCCCGAATGGACCAATAACTGGGTGGCGATCGCTTTCAAAAAGGAAGACCAAGATTTCCTCAAAGCTTACAATGCGGCGCAGGCAAAATATCTCGGTACGCCTGAAATGCTTGAGGCAGTTGGGAAATTCCAATACACGAAAGCTCAGCTTCCGGGTGATGCCAAGGCTGATTGGATTTGCGCAAACCGTTAGCAAAGGCTCAGTCGACGGGTCGATATGCGGCTCGTCGACCGCCGTGAGCTGAATGACGCTGAGCAAGTTTAACGCCCTGGATAGGCGAGGCGGAATTGATGCCCTGCCTGGTACCTGACGTTTGGGCGCAGTCCAGGTGCAGAGCGGGGCACCTACCCCCATCCAATCAGGTCAGGTTCTGAGCAGTTGCGGCTGATGAATGAGCCCTTTCTTCCTGGCGGATAAGCCAGTTTTTCAAACAAAGACAGACTTGGAGAATTTGACGATGCTTGAAGAAGCACGCGAGAGAACACGCATCCTGCAGGAACGCCTTAAAGCGCAAAACATAGAGCTCGCAATATTCACAGACGAGAGCTCGATTGCCTATCTGGCTGGCTTTTGGGGCTACCTCTCGGTCGAATTCGGCCGACCTACTTTTCTCCTCGTCCGCCCCGACGAGGAGCCTCTTGTCATCACGCCGCTCATGGAAAGCGAGATGGTGTCAAGAATGACTTGGGTCGAAAATGTTCGTGGTTGGGAGGATTCTGGTCCGAACCGTTGGGAAAATGTTCTCCGTGACGCCATTGGCAAAGTACCGGCTGCACTTTGGGTTGAAAGTGGAAGCATCCCCGCTATTGTTCGCAACTTCCTCGACGAACAGTTTGGTTCCGTTCCGCTAAAGAATGTCTCCCGGACGCTCGGCGAGATGCGGATGATCAAATCGGCGGCAGAAATAAATGTTATGAAACAAGCTGGGCAGGTCGCAGGGGCGATGATGGCTGCTGCGCATCATTCACTTGAGGTTGGTGCGCCAGAATACGAATCTGCGCTCGCGGTAATGGCGGCAGGAACGCGAAAAGCGGCGGGCTTTTTGACTGCAAAGGGGTGGGAAGCATTCGTCTCGCCACTCATTCATAACCTGCAGATCATGCAGTCGGGTGCCGATACCTCGATGGTCCATCGCCGGGCGAACACGAGGCTCCTCGCTAAAGGAGATCCTGTCTACTTCTGCTTCTGCAACATGGCCCAGTTCAAGCAGTACAAGCTGGGCTTCGATCGAATGTTCTTCGTAAGAGAAGCAAGCGACGAAGCCGTGAAAGTTCAGCAAGCGGCAATAGACGCCCAGAAAGCCGCCTTACGCTCCATCCGCGCTGGCGTCACCGCCGAAAGCGTGGCCATGGCAGCAAACGACGCCTATGCAGCAGCCGGATACACAACTGGCTACCGGACCGGGCGGTCGATCGGCGTGGCTTACCTCGAAGCACCGGAATTGAAGATCGGCGACAAAACAGTTTTGAAGGCGGGCATGACTTTTGCCGTGGATGGCGGCATTACCGTCGATGGCAAACTCGGCGGTCGGATCGGCGACTCGATCGTGGTGACCGATACAGGATTCGAGTACCTGACCGATTACCCTCGGACGATCCTTTACTCGTGACCCACCACACCGAAGAGTGAAAAGTCAATAATCGCCGTTTGCCGATCAGCTATGGCCAGCCCTTCGACCGACGGTTCCGACCACGGGCATCGAAACAACGTGGACGGACCTCCGAGACCACCGTCGATCCGAAGCTTTACTTCTCCGACGCGCGTCCTATCGCGTGCGACCATCGAGCGATTAGGCCGCCGCCGCAGTTTTTTCGAATGACATCAATCGACACACCAATGCGCGGCAGATGTGGGCTGGCATACAAATAGGTGACGACATGGACACGCCTACGATCGGGGTTATTGGAACTGGGGACTTCGCCGCATACTTCATAGCGGCTCTCCGAAATGGAGGACATACAGGCCACATTCTCCTTTCTCCTCACAGTTCCGCCAAAGCAGCGAGATTGGCGGCTGAGCAAAATTGCACCGTAGCCCGCGACGATACTGCCATGCTTGCCGAGTCGGATTGGGTGCTTTTGGCTGTTCGACCGGAACAGGTGCCATCCGCGCTGCCCACGCTGGCACTGCGCTCGGGACAATTATTGCTTTCCGCTGTAGCCGGTCTCACTGTTGGCGAGCTACGCAGTGCTATTGGAAATGACGTGTCCATCATAAGAATAATGCCGTCGAGCTATATTGGCGCTATCCAAAATAGTTTGCTACCGATTTATCCAGGCTGCGCCGAGGTCGAGGCAGTGTTGGGCAGAGCCGGCAAGCTTCTTGTGTTCGATACTGAGGACCACATCGAACTTTCAATGATCGGTGCGTGTCTCTCTGGGTGGATGTACCGTTTCGTCGGAGCGTTGGAGGGTTGGTTCGTCGAGCGTGGTCTCACGCGAGCTCAAGCACGTCAAATTGTGGCGGGCAACGTTCTTGGCGCGGCCGGCAATGCGTTGGCTCGATCGGATATTTCGCTTGTGACGGTTTCCGACGAAATCGCAACGCCGGGCACATACACAAAACTCGGCCTCGACCACCTTCTGGACAAAGACTCGTTCCGTCCGTGGAATGAAGCGCTCACCTTGGTGAGCGACAGATTGAACGCATCTGAACACACGGCGCGATAAAAGACCGGCCCGAGCTTATGGTTCGCATTCATGTGCCGCAAGATGTCCGGCCGCATCATTAACATCCACCACTCGTTCCTCCCGAGTTTCAAAGGCGCCAATCCCTACAAACAGGCCTATGAGCGTGGCGTGAAACTCATCGGCGCGACCGCATGCCCGATCATTGAGCAGGACACAGTTCGCATAACCCACGCTCAAAGTGCCGAGGACTACGTGTCCATCGGCCGCGACGTGGAAAGCCAAGTGCTGGCGCGGGCCATCCACGCGCACATCCATCACCGGGTATTCTTGAACGGCAACCGGACGGTCGTTTTTCCTGCCAGTCCAGGAAGCTACGCGTCAGAACGTATGGGCTAGATAAAGTACCGCCAATAAGTTGGGTCGGCCGCTCTTTTCCACTCGGCGCTGGCCTACAGCCAGTGGCAGCTGCCTAACATAGTGGCCGATTTGAGGTTCCCGCTCGCTGACGCATGTGCGCGTCTGGCGGGTGCACACAGGGATCTCGCTCACGGTTTCTTCGACAATCCCAGCCGCTGTTCAGCGATCGCAACGCGGCGAATGCGCACCTCTGGCGGGCGGAGATGACCCCGTTGGGTCGGCAAATACATAGACCGCACCCCCCCTCGGTCTGCCCGTCAAGAAGGGCAGGCTCGGCATCTCCGCCATTGACCTGCAAGGCCGCGACCTTTGCTCAACTAAGCTTTCTACGGCTACCTGACTGGAGCCTCGTCGTCGATAAGTCGATGCTCCGAAATCGACGCTGCTTGTGTGCTGACCCCAACTCTGCGGTGGCACCTCTGTGGTTCGCACCGCTAGCGCACGCAAAACGCTCATCTTGCATGCTGGCTGTACACAGCGTAGCGCCGGCCCACCTATATATGCCGGCATTTTCCCACACCTACGCCACCCGGCCCATTGACACGCGCCCCCAATTCGGATAGCTGTATACATCATCTACTGATTAAAGAGAGCTTGGGAGAGCGCCGTGGACGACAGCTTATATGGAAGCCGTGATCGGCGGGGCCAATGGACGCCCAGCAAACGCCCGTCGCGGGAGCCATTGTTTGTCTGGCCAGCACAACCCAAGAAGTTTCTCATTTGGGTCTTCGGCTTTCCCGGATATCTTTGGCCTTGGAACTCCCTGCTGATTGCGATGTCGCTTGGCGCGTGGCTCTATCTCACGCCGTCAATTGGCAGTATGCGCGAGTTCCATATCGAGTGGATTGCAGCAATTCTGTTGCGAAATTCGGGACTGGCGCTGCTAATCTATGGAGGCCTCCACGCACTTCTCTACATTCAGCGTAGACAGGATACGAACTTCAAATACAACGCGAAGTGGCCTGACAAGGAAAACCCTGTCTTTCTATTTGGGAGTCAAACCGCCGAGAACGTCTTCTGGACCATGTGTAGCGGGGTTCCGGTTTGGACGGCGTTCGAAGTTGTCGCCTGGTGGATGCACTCCAACGGATACATCGCTCAATTGGATGTGAAGCAGCACCCACTTTACTTCGTCGCTCTTCTATTGATTACGCCGGCATGGCTCAAGCTGCAGTTTTTCGTGGTCCATCGATTGATCCATATGGGCCCACTCTATCACATCATTCACAAGGTTCATCATAACAACGTGAATCCTGGCCCATGGTCGGGTCTCTCAATGCACACATTCGAGCACATCTTATATTTCTCTGGGGTACTGTTTTACTTTGTAGTGCCCTCGCATCCTATGAACGTGATGTTCTGCCTCATGATTCAGGCTCTCATCCCGGCTTTGGGCCATCTTGGGTTTGATAAGGTTGTAACTGAAGGCGGCAAGCATCTGGACGCCGACGGCTACTATCACTACCTGCATCATAGGTATTTCGAGGTGAATTACGGGGACACGCTGATCCCGTTCGATGAATGGTTTGGGACGTTCCATGACGGCTCGCCAGAGGCTGATGAAGCCATGTATCGGCGAATGAAAGCCAAGAAGTACAAACGCGGCGGCTCGACCGCCTAGGAAATGCACTTGGCTGTTTAGCCGAGCAATCCAGACTGAAATTGCAGCCTCTCGCGTGGCCGTTGGCATGTCACGGATATGAGATAGGAAGAAACATGAAGCCAGAGAAGTGGGTCGAGGTTTGTGCCCTAGATGCGTTGGCGCCTGAAGAAGCCATGCGGTTCGATCATGAAGGGCGCTCGTTTGCAATCATTCGCTCCTCAGACGGAGACTACTTTGCGATTGACGGGCACTGCAGCCACGAGAAAGTCCATCTTTCCGGCGGCATTGTAGACGGCAATATCATCGAGTGCCCAAAGCACTTTGGGACCTTTGACTATCGAACGGGCGAAGCGCGGTCATTGCCTGCCTGCATCGATCTGAGACGTTACGAGCTCAAAGTCGATTCCGATGCTGTGTTCATCAAGATCTAAAAAGCGGTACCCGTTCGCTGCGGCATCCCGTGCCAACCACGAGGCATTGGCGCCGTTGATGACCTTGATTGGAGTAACACTGGGCGACGGTTCTCTTTCCTCGAACCGCGACGGTATAGTGTCCGCATGAAATCCGACCGCGCGATGGTGATCGTGGGCGCAGGCGAGGCTGGAACCGCGGCTGCTGTTGCGCTTAGAGAGAATGGATGGACTGGGCCTGTTGCCTTAATTGGCAATGAAACCTCCTTCCCCTATGAACGACCTCCGCTGTCAAAGTCGGTTTTGATCGAGGATGAAGTTCCGGCTCCCAAATTCCTGATAGCTTCGGAACGCCTGGTTGAGTTGGCAATTGACTACCACCAGGGCCACTTTGTCGACGCGATCGATCGTGCGTCACGCACGGTTACGCTCTCTGGGGGCAAAAGTTTGGCATATGAGCGGATGTTAATGGCGACAGGTGCTCGCCCGCGCGCCTTGAATGTGCCGATTGGCAAAGGATGCAAATTGGCTTCTTTGCGTACTTACACTGATGCACTAGCAATCCGGACCGCTATCAAGCCGGGTAGCAAGGTTGTCATCATCGGCGGCGGCTTCATCGGCTTGGAAGTTGCGGCAAGTGCCGTTTCGAAGGGCGCTAACGTGGCGGTCCTCGAGGCTGGCCCGCGATTGCTGATGAGAGCCGTCCCAGCGGGCATTGCCGAGCGCATCCGGGCAAAGCACGAGAATGCAGGCGTTTGCGTTAAAGTGAGTTCCGCGGTCGTTGGCGTCGAACCGGCTGAAGGGCGCTCTTCCGTGGTATTGGCAGATGGCCAAAGACACCTTGCAGATCTTGTCCTCGTCGGAGTGGGTGCAACACCAAACACAGAACTCGCACAAGCCGCGGGATTGGCCATCGATAACGGAATCGCGACTCAGGAAACTCTTGCCACGTCCGATCCTGATATCTTTGCGGCTGGAGACTGTTGTTCGTTCGTGCATGGCCTTTATGGTAAACGCATAAGGCTCGAAGTGTGGCGGAATGCCTGGCAGCAGGGGGCTGCTGCGGCGGCAAATATGTTAGGTGCCAATACCCCATATCAGCATGTCCCGTGGTTTTGGTCCGAGCAGTACGATGAGACACTGCAGATCGCCGGCATTTGTAGCGATGGGAACACGCCAATTTGCCGGGACCTCAGCGAAAAGGGGCAGATCCATTTCTATGTGGCCGATGACGGGCACGTAGTTGCAGCATGCGGATTTGGTAGCCTATCCGCAATCGCGAAGGAGATACGCGTCTCCGAGGCGATGATAGCGAAACGTCTGGCTCCAAGCGCTTCCGCCCTTGCAGACGCCGCGATTGCGTTGAAATCCTTGATGGTCTAGGTCCGCTATGTGCCCATATCCACCCTCGAGGCCGTCTGTCGGTTTGAGATATTGCGACGCTCAGCATGGTCTGGCGCCTCAGCGCAAACGCGCCCATCTCCCTTCTTGCATCACGGAGGTCGCCCTGGACCGGCACATGCAATTTCGCGTCATGTCGATTCTGGCCAAGCGCAGCGGAATCGTAGATCGTCTTTGAGGCAAAGAGCTCGAGACATGGCTGCCTGGAGATGAGATGATTGACGCGGTCGACGAACCAAGGAAAGTCGGCGCTGGCGAAATCCACGATATGCTGCGCGATCGCATTTGTTTGCTCGAATATATGCCCGGAACCATGCTTCGGGAAACCGACATCGCCGCCGAGTTCGGTGTAAGCCGCACGCCGGTTCGGGAAGCTCTCCAACGGCTTTCGATCGAGGGGCTTATGGAGGTGAGAAACGGGATTGGGACCTTTGTAACAACCCTTGATCAGTCGCAACTGCGGGAAGTTTTCGATGTTAGGATTGAGATGGCTCAACTCTTTGGGCGTATAGGAGCGCGCGATACAACAGAGTCGGATATTGCGATTTTAGAGACGCTGCTTGCCAGAGCCAATCGTTTAGAGGACAGATTCGATGCCTCTGAGCATTGGCAGATAAATCACACCCTGCATTTTGCCGTTAGCGACCTTATAGAAAACAAAATCTTCCTGGAGACATGGCATAACTTGTACTTCAGAGCTGCTCGAGTGTGGTACGAAATGTCTCGTGACATCTGGCCAGATGCGGTTCGATTGTTGCAACTCGAGATTACCGATCTTCTCACCGCAGTGCGGGAAAATGATATAGAGGCGGTGGGCTACATCAAGCACAATTACATAAGATTTTCGTGGAAGCGGATCTCCGCCCGGCAGCAGAGATTGCCCGGGTAGGTCACCTGCCACCAGTTCACCAGGATCACAAACTAGGGAGCTTGTTGGATGGACGTGGGAGCATAAAAAAGCTGGGGGTCATCAAGCGGCGAGTTTGAGGGCATTCTTCGGTAGGTGCCGCTGTTCGCGCCAACGTTTGAAGTCTGTGTCGAGAGTGCCGTCGAGTACACGGGTCCGTAACTGGATGAGAAGATGAACGCCACGCGGCGTCCACTGCATCTGTTGCTTCTTTGCGAAGCGCTTGGCAACGACCTGGTTGACCGTCGACTCTACGAAAGCGGTCGAGACAACCTCGCCATAGCGATGACGCTCAGCATAATTGGGTATGAGATCGGTGTTGTTGTCGACATAGCGGCTGAACTCTTCGAGATATCGGCGCAGTTTGCGGACTTCAGGTGGTGGGTCGCGGATGAGATCAAAGCCATCGCCGAAATCCTCCACAAGCGCGAGTGCGCGATCGACATTGCCATGCCATATGTGACGCCTCACGCTTTCGAGCACGGCGATCACCGCAGGCACCGCGGCGCCGAGCTGCGCGGGCAGGCCTCGCGCCATCTGTTGCAGGACCGTGATGCGCATTGAGATGTGGAAATAGTCTAGGACATGCTCCGCGTTAGGGCGCATGTACCGTTGGAGATCGCGCAGGTTGCAAGCGCCATCCGACATGAAGGTCACCTCCTGGTTCATCGTGATCCCTTGATTGACGAGAAGCTCATGAAGGCGGCGCTTTGGCTTCTCGTCGTGTCCGACGACAAAGCCGAACCGACGTGCGGTCCTTTTTCGGGCACGGACTTGCCGACGATCACCTCGAAGTTCGTTGGTCTGTTGGCCCAGCTGCGGACATAGCCGCCGTCGATGCCGACAGTCACCGGCGGGTCCGGGATCGGCATCTTGTTCCATTCGGCCCGACAGCCGCTGATGAAAATCTCCTGTTCTGGCCCGAGTTCGGATTCAAGCCGCTCAGCGATGCGCAACGCGTCGTTCCGGATAGTCGCTGCATTCACGGCATCGCCTATCGGCAAGACATCCGAAAGCAGAGCAGACATCACGCCATAAGAGGCGAGTGAGGCCCAACGCGCCTCAAGCTCAAGAAGGTCTGGCGTGACGCGTTCGGGCAGAGCGGAAGCAACGGGCGCGATCGACCCGGATCTGGCCCGACATCGGCAGTGCTCATATCGAGGGCTTGGCAGGACAATCTAGCCCAGGCAGGTACGTACGGTGATTGTGCGGTTGTCCT
>NZ_LPWA01000145.1 GCF_001510895.1 Mesorhizobium loti | reverse complement strand
CCGCGCGATTGAGGCCCGTCACCACCATGCCATTGTCTGCGAGCATGCGCTTGGCCTCGGCTATCCCATATTTGTCGATGGCATCGCGCCAGACCCCAATCCCCCGCACGCCATGACTCGCATAACCCTCAACTGCCTCTCGAAAATCCCATTGGGTGCGTGTCGTCGCCTGATTGATTGCGATTCGTTTAGGATCAAGCATCGGTAGGGCCGCCCTGCAGCTGACTTGTTGACGTCGTTCCAATGGCAAGCGTGGCAGCAAGACGCGGATTGACTTTGATTACCATGGGGCCAAGTTCCGCCATCGGAGATCGGTGTTCGCTGGCTCCCAGCCTAGGCCGAGAGCCCGCAGGCGGAGCAGCACGTCGACATTGTTCGAATTCAGCCAAAGGAAAATTGAACGAGGGCAAAGAGGCTGGGCCGCTTGGACGTATAGCGGACCAGTTATCGTAGCGCATTTAAGCGGGATGAGCGCTCTTCTTGCCATTGACTGCATCCCAACATGGCGTGCCGCGCGGGCGGGTTCCAATCGGCATCAGCTCAGTCAGCAATGCCTGATCTCAAATCTGTGGTGAATATACCATAAAAAGCGACGTGCAGTCGCAACACTTCTGTAAATCTAGCTGTATTGTTTGTTGCAATGGAATTCTCATCGGGACAAGGAGCCTCATCGTGACGAACTTGGAGGCGTGGATTGACGGAAACGGTTGCCGCCGGCTCACAGCGGTATTCTGGCGCACGTCAGGACACCGGCGGTCCAACAGGCCCTACGAACTGCTCGGCCTCCCCCGCGGCGCGGGGATCAGAATGACATTCGCGTCGCCAGGCAGTCGCCGTCTGCGAAGAGATGCTGCGACGGCACCCGGAACTAAGCGCGGGCACTTGCCCCGGACGCTGGAGCGACGCATCCGATCATGGTGCGCCTTCCACGGCGAAGAGAAGAAGGCTATCTTCCGCCAGAACCCAGCCGGCTCGGGCTGTCGGATTTTACCGACATGGGCAGCCTCGGCGTGTCACTTCCGGCTCCGCCGGTCGGGCTCCGAACATACCCATTTCATCGGCGGTGAGAGCTTCTCGCCTTGGCCAAAGGGCCGCAGAATGTGCTTAGCGGAGCGCCGCGCTATCAAAGCGACAGCCTTTCCGCAATCTAGCGCCGAAGCCAAGGAGGATCTCACGCATCGCTACGAGGAACTATGCGCCCATTATCGCGCCGACCCGCAACATCGGAGCGTTCCCGGCAATGGCCCGCTGAGTCCGACCGTTATGTGGCGTCAATTGGAACAGGTGAAGTCTTTCCACGTGGCCGCTACTTTGGTGTTTTGCTTGGGCTCGCGGCACGCCGATCACGTGCATTTCAGAATTCCTTATTCTGCTACTCGCCTGCCAAACGACAGCGCTCTTTCTAAACGGTCAACATCGTCGGGGTTGTTGAGTTCCCAAAAATCATTTCCGTCGTCCTCAGCTTCGAGAACGAACATGGACCAGCCATTCTCTAGAAAACGCAGTTGCTCAAGCTTCTCAGCACGTTCAAGCAGGCCAACAGGCAATTGGGGAAATCCCTTCAGACACCTGACTCGATACCCATAGAGCCCGACATGATGATATACAGGCAAGTCTCCCAGCGTCTCAATCGAAGAGCCATGCGGGAGGAGCGCCTTTGAGAAGTAAAGTGCGCGATGTTTTGCATCGAATACGCTCGTCGTGGCGCCAATCCGACGATTGCGAGCGTCTTCGGCCATGCGAAGGTAGCTGACGGCGCTGCATTTGATGACAGGGGTGACAGCGTCGGCTTCGGGTTGCTCATCCAGAAAGCCAAGTATCTTGGGGATGAAGGCCGGCGGCGTCAGTGGGGCGTCGCCCTGAAGGTTGACTACAAGGTCGTCGTCACTAAGCTCAAGGAGCCGGGCCGCTTCCGCCACCCGCTCTGTCCCGTTGCGACATAAGGCGCTGGTGAGCAGCGCTGGGCATCCGTATGCTTCTACTGCCGCAGAGATTCGGCGGTCGTCGGTTGCAACATACACGCCGTCGATGCCGCTGACCTTTCTAGCGACATCTATCGTATGTAGGATAGCGGCCTTCCCATTAAGCTCGACGAGCGGCTTTCCGGGAAATCTAGTCGATGCAAAGCGCGCTGGGATAATTATTATCTGCTTGCGAAGCCTCACAATTTTGTCTCCGTCAATTCGTAAATAGCCCGCCATCAGCATACCGCCATTAGATGGCTCGGCACTTTTCCTTTCTAAGCTGGCGAGCAATAATCTTGCGCTGTATCTGATTAGTTCCGTCCCAGATTTGATGGATTTTGGCCTCGCGATAGAACCGCTCGATCGGATATTCTTTAGAGTATCCATAGCCACCGAATATTTGAAGGGCGTTAGAAACATTCCTCACGCACATATCACCAGCGAAGAGCTTGGCATGCGACGCCTCCTTAGTGAAGGGCAGGCCAGCATCTCGCCGCCAAGCGGCATTCCAGGTTAGCAATCGGGCCGCCTCTATTTCGGCCGACATGTCGGCGAGCATAAATTGGATGGTCTGATGATCAAAGATCAGTTGTCCGAATTGGCTTCGCTCGAGTGAGTAGGCGAGTGCGCTCTCCATTGCGGCTTGCGCGAGGCCTACGGCTTGCGAAGCAGCTCCCAATCTCCCTGGGCCATCCAATCCCTGCATGACCATCCGAAAACCTTCGTTTCCGCCGAGTTGATTCGATGCGGGAATCCGACACTCATCGAAAAAGACAGGGGATGTACCAAAACCGCGAATACCCATAAGGTCGAGCTTGTCCCCGACAGTCAGGCCGAGAGCTTCGCGCGGAACGATATAGCTGCGAATGCCATTGTGGCGAAGTTCTCTATCCACCGTCGCGACAACGATGAAGTGGTCAGCGTATGCCGCGCCGGAAATGAACATCTTTTGCCCATTCAAAATTACGCTGTCTCCTTCATGGCGCGCTGTTGTGCGGACGGATGCGGCGTCCGAGCCCGTATTGGGCTCAGTAAGGGCGAAGGAGCAGAGCGCCTCCCCTCGGATAAGAGGTGGTATGTACTTGTCCCTCTGCTCTCGGGTTCCGAGCGTAGAAATATAGTGGATAATCCCGTCGGTTAGGGTGATACCGTTGGACACCGTAGAAGACGCTTTTGCAATCTCTTCGACTACGATGCACCAGATTAGGGTATCGAGTCTTTGGCCGCCGCACTCTTCAGGAGCAGTCAGACCAAGGAACCCAATTTCTGCTAAACGTCGATGCAAATCCCAGTCAAACTCCGCGGACGCATCAATTGATGCAGCGCGAGCCGCGACCTCGATTCTTGCGACGCTACGCGCCTGATCGCGGATCGCAACTTGCTCAGCGGATAGCTCAAAGTCCATACGTTTTCTCTAAAGTTATTGGACACAATTAAGCTCACTGAGGTAACGCTATTCCAATGAGCAACCAAGGTCATTCTAGCCATTCCATGCATTGCATATCGGCCCACTACACGCAATCTATCACTCAGTGGACACTATCTTTTTGTTCGCCTGGAGGCAGGCGTAATCCTTGAATACCTTGTCAATATCTCTAAGCGGGTGGAAACTAAGGAGATTGTCATGTTCAGTACTCCAACACCTTTCGATCAAAGCTGCTGCTTTAGGGAAGGACTCGCCGTTTCCATTTAGATGAACGAAGTAAATATTCGGCTGCTTCCATGGGAGCCTGTCGGGAATTGAAGGTTCATCGGAGTGGTACCTACTCACGACGATCAGCCTGCCGAGCTTCGCCAATCGAGCGCACCCCTGACGGAAACCGTCGGAACTGCCGGTGGCTTCGAAAATTAAGCTGAATACACGGTCATCGGCCCGATCCAATATCTTTATCCGACTTGGATAGAGGTCCTTCAGGGCAGCCATCTTGTAATGCGCGTTGTCATAGATCCATATTTCGCCACCATGTGTCTCGAGGAGATTGAAGGCAAGTAGCGTGCCAATACCGCCGACGCCAAGAACAAGTGTCGCCTCATTAGGTAGCGTGCATTTGGAGATATCGACTGCGTTAATTGCGACGGATAATGGCTCGACTAATGCACCAAGGTAGCGGGACGGAATTCCGGTAGTTTAAGAACGTACGACGTTTTTATATCGATGAAATTCGCATATCCTCGATTCGAATAGCGATTGATAGCCGCGCTCTCGCACAAATGACCGGCGCCTATCCTGCAATAATGGCAGGATCCGCACCGATAATTCGGATCAATCGCCACATAGTCTCCCACCCGATAGCCAGTAACCTCGTCTCCAACTGCGACAATAGCACCGCAGTGCTCGTGGCCGAGACTGATAGGATAGCCTTCATCGCGGTGGCCCAGATAGAACGACCTATCTGTCCCGCAGACTCCGCAGAATTCAATTCTTATTCGTACGAAATCTGGGGGGAGCTCCTCGCTGATTGCATCACACGTCAAGACTAAACGGCGCGGAGAAACAAGGCGAGCGACACTGTTGGATCGCACTGGCATAAGCTCCTCTATGTTATCATGACGAGAGACTTTGAAGCGCGTCACGCGCAGCATCGAGAGTGATTGCTATGTCGTTAGCGGAGTGCGCTGCGGACACGTACCAGAGGCCTTCTGGCGTTATCCGAACGCCTCGATCCTGCAATGCGAGCTGCCATGCGCGCTGGAGGCTAAAATCCAGACCTTCAGCTGCCGAGCACTGGCTGATGACGTGCGTTGGTGCGGTTCTGAAGGCGGTGGTGACCGCGCCTGGGCTCGCTCGAATAAGAAGAGGTAGGTCGGTTTGCGTTACCAGATCTCTGAAGCCCCGTTCGAGCAATGCTGTCTGGTGATGTACATGCTGAAGCTTTGCGGCAGAACTCGCTGCCAGAAGGGTCAGATGCCGCAACGCTCCCACCACGGCGGGTGGGTAGGCATTATAGGTTCCTGTGTGCACGGTATTGGTTTCGCTGAGGCGCTTCATGACCTCCTTACGGCCAGCAAAGGCCGCGAGACAGACACCTCCGCTCAGCGCCTTTGCAAAAGCGCTTAGGTCTGCCGCGACGCCGAAGTGCTCCACAGCTCCTCCGAGCGAAATCCGAAAACCGGTTTGGACCTCGTCGAAAACCAACAGTGCGCCATTGGCGTCGCATTGTTCGCGAAGAAATCTGAGAAACCCTTCGAACGGTTGGATATTGCTCCAGAAGCCATTAAACATAATTGGTTCGGTAATGATTGCTGCGAATTCCCCGCGATATTTTTCTAGAGCATTCGTGACTGCTTCCGGGTCATTCCACTCAACCGCCACTATGTTCAACGCATCAGAGGAGGGTTGGCCGAGAGACATCGGCACAGGCAAAGATGAACCGTCATTTCTTGCGTTGACGCCCGAAAATCCCCACGCAATGCCATCGTACCATCCATGATAGTGACCGGTGAATCTGAGGACCTTTTCTCGACCCGTTGCTGATCGGGCTAAACGAATACAGGCGTGTATCGCCTCGGAACCAGAATTGCAGAACCGTACCATCTCGGCATTGCCGACAATTGTACAAATTAATTCTGCGAGTTCTACTTCTGCCTCTGTCTGGCCCGCGAAAAATTGCCCGGTCCTGAGTTGCCGGCATACTGCATCTATGACTTCCGGTTCTCCGTGGCCGAGTATAAGTGGACCACGGCCTAATACATAATCAATATACTCGTTGCGATCCACGTCCCACACACGAGAGCCATTGCCCCTAGTATAGTAGAGGGGAAAAGGAGTCCAATTCGCGCGATTTCCGCTCGAAACGCCCCCTGGGACCACGGCGCGCGCTCTGCTGAGAAGAATTTCGGATCTGGCATACAAATTTCTCATACTGCCTTCCTTAGATCGACAATTTACTTCACCGCTACTATAAACTATCGTATAGGATTCTCGTCCGCCGTTTTAGAAGTATTGCAGTTATCTCAATGTTAAAACTTGGTCGACAACCGGTTTCATATATGAGGCGTAGGTGAGTTCAAACTGTTTTCTTTCCATGTCGTTATAGATACACGGTCCAACGTACTTAAAACCAACTTTAGGGGCTGCACGAAGTGAGCGTGTGTTTGACGGGCGGATAAATGCGCTGATTTTCTCGAGTTTAAGGTGCTCAAAGGCAAACCGGGCTACTGCCCTTCCTGCCTCGGGGCCGATGCCCTTTCCGCAGTCCCTTTGGTGCAAGCAAAATACTAGTTCCACGTTATCTGGATCCTCCGGAAGATTTGCGCCGCAGATCACCAATCCACAGGAACCGGCGAACTTTCTGGCCCGGCCATCTTCTTTGACGAACACCATCCAGGGGCCAAAGCGAACCCGCTCCCAATGATTGATATACTGGCGAAGTTCAGCTTTCGACTGCTCGACAGTGGGCGAGATTCCATCTCTGATAGAGGTTGTCACCAGAGGATCACTATGAAGTCCATGCAGCAGTTGTTCGTCTCTTGGAGTCGGCGGCTTTAGTATTAGGCGCGGCGTTTCCAGAACATGCATGGGAAGTGCCTTTCGGGCCTGAACATCACACCGAACTGCGTCACGACGTGGGACCATGATTGCCTAAAACGCGCATTTGTTGGGTTAAGTTCTATGAAGCTTTTGTTATCGACCATGAACAAACAAGCGTGTTATGTTGCGAATGATTTCGGCTCCTGAGCGTAACGATAAGACGCCACAAGAGCGCCTGCCAGTTGAACGCAAGACGTTGGAGCCGGCAGCGAATAGGTGACGATTATGCGTCACTATACTCTTGTGCGAGGTGATTGCGACTTACCCTGTGCTGGCCTTGATGTGCCGACCACGGGCTGAATAGGAAGCGGCGGCGCAGTTGGCACTTGATGGCAGAGATCACGCGATGTGATGCGGACGCGGATTCTGGGGCATCGGCCAAGGTGAAAGGATTCCCAGGCGAACCGAACCCATGCCCGCCACCGAGGATATCCACGCATCTGGCGCCAACCGCCGCCCCTGAGCCCTTGCGCGGCGCTAGTCTACATGCACGGGATTTGGTCGCTGCTATTGCGCCGAACACGGGCTGATCGAGCGCGAATGCGACGCGTCCGACGCCAAGAGGGTGATCTCCGTGCGCGCGGCCTCCAGGCAGCACCCGAAGGGAGCTCTGCCTTGTCGAGACGGTCTCCGCCGCGGCCAACCCCCGGCCTGTCGGTTCGTCGAGAACAAGCTGTCGGGCGGCCAGCGGCCCGAGATCACCTCGACCAGGATCATCATGTCGGTCGGCCGCGCGCCGGGTTCTTCTGAAAAGTTTCAGGAGGCCATTCTCGCGGGCGCTTGTTCCCCCATGGCTGCAGCTGTTCGAATGCTGCTGAGGCCTGCAGCACGCCCAGATCGTCGAAGCGATTGCCAACGATCTGCAATCCGACTGGCAGCCCGGCTGGAGTAAAGCCGCATGGTACGCTAGCCGCCGGATTCCAGGACATGTTGAATGGGTAGCAAAATTCCGCCCACGCGATCCAGTCCCAAGGATGCATTGGCCAATGATCGGGCATCAACTTCTCGGCTGGGAAAGCGGCGACTGAAGCAGATGGTGTCAATAAGAAGTCCCAATCCCAGAACCAACGATGGATCTTCGCGACATAGACCATCTTCCGCTCGAGCATCTCTTGGTAGCGCGCGACAGAGACGTTCTCTGAATCCTTAATGCAGGCGACGAGTCCAGGGTCCATCTCGGCCTCCCATCTCGGGAGATACTGCGCAAGGCCGGCCCTGTGGGCAGACCAGAAGAACCGGATCAGTTCCGGTCCATCTTTCGCCCACGGCGTGGGTACTTCCTCGACGATGGCGCCAAGTTCCGCAAACTGTGCCACACTCGCCTTAACTAGCTCCGCGACTTCCGGATCGACACGGGCGACACCTAGATCAGGACTGTACGCGATGCGCTTGCCCCCCACGCCGCCACGCAGGCGGGCGAGGTAGTTGGCGGGCCCGGCCTCAAGCGACGAATGGTCGAGGAAATGCGGACCGGCCATGACTTCAAGCATTAGTGCGCTGTCGGCAACGGTGCGTGTTATAGGCCCGTTGTGGTTTGTCATGGTGCCGGGGACTGGATAATTCGGCACGCGCCCGAAGCTGGGCTTCAGTCCGAATACACCGCTGAAATGTGCGGGCATGCGAATCGACCCCGCGCCGTCACCGCCCTGGTGCAGAGGCCCATAGCCCGCCGCTGCGGCGGCGCCTGCACCGGCCGACGACGCGCCGGCGTTGTAGCCGAGCTTCCACGGGTTACTGGTGATGCCCGTTAGTGGACTCCGTGAGACGCCGGCCCAGCCAATTTCAGAGACCGTGGTCTTGCCGACGATGATCGCGCCTTCGTCGCGCAGGCGCGACACGAGCGGCGCATCCTCGATCGGTCGATGGCCGGCATATATTTTGCTGCCGTACTGCGTCGGCATGTCTTTGGTGATCTGCAAGTCCTTGATTGTTACGGGCACGCCGTGCAGCCGACCAATTCCCGCACCGCTCATCAGCGCGGCTTCCGCCTTTTTCGCATCATTCATAGCGTCTTCCGCGGCAAGGTAGGCGAAAGCGTTTATCTTAGGCTCCAGCTCGGCAATGCGGGCCAGCAGAGCGCGCATGTATTCGACTGGCGAAATCTCTTTAGTGCGGATCAGCTCCGCCAGCTCGACGGCCGGCATAAAACCGATGGTCTCAGATTCCATCTATCTCTCCTTGCTCCATGTATGTTGAGAGCTAATTCTTTTCGATGCGAATCGCCGCCGGAGCTCCTCCGTTCCGGTTGGAGTGAGATGGCGCAGTGTTAGTCAATTGTTCATCTTCACGCTCTCCCGGCCCGCGTTGCAAACGCGGAGTTTAGACCAGAAACGATCGATCGAATGTTTTGTTATCGTAAAGCCAACGCAACATTGTTGTTGCATGGGAGTGACCCCCTCGGACCGAACCGGATGGTTTTCGGCAATTGACCGGGCAGCCGGGCTTTCAGAGGATGAACGTCTATTGCAAAACACCGAACAAGACAGCGTCGAGTTCAAGCGGCAAGTTCCTGGCTGGCGTCACCAAGGTCCGCAGGATCAAGGAGTTTGTTGACGGGCGGCGCAACCTGTCGTTGCGTGGAGCGCATTTTTGCCCGCGTCGAGGTCGGCGCCTAAGGTAGCCTGTACGCTGCTATGCCGAAACGATCGAAGCTTTGCCGCCGCCCCAATTCGACACGCTGCGATTGCGTCTCATAAGATCTTGCGCGGGTGGTCGAGATGAAAACCCAGATCCTCCTGCGCCTGCCGTCATCCTGGCTCTACCCGCATATTCTGCGCATCGCCCTCGGCCGCATCCCCGGGGCTCGCGACATAGCCTTAGAGCGCGGACGCCCCGAAACGAACCCGCCGACCGGGACCTGCAAACCCCGCCGTCCCTCACGACGGATCACAATCGGCGTGCTCCGTCGGCGAAGTAATTGGCTGATCTCGGCAAAGCTGGCCCCTACCGCAGCACTTCGGTCGCATGGCTGTCGGAAGAGGTGGGCGGTGTGGTGTGCATAGCCATCAACGCCGGCCCGCTCGAGTGTCTGCGTTGTAAGCATCGTGATGGCCGCAGCAGACATGAAAGCTGGTTCATGGCAATTCACCCAGCTTGATTGCAACCTAGCAGGGGATCTTGGCAAGGATCCTGGAGTCTTCTGTGGAAGCCCACGCGCGTTGGTGCGCACGCCGAGAACACCATCTTGCCTGCGACCGGGCGATCGAGCGCTCACATCACTTCTCTACGTGCGCCTACCCGCAGACCTTCTGTCCGAATCTGGACATGAGTGTCGTCAGCCGGACCTAAAAGATCGAAGGCCCCGCAGAGCTACGTATAGGTATAAATGCTGTAACACAAACATGCATCGATCGGCACGCAACTTGCTTGGACGAGTTGTATGATCCTCATCCCTTAATGCTTGACGGACGCCAACGGGAAATGGCAACGGCGACTGCAAATGGAAAGGCCTAGGAGGACTTTCGAGCACACCATTTGGACGTGGTAGCGGAAGGAAGAAAAATGGCAGTCATTGCTCGAGCCGAATCGACCTATCGCCGATTAAAGGAACTCGTCCTCAACTATCGGTTTCAACCCGGAGAGCCACTAAGTGCTGCCAGCATCGCCGATCGACTGCAGGTTAGCGCGACCCCAGTGCGAGAGGCACTGGCGCGTCTTCACGGCGAAGATCTCGTTGAGTTGTTGCCAAATCGTGGTTTTTTGCGAAGACGCTCAACGCTAAGAGCATGAGGGACCATTATGAATTCGCATTTCAAATTTTGGTTTTGCGCAATTCAACGGGAATACAGAAACTCTAGTGGCCTTGACAGTATCTTAAGTGATTTGTCCAAACACGCCACGATAAAAGACAAAACATTTAACGAACTACACCGTTCTTACATTGAATTGATCGAAAACTCTATATTGACATAGCTTCACTAACCGGAAATCAGACCGTTATCGTCTCTATGCGAAGATTCAATGACCAAACGCGCCTGGTTCGACAGATTGACACGGGGATCAAGGCAAATTATCACGAAATTGTAGGTGATATGTCTTGTTTCGTTGAGCTATTCAAGCTCAAAATATCGTTTCTGCGACTGACAATCTACGAAACCAAGTTATTAAAAAAGGTCTCTCGATTGAATCACTTGGTTAGTGAAGGAATCTATCGTTCATTAAATAACCGTACCGATTTTCAACATCGAGTTGGCGGCGGCAACAGATGGGATACACAAAAATTGAACTTGATGACCGATGTAAATACCTGTTCGTTCTAGAAAATCTAGAAATGGAATAAGACCTTATCCCGGCCACTTGACTCAGAGTAAGCGCCTTGTCGATCCTCTATGCTGGAAGCTCCAGGGCATGCGCTCCTCGATCCGGCTTTGTGGATGGCCATCGACGCTCGCCTGCAGGGTTTGGGCGATGTAGGCGAGTGGATTGACGTCGCCCAGTTTGCAGGCTGCCAATGGGCAGCCTGCAGTGTCCAATTTTCGGCCGCGACCTCATGCCTCCGACACATAATTACTAAGTCGATCGACCGCGCCGCACATAGACGTTCAGTTACGCACCAAGCGTGATCATATCGCGGCCCGCACCGCGCGGATCACCCACGATAACTGCGCGATCCGTTCTCACGTAGCGTCGCCCGTCTGGCTGCGTCGCCGAAGCGGTACGCCGCCAGAGGTCGATCACCCGATACCTGAACGCTGTAAGCGCCCGGATATCGTTGGAACCGAGAAAGCATGCGAAGTGCCCACCCACGATCTGCCTCAGCCATTTTCCCTGTTGTGGGATCGGCCAATGCATTCGACGCCGTAGCTCCACTTGATGTCCTTGAGCTTCGCCCGCATGCGGTCACTGCGGGTCTTTCGCTCAAGCGGGAAGCGTCCTCGACGTGACTTTCCGCAGATGAATGTAAATTCCAAGAACACGAAGGTCTCCGGTTTGCCCAAGCCACGCTGCTTGCGGTTGGCCGCCCAGTGGCGACCAAACTCAATCAGGCGGGTCTTGTCCGGATGAAGCGACAGCATGAACTCCTCAAGCCTCGCGCGCATCTCACCTAGGAAACGACGGGCGTCATCCTCGCGCTCGAAACCGACGATTGCATCATCGGCATAGCGCACGATGATCATGTCGCCGGTAGCCTCGCGCTGTCGCCAGCGCTGGGCCCACAGATCGAAGACATAGTGCAGGTAGACATTGGCCAGGAGCGGCGAAATCACCGACCCTTGACCCGTTCCCTGTCAATCTACCGTGACGATCCCGTCTTCAAGGATGCCCGCCTTGAGCCATTTGCGGATCAGGCGGATGATGCGCTTGTCGCCGATCCGGTGTTCGATGAAGCGAAGCAGCCATTCCTGGCTGACGCTCCCGAAGGAAACATCTTCAGACTGCCCGTCACCAGGATCTTCCGGCATCGGTGACGATTACCCGCGCTGGCCATGCCTTTGAAGGGCAGGCGCTGGTTGCATTTTGCCGGATCAAGCTGCGCGGCGAGCCAGTGCTGCTGGTGGAATTGCCGGACGGCAGCCGGACCACATTCCCGTGGCGTGGACGGATCTTGGTGCTGGAAAGGGCGGTGCCACCAATCATGCGGGCATTTGGGGGGCTTGCGGACCTTCTGCAGCTACGCCTTGTGACCGACGCTCTCCTTGAGCGGCGCGGCGAGTCGCCGCCCGAAGACAAGGAGAAGCGATGTCGTGTTGCCTCACCTAATTTTGTTACCGGTTGCCTCATCGAGAATGTAACCCGCTTGCCCGGCATGATGAATCCGGGGCGGCATACGGCGCCAGGCTGCTGGCCCCGCCGATGAGCCGCTGCACGGCTTGTTGTCGCCACGCCCTTACCCGCTTTTGCAAAGTGTACAGCTGTCGCAAGCTGTGTCGCCCCGGGCAACGGGCCTGGAACTCGACGAGCAGTTCAAGTGCGGTCTGATCCGGGCGTTTCTCAAGGCACTATGCCATCTCCTCCCAATGATCGTTGAAGGTATCGGGGCGTCGCCCGCGCGGTTTGTCGCCGATCGGACGATACGTTTTGGCCCGATGACAACGCCGCGCGCGCGAGCTGCCCGGCGCCAGAGGCTCACTCGTCGGGCAGGTGTTTTGTACTGCTTGCGGGTGAAGAGTCCTGGGAACTGGAGGCACAACTCTTCGAAGAGTTGCATGTCCTGCGCGCCCGCCTCAATGGCGGCATCAAGAACAAGGCGGCACGCGGCGAATTGCGCCGTGGCCTGCCGGTCGGCTTCGTCTGGGGCGAGGACGACGGCGAGATCCTTCTCCACCCCGACGAGGTGATCCACACCATCTTCGCCCGTTTCGCCGAATTGGGCCCGCCGCGCCGCGTCAGACTGTGGCTGCGCGCGCACGGCATGAAGTTCCCGCTGTCGCTTGGTGGGCATCATGAGCTGCGCTGGAGCGACGCCAGCTACCACGCCGTTCATTCCGTGCTTGCCAATCCGGTCTATGCGGGCGCCTATGTTATGGCAAGAATCGCCGAGAGACGGTGCTCGACGAAACCGGCGCGCGGCGCAAACGGATACGCAAGCTGCCGATGGACGAATGGCAAGTGCTGATCAAGGATCACCAAAAGGGCTATATCGGCTGGCCGACCTTCGAAGCCAGTCAGCAATGCATGGCGGCCAACGCCCAGCCTCGCCCGCATGTCGAGGCCGGGGGAGGATCTGGCGACGCGGTGCGTGAAGGCGGCGCCCTGCTTCAGGGCATTGCCCGCTGCGGTCATTGCGGGCGGCGCCTGCGCACTCATTACCGTGGCCGCTCCGCGACACCGGGCTGTCATTGCGCCGGTAAGGACATCGCCCATGGACGCAGCGTCTATTGCCTCAAAGTCGGCGGCGTGCAGATCGACGAAGCCGTGGTCGCTGCCATCCTGGAAGCGCTGAATCCGGCAGGCCTGGCCGCCACGCTCGCGGCGGCCGAGCGGCTGGAAACCGACCGCGAGGCGGCACTCAAGCAATGGCGGCTCGATGTCGAGCGGGCGCAGTTCGCCCGTTGACCGCGCCGGGCGCCGCTATCGCGCTGTCGATCCCGACAATCGCCTGGTCGCCCGCACGCTCGAGCAGCAGCGGGAGGAGGCCCTGCGCGCCCTGGAAGCGGCCAAAGGCTGAAGTGGTGCGGCGCGAGGCGCAGCGTCCCCGCGGGCTGTCGGCCACGGAGCGGGAGAAGCTACCCCTCGGCGCCGATCTGGCGAGCGTCTGGCACGCGCCGACCACGACGGCGCGTGACCGCAAGGGACTCTTGCGCACGCTGATCGAGGAGGCCACCCTCCCTCCATGTCGACCGCGACAAGGCGGCGGTGCAACTCGCCCTGCCCTGGAAGGGCGGTGCGCTGAGCCACCTCACTGTCGCCCTGCCGCGCTCGCGGCCGGCGACGGTGCGCACCGACGAGCCCCTGCAATCACCGCATCCCGAACAACGAATATTTTCTACAGGGCCAACAGCTCCGCAGTGAGTATGTAACGACGCCATGAAATTTTCATGATTTTTTAATACATTGCGAAGGCGGCAAAGCATAAAATATTTAAGAAATTATAACAAACCTCCACTTGTGTATCTGGAGGCATTCGCCGACAATTGTCTATATAACGTCAACTGGGAAAGTCGAATGGAGCAGCATCGCATTACGGTCGGGTCTCTAGTTATAAGCAATGATCTTCCTCTGACCCTCATCGCAGGCCCGTGCGCGATCGAAAGCCGCTGCCACGCTCTTAAGATCAGTCACGCACTGTCAGAAATCACAGCTCGTCTTAGCTTAGGTTTCATCTATAAGAGTTCGTTCGACAAAGCAAACCGAACGAGCCTATATGGCGAGCGCGGTGTAGGGATGCGAGAGGGTCTCACCATCCTGGCAAATGTTCGAGAGGCGGTAGGCTGTCCGGTTACTGACCGACGTCCATGCCCCGGAGCAGTGCCGAGAGGCGGCGGAAACTGTTGATGTCCTGCAAATTCCCGCCTTTCTTTGTCGTCAGACCGATTTGCTGGTGCCGGCAGAGAGGCCGAAGCTCCCTGGATCGAACGGAAATGACATTCCATATCTGAACGGGTTTCATATAGGTGGCGTGAATGGTGAGACTTCTTAGATCTGTAAACCCGCCAAATGGCTTGATACAGTCCTTTTGGTTCTTAGTTCTCGTCGCGGTTTGGTCAGCTGCGGTTCGATTCTTCAACATTCCGGATTACATACTTCCCAGTCCGGAGCAAGTGGCCCGTTTGGTCGGCTCCAAGCCCGGTTATTTCCTGTTGAACGCGGCTTCCACTCTTAAGGTGATAGCCGTTGGCTTTCTCTGCGGCGTCGCCACCGCCATCCCGACGGGCTTAGCACTCGCAAAAATACAGTGGCTTGAACGAGCGCTATATCCCGTTGTCGTATTCCTACAGGCCATGCCGCAAATTTCGATAGTGCCAGTTTTGATCACCTGGTTCGGCTATGGACTTCTTCCGACATCAATTTTGGTCGGCTTTAGCGTTTTCTTTCCGGTGCTAGTGAACGCTGTTGCGGGGATAAGAAGTACTCCGGATCGCATCTATTTCGTGGCACGGACGATGGGATCAAGCACCCTGCAGACATTTCGATACATTGAGGGGCCTACGATGGTTCCCTACCTGTTGAGCGCCTTTCGTATTTCCTTGGCGACTGCGACTACGATCGCTGTTGTCGGCGAATTCTTTGCGTCGAATGAAGGACTTGGATTCAGTGCACTAATCGGAGCTCGACACCTAGACACCGTCCATGTCATCGCGGTCGTGCTTATAACGGCTTTTATAGGCCTGTTGCTCAATACACTTATTCTGGCGGCGGAAAACAACCGCAACCAGCCTCAATGTTAATAATGACCTTTGGAAGATGGAAATTGATTATGGAAAAAAGCCTGGTTTATTGTGCGCGAATGGCAGTTGGCTGTCTAGCTGCTGCGCTTGCGATCTCGCCTGCAGTAGGAGCAGAACGGCTTAAGGTTACCCTTAACTGGACCCCGGACAATTCGAGCATCGGAATCATTTATGCTGACGCACTGGGTTATTATAAACAGCTGGGGATCGAACTTGAAATCGAGCCCGGCAAGGGCTCAGGAACGTCGTCGCAAATGGTCGCAGCGGGCAGCACTGATGTCGGGTTGGTAAACGCTCCATCCGCCATCGCACTTGCAGCGAAGGGAGCGCCGCTCAAAATCATCGCGCCCATTTACCAGGCATCCGAGCTGGGGATCATCTCCCTTGAGGATACGGCCATCTCACGTCCAAAGGAACTGGAAGGAAAAACCATAGCTCTTCCGCCAGGCGCCGCCCAGAGCGCTCTGTTTGATGTGCTGGTGAAGCAGAAGCGAGTTGACAAGTCGAAGGTCCAAATTCTCTCAGCGGATCCCTCAAGCTATATCGGTCTCTTGGCCGAGCGAAAGGTGGATGGGGTTTCGGAGGCGCCCGCCGCTGTAATGATTCCGCTCGGGGAGAGGGATGTTAAAACCAAAACGATGTTTTACAAAGATAACGGCGCACCCATTCTCTCGACGAGTCTTGTCGCCAGAGACGATAAGCTTAAATCGAATCCCGAACTTTATATGAAGTTCGTGGATGCGACCCTAAGAGGGTATTCCGCTGTCGCGAAGGATCCGGAGGCCGCTGTCGAAGCGCTCCGGTCGAGGTATCCTGATGAGGCCGACAAGAAAGAGGTGCTGCTGAAGGAACTGAGGCAATACCTGTTAGCCGACCTATGTGTGCCTGGCGCATCAGGTCTGGGCAAGCCGCCTGCGAAAGCATGGGCGACTACCGGAGAGATCCTGGCCTCGACACTCGGGTCATTGGGCGACGGCGGGATCGACACGAAATATACTGAGAGGTACCTTCCCCGTGAGGTCCCTCCCTGTCCCTAACCAGTGTTGGAAAGAGTGGCGGCTCCCCAAGCGGCCGCGATCTAATGCTTCAAACAGGGAGCGCGAAAATGATGGCCACCGTGTTCACAGAAAGCCCAAGGGCCCTTTATCCACAATTGGCTAAGGCGGCTGAACGAACTTTACCTCCTGCGTTGGCGTTGCTTGCGTTTATCCTCGCCTGGCAATTAGGCACTGGCTGGCTTGGTATTCCAAAGTACCTTCTCCCGGCGCCTAGCGACCTCCTGGTCAAATTTGTTACTGACCGCGGTCTACTCGCTTCCAGTTTTGTGGCCACGGGTTATGTAGCGATAGTCGGTTTCGCTGTCGCGACGTTGGTCGCCATCCCGCTTGGCTTGGCGATTGCTTCCTACTCTTCTCTGAGGCGCGACTTGCTCCCGCTGATCGTGTGTTTTGACATCATTCCCAAAACGATCACAGCGCCCCTGCTGATTGTCTGGTTTGGCTTCGGCTTCACCCCACGGATCGCGCTGACGGCTGTAATGACGTTCTTCCCGATATTGGTGAACAGCGTCGCCGGTTTTTCGGCAATCAATCCGCGCCTGCATCTTATAACAAAGTCCTTGGGTGCCAGCTTATGGCAGACGTTTATTTTAATTCGACTTCCGGCCGCTATGCCGTATATTTTTGCTGGCTTTAAGGTTGGAGTAGTCCATGCAGTGGCAGCTTCCCTGACGGCTGAGTTTATCAGCGCAAACGAAGGCCTTGAGGTCCTTATACTATCAGCATCAAGTGACATGGACACTCCCTTGATGTTTGCAGGAGTTGCTGCGGCGGCCACGCTAGCTATGCTGTTAAGTAGTTTCTTGCTTGGATTGGAAAAAATAATAATGCCTTGGAGAAGCCCGTGATACGAAATGCACCCAAGTTGGTTTCGTCGCGCGGCTATATTGTGATGAGAATAGCTAAAAACGAGCCTTCATCATGAAGCATGATAGCAGATGTAGATCGATAGTGGCCTCTAACGTAGCAAAAAATTACGGAGACATTCTCGCCCTTGGGCCGGTTAACGTCAAGATCGACGAGGGGGAATTTGTAAGCGTGCTTGGCCCTTCCGGATGCGGCAAAAGCACACTGATGCTAATCATCGCAGGCTTGCTTGAACCGACAGTTGGCTTCGTCGAGGTCAACGGGAAACTCCTAGAAAGTCCCATGACTGATGTAGGTGTAGTTTTTCAGGACCACTTGTTGCTTGAGTTCCGAACAGCCATTCAGAACGTACTCTTGCAACAAGAAGTCCGCGGCCTTGATCGCAAAGTAAGTGTACAGCGTGCGAAAGAGTTATTTAAGACACTAGGACTTACTGGGGCTGAGGAGCGGTATCCAAGACAGCTGTCGGGTGGAATGCAGCAGCGTGTCTCTATCGCCCGTGCCTTGGTTCACGACCCCGCAGTCCTGCTGATGGACGAACCGTTCGGGGCACTTGACATCATCTCGCGAACACAGATGAGACATGACTTGGAAAGGTTGTGGATGGAGAGCCGCAAGAGCGTTGTGTTCATCACTCATTCAATCGAAGAAGCGATCGGTTTATCGGATCGAATCATTGTGATGTCGAACTCACCGGGACGAATCGTCGAGGAGATTCGAATTGATTTGCCGAGACCCAGACCTGCTTACCTTGGAAAATATCCTGAGTTTGCGAAGTTCGCCGACGAGATATACAAGACATTCGAGGCGCTTGGCGTTTACCATTTCAAATGACCGTCGGTGCCCGGGAGTGCGCTCAACAGGATATTGCCGTAACTAGTACATCTCGCAGGGCCAGAGCGCCGCAAGATCGTTCGCTGCGACGCAGACCAGCCGCACGATCTCTGGAATCTTTCCACCACTCAACCTCAGGATTGGCCCGGCGACACTCACCGTACCCACGGCTGGTCCGCCATTTGGACGTATTGCTACGGCTATCGATGTCACGCCAGGTTCGGCTTCTTCTACTGCCAAGGCCCATCCTCGTTCCTGGGTGACTTGGAGTTCGCATACGATTGCCTCGATGGTTCGAACGGCCTTAGGACCATAGGCGGCGGGCTGCCCGAACCCGTTCTTCAGAACTGTCTTGACGGCGGCTTCTCTGGTTAGAGTGGCGAGCCATGCCTTGCCGTCGGCTGTGACGTGTAATGGCACTTTGGCCGTTGTGTCGTGATCATATATCAAACCGGCCTTCGCGCCTTGCGCCAAGGCAGTCCAGGCCAGGCGATCTTGTTGGACTGTGGCCACACGCACCAGTTCTTGGCTACCTTGAGCAAGTCGATCTAGGATAGGTTGACATACGTCGCGGATTCCGGCTGCAGCCAGAAACCGCTGCCCGAGAATAGCCAGCTGCAAGCTCAGACCGTATATGCCGGTTTCGGAATTTTGCTCAATCCAGCCGATGGAACAGAGAACGCGTAGCAATTTGTGGGCGGTACTTTTCGGCAGGTCGAGCCGATCTGCGATCTCGCCAAGACGCAGGCTTTTCGCTTCATTCGCTAAGAGAGCAATCGTGTCAAAGCACTTCTCTATCAAAAAGTTAGACATCTTCATGCTTGAGTCCCGTTCGGAAGGAGAATACCACAAGTACCAGGCCGAGTAGGATTATTCGCGTTATAGAATTTGTGACACGTCAGACGTAAATGTAACAAGACTCATGAATAAACTTAACGAAATATCACGCCAATGTTATGATTTACCCTTTACAGTGTCTTGTCGTGGGGCTGAGGATCGCCATTTCGGATGGAATTGTCATGGCCATTAATAGGCGTAGGCGCACGTTACAGCCAGACATCGCTGTACAATACGGTACGGACCAGAGCGACATTAATGCCGTCATGCTTGAGCGGACCAGGGCTATCATCCGCCAAGAGGCCGCTGCGTTGGAAACGCTTTCAGATAGGGTTGACGAGCGGATCTGCACGCTTGCTAACCACATCCTTTCTTCAAATGGCATTGTCGTAGTGTGCGGAATTGGCAAATCGCGTCTAGTAGGGGAAAAGATCTCTGCAACTCTCGCAGCGACTGGCACTCGATCAATCACGCTTGACCCGGTCGACGCTTTGCATGGTGATCTCGGGCGCGTGTCTATGGGAGATGTCATTCTCGCGCTCTCCAATTCTGGAGAGGCTGCGGAACTTATGCTATTCATCCGCGCTGTCCGGCAGTTTCCCGTTATTATTGCCGCGATCACGGGGCGCGCTACTTCGTCGCTGGCGCTGTCTGCTAACGTAGTGCTCGATATCGGACCGATGGAGGAAGCGTGCGCGCTTGGTCTTGTTCCGACCACTTCGACGACGGCTATGGCCGCAATGGGAGATGCCCTAGCGCTTGTCGTGCAAGAGCGGCGCGGATTCAAGCGTGAGGACTTTGCTCGCCTCCACCCGGGCGGAAATCTCGGGCGGAAGCTGATGCGGGTGCGCGACCTGATGTTGCCGCTTGAAGCGATTCCTCTGTTCCGGCCAGATACACCGCTGTCGCTGGTGCTGTTGTCGATGTGCCGCACCTGCCGAAGGTTTGGCGGGGCCGCAGTCATCGGCGAGCGATGCAAGATTATCGGAATCTTTCTTGCAGAGTCCCTCGGCCAGCAAGTCGAGCGCGGCGTACTACTCGACTTCAATGAGCCGGTGGAGCGGTATATGCAGCCGCCGCTCGCCGCAATTTCCGAACACGCGCTTCTCGATGAAGCTGCGCGGTACTTTCACCAGCTCGAAATCGAGCTGGTGCCAGTGCACGATGACCAAGATAAGTTCATCGGACTGATATCTCGCCAGGATGTTCAGAGTGGTGACACTTTATCCTAGTGCGCGATCGTGGGCAGGCGACGTGGAATCTTGTCGCGATATTGTCGATCACAGTAGAGTTTAGACAATGCACCCCTTGGCGGATGACTTCCAGATTGTCTATCGATCCCAGCGGCCACAGGATGTCTACTGCTACAGTCCAGGCATTGTTGTTACGGTCAGCCGCCGAATTATAGCAACGTTCGATCTCGGCGGTGCCGGGGTCAAGGAGCTACTCGGGCCGAAGGAATCTCGCGCGGGCGGTACGCGCTTCGGAATGGGGAAGGTCTGTGTGTCTGATGATGGGGGCCGTTCCTGGGCTGAGCGATGCTCGTTTCCATTCTGGCATGCACGGCCGTTTTTTGCCGGTGGACGGCTCTATGTCCTTGGTCACGCAGGCGACCTCATGATCATAGCCTCCGACGATGCAGGCGAAACATGGAGCACACCCGTCGCGCTAACCTCCAACATGAAATGGCACGCGTCATCCTGCAACGCGCACTACGCCAATCAGCACATCTATCTTGCCTTGGATGAGAGGCGCGATCTTGCAATTGAGGCTGGAACACCGCCGGTTTGGCGCCGCGGGTTTTGCGCGCGAGAGTTGACGACGACCTCCTTGATCCCAAGAACTGGACCATATCGGAGTCACTGGCATTCAACGAGATCGCCTCGACCAGCGATTTCGATTTTTTGGCGTCCCGTTCTACAGCACACCAGACCGGGGTCCGGCAGAACTCGGATTCGGACGTCTGTGTGCACCAATGGGCTGGCTCGAACCAAATATCGTCCAGTTCCATGATCCTGCACATCTGTGGCACGACCCGGCCGGCCGCACAATGCACCTCTTCTTGCGCACGAACACGGGCGGAACGGGCTATGCTGCCCTGGTCAAGGTAGTCGAGCAGGAGGGCGATCGACTAACTACGACAATAGAAACCATGCCATCTGGGAAGAGGGCTCTTTTTGTGCCCTTTCCAGGAGGTCATTTGAAGTTCTTTTTGCTTTACGATGATAAGATGCGGCTCTACTGGTTGCTAAGTTCACAAGCGACCGACTCAATGGTGCGTCTCGCGCACATGCCACAGGCGCGCTACAATTTGCCAAACAATGAGCGCCATAGACTACAACTTCACTTCTCTAGAAACTGCATCGACTGGTGTTTTGCCGGAATCGTCGCCGTGGGTCAGACGGAGCGGCACGCGCGGAACTACCCGAGCATGGCGGTCGATGGCAATGATCTTCTTGTTCTATGCCGATCAGGGGACGGTGAGGGAAGAGATCCTCAATATACAAACTTGATCACATTTCACCGCATTAAGGAATTTCGCAATCTGGTCTATTAATTCTCGAAATCGAACAGTGCCCGGAGTCTCGAAATCGACTCAAATGGCATTGTGCCCTTACAGATTGCCCCACTTTCCTCGGCGAACCCCTTCGCCGAATGGTGATCGGTTAACTGATACCGCCCCGGCTTATCCTTAGCCCGATGGGTTGGTTCCTCGTGCTCTCCATACCACCTGCGACTGAGCGCGGGATAGCGCTTCTGCTTGCCCATCGGCGGCCGGACATGAATCCGGCGGTATTTGAACTCGACAGCAACCGTCTCAGGCTTGCCTCGGGTCCATCGGGATCCTGGCTTCGTTCATCTCAGCGGCGATTGTGTGCCCGCCGTCGCCAGGCAGCCGGTCACAGAAGGGCGTATACATGTCCCGGCAGCGCCAATTGACACCAATTCGTTCGCCAGGCGCGCGGACGACTGGCACGGATGGCCAAGGCAGGCTCTTGCGTGAGTGCTATCCCGCCGCGGCGGCCGTGAACTTGAATGGGGATTCTTCGGCGAAAATCCGCAAGGTTTATCGCAAGAATCATTGTGCTAGCCAATCTCTAGCTTTTATACGATAGAGCACCTGACGCAACAAAAGGTCTCCTTCTGCTTTAAGTGGATGGTTAAAATCCTCATCGGGACTATGGCTCATTCCAAGTCGTTCCATGACACGTCTTGAACTCAAATTCTGTACAGCTGAATTGGCAACGACTTCACTCAAACCAAGACGCTCGAAGCCAAACGAAAGTGCAGAGGAGGCTGCCTCAGTAGCATAACCGTGGTTCCAATACGATGCATTAAGCCGCCAAGCGATTTCGACCGCCGGTGTGAAGTGCGCTTGATAGGGGACTTTGGCAAGACCGCAGAAGCCGATAAACTCACCACTCCCCGGAAGCTCCAGTGCCCAGAGGCCATATCCGTGTTCTTTGAAGTGATCCCGCTGGGCATTGATCCACCTGTAAATCGCCGTGCGGTCCGTGAATGTCGCGATATACCTGACAACTTTCGGGTCGTCGTTCATTCGAATGAAAGGCACGACGTCTTCGTCCTTCCATTCCCGCAGCAGCAACCGTTCGCTTCGTAGATTCATCAAGAGTTCGCTCTACCACCGGAAATATCGAAGACCGCTCCAGTTGAGAAGCTGCACTCACTTGAGGCTAACCAGGCGACCATGGATGCAACTTCGTCGGGCCGGCACAGCCTATCCATGGGTATTTGACAACGTAAAGCCCTCAGTTCTTCTGCGGTGGCGGTATCCGATAGACCGCCCTGGACGACCGTAGGTGCGACGCAATTCACTAGGATGCCCTTTGTTGCCAGTTCACAGCCCATGGACTTAGTCAGCGCAATTACCCCGGCTTTCGAGGCGTTGTAGGCGCTGCTCCTAGCAGGCGCTTCCTTGGCTCGGAGCGATGCGATATTAATGATCCGGCCGCTGCCGGCGGCTAACATATGCTGCGCGACCATTTGGCTGCACAGAAAGACTCCCGTCAGATTAACTTCTATAGTCTTGCGCCAACTGCCGGGATCCAACGCAACAGCTTCGACAAGAGGCCCCTGAATGCCCGCATTGTTGATTAGGATGTCCAACTTGCCCAAAAATTCAGCGGTCCGTTGGGCGGCATCCTTGACCATCTGATCGTTTGTCACATCTACGATTAAGGACAAATCTGCCCATGGCGCTTCGGCCTTATCCCAGACAGCGACCTTGACGCCTTCACGCCTCAAACGCTCGGCAATGGCCTTTCCCAATACGCCTTGTCCGCCGGTTACGATCGCTGTCTTTCCTGATAGACCGTGGCTATGCATGCCGGTCACCCACTGATGGCACCAACGAGACGAGATTCCTGAAAACGGTCACCCGCGTTAAGCGGATTGTCGGGATGTGCATCGCGAACCTACGGCGCATTTAGAAGGTACAACCCCCGATGTGCAACTTTCCGCATTCCGGCACCAAGCGCATCGGCTAAAACCGGCCGTCATCGCTGCCATGTTTCAGCGCAACATTGTATACGATGATGATATTGGCTTTTCTGACTCTCCTTGGGGCGAAATGCGAAACAGGGCACACCCTGCTCCGCACGAGAGCATAATCAATTCGCCCCAAGCCTTTTGTCATCACGCTTGGTGTGATCGCCACATCGTTGCTATCCCGCGAGACTAGGATCGTGACGTCCTGCCTTTGTAGGGCAATCCTTTGCATTGCTACTCCAGACCTACTACAGGGCCGGAGACTCGAACTACTCCGCTGGCGATCAACGCTTCAATGTGCTCTTGGGCGACACCCGCTTCTCGTAAAATCTCAACTGAATGCTCGCCAACGGCAGGGGCAGGACGATCGAAAACGAGCTGGGTGCCTGAAAGCTTCAGCGGCTCTAGTGTGACGCGATAACGGCCGCCGTAACTGTGCTTAACCTCGCGGATTAGTTCGTTGGCCACCTCAGGATCGGCCAGCGCTTGATCGATGGTCCGAACCGGGGCCAGCAGAATACCTGTGGGCGCAAGGCATGCGAGCGCATCTTCATTCGTGAATTGACTCAGCCGATCGGCCAAAATACCGGCGATGTGATCCCGGTTAGTCCAGGCCCCATGCTGGCCAGCAGCGGTGAGATTTGGTCGTGCAGATCCAGAGCTGCCGCAATATCTGGCAGTGATGTAGGGTGAGCCACCAGAGCAATGGCGCCGTCGCGTGTCGAGTAAATACCGTAAGGCGCCGGCTGGTGGCTATGGCTAATTCCATTTCTGCCCCGGCGCGCCTGTTCTCTCGCGTTCAACGCATAACTTGCCTCTGAGACCACCAAATGTAGTGCGCAGGACATCATATTTACGCGCACCCATTGGCCCAGCCCTGTCTGGTCGCGATGGCGCAACGCTGCCTGAATGCCAATCACTGCTTGCGATGCCGTGTAGGTATCGACAATATAGGCGCCGGCGGGGACGGGAGGGCCATCGGCTGCTCCGCCCAGGCTAGCAATGCCCGACAGGGCTTGAATGATCAAGTCCTGCCCGGGCTTGTTGCGGTTAGGCCCTGCCGGGTCATGAGCTGCAATCGAGCAATAGATGAGGCCAGGGTGTTCCGCGAGAAGGACGTCGCTGGCCAGACCCATACGCTCCAGCACGCCGGGCCGGAAGTTCTCCAAAATGACGTCCGCTTGGGAGATCATGTCGTGGACAACCTCTTGGGCTTCTTGCATTTTCAGGTCGATCGAGAGTGAACGCTGGTTGCGGTTCAGGCCCAAAAAATAGGGGCTGGGCGTGTGGGCGGCGGCCGTTGGCTCCTTAATCCCGCTACGCTGATAGTCGCCCGCGGGAGCCTCGATTTTGATGACGTCCGCTCCAAGTGAGCCAAGATACTGCGCTGCGATCGGTCCCGCAGCGTAGTGAGTGAATGCCAGCACGCGGATGCCACTGAGCGGAGGCACATCGCTATCTCCCGGCATACCACCGGGAGTTTGTCCAGGGGGGGTCAGCATTTTGCCCTCCGTTCGCCTCGTTCAAGTCGCCTCGCACTGGTACTAGCCTCTCTGAGCTTTAGCATTTACTGCAGTCAGTACAAAATGAAAAAATTGCAGATATAAATTAACAATAGTCACACTAAATATCGCAACATCTCACTTTGATAAAATATGCGTTCGGTTAATTTAGGCCCGCAATCCATACGAGGCACTGCAACTAACAGGCGCGAACGGCTCAGCGAGAACCTCCACCGGTTCGCCCCCATTCTTATTATCTTTCAGCCTCTCCATCATCGAAGATGCAGCAGTCATGCGTAGTCCAAATGGTTCTGGACAGTCGCTTTCCTGCCCAAAGCTCTGGCACATTGCGGTCTCACCATGACCGGTTCGCCTGTCTTTGAGTGCCACGAGCATCATTATTCTCCACTCACCCGGATCTGTGTGCCGCTGTGGGGCTATGGCGCCTTTGTGGAAAGATAGGTTCCCGCCGATCGGAGTGTCTCGTCAATATCGGACAGCAAACCTGGCAGTTTTGGCGAAATCTTCCTGTTGCTATTTTCGAATGCCAAAAGAAACTCATCGTCGTACACGGTAACATATGTTTCATCGACGAACACTTCTTTCGAAGATAACGGAACTGATAACATATCTATTATGGCGCGCGGCTCTAGTCGGAGAAGCGCGCGCTGGAGAGAGGCTTGGTATTCATCGTTGATATCGGCCCTTGTGACCACAACTATCGACCGTGGTTCGCGTGCTTGCCCTATGTCTGCCGGGCGCTCGAGCGCGACGTCTATGTCAGGCCAAGCGCGGAGACGTTTGCGAAGGTTCTTGGGGTGCCGCGTTACGATTGTCGTGGAACGAAATCGCTCTCCCACACCACTTCTGATCAGCTCGCGAATCGGCATATCCGCCCCGATCACGTAAAGGCGGTCGGGTAGCTCCCCATTCGGAAATCGATCAGCTATGATGTCTCGGACGAGGTGATGGTAGTTGAGCGATGCAATAAACCGCTTTCGCTCACGCGATGCACGACCTATATCAATAGCCAGCCGTGCCATTTGGAAAATAGGGAGGTTCTGATCAAGAAGTTCTATAGCCTTTGTGAGCTGGTTACTAATATAATTATCACCAAGTACCTGAGAGCGAGCGCCGGACGCGATCTCGGCGAGGCGCTGAATAATAGTTAGCGGACCTTTAATTTGTTCAGATGAAAAGCCATTAAATATCGTCCTATCGATATTTTTCAGTGCGTGCTCTTGACCATAGACCTCAACTCGCAAGCAGGATGCGACCAGGAGAACTCCGCGTTTTGCAAGATCGTTCGCAATTGGTTTTATCTTAGCCGAATGCTGCGCCATTGCGAAAGGTGAGGTCATCTGGTGATCAACATAATGGCCAACGAACGCGGTCATCGTTTCCTCCTGAAGTTGATTGAAGCTCAAGCTGCCTTTGACGGCGGCATGTGCTTGAGTTCAAGGTCTTGCACCGAACCTCCCGTCTCCGTGAGATGCAGAACCGCATCCGCGCCGGCGAGAGCCATGCTGTTCGCACTGATGTTTGCAAACCTCGTGCCGATTTGGCGGATCGAGCCGAAGAAGAATATTCTCCAAAAGAGTGCGGCAGGACGCCAGGCCCACCGAACCGGGGTCGCAGACTCGACGAACCCGACGGGCGATGTCGGGGTCCCGACGTTTTTGTAAGGGAGCATAAGAGTGGGCATTGCCTCGTCAAAAATGTTCCTGAGTGTTCAACCGCTGGCTTAGATGGCGTGTTGCCTCACATAATTTTGTTACCGTTTGCCTCATCGAGGATGTTACCCCGTCGCCCGGCATGAGGGAGGCGGAGCAGCGTATGGCGCAGATCAGGACATAGGCAAACGAGGCGAACCAGAGCCGCAGTTGATTGGCGCGCATGGTGTGGGCACTGGTGCGGTCGGCATAGAGGTCGAACTGGCACTCTTTAATCCGGTTCTCCAGGTCGCCGCGTGCGCAGTAGAGTTCCTCGTAAAGCGCCCGTGCCACCCGGCGCCCCGGCTTGAGCGAGGTGACGACAAAGCGCGGATTGGCACCCAGTGTCGTCCACTCGGCCTTGGCCACGATCCGCCTGCGGCCTGACCAGCTGTCTTTCGTCGACCACATGAAGTCGCGAAAGCGCGGGCGGCCTGACCGCTTGCCCTAGATGCCCGGCAGGCTTCCTCCAAGGCCGGGGCGATTTTCGTTTCCAGCCGCTCGTTGCGGGCGAGCCCGAAGACATAGTCGACGCAGTTGGCCTCGCACCAGGCCATCAGTTCCTCCGCGGGCAAAACCGGAATCGGCGCGCCAGGACGATGCGCACCGTGCGCCACTTCCTGCGGATCTGGGTCACGATCCCCTCGACCTCCTCGACCGCGCCCTTGCTGGCGTCGATGTTGGAACGTCGCAGATTTGTGCGTATTTCAGGCGATCGTGAGCAAGGATTTCACCGTATCGTGAGCACGGATTTCACGGGATCATGAGCAACGATTTCGGGTGATCGTGAGCAGCGATTTCAGACGATCGTGAGCACCTTTTCGGAGGTGCTGGACGCTTCGGCCGACAATTCAGCCTGTCTACAGGATGCCTCGTTCAAAACGAGGAAGCCTGATGCCAACCCAGAGATTGTCGATGCGCCGGATCAGAGAAGTTTTACGTCTAAGGCATGCCCAGGGCCTGACCGAGCGTGCCATCGCGCACACGCTCGGGGTGAGCAATGGCGTCGTGCATGGTTATCTGCGGCGCGCCCGTCTTGCCGGGCTGAGCTGGCCGCTGCCCGAGGGGATGGATGACGAAGGTCTTGAGCTGCTGCTCTTCCCGGCGCCGAAGGCAGCGTCGCAAAGGCCCGGAGCCGGCCCCCGATTGGAGCTATGTCGAGAAGGAGTTGCGCCGGCGCAATGTAACGCGGGTGCTGCTGTGGGAAGAGTATCGCGCCGCCAATCCCGACGGCTTTGGCTACACCTGGTTTTGTACGACCTTCGAGGCCTGGAAAGGGCGCGCACGCCCGACGATGCGTCAGACGCACCTGGGCGGCGAGAAGGTGTTTGTCGATTTCGCCGGCGACACCATCGACATCTTCGACCCCATCACCGGCGAAGCGCATCCCATGAAGCTGTTCGTCGCAGCGATGGGCGCCTCGAACTATACCTACGCCGAGGCGTGCCCGAGCGAGAGCCTGCCCGACTGGATCGGCGTGCACACGAACCTCTTCACCTTTCTGGGTGGCGTGCCGAAGTTCGTGGTCTGCGACAATCTCAGGGCTGCCGTCACCAACCCCGACCGCTACGACCCCGGTCTCAACCGGACCTATGCGGAGATGGCGAGCCATTACGGCACCGCGGTCCTCGCAGCCAGGCCGAGACGCCCGAAGGATAAGGCGATTGTTTCATAGTGAGTCCTGTTCGGTTGATGGCACGGTAATTGAGGCACGGCGGGCGGCAACGGCGTTTCGGCCCGGGCGGCCTTTGATGATCTCGAGGTCGTGAGGAATATCCCACAGACCACGGTTGAGACTGTCGCTGCAGACCTTGGTGATGAGCCCCTGGCGCCCCCATTGATGCACCGTGGTCTCGGCGACAGCGAAGTGTCCGGCCGCTTCCTGCGTGGTGAGCAGACCACAATCCCGCAGGCGCTGGCGACGGCTGGGCAGGTTGTAAGCTCCACGGATGAAGGCGATCTTCTTGAGATTGAACGGCTTGCCCTCCCAGGTTCGCAGGCCATCTTCATTGAGGATATCGGCGATCTCGCGATCGCAATATCGGTCGAGCAAGCGATCGACCTTGGCGACGAGCTCAGGCTTGAACTTGCGGATTTGGGCGATCGGCAAAGGCCGCTCCAGCGTCAAGGTGCGGGTCGCCCCGCCGGATAGTCGCACGTTTGCAGTAATCGTCTCGGCTTTGACCAGGGTGACGTCGGCGACCAGCAGCCGCAGGATACGCTTGCGCTCGCGGACATCGATGCGGGGATCGCTCCAGATCCGCGGGAACTGCTCGGCAAGATCGCGGACGCGTTGCTGCGTCTCGGCATCGAGGGCAGCGGCTTCCTCGGGCGCGCGTCGTTCATAGTCCTCGACGACGTCGGTGTGAAGCCGCAGCTTCTCATTCCACTCGGCCTCAAGAGTGTCGGCAACGAGGCGATTGTCGGGATCGACCTTCATGTAGCGGCGCCGGGCGAGCTCGGCGTCATGACGCGTCCGCTCGACATGCTGTCGGCGCAACGTGTCCATCTCGGCGGCGCGTGCCTCAAGCTCGCGCTGCACCGCCAGGGTGACCTCAAGGGTCATCGGCGTCATCAGTTCGACAAGCAATGCACCCACCGCCGGGTCGACGACTTTGCCGGGCACGGACTGGCAGACCTTGCCGCCACGGCGGGTGGCAGTCTCCTGGCAGATATAGGTCGGGACAGGCTGACCGTGCTCCTGGCTGTAATGGACGCCCATGCGCCCGCCGCAAAGGCCGCAGAGGACTCTGCCTTGTAGCAAGGCGGATCCTTCGCGGACCGGCCCGGCGCGGCGCCGCATTCCATAGGCTTGTGCATTGGCAACGAGACGCTCCTGGTTGGCCTTGAAGCGCTCCCAGTCGATATAACCCGGATGCAGGTCGGGCATGACGAACCGCCAGTCAGCCATATCCACCTTGATCTGAGAGACGCCGCCGCCCGGCCGGGGCCGTCCACGCGTTCGACCGTAAACGAAGGCGCCGGCATATCTCGGATTATGCAGGACCTGGAGGATGCGGGCGTGCCGTGGCGGCGCCCACATGAGTTCGCCTTTGTGCGGTCCCTTGCGCAGTCGTCGCGGGAACAGAATGCCTTCGTCGAGGAAGAACTTGACGGTTCTGGTTGCGCTGCCCAGGCGCTCGAAGGTCGTGAACACCATGCGGAGCGCGGCCTGCACCTCGCGTCCGGGTCGAGTGCGAGGGTGCCATCGGGCAAGTAGACCAAGCCCACTGGCGGCCCTATCTTCAGATCGCCGCGGCTTGCCTTGTTGAGTTGGCCGCCGCGCATGCGCGCCTTGAGGAAGTGCAACTCCGCTTCCGACATCGTTCCTTTCAAACCCAAAAGAAGTCTGTCGTTGAAGCTGGCCGGATCGTAGACGCCATCCTCATCGAGGATGAGGGTGCTGGTCAGGGCGCACAGCTCAAGCAGCCGGTGCCAGTCGGCAGAGTTGCGAGCCAGGCGCGAGACCTCCAGCCCCATGACGACGCCGGCCTTGGCGAGGGCTACTTCGCTGACCAGTTCCTGGAAGCCGTCGCGGGCAACGGCGCTGGATCCCGATTTGCCCAGGTCGCAGTCGATCACGTGGACGCGTTCGACCGGCCAACCGGCGGCAATGGCGCGATCACGCAGCCCATACTGTCGCTGCGTGCTCTCGCCGTTCTCGGCAACCTGTCGCAGCGTAGACTGACGGATGTAGAGGTAGGCGTCGCGCCGAAGGTGATCGGCGGTGACTTTGAGGTCAGGCATGTGCTGGCTCCGCGGTTAGCGTGACAACAAGGCTGGCAAGGATGAGGGTGAGCTCGCTGGTGGCGATCGCGCCTGCCGACGGGGGGCGGTGTACCGGGCAAGGCGGCGTAAAGTTGGGTGTTGTCGTTGCGGCCTTGATCCAGGCGACCATGCCTTGACGGCGCAGGGTTACGAGTCCTGATCCGGTGATCAGCCGGGCGCTGAGCACCGCGGCGCGCAGTTGTTCGTATGTGCCGACGAGGCCGGCCGCGCGGACGGTTAAGGCAGATCGAGTGGTTTTTTTTGGGCGCCATGGCCCGCTCCAGACTTCGCCGGTGCACCCTGATGCCAAAGCGTATGGCGATAGCGTCTATACGTTGCGGCACGGTGAGGTCGGGCCTCGTCGTCCTGAGGTGGTCGATGTAGGCGAGGACCTCGGCGGAGATCTTGTGTCCGCCCTTTGGGCCCCGCTGCCGGGGCACCAGCCCGGCGAGGCCCTGGTCGGTCAAGGCGCTCTGAGCTTTGTAGAAGGTTGGCCGCGAGACCCCGAAGGCGCTGGCGACATCGCTGATCGGCACGCGATCGGCCTGATGGCGGCGCACCATCTCGTAGCGGACCTGCACAAGGTCCCTGGCATCGAAGAAGGGATTGCCGGCAAACAGCGTGTCGCGCACGGCCTCGGGGTGGGGGTTGAGTGCGCCGTCGCGGGCCAAGGCCTCGGCCTTTGGGTCGCGTCGTGCTGGCTTTTGCTTCGCCATGACCATCATCCAAATTGATTCGTAAATATAAATACGCCTTACCTGATGAAGCGTCAAACAAGGTCTCTTCACGACGCTCGGGACAACTCCAGCAATTCTGGGCATATCTACGGCATCCGAGGAGGCGTTGCGGCGTAATTTGCCTTACATCAGCGGCGTATTTAACCTTACGCATCCTCCGCCTCCACCGGCGCAAAGATCCGATCCAGCAGCGTGAGCAAATCCAATAGGTCGACCGTCCGGAACGCCGCGCGCCCGGCCGCGACGCGCCGGAATGCGTCAGGCTGCTCCATGTCCGTCATTGCGGCAGCATCGTGGGCAAGGTCCCGTCCGCCGCCCGGTAGATCACCCGGTCGTCGCCCCAATGCGGGCTGCGGCTGATCATGTCGAAGGTCCGGCCCTTAAGCGGATGGAATGGGTGGGTAATGCGGACCCTGAGGCCGGTCGTCCCCATACGGGCTGCAGTTGACGGCTTTATCCAAGGCAAAAGTCGAGGTCGCCGTGCAGATCGCCCAGCGCTGGTCCTGGCGCGGCTGCGCAATCAGCGTTTCTTTTCCCTGGGGGAGCTGAACGCCGCCATCCGCCTGCTCGTCGCCGAACTCAACGCCCGCCAGATGCGCGGCTTCGGCTCCAGCCGCGCCGAGCTCTTCGCCGAGATCGACAGGCCGAAGCTGGGAGAGCTGCCGGACCAGCCATACGTCTTTGCGCGCTGGAAGCGTTGCCGTGTCGCGCCCGATTATCATGTCGAGGTCGACGGACACTGGTATTCCACGCCCTACCGCCTCATCCGCGAGCTCGTCGATGTGCGTATCGCCGACAACACCGTCGAGATCTTCCACAAGGGGCAGCGGATCGCCAGCCACGCCCGTGCGCCCAACCGGCGCGGCCACACCACCGTTGCCGATCACATGCCGAGCGCGCAT
>NZ_LPWA01000144.1 GCF_001510895.1 Mesorhizobium loti | reverse complement strand
GGCGACTTCGCCAAGCCTCGAATCGGATGGCCGTCCGGTTCGAGGCTCAGTCGCTCTTCTCGCACAAAGTCTCCTCCGTGCAGATACAAGGGGCAGCGCCGACAGTCCGAAACGATCGCGCCGGCCGAGTTCCTACCCCACAAATTGCCGGGCAACGATCAGCACCGCAGCGCCGGCCAGGAACATCGCCATCAGGCCACCGCGCAGCGACACTATCGCTGTGACGATCAGCGCCGCCCATTCGGCCGGTCCGGCGCCCAATGCTGCCGGCGCGACCAGCGTCGTCAGCACAGCCGCTGGCACGGCGTTCAAGCCCGCCTCGACACGCGGATGGATGTTGTCGAAGCGCGAGATGACGAGATGTCCACCGACACGCGTGAGATAGGTGGCGACGGCGCCGGCAAGGATGATCCAGAAGGTCGTGCTCATGGCCGCTTCCCCACGCCGCTGTGATGCGGCGGCAGGATCACCGCCAGCAGCACGCCGGCGATCGCGCCGATCGAGACATGCCAGGGCGAGCCGACCGTCTTATAGGCGATGATCGAGGCGGCCGCGCTTGCCGCGACGACGGGCAGCCACAGCGGCCGCTTGCGGAAGCCAAGCACCAGGCCGAGGAAATAGATCGGCAGCAGGAAGTCGATGCCCAACGCATGAGTGTCCGGAATGAGCTTGCCGAACACCGCGCCGAGCGCGCTTTCGGCCACCCAGAACAGGTAGACCGGCAGGCCGAGCCCGAGATACCAGACGAACCCGACCGGCTGGCCGGAGGCCGCTTTCGCCTCGGCCACGGCATATTGCGGATCGGTCAGGATGAAATAGCCGAGCGCCTGCTGCAGCACAGGCCAATGCGCGATGCGCCGGCCGATGCCGGCCGAGTAAAGTACATGCCGGAAATTCACCGCGAAGATCGACAGCACGATCAGCCATGGCGCGACATGCTGGCCGAACAGTTCGATGCCGACCATCTGGCTGGCCCCGCCGAAGATCAGCGCGCTCATCAAAAAGGCTTCGAGCACGGAAAACCCGTTGTCGACGGCTAAAGCGCCGAACAACACCGCGAACGGCGCCGAAGCGACGACCACCGGCATCGACAGCCGCACGCCGTCCCAAAAATCGCTCCTTGCACGGCTTTCGGAGATTGCTTCCGCTGTCATCCAATTGCTCCTCTATGCATGTCGCCCAGAAGTGCGCAGCGGTTCTGGGCAACGACATGCATCAAGACAAACTTAAGGCGTGTTGCCTGAATTCGTTTCAGGCAACGCGCCTTAGGCGGCTTGATGTAGGGAGCGTCGCCTTGCTTGTCACACCAATTCGCTTGACCCAATGATCAGCGGAACTGATCGCGTAACGAATTTCCGGTCATCCGATCTTGCCCTGGATCGCCCTGCCCCAGTCGAGCACCGGCTTGGCGCGCAAGGTGAAATCGACGAGTTCGTCGACCAGCGCTGTGGTGTGGATTCCCGCTGCATCGATCTCGTGCCGAACCACGAAATGCCGGTTGCGCACCGCCTGGGCGAGATCGTCTTCGCTGACATCCTCGAAGCCGCGTGGCGGACGCTTCAGGCGGTCTTCCGAATCGAGCGCCAGACCGCCCTTCTTGAGCGCCGTCACCATGGCCCGAAACGCCGCTGGCTTCGTCGCGATCGCCTTGCGCATCGCCTGCAGCAGCTCCGGCGCCGGCTGCCACCAGGCGACGCCGGCAAAGCAGCGCTCGAGCCCGATATGCACATAGAAGACGCCTTGCGACATCTTGCTGCCGTCCGGCGACAGAATGGCCGACAGATGTCGGTTATAGGGCCGCTTGTCCTTGGAGAAGCGCACGTCGCGGTTGATGCGGAACAGCGACTTCTTGCGGTCGCCGCGCAAACCGAGCTTTGCCGCCTCGAAACGCTCGCTCAGGGTCTCGACGAGATCGCAGAACGGCTCGTGCAACTCGCTCTGGTAAAGATCGCGGTTTTCCTGGAACCACTCGCGGCTCTGGTGGAAGTCGAGCGCCTTCAGGAACGGGATGGCCTTCTGTCCAAAACCGTTGAACGTGCCGGCCATCAGCCGCCCCGGCCGATGCGCTGCAGCCAGGTGTCCTCGTCGATCACCTCGATGCCGAGGTCGGCCGCCGTCTTGAGCTTGGAGCCGGCGCCTGGTCCCGCCACCACCAGATCGGTCTTGGCCGAAACCGAGCCCGCGACCTTGGCGCCCAGGCGTTCCGCCATCGCCTTGGCCTCGGAGCGCGTCATCTTTTCCAGCGTGCCGGTGAACACCACCGTCTTGCCGGAGACTTCGCTGCCAGCCGATATCTCGACGACATATGGCTTCGGACGGACTTGCGCGAGCAGCGCGTCGAGCACGTCGTCGTTGCGCTCATTGCCGAAGAAATCGCGCAGCGCGCCGATCACCGTGTCGCCTATGCCGTTGATCGACGGAAACACGGTGTGCGGATCCTCCGCCTTCGCCGTCTCCTTGCCGACGCGGATGAGCTCCTCGATGGTCGAGAACTGGCGGGCCAGCACCGCAGCCGTCGTCTCGCCGATATGGCGGATGCCGAGGGCGAAGATAAAGCGGTCGAGCTCCGGCTCGCGCCGCGCATCGATGGCCGCAAACAGCTTGTCGAGCCCTTCGTAGTTGCGCTCCTCGACGCTGCGCACATTCTTGCGCGTCTTGCCCGATGCCTCCTCGCGCAGTCTCGCCTGCTCCTCGCGCCGCTCGGCCAGCGCCTTGGTGACGGCCGGTCGACGATCCTTGAGCGTGAAGATGTCGGCGGCCGTCTTGACAAGCCCGGCATTGAAGAACAGGTCGATGTTTTCCGCACCGAGGCCCTCGATATCGAGCGCGCCGCGCGACACGAAATGGCGCAACCCTTCCACCGCCTGCGCCGGGCAGATCAGCTCGCCGGTGCAGCGGCGGCGCGAATCCTCCTTGCCGGTCTTCTCGTTGATTTCGCGCGTCGCCGGCGAGCCGCAGACCGGACAGGTGTGCGGGAATTCGTAAGGCACAGCATTGGCCGGCCGTTTGTCGATGACGACGCTGACGATCTGCGGGATGACGTCCCCTGCCCGCTGGATCACCACCGTATCGCCGATGCGCACGTCGATGCCGTCGCGGATCGGCTGGCCGTTGCTGTCGAAGCCTTTGATATAATCTTCGTTGTGCAGCGTGACGTTCTCGACCACCACGCCGCCGACCGTTACCGGCGCAAGCCGCGCAACCGGCGCCAGCGTGCCGGTGCGGCCGACCTGGATGTCGATCCTCTCGACCGTCGTCATCGCCTGCTCGGCCGGGAATTTGTGGGCGACCGCCCAGCGCGGTTCACCGGTCACAAAACCCCAGCGGCGCTGCAGTTCCAACTGGTCGACCTTGTAGACGACGCCGTCGATATCGTAGCCGAGCGAGGAACGCTGCTCCTCGATCTGGTGATACTGCGAAATCAGTTCCCCGATCGACTTCGCACGCACCATCAGTGGGCTGACCTTGAAACCCCACTCGGCAAATTTTTGCACCGAATCATACTGTGTCGGCGCGGGATCCGCCGTCGTATAGCCCCAGGCATAGGCAAAGAATTTCAGGTTGCGGCTGGCGGTGACTGCAGGGTCCTTCTGGCGCAGCGACCCGGCCGCCGTGTTGCGCGGATTGACGTAGTCCTGACCGCCGACAGCCGCCGAGCGCTGCTTTAGCGCCTCGAATTCGGCATAGGTCATGTAGACCTCGCCGCGGATTTCGATGATGTCCGGCCAGCCCGAGCCTTTCAGCGTCTTCGGGATATCGGCAATCGTCTTCAGATTGGCGGTGATGTCTTCGCCGACCGCGCCGTCGCCGCGCGTCGCGCCCTGCACGAACACACCGTTCTCATAGCGCAGCGAGGCCGACAGCCCATCGATCTTCGGCTCGGCGGTGAAGGCGATGTCGAGATCCTTGTCTCGGTCGAAGAAGCGCCGGCCGCGTTCGATGAAGTCCGCCACATCCTGGTCGGTATAGGCCTTGGCGAGGCTGAGCATCGGCACGGCGTGACGCACCTTGGCAAAGCCTTCCGCCGGCGGCGCGCGACCCGGCGCGACGGCGAATCCTCGCGCACGAGATCGGGAAACCGCTCTTCGATGGCAAGGTTGCGCCGCGCCAGTGCATCATACTCGGCGTCCGAGATCGTCGGCGCATCCTCCGTATGGTAGCGCCGGTCGTGTTCGGCGATCTCCGCCGCCAATCGCTTCAGCTCATCCGCGGCCTCGCTTTCGCTCAGCGATTCGACTGATTTTTCCGACATGAAGCGCGATCCTCGAATTATGGCGGGCCACTATAAATCAGGATTCGGCATGGGGGAGTCGGCTCGCGCAGAAATCATTGCTGAACAGGAAGATGCAGCCATCTGCTGACTCAGATAGGAAGCCGCCCCTTGGCAGTGTCACCCGAAATATCGCCACAGCCTAATGCATGTCGCCCAGAAGTGTGCAGCGGTTCTGGGACAACGACATGCATCAAACAAAGGCTTAAAGCGCGTCGCCTGATTCCGTTTCAACGCGACGCGCTTTAAGCGGCGGCCGTGTTTTCGCGCAGCAGCCGATCGGCCGCCGCGCGCGCCTCGTCGGTGATGGTGGCGCCGGCCAACATGCGCGCGATCTCTTCCTGGCGCGCGGCGCGATCCATCTCGGCAATGCCAGTGGCGACGCGGTCCTTGCCGCCGGACTTGGAAATCAGGAAATGCGTGGCTGCGCGGGCCGCCACTTGCGGCGCATGCGTGACCGAAAGCACCTGGACCCGCTTCGACAACCTGGCCAACCGTTGGCCAATGGCGTCCGCCACCGCGCCGCCGACGCCGGTGTCAATCTCGTCGAAGACCAGGGTCGGCGCCGAGCCGCGATCGGCCAGCGCCACTTTCAGCGCCAGGAGGAAGCGCGACAGCTCGCCGCCTGAAGCGACCTTCATCATTGGCCCAGGCCGAGTACCGGGGTTCGTGCGCACCCAGAATTCGACCTGATCGATGCCCTCTTCCATGCGGCTTTCGCCATCGCTCACCATCTCGACGATGAACTCGGCGCGCTCGAGCTTGAGCGCCGGCAGCTCCGCCATCACCGCCTTGGTCAGCCCGGCCGCGGCGGCATGCCGGAGCGACGAAAGCTGCGCCGCGGAAATGTCGTAAGCCTCGCGCGCCGCGGCCGCCTGCTTCTCAAGCCCATGCAGCCGCTCCTCGCCGGCATCGAGGTCGGCAAGATCGGCCGCCATCGTGTCGCGCAACTGCGCCAGATCGTCGACCGCGACATTGTGCTTGCGCGAGGCCGCTCGCAGCGAGAACAGCCGCTCCTCCGCCTTTTCCAGGCGCTGCGGATCGTATTCGGTGGCGCGAAGCGCCAATTCCACGCCGGACTGCGCCGCGTCGAGCGAGATCATCGCCTCGTCGAGCGACTTCACCACGTCGTCGAGCAGGCCCGGCACCTCGCCCGACTTGCGCTGCAGCCGCCGCAACAGGCTGGCGAGTTGCGGCAATGGCGAAGACGGCCCCGACAGCACGTCCTGCGCGTCGTGGATCTCGGACGCGATCTTTTCGGCGCGCATCATCTGGGCGCGCAATTCCGCGAGTTCGGTCTCCTCGCCTGGCTGCGGATCGAGCTTCGCCAGTTCGGCGACAGAGGCCCTGAGATAATCGGCCTCGCGCGCCGCCGCTTCTACCTTGGCGCGATGCCTGGAGAGTTCCTGCTCGCAGCCCCGCCAATAGCGCCAGGCCTCGCTTGCGCCGCGCACGGCGCCGAGATGACCACCGAAACTGTCCAGCAATTCGCGGTGCGCGCCGGGATCGACCAGAGCCCGCTCATCATGCTGGCCGTGGATCTCGACCAGCGCGCGGCCGACGTCGCGCATAAGGGTGACGCTTGACGGCTGGTCGTTGACGAAGACGCGGGTGCGGCCGTCGGCCGTTTGCACCCGGCGCAGGATAATGTCGCCGTCATCCTCGATGTCGTTGTCGGCGAGCAGCGCGCGCGCGGGATGGTTGCGCGGCACGTCGAACACCGCGATGACCTGGCCCTGTGCCGCGCCGTGGCGGACAAGCGAGGCGTCGCCGCGTGCGCCAAGCGCCAGCGACAACGCATCGAGCAGAATGGATTTGCCGGCGCCGGTCTCACCGGTCAGCACCGAAAGTCCAGGCAGGAAGTCGATGTCCAGCTTCTCGATCAGGACGATATCGCGGATCGACAGTCTGGACAGCATCAGAGGTGTCAGGCGCCGGTGATCAGCTTCCCGGCCTTGGAGATCCACGACCCGGCATTTTCACGCGGTTCAAGCCCGTTGCTCTGCAGGAGCTTGTAGGAATCCTTGTACCACTGGCTGTCCGGATAGTTGGTGCCGAGCACCGCCGCGGCCGTCTGCGCCTCCGAGGTCAGACCCATCGCGTAGTAGCTCTCGGTCAGGCGCGCCAGCGCCTCCTCGACATGGCGGGTGGCGGAGTAATTCTCGACCACCGTGCGGAAGCGCTTGACGGCGGCGATATATTCGCGCCGTTCGAGATAGTAGCGGCCGATCTGCATCTCCTTGCCGGCGAGCTGGTCGGTGGCAAAGCGGATCTTGTCCTTGGCGTCGTCGACATATTCGGAATTCGGCCAGCGCGTCACCAGGTCCTGCATGGTCTGCACGGTCTGGCGCGCTTCCTTCTGGTCCTGGGTGACGTCCTTGATCTGCCGGTAGTAGCTCAAGCCGATGATGTACTGGGCGTAAGCGGCATCGTCGGTCGACGGATAGAGCGTCAGATAGCGTTTGGCGGAGCCGATCGCCTCGTCATACTTGCCGGCGCGATAGTCGGCGAAGGCGCCCATCACCATCGATTTGCGGGCGAATTCCGAATAGGGGTGCTGGCGGTCGACGGCGTCGAACTTCTTGCTCGCCTCATCGAGGCGGCCGGCATTCATGTTGGCCAGGCCCTGGTTGTAAAGAACGTCGGCCGGCTCGGTCTGGTCGACATAGGTCGCCAGGTTGACATCCTTCTCGGACGACATGCAGGCCGACAGCACGAGCGCGGGAGCAACCACCGACAGCGCCAGCAGGGCGGCCCGACGCGGCGCTACCGATTGACCAACTCGCGAAAAAACATGTTTGGATTCCGCCCTTTCGGCGTCGTTTCGGTCCGGGCCGCACCCATAAACCATTATCCCCTTGCCCGGCAACGCTATGTCCGGCCAATCGCACATTTTTGTGGCGGTTTGGCGTCGTGCTCACACCTGCATAATTTCAGGGACTTGTGATGCACCTGTGCAACACAAGCTTCGCTACCAAGCCAGAAAATCGTTAAGAATCAGATCACCCAGGGTGCGTAGACCGGCCCGCTGACGGCGATCATCTCGGCGACGCGGCCACGTTCGCGGCGCCGCGTCTCGACGATCTCGAAGGCGGTGCGGTCGGACAGCAGGCGGCGGAGCGCCGCCGCATTCATCCGGTGACCGCCGCGATAGGAGCGGAAGCAGCCGATGAAGCGCGCGCCGGCCAGCGCCAGATCGCCCATGGCGTCGAGCGTCTTGTGGCGGGCGAACTCGTTGGGATAGCGCAGCCCGCCGACATTGATGACCCGGTTGTCGTCGCCGATGACCAGCGAGTTCTCCAGCGACGAGCCGAGCGCGTAGCCGGCGGCCCACAGCCGCTCGACATCCTTCATGAAACCGAAGGTGCGGGCCCGCGCGATGTCGCGGCGGAAGATGTCGGGGTTGATGTCGGAGGCAAAGAGCTGGCGGCCGATCGCCGGGCTCTCGAAATCGATCTCGACCTCGAATCGCGTGCCATCATAGGGACGGAACTCCGCCCAGGAGGCGCCCGCTTCGATGCGGACCGGCTTGACTACGCGGATATAGCGGCGCTTGACCGCCAGCGTCTCGATGCCGGCCTGGTCGAAGGCCTCGACGAAGGCCATCGCGCTGCCGTCGAGAATGGGAACTTCCGAACCGTCGATCTCGATGATCAGGTTGTCGATGCCAAGCCCGAACACCGTCGCCATCAGGTGCTCGACGGTTCCGATGTGCTCGCCGGCCGGATCGCCGAGCATGGTGCAAAGGTCGGTGGCGCCGACTTCGGAGACCAGCGCGCGGAACTCGCGGCCCTCGCCGCCATTCGAAAGGTGGAACACGATGCCGGTGTCGGCATCGGCGGGCAGGAAATGAACGGTGACGGGCTTGCCGCTATGCACGCCCGTACCGGTCAACGTCACGCGCGCTTTAACTGTCGTCTGATAGTCGTGCAAGACAAACCCCATAAGCCCTAACTGCCAGCGTCCGCTTTGTCAGCCTCTTGAGCATTTCCAGCCAGATGGATCATCTGCGTCCGCGTAAAATGCGGCAAAATGAACAAGGCATGCGGCTCTGAAATGATCGGCAGGCAGGGCCAACTCCCCGAATCCCGGCAAACCGACTTTAGTCCGAGGCGAAGATAATGGCCCCTCCGAGAGACTCCAAATCACGGTTTCTTACCCTGTGTAACCGCAATCCAGAACGAAGAAACACCCGTAACGTCCTGTTTTACAACAATTTCTAACGCCAACAGGCAGACGATCTCTCGTCTGCCTGTTAACAACCGTTATATATCGTTAACGATCAGCGGTACGCTGTATCAACGATCAGCAACCTGCCGGATCGATCAGTTGGCCTGGCGGCGCAGGAATGCCGGAATCTCCAGCTGGTCGTCTTCCTGGACCGTGCGGCTCTGCGGTGTCAGCCGCCCCTGGTCGTCGAGCTGGCCGCGGCGCGGCGCGTAGAGCTGCGGGTCCTGGCTGGCGAGGCGGCGCATTTCCGGTGCCGCCTGGCGCAGTTTCGGCTCGCGCGGCTGCGCCGGCTGGAGCCGGGCCGGCTCTTCCTCGCGGCGGGTCAGACCGTTCGTCAGCCGCTTGATCAGCCCCATCGGTCCGCTGTTCTCATGGTCCGCGGGACGGGTCTTGGCCTCCACTTCTGCCCTCACGACCGGAGGAAAGTCTTCCACGCGCGGCATGCGCTGCGGCGCCGCCGCCATCGGCTGCGGCATCTCGCGCTGCGGCGCGGGCTGCACGACCTGCTGCTGCACCACCGGCTGCGGCTGCGGCTGCGCCGGCGGGGCCTGGAAGATCTTGCTCTGCGGGCGGAAGTCGTCGACCGGCGCCGGGCGCGGCTGTGCCATCGCGGCGGCGTTGGCCTCGGCAAGCTGGATCGCTTCGGCGACCGGATCGACCGCGCGCGGCTCGTAGGCCTGCTGCTGAACCGGTGCGGGACGGCTTTCCTGAGCAGGCGCCGCAGGACGGGCGACAGGCTTCTGCGGCGCGCGGATCGAAATCGGCGCCGCGGCGATTTCGGCCGCCGACTTGTCGATGCCGGTGGCGACCACCGAAACGCGGATAACGCCTTCCAGCTCCTCGTCGAAGGTGGCGCCGAGGATGATGTTGGCGTCCTGGTCGACCTCCTCGCGGATGCGGGTCGCGGCTTCGTCGACCTCGAACAGGGTGAGGTCGCGGCCGCCGGTGATCGAGATCAGCAGGCCCTTGGCGCCCTTCATCGAGGTTTCGTCGAGCAGCGGGTTGGCAATGGCGGCTTCCGCCGCGGCCATCGCGCGGCCTTCGCCCGAAGCTTCGCCGGTGCCCATCATCGCCTTGCCCATCTCGCGCATCACCGAGCGGACGTCGGCGAAGTCGAGATTGATCAGGCCTTCCTTGACCATCAGGTCGGTGATGCAGGCGACGCCCGAATAGAGCACCTGGTCGGCCATGGCGAAGGCATCGGCGAAGGTGGTCTTGTCATTGGCCAGCCGGAACAGGTTCTGGTTGGGGATGACGATCAGGGTATCGACGCATTTCTGCAGTTCCTCGATGCCCATGTCGGCCGTCTTCATGCGGCGCTGGCCTTCGAAATGGAACGGCTTGGTGACGACGCCGACGGTGAGGATGCCCTTCTCGCGCGCCGCGCGGGCAACGACCGGAGCGGCACCCGTGCCGGTGCCGCCGCCCATGCCGGCGGTGACGAAGCACATATGCGTGTTGGAGAGATGATCGATGATCTCGTCGATGCATTCTTCCGCCGCTGCGCGGCCGACTTCCGGCTGCGAGCCGGCGCCGAGCCCCTCGGTGACATGCGCGCCGAGCTGAATCAGCCGCTCGGACTTCGACATGGTCAGCGCCTGCGCGTCGGTGTTGGCCACCACGAACTCGACGCCGCGCAGGCCGGCCGTGATCATGTTGTTGACCGCGTTGCCGCCGCCGCCGCCGACACCGAACACGGTGATGCGTGGCTTCAGCTCGGTGATGTCCGGCTTTTGCAGATTAATGGTCATTGTCTCCGTCCTTTTGCCTTTCCCGCCGCCTCGCCGCTGCGGCCGCCTATGGGGCTGTCCCCGTCAAATTAAAAACTGTCTCTCAACCACTGACTCATGCGATGCAGTTTTCCGCCCGTTCCGGTCATCCTGAAACCGGAAAGTCCTTTCGCCGAATGGCTCTCGAAGCTCGCCATCTGCGGATAGATCAGAAGTCCGACCGGGGTCGAGAACGCCGGCCCCTTGGCCGCTTCCGGCAGGCCCGCCACGCCGAGCGGCCGGCCGATGCGCACGTTGCGTCCGAGGATGCGGCGTGCCGCCTCCGGCAGGCCGGCCAACTGGCTGGCGCCGCCGGTGAGAACGACGCGCTTGCCGACGGCGTTGCCGTAGCCCGACTTGTTCAGCCTGTCGCGCAAGAGCTCCAGCGTTTCGTCGATGCGCGCGCGGATGATGCGCGTCATCACCGAGCGCGGGATCTGCAGCGGCAACTCGCCTTCCTCGCCGATCGGCTGGATCGAGACGAGATCGCGGTCGTCGGCGCTGCCGGGCAGCGCCGAACCATGCATCACCTTCAGCCGTTCGGCGGCGTCGAGCGAGGTCGACAGGCCCTTGGCCATATCGAGCGTCACATGGTTGCCGCCGATGGCGATGGCATCGCCGTGGACGAACTTGCCTTCCGAGAACACCGAAATCGTCGTGGTGCCGCCACCCATATCGATGCAGGCGGCGCCCATTTCGAGCTCGTCGTCGACCAGAGCCGCGAGACCGCTGGCATAAGGCGTCGCCACCATGCGCTCGACCGACAGATGCGAGCGGTTGATGCAGAGCTCCAGATTGCGCATCGGCGCGGCATCACCGGTCAGCACATGCATGTCGACACCGAGCGCGTCGCCGACCATGCCGCGCGGGTCGCGCACGCCGCGTTCGGCATCGAGCGAGAAGCCGACGGGAAGCGAATGGACCACCTCCCGCTCGGCCCGCAGCGCCTGCTTGGCGCCGGCGGCAAGCACGCGCTTGATGTCGGCTTCCTCGACCTGATGCCCGCCGAGATTGATGGTTGCCGAGAAGGCTTCGCTCTTCAACCGGCCGGCCGTCATGTTGACGATGAGGGAATCGACTGTGAGCCCGGCCATACGCTCGGCCGCGTCGACAGCCAGGCGAATGGCATGCTCGGCGCGGTCGAGATCGACCACGACGCCAGACTTCACGCCCTGCGATTTCTGATGGCCGATGCCGATCACCTGGATGCGATGCGACCGCCCGCGCAGCAGCTTGCCGTCCTCGCGCGGCTTCAGTTTCGCCACCACGCAGCAAACCTTGCTCGAGCCGACATCAAGCACCGTGAGCGTGCCCGACCGGCGCGAGGAAGCATCACCGCTGCCGCCAAGCCAGCTCATATCTTCGTCTCCGGCTTGCGCTTCGTCAGGCTCTTCGGCTTTTCACTGAGAGCGGCCTCGCGCTGGGTCGCGCCTCCGGCGAGAGCTCCACCACCAGCCGATCGGTGAGCCGCATGTCGACGGCGGCGATGTCGCGCGTCAAAAGCCCGTTGTCATGATCGAGCTTGACGAGCTCGGCGATCGCCTGATCCTCGTCGTCTTCCGGCAGCTTCACCGTGATGCCGTTCTCGAGCTTGAGATCCCAGCGCCGCTCGCCGACACGGATATAGCCTTTGACCCGCGCTGCGAGCTCGGGATAGCGCTTGATCTTCTCCAGAAACTCCGGCGCCCTGGCCGGCGCACCCGTGCCGATGATCAGCGGCAGCAAAGCCTGCTTGCCGCCCGAGAAGGGCGCGATCACCTCGCCCGATCGCTCGATCACCGAAAGCGAGTTGCCCTGTTGCCAAAGCGCGAAGGGCTCGCGCTCCTCGACGCGCACCTCCAGCGTATGCGGGTAGACCTTACGCACCGCCGCCACCTCGACCCAGGGCAACGTCGCGATGCGCTCGCGCGCGGCCTCGGCGTCGAAGCCGATCAGCGACGTCCAGCCATCGAGGCCGAGCCGGTCCAGTATATCGATCTCGGATGTCTGGCGATTGCCGACGACCTTGATCTGATCGACGGCAAAACCCGTCCGGGCCGTCACGCCTTGCACGATGCTGTCGGCATAGCCGCCGAGGTAGGCGCCATAGGCTCCGGACGAAGCCAACAACGCAGCCGAGAGGATCGCCGCGGAAAAGCGTGGCGGCTCATACTCGCCACTGCAGAGACGGGCGAGCAGGCGCACCGGTCGCCGAAGCTGGCGCGGCAAAACGAAATGGTCGAACGACAGCGACACACCAAACAGCGTAGGCCCGGCCCCGCCGCCCTTGCCCTGTCCCCACCTCAACGCAGACACGAAGCGTCCTCCACCATCCAACTCAACAAATCGCCGAACGAGTGTCCCGCTTGCGCGGCGATTTCAGGCACCAGAGACGTCGGCGTCATGCCCGGCTGGGTGTTGATCTCAAGCCAGACAACCTCGCCGTTTTCGGAGTGACGGTCGTCGTAACGGAAGTCCGACCGGGAAACGCCCCGGCAGCCGACAGCAAGATGAGCCTTGAGGGCCAGTGTCTGTATTTTTTGGTAAATATTCGGTGAAATTTTTGCAGGGGTTTCGTGTTTTGATCCGCCAGGCACGTACTTTGAATCGTAGTCGTAGAAGGAATGCCCGGTCGGGATGATCTCGCAGACGCCGAGCGCCACGTCGCCCATCACCGCGCAGGTCAGTTCGCGCCCATGGATGTAGCGCTCGACCATGACGATCTCGCCATATTGCCATTCGGACGAGCCGATGACCTGTGGCGGATGCGACTGCCCTTCATGCACGATGACGACGCCGAAGCTCGAGCCCTCGTTGACCGGCTTCACCACGTAAGGCGGCTTCATAGGATGCTTGTTCTGCACGGCGAAGCGATTGATCACCTTCGATTCCGCGACCGGAATGCCGGATGCCTTGGCGACCTTCTTGGCCTGCTCCTTGTTCATAGCCAGCGCCGAAGCGAGCACCCCCGAATGGGTGTAGGGAATTCCGAGATATTCGAGAATTCCCTGGATGGTGCCATCCTCGCCGAACGGGCCATGCAGCGCATTGAAGGCGACATCGGGCTTGAGCTCGGCAAGCACAGACCCGACATCGCGCGAAACATCGACCCGGGTGACCTGATAGCCTTCATTCTCGAGCGCATCCGCACATGCCTTCCCCGAGGATAGAGACACGGGCCGCTCCGAGGAAAATCCCCCCAGGAGAACAGCCACATGCTTCTTCTTCATCCCGTCATTCCCTCTCACGCCGGGCCTACAACCGATATTTCCGCACGCGACATTCCCGCATAGTGAGTCCGAGTCTTCCGGCAGGTTGCCCCCCAGACGGAAAACGCGGGTAACGCGTCAAACGACTCAAATCAGGAAACGCTTTAGAGCAGAGAATCAGAGAGTTGATTCCCTGGCAAGTGCCTATGATTCCGAGAGATTCACTTTCCGCGAAAACGGGTCAGAAAAGCGTGTTGTTGAGTCTTTAAAGCAACGGTCGGCGGTCGTGCCTATCGCGGAAGTTCACGCACTACTTGAACTTCGTCAGAGCAGCTGTCCGAGAAATTCCTGCACCTCATGACCCGGCCGGAAGTTGCCCAGTCGCTTGATCTCCCAGTGCAGTCGGATGCCCGAATTCTCGAGCACCCTCGCCCGCACCGTCTCGCCGAGATATTCCAGGTCGTAGCCGGTCGCGGTGCCGGTGTTGATCATGAAGTTGCAATGCATCGGCGACATCTGCGCGCCGCCGATCATCAGCCCGCGGCAGCCAGCCTTGTCGATCTCTTTCCAGGCCGACGTGCCTTCGGGATTCTTGAAGGTCGAGCCGCCGGTCTTCTCGCGGATCGGCTGCACCGTCTCGCGATGGTTCTGTACGGCGTCCATCGCCGCCTTGATCGCCGCCTTGTCTTCCGGAACGCCTTCGAAGGTGGCCGAGGTGAAGATCAGCCCGCCAGGCGCCGACGAATGACGATAGGCATAGCCCATATCGACATTGCTGAGCGTATGGACATTGCCGGTGCGGTCGAGCGCCCGCACCTCGAACACGCGCTCGCGCGTCTCGACGGCATTGGCCCCCGCATTCATCCGCAGCGCCCCGCCGACGGCGCCCGGAATCCCATGATAAAAATGGAACCCGCCGATGCCGGCTTCATAAGCCACCGCCGCCAGGCGCTTGTCCGGCGTTGCCGCGCCCGCCTTGATTGTGGTTGGCCCAGTGACTTCGGCTTCGCCAAAGCCCTTGGCCGAAAGCCTCACCACGAAACCGGAAATGCCGCCGTCGCGCACCAGAAGGTTCGAGCCGACGCCGACGACCGTGATCGGCACCTCTTCCGGCACCGCGCGCAGAAAGGCCGCAAGGTCCTCCTCGTCGGCCGGCTGGAACAGCGCCTCCGCCAGGCCGCCGGCGCGGAACCAGGTGATCTTGTCCATCTCGGCATTGGGCGTGACACGGCCGCGCAGGCCGGCAAGCTTGTCTCCGAGTTTGTCGATCAGGGCTTGGCCGCGCATCATGAGGGCGTTCCCCCAAGTTCCTTGGGCAGCGAATAGGCCCATTGCGTGATGTTGCCGGCGCCAAGGAAGATGACGAAGTCACCGGGCTTGGCAAGCTCGCGGATGGCTGGCGCGACCGCCGCCGGGCCTCGATATAGCGCGCGTCGCGGTGACCGCCGGCGCGGATGCGCGACACCAGCGCGTCCGATGAAACGCCTTCGATCGGTTCCTCGCCGGCCGGATAGACCGGCGCCACCATCACCGTGTCGGCATCATTGAAGCAGACGGAGAACTCTTCGAACAGATCGTGCAGCCGGGTGAAGCGGTGCGGCTGCGCGATCGCAATCACACGGCCGTCGGTGGCCCCGCGCGCGGCCTTTAGCACCGCCGCGATCTCAACCGGATGGTGGCCATAGTCGTCGAATATGTCGACCCCGTTCCAGGAGCCGGTGTGGGTGAAGCGCCGCTTGACGCCGGCGAAGGAGGAAAGGCCCTTCTTGATCGCTTCGTCCGACAGGCCGAGTTCATGCGCGACCGCGATCGCCGCCGTCGCGTTGGAGACGTTGTGCCGCCCCGGCATCGGCAGCCGCAAATCCCGGATTGTCGTTGTGCCGCGCCCCTTGCGGTCGCGGATCACCACGTCGAACTCCGATACGGTCCCTGCCATGCGATGATTGGTGAAGCGCACGTCGGCCTGCGCGTTCTCGCCATAGGTGATGACGCGCCGGTCCTCGATGCGGCCGACCAACGCCTGCACCTCCGGATGGTCCGTGCACATCACGCCGAAGCCGTAGAACGGCACGTTCTCGACGAACTGGCGGAAGGCCTCGCGTACCTTGTCGAAGCTGCCGTAGTGATCGAGGTGCTCGGGATCGATGTTGGTGACGACGGCGATATCGGCCGGCAGCTTAAGGAAAGTGCCGTCGCTTTCGTCTGCCTCGACTACCATCCACTCGCCGTCGCCCATGCGCGCATTGGTGCCATAGGCATTGATGATGCCGCCATTGATGACGGTCGGGTCGAGCCCGCCGGCTTCGAGCAAGGTCGCCACCATCGAAGTGGTCGTCGTCTTGCCATGCGTGCCGCCGATGGCGACCGCCTGGCGGAACCGCATCAACTCCGCGAGCATTTCGGCGCGCCGCACGATCGGCAGCAGCTTTTCGCGCGCGGCCTTCAGCTCGGGGTTGGACTTCTTGATCGCCGTCGACACCACCACCACTTCGGCGTCGCCGACATTCTCCGCCTTGTGGCCGACGAAGCACTCGATCCCTTTCTCGCGCAGCCGCTGCACATTGGCGCCGTCCGCCTGGTCCGAGCCCTGCACCTTGTAGCCAAGATTGTGCAGCACCTCGGCGATGCCGCTCATGCCGATGCCGCCGATGCCGATGAAATGCACGAGGCCGATCGTCTGCGGCATCTTCATGCGCGCGTCCTCCTATAGTCCGAAACCGTTTTGCCGGACGCAATAGCCTCTGTCAGATCGGCGAGCAACCGTGCCGCGTTGGGTTTTCCGGCCGAGCGGGCGGCCGCGGCCATCGCCGTCAGCCTGTCGGGATTGCCCATCAGCCCGCCAACGAGCGCAGCGATGCCCTCGGGCGAAAGCATGGATTGTGGATGCACCTCGGCCCCGCCGGCGGCGGCAAGTGCCGCGGCATTGGCCGCTTGGTCATGGTCGAGCGCATGCGGATAAGGCACCAGCAGCGCGGGGCGGCCGATGACGGCGATCTCCGATACGGTCGAGGCGCCGGAGCGCGACATCACCAGATGCGATGACGCTATGCGCGCCGCCATGTCGGTGAAGAAGGGCGAGACCTGCGCGTCGACGCCAAGATTGGCATAGGCTGCCTTCACCCGCCCCACGTCTTCCGCGCGAGCCTGCTGGGTGATTACCAGACGCTTGCGCTGCGCTTCGGGCAGAAGCGCGATCGCCGCCGGCACGGCGTCCGAGAAGAACTGCGCGCCCTGGCTGCCGCCGAACACCAGGAATCGGAACGGCTCGCCGTCATTCGATGCCACATAGGGCGTTTTCGCCGCCTCCAGAACCTGGGGCCTGACCGGATTGCCGGTCGTCACCGTCTTGGCGCCGGCGGCGCTTTCACCCTCCGCCAGGAAGCCGCCGGCAATGGCATCGACGCGGCCGGCAAGCGCCTTGTTGGCGCGGCCCATCACGGCGTTCTGCTCATGGATCAGCGTCGGCACCTGGCGCCGGGTCGCCGCGTAGAGCGGCGGCAGTGTCGGATAGCCGCCGAAGCCGACGACGACCTCGGGCTTGATCTTGGCGATGACGCGCCCGGCCTTGCGGACGCCCTGCCAGATCGTCCAGAAGGACGAGAGCACGGCGATCGGATTCTTCGAGCCCAGCGTCGCCGACGGAATCGAATGGATGTCGGTGGCGGGAAAGTGGCCGGAGTACCGCTCGGCACGGCGGTCGGTGGCAAGATGCACCTCCCAGCCGCGCTCGATCAGCTCATGCGCAAGCGCCTCGGCCGGGAACAGATGTCCGCCCGTTCCGCCAGCCGCCAGCAGGATGACACCCCTCGACATCCCGCCTCATTCCGCTGCGATAGTGCGCTGCGAGAAGGCAAAGCCCATCTGCTTGCGCTTTTCGGGGTGCCTGCGCGTCAGCGCCAGAACCATGCCCATCGAGACGGCAATCGCGATCTGCGAGGAGCCGCCATAGGAGATGAAGGGCAGCGTCATGCCCTTGGCCGGCATCAACTGCAGATTCACGCACATGTTGATGGCCGATTGCAGGCCGAAAACGGTGACCAGCCCACCGACGGCATAACGGGTGAAATCGTCATGCTCCTTGAGCGCGATGCTCAATCCGCGCAGCACGATGAAGGCGAAGATCGACATGATGAAGAAGCACATGATGAGGCCGAACTCCTCGCCCGCGACCGAGAACACGAAGTCGGCGTGGCTGTCCGGGATAACCCGCTTCACCGTCCCCTCGCCGGGGCCGACGCCGAACCAACCGCCGTTGATCAGCGCCTCGCGGCCCATATCGACCTGGAACGTGTCGCCCTCGCCGGTGAGGAATTTGTCGATGCGGGCGGCAACGTGCGGAAACACCGTATAGGCCGCGAACACGCCGCCGACGCCGGCGGCGCCCAGCGCGACGATCCAGAACCAGGGCAGGCCGGCCATGAAGAACATCACGCCCCAGGTGCCCAGCACCAGCATGGTCTGGCCGAGATCCGGCTGCGCCACCAGCAGCGAGATCACCAAGGCGAGCAGCAGCATGGCGAAGAGGTTGCCGGGAATGTCGGGCTGGCGCTTGTGCTCGGCGAAAAGCCAGGCGCAGATGATGACGAAGGCCGGTTTCAGGAACTCGGACGGCTGGATGGAGAGGCCGGCGAGCGACACCCAGCGCCGCGCGCCTTTCACTTCGACGCCGATGTAGAGCACCACCACCATCAGCACCAGCATGATGCAGAGCATCACCAGCGACATGCGCCTTATTTGCCGGGCCTCCAGGAAGGAAACGGCCAGCATCGCGATGAGAGCCGGGATGGTGAAGATGATTTGCCGCGTGGCGAAATGGAAGCTGCTGAGGCCGATCCTCTCGGCGACCGCTGGGCTTGCCGCGAAGGACAGAACGATGCCCAGCCCCATCAGCGACAGGAATGCCGCCAGGAACCAGCGATCGATCGTCCACCACCAGGTTGCGACCGGACTTTTGTCGAGACGGCTTTGCATCAACGTGTCCCTCCGATGGGTTTCACCCCATCAATAGCAGTCGCAGCTTGCCTGAAGGCTTCGCCGCGAACCTCGAAATTCTTGAACTGATCGAAACTGGCGCAGGCCGGCGAAAGCAGCACCACCGCCTCGCCGCCTGTGTCGCTCGCGGCGTCATGGGCGGCGTGCTCGACCGCGGCAGCCAGCGTTCCGGAGATTTCGTAAGGCACGGCCTCGCCGAGCGTCGCGGAAAAGGCAGGCGCTGCCTCGCCGATCAGATAGGCCTTGGCGATGCGCGGGAAGAAGCCGCGCAACGGCTCGATGCCGCCCTCCTTGGGCAGGCCGCCGGCGATCCAATAGATGCGGTTGAAGCTCGACAGCGCTGGTGCCGCCGCATCGGCATTGGTTGCCTTGGAATCGTTGACGAACAGTACATGGTCCTTGCGGCCGACCTGTTCCATCCGGTGGGCCAGCCCGGGGAAGCTTTCCAGCCCCGCCTGGATCTCGCCAAGCTCGAGGCCGATCCTGAGACAGGCCGCGACGGCGGCGAGCGCGTTCTGCGCATTGTGCTGGCCGCGCAGCGAGCCAATGCCTTCGAGGAAGGCGACACGGCTGTAGCGGCCGTGCACGGCTTCCATCAGATTGGTGCCGTCGGCGAAGTAGCCGTCGGTCAGCGGCAGGCGCTTGGAGATGCGGATGACCTGGCGGCCTGCCCGCTCCAGCCGGTCGGCGATCTGGGCGCACCAGGAATCGTCGACGCCGATGATGGCGGTGTCGCTGCCGGCGACCAGCCTTTCCTTGATCGAAGCGTAATGCGCCATCGTGCCGTGCCGGTCGAGATGGTCGGGCGTCAGGTTGAGCAGGATGCCCGCGGTCGGGTTGATCGAGGGCGCGAGATCGATCTGATAGGAGGAACACTCCACCACATAGTGCCGCTCGGGCTCGGGCGGATCGAGCGTCATGACGGCGCGGCCGATATTGCCGCCCATCTGGGTGTCGCGCCCGGCCGACCTCAGGATATGCGCCGTCAGGGCGGTTGTCGTCGATTTGCCGTTGGTGCCGGTGATCGCGATGAAGGGCGCGCTCGGCGCCCGCTGGATGCGTTCGCGGCAAAACAGCTCGATGTCGCCGATCACCTCGACGCCGGCTCCGCGCGCCAGCTCCACCGCCCAATGCGGCTTCGGATGTGTGAGCGGCACGCCGGGCGACAAGACGAAGGCCGCAAAGCGCGACCAGTCAGCGGCGCGCAGGTCGCCGGTCGCAATGCCTGCGGCGGCCGCCTTGGCGACGCTGTCCGGATTGTCGTCCCAGGCGAGGATCTCGGCGCCGACCGCAATCAGCGCATGCGCGGTGGCAATCCCCGAACCACCGAGCCCGAAGAGCGAAACGCGTTTGCCTGCAAAGGAAGCGGCGGGAACCAAGCGATGTCCTATCTGAGCTTGAGGGTGGAAAGGCCGACCAGCGCCAGGATGACGGCGATGATCCAGAAGCGGATCACCACCTGGCTCTCGGTCCAGCCGAGCTTTTCGAAATGGTGATGGATCGGCGCCATCAGGAAGACGCGCTTGCCGGTCATCTTGAAGTAGCCGACCTGGATGATGACCGACAGGATCTCGACAACGAACAGGCCGCCGACGATGACAAGCACGATCTCGTGCTTGGTGGCGACCGCGATGGTGCCGATCAGCCCCCCCATCGCCAGCGAGCCGGTGTCGCCCATGAAGATCGCGGCCGGCGGTGCGTTGAACCAGAGGAAGCCGAGGCCGGCGCCGATCACCGCGCCGAGCACCACCGCCAGTTCGCCGGTGCCGGGAACGAAATGGATCTGCAGATATTCGGCGAAGACCGCGTTACCGGAAAGGTAGGCGATGACGCCGAAGGACGCTGCCGCGATCATGATCGGCACGATCGCCAACCCGTCGAGGCCGTCGGTCAGGTTCACCGCATTGCCCGCGCCGACGATGACGAAGCAGGAGAACGGCACGAAGAACCAACCGAGATTGACTAGGAATTCCTTGGCGAAGGGGAAGGTCAGCGAGGACGAGAACGGCGCCTGGCCATTGTGCATGATCACCCAGGCGGCGATGCCGGCGACGACGAATTCGATCGCCAGCCGCGCCTTGCCGGAGAAGCCAGATGCGACTGCTTGGTGACCTTGAGGTAGTCGTCGTAGAAGCCGATCGAGCCGAAGCCGACGGTGACCAACAGCACCACCCAGACATAAATGCTGGAGAGGTTCGCCCATAAAAGCGAGGAGCCGATGATGCCGGACAGGATCATCAGTCCGCCCATGGTCGGCGTTCCGGCCTTCTTGAAATGCGTCTGCGGTCCGTCGGCGCGGATCGGCTGGCCTTTGCCCTGCCGAAGCCGCAGCGAATTGATGATGGTCGGTCCGAAGATGAAGACGATCAGCGCCGAGGTGATCAGCGCGCCGCCGGTGCGAAAGGTGATGTAGCGGAAGACATTGAAGGCCGAGATCTTGTCCGCGAAATCAACGAGTAAAGTGAGCATGCGCTTCCGTCCCCCGGAGGCCGACCTCAGGTCGGTTCAATGGTTGTGGCTTCCGCCGGAAATTTGCCGAGCAATGCCTCGACCAGCTTTGAAAATCCGATGCCTTTCGACGACTTGACCATCACCACGTCGCCGGGCCTGACTGCCGACATCACGACCGGTTTCAGTTCTTCCGCCCCTGCCCGGTATTCGGTTTCGACATCGGAAGGCAGAACGTCGGCCAGCGCCCGCATCTCGGGGCCGCCGAGAAAGACGTTGCGCGTCCCGGTGCCGACAATGAGTTCGGCAAGCGCCGCATGGAGTTTTGCCGAGTGGCTGCCGAGTTCCAGCATGTCGCCGAGCACGGCGATGCGCCTGCCCTCGCCCGATACCGGCGTGGCGTTGAGCAGCGCCATGGCGGCCGCCATCGAAGCCGGATTTGCGTTGTAGCTTTCGTCGATCAGCGTGATCGGACCGCTGGGATGGTGCAAAATGTGGCGCCTGCCGCGCCCGCGCTCGGCCGAAAGGTCTGCAAGGGCCGCCGCCACCTTGTCGAGGTCGGCGCCGACCAGTTGCGCGGCGCCAAGCACGGCCAGCACATTCTGCACGATGTGGCGGCCAGGCGCCCCGACGCGGGCCGTCACATCCTTTTTGCCGATCTTGACGGCGATGTCGGAATGGTCGGCGTAAAGCTCGCAGGCGGCAAGGCGGAACGCCGAGCGGGCGTTTTCGCCGAAGCCGAAGACATGCTCGACACCGGCCTCTTTCGCCATTTTCCCAAGCAGCTTCCAGCGCGGATCGTCGCGGTTGAGCAGCGCTGCGCCGCCGGGCTCGATCCCCTCGAAGATCTCGGCCTTGGCCATGGCGATCTCGTCGAGATTCTTGAAGAAGCCGAGATGGGCGGCGGCAATCAGCGTGACGATCGCGACATGCGGCCTGACCATCTTGACCAGCGGCCTGATCTCGCCCGGATGGTTCATGCCGATCTCGAAGACCGCGTAGTTGCAGTCTTGCGGCATGCGCGCGAGCGTCAACGGCACACCCCAATGATTGTTGAACGATTGCGCCGAGGCGTGCACCTTGCCCACCGCCGACAGCACATGCCGCAGCGCTTCCTTGGTCGTCGTCTTGCCCGCGGAGCCGGTCACCGCGATGATCTTCGCCTTTGAGCGGGCGCGCGCCGCAACGCCGAGTTTCTCAAGCGCCGCAAGCACGTCCTGCACCACAATCATCGGCGCCGTCAGCCGGCCGAGCGACGGCAGCTTGCCTTCGGCGACGACCAGCACGGCAGCGCCTGCCTTCACCGCCGCGGTCGCGAAATCGTGGCCGTCCATCGTCTCGCCCTTGATGGCGAAGAAGGCATTCCCCGGCTCGAGGCTGCGGCTGTCGATGGAGATGCCTGTGATGCCTTCCGGCAGCGAGCCGATCGGCCTGCCGCCCATGGCCTCCACGAGTGCTTCCGTTGTCCAGAGCAAGCTCATGCGGCGTGCTCCTGGAGCGCCTCACGCACTTCCTCATGGTCGGAGAAATGGAAGGTTTCGGTGCCGATCGTCTGGCCTTCCTCATGCCCCTTGCCGGCAACGATCAGCGTGTCGCCGGCGTGAAGCATCGCCACCGCCTCATGGATCGCCTTGCGGCGGTCGCTGATCTCGATGGCGCCGGGCGCCGCGGCAAGGATGGCCGCGCGGATGGTTTCGGGAATTTCCGTGCGCGGATTATCGTCGGTGACGATGACGACATCGGCGAGCCGGGAGGCGATCTCGCCCATGATCGGCCGCTTGCCGCGATCGCGGTCGCCGCCGCAGCCGAACACGACGACGACGCGGCCCGTGGTGAAGGGGCGAACCGAAGCCAGCACGTTCTCCAGCGCGTCGGGTTTGTGCGCATAGTCGACATAGACCGGAGCGCCGGCCGCCGTCGTGCCGACGAGATCGAGCCGGCCCGGCGCGCCCTTCAATTTCTCCAATGCCGCCAAGGCCTTGCCGATAGATGTTCCAGTCGAGATGGTGAGCCCGGCTGAAACCAGCGCATTGGCGATCTGGAAATCACCGGCTAACGGCAGGTCGATCTCGTAAAGCACGCCGTCGGCTTCCACCTCGGCACGCTGGCGCCGCCGCTCGTGCTCGACGCGCTTCAGCGTGAGGAATTCGCCGTGGCGGCCGACCGTCAGCACGTTCAGGCCCGCTGTTCGCGCCGCTTTGATCGTCGGCTCCGACCAGGGGTCATCGGCGAAGACGACCGCCGGGGCGCCCTTCGGCAGCAGCGTGTCGAACAGGCGCAGCTTGGCACAGTGATAGTCCTCGACCGTCGGATGGTAGTCCATGTGGTCGCGGCCGAGATTGGTGAAGCCGCCGGCCGCCAGCTTGACGCCGTCGAGACGGCGCTGGTCTAGCCCGTGGCTGGAGGCTTCCATCGAAGCGTGGGTTACGCCGGCATCGGCCAGCTCTTTCAGCAGCTTGTGCAGTGCCACCGGATCCGGCGTTGTCAGCGAGCCATATTCGTTGCGGCCAGGCGCCACCACACCGGTTGTGCCGATCGAAGCGGCGGCAAGGCCGGCCTGCTCCCAGATCTGGCGGGTAAAGGCTGCGACCGATGTCTTGCCGCTGGTGCCCGTGACGGCAACCATCGTCTCCGGCTGCCTGCCGAAGAAGCGCGCCGCGCTCAACGCCAGCGCAAGGCGCGGATCGTCCACGGCAAGGACCGGGATCGACAGGCCGGAGATTGCGTTACCCTTGCCGGCGACGATTGCGGCAGCACCTCGGCCGGCGGCGTCGACGGCATAGGCCGAACCATCCGCCTTGCTGCCTGCGAGCGCGAAGAAGACGACGCCCGGTCTTACCTGGCGGGAATCGGAGGAAATTCCGGTGACCTCCAGATCGGGGGAAGCTGTTCCCTCGACAGGCAGGATGCCGGCTAGATCTTTCAGATGCATCGAGTCCCGTTCATCGCAACAAAATAGCGCGCAGTTGCCGGCGCGCCCCAAGAATCACTGATAGGAAACCAGCGTTGCACCATTTTCATGGCTGAAATCTGGCTTCACGCCAAGCATGGAAGCCGCGCGCCGGATGATGTTGCCCGCCATGACGCCCGCATTCGAGGCAGCCGTGTTGCCCATGCCGGGCTTTTCCGGCTTCGGCTCGTCGGCGATCGTGAGCACGATATATTGTGGATCGTCCATCGGGAAAGCGGCGACGAAGGCATTGAAATTCTTTTCATGGGAATAGCGGCCGTTGACGACCTTTTCCGCCGTGCCGGTCTTGCCGCCGACGCGGAAGCCCGGGACCCTGGCGCTCTTGCCAGAACCCTTCTCGGCGTTGAGCGCGTAGAGATAGCGCATCGATTGCACGGTTTTTTCGCTGACCACTTTCTTGGCCACCTCCATCGCCTGTTCGGCAGTACGCGGCAGGAAGGTCGGCTCGATCAGAAAACCGCCATTCATCAGCGCGGCGCAGCCTACGGCCGTCTGCAGGGGCGTCGTCGACACGCCATGGCCGAAGGCGATGGTGATGGAATTGACCTGCTTCCAGACCTTGGGCTCGGTCGGACGCGCGACTTCCGGCAATTCCGTCTGCATTTTTTCGAGCACGCCCAGCCGGTGCAGGAATTCGCGATGTCCTTCGATACCGACCGCCTCGGCCTCCCTGGCCGAACCGATGTTGGACGAGTAGATGAACACTTCCGGCACCGACAGCACACGGCCCTTGGCGTGGAAGTCGTGAATGGTCTGACGGCCGATCCGGATCGGACGCGACGCGTCGAAGCGGCTCTCCAGCGTTACCTTGCCGGAATCCAGCGCCATGGCTGTGGTGAAGCTCTTGAAGGTCGAGCCCATCTCGTAGAGGCCGGCCGACATGCGGTTCAGCCGGTCCTTGTCCTGGGCGTTATACGGGTTGTTGGGGTCGAAATCCGGCACCGAGGCCATAGCCAGCACTTCGCCTGTCTTGACGTTGAGCACTACGGCGCCGGCCGCGATCGCATGGAACCGCTCCATGCCGGTCGCAACCTCGTCGCGCACCACGTGCTGGACGCGCAGATCGATCGACAGCTTCACCGGCCTCAAATCCCTGGCCACCGCCAGTCCTGACGCCTGCAGGTCGGTGAGGCCCTGGTCGTCGATATACTTCTCCATGCCGGAGATGCCCTGGTTGTCGACATTGGTGAGCCCGACAATGTAGGAAGACGTCTCGCCGCTCGGATAGAAGCGGCGCTTTTCGGTGCGGAAGCCGAGGCCCGGAATGCCGAGCGCCATGATGTCGGCCTGCTGCTTCGGCGTCAGCTGCCGCTGCAGCCAGACGAAGCCGGCGCCGCTCTTCAGTTTGTGATAGGTCTGCTCATAGTCGATCTCGGGAAGCACCGTCGACAGTTTTTCGATCGCCTCGTCGGCGTCGACGATGCGGCGCGGTTCGGCGAACAGCGACGCCGTCTTGATGTCGGTCGCCAGCACCTCGCCGTTGCGGTCGACGATATCCGGCCGCGAGGCCGTCACCCGGCTTTGCGGACCGCCCGACATGTCGGGGTTCTGCAGGCCGAGATAGACCAGTCGGCCGGCAATCGTCGAATAGATGGTGAAGAACACCGCCATCGTCATGATGATGCGGGTCTTGGCCTTGCCACCGGTCGCCTTTCGGGCGGCGTCGACGACGATCGAGCCGTCCTCGGCCACCTTTTTTCGACGTTTCAGCAGGTTACCGATCCTTGGAAGCCCGCCGATCATTGCACGGTGCTCCCGGTGACCACCGGATCCTTGCCGCTCGAGGGCTCTTTACCGGAATTGTCGGCCATGCCGCCGAGCCGCTGCGACGACAGGTCCTCGATGTTGACCGGCTTCATGGGTACGTCGTCGAGACCGCCGATCTGGCGGGCGTTGAGTGGCTCGAGCCCGAGCTGCGACTTGTAGATTTCGGCAAGCTTCTGCAGCCGCGCCGGCTGGGTGAGCAGGCTCCAGTCGGCCTTTAGAAGATCGATCGTGTCTTCCTCGTAGCGGATCTGCGTCTGCAGCTTCTGCACAGTCGCCAACTGCTCCTCGGCTTCGCGCTTGGTCTTGTAGGTCAAGGCCGCCGCCGAGACCATGACGGCGATCAGGACTATGTCGCTGGTACGAAACACGTGCTCACCTCTCCCCCGGCCGCTCGACGGCGGGAAGCTTTGGAAGGCCGAAAATCGAAAAGTCGCCGGCTCGCGCCGGCACGTCGGTGCGGATTGCCGCCCGCAGCCTGGCCGAGCGCGCGCGCGGATTGGCGGCGATCTCAGCCTCTTCCGGCGTCACCCCGCCGCCGGACTTGCGGAACGTCGCCAGCCGAGCCGGCGCATCTGGCATATGACGCGATCCGCTGGCTGCCTCGGCCCGATCGGCGATGAAGCGCTTGACGATGCGATCTTCCAGCGAATGAAAGGTAACCACGGCAAGCCGCCCGCCGGGCTTCAGCACCCGCTCGGCGGCGAACAGCGCGCTCGCAAGTTCGCCGAGCTCGTCGTTGACGAAGATGCGCAACGCCTGGAAGACGCGGGTGGCCGGATGGATCTTGTCCTTCGGCGCGCGGCCGATATGGGTAGCGATGGCGTCGGCCAGATCGAGCGTGCGCTCGAAAGGCCGCTTCTCGCGCCGGGCCTCGATCATGCGGGCGATACGGCCGGCATGACGCTCTTCGCCGAGGAAGCCGAAGATGCGGGCAAGGTCGCCCGCCTTGAAGGTGTTGACGACGTCGGCGGCGGAGAGGCCCGCCTGCGCCATGCGCATGTCGAGCGGCCCGTCGGCGCGGAAGGAAAAGCCGCGCTCGGCCTGGTCGAGCTGCATGGAAGAAACGCCGATGTCGAGCACGACGCCGTGGGCGCTCCCGACATGTTCGTCCAGCGTCGAGAACGGCGCCTGGACGAGCTTCAGTCTGCCGCCGGCCTGCTGCTCAAGAGCCCTGCCCGCGACGATCGCATCCGGATCGCGGTCGATGGCCACCACCGAGGCGCCTCGTTCGAGGATAGCGCTGGTGTAGCCGCCGGCGCCGAACGTCCCGTCGACGATCGTCTCGCCCGCCTTGGGCTCAAGCGCCTCCAGCACTTCGGCAAGGAGGACCGGAATGTGACGGACCAGTCCGCCAACGGCGTGAGGATCATCGCCGTGGCCAGCCATCATTCCGGTCGCTCCCCAGGCTTCGTCCCCTGCCGAAGCTGCAAAAGCCTGGCCCGCGCCTGCGCCCCATAGGCGGCAAGCCGGCCCGGTTCCCAGATCTGAAAGAAATTGCCGCGCCCGACGAAGGCCACCTCCGTCGAGATGCCGGTATGCTCGCGGATGAAATCCGTCATCGTAATGCGCCCGTCCTGGTCGAGCTTCAGGAAGGTCCCGTCGCCATGGCAGAAGAACGACATGTCGTCCGCCGTCTGCAGGAAGGGATCCTCGAGCGCGATCCGCTGCTCGTAGCGGTCGAGCAGGTCGAGCCCGCCGACGTCCATCGCCGGAAGGTCCAGGCAGCGTAGCGCATAGAGATCCGCATAGCCACGCTTCTGCACCACCGCGCGGAAATGCGCCGGGACGGACACTCGCCCCTTCGCATCGATCCTGCTCACCGTGTTTGACAGAAACCGGTCCATTACGCGTTACAGCCGCTTCCGCCGCCGCACCCCTTCTCATGTTTTTCTCCGCGCCGCCGCGCATCGCCTCGCGACAAATCGCTTCATTCACCAAGTGGAAAACCGGCAAACGCGCAGCCGCCGCGACTGCCCGATTGGCGTACGCTTCACCCTGACGCGGAACGAAGGCTTGATGATGCAAATGGGATATCATGGGGTACTATGGGCGTCAACGGGAAGGAGCATCACAAACGCGCGTGCCACAACCAGAAAGAGCAGGCTGACGGCACGTCCCGTCTTTATCGTCTATTAAGCCTAACGAAGCGTTTAGAACGGTCTGGCCCAAAAAGACGCGGCTTGCTGCGAGCCCTCCGCACGCCTAGCGTCGAACCTCTGTTCAGCGAAGGAATGAGCCCATGCCTGAAACCGCGAAATCACGCGCCGCGACACTTGCCCATCTGCGCAGCGGCGATTTCGCCAAGGGCGACCCGATCCCCCTGCCGCTGACCATGGCCTCGATCTTTCATTCGCCGGGCGACGCGACGGGCTTCGATCAATATGGCCGGTTCAGCAATCCGACATGGCACGCCGTCGAGCATGTGCTCGGCCATCTTGAAGATGCCCAATGCGTGGCCTTTCCGTCGGGAATGGCTGCAATTTCGGCGGCGTTTTTTTCGCTCGTCAAATCGGGCGACCGCATTCTCCTGCCCACCGACGGCTACCACACAACGCGCGCGCTGGCGGAGCGTTTCCTGAAGCCCCTCGGTGTGACCTGTGACGTCAGGGCCACGTCAAGCATGCTCGACGGCGGTTTCGCCGGCTACAGGCTGGTCTTCGTCGAAAGCCCTTCCAACCCGAGGCTGGATATCTGCGACATCGCCGCCGTCGCCAAGGCGGCCCACGATCAAGGCGCGATCCTCATCGTCGACAACACGACGATGACTCCTTTCGGCCAGCGCCCGCTCGACCTCGGCGCCGACATCGTCGTCTCGGCCGACACGAAAGCGATCAATGGCCACTCAGACGTGCTGTTCGGCCATGTCGCCAGCCGCGATCCGGACATTCTCGCCAGGGTCAGGGACTGGCGCGAGACCGCCGGCGGCATTCCCGGACCATTCGAGGCCTGGCTCGTGCATCGCGGCCTCGAAACGCTTGAGGTGCGCTTCGACCGCATGTGCTCTTCGGCGGAAACGATCGCCCGTCGTCTCAAAGGGCATCGCGCCGTGAGCGGCCTGCGCTTTCCAGGGCTTGAGGGTGACCCCTCACATAATCTGGCGCGCGCCCAAATGGAGCGCTTTGGCTTTCTGATCTCGTTCGAATTGGCCTCGGAAGAAAAGGCCGAGGATTTCATCAACAATTGCGTGTTAATTGAATCTGCGACCTCCTTCGGCGGCGTGCATACCTCGGCTGAACGGCGATCGAAGCGCGGCGACGCCGTGCCGCCCGGCTTCGTACGCCTAGCCATCGGCTGCGAGCCGGTCGAGGAACTCTGGCAGGCGATCGAGGCGTCGTTGGACCAGCTTGGCGATTGACCGCAGACCCCGCCGGGTCGATCACGAATTCAGGTCGCCAGTTTCGATGTTGCGCCGCCCATGCAGAACGCGGACAATTTCGATCGCGTCTTCGGCGACGCGGTAAAAAGTAAGATACTCGCCGACGATCAGGTGACGAATGCCGGGTGCGATATCGTCACGCGGCGCGCCTGAGAAAGGATGCAAGGTCAGCAAATCCCATCGCCTCTCCAGCGCGTTTACGAGACGGATCGCAGCATTCGGATTTCGTTCGGCGATATAGTCACCGATGGCCTCAACGTCGGACTCTGCCTGGGGAAGCAGGCGGTATTTCACTCCTTGGCGCCTCGGGCTTCGGCCATTTTCGCGTATTTGGCGCGCAAACGCTCCATGATTGACGGGCCATCTTGGGCAGGACCACTATCGATCCCCTCCTGCACAAGTTCGCGCAATTCCTCGACGGTGTAGCCAAGCAGGTCACGCCGGTCCTTCCATTGCCTGAGCGCGTCCCGGATAACCTCGCTCGCCGAGGCATATTCGCCCGCCGCGACGACATCGTCGACCGCCTGCGCCAGCTCGGGCGAAAGCGTTATGCTGCGTTTGTCGACCTGACCCATCACCGGCTCCTGATATTTGTCCGCCGGTTGAAAGGTACGATTTAATCGTACCAGCTTCAAGAAGCGTATGTCCGCCGTCCCTGAATCAACAGGCTAGCCTAACGGTACGGCCTGCTGATTCCCGGGGCTCTCTTCGATATCGATGAGAAATGCCAGCTGGCCTGTAAGCCGGGTTCTGTATGGCCCTCGCGCCTTGCGGCGCGAGAACGTGGCGGCCATTCATCTTGGGCGCGTGTCGCCACACGCCTCACGCAACCTACCCGGACGGTGGGCCGGAAACAGCCCTCGAAGGTTTCCCTTCGCACCGCCCCTATTCGGTTTTGCTCCCGGTGGGGTTTGCCGTGCCGCTCCTGTTGCCAGTCGCGCGGTGGGCTCTTACCCCACCCTTTCACCCTTGCCGCGGCTGATGCCGCGGCGGTTTGCTTTCTGTGGCACTTTCCCTGGGGTTACCCCCGCCGGCCGTTAGCCGGCACCGTGTCTCCATGGAGCCCGGACTTTCCTCACCCGCAGCCTTTCGGCTCTTGCGGGCGCGGCCGCCCGGCCAGCTGGCAAGCGCGTATAAAGGGATTCCCGCCCGAAAACGCAAACGAAAAAGGCGAACTTGCCTTTAGGCGGGTGAGCCGAGCGCCGCCATCTGCACCTTCACCTTGCTGCAATAGGCGGCCGAAACCGGATTCATCCGTCTTGCGCCGTGGCCGGCATTGTATTTGAGGATCGTGCCGCAGGTGGTGCCGCCGCCGAGGCCTTGCGCCATTGCGAGGTACTTCATGCCGTATTTGATGTTGGTGTCAGGATCGAACAGTCCCTTGACCGAACCCGTATAGCCCATCATCCGCGCCGTCGCCGGCTTGATCTGCATCAGGCCGATCTCACCGGCGCCCCCGACCATATTCGGCCGATAGTTGCTTTCGATCTTGATGACGGCCTTGGCGAGCGACACCGGCACACCATAGCTTGCCGCATAGCGAGCGATGATCGCCGAATATTGGCCGCCGCCGGTGGCCGAAGACGACGATGCGGGCTTTTCGGGATGAATGGACGCTGTCGTCGTCAGGTCGACGGTTTGCCTGCCGCGCTTCCTGCCGCGTTTGACCGTTGATTTTGCCGACTTCAATGCTGCGGTCTTCTGCACCTTTGCCGCAGTGGTTTCCTTGGTTTTTGCGGCTTTGAGGTCCGGGGCCGCCTTCGGTGTCCCGCGGGTCGCTGCGAACCCATTATCCGCCGCCCGCAGGCTCAACGGGGCACTGTTTGCCGGGCTGAAGGCAAAAGTCATCACTCCGGCAGCAACGGCTGCCGCTACAACGGTCAATCTTTGCATGTAATCCTGTTCTGTTAGAACCGCGCGAAGAATTTCGCGCAGCTAGGCCAACTCAACATCGGAGCATCTTGGGGGGGATAGATATCCGACAACTTGCGGGAGATGCGTTTGGAGAGCGAATTGGCGCCAATGAAGGCAAGGCAATTCACTTTGTATGACGAATTGTAATTTAGATACCTTGGCCAGATTATTCTGGCGAGGTGACCTTTACGGAAGCCAGCAGCCTTTGCAGCGTGCGGATCGTCGAGCTGTCCGCCACGCCGTCGACGAGCCGCCGCCGAAAATGCCGCTGAAACGCCGCCACCACGATTTCTGTTTGGCGATCGAAGACGCCCGATATCTCGACGCCATAACCGTAGAGCGCCAGCATCGACTGCAGCGCCTCGACATCGGCGCCGGTGTCGCACGCCTTCAGCGCCGCGCCCTGCCTGATCGGGACCGCGGGAACGAGATGGCCGACGCCTGCCGCGAAGAGCGCCTTCCAGGGAAACTTCTCACCTGGGTCGACCTTGCGCCCCGGTGCCACGTCGGAATGCGCAAGCACCCTTCGCGCTGGAATGGAATGCCGGCCGGTGATCCCTGCGCACAATCCGATCACCGCATCGATCTGCCGCTTCGGAAAGGCCTTGTAACCGAGCGAATGCCCGGGATTGACGATCTCGATTCCGACCGAGCAGGAGTTGATGTCCGTGCGCCCGAACCACGAGCTCTTGCCGGCATGCCAGGCGCGGTCGCTCTCGCGCACCATCTGCACGATGCAGCCGTTCTCATGGACAAGATAATGCGCGGACACCTCGCTTGCCGGATCGCGCAGCCACGCTTCGGCGCCGGCGCCCGTCGCCATGCCGGTATAGTGCAGCACGATCATGTCGGGCCTGAGCGTCTCGCGTCGCGGACCGAAATTCGGCGACACCCTGACCTCGGCACCCGGCTGGTCGGGCAAAAAACCGCTCATACGTGCCTGAGGCCCCGTTCGATCATCTCATAGGCAGCATTGATCGCGGCGACCCTTGTCGTGGCGATCTTGATGAATTCCTGCGGTAGGCCGCGGGCGATCAGCCTGTCCGGGTGATTGTCGGAGATCAGCTTGCGGTAGCGCTTCCTGACCTCCTCGAACGGCTTCCCCCGCTCGATGCCGAGAACGACATAGGGGTCGGCGGCACCGAGATTGACGTGGCGCGACAGGATCGCCTGGTAATGCGCTTCGTCGATCCGGAAAATCTCGGCAATGCGATGCAGGAATTGCCCTTCCCGCTCGTGGATCAGGCCGTCCGCCTTGGCGATGTGGAACAGTCCGTCGAGTATGTCTTCCAGCATCATGCAATTCGCATGGCCAGAACCGCAAAGCTGCGCCATTCGCTGGGCATAGATCTCGAACCCGGCGACATCGCGCTTGGCGAGGTCGTAGAGGCGCGCCACGTTGCGCGTTTCACTCCGCGGCACCTCAAAGATCTCCTGGAAGGCGCGCACCTCGTCTTGGGTGACGATGCCGTCGGCCTTGGCCATCTTGGCCGAGAGCGCGATCATCGCCACGGAGAAGGCAACGCGCCGGCGTAGGTCCGGATCGCCGGAAAACACGGTACGCACGGCCTCGACGACGTCGGCGACGCCCGAGGACGCCGACGACGAAACACGAGCGATGAATTCGCCGAGGCGGTCCCAAATCGACATGCCGGCTTCTTAGTGCGAACCGGGCACCGCTATCAAGCCGGGACGATGCCGCAGGTCCAATGGTCGCTGACCGCAGCCCGACAAAAGAAGGCCGGCACAAGGCCGGCCTTCAGACTGCTGACAAACCCCTGGCGTTAGCTGGGGGTTTTTGATTCACTGGGTCATGTTGAAGCGACCCGCCCCCGAACAGACCGCGCTTGAGATGGTA
>NZ_LPWA01000143.1 GCF_001510895.1 Mesorhizobium loti | reverse complement strand
GGGCAAGAGTTGGATCGCCTGCGCCCTCGGCCACAAGGCCTGCCGCGACAATCGATCGGTGCTCTATCATCGCGTCCCGCGCCTCTTTGAGGCGCTCGCACTTGCGCGTGGCGATGGTCGCTATGGCCGCCTGCTCAAGACGCTCGGGCGCGTTCAACTCCTTATCCTCGACGACTGGGGCCTGTCGGTTCTCAACGCCGCCGAGCGCCGCGACATCCTGGAAATCCTCGATGATCGCCACGGCCGCGCGTCCACAATCGTCACAAGCCAAATCCCCGTGGAACACTGGCACGATGTTGTCGGCGATCCCACGCTCGGCGATGCGATTTTGGATCGCCTCGTTCACAACGCTCACCGCCTTCAACTCACCGGAGAAAGCATGCGAAAACATAAAGCCCGCGCCCACGCTCTTGACGCAGCCGCAAACACCTGAATCAATCAACAGGTCGGTCGAAGCGGCCGCTCATGATCGCGTGAAATCCCTGCTCACGATCAAATGAAATGAGCGCTCACCATCGCGTGAAATGGCTGCTCACAATCAGCGAAATGCGCAACCCATCGTCGCGGCAGCACCTCAAAGCCTTTGGCCGTGTCGGAGCGTTTGATGATTTCGATGGTCCACGTGCCGAGATCGGCCAGAGCCTGCGTCAGCTTTTCTCCGGCATAACCGCCGTCGGCGAACAGATGACGCAACCACGGGTAAAGCTGTCGAATGGAGGCGATGACGCCGACTGCCCCGTCCCTGTCCTGGATGTCGGCCGTATGCACCGTCAGCCCGACCAGGTGCCCCTCGGTGTCGGTGATGATATGGCGCTTGCGGCCTTTGATCTTCTTGCCGGCGTCGTAGCCACGCAAACCGGCAACGTCCGTGGCCTTTGCCGATTGGCTGTCGATGATGCCGGCGCTCGGGCTCGCCTCGCGACCGATGGCCAGGCGTGCCGTAGCCACCAGGTGGAAGTTGATAGTCCTCCACAGCCCATTGTCTCGCCAGGCATAGAAATAGCGTTGAACCGTCGAAACCGGCGGAAAGTGGTCCGGCAACGCCCGCCACTGGCAGCCCGTCCAGGCGATATAGAGGAGCGCGTCCACAACCGCCCGCAGTTCGGTCGTGCGCGGTCGTCCCGTCGCCTTCGCTCCGGGCAGCAATGGCTCGATCAAGGCCCATTCCCGGTCCGTCATTGCATTTGCATCTCGATGCCCCGCGCGGCAATACTGCCGCCGGGTGGTCTCCGTCCAACCCATGTTGTGATTCCGCTCAAGTCTAGACAGCTCAAGCGAATCACAACGGACGGGGCCACTCAACCGCGTCCGCGCCCATTCTCGAGTTTCGGGTCAGGCTCTCAGACCAAACACGCCCTTAAAATGATGTGCATAGCTAGCCGGCTCATTCACGCATCTTTGGAGAGAACATGCTGGAAAAGTTCGAACGCTATCCGCTCACCTTTGGACCGACGCCCATCGAGAAGCTCGATCGGCTCAGCGCCTATTTAGGGCGGAAGGTGGAAATCTACGCCAAACGCGAGGGCTGCAACTCCGGACTCGCGTTTGGTGGAAACAAGCTCCGTAAGCTCGAATACATCATCCCCGACGCCATCGCGTCGGATGCTGATACGCTCGTCTCCATCGGCGGCGTGCAGTCCAACCACACGCGAATGGTCGCCGCGGTCGCCGCCAAGGTCGGCATGAAATGCCTCCTAGTTCAGGAGAGCTGGGTTCCCCACGAGGATGCGGTCTACGATCGGGTCGGCAACATCTTATTGAGCCGCATCATGGGAGCAGAGGTTCGCCTGGTCAACGAAGGCTTTGACATAAGCATCCGCCGTAGTTGGGAAAAGGCGCTCTACGAGGTCAAAGCAAGGGGCGGCAGACCCTATGCAATACCAGCTGGCGCGTCCGTTCACCCGTATGGTGGACTCGGCTATGTGGGGTTCGCGGAGGAGGTGCGCGCTCAGGAAAGACAGCTTGGGTTTGCATTTGACTTCATCGTCGTTTGCACGGTGACGGGCTCGACGCATGCCGGCATGCTCGTCGGATTTGCCATTGACGGTCGACATCGCAAAGTCATCGGTATCGATGCCTCTGCCACTCCCTCGCAAACCAAGGCGCAAGTGCTGGATATTGCCCAACACACTGCGGAGCTCGTCGATCTCGGAGTGGAACTGGTGGAGGATGATGTGGTGCTGCTCGAGAAGTACGCCTATCCGTGTTATGGCATTCCGTCCCCGCAAACTAAGGATGCCATCCGTCTCTGCGCGCGGCTCGAGGGTATGATCACCGATCCCGTATACGAGGGCAAATCGATGCAAGGGATGATCGACCTTGTTCAGAAAGGTTTCTTTCCAGAGGGGTCGCGGGTCCTTTTCGCGCATCTCGGGGGTGCGCCGGCGATCAACGGCTACGGCTACACCTTTCGCAACGGCTGAAGCTCGGCAGGCGGGTTGCCGTCGGCAGCGCCGCAACTGGGATTTGGCGCAACGGCTGCGGCGTTGAAGCTCTTGCATCTGGAGCGGTCGACACAGTCGGGTACAGACATTTCCGTTCCTTCACACAGTTGGTAACAGAGGGGCAACCCGGCGCATTCGAATATCTATAGTCGATGACGTGACGCGGGAGTGCCTGGCTGCAGTCCTCGAAACCGCGATCTCCGGTCGCCTGAGTGGCATGGGAGCTGACCGATCTGCGAGCAAGGCCGGCAGGATCCTTTTCGACCATGGCGCCGAATTCACCTCGAATGCCATCCTGGCCCGGTCGAAGGATCACGGTGTTGAACGCATCACATCGCGCCGGGAGAGTCGGTGCACAACGGCCTCCTCGAGAGCTTCAACGACCGAATGGGGTGTTCGCCGAGATCCTCACCGCAACCGGCTCCGAAGCTGCGCTTGATGAGGGCTTCGCGTCTCCGCCGGTTGCTCAGCCAGCGTCCTACTGCGTAACTGACACGGTCGATGCTTTGAGCGCCGCTGGAAAAGGTACGGCGGCAGTCAAGCTCTTCTCAAACAGCGATTTGCGCCCAATGGTGATGAGCGTGGCAATGTGCCGGCGCCCAGAAAGGGGGGACTTTGACGCGGAACCGCGCACGAGAGGATGGGGCGCTTGCTATATGACAAATTCGACCTGAGCCCGTTTTTCTCGAGCAAGCCAGGAGGCGGCCCGTTTGCGGCGTTGCCGGACGAATGCGCGGCCATCCACAATTTGAGTGTCGCTGATGCATCCGGGAAGGACTTGGTGGGCCGCGTTCCGATCTTCTTGTCAGGGCATGCTGGTCGCTATGTCGGCTGAGACGAGGCCGACGAGATCTCGCGGCCGGATACCAAGCGTATTTGCGGCTGTGCCGAACCTTGCCAATGCCGGCCGAGCCAACCTGGTCAATATTGGTGCGAGCCTTTCTGTGCGGTTTCGCAAACGGCAAGCGCTTCTGCAGACCACAAACAGATGAGTCAACTACCACATGCCGTAGTATCGAGGCCTATGAGAAAGCTCTAGGATCGAGCTCGCTCCAACCGATTGCCGAGGCATGGTGATAGCGGCATGAAAAGCAGCGCGACATGGAGATTCCAAGTGTCTGCGCACCAGTTGAGGTGCCGCTCAGGTCTTGCCTCCGTTCTGTTAAGCCGTGTCTTCATTATACGATGTCTGTCAGCAGAGTGGCGCCAATGAACACCGATGTTTTTGCAGCCTACGAGTCTAACGTTCGTCGCTATGGGCGGTCCTTTCCCACGGTCTTTAAGAAGGCCGTTGGAGCGACAATATGGGACGAGGGCGGCAAGCCTTACATAGATTTCCTCGTAGGTTCGGGTTCACTAAATTACGGGCACAACAATCCGAAGATTATTCAGCCAGCAATTGAATATCTCGTTGAGGGGAATATTATTCTTTCGCTAGACATGTATACAGCAGCAAAGCGTGACTTCATCGAAGTGTTTGTTGATTCAATTTTGAAGCCAAAGGGCCTTTCTTACAGGATACAATTTCCTGGCCCGACCGGAACAAACGCTAATGAAGCGGCGCTCGCGTTGGCGCGAAAATATACTGGCCGCTCAAGCGTCATGGCCTTCACGAATTCGTTTCATGGTATGTCCCTCGGCTCTCTGGCGGTCTCCGGTGCGGCCTCGACTCGGCAACTCGGCGGCGTGGCCCGCCACGATGTGATCCGTATTCCCTATGATGGATATCCGAACCAGGATTTCGATTCCGCCGGTTACATAGACTCAATATTGGGAGATCCAGGCAGCGGCATCGAAAAGCCCGCCGCGATCATTCTGGAGACTATTCAGGCCGAAGGCGGCATGAACACAGCATCCGCAGCCTGGCTAACGGAAATTCAGCGCATTTGCCGCAAACACAGCGTTGTTTTGATCGTTGACGATATTCAGGCCGGTGCCGGTCGAACGGGCGAGTTCTTCTCATTCGACTTCGCGAAAATCGATCCCGATATAGTGTGCCTTTCGAAATCGCTAAGCGGCTCTGGTAGTCCGCTCTCAATTGTTCTGATTCGCCCCCATTTGGACGTTTGGAATCCCGGCGAGCATAGCGGGACCTTTAGAGGCAACAATCTCGCCTTCGTAACCGCGGGGGCCATGTGCAAACTTTGGTCCGACAGCCAGTTTATTGCAAGTGTCGAGCGGACAAAAACCAAACTGCAAGGACACCTGGATTACCTCGTCGCGAAATTTCCCGAGTGCATCGAACACAAGCGCGGTCGCGGTCTGATGGCTGGTCTGAAGTGCCGTTCACAGGCGGTAGTCGGCCGAGTGCACGACATTGCGTTCGAAAATGGCCTGCTGATCGAATCTTCAGGCCCGAACCGCGACGTAATCAAAGTCCTTCCACCAATAACCATCTCCGATGACGAACTCGATCATGGCCTCGCCATTCTTGATCACGCGCTAAAGGAGCAAGCCAATGGGCACTAATCTGGCACATCAAACACCAGTTATCTCGTCGCCTACCATCAGAGAACGAACCGGTTCGATCAGCACTGCGGAAATTATTTCAGTCCTGAAAGGTAAGATCACTGCTCTGCACATTAAACGGGCCTTCAGTGCAGAAACAGCCGAGGAGATCACCTCGAATTTTGTTGAAAGCCCCGGTCTCAAAGAGCGTAAAGATGGCGTCCCTGGACAATATGTCGGTGCATCCCACTACAGGAATGATTCAACCACTTACTTCACACAGTCCGAAAGTGCGCGACCTTACGTGGACTCCCTTTTCGGCAGTTTGGTCGATCCGGTTCGAGCATTGTTCGACGCGCTGAAGCGCGATCTTCACAAACAGGGCATTGAGTTGCGTCTGGCTCGCTCCAAGCAGGGTCAGGCTAACGTCTGTCGCGCCCTCAGTTGGACTGACGGGGGTACGTATGCTCTTGAACCTCATGACGATGTCGCTCAGGTCCTACACGCCGGGAGCGATTTCGAGATCCCTGCTGTGGCGAGCAACATCGTAGCAGCGCTGAACTTCTATCCAAGCATGGCCGAGGAAGGTGGAAATCTGCGTCTTTGGAGCCATAAGCCAACCGTCAACGACCGAAGGTCGGAGGGCGTCGAGACCACTGGTTATCCCTATTCAGCAACCTACCTTGAAGACGTTCCTTGTCACGACTTCGAGCTTAAGGCTGGGGACATGGGCCTGATCGATGGCGGTTTCGTTCATGGTGTCACCAAACAATCAGCGAACGGAAACCGTCGCCTAGTGCTGAACAGCTTTTTCGGATTTGCGCGCCCCGATCTTGTTCTCTGGTGGACCTGAAATTGAGCTGTCGAGGCCAGAGGCCAGCTTCCGCCGCAAGCTCGGACCGGAATCACGAGAGCGAGCCGCATTATGCTGAATGTGCGATCGACGATGTGTGCCAACAGTTCTTCGAGCGCTTCCCAGCGGGGCTCCATTGCGGCCGCGGCAAGATTTGAGGCCGCAGGGCCCGGTGGCCAGAGTTCGGAAAGCTTTTTGTCAATGACCACGGAATCGGGACCCTGGTTTTTCGACTCATTCCACGAAAAATCACACCTGAGCTCGATTACCGGCTACATAACACAGCCAGATTCGTGACCGAGAAGTTAGCCTCATTTGGTATCAATAACATCGAAACGGGGATAGCTGAAACCGGCGTCGTGGCTTTGATACAAGGTGAAGCTGGCGAAGGGCCGACGATCGCACTAAGAGCGGACATGGACGCCTTGCCAATCCTTGAAGCGTCAAACATGCCATGGTCATCGGAGATACCGGGCAAGATGCACGCATGCGGCCATGACGGGCACACGGCCATGCTGCTGGGGGCCGCCAAATACCTTGCGAATACGCGGAATTTCAAGGGCCCCGTTGCCTTGGTATTCCAGCCCGCGGAAGAAGCAGGGCTAGGCGGCCAAAGGATGGTCCAAGAAGGGATCATGGAGCGTTTCGGCATCTCGAAGGTGTTCGGGATGCACAACGCTCCGGGGATTGACATAGGCAAGTTTGCGATCAGCGACGGCCCGATTGCCGCCGCGCTGGACGAATTCGACATTGTTGTGATCGGCCGAGGCGGCCATGCTGCCTCTCCACACAAGAACATCGATCCCATTTTCATTGCAGCGCAAATCGTCATTGGGCTACAAATTTTGGTCTCGCGCAACACGGATCCGATGGAGTCTGACAGCGCCTGTTCGCCTTTGATGTGGTGCGGCTACAGTGCAATCTGTTCCAGCTCTCGCTCAAGCTGCGGACGAGACCCGGATCGGCGCCGCCTGGTAAGTGTTATCATCCGCCGGAGCCCCCGGCGGGACGTGAGCCCACGCCATGGCCGACGCGAAGAGGAACGCTACGTGCGATACTGGAAGGGGCGGACCCGGCGATACAGGTTTCCTTGAGCCGCTCGGTGCAGAAAGACCTTGGAAGAAGGGGTCGATCGCCGTGGCCTGAATGCCAAGCCTGCGGAGCCTGTCGTCATCGATCTACAGCTTTTTGCTGGGGAATCTTAAGACTGCGTGGCTGGAGAGACGTGACCCACACGTCCACGGCCATATCGGCGGACCAAGCCCTATCCGAAGTGGCCCGAGCACGTTTGAGCCGTTTGAAGATCAGATTTGGGCATCGTTTGAGGCGGAGCCGGCGCTCTCGGCATCCACGGTGCTGCAGCGTCTCGATAGCGCCGATGCATCGCGCTTCATGAAAAAAAGTCTGAGGCAACGGGCTAGTTTCAAACACCCGTTTTGCGACCGGCGCTTGCTTGCTACAAGGTCAGCAACGATCTTCGGATCGCATGCGCACTTCCCGCGCCAGACGCGCTCGCCTTCCACGACGAATCGACGCCGTCGCTCTGTCATCGAGATGTCTAGACCGATATGCTTCCATAGCTGTTGTCCATTCGATGCTTGGGTGGCGTCAGGTCGTGAGCCCGTATTTCCATCCTATCGAAGAACAGCCACCCACCAAGGCTACAATTGATTTCCAGGGCAACTCGCTCGCGCGATTACCCCCATTTTGAACGGCCCCGCTCCCGGCATCGAGGTGCAATAGTGTGGCTGTCAAAGTCACGTGAGGGAAAGTCGTCCATGGAAGAGATTATCGCAACCGGTCTAGACGGAGCCAAGCAGGTTTTTCAGGCTCATGGCGTCGACGTGCCGAAGGATAGGAGGACTGATGATCGAAGGCTTATGGATTGCCGATATCACGCTTAGGGCCATCTTGCTTCCAGATGACAAGAATATACAGACTGAATTTGACGCGCCCCGCCCGGCGGCAGATCCTCGACTAAACAAAGGGCCTTAATGGTCGTCAAAATTCGAAAGCGAGAACCTATAAGCGCGGATCAGCAGCGCCAGTGGCAAAAGGGGAATAAGGCATGACGATCACTCGACGCAATCTCTTTAAGACGGGATTGGCCGCGGGAGCGGCTTTATCGATCCCTTCCGTTCTGCGGGCGCAGGCGTCACCAACTCCCGACCGGACGGTCCGTATGGTGCTGGGCAACCTCACCGTGTTTGACCCGGTCGTTACAACATCTGACGTGACCTATACCCATGCCTTCGCGGTGTACGATACGCTGTTCGGGACCGATTCGAAGTTCGCGCCGCAGCCGCAGATGGTGGGAAAGTGGAACGTATCCGACGACAGGAAGACCTATTCGTTCGGGCTTCGCGATGGTCTGAGCTGGCACGACGGCACGCCCGTCACCGCAGCGGACTGCGTCGCCTCGATCCATCGCTGGGGCCAGGTGGCCCCCGGCGGGCAGATACTCATGGCGCGGGCAAGCGATATCTCGAAAAAGGATGACAAGACCTTCACGATCGCGCTCAAGGAGCCGTTTGGGGCTCTGCTCGACATCCTGGCTTTCACCGGCCCATTCATCATGCGCGAGAAGGACGCGAATCTTTCCCCAACGGAGCAGGTGACTGCCAACATAGGATCGGGCCCGTTCAGGTTCAATCATGCTCTTGCCAAGCCGGGAGCCAGCTTTACCTACGACCGCAATGAGAAATACGTACCGCGTAACGAGCCTGCCGACGGACTGGCCGGCGGGAAGATCGTAAAGGTCGATCGTGTAATCTCGGAAATCATCGGCGATCAGCAGACGGCTTTGGCGGCCTTGCAAACAGGTGAGATTGATTTCATTGCGACGCCGCCGGCCGATCTCTTTCCGGTCATCGAGAGCGATCCCAGCCTTGAACTGCAAGTTCTGGACAAGACTGGTCAGGATATGTTCCTGCGCATGAACTGTCTGCAAAAGCCATTCGACAATGTGAAGGCACGACAAGCGATGCTTCACTTGGTCGATCAAGAGGCGATGATGCGCGCAGCTTATGGCTACTCAAAATACGTCCGCACCGTCACTTCGATGTTTGGAAACGAAACGCCGGTTTCCAATGACGAAAATACGGGATGGTTCAAAAAGGGCGGCGACCCGGAAAAGGCCAGACAACTCTTCAAGGATGCGGGATATGCGGGCGAGAAAGTCGTCATCCTGCAGGCCACGGACTGGGCGGAGGCAAGCAACGCCTCCCAGCTTCTGGCGGCCACATTGCGGGGGATCGGGGTCAATGTCGATCTTGCCCCGAGCGACTGGGGCGGGCTTGTTGCCCGCCGTGCGAAAAAGGACTCCGTTGAGAATGGCGGCTGGAGCATCTTCATAACGAGCAACGCTGAAGCGAGCCTCGGTACTGTTATCAATGACAACACCCTGCCCATGAATGGCGAAAAAGGTTGGTTCGGCTGGCCGCAGGACGATGAATATGAAGCTCTTCGGGTCAAATGGGCGAGTCTCGAAACGCTCGAAGAGCGCAAGGCACTGGCCCGCAAGATGCAGCGAATATGGTGGGACTATGTGCCCTCGGTTATGTTAGGTCAAATCATCTCGCCAATCGCGCGCCGCAAGACGCTCACTGGCCTTATCGGCGTGCCGGCATGGTACCCGATGTGGAACATGCAGAAGGCATGAGGCGTAATGGCTGGCTATATCCTTCGCAGGTCGATCTCGGCCATCGCCGTCATGGCGATGGTCGGGATCTTCGTTTTCCTGCTTCTCAGGCTAGCGCCCGGCGACCCGGCGGCCATGATCGGCGGCAGGTCAGCCACGACAGAGATGATCGCCGGCATCCGCGAGCAACTGGGACTGAACGATCCTATGCCGGTTCAGTTCATGCGTTGGGTACGGGGCATGCTCGGCGGCGATTTCGGCACCTCGATCTTTGCCGGACGACCGGTTCTTGAGCTCATCTCGCAGCGGGTTGAACCGACCCTTTCCCTGTCGGTCCTGACTATGATCCTGTCGGTGTCGGTCGGGGTCTCTTTCGGCATCCTCGCCGCTTGGCGAACTGGCGGGTTCGTCGACCGCCTCCTCGCGGCCTTTTCGGCCCTTGGTTATTCCGTCCCGGTCTTTGTCATCGGCTATTTTCTCATATACTTCTTCGCCATCAGGATACGCTGGCTACCGGTGCAGGGCTATGTGCCGATCGATGGCGGCCTCGGGCTTTGGTTTGTGCACCTGGTGCTTCCCACATCGGCTCTTAGTCTTGGCTACATAGCATTCATCGCCAGGGTAACGCGGGCGAGCATGCTCGAGGTCCTGTCGGAAGACTATATGCGAACGGCCGCTGCCAAGGGCGCTTCGTCCTATGCAATGCTTTTTCACCATGCCTTGAAGAACGCCGGCGTCCCGGTTCTTACGGTCATCGGCATAAGCTTCGCCTATCTGATCGGCGGCGTCGTCCTTACGGAAACGGTGTTCAACATACCCGGCATCGGTCGTCTGGTCGTGGATGCGATCAACAACCGCGATTATCCCATTATCCAGAGCGTGCTAATCCTGACTTCGGGTCTGTACGTCCTTGTTAACCTCACGGTCGATCTTGCCTATACGCTGATCGATCCCCGGATCCGGTACTAATGACGCTCATCTCTGCACCAGTTGAAGCCGGGCCGATCGGTCGGCTGCGACTATCTGACTTTCCCCGTCTCGCAAGGCGGCATCCGCTCGTCCTTGCAGGGGGCGGTCTCTTGGCAGTTTTAATCGGTCTGGCGCTTGCTGCCCCGCTTTACGCAGGCGATCCATTGAACATGGATCCATTCAAACGCCTAGAGCCGCCCTCCGCCGAGATGTGGTTCGGGACAGATAATCTGGGCCGTGACGTCTTTGCGCGAACTGTATTCGGCGCCCGTGTCTCTCTCCTGGTAGGGCTGATGTCAGCAGCGACCGCAGCCGTGGTCGGGCTCCTGATCGGTGTCATCGCCGGGTACAGCCGCAGCTTCGACAATATCGTAATGCGGGTCATGGACGGCCTGATGTCGATCCCGACGATTCTGCTGGCCATCGCCCTTATTTCTCTGACGGGTCCTGGGATCGGCATCCTCATCGTCGCCATCGCGATCCCCGAAACGCCAGCCGTCACGCGCTTGGTTCGCTCGGTGGTTCTCAGTGTCCGGGAGCGTCCCTATGTAGAGGCCGCGATCTGCGGCGGTGCGCGCCTGCCGAAAGTGCTATGGCGCCATGTCCTGCCGAGCACCATTCCGCCGCTCATGGTGCAGAGCGCCATTGTCTGCGCCGGTGCGATTCTGACAGAGGCCGGGCTGAGCTTCCTGGGCGTGGGCGTGCCGCCCGAGATTCCGAGCTGGGGCAACATGATTTCAAGCTCTCGGCTGTATCTGGCTATCGCACCATTTACGGTCTTCGCCCCCGGCATCGGACTTGCTGTCATGGTCCTTGCCGTCAACCTGCTTGGGGATGGCCTGCGTGATCTGTTCGATCCTCGCTCAATGCGGAGGCGCTAGCATGCAAATGCATCAAGTGCCAGGGAACGACGTGCTGCTCGAGGTCCGAGACCTTGAGACGCATTTTTACGGCGAAGAGAGCGTCACCCGCGCCCTGGGCGGTATCAGCTTTCAGGTCAGGAAAGGCGAAACGCTTGGTGTCGTTGGCGAGTCCGGATGCGGGAAGAGCGTCACCGCTCTCTCCATCCTTCGCCTGCTGCCGAAGCTGAGCGCCAGAACCGTCGGCGGCGAGATCCGCTTTCACGGTCGCGACCTGCTTGAACTGTCTGATCGGGAGATGCGACAGATTCGCGGCGACCAGATCGCCATGATCTTTCAGGAGCCGATGACGAGCCTGAACCCCGTCTATACGGTCGGGCACCAGATCGCCGAGGCGGTGCAGATCCACACCAAGGCCTCACGGTCAGTTGCCATGGAAAAGGCCGAGGAGATGCTTCGTCTCGTCCGCATCGCGGATCCCGAGCGTCGCGTCAGCAACTATCCGCATGAAATGTCAGGCGGCATGCGTCAGCGCGCCATGATCGCCATGGCTCTTGCCTGCTCGCCCGAACTGTTGATTGCCGACGAGCCGACGACAGCGCTTGACGTCACAATCCAGGCGCAGATCCTGCGGCTCATCGTCGATCTGAAAGAGCGCACGGGAACGGCTGTCATGTTTATTACACATGACCTGGGCGTTGTAGCCGAGACATGCCAACGCGTAATCGTGATGTATGCCGGCCGTATCGTAGAACAAGCGAACGCGATAGATTTGTTTGCGCGTCCCGCGCATCCCTATACCCAGGGCCTTATGCGATCGGTGCCTGACCGGCGGCGCGGCCGACAGCGCCGCCTTCCAGAAATTCCCGGGATCGTGCCAAGTCTGCGCAAGCCTATTATGGGCTGCAGTTTTGCGCCACGCTGCCCGTTCGCGATCGATATTTGCCGCGAGAAGATGCCCACCCTGCGTGGCGTCGGGTCGAGCCACGCCGCGGCTTGCTGGCGCGCTGAAGAGGTAATGGGCGCATGAGTGGTCCTTTGCTGAAAGTCGAGAATCTGACCAAGCATTATCCGCTCGGTAGGGGAATCTTCAAGAAAAGCATTCCGGTGATCCGAGCGGTTGAGGATGTGTCCTTTTCCGTCGAGGCAGGGGAGACGCTCTGCATTGTCGGCGAATCCGGCTGCGGCAAGTCGACTGTCGCGCGGCTCCTGATGCGACTCGGGGAGCCGACGAGCGGGCGCGTGCTGATCGACGGGACCGATATTGCGGGCCTTAAGAAGGACGCGCTTCATGCATGGCGCCGTCGGATGCAGATGGTGTTTCAGGATCCTTACTCGTCGCTTAACCCGCGCCTTACCGCTGGACAAATCATCACCGAACCTGTCGAGAATTTTGAGCGCCTCAGCCGCAAGCAGCGCCAGGCACTTGCCGCGGACCTCTCCGAAAGGTCGGGATGTCGCCCGAGATGATGAACAGGCTTCCGTCTGAGTTGTCGGGCGCCAGCGCCAGCGGCTCGGCATTGCACGGGCGCTGTCACTCAAGCCCTCGCTCATTATCGCCGACGAAGCAGTCTCAGCCCTGGATGTTTCCGTGCAGGCACAGATCTTGAATCTGCTTCTGGATCTCCAAGAGCAGATGGGCATCGCCTTCGTCTTCATCTCGCATGACCTCGGCGTCGTGGAGCATATCGCGCATCGGGTAGCGGTCATGTATCTGGGGCGGATCGTGGAACTCGCCCCGTGCGAGGCGCTCTTCGCCAAGCCGGTCCACCCGTACACCGAGGCGCTGATCGCGGCGGCTCCAATCCCGGATCCGACGCGAGTTCGCCTAGAAGTGCCCATCGAGGGTGAGGTGCCAAGCCCCATCGATCCGCCGAGCGGGTGCGCATTCCACCCGCGCTGCCCGCTCGCTGTCCAGCGCTGCCGCATCGAGGTACCGCCTTTGGTGCTGATGGCAGATGGGCGAGTCGTGGCCTGTCATGTGCGCGCTCCGGCAACGGAATTTGCGGCCCAGCCGCCTGTTGCGGCCGATGCTTCTTTCATGAGGACTTAGCAGAGGAGCCTTTCACCCAGATGGAAGATCGGCAGCGCGCTGCCGACGAACACTGAACATGATGCCAAGCCACTAAAGAAGAGATCAAGGAAGTCATGGAAAACGAGAACGATGGTCATCCGGCCCACCGGGGTTCTGGCTATGATGTGGTCGGTTCGATTGCAACGAACGTGGCGGAGGGCTTCACGATGGTAGCAGTTGGCGACCTCATCGTGTCGCGGGCGGTGACCAAATCGCAAGATTTTGGCTTCGGCGCCGTCGTCAAGATCCTTCATGATGCTGATGTGACGTTTGGCAACCTGGAAGTGAACATCTGCGATATTCGGTCGTTCAGCGGTTACCCGCAGGCTGAGTACGGCGGTGCGTATCACCTTAGCTTGCCGGAAGTCGGACCTGATTTAAAGGCGATGGGGTTCAACATTGTAGGTCGCGCTAACAACCATTCGCTTGACTGGGGCGTTGAAGGCATGCGCGAAACAAGCCGGGTGCTCGATCAGAGTGGCATCATCCATGCCGGCGTGGGCGAGAATCTTGCACAAGCCGGCGCCGCTCGGTTCTTAGAGACCGCACGCGGTCGCGTGGCCTTGGTTTCGTGTGCTACAACCTTCATGCCTATGGCTCGTGCCGGCCATCCCGCTGGCGAAGCGCCAGGCCGACCAGGACTTAACGCCCTTCGTTTGGCGAAAACGATCGTGGTTCCTCCCCAGATGCTCGACAGTTTGAGGCAAATACGTGCTGTATTGCCCTGCCACTGGCCTAGCGGTGAGGATCCCAACGTGGTCGTGATCGAGGGAACGACATACAAAGCGGGCGCCTCGGCCGGAGCCAGTTATGAACCAAACCAGCGCGATATCGCGGACATTCTAAGAAACGTTCGTCGAGGCAAGCAGTTCTCCGACTTTTGCATATTAACGAACCATGGGCACGAGCCTGATAATTGCCGCCAGGTAGTCCCTAATTACGAACCATCGTTTGCGCATCGCATGATTGACGCCGGGGCCGATGCATATATCGGGCATGGATCGCACCAGTTACGGGGTATAGAGATCTACAAGGGCCGACCAATTTTTTATGGCCTTGGCAACTTCTTCGAGGACGATCTCGGGACCCCGTCCGGCGCCGACATGTTCGACGAATATGTTAAGGATCCACAGGTCGACACGGATGCCGAGGTGAAAGTCGCCGAGATGGCGGGAACATTCACACACCCGCTCTTCTATGAAAGCATTGTAACCGTCAGCCGATTCGAGCTGAACCAGTTAGCCGAATTGCGGCTTTATCCGATCGAACTCGGTCACTCGAAGAGGTTTGCAAACCGCGGCGTTCCAAGTCTCGCACCCACGCAGCAAGCAAAAGCCATTCTTGAACGTCTACAGACCCTCTCGAAGCCATTTGGAACCGAGATCGCCATCGAGGACGACATCGGTGTGATCAGATTGCGACCCAGCTCGCTGCGATGACCGCAATCATGCGTTGAATTGTTGAAGTAGCCCGAGCGACGGGCCGTCCAACATAGCAGCAGGCAGGAAAACATGCGCGTAACTGAAATCCCGATCACCGGCTATCTCGACCGCTTCTCGCATCGCCCGGGGGAAACATTCGTCGCGCATGTGACCCTACGTGAGCCCGGCCCGTATTGCACCCGTCTCATGCGCGTTATCAGCGCCGACCCGAATCCTGAAGGTCCAGGGATGCGCTTCGAGGATCTATCGCATCTTCTCGACCAAAGCCAACAAGGGCACCGGCAGGAGGTCAGGCTCGGCTCGTATGGGATCATTGAAAGCGGGCCAGCGAGGGATCCGAGCGAGGCATGCACCTGGACCCTGCTGGTCCAGCCGGGGGTGGTCGATCCTTCGGCGGCCGTATTGGCCGAGGAGACCGGCGACCACGCAATTGTTCTCTCGGTCGGCCCATCCGGCGCTGAGGGCTCGATCTCATGGCCCGGCGGCTCGCTTGAGCTTGCAACCAAGGTGCCACTCAAACCGAAAGCGTGGTATCGTCTCTGGCTCGCTATTGACCCAGCTTCCGGACGCGTCGTGCTCGGGCAACAGCAGCCTCAAGAAGGTGAACCCGTTAAGGTCAATGGGCATGCCGCAGGTGTGAGCCTGCCTTCTTCGGGCACAATCCTGTTCGCGGCCGAGCGTGCGCTCGCGCCACAACGCCATTTCACGGGCAAGCTCGAGGATCCGGCGATTTTGCGGGGCTTCATCGAAGCCTTCGCCAATCCCCTGGCGGAGATGAACCAGACGGGTGGCGAAGTGCTCGCCGCTTGGGACTTCTCGCAACGGATCGACAGTTCAAGCGTCATTGATGTGGGATCCGGAAAATATCACGGGCGGCTCGTCAACCAGCCGATGCGCGCGGTGGTCGGCGCGAAATGGAGCGGGCGAGAAGTGTGCTGGCGCAATGCTCCGCGCGATTACGCCGCCATCCATTTCCACCACGACGATCTCGACGATTGCCGATGGCAGCCTGATTTCACCTGGGCCGTTCCGGAGGACATGCGCAGCGGCGCCTATGCGTTCCACCTGACCTGCCGTGACGGAGAGGACTGGCTGCCCTTCTACGTCCTCCCAAAACGTCAGGGGCCTTTCGCGCCGATCGCATTTATTGCTCCGACCTTCACCTATCAGGCCTACGCCAACGACCGACGCGGTGGGGCCGACGCCGCTTATCACGAACGTGTCCGGCAATGGGGTGCCTATCCGCACAATCCCGATCAGCATCCGGAGTATGGAGGCTCGACCTACAACCTCCATAGGGACGGGAGCGGCATCGCCTTCACGTCGCGCCGTCGCCCCATCCTAACAATGCGGCCAGGGTTCCTCTCCATCAACGATCAGCGTGGCTCGGGATTGCGGCATTACCCAGCCGATACGCATATCCTCGCCTGGCTCGAGGCTAAGGGCTTTCCCTTTGATATCGTGACGGATGAGGATCTCGACGATGAAGGTGTCGCGCTTCTAACCCCTTACCGTGCTATCCTAACGGGGACGCATCCCGAATATCACACGCTCGGCACGCTCGATGCCTTGCAGACGTACACCGAGAACGGCGGGAGGCTGGCTTATCTCGGTGGCAACGGCTTCTATTGGCGTATTGCGCGCGACAAGAAAACACCGCATCTCTTCGAACTTAGGCGCGCCGAGGGCGGCATGCGCGTGTGGGCAGCAGAGCCGGGCGAATATTTCCATGCGCTCGACGGCCAGTTAGGCGGCCTGTGGAGGCGCAACCGGCGCCCGCCCCAGATGCTCGTCGGTGTCGGTTTCGTGGGGCAAGGCGAATTCGAGGGCACGCATTTTCGCCGCCTGCCGGCATCGCGCGATCCGGCCCATGCCTGGATCTTCGAAGGAATCGAGGAGGACGTTATCGGAGATTACGGCCTTTCAGGTGGTGGCGCTGCGGGCTACGAGCTCGACTGCACGGATCCCGCCCTCGGGACGCCGGAGAATGCCATTATCCTTGCCCGATCGGAGGATGAACCTGCTTCTTTCTTGCTGGTTCCAGAAGAGTACATTGCGCGTCGGAGCACGATCGAGGGCGATCCGCCTCAGAAGGTCCTACCCAATCAGCCTCAGTTGCGGGCCGAGATCGTCTATTTCGACAAACCCAAAGGAGGGGCAGTGTTTTCCGTCGGATCGATCACTTTCTGCGGCAGCCTGTGGCGAAACGGCTTCGAGGGACCGGTTTCCCGTATCCTCGAGAACGTTGTGCGCCGGTTCAGCGTCTCCTGCTGATATTTGAGGCGGCTAGGTCCCACTAGTTGCCTCAAGGGGAAAGAGGAATTTGCCGGTCGTCAAGGTGTGAAAATAGGGTGAAACATAAGGCGCAATTCGCTGTCGGTGTTACTCGCAGTTGCGCGAATGCTAGGGCCCGGACGTATGAAGGGCTTCCATTGATGCGGCTGAAGCCGCACCTACCCACCGACACGCGCGGCAAGCCGCGGATGGACGACCGCCGCGTCATCAGCGGCATCATCCACGCCATCAAGAGCGGCGCACCAAGGTCCACGCGCTGACCGACCGCCTGTGGCGGCCCGTCGCGTTTATGCTCACCGTCGGCCAATTCGCGGACTGCAAGGCAGGTGAGGTGCTTTTCGGACGATGTCAGAAATCGGCCTCGTCAATGCCGACAAGGGTTACGAGCAAGGCCATCCGCCGCAAGATCAGTGAATGGGGAGCCTTCGCCAACATCCCGCCCGAGGCCAATCGCATCTGGAAAAACTGCTTCTCACACTTCCTCTACCGCGACTGGAATGCAATCGAGCGCATTGTTGTGCCGCCTCAAGGGTTTCCGCCGAATCGCAATGAGATACAATCGCCTCGTAACTAATTAAATTTCCTAATCGCAGTCTGCATCGCCGCAACCGTCAGCTTCTGGTTATGAGTCCGGATCCTATACTATCCTAGTCTCTCATGTTCCTGCCAAGCAGGCGAGCCTTCTTGCCTTCAACCTTGACAGGGAACATGAGAGACTAGGATAGGCAGCCTCTCTGGTGATACTACCATCTTAGGTAGGCGCCCGAGCCGAGATTACCGTTTAAATGGCGGAGCCACCGCCAGAATTCCGATTCAGACACTGAGCGTTTGAACGCAATCGTGAATATCGGAGCGATCGTCACGGGGGTCGGCGCCCTACTGTGGGTCCATCGCCCTGTTGAAGGAATATAATGTTTGAAGAGAACTAGCTCTAACCCGCACAGAACGACTCTTGCTTAACAGGAGCGAGCCACAAGGATACTTCCTTGCTCTGCGTGCGTCCAAGAAATTAAGTAATAGAAGAATAAAACGAACAATGATAATTCGCGGTCATGTTATTAAATATTTCGAATTTTCGGGAGAGGTCGTAACTTGCTTTACATTGCTAAAAAAGCAAATGGAACTGGTTCGAAAAACCAAAAACACGAAGTTGAATTAGATCAGAGAATGCGTCTAAGGAGTTGGTATGAGCGAACGCTCTGGGATCCTCTACGCTAGCGAGCCAGGCCTTGAAGCCGCTGAGTTCTGCCGCGTGTTGACAGAATCCGGCTTCTGGGCGACGCCCCTTAGTGAGCTGCGGCTGAAGGCGATGCTTAGCCAAGCCGATCTGGTGCTGACCGCGCGGCTCTGCCAGCCGGGTCGCAAGCTGGTAGGAGTTCTCCGCGGCATCACCGACTTCTCCAGGGTCTGCTATATCGCTGAGCTTGCCGTTTCGAAGTCGGCGCAAGGGCTCGGTATCGGCAGGGGCATGCTTGGCGAAGCGCGCCGGCAGCTCGGACCTGCTGTTGCTATAGCTCTGATCTCCGGGCCCGACTCTGTCGGCTTCTATGAGAAGATCGGTATGACGCGAATCCCGGACGCCTTCTGGTTTTTACGCGAAAACTAACCTGCCGTGGGCGTGAGCACACCTTTTCCGGAATGAATCTGCGCCACAGAGACGCGTCTGGTTTCGCGGAGTGCCGGCGAATGACGCCCCCTAAATCATCATTCCCATATGCCCTGCCGGACTTGCAGTGCATGTCGCCCAGCCACCAGTCATCTGAAAACGCGATGGCACCGCCCGGAACACTATATTGGTGAACTCAACGCAAAGTAGCGCATAATTGGAGCGATGAATCGAACTGGCCCGTCTGTCAAGACAGCCCAAGCAAATCGAGCGAAATGAAGTGCAGATCAAAGATATCTTGTTCGCGCCTGCCGACGGCGCATTTTTCTATGACGATCAAGCCGCCATCAAGCTTGGCGCGCACCAAGACGGATTCGTCTATGTCGGCGAACCGATAACCCCTGGCTTCACATCCATTCGCGTTCCGGCGTCTTCGCTCAGCATAGGGCTCGTCCTGACCGACGACGTAGTCGTTTGGGGCGACATGATGGGCGTTCAGTACTCGGGTGCTGGCGGACGTGATCCGCTGTTTGACACCACCCAAATCTGGGATTTGACGTCCCGGGTGCTCGCGCCACGGCTTCTCGATGTGGATGCCTCTCGCTACCTTGACGCCTGCGCGAAGGTTTTCGAGCTCTTCCAACAGAAGCGGTTGCCTCTCGCGATTAAGTATGGTGTCAGCCAGGCTCTCCTACGCGCGGCGGCCCACCTTCACCGAACGTCGATGGCGGAGATCGTATGCAGTGAATTTAACCTACCCCTGCCAACGCGCAGGGTCCCAATCTACTGCCAGAGCGGTGATGCTCGCGAAATTAACGTCGACAAGATGATCCTGAAGGCGGTGGATGTACTTCCTCATGGCCTGATCAACTCGCGGCAGAAATTCGGCGTCGGCGGTCAGAGCTTCTTGGAGTTCGTGAAGTGGGTTGCCAAGCGTACGCGGGAAATCGGCCGCCCGGGGTATCATCCTGTGCTGCATTTCGACGTATATGGCTGGATCGGCCAAGAAATCGGCTTGGAGCCGCAACGGATCGCAGACTTTATCTGCAAGGTTGCAGATACCGTTCCGGAATTCACGCTCAACATTGAGTCGCCCGCGGACTTTGGTTCGACGCAGGCTCAAATTGAGAACTACGCCAAGATCGTATCGCTGTTGGCCAACCGGGGTTCCAACGCTCGCATTGTCGTGGACGAGAGGTGCAATACGCTCGAGGACATTCGGCTCTTCGCGGAAGCGCAGGCCACGCATCTGGTCCAGATCAAGACGCCAGACGTTGGCTCAATCGCGGATACTGCGCGTGCGGTTCTCATTTGCAAGGCGAATCATGTTGGGGCGTATGTCGGGGGAAGCTGCACCGAGACGGATCTCTCTGCCCAAGCTTGCGTCCACATCTCAGTCGCGACCCAGGCCGACATGATGCTCGCAAAGCCCGGAATGGGTTTTGACGAGGCATTTTCCATCGTCGGGAACGAACAGAACCGATTGCTGGCGACGTTGAACCGTCGTCGCACTTGAAACGAAAACGTTGAATGAAAAGCACGGTGTCGCATGCAGAACTCTCTTGAGGGGATCACCGTCGTAGCCGTGGAGCAGGCCGTGGCCGCACCCTATGCATCCTCCCGTCTTGCGGACGCCGGCGCTCGTGTCATCAAAGTCGAAAGGCCCGAAGGGGACTTTGCACGAAACTACGACAAGTTGGTGCGGGGACAAAGTGCTTACTTCGTCTGGCTCAACCGGGGCAAGGAGTCGGTCTGTCTGGACCTGAGATCGGAAGGGGACCGTGTGGTCCTCGACGCACTCATTGCCTCAGCTGACGTCTTTATTCAGAATCTCAAGCCGGGCAGCATCGAAAAACTGGGTTTCGGGTCTGCGAATCTCCGTCGACGCTTTCGGCGGCTTGTCACGTGCGACATCTCCGGTTTCGGCGACAGCGGGCCTTATTCCCATTTGAAGGCCTATGATCTCATTGTCCAGGCTGAAACGGGTCTATGCGCAATCACTGGCACCCAGCAAGGGCCTGCGCGCGTGGGGGTATCAGTTTGCGATATCTCAGCAGGCATGACGGCACACAGCGCAATCCTCCAAGCACTGTATAACCGCGAGCGAACGGGTGAGGGCGCCAGCATACAGGTCTCCCTATTCGATGCCATCGCCGATTGGATGAACGTACCAGTGCTGCAGCACGACTATAGCGGCTACGAAACGGTTCGCGCTGGCGTGACCCACCCGTCCCTGGCCCCTTATGGTGCCTACAGCTGCGTCGACGGCAAGGATGTCATCTTCTCGGTCCAGAATGACCGGGAATGGGTAAACTTCTGTGAGAAATTCCTAAAGAAGCCTGAGCTCACGCGCACACCGGGATTCGTCGATAATATGGAGCGGCTCGGTAACCGGCCGCGTCTGGATGAGATCATTCAACGACGTTTTTCCGAACTGTCCAGCGAGCAAGCAATGCACGAGCTTGAGGCTGCTGGACTGGCATATGGCCGGCTGAACGACATATCGGACGTTTCACAGCATCCACACCTTCGCAGGATTGAGGTTGGCACGCCTGAAGGAGCTGTGGGCACGATAGCCCCAGCGGCGATCTTCGACTCCGAGCACCCTGCGCTGCGCCCAGTTCCGGCTCTTGGCGCTCATACCGAGACTATCCGCGAGGAGGTTCGGGGACGTTTGCGCGCGAGAGCCGCGTCAGCGTGAGCGCGCACCTGCGCTAGCGATTTCCAAGGACCTGTGCACCTCGGAGTCACCTCAGCGCATCACCTGCCCAAAGAACTCACTGCGATTGTCCTCGCAAAAATCGACTGTCGAAGCGACTCCATGACTAAGCCCTTTCCACCTGTTGAAAGCGCGAATTCTATACCCCGCTGGTCCCTGCTCTTCGTTCCCGCGCACGTTCCGCGCTTTGTGGAGACGGCCCATGAGCGCGGTGCAGATGGCGTCATTCTCGACCTCGAGGATTCCGTTCCCCAGGATCAAAAAGGCGAGGCACGGCGGCAGCTCCCGAATCCGTGACAAAGGTGGGGCGCAAGGGCGCATCGGTTCTGGTGCGTGGTTTGCGCGCATTGGCGGCCGATCTCGATGCAGCGGTGATGGCTGGTGTTGACGTATTGGTTCTTCCGAAGACGGATTCCGCCGAGTGGATGTCAGAGATTGCAAATGCAGTTTCAGACCTTGAACGAGACAGAAATCTTGCGCACGGACACATCCGGTTTCTTGCCCAGATCGAGACGCCGGGCGCCATGCAAAGACTGGGAGCAATTGCGTCGGCGCATCCAAGGATGGTTGCAATGGCGCTTGGACCTGAAGACTTCAGTGCTGCTATTGGCGGTGCCCCGGAATTCGACCTTCTCTTGGCGCCGAATCTTTGTGTTCTTTTTGCCGCTCGTGCGGCCGGCTTGCTCCCGCTGGGCTTTATAGAAGCATCGGCGAGTTCTCGGTCCCTCATAAACTTCATGAAGCCGCGACACATGCGCGACGGCTTGGCTTTGCCGGAGCTTTGGCGGTCCATCCGACACAGGTGGCCATATTCAACGAGGCTTTCTCGCCAAGCGCTGAGGAAGTCGACTGGGCCCGTCGCGTCGTCGCGGCGGAGAACGATGCCGCCGCATGTGGACTGTCTGCATTCTCGTTGAATGGCAAAATGATCGATCCGCCAGTGGTGCGGCGAGCTCACGAAATCCTGGCACTTGCTGGCAGCCACTGATCTATCTCTTGGCCCAGTGGTCCGACCGGAATTTTTCCCGATACTCGCTTGGCAGGTATCACACTTGCTCGCCATCTCGTTTCGAGATATATCCGAAGGGCTGGGGAGTTCCTCAGTTGGGTTAAGCTGTGGATATCAGGCAGTTAAAATACTTTGTCGGCGTGGTGGAGGCCGGCAGTTTTACGAAGGCCGCCACGCTTCTTCACGTCGCTCAGAGCGCTCTTAGCCTGCATGTGCGTCAGTTAGAGGAAAGCTTCGGCACTCAACTGCTCGTACGCGACAGGACAGGCATCAGTGTGACGGCCTCCGGGACCAAACTGCTTGAGCGGGCGCGGACGATTCTTCGGGAAATTCGACTCACCGAGATGGAACTGACCAACACGGTCGCTTCTCCGTCCGGAGAGGTGACCATTGGTATTCCGTCCGGGGCCGCGCGTGTCCTTAGCGGTCCGCTACTTGAATCGGCAAGAAGCGAGCTGCCGAGGATTTCGCTTAAGATGATCGAGGGCATGACGGGACCGCTGGAGGAGTGGATGGCTGCAGGCCGTTTCAATCTGGCTGTTCTCTACCGCACTGCCGAGAGCGCGCGGCAGATGGCCGTGCTGGCACGCGAAGAATTTTACCTGGTTGTGCCGCCCGGCGAACCGCCTTTCGAAGACGAGGTACCGCTCGCCGACCTGCATGCGTTCCCACTAGCGGTTCCGATGCGCAACAACAATGCCAGGCGTTCCGTGGCTGATGTCGTTGCGCAGCACGGTTGTGTGCTTGACGTCAGATTCGAAGTCGATTCCCTCTCTACGATCATTAACATGGTCATGGAGGGAAAAGCGTATTCTATTCTTGCCCCGTCGGCCATTCAGAGGGAGGCCTCTCAGGGACAAGTCCGAACGGTTAAAATCATTGATCCAGTGATTACCCGTTCCGTTGTGCTTGCCGTCAACCCCAAAGATGAGCAATCTCCCGCTGTCTCTGCTGTCCGCAGGCTGATCCCCAATGTCACCAGGACATTGATCGAGAGCGGGCAATGGCCGGCCATGGCTCCGGACCGGGCTTAGGCATATCCGTCAAACCAAGTCCCAGTGCTATCAAGTTTCCACGGCGAGCCCCAGCCGGCTCTCAATCTGGATTCGAGATGGATTGAGCCGGCATTCCATATTTGACCAGGCATGACCATCGCGACGAAACTGCAGAGAAGTGAGCCCATGGTCCGGACTCGGCTGGTCTCGCATTGGCAGAAGTATTCAAGCGGAGCGTGGGATGTCCAACGCCACGAACTATCAGCTTTTCATCAATGGCAGATGGCGAGCCGGCGGCAGCGGAGCCACTCTGCCGGTCATCAATCCAGCGACGGAGATGGTGTTTACTTCGGTGGCCTCGGCGACTACATCGGACCTGGATGAGGCCCTCGCTGCGGCAGAGCGCAGCCACAAGGCGTGGTGCTCACGGCCTGCAAAAGAACGTGGAGAGATGCTCCTAGTAGCCGCCAAAATTCTGGCAGCGAAAGTTGAAGCGGCGGCTAGGGACCTGTCAGCCGAACAGGGAAAGACGATTGCCGAAGCGACAGGTGAGTATGCGCGCGCTGTCGAAACGCTGGAGTGGAACGGCAGGCACGCTGAAGAGCTGTCTGCCCCTATTCCGATGGGCACGAACCGGATGATCGTCCCGGAGGCTCTTGGCGTCGTTGCCGCCTTTACGCCTTGGAACTATCCCGCCGTTCTCATCGCTCGCAAGCTCGCCCCTGCTTTGGCGGCAGGCTGCCCGCTGATCCTCAAAGGAGCTGAAGAGACACCGAGCGCGGCCGTTCACATTATCGAAGCTTTGCGTCAAGCAGGCATCCCGGACGGCGTGGTCAATCTCGTCTTTGGCGTGCCTGTAATAATATCCCGGCATCTCCTCAGTTCGCCGATCGTGAAGATCTTGACTTTCACGGGCTCCACGGCGGTTGGAAAACAGCTCGCCAAACTCGCCGCGAACAACTTGCAGCAGTGTATCCTTGAGCTCGGTGGGCACTCGCCGGTGGTCGTGTGCGAGGATGCCGATCTGACAAAGGCCGTACCGGCGATCTCGGATTACAAGTTCGAGTGCGCGGGCCAGAGTTGCAACGCGCCCAGCAGAATTCTGGTCGCGCGATCTCTCTATGAAGAATTTCTCTCCCGGATGACTGAAGCCGCCCTCAAGATCAAGGTCGGTCCACCAGACGACCCTGCGACCGAGATGGGACCGATGGCAAACGCACGACGAATTGAGGCCATGCAGCGTCTGACCAAGGATGCAGTCGATCGCGGCGCTAAGATTGAGACTGGTGGTGCCCGCCTTGAGCGGCCGGGCTTTTACTGGCCGCCGACCATCCTGAGCGGTGTGCCACAAGGCGCGAAAGTGCTTCATGAGGAGCCGTTCGGACCGATCCTCACCGTGACGCCATTCGACACGATCGAGGAGGCGATCGAGAAAGCCAACGCTACCGAATATGGCCTCGCTGCCTACTTCTTCACTGGAGACGGCGATGCGAAACGGGAGCTGATCGAAGGTCTATTGGCGGGCGCGGTCAGCGTAAATTACCTGAAAGGGGTTTCCGCAGATGCACTCTATGGGGGCGTCAAACAGAGCGGCTATGGTTATGAGGGGGGCGAGCAGGGGTTTCGGAGCTTTCAGAATTTGAAACTGGTCAATGGGCTCGGATCGTTCGGATGAAACTCGATGATTAAAAGAACACAGACCATTGCCGGCGAGGATATCACCAAGAGCGTCGCCGACGCCCTGCAGTACATTTCGTACTACCATCCTCCAGACTATGTTCGGTCCCTTTCGCAGGCATACGCGCGCGAACAAAGTCCCGCGGCGAAGAATGCCATCGGGCAGATTTTGCTCAACTCCCGCATGGCGGCCTTTGGACGGCGTCCGATCTGCCAGGACACCGGCCTGGTGGTTGTCTTTGCAAAGGTCGGCCTGGACGCCCGCATCAAATCAACGGCCGGTTTCGCTGACCTGGTGAACGAGGGGGTCCGTCGAGCATACCTCGACCCCGATAATCCCCTTCGGACATCGATCGTTGCCGATCCGCTCGCCGGACGGCTCAACACCCGTGACAACACGCCGGCAGTCGTCCATGTCGAACTCGTGCCCGGCAACGGGATTGAGATCACCATTGCCGCAAAAGGTGGCGGGTCGGAAAACAAGGCCCGTTTCACCACCCTGAACCCCAGTGCGTCGGTTGCCGACTGGGTGGTCGACACTGTATCGACGCTGGGCAGCGGATGGTGCCCGCCCGGCCTGATCTCGGTGGGCATAGGTGGCAGCGCTGAGAAGGCGATGCTACTGGCCAAGGAGGCCATGAACGACCTGATCAACATGTCGGAACTGATCGCCAGAGGGCCGTCGAGCGCAGAGGAAACGCTGCGGATCGAGCTTTACGAACGAATTAACGCGCTGGGCATCGGCGCTCAGGGCCTTGGTGGTCTGACGACGGTGATCGACGTTAAGGTCGCGACTTATCCTACCCATGTGGCGTCCAAGCCTGTTGCACTTATCCCGCAATGCGCCGCCAATCGGCACCTAAAGTTTTTCTTGGACGGCTCTGGACCCGTCAAGCTTGAGCCACCCGATCTTTCCGAATGGCCCCAGATCGGTAGTGAGGATTTGCGAACAGCCGATGTCCACCGGGTCAATCTCGATGCGCTAACGAAGGAAGAGATGGCATCGTGGCGCTGCGGGGAAACCCTTCTTTTGTCCGGAAAGATGCTGACAGGCCGTGACGCCGCCCACCAACGAATGGTCGATCTGATCGATGCCGGCAAGCCGCTCCCGGTCAATCTGCGGGGCCGCGTGATCTATTATGTCGGACCAGTCCGTGCGGTGAGGGATGAGGTTGTCGGGCCGGCTGGCCCGACAACCTCCAGCCGGATGGACGGCTTTACTGAAAAGATCCTCGCGGAGACTGGGCTATATGCAATGGTTGGCAAAGCGGAGAGGGGCCCAGCCGCCATCGAGTCGATCGTGAGGCACAAAACGCCCTATCTCATCGCAGTTGGCGGCGCCGCGTATTTGATTTCAAAATCGGTCAAGGCGGCACGGATCGTCGCCTTTGAAGATCTGGGTATGGAAGCCATCTACGAATTCGAGGTGCAGGACATGCCGGTCATCTTGGCTGTCGACGTTGAGGGAAACTCCATCCACAATTCCGGCCCCCTTGAGTGGTGTAAGCGCATGGCCGCCGACGACATCGCCCGCAGCATCGGCGTTTGAGCCTTCCGCTCGCGCGATTTGCCCAGACTGCCGCACTGGATTTGAACCGCAACGGTGACACAAATTGCATGTTGGGGTCAGCTCCTCGGCAATTCAGATCAGAAAGGCCGTCAAGGCGCGTGTCATGCCACATGCCCGGATGTAAACACTACGCCAACCTGCCGGCCATCCGATCCATGCTCGGTGTTGTCGAGGGTGCCAATCAGGTCAAGCACCGGGGTACCAACAAAAGCACCGTTCAGCAGGACGAAGGTCGCTGCCAGGCGATCGCCCCTCTCCAAAACATCATCGCCTGGGTAGGGGAGGGCAATAGCCCAAGTGTTCTGCATGCCTTCTGGTTGAATGCGCTCTCAGCAGATGAGATTCGACAACCTCATACTGACGCGTTTCGGACCGAAGACAGATATGCCCACTAAATTCGCTCGCTTCGTTTGATGATAGAATTGCTGGGCACCAATTGCCCTTCGGTTTGAGAGCAAAAGATCATGAAGTCGAAACCCGATGCTGTGCAACTAGACGCGTGGGATATCCGGATCCTCTCAGAAATCCAGTCAGATGGTCGGATTTCGAAGAGCGAGCTCGCAAAGCGTGTACATCTTTCGCCGTCGGCCTGTTCGGAACGGCTACGTGTACTGCAAGCCACGGGGGTCATTGAGGGATTCTACGCGCGACTCAGTCCAGCCTCATCGGGGGCATCGTCTCTATAATGGTGGAGGTGGTTTTGGATCGCCATCGTCTTGAGGATCAACGACACTTCGAGACTGCCATCAAAGAGATCCCGGAAATCCTGGACTGCTGGGCTATCGGGGGGCGGATCGACTATCTGATGCGCGTTTCGTCTCCTTCCATGGCTACGTATCAAGAATTCATGGAGGGACTCCTGCAGGCAGGATTGGGGATCGACCAATACTACAGCCTTGTCGTGACGAAACCAGTGAAAGCCAATTCACCGATTCCGTTGTCCTCCCTCAAGCGGAGATGAACTCTGAAGCGTTTATTTCGCCGGTAACTAGTGTCGATTCCGCGAATTCATCGGTCAAATACGCACATTTCCGCGAAATTCGAGAGGCGGTTGCGCATATAACGAGCCGGCAGACCGAGTGTTCTGCGTCAATTTTTCGGGGCGGAGAGCAACGAAGCGTTTGAGCAATCTAGTGGATGGAATCTAACACTTGGTGCCCACGTTTGACGGCGGCGATGATTTTGTCGGGATCGGCGGTCCAGTGAAGGGTTTGGGTTTGCGGTTGTGCTCCGAGAGGAAGCGGTTGATGGCCGCCTGCAGGTCGACGACTGAATGAAAGACGCCGCGCTATGTCGCTTCGACAGCTTGGCGAAGAACCCCTCGACGGCGTTGAACCACGAGCACGACGTGGGAGTGAAGTGGAAGGTTAAGCGCTGATGGCGGTTGAGCCAGGCACGCACCTTAGGGTGCTTATGGCGGCGTAGTTGTCGAGGATGACGTGAACGGCATTGTCGGCCGGCACCTCGGCATCGTGTTGAGAAAGCGAATGAACTTCTGATGGTGGCGCTGCATGTTCCTGCCGATGACGGTGCCGTCGAGCACGTTGAGGGCGGCGAACAGCGTGGTCGTGCCATTGCGCTTGTAGTCGCGGGTCATGGTGCCGAGCCTGCCCTTCTTCACGGGCAGGCCGGGCTGGGTGCGGTCTCGGGCCTGGATCTGGCTCTTCTCGTCGACCGGCAGCACGATGGCGTGCGCCGGCGGGGCGACATAAAGGCCGACGACATCGCGCAGTTTGTCGACGAAGTGCGGATCGCTGGAGAGCTTGAGCTGCCGCCAGCGATGCGGCTGCAGCCCATGCGCCTTCCAGATGCGTCTGACCGCGCTGGCGCTGATGCCGGTGGCGTGCGCCATCATGTCGGCGGTCCAGTGCGTCGTTTCGCCGGGCGGGTCTTTCAACGTCAGCGCCACCGCACGCTCGGCCACCTCGGGTCCGAGTGGCGGAATGCGCGAAGGCCGCGTCTTGTCGCGCAACAGCCCCTCCAAGCCATCCTCGGCGAAGCGCTCCTGCCAGCGCCACACACAGGTCTTCGACTTGCCGGTCTGGCGCATGATCTCGACGGTGCCGACGCCGTCGGCGGACAAAAGCACGATCTCGGCGCGCCAGGCATGCTTCTGCGAGGCGTTGCGATCCCTAATCAGCGCCGCCAGACGCTGGCGATCAATCGAAGAAACGGTGAGGGATATTCCTGTGCGCATACTCCAGACGCCCATGTGCACTCCCGAAAGAGAATCATAAGGCGTCGTTCCTTGGGGATGGTCCGCATCGGAATCCACATGTCTTCGCGCTGGACGCCGGTTCAAGCGATGCTGTGTGGGGGCGAAAATGACCGCTTATGCGGCAGGGGGAGCAACACATGATCAAATCCTTTGGCTCTGGAAATGAACCTCACCAGGATGAGCTCTCAAGTTTGGTTGCAAAGGAAGTCCAGCGTGTTCTGGCTCAGTACGATGAGGTTATAAGAGCACACACTTTGCCCCCCTCCCGCGTGGGGATTGGCAACAACGCTGCTACCGATCTGCTTTCGGCAACTGACCAACAAGCCATTCATGACGACCTGGCTTGCCTAGCCTCCGAATTTGTTCACCGTCTCGCAGCCGAGGCGGCGCGCCGTTTCGACGTCGGCGTCGGTGAGTCGCCCCCCTTCCCGGCGCGAACCGAAGGCGGACGTGGACGCTTGGCCGTAGAAGCAGGAGATCAGCAATGCGATTCCAGGCGCATTGAAGACTGGGCGGGTCAGGTGGCCGGGCCAACATATCTGGAAAAGCGCTTCGGCATACCGCGCTCAACATTGCATTGGTGGCAGCGGCACAATGACGTGATCGCATTGCGCAAAGGCGCTCGCAAGCATGTGTTTCCCCTGGCCCAGTTCATCGACGGCAGACCGACGCCAGGGATACGACAGGTGCTCTCTTGGATCGCCAATCCCAGACTGGCATGGCTTTGGCTGATCTGCCCTTCGCCTCTTCTAGATGGTCGCATACCCATGGAAATGCTCAGACAGGATTTGGCTGCCGAAGTTGTTTCAGCCGCACGAGGATTTTCCTCGATGAAGTCGCACTGACGAAACTAACTGCAAATCAATGAGACTGGCACTCGCTTCTGGCAAGCGGTATTGAGTGGCGTGCACGCACACTCCGTGCTGAATGCTGTAGATCGCAACTATGTGCGAATTGTCTAGATTGAGTTGAATGTATAGTTCGTGCTAAACGTACAGTATATCAATGAATTTTGTGACATAATTGCCACTGCTATTGCCATAAACGTCGCAATTGGCATAATATATCTTGAACGAATCTAAATGATGGATAGCGTCAAACTGTGAGAAAGCAGCGCGACGCGCATCGTTCTCGAAAGTGGGGAATGGGGAGGGGCGCTGTCCTCGCGAGGATAACCCTGCCTCTTTTTTAATTTTTTTGAGTGGAGATCAAAATGAACATCAAGAGCTTTCTTCTCGGCTCCGCTGCGGCACTTCTCGCAGTCTCCGGTGCGCGCGCCGCCGTCGTCGTCGCCGAGCCGGAGCCGGCCGAATACGTCAAGACCTGCGACGTCTATGGCGCCGGCTATTTCTATATCCCTGGCACAGAAACCTGCCTGCGCATCGGTGGCTATATCCGCTGGGATGCGTCGGCCGGTCAGGCAGGGTCGTTCGACGGCCGTCGCGCGGTCGACCATGAGGACGGCAGCATCAACGATACCTGGCACAAGAAGGCCCGCTTCAACCTGAAGACCTGGACGGGTCAGGAAACAGAGCTCGGCACCCTCAAGACCTACACAGAGACCCGCTTCAACTATTCCGACGGCGGCAACAGCAGTTCGCTGAACTTTGCCTGGATTCAACTCGGTGGGCTGCGCGTCGGTAAGGACGAATCGGCGTTCGACACGTTCATCGGCTACGCCGGCAACGTTATCAACGATACGCTGGTTCCCTATGGCGATTTCGACACCAACGTCGTCCAGTACTACTTCGACGCCGGCAACGGTTTCTCAGCCGTTATCTCGCTCGAAGAAGGCTCGGGCACTGTCGGTACCATCGACAGCTACGTTCCGCATGTCGTCGGCGGCTTGAAGTACACGCAGGGCTGGGGCGCTATCGCCGGCGTCGTCGCCTATGACGCCAACTACGAGGAAGTCGCCGGCAAGGTCCGCTTGGACGTGAACGCCACCGACGCGATTTCGCTGTTCATCATGGCCGGCTACGGCACCGACGACAATCTGACGGACGCGACTTGGGCAATCCCGGCCGGTGGCCGCGGCTTCTACAAGCAGTGGGGCGGCAACTGGGCAGTCTGGGGTGGTGGCACCTACAAGTTCAACGAGAAGACTGCGTTCAACCTCCAGGTGTCGTACGATGAGGCCAAGGAATTTGGCCTTGCGGCGAACGTCGCGTACAAGATCGTCCCGGGCCTCACGATCACGGCCGAAGTTGACTGGGCGCATAACGACCACGACAGCAACGGTTACAACTGGACCGGCATCCCCGCAGGCAAGAGCAGCGCCGTCGGCGGTTTCCTCCGCTTCCAGCGCTCGTTCTGAGGGAGCGAAGCACTTGTCTCATCGCGCTCGCCGCATACGAACGGGTGCGCTATGCTTCCCCGTCCAGCCGGTGTTAGCGAAGCGGGATACCCAAAAAGGGCTCACCGGCGGCTCTTTCCAAAGCGCTTAGGTCCGCACCTCCGGGATCGAAGACTGCCGCCGATGCGAAGGGCGCCCTTGAGCAAGGTGCCCTTCGTACCATTCCCGCTGGTGTGATCGCACACGAGCGATGATGAAAAGGGAGGTTAGGTTTAAGGCTGCCCGCCTAGGTATGGCGTCATCCGGCGCGCTCTAAGAGGAGGTTCGTATGGCCCATCTCAGCACAGCGCACGCTCCCGAAAGGGAATCCCGAATCGGATTCTTTTGTTAGGTAGAAAGCACTAGTCGGGGATCGAAAATTTCTACGTCCAGGATGTAAACTCAGAAGCAACTTATTGCCAAGAACCTTTGTGCCTGCTCGTCAGCAGTTCACAAAGTATTTAGATATGGAAGCCAATTATGACTGGAAAACCCGACAATCCCGGAAAGGCACCGCCAGATAGTCCCGGAAAAGGACCGCCTCACGGAGTGCCTTCCGGGCCGCCGCACTGTGTTCCTCCGGGGCCGCCTGATCCGCCCGCACCCCCGCCGCGCAAGGTGGGATGAGAGAGATGGTTGATCCCGAGTCGTCCGTGACGACCTCAGCGGGGCCAGTTCCCCGCTGGGAGAAGCGTTATCCGGGGCGGCTTCAATACGAACTCGACGCGCTGCACGCCGCCGGGATAACGCCCGAGATTGACGAGCCGGCCCTCGCTGCCGGGCGATTGTCGCTCACATTCGACTGGCCGCTCGATGCCGCGACGACCCTTCGGCTGCAGGCTGTCTTTCCCGACGCCTACCCGCACTTTCGGCCTCAGGTCTTTCTGCTCGCCGGCCTTGACCCCCCGCCTGCGCGTCACCGCAGTCCTGTCGAGGGCAATCTCTGCCTGCTCGGCCGCGACACCAGGCAGTGGAGACCGAGCTGGTCGCTTTGGACGTTGCTGGAAAAACAGCTCGCCGATTCGGTGCGTGGCACCGGAGAGGAAGACCCGCAGGGCGAGCCTGCCGAATACTGGTGGAACAACCTTGGCCTTAATTCCGGATCCTATTGTCTAATCGACAGCGGGTGGGATCTCGGCGACGCCTCGCAAGGCACCTTGCAGCTGCGTTACATCCAAGATCAAACGGTCAAAGTCGAGGCCGAGAACGGTCCAGTCCATATTCCGGCGATCAGGGCCTATGTCAAAGAGATTCGCGCTGAGGATGGTCAGGTCCTTCACCAATGGGCGGGTCCGCTCCCGACCGACCTAGCCGACACGAAGAATCAGCTGGAGGTTCCATGGGTGAGATCAAAAGACACGATCCTGCCCGATCCTCAGCTCGAGGCACAGCTAAAAAAACTCCGCCAAGATTACTTATGGCTCCAGCGTGCCCAGCCGCGAAACTACGGTCCAGGCCTGAAGTTCGAACTCTGCGCAATCGTCTATCCGAGCGAGCTTGCCTTCGGTAAAACGGGCCTCGGCTGGTCCTTCGTCATGGTCTTCGGTCATGCGCACGGCTTTGAGCCGAAGAAGAACAGGGCCCCCAAACCACTTCGTATCACCGCATTGCCCGCTTTTCGCGCCGGGCCGAGCGACATTGGCTGGCGCGTTCCGGCCGTTGCGTCCCTCAAAGACAAGCGGATCGTTGTCGTCGGCGTTGGCGCCGTCGGCGCACCGGTAGCGATCGAACTGGCCCGAAACGGATGCCGCACCCTCGATCTTGTCGAACATGACATTCTTGAGCCCGGAAACACGATCCGCTGGCCGCTGGGCGTAGCCGCCTGGGGGCAGCGCAAGACAGCGGCGTTGCGGGCTTTTCTCGCTCGCCAGTATCCGGCAACCGAAGTCCGCGGCCATCCGCATTTTATAGGTGTTGCGGCGCAGGCTCTGAGCGATCCGGGTGACGACGATGTCCTCGACGCGCTCATCAGGGGCGCCGATCTCGTTATCGACGGCAGCGCTTCGCACGGCGTTACAACGCTCCTGGATGACCGCTGCCGAAGCGCAGTCGTTCCGCTCATAAGCTTATCCGCGACGCCGACGCTGGAGGGCGGCACCGTTGTCCGGCACATCCGCGAAAGCGGCTGCCCGATCTGCCTTTTGCATGCATGGCACAAGCACGAAATCGATCCCCCGTCAGGACAGGATGCTGGTGACGAGGCCCTGATCCAGCCGGCAGGGTGCGGCGAGCGCACATTCACCGGTGCCGATTATGATCTGCGGGAACTTTCGCTGCAGGCGGTGAGGCTGGCCGTCGATACCCTTTCGGGTGAGGCGGACCAGGGTTCGGTCGTGCAGACACTCAGCTTTGTTGATGATGAACGAGCGCGCTGTCCGCCGCGCTGGCGTGTCGATCTGCTGCCAAAACATCCGGACTGCCAGGGCGGGCATTGATGCTGCCGGATCTCGATGCCTGGCTCCCCGACACCGTGACACAGGAATGTGCGGTTGAAGCCGACAACAAATTCCCGTTAGAGACCGGCGGCACTTTCATGGGCTGGTGGTTAAATCCTGATACCGCCGTCATAACCGCCATGATTGGTCCCGGACCCGGCGCCCTTCACGAGCGCTTCCGGTTCCAGCCTGATCAGCAATGGCAGCTTGAGCAGATTGCCGCCCACTATGAGCGTTCGGGTCGCCGCGAGACGTACCTCGGCGACTGGCATAGCCACCCCGGCGCTTCGAGCGGCGCGCTGAGTTGGACCGCCCGCGGCGTTCTTCGCCGCGTCATCGCCACACCAGAAGCCCGCTGCGCACTGCCGCTGATCATGATTCTATGGGGTTCTTCCGGGACATGGCAGCTGGCGGCGTGGCGAGCACAAGCGGTGCCGCGCGTAGTGCTCTGGGACAAGCTGTATCTCAATCCGGTGCAGATAATACCAAGAGTCATGGAGTTTGACCGACGTGCGCCCACTGCCGCATTCCGATCGATGTGATGGTTTCGGGCGCAGCGAGGAGCTTCTGCCAAGCCTCGCAAGCGGCGTCGATGATGGCGTCGTAGTCGTCGAAGACGCGGTTTGAGAGCCAATTCTGCCGCAGATATTGCCAGACGTTTTCGACCGGGTTCAGTTCCGGGGAGCGCGAGGGCAGGAAGATCGCCGTCATGTTTTTCGGCATCCTGAGATTGGCGGTGGTGTGCCATCCGGCACGATCCATGACGAGCACAGCGTGTGCGCCCTTTTCAACATGCCGGCTGATCTCGTCGATATGGCGTTGCATGGCCTCGGTGTCGGCAAAGGGTAGAGCCAGAGCGGCCCCGGCGCCGCGCGCCGGGCAAATCGCGCCAAACAGATACGCACTCTTGTAGCGCTGATCGGCCGGCTGGCGAGGTCGGGTGCCGCGCCTTGCCCATTGCCGCACGATGCCGTTCTTCTGGCCGATGCGGGCTTCATCCTTACATGAGGGTTCGACTGTCAACGCGATTATTGCATTTGTTTCTCCGCTTTCGGATGGTCCTGCTCGCTACGATTGGTCCGGGGGCGTCCGTGTC